>JBFIER010000038.1:0-2054 GCA_041603255.1 Oceanococcaceae bacterium | reverse complement strand
GGCGGGTTGCCTGAGTACCCTGTGGCCACGAGGCCCATGAATAGCCTAGGTTGGGGCTATCAGAGGGGAAAGGGGGTGGTGCTTGCCCGTAGGATGCAGTTATGTCAACAGACGAAATCCTGAATGACTTTTTTCGCAGTGTAGAGCGCGCATTGAAACAGGCCATCAAAGCCCTTGGCGATGACAGGAAGCCCGTGGACTGCGTGCCTTACCGCGAAATCCTTGACCTGTACCACGAACACCTGCCGATGGGCGTGCCGTGCAGAAAGTTGACATCCAAACGAAAAGCTGCTATTCATGCACGCTGGAAGTCTGGTGATTTACCTGACCTGGACACATGGCGTGAGTATTTTGAGCGTGCGGCCAAATCGAAGTTCATCCGGGGTGAGGTGCCGCCGAGCAACGGGCACCAGCAGTTCAGGGTGTCGATTGATTTTCTGATCCGGGAAGATAGTTACGCCAAAGCCCTGGAGAATACAGGGGCGTTCAAATGGTAGGGAGGTTCAGCGATGGGCCTGAGGTCTCCCCGGACGCCAAGCGCGAGCTTGCATGGCGACAAAATGGGCGCGATATGGTGTCTGCCGAGGTCGAACAAATGCTGAGGCGCCGTGGCAGCAGCGGCCTGCCGGAAGCGATGCCGACCACGATTCAGGCAGCTACGGCGTGGATTCTCGATTTCCTGCTTGACCCGCCCGCCGACGATGAAACCATCCGGCCAGTGGCTGCATTCAGCGGAACCTATTGGGCCACGCCGTACCGCGACCGGGCGGTGTATCTGGCGCGCAAGTTCTTGTCCCTACCGACGCTTGCACAAACACAGATTGCCGGTTATGTTAAGCGCGGCGTTCGCTGGCGTGGGGACGATGTTGAGTTTCTTGCGCTGGTCGCGGCGGCGAAGCTGGGCGGCAGGCAGGTGGACAGGTTCACGGTGAAAACGATGGAGACCGCGTGATGACCGACAACGAAAAACTGACTCTTTGGCTGGGCGCGTTTCGCTACTACCTGGGCAGGGAAACCTACGCGGTGAGTGAATTTTGCGATTTGTTGATTCGGATGTGGGGGTCGTTGCCGGATGTCACGAAAGATTTAATCAAACGAGATTTGGACAGGGCTTTTGAGTCTGAACGTGAACTCACGCGGAGCGATAGTGGAAATTACCGCCCGCTCGGCATGGAGTGTGACAAAGCGCAGTGGGAGCGCGTAGCTACATTGTGGCAACAGGAGGAAGTGTGATGGCTCGCGGAATCAACAAGGCAATTCTGATCGGCAACCTGGGGCGCGACCCGGAGACACGTCATACGTCGGGAGGAGCGCAGGTGACGAGTTTTTCCATTGCCACGACTGAGGCATGGACAGACAAGGCAACAGGCGAGAAGAAGGAAAACACCGAATGGCATCGGGTGACGACCTTCGGGAAACTGGCAGAGGTTGCCGGCGAATACTTGAAGAAAGGTTCTGCGGTGTACGTCGAGGGCCGGATTAAAACCAGCAAGTACGAAAAAGACGGCCAGACCCACTACAGCACCGAAATCGTCGCCTCCGACATGCAGATGCTCGGCGGTGCGGCTGAAAGGCCAGCGCGGGCGCTAGAACCCATGCAGGCGCCGGATGCGGACTTCGATGACGATCCGTTCTGATTATCCGCAATAGCCTTCGCGGTTATCTGTAATTCGCGCGGCAGGAACCATGCCAGTGCTTTGGTTGCTGGGTTCCTGCCGATCACGGGAAGTGGAATGGCTGAGAAAGTAATCATCGGCGACGCCGAACTGTGGCACGGGGATTGCCGCGAGGTGCTGCCGGGGCTGCCTTTACACGACCTGCTGCTGACTGATCCGCCGTATGGGATTGGCCGCGACGGCAAGCCGCCAAGTACCAGCAGCCACGGCGGGCACAAGGGCTATGAGTTCATGGGCTGGGACGCTGACGCGCCGCCCGCGTGGCTGTTCGGGTTGATGCACGAGAAGGCCGCAAACCTAATCATTTGGGGCGCCAACTACTACCCGCAGCACCTGCGGCCCAGCATGGGCTGGCTGGTGTGGGACAAGGGGCAGCGG
>JBFIER010000037.1:0-4911 GCA_041603255.1 Oceanococcaceae bacterium | reverse complement strand
GCAATGTCACGACGAACCTCACGCATGCGATGCGTTTTGGTCGATTGTCCGGTAGCCAACTGCAGGCGCAGGTTCATCTGCTCGCGACGAAGCGAAATGATTTCCTGACGCAGGCCCGCAGCATCTTGTTGACGCAGAGTCGCGAGATCCATCACATCACCGTCCGATTGATGAAGGCGGTTTTGATCGGCAGTTTCGCTGCGGCCAGGCGGAAAGCCTCGCGTGCGATTTCTTCCGAAACACCTTCCATTTCATAAAGCATCTTGCCGGGCTGGATCTGTGCGACCCAATACTCGACGTTACCCTTACCTTTACCCATACGAACTTCGATCGGCTTTTTGCTGATCGGTTTGTCCGGAAAGATACGAATCCAGATTTTCCCGCCACGCTTGATGTGACGAGTCATGGCACGACGAGCGGCTTCGATTTGGCGTGCAGTGATGCGGCCACGGCCCATCGCTTTCAAACCAAACTCGCCGAAATCGACGCTGTTGCCGTTCTGGGCCAAGCCACGGTTACGGCCTTTTTGTTGCTTGCGGAACTTGGTCCGCTTCGGTTGCATCATTTCTGGTTACTCCTCAGGCCGCTGCCGTCTCGCCGTTTTCGGCGCCGGCAAAAACTTCACCCTTGAACAGCCACACCTTGATGCCGATGATTCCGTAGGTGGTTTCAGCTTCAGCCGTACCGTAGTCCACGTCAGCACGCAGGGTGTGAAGCGGTACACGACCTTCGCGGTACCATTCGGTACGGGCAATTTCGGCACCGTTCAAACGACCGCTGACTTGGATCTTGATACCGCCAGCACCAAGGCGCATGGCATTGCTGACCGCACGACGCATGGCACGGCGGAACATGATCCGGCGCTCCAGCTGTTGCGCAACGCTCTCGGCAACCAGGTAAGCATCCAGCTCAGGCTTGCGAATTTCTTCGACATTCACCTTGACCGGCATGCCAACCATGTTGCCCAGCTCTACACGCAGCTTGTCGATGTCCTCGCCTTTTTTCCCAATCACGATACCCGGGCGGGCGGTGTGAATGGTGACGGCAACGGAACCGGCCAGACGCTCGATCTGGATGCGGCTGCAAGACGCATTTTTCAAACGCTTGCGCAGCATTTCACGGATGCGGAAATCCTGTTCAACGTTGTCACGGTACTTGCTACGCTCGGCGTACCAACGTGAGGAGTGCTCAGCGGAGATACCCAGGCGGAAGCCTACCGGATGTACTTTCTGACCCATGATTAAACCTCGGCTACGCGCACAGTAATGTGGCTGAGTCGCTTGGTGATACGGTCGGCGCGACCTTTCGCACGAGGCTTGACGCGTTTCATCGACGGAGCTTCGTCAACGAAAATCTCGCTTACCTTCAACGCATCGATATCGGCGCCGTCGTTGTTTTCAGCATTCGCAATGGCAGAGTCAAGAACCTTCTTGACCAGAGCTGCACCTTTCTTCTGACTGTAGGCCAGAACGTCAAGTGCGCGCTCAACCTGCAAACCGCGAACCTGGTCAGCGACCAAGCGGGCTTTTTGTGCCGAAATACGGGCGTAACGGTGTTTGGCAGTCGTGGACATTCTTCAAATACCCTTACTTCTTCTTGTCACCGGCGTGACCCTTGAAGGTCCGCGTCGGAGAAAATTCGCCAAGCTTGTGGCCGACCATGTTTTCGGTCACATAAACCGGCATGTGCTGACGACCGTTATGCACGGCGATGGTGAGACCCACCATTTCCGGCGTAACCATCGAACGGCGAGACCAGGTTTTGATCGGACGCTTGACGCGTGAATCCTGAGCGGCCTCTACCTTCTTCAACAGACTTGCGTCAATGAAGGGGCCTTTCTTTAGGGAACGTGGCATGACTTAACCCTTACTTGCGACGGCGATCACGGATAATCATCTTGTCCGTGCGCTTGTTATTCCGAGTGCGGTAACCCTTGGTCGGCATCGCCCATGGGCTCACCGGATGACGGCCACCGGAAGTCCGGCCTTCACCACCACCATGCGGGTGATCGACCGGGTTCATGGCCACACCGCGAACGGTGGGACGAACACCCCGCCAGCGTTTAGCACCAGCTTTGCCAAGAGATTCGAGGTTGTGCTCGCCGTTGCTGACTTCACCAATCGTCGCGCGACAATCCGCATGCACCTTGCGCATTTCGCCGCTGCGCAACCGCAGCGTGGCGAAACCACCCTCACGAGCCACCAACTGGGCGGAAGCACCGGCGCTGCGCATCATTTGCGCACCCTTGCCTGGCTTCAACTCCACGCAGTGCACGGTCGAACCGACCGGCATATTGGCCAGCGGCATGCAGTTCCCGGAGGAAATCGGCGCCGTAGCACCCGACTGCACGGCATCGCCAGCCTTCAGGCCTTTGGGCGCAATGATGTAGCGCCGTTCGCCGTCTGCGTACTTTAACAATGCGATGTGCGCGGTGCGGTTCGGGTCATACTCAAGGCGCTCGACAACTGATGGCACGCCATCCTTGTTACGCTTGAAATCGATAATCCGATACTTCTGCTTGTGACCACCACCCTTATGACGGGTAGTGATGCGACCGTTGTTGTTGCGACCGCCGGTTTTGCTCTTGGCTTCGGTTAGCGCAGCAACCGGGCCGCCTTTGTGCAGCTCCGGACGCAGGACGCGAATAACGTGGCGGCGACCAGCGGAGGTAGGACGTGCCTTTTGTGTGGCCATCTTCTCTTCCTGAACTTAGGCGCCGATACCGGCGGTGAAATCAATCGTCTGACCATCGGCCAGGCGGACATAGGCTTTTTTCCAATCGCTACGGCGGCCCATGGACTTGCCGAAACGCTTGGTCTTGCCTTTGACCAGAACCGTACTGACGCCGGTCACGCTGACATTGAACAGCGTTTCAACGGCGCGGCGGATCTGGGTCTTGTTGGCATTTGTGGCCACTTCAAAAGCGATCACGTTGTCACCATCAGCCAAACGGGAGGTCTTCTCGGTGACGAGAGGCGCACGCAGGACCGTAAGCGCCTTTTCTGCGGTGAGCTTGCTCATGCGAAACGCTCCGAAAGCTTGGTGGCTGCGGCCTGGGTCAGCACGACGGTGTCGGCGCCCACAAGAGCAACCGGATCAACGGCGGCAACCGAGGTCAAAGCCAGATTAGGAATGTTGCGACCACCCAGAGCCAACTCACGGGAGATCTCATCAGCGATAACCAGAACGCGACCTTCTGCGACACCACCCAGCCAGGCAGCAACCGCACGGGTCTTGGCTTCCGGAAGCGCGATCTCGGGAACGATCCGCAGACGACCCTGACGGTTCAGCTCGGAAAGGATGCTGCGCATGCCTGCGCGATACATCTTCTTATTCAGCTTCTGTGAGTAATCGCGATTGGTGAAAGCGAAGGTGTGACCACCACCGCGCCAGATTGGCGAGCGGATGGTACCGGCACGCGCACGCCCCGTCCCCTTCTGACGGAAGGGCTTGCGCCCACCACCACGAACATCGCTGCGGCTTTTAGAGCCCTTGGTACCCGAGCGGCCACCGGCGAGATACGCGGTGACGAGCTGATGAACCAGGCCTTCGGAAAAATCAGCGCCGAACACCGCATCGTCTACTGATACGCTACCGTCGCCAATGTGCATTGAGAGTTCCATCTATATCCCCTTAGGCCTTGACCGCCGGACGAACGATGACATCGCCACCCTTGGAACCCGGCACAGCACCCTTCACCATCAGAAGATTGCGATCAGCATCAACCCGGACGACACGCAGGTTCTGCGTGGTTACACGGGTGTTACCCAACTGACCCGCCATCTTTTTGCCAGGAAACACCCGGCCCGGGGTTTGGTTCTGACCAATGGAACCCGGAACGCGGTGCGACAGGGAGTTACCGTGCGACTGACGCTGACCACTGAAGTGGTGACGCTTGATCGTGCCCGCGAAGCCCTTACCGATGGACGTACCAACGACGTCGACCAGGCTGTTCTCTTCGAATTGGGTAACGGTCAGCTCGGCACCGACCTCGATACCCTCGGCAGCACCCACTTCCCACAACCCACGACCAGGCGCAACGCCGGTCTTTTCAAACAAGCCCTGCTCGGCCTTATTCAGATGGGAAGTCTTCTTGGTGCCGGTAGTCACCTGCACGGCGTTGTAGCCGTCGGTTTCTTCGGTCTTGATGGCAGTAACGCGATTCGGCAGAACCTCGAGCACCGTAACAGGCACGGACTCGCCAGATTCCATAAAGATGCGCGTCATGCCGCACTTGCGCGCGACCATTGCGGTTGACATTTTCTAAGCCTCTTTGCTTGCCGCCACACTGGCGGTAGTTCAAACAGTTCCAAAAGACAGGCCTCACCATGAGGCCCGCTAGTGCCTGCTATTACTGCAGGCGAATCTGCACGTCGACGCCGGCCGCGAGGTCCAGCTTCGACAAAGCATCAACGGTCTTGTCCGTTGGCTCAACGATGTCGAGCAAACGTTTATGGGTGCGGATCTCATACTGATCACGCGCGTCTTTGTTGACGTGCGGCGAAATCAGAATGGTGAAACGCTCACGACGAGTCGGCAGCGGAATCGGGCCCTTAACCATGGCACCGGTACGCTTGGCCGTCTCAACAATTTCGCGAACGGAGCGATCGATCAGGCGATGATCGAAGGCTTTCAGGCGAATACGAATCGTCTGGTTCATTGCAGCCATAAAACAAAACCTTTAAAGAACAAAAAGAGGGGCGCCCTTGGGGCACCCCTCGCGTTAGCCGCCTATTATGACCCCTTGACCGGGGTAATGCAAGGCCTTATTCGATGATTTTTGCAACGACGCCAGCACCCACGGTGCGGCCGCCTTCACGAATCGCGAAACGCAGACCTTCGTCCATCGCGATCGGGGCAATCAGCGTGATCACAACGTTCACGTTGTCACCCGGCATCACCATCTCCGTG
>JBFIER010000036.1:0-7505 GCA_041603255.1 Oceanococcaceae bacterium | reverse complement strand
GGCCGATTTCCTCGATCGCGGTGACCTTGGGAACCAGCAGTTCGGCAACTCCGACCATGTTTCGTTTCTCTCTTTGAACGTCGATTACTTCGAGTACAACTCGACCACGAGGTTTTCGTTCACGTCGTCCAGGTATTCGTCACGATCTGGTACGCGCTTGAACACGCCTTCCAGTTTCTTGTCGTCAACTTCGAGCCATTCCTTGATGCCAACTTGCTGAGCTACGCTCATGGCTTCTTTGATGCGCAGCTGGCTCTTGGCCTTTTCACGCACGGCGACCACATCTTCTGCGGACACCTGATAGGACGCGATGTTGACTGTTTTGCCATTTACCATGATGGCTTTGTGGGACACCAGCTGCCGAGCTTCGGCACGTGTACCGGCGAAGCCCATGCGGTAGACCACGTTATCCAGACGGCATTCGAGCATTTGCAGCAACAGTTCACCCGTCGAGCCTTTGGATTTGGCTGCACGGCGATAGTAGTTGCGGAACTGACGCTCCAACACACCATAGATGTAACGCAGCTTTTGCTTTTCACGAAGCTGAGTTTTGTAGTCAGACGCTTTGGCACGCTTTGCAGCGGCTCCATGCTGACCCGGAGGCGTGTCCAGACGGCACTTGCCATCCAGGCTACGACCACGGCTTTTCAGGAACAGATCCGTGCCAACGCGACGGGACTGCTTACACTTAGGACCGGTATATTTCGCCATTTTCTATGCGCCCTTAGACGCGGCGCCGCTTGGGAGGGCGGCAGCCGTTATGCGGGATGGGGGTAACATCTGTGATGTTGGTAATGCGGAAACCGACCGCATTCAACGAACGGACTGCAGATTCGCGACCCGGGCCGGGGCCTTTCACCCGAACCTCCAGGTTCTTCACGCCATGTTCCTGAGCGGCAACGCCCGCCTTCTCTGCTGCCATCTGTGCAGCAAAGGGCGTGCTCTTGCGTGAGCCTTTGAAACCCGAACCACCGCTGGTTGCCCAGGACAGAGCGTTGCCCTGACGGTCGGTGATCATGACGATCGTGTTGTTAAAGGTCGCATGAATATGTGCGATACCTTCAGCAATGTTTTTGCGAACGCGCTTCTTGCCACGTACCGCTGCTTTCGGTTGAGCCATCTATCGATTTTCCGTTTTAACGCTTAATGGGACGACGAGGTCCCTTACGGGTGCGCGCATTGGTGCGAGTCCGCTGTCCGCGGAGAGGCAAACCGCGACGATGACGCAGGCCACGGTAGCAGCCCAGGTCCATCAAGCGCTTGATGTTCATGGAAACTTCCCGGCGAAGATCACCCTCGACGGAATATTTACCCACTTCGGTACGCAGAGCTTCTACCTCTCCGTCCGACAGTTCTTTGATTTTACGAGCCGGTTCAATACCTGCACCGGCACAAATGGCCTTGGCCCGGGTAGGACCAACACCGTAAATGGACTGCAACGCGATAACCGCGTGCTTGTTGGCTGGGACATTAATGCCCGCGATACGAGCCATGACTAGATCTCCGAATTACTGAGAGAGCGCGGGAAAACCGCGAATTTTAACTGGACTGGTCGTCGCAAATCAAGCCCTATCCCTGACGCTGCTTGTGGCGAGCGTCCGAGTTGCAAATCACGCGCACAACACCGTTGCGCTTGACGACTTTGCAATTGCGGCAAATCTTTTTGACGGAAGCACGAACTTTCACTTTGCGGACTCCTGATGATTAGGCGCGCGCAGTGCCAGCGCGACCCTGTCCTTTGAGGTTGGCCTTTTTGAGGAGGCCGTCATACTGGTGCGACATCATGTGGGCTTGCAGCTGCGCCATGAAATCCATGACCACAACCACGATGATCAACAGGGATGTCCCACCGAAATAGAAAGGCACGTTCCAACCCAGAATCATGAATTCCGGCAGGAGGCACACGGCAGCAATGTAGCCTGCACCGAATACCGTCAGGCGGGTCAGCACCTTATCGATATATTGGGCAGTCGAGCGACCGGGACGAACCCCAGGAACGTACGCGTTGGACCGCTTCAGGTTGTCGGCCGTGTCCTTGGAATCAAAGACAATGGCCGTATAAAAGAAGCAGAAAAATACAATCAGCAAGGTGTACAGCAGAACGTACAGCGGCTGACCTGGCGACAGCGTATTCGCCACCGTCTGCACAAGGCCGCCACCTTCCTCACCGAAGAATCGAACCATCGACGCCGGGAACAGGATCAGGCTGCTGGCAAAAATCGGTGGGATAACCCCCGCCATATTGAGCTTCAGCGGCATATGCTGCGCCGGCGCTGCGTAGACGCGACGGCCCTGCTGACGGCGGGCGTAGTGAATAGGAATACGCCGTTGAGCGCGCTCCACCCACACCACCAGAGCAGTTACGCCTAGTGTCAGCGCTGCGATCGCCAGCAGCTGCCAGCTCTGAATGGACCCGTCACTCATCATCTGTGCCGTTCCGCCAAGAGCAGAAGGCAAGCCGGAGACGATGCTCACGAAGATGATCAACGAAATACCGTTACCGATACCGCGCTCGGAGATCTGTTCACCCAGCCACATCAGGAACATGGTTCCGGTGACCAGTGAAATGGTCGCCGTGAACACAAAGCTGAAACCCGGATGAATCGCAATGTTGTTGGACTGCAGCGCAACCGATGCACCAACTGCCTGAAAGGTCGCGAGCGCCAGTGTTCCATAGCGGGTGTACTTGGTGATCTTACGCCGGCCGGCCTCGCCCTCTTTCCGCATTTCTTTCAACGACGGGACAACCGCCGTCATCAGCTGCATGATGATGGACGCCGAGATGTACGGCATGATGCCGAGCGCAAAAATAGACAAGCGCTCCAGAGCACCACCGGTGAACATGATACCCAGGTCGAGAATCGTGCCCTTCTGTTGGCTGAACATGGCCTCCAGCTGAGCAGGGTCGATTCCCGGAACCGGAATATAGGTCCCGATGCGATACACCAACAGCGCGCCGAGCAGGAAGAAAATGCGATTGCGCAGTTCCTGCAAACGGCCGAAGTCAGGCATGGCTGGAGCTTTTGCCATTGTTACTCGACCTTACCGCCAGCGGCTTCGATGGCTTTACGTGCACCAGCCGTCACCGGAATTCCGGAAACCGTAACTGCTACCGTCAGTTCGCCATTGAGGATGATCTTGACCAGTTCTGCATGACCGGCAATCAGACCGGCTTCCTTCAAAGCCGCAACATCGATTGTCTTGTCACCAAATCGCGCCAGCAAACCGGTGCCGACTTCAGCCCGCAAACCGGATTTGGCACTGTGAAAGCCCCGCTTTGGAAGACGACGATAGATCGGCATCTGGCCGCCTTCGAAGCCCACTTTGTGGAAGCCGCCGCTGCGCGCCTTCTGGCCTTTAACACCGCGACCCGCGGTTTTACCCAGACCTGAACCAACGCCACGACCAACACGTTTTGCGTCGGTGCGAGCGCCTTCAGCTGGAGAGAGGTCATTCAGTTTCATCAGACCGACTCCACTTTCAACATATAGGAGATTTTGTTCACCATGCCCATGTTTTCGGGAGTTGCCTCACGAACCACGGACTGATGCATCTTGCGCAGGCCCAGACCTGCTGCACACGCCTTGTGCGAAGCCAAACGCTTGTTGAGGCTACGTACCAGGGTGATGCGGACTTGTTTGTCTGACATTTTCGTATTCCTTACGCGGCGCCGACGATATCCGCGACTTTCTTGCCACGCTTGGCGGCAATAAACTCGGGGTCGTGCACAGAGGTCAGCGCATTAACCGTAGCGCGGACGATGTTCAGCGGGTTGCGTGAGCCATAGGATTTGGCCAGCACGTTCGATACACCTGCGGCTTCCAGTACGGCGCGCATAGCGCCACCGGCGATAACGCCCGTACCAGAGGATGCAGGACGCATCAGAACCTGCGTGGCTCCGTGGCTGCCCAGAACGCGGTGATGAATGGTGTCCCCTTTCAGGTTCACACTCACCATGTTCTTGCGTGCCCGGTCCATGGCCTTCTGGATTGCCGCAGGGACTTCCCGCGCCTTGCCATAGCCAAAGCCAACGCGACCAGCGCCGTCTCCAACAACCGTCAGGGCCGTGAAGCCAAACTGACGCCCGCCCTTGACCACCTTGGCCACGCGGTTGATGGCGACCAGTTTTTCGACGAGATCGCCGTTTTCCGTTTCAGTCCGTGCCATTGTGACTTTTTCCGTAATTCCTAGAACTTGAGGCCGGCTTCGCGCGCGGCATCAGCGAGTGCTTGGACCCGACCGTGGTATTTAAAACCTGAACGATCGAATGCAACGGTTTCCACACCAGCGGCTTTAGCCCGCTCGGCGATCAGTGCGCCAATACGTTGTGCGGCTTCTACGTTTCCTGTGGCAGAGCCACGAAAATCCTTTTCCACCGTCGAAGCACTTGCTAGCGTCTGGTTTCCGTCGCCGGAAATGACCTGGGCGTAGATGTGCCGCGGCGTGCGGTAAATACACAAGCGTGTTGTACGCTGTTCGAAAATGCGGGCCCGGGCGCGACGAGCGCGGCGCAGGCGCGTTTGCTTCTTGTTCATCTGCTCGAGACCTACTTCTTCTTGGCTTCTTTACGGCGAATTTTTTCGCCGGCGTATTTGATGCCCTTGCCCTTGTAAGGCTCCGGCGGACGCCATGCCCGAATTTCTGCGGCCACTTGGCCCAGCTGTTGTTTGTCAGCACCCTTCAGAACGATTTCGGTCTGAGTGGGAGTTTCTGCCGTCACACCTTCGGGAAGGTCGTAGTCCACAGGATGGGAATAACCGAGACTCAGGCTGACAATCTTGCCTTTGGCCTGTGCCCGATAACCCACACCGACCAGTTCCAGTTTGCGTTCGAAGCCTTCGCTCACACCCTGAACCATGTTCGCCAGCAGAGCCCGCGCCGTTCCGGCTTGCGCCATATTGGTGACGCCATCCTGAACGGAAATGCGCAGAACTTTGTCTTCTTCGGCGACGACAACTTCCGGGTGCAACTGCATCTGCAATTGGCCCTTTGCGCCTTTGATCGTGACTTCACGATCATTCGCCCGAAACTCGACACCGTTCGGCAGTGGAATTTCTTTTTTAGCAACACGTGACATTGCGATTCCCCTTAGGAAACGATGCAGAGCACTTCACCGCCCTGACCGAGTTCACGGGCTTTGCGGTCAGCGACCACACCCTTAGAGGTGGAGATAATGGCGACGCCCAGGCCACCAAGAACGCTTGGCAGTTCCTTGCAGGACTTGAACACCCGCAACGACGGCTTGGACACACGCTGGATCTTCTCGATCACAGGTTTGCCTTCGAAATAACGCAATTCCACGGTGACGGTTCGCTTGGCACCTTCACCGCTCACGTTGAAGTTGCCGACATAACCTTCGTCCTTCAGAACTTCAAGAATCGAAAGTTTGAGGGTCGAAGACGGAATCGAAACGCTTTTTGCATTTGTGCGCTGTGCGTTGCGGATGCGTGTAAGCATGTCCGCGACGGGATCAGTCATACTCATGTTACCGATATCCCCTGTATTACCAGCTGGAAAGAGTGAGACCCGGAATCTCGCCTTTCATGGCGAGTTCGCGGAGTTTGTTACGGCACAGACCGAAACGCTTGTACACAGCGTGCGGACGGCCAGTAATGGCGCAACGCGTTTGACCGCGAACCGGGCTGCCATCACGCGGCATTTGAGCCAGCGTCTGAACAGCATCAAAACGCTCATCAAATGAGGTGTTCGGGTCGTTGATCGTTGCCTTGAGGGCAGCACGCTTTTGGGCGTAACGAGCGGCGAGCTTCGCGCGCTTGTTTTCCCGTGCAACCATGCTTTTCTTTGCCATGTCTTTGCTCGTCCTTACTTACGGAAGGGGAAGTTGAACGCGTCCAGCAGGGCGCGACCTTCCTCATCGGTACGTGCGGTGGTGGTGATGGTGATATCCATACCCCGCAACTTGTCGATCTTGTCGTAATCAATTTCCGGGAAAATGATCTGTTCGGTCACACCGAAACTGTAGTTTCCACGGCCGTCGAATGATTTCGGGTTGATCCCCCGGAAATCACGAATACGCGGCAGAGCGATCGTCACCAGGCGCTCGAGGAATTCATACATGCGCTCACGGCGCAGCGTGACCTTGGCACCGATCGGCCAACCATCGCGGATCTTGAAACCGGCTACCGACTTGCGCGACAGCGTCACAACGGCCTTCTGACCTGCGATCTTTTCCATGTCCGCCACGGCGTGCTGGATGATCTTCTTGTCAGTGGTTGCTTCGCCGAGGCCCATGTTCAGGGTGATCTTGGTGATCTTTGGCACCGCCATGGGATTGCAGCCCAACTGCTCCTGCAGCTTGGACTTCAGGCTTTCCCGATAGAGTGTCTGGTAATTCGACATTTCTTAGACCTCAGCTACCGACGACTTCGCCGGTGGAGCGGTAGACACGCTGTTTCTTGCCGTCAACTTCACGGAAAGAAACTTTGTCGCCCTTTTCCGTTTTCGGGTTGTACAGCATCACGTTGGAAGCCTGGATAGGCGCTTCGATTTCCTCGATGCCACCTTGAATCCCGGCGTTTGGGTTCGGGCGCACGTGCTTCTTGACCATGTTCAGGCCTTCCACAATTACGCGACCATCTTTACGAATGCTCGTGATCGAACCGCGACGACCGCGATCCCGACCCGTCGTGACGATCACGTCGTCACCGGTACGCAGACGATTCATCAGAGAACCTCCGGAGCAAGAGAAATGATGCGCATGAAGCGTTCACGCAACTCGCGCGTCACTGGGCCAAAAATACGAGTACCGATCGGCTCAAGTTTGCCGCTCAGCAAAACAGCAGCATTGCCGTCGAAACGAATCAGCGAACCGTCGGGACGGCGAACACCATGCGCAGTACGAACGACAACGGCGTTGTACACCTCGCCTTTCTTCGCTTTGCCGCGTGGAATTGCGTCTTTGACGGACACTTTGATGATGTCGCCAATGCCGGCGTAACGACGGTGAGAACCGCCAAGCACCTTGATGCACTGAACGGTCTTCGCACCGCTGTTATCCGCAACCTGCAGGTAACTTTCGGTCTGGATCATTGAGCACCCCCAAGAACCGGAGCACGCTCCACAACCTCAACGAGACGCCAGGTTTTGGAACGCGACAACGGACGGCACTGCTCGACGGTTACGGTGTCGCCGATGCGGCAATCGTTTTCTTCGTCGTGTGCGTGCACTTTTTGGCTGCGCGTAATGTACTTGCCATACAGCGGGTGCTTGATGCGGCGCTCAATCACGACGGTGATGGTTTTATCCATCTTGTCGCTGCTGACGCGGCCGGTCAGGCGCGGCGTATGCGTTTGTTTTTCACTCATGACTTCACTTCCTGAGCACGCAGCAGAGTCTTGCAGCGTGCAATGTCACGACGAACCTCACGCATGCGATGCGTTTTGGTCGATTGTCCGGTAGCCAACTGCAGGCGCAGGTTCATCTGCTCGCGACGAAGCGAAATGATTTCCTGACGCAGGCCCGCAGCATCTTGTTGACGCAGAGTC
>JBFIER010000035.1:0-7640 GCA_041603255.1 Oceanococcaceae bacterium | reverse complement strand
GTAAGCCTTCGACTCACCACCAAACTTCTTCCCTTGCACCACCGTCAGCGCCGCCGTCAGCGTCGTCTTCCCGTGGTCCACGTGACCAATCGTCCCCACGTTTACGTGCGGCTTGGTGCGTTCAAACTTTTCCTTGGCCATTACTCTTTCACTCTTCGGCTAGTTGTTAAAAAATTAGAATGCGCCTTTGCGCAGTTGCTCTGCTGTTGCGTTAGGCGCTTCGGCATAACGCGAAAACTGCATCGTATAGGTCGCACGCCCCTGACTCAGCGAGCGCACATCCGTGGCATACCCGAACATCTCGGACAGCGGCACTTCAGCACGAATTGTTTTTCCGGCAGGCAGGTCTTCCATACCCTGCACCAAACCGCGGCGCTTGTTGAGGTCGCCCATCACATCGCCCATGTACTCTTCGGGCGTTACGACTTCGACATCCATCACCGGCTCGAGCAGCACGGGAGAAGCTTTCTGCGCCCCCTCACGGAACCCCATCGAACCGGCTATTTTGAACGCCATTTCCGATGAGTCCACATCGTGGAACGAGCCATCAAACAGGGTGACCTTGACATCGACCATCGGATAACCAGCGATCACGCCATTCTTCATTTGCTCCTGGACACCTTGATCCACCGGCGCAATATACTCGCGCGGGATGACTCCACCAACGATCTTGTTGACGAATTCATAACCGGAACCAGCAGGCAGCGGCTCGATCTTCAGCCAGACATGCCCATACTGGCCGCGGCCGCCGGATTGACGAACGAACTTGCCTTCCTGTTCGACGGTGCCGCGCAGGGTTTCCCGATACGCCACCTGTGGGCGCCCCACGTTGGCCTCGACATTGAACTCGCGGCGCATCCGGTCAACGATGATTTCCAGGTGCAATTCACCCATGCCGGAAATGATCGTCTGCCCCGACTCCGCGTCCGTATGGACACGGAATGAAGGGTCCTCTTGCGCCAGCTTGCCCAATGCAATGGACATTTTTTCCTGATCTGCCTTGGTGCGTGGCTCCACAGCAACCGAAATTACCGGCTCAGGAAATTCCATGCGCTCGAGCACGACCGGCTGATCGGGCGAACACAAGGTACTTCCGGTGATGACATTCTTCAGCCCCACACAGGCCGCGATATCTCCAGCGCGGACTTCTTTTATTTCTTCGCGCGCATTGGAGTGCATCTGCAACAAACGCCCGATTCGCTCCTTGCGCCCATCGGTGCTGTTGAGTACGGCATCGCCGGTGCTCAACACGCCGGAGTACACGCGGACGAATGTCAACGTTCCAACAAACGGGTCGGTGGCGATTTTGAACGCCAACGCAGCAAACGGTTCGTTATCGTCATTGCGACGCTCTACGACCTGCTCGGCGTCACGCGGATGAGTACCCTTGACTGCAGGAACCTCTATCGGTGATGGCAGGTACTCAACCACCGCATCGAGCACCGCCTGCACGCCTTTATTCTTGAAAGCCGACCCGCAGAGCACCAGGTTGATCTCGTTACCAACCACACGCTTGCGCAACCCCGACTTGATTTGCTCGATGCTCAGCTCGCCCTCTTCGAGATACGCGTCCATCAGGCCTTCGTCGGCCTCGGCTGCGGCTTCAACCAGGGTTTCGCGCGCGGCGGCGGCGGCAGCCTGAAGCCCTGCCGGAATGGGATCAGCGGTGAAAGTCATCCCCATGTCGTCACCATTCCAGCGAATGGCCTGCATGCGAATGAGGTCAATGACGCCCTCGAATTTTTCCTCGGCGCCAATCGGCAGCTGCAAACAGACAGGATTCCCCGCAAGACGCTTGCGAATCATGTTGATGCAATTCTGGAAATCCGCCCCCATCTTGTCCATCTTGTTGACGAACACGATGCGCGGGACGTGATACTTGTCTGCCTGCCGCCAAACCGTTTCGGTTTGTGGCTCTACGCCGGCATTGGCGTCCAGGAGACAGACCGCACCATCAAGCACGCGCAGGGAACGCTCGACCTCAATCGTGAAATCGACGTGCCCTGGCGTGTCAATGATGTTGATGCGGTAGCGATCATCAAACTGCTTTTCCATCCCCTGCCAAAAGCAGGTGGTGGCTGCAGACGTGATGGTGATGCCGCGTTCCTGTTCCTGTTCCATCCAGTCCATGACGGCAGCACCGTCGTGAACCTCTCCCATCTTGTGGGAGACACCGGTATAGAACAGGATGCGTTCGGTGGTCGTGGTTTTCCCCGCATCAATATGCGCCATGATCCCGATGTTTCGGTAATGCGCAATAGGGGTTGTGCGGGCCACAGGCCAGACTCCGAAAGTGAGGCTTTACCAGCGAAAGTGCGAGAAGGCCTTATTGGCTTCCGCCATACGGTGCGTATCTTCACGCTTCTTCACGGCAGCTCCGCGTTGCTCGGCCGCATCCAGAAGCTCACCAGCCAGACGGCCAGCCATGGTCTTTTCCCCACGCTTGCGTGCAGCATCGATCAGCCAGCGCATGGCCAGCGTGTTACGACGCACAGCCCGCACTTCGACAGGAACCTGATAGGTCGCACCACCAACGCGGCGGGACTTCACCTCAACGATCGGACGCACATTTTCCAGCGCAGTGTCCAGCACATTGAGCGGCTCATCGGTGCCCAGGCGCTCGGTAATGGTGTCCAGAGCACCATAGACGATACCTTCCGCAGTGGACTTCTTGCCGGAGTACATAATCATGTTGATGAACTTGGCAAGCTCAACGGACTTGAACTTGGGATCAGGCAGCGGCTGGCGCGGCTGAATCTCGCGACGACGTGGCATATCTCTTTACTCTTATTTCTTCGGCCGCTTGGCGCCGTATTTGGAACGACCCTGACGACGGGCTTCAACGCCACTGGTGTCGAGGGAACCACGGATGGTGTGATAGCGCACACCGGGCAAGTCCTTCACCCGGCCACCGCGAATCAGCACAACACTGTGCTCCTGCAGGTTGTGGCCTTCACCGCCGATGTAGCTGGTGACTTCAAAGCCGTTGGTAAGGCGCACACGAGCAACTTTCCGCAGAGCCGAGTTCGGCTTCTTCGGCGTTGTCGTGTAAACACGCGTACACACACCCCGCTTCTGGGGGCAGGCTTCCAGGGCCGGCACACTGTTCTTGACCGGCTTGTCGGCGCGCCCTTTGCGCACCAATTGATTAATGGTTGGCACTCGAATGCTTCCCTGAGTTCCAAAAAACGACACCCCGGACCCGGCCGGGGTGTACAAAGACTGCGAATGTTAGCCCGCGCCTCAACGACTGTCAAGGCGCGGAACATCCACCCCTATTCTGCGTCGTCCCCAGCGTCGATAGTGGTTTCTTCCACAGCGACGGACACGACTACATCTTCTACCGCTGCGCCGCCCAGAAGGCCTTCACGACGGTTGCGACGGCGCCCTTCATGGAAGGACAGACCGGTACCCGCCGGAATCAGGCGGCCAACGATGACGTTCTCCTTCAGACCACGCAGGTCGTCACGGGAGCCGCGCACGGATGCTTCGGTAAGCACGCGCGTGGTTTCCTGGAACGACGCCGCGGAAATAAAGGACTCGGTCGACAACGATGCCTTGGTAATACCCAGCAGCATCCGTTCGAATTTCGCCTCAATTCCGTTATCTGCGCGAACCTTGGCGTTCGCCTCACGGACGGCTTGCAGTTCAACCTGTTCGCCGCGCAGGAAGTTCGTGTCGCCAGGTTCTGTGATCTCGACCTTACGCAACATCTGACGCGTAATTACCTCAATGTGCTTGTCGTTGATCTTCACACCCTGGAGTCGGTAAACGTCCTGAATTTCCTTGACCAGATATTCCGCCAATGCGGGGACACCGCGCAAACGCAGAATGTCATGCGGTGAAGGCTCGCCTTCGGAAATCACCTCGCCACGCTCGACGTGCTCACCTTCGAACACCCCGATCTGACGCCACTTCGGAATCAGCGTCTCGGTTTCACCGTCTTCATTGACGATCTTGACCCGCTGCTTGCCCTTAGTCGCCACGCCGAAACCGACCGTACCGCTGGCTTCAGCAAGAATGGCAGGCTCCTTGGGTTTGCGTGCTTCGAACAAGTCCGCAACTCGCGGCAGACCACCGGTGATATCACGGGTCTTCGAGGATTCTTGCGGAATCCGTGCAACCACGTCACCCACCGTGACTTCCACGCCGTCCTGGACCGTCACAATCGCCTTGGCGGGCAACGTGTAAGAAGCCGACATTTCCGTACCAGGGAAGTGCAACTCCTTGCCACTCGCATCGACCAGCTTGATTCCCGGACGCAAATCCTTGCCTGAGCTGGAACGACCCTTGATGTCTTTGACGATCAGGGTTTCCACACCGGTAATGTCGTCGATCTGCTTTTCCACCGACACATCGTCTTCGAAGTCAACGAACTTCACGAAGCCCGCCACTTCGGTGACGATCGGGTGGGTGTGCGGATCCCAGCGGGAAACCTGCGTTCCGGACTCAACGGCAGCGCCGTCTTCGACCAGAATCTGGGCGCCGTAAGGAATCTTGTAACGCTCGCGCTCGCGACCGTTTTCGTCAACCACACCGATTTCGCCGGAGCGGGAAACCGCAACCGAGTAGTCGTGATCGCCGTGCACCACGGTTTTGAGGTTGTGCAGACGGACGGTACCGGTGGCCTTGACCACCACACCGTCGGCAGCCGCAGCCCGCGAAGCCGCCCCACCCACGTGGAACGTACGCATCGTCAGCTGGGTACCCGGCTCACCGATGGACTGGGCCGCAATTACACCCACAGCTTCACCGATGTTCACGCGATGGCCTCGAGCGAGGTCGCGACCGTAGCATTTGGCGCAAACGCCATGGGCCGCCACGCAGGTGATCGGCGAACGCACGATAATTTCGTCGACCGACTCTTCTTCCAGACGATCAGCAACCGCTTCGTCAATCAGCGTGCCGGCGTCAAACAGAATGTCGTCCTTGCCCGGGTAGTACAGGTCGACCGCGATGGTCCGCCCCAGCACCCGCTCACGCAAAGGCTCGACCACGTCGCCGCCCTCCACGATGGGGGCCATGATCAAACCTTCTTCGGTACCGCAGTCCACACCGGTAACAACCACATCCTGGGACACGTCAACCAGTCGGCGCGTCAGGTAACCGGAGTTCGCCGTCTTCAACGCCGTATCCGCCAGACCCTTACGGGCGCCGTGGGTGGAGATGAAGTACTGCAGAACGTCCAGACCCTCACGGAAGTTCGCCGTAATCGGCGTTTCAATGATGGAACCGTCCGGCTTGGCCATCAGGCCACGCATGCCGGCGAGCTGACGAATCTGAGCAGCGGAACCCCGTGCACCGGAATCCGCCATCATGAAGATGGAGTTGAACGAAGCCTGCTCGGTTTCGTTGCCTTCGGCATCAACAACTGTTTCCTTGCCGATACCTTCCATCATCGCGCGCGCAATGCGGTCGTTTGCACGGGACCAGATATCCACCACCTTGTTGTAGCGCTCACCCTGGGTTACCAGGCCGGAGCTGTACTGGTCGTCGATTTCCTTCACTTCGGCTTCGGAGGCTTCCAGAATGGTCGCCTTCTCTGCCGGAATTGCCATGTCATTGATGCCGATGGAAATACCGGCGCGCGTGGAATGACGGAAACCCATGTACATGAGCTGGTCAGCAAAGACCACCGTCTCTTTCAGACCGACCTGGCGGTACGCCGCGTTGATGGCGCGAGAAATCGCCTTCTTCGACAACCACTGGTTGACATAATCAAAGGACAGACCTTTGGGCAGAATCTCGCTGACCAGCGCCCGACCCACCGTGGTCTCGACGATGCGCGTATTCGGAATCAGCTCGCCATCCTCGTTGCGCTCGTAGTCGGTCAGGCGAACCTTGACCTTGGACTGCAGCTGCACAACGCCGGACTCGTACGCACGGTGTGCCTCGGCAACATCCGCGAAGACCATGCCTTCGCCTTTGCCATTCACACGCTCACGCGTCATCCAGTACAGGCCGAGCACAACGTCCTGTGACGGCACGATGATCGGCTCACCGGATGCCGGCGACAGGATGTTGTTGGAAGCCATCATCAGCACGCGGGCTTCCAGCTGGGCTTCCAGCGAAAGCGGAACGTGCACAGCCATCTGGTCACCGTCGAAGTCAGCGTTGAACGCTGTACACACGAGCGGATGCAGCTGAATGGCCTTACCTTCAATCAGAATGGGTTCGAAGGCCTGGATGCCGAGACGGTGCAGCGTCGGCGCGCGGTTCAACATCACCGGGTGCTCGCGAATGCACTCTTCAAGAATATCCCAGACTTCGCTTTCTTCCCGCTCGACCATTTTCTTGGCCGCTTTGATCGTGGTGGACAGACCATCACGCTGCAGACGGGAGTACACGAAGGGTTTGAACAGCTCCAGCGCCATTTTCTTTGGCAGACCGCACTGATGCAGGCGCAGAGTCGGCCCCACCACGATCACCGAACGACCGGAGTAATCGACCCGCTTACCCAGCAGGTTCTGACGGAAACGACCTTGCTTGCCCTTGATCATGTCGGCCAGGGATTTCAGCGGGCGCTTGTTGGAACCGGTGATTGCACGACCGCGACGGCCGTTGTCAATCAGCGCATCCACCGACTCCTGCAGCATGCGCTTTTCGTTGCGCACGATGATTTCCGGCGCAGCAAGCTCCAGCAGGCGCTTGAGACGATTGTTCCGGTTGATAACCCGGCGATACAGATCGTTCAGGTCAGAGGTCGCAAAACGACCGCCGTCCAGCGGCACCAGCGGACGCAGATCCGGCGGCAGCACCGGCAGCACCGTCAGAATCATCCACTCGGGCTTGTTGCCGGAAGTCTGGAATGATTCGATCAGCTTCAGGCGTTTGCCCAGGCGCTTGATCTTGGTTTCGGAGCCCGTAGCGGCCATGTCTTCGCGCAGCTGCTGAGCTTCGGTTTCCATGTCCATGGACTTGAGCAGTTCGTAAACCGCTTCGGCGCCCATCCGTGCGTCGAAATCGTCGCCGTGCTCTTCGATGGCCTCGAGGTAGTCCTCTTCGGTCATCAACTGACCACGCTCAAGCGGGGTCATGCCCGGATCGATAACGACGTAGCCTTCAAAGTACAGCACGCGCTCGATCGCGCGCAGCGGCATATCCAGCAGCAAGCCAATCCGGGACGGGAGGGACTTCAGGAACCAGATGTGAGCGATGGGGCAAGCCAGATCGATGTGCGCCATGCGCTCACGACGGACGCGTGCCAGCGTGACTTCGACGCCACACTTCTCACACACCACACCGCGGTGCTTGAGGCGCTTGTACTTGCCGCACAGGCATTCGTAGTCTTTGACCGGGCCAAAAATCTTGGCGCAGAACAGACCGTCACGCTCGGGCTTGAAAGTCCGGTAGTTGATGGTTTCCGGCTTCTTGACCTCACCAAAGGACCAGCTACGAATGGTCTCCGGTGAAGACAAACCGATCTTGATGGCGTCGAAGTGTTCCTGTTCGTCGCCCTGCTTGAGCAGATTCAGCAAATCTTTCATGGTGTATTCCTGATTTCCGCCTTATTCGTCGTCGGTTTCGAGCTCGATATTGAGCCCCAAAGCGCGAATTTCCTTGACCAACACGTTGAAGGATTCCGGCATGCCGGCTTCCATCTGGTGATCGCCATCGACAATAGACTTGTACATGCGGGT
>JBFIER010000034.1:0-7920 GCA_041603255.1 Oceanococcaceae bacterium | reverse complement strand
ATTCGCCAGGACGGCGAATCGAGGCTCTATCAAGACAGGAGGTCTTGTAGAGCCGACCCCACCAAGCGGCATGACCGGCAGGGAACCGCGCAGCGGCGCAAGACCGCCCGGCTACAGGATGCCCCGACCCGGTCGGTGGCGTGGCCCGCTAACTCAGGCCATCCCGCAATTGAGTTGCAACAAGGCGCCGCGTTTCCCGCTAAAGCGCGATGAACCTTTTTTATCCGGCTCGTGAGCTACCGCCGCCCAACGCGGCTTACAACAACACGACGAACATGCGCACCCACAGGGCCATCAGCACCACCACGCTGCCGATAAATGCCATGAAACGGTAGGTCACATTGTTGAGCCCCAGGTGGATCACACTGTGCAGGACCCGCATCGCGACATAGACCCAGGCCAAAGCAACGGCCAACGGACTGACCTGACCGGTCACGTAGGTCATCAGAATCACCACGTGAAAAAGCGGCGGGATCTCAAAATGGTTGTGCGCGTGCCGGCTCATCAGGCGCAGCGCATCCGGCTCCACGCCATCACCCCGATAGAGTGCGTAGTAGCTGACGCTGACCTCCCGCAGTTTGGTCGCCCGAAAGCGCATCGCCCCCAGTCGCATCAACATGGCCGCGCTCAGAAAGAACATGGCAATCGAAGGAAACAGAATGGATTCTGGGCTCATGGGCACTCCTCGTTGCTCCCCTGGTTATCAGATTCAACTCCCCACACGGAGTCGTTGAACGATAGCATTCCGTCATGGAAAAACCATTTTGGCCTGCGTGCGAACGCAACCGCGACCCGATCCTGAAAAGGCTCGAGCAGATTCTGCCGCCTGATGGCCTTCGAATCCTCGAAATCGGTTCTGGCACAGGACAACATGCCGACCACTTCACGGCCGCCAAACCCGGTTGGCATTGGCAATGCACGGACCAGCAGGAGTACCTCGCGGGAATTGGTCTGTGGCAGGCCGATGCGCAACGCAGCAACTTCCCCCCGCCCATCGAGCTGGATGTGCGCGACTCTGCGCATTGGCAAGCGCTGCCCGCGACCTGGGACTGGGTTTACTGCGCCAACGCTCTGCACATCATGCATTGGGAGACCGTCGTGGAGTTCTTCCAGCGGCTGGCTCCGCTGATGCAACACGCCAGCGGGTTGCTGATCTATGGCCCCTTCAATCGCGAAGGTCGGTTCACCAGTGCATCCAATGCGGAATTTGACGCCAGCCTGAAGGAGCGCGACCCGCAGATGGGCATCCGCGATCTGGAGTCGGTCGCCGAACTGGCGAAGTCCATCGGGCTCGCGCTGCAAGCCACACACCCGATGCCGGCGAACAATTTCCTGCTCGAGTTCCGCCGAGCCGACGCTACGCCCGTGTCCCCGGGTTAATCGCGATAACCCAGGGCCGCTGCCACCTGCTGGGCCATGTGGGCGTAGCCCTGCGCATTGGGGTGGAAGCGATCCGAGCGCCAAGCGGATTTCTTCAGCGTATTGCTGACGACATCGGCAATCAGAGGAACGCCTTCTTCCCTCGCCAACGCGGCGTACAACTCGTGATCTGATAGCGCGAGCAGTGTGGGCTCGGGCACGGCCAGCAGTATCGGCTGCGCTCCCGCAGCGCGAATCATCTGCAGCATCGCACGCAGATTCTCAACGGTGACGGTGGCGTCCAACCGGCGCAGGAAATCGTTTCCCCCCAGACACAACAGCACGACATCCGGTCGGGTTCGGCGCAGCTCCTCCGGCAGGCGATCTCGCCCCTGCGCACTGGTTTCACCGTTGACGGCAGATTTGATCACCGTCCAGCCGGTCAGCGCGACCAATTGTTCCGGGTAGGATTGCCCGGATACGGCGCCATAGCCATTGGTCAGGCTGTCGCCAAAGGCCAGTATGATCTGCTCGGCGTGTACGCGATAAACCGGCGCGGAGCCGCCGCATCCTGCCAGGCAGAACAGCAGGAGCCACGCGATCCACACAGGCCTTCGGGCCATCGGCAACGGGCTCAATCGACCGTTCAGTCGGCCTTGCGGGGTCGGTGCCAACCCGGGATCGTCTTCTGCCGCCCACGCGCCACCGTCAATGCCCCCTCCGGCGCGTCGTGGCTGATCGTGCTTCCGGCGCCGATGGTTGCCTGAGCACCGATGGTTACCGGTGCAACCAGCGCGGAGTTGGAGCCGACGAAGGCACCATCCCCGATCACGGTCTTGTGCTTGTTGACGCCGTCGTAATTACAGGTGATCGTGCCCGCGCCAATGTTGACGCCGGTACCCAGCTCGGCATCGCCGACATAGCTCAGGTGGTTGATTTTGCTGCCCAAACCCACCACGGCGTTTTTGGTCTCGACAAAATTTCCGACCTTGGCACCCGCGGCAAGCTGCGTACCGGGCCGAAGCCGGGCGTATGGCCCAACCTGAGCATTCGCACCCACGGTGGCACCGACCAGATGACTGTTGGCCTCAATCCGCGCCCCGTCGCCAATCACGACGTCTTCCAGCACGCAGTTCGGCCCGATGACGACATCATGACCGAGCTTCACCTCGCCCTGAAAGAGACAGTTGACGTCGATCACGCAATCCATTCCGTGCTTCAGCGAGCCCCGGACGTCAAAGCGCGCAGGATCGAGGATTGTGAGCCCACCGTGCAGAAGCTTGAGCGCTTCACGAGCCTGGTAGTGACGTTCCAGGTGCGCCAGCTGAATGCGATCATTCACGCCCAGTACTTCGACCGTGTCTTCGGTCGTCACCGTGGCCACGGGGTGGCCTTGCGCGACGCTGGCCGCCACACAATCGGTCAGGTAGTACTCACCCTGGGCATTTTCACAGTCCAGGCCCGCAAGCCACCCGCGCAGCAGATGCGCAGGAGCCGCCAGAAACCCGGTATTGACCTCGGTGATCGCGCACTCCTCGGGGCTGGCGTCCTTCTGCTCGACGATGGCATGAACCGCACCAGAAGCGTCCCGCAGGATGCGCCCATACCCCTCGGGTTCATCCAGGGTGACAGTCAGCAACGCGAGGCCCTCAGAGGCCGCGGCAATCAGCCGCTGCATGGTAACCGACCGGATCAGCGGCACATCGCCGTACAACACCAGCACCATCGCGTCGTCTGGAATGCTGGGCATGGCCCGGTCCACCGCGTGGCCGGTACCCAGCTGTTCCGCTTGCTCCACCCAGTTCACCGTGTGATCGGCGAACGCACTCCTGACCTGATCGCCACCGTGGCCATACACCACATGAATCTGTTTGGGCGCCAGGTGGGCAGCCATGTGAAGAACGTGGCCGAGCAAGGGCCGCCCGGCGATGGGCTGCAATACCTTTGGACGACGCGATTTCATGCGTGTGCCTTGCCCAGCAGCAAGGACGACGACGTGCAGATTCATGAGCTATCCCTCTCCCCCGTACGGATAGAAAAATCCCCGCTCGTGGCGGGGATTGTCGCTTGATGATTAAAAATCTTCAGCGCTTCTTCAATTTCTGAATCAAGTGCAAGCGGGCAGCGGCTTCGGCCAGTTCGGCCTGAGCACGTGCCAGGTCCATATCCGCACTGGCGTTGGCCAGCGCTTCCTCGGCCTGACGTTTGGCCTCTTGGGCGCGCGCCTCATCAATGTCTGCTGCACGCTCGGCAGAATCCGCCATCACGGTGACATGATGCGGCTGCACTTCGAGAATGCCGCCATTGACGAAGATCATTTCATCTTGGCCCTGCTCGTTCCGCACCCGAACGGCGCCCGGCTTCAGCTGGGTCAGCAAAGGGGCGTGACGCGGTGCAATACCGACCTCACCCATGATCGCCGGGGCGAACACCATCTTCGCTTCGCCGCTGAAGATCTCGCCTTCGGCGCTGACGATATCGACATGCAGTTTCATATCTTCCATTTCCTCACCCAGCTATTCGTTGAATACGCGGCACTGGGGATGTATTTATCCACAGACGTCGTTGATCTCACAACCGGCATGGTCAGCCGGCTGTTTTCGGCCTCGTTCCCGAGGAAACGACGACCAGTTGACCGCGGAAATCCGTGGAAGATCAATACTTAAATTTTGGCAGCCTTCTCGACGGCTTCTTCGATGGCACCCACCATGTAGAACGCCTGTTCGGGAAGATCGTCGTACTCGCCATCAACAATCGCCTTGAAGCCACGGATGGTGTCTTTCAAGGATACGTACTTGCCTGGCGAACCGGTGAACACCTCGGCCACGTGGAAAGGCTGGGACAGGAAACGCTGGATTTTACGCGCACGGGAAACGACCTTCTTGTCTTCTTCAGACAGTTCGTCCATGCCCAGAATCGCGATGATGTCCTTCAGTTCCTTGTAACGCTGCAGCACACCCTGAACGGAACGGGCCGTGTTGTAGTGGTCAACACCGATGACGTTCGGATCCAGCTGACGGCTGGTGGAATCCAGTGGATCCACAGCCGGGTAAATACCCAGGGATGCAATGTCACGCGACAACACGACGGTGGCGTCCAGGTGAGCAAAGGTGGTTGCCGGAGACGGGTCGGTCAAGTCATCGGCCGGCACGTAAACGGCCTGAACCGACGTAATGGAGCCTTTCTTGGTGGAGGAGATGCGCTCCTGCAGAACACCCATTTCCTCGGCCAGCGTCGGCTGGTAGCCCACGGCGGACGGCATACGACCCAGCAGCGCGGACACTTCGGTACCGGCCAGGGTGTAACGGTAGATGTTGTCGACGAACAGCAGCACGTCACGGCCTTCGTCACGGAAGGCTTCGGCCATGGTCAGACCGGTCAGCGCCACACGCAGACGGTTGCCCGGTGGCTCGTTCATCTGGCCGTAGACCATCGCCACTTTGTCAAGAACGTTGGAGTCCTTCATCTCGTGGTAGAAGTCGTTCCCTTCCCGGGTCCGCTCACCCACACCGGCGAACACGGACAGACCGGAGTGCTCTTTGGCGATGTTGTTGATGAGTTCCATCATGTTCACGGTCTTGCCCACGCCGGCACCGCCGAACAGGCCGACCTTGCCGCCCTTCGCGAAGGGGCAGAGCAAATCGATAACCTTGATGCCGGTTTCCAGCAGCTCGGTCGTACCCGACAGTTCGTCATAGGCAGGTGCATCCCGGTGGATGCCCCATTTTTCTTCACACTGCACGTCGCCGGCTTCATCCACCGGGTTGCCCAGTACGTCCATGATGCGACCCAGCGTGCCGGTACCAACGGGAACGGAGATCGCCGCGCCGGTATTGGAGACAGCCAAGCCACGCTTCAGGCCTTCAGAAGAGCCCATCGCGATACAGCGAGCGACACCGTCACCCATCTGTTGCTGGACTTCCAGGGTCAGCCCCGTGTCCTCCACCAACAATGCGTCATAAATCTTGGGAATGTTGTCGGTCGGGAATTCGACGTCGACAACCGCGCCAATGATCTGAACAATCTTTCCGTTACTCATCAGTCTCGCCTCTTGAGAGGATGTCAAAACCCGTTGGCCTTGACGATTTCAAAAATTAGTAGGTATCCGTGCGTTAAACCGCGGCGGCGCCGCCAACGATTTCTGCCAGTTCCTGCGTGATCGCAGCCTGACGGGCTTTGTTGTACTGCAGCTGAAGCGCGTCAATGATGTCGCCGGCGTTGTCAGAGGCAGCCTTCATGGCCACCATCCGTGCGGCCATTTCACAGGCCCCGTTTTCCACAACCGCCTGATATACCTGGCTTTCCAGGTAACGCTCGAGCACCACATCCAATAGCTCAACAGGCTCCGGCTCATAGATGTAGTCCCACAGCTTCGGCAACTCGGAGTTGTCCTCCGCAGGCTGCAAGGGCAACAACGTCAATGCCGTCGGATCCTGCGTCATGGTGTTGAGGAAGCGGTTGCCGTAAAGCTTCACTTCATCGAACGCACCTTCGCGGTAGCCGTCCAGAGCGATCTTGACACTGCCAAGCAACGTATCCAGGTGCGGGGTATCGCCAAGATTGCCCAGTGTGGCGGCAATCTTGATGCCCAGACGTTTGAAAAACGCTTGCGCCTTGTTCCCGATCAGTACCAACTCAACGTCAACGCCGCGCTTGTCATAGTCGCGCAACTGCACCAGCACCTTGCGGAACAGGTTGACGTTCAAGCCTCCGCACAGCCCCCGATCTGTTGCCACCACGATGACCGCAGCGCGTTTGACATCACGCTCGATCATGAACGGGTGGCGGTACTCCGGGTTCGCATTCGACAAATTGCCGATGGTCCGCAGCATCCGCTCCGCATAAGGACGGCTCGCAGCCATGCGGTCCTGGGCGCGGCGCATTTTACTGGCCGCGACCATTTCCATGGCCTTGGTGATCTTCTGCGTATTTTTTACGCTTCCGATCTTGGTCCGAATTTCCTTGGCACCTGCCATGTCAGCTCCCCGGCCTTAGGCCGCCCACTGCTTTTTGAAAGCGTCGAGCGCAGCCTTGATGCCGTTTTCGATCTCGTCGTTGTAGTCACCCTTCTCATCGATCTTGGCGATCAGGGCGGATTGCTCGCTGGCGAGATAGCGGTGCAGGTCTTCGTCAAACTGCACAACCGTTTTCACATCCACATCGTCCAGGTAGCCCTTTTCGGCGGCGTACAAGGAGACGGCCATGTGGCCGACAGAAAGCGGAGCGTATTGCTTCTGCTTCATCAGTTCGGTCACGCGCTGACCGCGCTCAAGCTGCTTCCGGGTGGCCTCGTCGAGGTCGGATGCGAACTGAGCGAATGCGGCCAACTCCCGGTACTGAGCCAGCGCCAGACGGATACCACCGCCGAGCTTCTTGATGATCTTGGTCTGTGCTGCACCGCCCACACGCGACACGGACACACCGGCGTTCATGGCCGGGCGAATCCCTGCGTTGAACAGGTCGGTCTCGAGGAAGATCTGACCGTCGGTAATCGAAATCACGTTGGTCGGCACGAAGGCGGACACGTCACCGGCCTGGGTTTCGATGATCGGCAGTGCGGTCAACGAACCGGTCTTGCCTTTCACTTCACCGTTGGTGAATTTCTCGACGTAAGCGGGGTTCACACGCGCGGCGCGCTCCAGCAGACGTGAGTGCAGATAGAACACGTCACCCGGATACGCTTCACGGCCCGGCGGACGACGCAGCAGCAAAGACACCGAGCGGTAAGCTACAGCCTGCTTGGACAGATCGTCGTAGATGATCAGCGCATCTTCGCCACGGTCGCGGAAGTACTCGCCCATCGAGCAGCCGGAGTACGGTGCGATGAACTGCATGGCGGCGGATTCAGAGGCGGTCGCGGCGACAACAATCGTGTGCGCCAGCGCATCGTTCTCTTCCAGCTTGCGTACCACGTTGGCGATGGAGCTGGCCTTCTGGCCAATCGCAACGTAAACGCATTTGATGCCGGAGTTCTTCTGGTTGATGATCGTGTCAACGGCCATCGCGGTTTTACCGGTCTGGCGGTCACCAATGATCAGCTCGCGCTGGCCACGGCCAACGGGAACCATGGAGTCAACCGACTTGTAACCGGTCTGCACCGGCTCATCAACGGATTGGCGTTCGATAACACCCGGTGCGACTTTTTCGATCGGCGAGGTCAACGTGGCGCCGATGTCACCCTTGCCATCGATGGGGTTACCCAGAGCGTCAACCACACGGCCGAGCAGGGCTTCACCGACCGGCACTTCCAGAATGCGGCCCGTGGTTTTCACGGTATCGCCTTCGGACAGGCCTTTGTAATCGCCCAAGATAACGGCGCCAACGGAGTCGCGCTCAAGGTTCAGCGCCAGACCGTAGATGCCGTCGGAAAACTCGAGCATTTCACCCAGAACCGCATCGGACAGACCATGAACGCGGGCGATGCCGTCGGCCAGGCTGACGATGGTTCCGGTGTTACGGGTTTCCGTCAGGGATTCGAAATTTTGGATTCGCGCCTTGATCAGCTCGCTGATCTCTGCGGGGTTCAACGGTTGCATCGATGCAATCCTCAAATATTTGTCT
>JBFIER010000033.1:0-7973 GCA_041603255.1 Oceanococcaceae bacterium | reverse complement strand
CACGGAGATGGTGATGCCGGGTGACAACGTGAACGTTGTGATCACGCTGATTGCCCCGATCGCGATGGACGAAGGTCTGCGTTTCGCGATTCGTGAAGGCGGCCGCACCGTGGGTGCTGGCGTCGTTGCAAAAATCATCGAGTAATCGTTTGAATCACGGCGGATGACACCCAGTCATCCGCCGTATTTGAATGAGGGCCGCGGAGTCTGATAACATTCGCGGCCTTTTTGTTTGCCGCGTTCAGCGGGAAGTCTGTAGGGCAGTAGCTCAATTGGTAGAGCGGCGGTCTCCAAAACCGCAGGTTGGGGGTTCGAGACCCTCCTGCCCTGCCATTAGGCAGGCAACAAAGCTGAATAGCCCAGAGTAACTTTTATTTAATGAGTGCGCATACCGAGTCCGCGAGTTCAGCACGCGATACGGCCCTTTTGTGGTTGGCCGTAGGCATCATCGCGGCGAGCATCACAGGATTTTACTGGTTTGAAGGGCAGTTCAATGTCCTCATTCGCGTGGTCGGCATGCTGGCGGGTGGCGCGGTTGCCATCCTGGTCGCCCTGCAATCCGTTCCCGGCAAGGCCGCCTGGTCGGTGGTTCGGGAGTCGCGCACGGAAGTCCGTAAAGTTGTCTGGCCGACGCGGAAAGAAACCATGCAAACCACAGCGATTATTCTGATCGTTGTGCTGATTCTGGGCATGTTGCTGTGGGGCGTGGATAGCCTGCTGCTGCTGTCTCTCGAACTTCTCACTGGTCGTGGAGGCTAATACCGTGGCAATGCGCTGGTATGTTGTGCATGCCTATTCTCAGTATGAGAAAAAGGTAAAGCTGGGTCTGGAAGAGCGCATCAAGCGTGCGGGCCTTGAAGACAAGTTCGGCGAGATCCTGGTTCCGACCGAAGAGGTTGTTGAGCTGCGCGATGGCGTCAAGCGAACCACCGAGCGCAAGTTCTTCCCGGGCTACGTTCTGGTCCAGATGGAAATGGACGACGACACCTGGCATCTGGTCAAGTCCGTACCCAAAGTGATGGGCTTTATCGGAGGCACGCAGGACCGTCCAGCGCCGATCTCCGAAAAAGAGGCGCAAGCCATCATGGCGCGCGTCGAAGATAGCGATGAGGCACCCAAGCCAAAAACGCTGTTCGATCCGGGTCAGCAGGTTCGCGTGCTCGACGGCCCGTTCGCCGACTTCACCGGTGTGGTGGAAGAGGCGAATTACGAAAAGAGTCGCCTGCGCGTGTCGGTCGTGATCTTTGGGCGTTCGACGCCCGTCGAGCTGGATTTCAACCAGGTCGAAAAAGTTTGATTTCTGTGCCTCGAGTGCGGTTGCTTGCAGCCGTGGTCGAGGTGTTTTTCCCCGGGGAGGCAGCGTCGCTGCCGTTTGAACCCGCAAGGAGTTAGTTATGGCAAAGAAAGTCAGCTCGTACATCAAGCTGCAGGTTAAGGCTGGTCAGGCCAACCCGAGCCCACCCGTGGGTCCGGCTCTGGGTCAGCACGGAGTCAACATCATGGACTTCTGCAAGGCGTTCAACGCCGCAACGCAGTCCATGGAGCCGGGTCTGCCGATCCCTGTCGTGATCACTGTTTATAGCGATCGCAGCTTCACCTTCATCACCAAAACGCCGCCGGCGTCGATCCTGCTGAAGAAAGCCGCAGGCATCAAATCCGGCAGTGGGACCCCAAACACCAAGAAGGTGGGCAAGGTCACCCGCGCTCAGTTGGAAGAGATCGCCAACATGAAGATGGCGGACCTGAATGCTGGCAGCCTGGAAGCTGCTGTGAACATCATCGCTGGTAGTGCCCGTAGTATGGGCCTGGACGTGGAGGGCTGATCATGGCGAAGCAAACCAAGCGTATGCAAAAAATCCGCGAAGCTGTAGCTGATCGCAAGAGCCTGCCGGCACTGGAAGCTCTGGAGCTGCTGAAGTCTGTGGCCTCTGCCAAGTTTGCAGAGTCCGTGGATATTGCTGTCAACCTTGGCGTCGACGCCAAGAAATCCGACCAGGCCGTTCGCGGCTCTACGGTTCTCCCGCACGGTACCGGCAAGACGGTGCGCGTGGCTGTCTTTGCGCAAGGCCCGAATGCCGATGCCGCCAAGGAAGCCGGCGCGGATGCCGTGGGTATGGATGAGCTGGCTGAAGAAATGAAAGCCGGCAATCTGGACTATGACGTTGTGATCGCCGCCCCCGATGCCATGCGCATCGTCGGAATGCTCGGCAAGGTGCTGGGCCCTCGCGGTCTGATGCCGAACCCGAAAGTCGGCACCGTTACGCCCGATGTGGCTGGTGCGGTCAAGAACTTCAAGTCGGGTCAAGCGCGTTACCGTACCGACAAGGCCGGGATCATTCACTGTGCCATCGGCTCTGTTTCATTCGAGCCACAGGCTCTGCTGGACAACCTGAACGCTGTGATCGGTGACCTGCGCAAAGCCAAGCCGAGTGCGGCGAAGGGTGTGTACCTGAAGAAGGTCACCGCTTCGACCACGATGGGCCCGGGCATTGCAATCGACGTTTCCTCGCTGACCGGGGCTACGGCTTAAGCCAATAAATCTGTGCTCCACCAAGTGGTGGAGCACAACTGACTTTGCGACGTGGCATGCGTGCCGCGCCGTCAAAGACCGCAGGTGCCGCAAGGCTCAATCGATCGGGAAACCGTTCAGCCTGCGCAGAGGGTGCAAAGAGCTTTCAAGCTCCGCGTGCCGCAAGGAGCCGATGCCATTTGGTGTCGGTATTTTTAGCAACCCACCTACCGAGGGAAGAATGGCTCTCAATCTCGCAAGCAAGAAAGCCCTCGTTGCGGAAGTCAACGCGGTAGCTGTCGATGGCCTTTCGGCTGTTGTAGCGGAATACCGTGGTTTGTCGGCCGGGCAAATGACCGAATTGCGTGCAAAAGCACGTGATGGCGGCGCATGGCTCAAGGTCGTCAAGAACACGCTGGCAAAGCGTGCGACTCAGGACACCGATTTCGCGTGCCTTGAGCCGGCGCTGGTAGGCCCGGTCATTCTGGCGATTTCGCTGGAAGATCCGGGTGCTGCTGCCCGTGTGATGAAGGACTTCGCCAAGAGTAATGAACAACTCAAGGTGACTGCTGTGTCGGTTGGCGGGCAATTGTTGCCTGCTTCCGATCTCGAGCGTTTGTCGAAGTTGCCGACCCGTGACCAAGCACTGGCGATTCTTGCTGGGACCATCCAGGCCCCTGTTACCAAGATTGCCCGTCTGTTCAAGGAAGTGCCAACCAAGGCGACGCGCGCTGTTGCAGCAGTCCGCGACCAGAAGCAAGCGGCCTGATCTCAGGCTGTACAGGGTTCACTGTTAATTAATACGCAAAGGTAATTATCAATGGCTATGACTAAAGAAGACGTTCTCAACGCAATTGCTGAGATGTCTGTAATGGATGTCGTCGAACTGGTTTCGATGATGGAAGAAAAGTTTGGTGTTTCGGCTGCCGCTCCGGTTGCTGTTGCTGCTGCTGGCGGTGCCGGCGAAGCTGCTGCAGCTGCTGAAGAGAAAACCGAATTCGACGTCGTTCTGACCGGTTTCGGTGAGAACAAAGTGGCAGTTATTAAAGCCGTTCGCGGTGCCACCGGTCTGGGCCTGAAAGAAGCCAAGGACCTCGTTGAAGGTGTTCCTGCTCCGCTGAAAGAAGGCATTGGCAAGGACGAAGCCGAAGCGCTCAAGAAAGAGCTCGAAGAGGCAGGCGCCACGGTCGAGCTCAAGTAATTGCATTCGGTTCGACAACAGGGCGCCGTTGCCCCGAGTCGTTCCTGGTACCGCTGTGTGATGCGGTGGTTCCAAGGGCTGGTGGGCATTAATGCCCACCAGCCTTTTCGTGTTTCTGGCGGTGGCCTGACGGCGGCCGCCCGCGTTGATTTCTAAGAGGTTCCCTCGATGAGCTACTCCTTCACCGAGAAAAAGCGCATCCGCAAGGATTTTGGCAAGCGCACGACTCCGTTGCCGGTGCCATTCCTGCTGGCTACGCAGATCGATTCGTATCGCCAGTTTCTGCAAGCGGACAAGCAACACCGTTCGCGGCAGGCCGTGGGCCTGCACGGTGCGCTTAGTTCGGTGTTCCCGATGCAGAGTTATTCCGGCAGCGCCGAGATGGAGTACGTCTCCTATCGTCTGGGCGAACCCGTCTTTGACGAGAAGGAATGTCGTATTCGCAGCATGACCTATGCCGCCGCTCTGCGGGTCAAGGTTCGGCTGGTCATTTACGACAAGGAATCCAAGGAAAAGCGCGTAAAGGATGTCCGTGAGCAGGAGGTCTATCTCGGCGAATTGCCGCTGATGACCGACAACGGCACCTTCATTATCAATGGCACCGAGCGTGTCATCGTTTCGCAGCTGCACCGTTCGCCCGGCGTGTTCTTTGATCACGACAAGGGCAAGAGCCACAGCTCCGGCATGCTGCTGTACTCCGCACGGGTCATTCCGTACCGCGGTTCCTGGCTGGACTTCGAGTTCGATCCCAAGGATCTGCTCTACGTCCGTATCGATCGTCGCCGCAAACTGCCGGTGACGGTGCTGCTGCGCGCGCTGGAACTCAACGACGAGGAAATCCTCGCGCGTTTCCACGAGTCCAACAACTTCAAGCTGCTGTCCGAAGGGGCAGAGCTGGAGTTGATCCCCGAGCGTCTGCGTGGTGAGCAGGCCGCCTTTGACATCAAGATCGGCAACGAAGTCCTGGTAGAAGATGGCAAGCGCATCACCGCTCGGCACATCAAAAAGCTCAACGATGCTGGACTGACCGCACTGGTTGTGCCCGATGCTTATCTGTTGGGCAAGTCGTCTTCGCGGAACGTCGTCGACGAAGCCTCCGGTGAGGTCATCCTCAGCGCGAACGAAATTGTCACCGAAGAGCATCTGGTTAATCTGCGCGCCGCCAATGTCGAAGCGCTGTCACTGCTGTTCACCAACGATCTCGATCGTGGGCCTTACATTTCCGAAACGCTGCGTCAGGATCCAACACGCACCCGTTTGGAAGCGCTGGTCGAAATCTATCGGATGATGCGCCCGGGCGAGCCACCGACCAAGGAAGCCGCCGAAGCGCTGTTTGAAAACCTGTTCTTCAAAGAAGACCGCTACGATCTCTCCGCTGTGGGTCGGATGAAGTTCAACCGCCGTCTGAACCGCGACGAAGTGACCGGTCCTGGCGTGCTGGACAAGGACGACATCCTTGCCGTCATCGAAGAGCTGATCAACATCCGTAACGGCGTGGGCGTAACCGATGACATCGATCACCTCGGTAACCGCCGCGTACGTAGCGTGGGCGAAATGGCCGAAAACGCCTTCCGTACGGGCTTGGTGCGGGTGGAGCGCGCCGTTCGCGAGCGTCTGGCGCTGGCCGACTCGGAAGGTCTGGTTCCGCAGGACCTGATCAACGCCAAGCCGGTGGCCGCCGCGATCAAGGAATTCTTTGGTTCCTCGCAGCTGTCCCAGTTCATGGACCAGAACAACCCCCTGTCGGAAGTGACGCACAAGCGTCGGGTTTCCGCACTGGGCCCGGGTGGTCTGACCCGTGAACGCGCCGGTTTCGAAGTCCGTGACGTTCACCCGACCCACTATGGCCGGATCTGCCCGATTGAAACGCCGGAAGGCCCGAACATCGGTCTGATCAACTCGTTGTCGGTGTATGCACGTACCAACGACTACGGCTTCCTGGAAACGCCTTACCGCAAAGTGGTGGACTCCAAAGTTACCGATGAGATCGAGTATCTGTCGGCGATTGAAGAAGGTCGCTTTGTGATTGCACAGGCCAACTCGGACCTGGACGAAAACGGCAAATTCCTCGAAGAACTGGTCTCCTGCCGGCATCAGAATGAATTCACCATGATGGCGCCGGAAACGGTCCATTACATGGACGTATCGCCGAAGCAGATCGTTTCGGTTGCTGCCTCCATGGTGCCGTTCCTCGAGCACGACGACGCGAACCGCGCTCTGATGGGCTCGAACATGCAACGTCAGGCCGTTCCCTGCCTGCGTGCGCAGAAGCCTTTGGTCGGCACCGGCATGGAGCGCCGCGTTGCGGTTGACTCCGGTGTGGCGATCACTGCCAAACGGGGCGGGGTGGTCGACAAGGTCGATGCTGCGCGGATCGTGATTCGTGTCAACGATGAAGAAACCGCAGCCGGCGAACCCGGCGTGGATATCTACAATCTCGTCAAGTACACGCGTTCCAACCAGAACACCTGTATCAATCAGCGCCCGCTGGTGAAGCCGGGTGATGTGGTCGCGCGCGGTGACGTGGTTGCCGATGGTCCGTCAACCGATCTTGGTGAACTCGCACTCGGTCAGAACATGCTGATCGCCTTCATGGCGTGGAATGGTTACAACTTCGAGGACTCCATCCTGGTATCCGAGAAAGTGGTGCGTGAAGATCGCTTCACCACGATCCACATCGAAGAGCTGTCCTGCCTGGCACGCGAAACCAAACTGGGTTCTGAAGAAATCACCCAGGACATTCCGAACGTCAACGAATCGGCCCTTCGCAAGCTGGACGAATCCGGCGTGGTTTATATCGGTGCTGACGTCAAGCCCGGCGACATTCTGGTCGGCAAGGTCACGCCGAAGGGTGAAACCCAGCTGACACCGGAAGAGAAGCTGCTGCGTGCCATCTTTGGCGAGAAAGCCTCCGACGTGAAGGACACCTCGCTGCGGGTTCCGTCCTCGATGGAAGGTACCGTTATCGATGTGCGTGTGTTCACCCGTGAAGGTGTGGACAAAGACTCTCGTGCGCTGGCGATTGAAGAGTCCGAACTCAAGCAGGTTCGCAAGGACCTGGAAGACGAGCTACGGATTTTTGAAGGCGATATCACCAGCCGGGCGCGCAAGCTGCTCGAAGGTCAGGTCGCCGACGGCGGTCCCAAGCGTCTGAAAGCGGGTTCCACCATCGACGCCGAATATCTCGATGGTCTCGAAGCCGAGAAGTACTTCGATATTCGTCTGCGCGACGATGCGGCCCAGGCTGACCTCGAAGCATTAGCCAAGCAGCTCAAAGAGCAGCGCGCCAACTTCGAAAAGCGGTTCACCGCCAAGAAGCAGAAGATCTCTCAAGGTGATGATCTGCCGCCTGGCGTGCTGAAGATGGTCAAGGTGTACCTGGCCGTCAAACGTCGCATCCAGCCGGGTGACAAGATGGCGGGTCGCCACGGGAACAAGGGTGTTATCTCCCAGATTGTTCCCGTCGAAGACATGCCGTACATGGCCGATGGCACTCAGGTCGATATCGTTCTGAACCCCTTGGGCGTTCCTTCACGGATGAACATCGGGCAGGTGCTGGAAACGCACCTGGGCTGGGCGGCACGCGGTGTCGGTCACAAGATCGAAGAAATGCTGAATGCCCAGCGCAAGGTGGCGGTCAAAGAAATCCGCCAATTCCTGACCGAACTGTATGCGGTAGGTGATGCGCCGCCGGCGGACATCAGCGACTTCAGCGACGACGAAATCATCGAGTTGGCCAAGAACCTGCAGGGCGGTCTGCCGACCGCAACGCCGGTGTTCGATGGCGCGAGCGAGTCCGAAATCAAGGACATGCTGGAAATCGCCGGTCTGCCGCGTTCCGGTCAGACACCGTTGTACGACGGTCGGACCGGGGAGTTGTTCGAGCGCGAAGTGACGGTCGGTTACATGTACATGCTGAAGCTCAACCACTTGGTTGACGACAAGATGCATGCCCGCTCAACCGGTCCTTACTCGCTGGTTACGCAGCAACCGCTGGGTGGTAAAGCCCAGAACGGTGGTCAGCGTTTCGGGGAAATGGAAGTCTGGGCACTGGAAGCCTATGGCGCGTCCTACACTCTGCAGGAAATGCTGACGGTCAAGTCGGACGACACAGTCGGCCGTACCCGCATGTACAAGTCTATTGTCGATGGCGATCACCAGATGGAAGCCGGCATGCCGGAATCCTTCAACGTGTTGGTCAAGGAAATTCGCGCTTTGGGGCTCAATATCGAGCTCGAAACCGACGACGAATAAGGCGGAAAT
>JBFIER010000032.1:0-20598 GCA_041603255.1 Oceanococcaceae bacterium | reverse complement strand
CGACCCAAAGCGGAAGGCCAGCAGGTGCGGGATGGCTTGGCTGGATTGCTCCAGAGCAGTCATTTGACTCGACGAGAAGCAGGGTTGGTGATCCATCCACGATGGAGCATCAGCAATGAATGCCAACCAACAACAACGGGTTCCTTGGAATAAAGGAAAGATTGTCGCCCAGAAACCAGCCTTGAAACTGCAAGAGGTATGGGCGATACGGGTACGACTGCAGCTGAAGAAGCCGGCCCGAGATCTGGCCCTGTTCAACCTGGCAATCGACTCAAAGCTGAGGGGCTGCGATCTCGTCAAATTTCGCGTCAGTGACCTGATGCACGGAGGCCAGTTAGTGAAAAGGGCGGCTGTAATTCAGCAGAAAACTGGTAAGCCAGTTCAATTCGAGGTGACAGACCAAACCAGGGCGGCTGTGCAACGATGGATCGACGAAAGGCATCTATCCAATGCTGATTTCCTGTTTCCGAGCCGCGTCCATGCGTCACCGCATCTGACGACTCGGCAATATGCGCGCGTTGTTCAGGGCCGGGTGAGTGACATCGGTCTGGAGCGCGTCGCCTACGGAACCTATGCGATACGAACCAAGGCGTCTCGGATCTACCTCCGGACGAAGAACTTGAGAGCAGTGCAGTTATTGCTCGGGCACACGAAGCTTGAGAGCACAGTCAGATATCTCGGAATCGAGGTCGACGACGCTCTCGAAATCGCAGAGCACATGGGTATTTAGGACCAACGTGCTTGTCGCCAGAGTCGGCGGCCGGCTTTCCGTCCGGAAGCGTTGGTAGGGAGGACGACCGCTCCCAGAACAAAGCAGGCATTAGCTCACAAGTGCTCAAGAAAGGCGCCATGCCGTCAGCAGGCTCTTGTGTTACGCCGCTGACTGAGCCTGTCTCGTGAATAACTGGCTGAAATCCTCTGACGCCCTTTATGGGTTGCTCAGCACAACCACGGGTTCGTCCCAGCCCTTGAGGTATTGCGGTTGTGCCATGGCTGAAAACTGCGGCACGAGATCGGGCGCAAGTACTTGGCCGCGTTCGGCCACCTCGTCAGTGATCACAATGGCGCCCGGCCGGGCTAGACGCAGAATGCGTGCGGCGGCATTCACACAAGGGCCGACGAAGGCAATGGTTCGGCGCATCCGACTACCCAGGTAGCCGATGATCACCGGACCGGTGGTGACCGAGAAGCGGGCCTGGGGCAGGTCCGGATCGACGGCGGTTCGATGTCGGTCGAGCGCAGCGCGCAGATCAAACACGGCCGGGAGCGCCTCGCCGACGCCGGCGAAATAGAGCATCGCGCCATCGCCTTCGAAGTCACGCACGTCCCCGCAGTGGCGCACGGTGGTATCGACGACAATTTCCATGAAGCGCTGGAACAGGGCCAGCACGCGCTCTGGCGCATGTTGCTGCACCAGCTCGGTGGAATTCACCATATCGACGAAGACGACGGCGATGTCGCGGCGGGCGGGCTTGTCGCCACAGCCGAGAAAAACGCGCTCCGCCATCATGGGCTGGTCGTCCAGCGCGTGTCGGTCCAATGGCAACCAGGCCAGCTCAGGCGGCGGTTCCTGCGCGATGGTCTGTAACTCGAAACCGGCGCGTTCCCAGGCCGGCATGCCGCCTTGTAGCACGGCGATATTCGTGTAGCCCGCCTGCGCCAGCCACAATGCAGCGCGCGTACTCGACGCCTCACCGCTGCACAGACAGTAGAGCAGTATCGGGCGCGAGCGTTTGGTGTCCGGAATACGCTGTGCTTCAGGCGAGAGCACCAGGGGCACCGCGCCTGGCAGGCCTTGTGGCTTGCTCCGATAAGCTTCCGGGCGGCGCACATCAAGGATCAGCGTGCGTGAATTCGAAGCGAGGTGGCGGGCTTCGGCCGGTTCGATGCGCCGAAAACCTGCCGTGTGCGGGCACTCAGTCATTGACCGCACGATAATTCTGGGGCGCCGCTTCGAAGCGTAGTCGGCAACGCGCGGAGCAGAACACATGCTCGCCGCGCTCGTCCTGGATCACGTGCACGGCCGTCCAGCGATCGACACGCATCGCACAGACCGGGCAGCGGGCCCAGTCGTGGTTTTCGGTCTTGCGGTCGCGCAGCTGCCCATCTTCCAGCCACAGGATGCGGTCGGCGATGTCTTCGATGCGCGGATCATGGGTGACGATGACGACGGCCCGACCCTGTTCCGTGGCCAGTTCATGCAGGATCATCGCGACGTCCTGACCACGTTGGGAATCGAGGTTACCAGTGGGCTCGTCGGCCAGGATGATCGGCGGGTCATTGATCAGCGCGCGGGCGACGGCGACGCGTTGTTTTTCCCCGCCCGACAGGGCCTGCGGCAGCGCATGACGGCGGTGTCCAAGTTCCAGCTCTTCGATGAGTTGCGCGGCCCGCTCGCGCTGCGCCGCGCCCAGCGGCCCGAGCAGGCGGGCCGGAAACAGCACGTTGTTCTCCACGCTCAGTGCGCTGAGCAGGTTGTAGGCCTGGAACACGAAGCCGATGCGCCGGGCGCGCAGCGCGCCGAGTTCGCGCTCGCCCATGGCCGTAATCTCGCGCCCTTCGATCTGCACCTGCCCCGCGCTGGGGGTCAGCAGGCCGCCGATCAGCGACAGCAAGGTGGTCTTGCCCGAACCCGAAGGTCCTTTGATCAACACCAGTTCGCCGGCGTTGACTTGCAGGCTCACTTGATCCACGGCGCGCACGGCGGTTTCCCCGCTGCCATAGACTTTGGCCAGTTCCGCGACGGATATGAGGGTATGGGAAGGGGTACTCATGCCTGAAACACCAGGGTGGGGTCGACCTGCGCAACGCGCCGCGCCGGAGCGAGTACCGCCAGCAGGGCGATCAGCGTGACGCCGAGGCCGACATGCCCATACATGGGTAGCGAGAAATTCACCGCGACCTGCGGCACGAATCGAACCAACAGCGGGGCCGACACCAGGATGGCCAGGCCAGCCAGCAGCACGCCGGTCAGCGCCAGGCTCAGGCTCATGACCAGCACCGCGCCGAAGATATCTTTGCGCGACGCGCCCAGCGCCCGCGCCACGGCCAGCTCGCTCTGGCGACGGGCCACGAAGCTGAAGGCGGCAAAGCAGACCACCAGCGCAGAAACCAGAAAACCCACGATCTCCATCAGGCGGATCAACTCGCCGCCCATCTCCAGGGCCAGGCGCCAGTCGCTGCGAATCAGATCATCGCGTCGCACGATCTCGACATCATCAACACCGGCAGCGATCGCCTGCGCGGCCGCATCGATTTCGCCAGTGGCGACCGTTACGACAGCGAAGCTGGCTCCGTCACCGATCTTAAGCAGATTGCGGGCGTCGCCTTCTTCCAGGTAGATGAGCGGGTTGGCCATCGAGAAGGTTCCGCGCGACAGTCCGGCGATGCGCAGCTGGCCTTCGCCGATGCGGACGGTATCGCCCAGCGCCAGACCCAGCATGGCGGCCAGCGGCCGCGGCAGCACGACTTCGCCCGGCGCGGGGCGCGCCGCGCCGTGCCCGATATCCCAGGGCTCGACGCCGGCCTGCGCACCGATGCCTACAGCGTAGGCGACTCGCTGATCGCCCGGCGGCCCGACGAGCACATCGCGGTAGACCACCGGCAGTACCTGGGCATCAGGCAGCGCCTGGCGCAGGTCCGCTATCGCCTGGTCGGAGATGCGGCTGCGGCTCATGTGCAGGTTTTCGATGCCGTCCTGCAGCACCCAGATATCACCCGGCGCGTGTTCGATGAAGGCCACGACCTGGTCGGCCTCGCCGCGAAACACCGCATCCAGGTACAGCACCAGCAGCATGGCCAGGGCCACGCCGCCGGCGCTGGCCAGGGTGGCGCCCCGGCCATGCCACAGCGTTTGCAAGGCCCAGCGGATCATAGCTCGATTCTCATCACCTGGGACTCATCGTTGGAACACCAGGGTGGGGTCCAGGCGCAGCAGCCGGTGCAGCGGCAGCAGACTGCCGGTGATGCCGGCGACAACGGTCGCGACCAGCCCGCCGGTGAGCACACGCGGTTCCAGCGGCATCGCGCTGAACAGCGGGTTCCAGGCATGCAGGGCGTGCGCCAGCCCCATGGACCCGATCAAACCCAGCGGAAAGGCCAGCACGACCAGCAGCAGGCCGCCGATCGACAACACGCCGCCCAGAAACCGCTGATCGGCGCCCAGCGCCTTCTGTACGGCGTATTCGCGCAGGCGCGCATCGACCGCCGAATAGCGCAAAAATCCCATGACCAGAAAGCCGATGATCCAGGCTATGCCCGAAGTCAGGATCAGCACCGGGCCGAGCAGCTTGGCGCCATAACGCGCGTCACGCTCGCCAAGTTCGGCCGGCGTGAAAAAGTCGGCGTCGGGCATCGTGGCCTCCAGATCCGCGCGCAGGGCCGGGATCGGGCGCCCCGGCTCCAGATTGATCAACAAGGCCGAGACAAAGCTGAAATCATCTGAGCCGATCGACAGATCCGCTTCCAGAAAGATGTCGATCAGATCGTCGTAGGTCAGAAACAGATAGGGCGTGAATGGCGAAGTCGTGCCGCGCGAGATGCCGACGACCGTCAGCGGTGTATCGAAGATTTCCACTGTATCGCCCGGCGCCAGGCGGTGGCGGATCGCCAGTGCGGTGTCGATGACCACCTCACGCGGCCCCTGGATGCGCCGGCCCTGCGCCAGTTCGCGAGGAAAGACGGCTCGGTCGTAGCCCAGGATCATCGATGGCGTCTTGTGGTCCGCCCAGGTCAGGATGATCGGTGCCAGCGCCAGTGGCTCGGCGGTCAACACGCCGCCCAGACTCTCGGCCTGGCTGCGGCTGAGCTGTGGCAGCTTGGAGGCGGTCATCGCGAACTGACCAACATCGCGCTCGATGGCGACCAGGTCCGCCGGCAAAGCCGCCGGAAACTGACGTAAATCGTCGATCAGCCCGAAGCGCAGACCCTCGAAGAACAGCATCAGCGCGACGACGGCCGCGAACACCAGCACGCTGGCCAGGGCCTGTAGTCGATCAGTTGCCCACAGATGCCAGCCGACAAAGAGCACGTTGCTCAGCACGACAACGGTTCAGTCGTCGCCGCGTCGGCCTTTTCCGAGCGCATAGCCAATCGCAATGAGCCCGACAATGATTGCGGTCCAGAAGAACAACATGGTGACGCTGTGTCCGCCATTCATCCAATCATTCATATGATCACCCATCCAGTCCCAGTTCATGTCAAATCTCCTTGCTACGCAGCCGCAGCGCGTTGGTGATGACCGACACCGACGACAGGCTCATCGCCGCCGCCGCGATCATCGGGCTCAGCAGCAGGCCGGTCAGGGGATACAGAACCCCGGCCGCGATGGGCACGCCCGAGGCGTTGTAGATGAAGGCGAAGAACAGGTTCTGCTTGATATTGGCCATGGTCGCGCGCGACAGCCGCCGTGCCCGCGCGATGCCACGCAGATCGCCCTTGACCAGGGTGACGCCGGCCGACTCCATCGCCACATCCGTGCCCGTGCCCATCGCGATGCCGACCTGGGCCTGGGCGAGCGCCGGCGCATCATTGATGCCGTCACCGGCCATGGCGACGATGTGCCCCAGCGTCTGGTGTTTTTTCACCGCTTCGACCTTGTCGGCGGGCAATACGTCGGCGATGACCTCATCCAGGCCGAGCTTTTTCGCCACCGCCTCGGCCGTGCGGCGATTGTCGCCGGTGAGCATGACGATGCGGATGCCTTCGTCATGCAGAGTCTTGATCGCCTCGGGGGTCGAGTCCTTGATCGGGTCGGCGACACCGACGATGCCGGCCAGCGCGCCGTCGGCGGCGACGAACATCACGGTCTGCGCCTCGGCGCGCAGCGCGTTCGCCTCGTCCTGAACGGCGGCAACATCCACACCCAGATCGGTCATCAGGGCCGGATTTCCCAAGGCTACCCGGCGGCCGTCCACCTGCGCGGTGACACCCTTGCCCGTGATGGATTCGAAGCCCTCCGCCTGGGGCGCTTCGATGCCGCGCTCGCTGGCGCCCTCGACCAGCGCCGCCGCCAGCGGATGTTCGCTGCCGCGTTCAACCGCCGCAACCAGGCGCAATAAGGCGTTCTCGTCGAAGCCGTCCTGCGGCCGGACGCTGACCAGTTTCGGCTTGCCCAGGGTCAGGGTGCCGGTCTTGTCCACCACCAGGGTGTCGACCTTGCGCATGACCTCAATCGCTTCGGCATTGCGAAACAGGATGCCCATGGTCGCGCCGCGACCGGTGGCGACCATGATGGACATCGGCGTGGCCAGGCCCAGAGCGCAGGGGCAGGCGATGATCAGCACCGAGACCGCCACGATGATCGCGTAGGCCATGCGCGGGGACGGCCCGACCGTCGCCCAGACGATGGCGGCAATGACGGCAATCAGGATCACGGCGGGCACGAAATATCCGGACACGGTGTCGGCCAGTTTCTGAATCGGCGCGCGCGAGCGCTGCGCTTCGGCGACCATCGCGATTATGCGCGATAGCAAGGTATCGGCGCCGACCTTGTCGGCGCGCATCAGCAGACTACCGGTACCGTTGATGGTGGCGCCGACCAACTTGTCGCCCTGGGCCTTCTGCACCGGCACTGGCTCGCCGGTGACCATGGATTCGTCGATGCTGCTGTGGCCTTCGAGCACGGTGCCGTCCACCGGAACCTTTTCGCCGGGTCGCACCCGCAAGGTATCGCCGACCTGCACGGCCTCAAGCGGCACGTCTTCCTCCTGTCCGTCGGCGGCGACCCGGCGCGCGGTCTTCGCCGCCATGCCCAGCAGCTTTTTGATCGCGGCGCTCGTTTGGCTCCGCGCCCGCAGTTCCATTACTTGGCCGAGCAGGATCAGGGTGACGATGACCCCGGCCGCCTCGAAATACACCGCCACCGCGCCGGTTTCGCCACGGAAGGAGGCCGGAAATATGCCCGGCAGCAGCGTACCAATCAGGCTGTAGACGTAGGCGACGGAGACCCCAAGCCCGATTAGAGTAAACATGTTCAGGCTGCGGTTGATCACCGACTTTATGCCGCGCGTGTAGAAGGGCCAGGCAGAATACAGACAGACCGGCGTGGCCAGCGCCAGCTCGATCCACATGCGCATCCGGTGTCCGAACAGCTTGGACATGGGTTCGCCTGGCAGCAGATCTCCCATGGCCACAACGAACAGCGGCACCGTGAACAGCGCGGCCCACCAGAAGCGGCGGGTCATGTCCCGGAGCTCTGCATTTTCGGCTTCGGCGGCCAGATCTACGCTGCGTGGCTCCAGCGCCATGCCGCAAATTGGGCAATCGCCAGGGGCATCGCGAACGATTTCGGGGTGCATCGGGCACGTCCACTGCGTCGTTGACGGTGCAACAGGAGTGGTCCGTTCCAGCGCCATGCCGCATTTGGGACAATCGCCGGGCTTATCGCTCTGCACTTCGGGGTGCATCGGACAGGTGTAGTCGCCGACCCCGGTCGCTGGCGGTGCTGGCGCTGCGTGCTGTTCGGCTGTGTGATGCCCGTGTTCCGCGCAGCTGTGGTGAGGTTTGCTCATGTTCGCTCCATGAATCAACAAGCTTGCAGAATAAGCCTTGACCCTGGTTTAGAGTTCAAGCAGGCGGAGGAGGAGGAATGTCCACCATCTACCCGGTTGGGTGAGGGTGGACGTCCGCCTGCGTCCACGCTAGTCAGTAACTGAATGTCTCAATGGCGCTTGCCAGGAGGGCCGGGACGCCGATTGTTCGACAATTCATCCAGTGCCTGCTGCTGCGCCTGCACATGGCCCATCATCTGGCCCATCATCTGCTGCATGTTCTGCATTTGCTGCATGCAGCCGTTCATCATGCCGCCATCACCGTGCATCTTTTTCATCATGGCGTGCATCTGTTCGCTGTGCTTTTTCATCATGGCCATGCGTTCGTTCGGGTTCGACGTTTGCTGCATCTGATGCATCGTGGCGCGCATCTCCTGCATGTCGTGCGACATCATCATGCCTGCCGCAGGCTTTTGTTCCGCATTACCATCGCGACCATGGTCGTGCTCACCCTGGGCGGCGTAAGCGCCCCCTGAAATCACAAGTGCGCTGGTTAATACCGCTGTTTTTACCGTCCATTTCATCGTATTCACCTTTCCTATGTACACGTCGCGACTGCGACAAAACCTACCAACCACGTGGGCTGCAGGAGTAAAACCAATTCCTTTCGCACGCGAAACTGATGCGTCATTCGTTTTACGGTCATGACTCGAAACGTGCGATATCGCGCACCACGCGGCGGATCTCGGCTGCTTCGGCTTCGCGCAGGGTCCGTAGCAGCTCCCGCTGACTTTGAAGTTCGGAGAATTCCTCCAATGTCTGGTACATCGAATCCTTAGCCGCATGGATGCTCAGCGCCATTTCGGTGACTTCCTTTACCGTTGAACTACACAGGCAACACTTCGACTTTTCCAGTTGTGGAATCTGAGGCAGTTCTGGCGTGGTTCTCGACCAGGTCTCCAGCATCTCTGCAGGAGCTGTCTCGAGATAACGCCGCAAACCGGTTTCGGTTTCACCGGCATGGTCTCCGAGGTATTGCAAAACCGCGCCTACTTTCGTTTTCGGCGCATCCTGCGCCAGTTTTTGGTATTGCTCTTTCAAGTCGCGCTGGTAATCGGCGATCCAGTGGAGTGCATCTTTTAGTTGGGAAAAACTCACAGATTCCCTCCGTTGATCAAAATGACGGAATGGAAAATTGGCGCCCGCAAGTCATCAGTGACAGTCTCGTGAGCCCACACTTTGGGGTACCTCCATGCTGCTGATCTGGTCCTCTTCGACGGCATGCACCCAGGCACGATGCAATCGTTCAGTCCACCCTTCATCCAATTCCAAATCGTGGCTGGTTATCACCACTTCAATTTGTTCGGCGGTGATCTGCAGCAGGTCGTAAGAGACATCAATCTGGTTCGCGCTGATTTCCGCGCTTTTAACACCCATCAATCGCATCAGTGCCACGCGAAGCGCTGCGGCCTGCGTCGCAGGAATGGGCTGGTCCAAGCGCATCTTTCGATGTTTTACAGCCGTCTGCCCCCGTTGCACTGGGGATTTCTGACCTGGCCTTCCGGCATACAAGCCCGGGTTCGCCTTAAAGCGTTCGCGACACTGACTTGAGCAGAATGCAAAAGGTATTTGCAGATGAATCAGCGGCAACTGGTCGGCGTCAACCAGCATTCCACAGACCGGATCGCGAACTTTTTTATCGGTGGCCATCATGGCTCCTCTGAGCCCGCGGGCCGATCCAGAGGGCCGGTAGAACGGGCGAGAAAAAAGTTGTAGAGCGGCACCCAGATCAGTGCGAGAAACCATCCATAGCCATAGCTTTCGATCAGCCCTAACAGGAATGAGATCGGGCTGATCCATTCGAAACCAGGCAGCAGCCGCAGCCAGACCTCATACATGGCGTGTGATGGGAAGATCAGGTCAAACGCGACACAGAGACTGAAGGCAATCGCCAGAAACAGACTGGTCGCATGTCCCGCAGCCCACAAGGATATTCCTCTGCCCACGCTTAGTTCCCTCCTGTGTGTGCCGCCTCGGGAGGTGGCGCATCTTTGGAAAGATAAAGTTCCGGGTCCGACTCGAATTTGTCCAAACAGCCCCGGGAACAGAAATGAAATGCTAGGCCACGATGCTTGAATATGTAGCCTTCGTCCGCGTCAACCAACATTCGACACACCGGGTCCACAAAACCGGTTGTTTTCCGCTCGGTAGGAGTGGGCCGTTCGGCATGCTCTGAGGCCTTGCGGTGTCCGCCGTGCCCCACATGCCTGCCGCAGCCGCCGCGCAGCATCAAAAAAGCGAATACGGCAAACAGGAGTAGGCTGAGTAATCCATCCACGGGTACACCACCATCATTTCAACCTGGAAGTTGGTTATATGTTGAAGTGGCTCTCAACGCAAAACATTGACTTAGATCAAATCAGTCCAAACCTTCCTCAACGAGCGGCTTTGGCGGGGGTCGCGGTCTCGTTTTTGGTCGCCTTATGCTTTCCCTTTATTCGCCTGGGGCTGGAAGCATCAACGCCTATGATTTTCGCGGCCTGGCGTACCGGTGGCGCAGGTTTGATCTTGCTCATTGTGGCGACACTTACCGGCCGCACGTTCCCGAAAAGAGGCCAAGATTGGCAACGCATTGTGGGCGTATCGATATTTGCAACCACGATTGGATTCGCGGCCATGTTTTTTGGCGGAAGCTTGGTCGCACCGGGTCTGGCGACGGTGATCGCCAACACGCAACCCCTCTTTGCAGCTCTATTGGCCATGGTGTTTCTGCGTGAAAAGCTGGGTATGCGCATGCTGGCCACACTGCTGTTTTGCCTAATAGGGGTTTGGTTCATGGCGAGCCCCCAAGTGAGAACCACTGTCGATTCGGGTGCGTTGCTTCTTCTTCTAAGCGCCGTTGCACTTGCCAGCGGAAATGTGCTTCTGAAAAAGCTCGCCGCCGAGACCGATCCCATTATGGTCAGCGCGTTGCAGCTATTGCTTGCAACCCCCTGTCTCGTTGTCTTGGCCTGGGTGAACGACGAACCCTTTATCGTTCCCCAAAGCCCTGAATTCTGGATGGCGCTTTTCGTTTTGGCTGGCGCGAGTACGGCTCTTGCCGCGGTTCTCTGGCAATGGGCATTGGCGCGCGCCCCGCTCAATCAAATCAATGCGGTGAATTTTCTTGTGCCGTCTTACGGACTGCTACTCATGCGTATCAACGGTGTGGCGATCAGCTGGTCCCAGTGGCTCGGCGGCGTCATTGCTGTAGGTGGGGTGCTCCTTGTGCTCGGCCAAAAGACAACCGACCAGCCCTGATCCGCAATCCTTCCCTCTGGCCGTTGTTGAGGCGAATTGATCTGGATCAAAACCGGATACACCTTGGCCAACTAACCTGAATCCTACGGACAGGTTGACCTGTCCCCTGAATATAGGTTGATACTGCCATGGAGATTTGACGTGCGAGGCAAACATGCCCAACCAACAAAGCCCATGACCGTCGCCCAACTGGCCGACGCCGCTCATGTGGAACCGCACGTGGTGCGCTTGTATGCCCGTCGCGGGCTGCTCGCTTCAGATGCGCGGAGCCCCAGTGGGTATCGTTTGTTTGATCAGCGCGATCTCAAACGTCTTCGATTCATCCGAACCGCCGGTAGCCTGGGATTCAGCCTGGCCGAAATCGGTCAAATCATAGGCCTGAGCCGGCGCGGTCAGAGCGCTTGCCCGCTGGTACGGGAAATCATGCGCGAACGACTGGACCAGGCCCGCGCGGAAATCAAACAGCTGGAACAAATGCACCGACACATGGCGGAATCAATTGCTGCCTGGGAAAAGCTGCCGGACCGAATTCCCAGCGGAGATGATGTTTGCCACCTTATCGAGTCGGTTGGCAATGACAGCAAATTTTCAGCGTCGACCGTTTTGCAACGTCGGCTTGGCTTGAGTCTGGGTGACAGTACTACTTAATCGGACAGGATCATGCATCACGAACACCCCCAAAGTGAAAGCCATTCCGCCCCAAAAGGCCCGCGCGGTTTCAACAGTGTGTTGATGGTCTTTCTCGCGGTCATCGGTTTTTTCCTGGTAATGGAGCATCGCGCACACCTGCTTGGCATCCTGCCCTGGTTGTTCCTGGCCTTGTGCCCGTTGATGCACTTTTTCATGCACGGTGGCCATGGCGGGCACGGTGATCACGGCGGCGCGGATAAGGAGAACTGAGATGGAACACGAAAGCATTTCGGCCTATGGCCTGTGGAGCATGGTCGTCATTAATTCGGCCATCTTCATCATGTTCGCCTACAGCTTCGCGCCACCGCAGAACAAGCGTGACTGGCGGTCCTTCGGAGCCTTCTCCGGCTTTCTGGTGGCCTTGTTTACCGAAATGTACGGCTATCCGCTGACGATTTTCGTGCTGTCCGGCTGGCTGGCGGAGCACTACCCGCAGATCGACTGGCTGGCCCACGATTCCGGCCACCTGTTGGAAATGATGTTTGGTTGGGAAGCCAACCCGCATTTCGGACCATTCCATGTCATCAGCAATGTGCTGATCATCGCGGGCTTTTTCCTGGTCGCTTCGGCCTGGAAGACGCTGCACACTGCGCAGAAGCAAAGGCGTCTGGCCACCGAGGGCTGGTACGCGCGAATGCGCCATCCACAGTACGTTGGCTTCATTCTGGTGATGACCGGCTTTTTGTTGCAGTGGCCGACGATTTTGACCCTGACCATGTACCCGATTCTGGTCTTTATGTACGTGCGGCTGGCCCATCGCGAGGAAGTCGAGGTGCGCCGCGAACTGGGCGAGGATTACGACCGCTATGCGCAAAATGTTCACGCCTGGATTCCGCGCTGGAACAGGGGCGACTCCACGCAGGCGCGACTGGGTTGATATGCCTGCACGCGTCGATAGGAGGGTGTCACGATGAAATTGAGCTTTTACGGCGCGACCGGCACGGTCACCGGTTCCAAGTACCTAGTCGAAACCGATCAGGCCCGCGTGCTGGTCGATTGTGGGCTGTTCCAGGGCTACAAATCCCTGCGCAAGCGCAACTGGAGCCCCCCACCATTTTCGGTGAGTTCACTCGATGCGGTGCTTCTGACCCACGCCCATCTGGATCACAGCGGTTATCTGCCGCTACTGGTCAAGCAGGGCTATGACGGTCCGGTGTATTGCACCCAGGGCACGGCGGATCTGTGCGCCGTGCTGTTGCCCGACAGTGGCCGGCTGCAGGAATACGATGCCGAGCGCGCCAATCGCAAGGGTTACAGCAAGCACAGTCCGGCCCTGCCGCTGTACACCGAGGCCGACGCCATGCGGGCGCTGGAACGACTCGAGCCACGCGACTTCGATCAGGACTTCGGTGCGGCCAGGGGTCTCAAGGCGCGTTTCGCACCCGCGGGGCACATCCTGGGCTCCGCGACCCTGCGCCTGGATGACGGTGCGACCCGTCTCGGCTTCACCGGTGACCTGGGCCGCCCGGATGACCTGATGATGCGCCCGCCGGCGGTCATGCATGCGGTCGACTATCTGGTGGTGGAATCGACATACGGCAACCGCCGTCACAGTGGGGCCGACCCCGTTGCGGAACTCGGTGAGGTGCTTGCGCGTACGGCGGCGCGAGGCGGAGTCACAATTGTTCCTGCCTTTGCGGTAGGGCGAACGCAAGCCCTGTTGCAGGCCGTACAGTTGCTCAAGGCTGATGGACGCATACCGGATCTGCTGCCGGTCTATCTCAACAGCCCGATGGCCATCGATGTTACCCGCATCTATCACGAACACCGTCAAGAGCATCGGCTGGACGATCACGCCTGTCACCGCATGTGCCTGGCCGCGAAATTCGTTCAGAGTGTCGAGGAATCCAGGCGCCTCAACGAGATGCGTGGCCCCATGCTGATCATCGCCGGCAGTGGCATGGCCACCGGCGGGCGGGTGGTGCATCACTTGCGCCGCTACCTGCCGGATTCACGCAGCACGGTGCTGTTTACCGGTTACCAGGCCGGCGGCACCCGGGGAGCCGCCTTGCTCGGTGGTGCGGACAGCATCAGGATGTTCGGCGAGACCATTCCGGTGCGCGCCGAAATCGCGGTGCTCAGCAACCTGTCGGCCCATGCCGATGCTCCGGAGATGCTGGACTGGCTCAAGAGCCTGCCCTCGGCGCCGCACCAGATCTTCGTGACCCACGGTGAGCCCGATGCCGCCGACGCTTTGCGCGGGCGTATCGAGCACGAACTGGGCTGGTCGGCCGAGGTACCTGAATATCGCGATCAAATCACGCTGGGAGCGTCGGTGTGAATCGGGTGCTGCAGGCCCGGCGCCTGGGTGTCGATACCTACCAGGAGCCGGTGGTGTTCATGCGGGCGGATTGCGACATCTGTCGCTCGGAGGGCTTTTCCGCGCTCGCGCGGGTGCGGCTGACGATCGGAAACGCTTCGCTGATCGCCACCCTCAACGTCGTGCACAGTGATCTACTGGCCGCCCACGAGGCTGGCCTGTCCGAAGCCGCCTGGCAGGGATTGCTGGCCAGTGACGGCGCCGAAGTCCATGTCGACCATCCCGAGCCGGTTGAATCGTTTTCCGCCGTGCGGGGCAAAATTTATGATCGCCCGCTCAGCGCCAAGGACCTGGGCGCGGTGGTCAGTGATATCCACGCCGGCCGCTATTCCGGTCTGCAGATGGCGGCCTTTCTGACCGCCTGCGCCGGGCAGCGTCTGGATCTGGACGAAACGGAGCACCTGACCCGGGCGATGCTGGCGGCAGGGGATACGTTGCATTGGGACGCAGCCCCCGTGGTGGATAAGCACTGTGTGGGGGGGCTGCCCGGCAATCGCACGACGCCCATTGTCGTGGCGATTGTCACCGCCGCCGGGCTGACGATGCCCAAGACCTCCTCGCGCGCGATCACCTCACCGGCGGGCACCGCCGATACCATGGAGACTCTGGCGCCGGTAGCGCTTGATCTGGCGCAGATGCGCAGCGTTGTCGAGCGCGAAGGCGGCTGCATCGTCTGGGGCGGAGCCATGCGCCTGGCGCCGGTCGATGATGTGTTGATCCAGGTTGAGCGACCGCTGGATTTCGACAGCGACGGGCAGCTGGTGGCGTCCGTGCTGGCCAAGAAGCTGGCGGCAGGCTCCACTCATGTCGTCATCGACTTACCCATCGGGCCGACGGCGAAACTGCGCAGCACGGCGGATGCCGAACGTCTGGGTCAGCGTCTGAGCGTAGTCGGCTCGCGTTGTGGTGTGCAAATTCGCTTGATCCAGAGCGACGGCACGCAACCGGTTGGGCGTGGCATCGGGCCGGCGGCTGAGGCGCGCGATGTGCTCGCGGTGCTGAAGAATCATGTTCAGGCCCCGGTCGATCTGCGCCTGCGCGCCATCGAGCTGGCTGGTGCGGTGCTGGAACTGGGCCACGCCGTGGCGCCGGGCCGGGGCAATGCGCTGGCCGCCGAACTGCTCGACAGTGGCCAGGCCTGGACGAAGTTCCAGGCCATATGCGAAGCACAAGGAGGCCTTCGCGAGCCACCGGCTGCCGCCTGCCGGCACGAGATCCGCGCGCGCCAGCCCGGCGTGCTGCGGGCGATCGACAACCGCAAGCTGGCGCGCGTCGCCAAGCTGGCCGGGGCACCGGTCGCAGCGGCGGCCGGCCTGGAATTGCTGGTGCATGTCGGCGATACCATTGAAATGGGCCAACCTCTGTACACCCTGCTGGCCGAGGCACAGGGCCAGCTGGACTTTGCCGGGGCCTATGCGGCAGCCCATCCCGACATCTTCACCATCGAGGAGGCGGTATGAGACCGCTGGTATTCGCCCATCCGAGCAGCGTGGTCCTGCAGCAGGCCCTGTTGGAAACGCTGCCGGGCGAGCCCGGCACAATGCAACTGCGGCGCTTTCCGGACGGGGAATCCTTCGTCCGCGTCGAAACGCCGGTCGCGGGCCGCGAGGTGGTGCTGGCCTGGAACCTGGACCGTCCGGACGACAAGATGATCGCGCTGTACCTGTTGTGTCAGGCGCTGCGAGAGCAGGGCGCCCGGCGCGTGGTCCTGGCCGCGCCGTATTTGCCTTACATGCGCCAGGATCACATCTTTCATCCCGGCGAGACCATCAGCGCCCGGCATTTCGCGCACTGGCTGTCCGGTTTCGTCGATGCCCTGGTGACGATGGATCCGCACCTTCACCGCATTCACGATCTCGGCGAGGTCTACAGCATTCCCAGCCGCGTGGTGCCGGCCGCCCCAGCCGTGGCCGCCTGGATTCGAGAGCAGGTCAGCGCGCCGCTGTTGATCGGTCCCGATGCGGAGAGCGAGCAATGGGTTGCCGATGTAGCAGGGCGGGCCGGGGCGCCGCATCAGGTGCTGCGCAAAGTGCGTCGTGGTGATCGCGAGGTCGAGGTCTCGGTGCCCGAGGTCGAGCGCTGGCGTGACCACACCCCGGTGCTGGTTGACGACATCATCTCCACCGCGCGCACGATGATCGCGGCGCTGGCGCATCTGCGTACCGCCGGCCTTCCGCCAGCGGTCTGCGTCGGCGTGCATGCCATCTTCGCCGGCGACGCCTATCCAGCCTTGCAGTCTGCCGAGCCCGCCGCGATCGTCAGCTGCGACACCATTACCCACCCCAGCAACGCGATTGCCGTGGGGGCTCTGGTGGCCGAAGCGGTGGCCGAGTTGCTGAACCCGCTATGAGCACGCCACGGCCCATCATCGTCTTCAATGTCGGCAGCCATTCGCTGAAGCTGGACATCCTGCAGGCCCGGCAGAACGGGTTCACGGGCCTGCAGTCGCTCAGCCTGGACTGGCCGGACGGCGCGCCGGACAATGCTATCTGCGCGGAGGCTATCGGGACCTGGTGGGACAAGCTCGAATTGTCGCAGTCTAACCCGTTGTTTATCGCTCATCGCTTCGTGCATGACGGGGGGCTGGGGACGGCCTGCCGGCTCGACCCCGCCACGCGGCAGGCCTTGGCCAATCATGCCGCGCAGGCGCCCTTGCATCAGCACATTGCCCTGGCCGTCTATGACGCCGTACTGGCGCGCGCACCACAGGCGCGCCAGTTGGCCGTCTTCGATACCGGGCTTTACGCGCAGTTGCCCGAGGTCGCTCGTCACTACGCGCTGCCCGATGAAGTCAGTGAGCGCCACGCTTTGCACCGGATCGGATACCACGGTCTGGCGCACGGCAGCCTGTTGGAACAATACCGGGCGGCTGGCGGGCAGGGCCGACGGGTTATCACCCTGCAACTGGGCGGGGGCTGTTCGGCCACGGCCTTTGACCAGGGTCGACCCATCGACACCAGCATGGGTTTTAGTCCGGGCGACGGGCTGATGATGGCGACGCGCTGCGGCAGCATCGACCCGGCGATCATTCTGCATCTGCTGCGGGAGGGTTGGTTTCTCGAACAGGTCGACGCACTGATTAATGGCCGGTCCGGACTGCTGGGCGTGTCCGGCATGTCCGCCGACATGCGCGTCTTGCTGACGGCGCAAGCGCAGGGTCACGCTGGTGCCAGTCGCGCCATTACCCTGTTCTGCGAACGCCTGATTCAGCAGATCGGCGCCTTCTCTGCCGCGCTGGAAGGCCTCGACGCGCTGGTTTTCGGTGGCGGCATCGGCTTTGGCTCTGCCGAGATTCGTGCCCGTGTGCTGACCCGGCTGGCGTGGCTGGGGGCCGCTCTCGACGAGGGGCGCAACTGGTCGCCGGATAACACAGGCCAGATTTCCGCACCGGATACGCTGGATGTTCGGGTCTTCGAGACCCAGGAGGCACCCGTCATAGCCGCCCAGGCGATGGGACTGATTCCGGCCTGTTGTCGCCCCGGGGGCGTGCACGGGTGCGCCACAGGCACAGCGGGGTGAGCGCATCATGACAGACTCGACCCGGCACGAACTCAGCCCCGTCGAACTGCGCCAGCTCGACGCGCAGTGGCGCGCGGCGAATTTTCTGGCCGTTGGCCAGATCTACCTGCTCGACAATCCGCTGCTGAAGGAACCGCTTGAGCCCCGGCACATCAAACCGCGCCTGCTCGGTCACTGGGGCACGACGCCTGGGTTGAACTTCATTTATACGCATTTGAATCGCGCCATCTGCCAGCGCGATCTCAATGTGCTGTTCGTGGCCGGTCCCGGGCACGGCGGGCCGGCGCTGAATGCCCAGACCTGGCTGGAAGGCAGCTACAGCGCGCTGTATCCCGAGGTGCCACGCGATCAAGCCGGCATGCGCCGGCTGTTTCGCCAGTTTTCCTTTCCCGGTGGGGTTGGCAGTCATGTCACGCCGGAAGTGCCCGGCTCGCTGCACGAAGGCGGGGAACTGGGGTACGCGCTGTCCCACGCTTTCGGCTCGGTGTTCGACAATCCGGACCTGATCGCGGCCTGCGTGATCGGTGACGGCGAGGCCGAGACCGGCCCGCTGGCAGCGGCCTGGCATTCCAACAAGTTTCTGAACCCGGCCAGCGATGGCGCGGTGCTGCCGATCCTGCATCTGAACGGCTACAAGATCGCCAATCCAACGCTGCTGGCCCGCATCGACGAGGCGGAACTCATGGCCCTGCTGCAGGGGTATGGCTACGCACCGGTGTTCGTCAGTGGCGACGAACCCATGGCCGTGCATCAGCAGATGGCTGCGGCCATCGATGCGGCGCTGGAGAAGATCGCCGCCATTCAACAGGCCGCGCGCTCGGGCCAGCAGGCGATCGAGCGACCGGCCTGGCCGATGCTCGTGTTGCGAACCCCCAAAGGCTGGACCGGCCCGAAAACAGTCGATGGCCGACGCACCGAGGGCAGCTGGCGCTCGCACCAGGTGCCGCTCGGTGGTGTGCGTGACAATCCGGCGCACCTGGTCCAGCTCGAAGACTGGTTGCGCAGTTACCGGCCCGAGGAGCTGTTCGACGATCAAGGCCAGCCGCAGGCGGATGTGCTGGGTCTTATGCCGTCCGGTGACCGCCGGATGGGCGCCAATCCGCACGCCAACGGCGGCCTGTTGCTCACCCCGCTCAAACTGCCGCCGCTGGCGGGCTTCGCCCCGGCGGTCAGCGCGCCGGGTTCCGGGCAGGCGGAATCAACCCGCATCCTGGGCGGGTATCTGCGCGAGGTGATGCGTGAAAACCTGTCGGCCCGCAACTTTCGCGTCTTCGGGCCGGATGAAACGGCGTCCAATCGCCTGGGCGCCCTGTTCGATTTCACAGGGCGGCGCTGGATCGCGCAGCGCGATGAGGACGACGATCATCTGGAAGCGGACGGGCGGGTCATGGAGATCCTCTCCGAGCACACCTGCCAGGGCTGGCTGGAAGGCTATCTGCTCAGTGGGCGGCACGGCTTTTTCTCCTGCTACGAAGCCTTCATCCACATCGTTGATTCGATGTACAACCAGCATGCGAAGTGGCTGAAAATCGCCGCCGAGGTGCCCTGGCGTCGCCCCATCGCCTCGGTCAATCTGCTGCTGAGCTCGCATGTCTGGCGCCAGGACCACAACGGTTTTTCGCATCAGGATCCCGGCTTCATCGATCACATCGTCAACAAGAAAGCCGAGGTGGTCAGGGTTTACCTGCCGCCCGATGCCAATACCCTGCTGTGCGTGGCGCAGTGCTGCCTGGCCTCACGCAACCGGATCAACGTGATCGTCGCCGGGAAGCAGCCGCAGCCGCAGTGGCTGGGCCTTGAGGCGGCCATCCGCCATTGCCAGGCCGGGCTGGGCATCTGGGACTGGGCCAGCAATGATGCCGGCGAGCCGGATGTCGTGCTCGCCTGCGCGGGCGATGCACCCACGCTCGAAATTCTGGCGGCCACGCAGATCCTGCGCGAGCACTGCCCGGAACTGCGCATCCGCGTGATCAACGTGGTCGACCTGATGTGTCTGCAGCCGCAGGAGGAACACCCGCGCGGCCTGTCGGATGCGGAATTCGATGCCCTGTTCACCACCGACCGGCCGATCGTGTTCGCCTTCCACGGCTACCCCTGGCTGATTCATCGATTGTGCTACCGCCGCCGCAATCACCACAACCTGCATGTGCGCGGTTACAAAGAGGAAGGCACCACAACGACACCCTTCGACATGCTGGTGCGTAACGACATGGACCGCTATCACCTGGTCTGCGACGTAATCGATCGCGTACCCGCGCTGGGCTATCGCGCCGCCGCGCTGCGCCAGGCCATGCGCGATGCGCTGATCGACCATCGTCACCACATCACCGAACACGGGATCGACCCTCCCTCCATTCTGGACTGGGTCTGGTCCTTATCCGCCACCCCACCGTAGGAGGGAACCACCCATGACGCAGGAACACCGCGCCGGCGTGCACGAATGCTGCCTCGTGATCCGTCACCTGAAACTGGAAAACCTGGATCACGACAAGACCGAGGCCATCGGCCAGGAGATCGACAAGCTGATCGGCATCGACATGGTCTCGCTGAACGACGACACCAACGTGCTGAACGTCGCCTACGATGCCGGCAAACTCAATCTGGATGACATCGAAGGCATAGTGCGCGCGCACGGCGCCGATATTTCCCATGCCTGGTGGACCCAGTTCAAGGAAGGCTGGTATCGCTTCACTGACCAGAATGTGCGTGACAACATGCACCACGAGCCGTTGAGCTGTCACCGCGTGCCGCCGGGCAAATAGCCATGATCGAGTTCATTGCCGCCCTCGTAGCGTTCGCCCTGGTGATGCTGGGTATGGCTATCGGCGTGATGCTGCGGGGCGTCCGGCTTAAGGGCTCCTGTGGCGGCATGAACAATCTGAAGAAACTGATGGGTTTCAACCCTTGCGATGCCTGCACGGAAAGGTCCCCTGGTTGCCCACTCAAACAACAAGGCCCGCCGCCGGCATGACTGCGGAAGGTCGGACAATATCGTGGCTGGACGCACTGCGGCGCTATCTGCTGTTCATCCTGCTGGCCCATCTGGGGTGGGAGATTCTGCAGCTGCCGCTGTACACCATCGCCTGGGACGGAACGCCCGGCGAAATTGCCTTTGCTGTCGTCCACTGTACGGGGGGGGATCTTCTCATCGCGCTCAGCGCTCTATCATTTGCTTTGGTTGTATTCGGTCATGTGGACTGGCCAACTAAAAACCATATCGCGGTGACCGTGGCCACGGTGGTGGTCGGGGTTGCGTACACCATCTTCAGTGAATGGCTG
>JBFIER010000031.1:0-23693 GCA_041603255.1 Oceanococcaceae bacterium | reverse complement strand
CCGCACGCGAGAAGAGGCATGGTCGGACCTGTTTCAGTACATCGAAATGTTTCACAATCCCCGCATGCGGCGGAGAGTGGCCAACCTAGATCGGAAGATTTCCACCTTCCTGGAACCGTCCGTGGATTAGGAGGCGAACCCGGCGTACCCCACTCGCGAGTATCGCGGATCACCTCCTCTGAATTTACTCGGAGGGTGGGGAGGCAAAAAATTGCACTTACTTGTTGAATCCAAGCTACCCAATAACACAAAGTTACTCCCGCAGTTCGCCTGCTCAGAGGATGGGTAATCCTGATTTACGCACGATTTCGTTCGAGAACCGGAGTGACCATTGCTCGTTGCGGGCGTCGGCCTGCTTTTTTAGCCCAACGCCATCAGCTACATCGCTACACACTTCGCGCCCCAAAGCGGCAAACACCAAACAAGGATCAGCTACCATATCCTCGTAATAAAGCAGAGAGCCGCCACGCTGCAGCTTAATGAGCAAGGCGGCATTCAGAATTTCCCCTTTGCTAATGGCATGCAGCTTTTTCTCGATACCCGCATAGGAGTATGTAGCTGACCCAGCAGTTGAATACGCAGAACTCCAACGGCTCTCTGCAGAGGCAATGTGGTACGAAACAGCCTGAGCGATTTTATCCTTTCTTTGTAGGGTTAGCACGCTTATCTGAACCCCCTGAAGGTGCTTCAGATAGGGAATGAAGTTCGGCACGTGACCGCCATGCAGGTTTATCCCCAGCACACCTGAGGATGAGCACCGATACTTCAGCAGAGACGAGAAGTACAGGTCTCGGTCGATTGACCCATCGCTGTGGTATGCCCCCCAGCGCTTAGCCAGGATGGGCATGTACTGGTAAGGCTGAAAATACTCGTGCGCTATGCAAATCCCGCTCTTCCTTAATAAATCACACAAATAGGTACTTCCACTGCGTTGCGTGCTTAGTATCAAAATTACCTCTTGTAACTGCGCACCAGACACATTGTCATATTGACGATCAACAAAGTCTGACTCAGGAATATTCTCATCACCGACTGAAGTCACACCACGTGCACGGCTTAGCATGCGGATTTTTTTGAAAAACCCCATATTCAAACGGACCAGCTGGCAAATTCGCACCTGGTAAACCCTCTCAAGGCTTCTGCGTCTTCGTTTAGTAGCCCCCACAGCTGCTCATTTTCCGTGTCAGTGAGTTTAAGTGAACCATTTGGCTTGCGAAGAGGACGCAATACCCGCCGAAGCAAGGCGTTAACGCGTCGATCATCAATCGCACGTTTCAGATTCGCTTCGAGCGAGGAAGGCTGCATCTTCTCAGCAGAATCATTAAATCGCCTTGACAAAACACTCTCGTCGGTCAAGGCCGATGCGCCAAAACGAGCCATCAATGCACCGGTACTGGCCCCTGGGTCGGCAACAATGTCGGTGAAATCAATCAGTGTTAGTTGCCCCGGCGGGAAATAGTTAATGAACGCCATCAGCTGGTAGTGATACATGCTTGTTTGCAGATAATTTGACCCTGGCTCCAGCAACGCCTCTGCCAATGAGCGGCATTCTCGACCGCGCGACACACTGTGGACATAGTGCGAAATGGCCCGCTTGACGGGGTCGCGCAGGATGTAGACCAGGTGGGCATCCGGAACGACTTGGGCGATACGTTCGGGCACACCCGGAAAAAGATGACGTTTGCTGTAGTTCGGCGACGATTCGAATGCCCACTGCCCTGGCGCTGAAAATTGATCTTCATACCAGGACAACCCTTGAGCAATGCTCGTTGGAGTCAGAAAGAAATCCGTTTCCTTCTTGCGCGATGCGACCACCCCTTCCTGTGCCGCCAGATAGCGATACAAACCGGTCGTGCCTCTTTTCATCGCGCCGATGATGGTCAACCTGGGCAACATGCAACTTCCTCATGGTGTGCCCCGCTGGGTGCAGCAATCACGCCAGACCGGGTGTTCAAGGATTTGGCCACGCTGAGGTCCCTAGCGAATCGCATCGCCACCCACCTGCAAACGCACGCGCTCCAGCCACGTCACAATTGCCAGCCACAACGCAATCGCCGAAACCTGTAGCGCCCCGCTACGACTGAGCCCTTTCAACGCAGGACGCGCGATCAGCCGCAGACAGGAGCGCAGTTGGAACTCCGGCAGCACAATCCACACCAGATGCTGCCACGGCGTTCGCCACCGGCGTGACATCTGATTCAAACCACCCTGAATGCGCCGACGTTTGCTGGCTAGCTGCGCAACCGTCTGCCGGGCAGGATGAAACACACGGGCAGCCGGACAGTAATCGATGACAAAACCGGCGCGCCAGGCACGCCGCCCCCATTCCAGGTCCCCCCCGGACTTGAGGGTGCTGTCGAACCCACCCACGGCGGCAAACACGCGACGCCGGGCGGCCATGTTGGCGGTTACTGAATAGTGCAGCGTACCGATGCTGTGATTCTGATCAAACGCAAAGGCTGCCTCGTAGAGCGTCGCAGGTTTTGTGGTGGCGATGTCGGTCAGAACCACCGGCCCGCCGAGGATATCGACCGACGCCTGTTGCCCGAAGCCGGTGAGCAACGCTCTGAGCCAACTCTTGGCCGGGCGACAATCGGCATCGGTAAACGCCAACAAGTCGCCGCGTGCAGCCGCAACACCCGCGTTTCTTGCGGCGTATGAGCCGGGAGTACTCTCATGGACCACCTGTTGCCCCGGCCCGAGATTCAAGGCGGCCGCATACACGGGCCGGGGATTGTTGTCACAGACAATGACCTCAAAACACTCCGGATCGAGGTCCTGCCGGGCCAACGCCGCCAACGTATGCCGAACGGAATCCACCTCACCATATGCGGGAATGATCACTGAGATCTGGGGTGCAGCGGGGGCTTCATTCACGCTCACATTCGGCCTTCAGGGTCACGGATCCCACGCTTGGTAGATGTGCATGCCTTTTGCAGCATTTGCAGGTAGCGCTCGGCCACGTGCGCGACTTGATGGTTGCGCAGGTGTTCCTCCAGCCCGGGATCGGTTTGCGTTGATTGCGCCTCGTGCAGTGCCTGCTTGACTGCCTGCGCGAGCGAGATCGGGTCCCCGTTCTCAAACGGAATCCCCCAGGGACCCGTGGCCTCCAGCAGACCTCCGTGCCGGGAAACCACCAATTTGCAGCCACAGGCCAGGCCTTCCAGCGCGACAATACCGAAGGGCTCGTGCCAGCGGGACGGCACCACCAGCACCCGATGCCGGTTCATTTCCTCGACCACGGTTTCACCGTACTGCTTGCCTTTCCAGGTGATCTGTTCCCCAAGACCCAATTCCGCTTCCAGTTGCCGGAGTTCGGGCAGGTGCGAACCTGCGCCAATGACCGACAGCCGAACGACGGTACCTTCGTCGCGCAATCGAGCCATCGCTTCCAACAGCGTATCCAGGCCCTTCTCGCGTGACAGACGCCCGACATACAGCAGGTCGCCGTCACGCGGCACCCCAGGCAGATGCCGAAACATGCGTTCGTTGTAGGGATTGGCGAAGCTCACATGTCGCCGTGGCAAGTGACGCGCGATGGAACGGCTGGGCCCATGCCCAGGCACCGTCCAGCTGGCCAGCCAACTGCTCAACCATTGCAAACCGGCCTTGAGTACTGACTCTTCCACCATGAACGGTGCGGCATGCGATACCAGCACGGGTTTGCCCAGCAGCAAACTGGGTAGCACATAGCGAACGCTGGGCCCAATGACGAGGCAGGCATCCGCACGTCGTGTAATCGCCATCTGCTCGCGCAGCCCTACCCCGCGATGAATGGCAAAATCGCGCACGATTTCTGTTTCGGGGTCCGGCATGGCCGTCACCACATCCACCGTGTGCCCGCGGCGGGTGAACTCGGTGGCCAGCATATCGGCACGCACCTGCTGGCCACCCAGATGCGGCAAGTACCAGTAACTGAAGATCACGATGCGCAGGGGCCGGGTCGACGAATATTCACTCATTCCAGCGTTCCCGGCTCGCGTGACGACGGAACTCCCTTCGCGCCAACCAATTCGGCATACAAACGTTCATAGCTGTTAGGTACCGCATTATTGCGAACAGGCCAGCGACCGGCGCGTATCGAACGCGCACGTCGTGCGGTCTCAGCGCTTCGGCAAGCAGGGTTTGATAGGGGTTGCTTGCACGGAAATCGGGCAACGAAAGTACGTCCACGAATTCGCGCTAGGCCGGCGGCTGCCGCATCAAGCGCCGAAGCGCACGACTTCCCGCGGGCGCGACTATCAGCAACGCCCAGGCCTTCGGCGCGAATGGCCAGCGCAACAAAGAGGCCATCGCGGCCCGAAACGCCGCCCAACGATGGTCCAGCAGCGCTTCCATTTTTGCCAGGTGATACCAATATGCCGCCGCAATTCGCCGGTCGGACTCAAGCACCACCGCGTGTTTGCGCAGCAAGTATTCCGCGGCCTCGCGCTGTGCCGGTAACTTCAAAGAGACGCTGCCAGGTGTTTCGTACGACACCACAAAAATATCACTCAGCGCTTGCATCGAACCCGCCTGCTGCAAGCGCAGGGCGAACTCGAAGTCGCTGCGAGCCGGCATGGCGCCATCGAACCCCCCGACGTCAATAATGGCCTGGCGGCGAACCAGCATCGACTGCAGAAAGGCGAAACCGTTGCGCAAAAACTCAGTCCGAACGACATGACCTTGAGCATCGATGGGCCAAAGCCACAGCTCCGTGCGTTCCCCAACCTTGCGTTGCAGACCACTTCCCACGCAGACCAGATCCGGGCCGGCAGATGCCGCCAGCGCAAGCTGTCCTGCCAATTTTCCCGGTAACCACACGTCGTCACTATCCTGGAACGCCAGCCACTCGCCGCGCGCCATCTCCACGGCACGGTTACGGGCCACTGCCGGGCCCTGGTTTCCGGCCAAGGGCAGGTAGCGCACCCGTGGGTCGTCGTGTGCGGCGATGTATTCCGCGGTTCCGTCGGTGGAACCATCATCGACCACGATCAGTTCAAGGTCGTGCACCGACTGGTCCAGCACGCTGTTGATCGCCCGTGGCAGAAAGGCCAACCGGTTATAGGTTGGCAAGATGACGCTGATACGTGGACTGGCGGACAAATGGATACTCGTCGTCGGTTGCTGGGCTGGGTGCGTGCTTTTCGAAACGGCCGAGATGGCGTAAAGAATTCGGTGTGTTGAGCCATTATTCCCCATGGAGGGAAGCATGGCACAACGCAAGACCTGATTACCCATGACCTTCAGCCAGTACAACAAGCCGGCAGGGCAAAGGTGGCGTATGGGTAGCGGCAAAGTCCAGTCGGTGCACGATACTGGCCAAATTGAATCGCCGACAGCCGGGCCGCGAAGGTATCGAAGTTGCGTGCTGCGCCATTGAGCGTTTGATGGGGCGAGCAGGATTGAGGGGAGTGCGCCAAGGCAAGGTGGTAAAACCACCATTTCCGATACCGCCGTGCCGTGCCCACTGGGTCGCGTGAATCGGCAGTTCAAAGCGGAGCGCCCAGACCGATTATGGGTCTTGGATTTCACCTATGTTTCGACCTGGCAGGGATGGTTGTATGTCGCCTTTATCGTCGACGTCTTTGCCCGACGTCATCCAGGGGCGGTCAGCACAAGCACGCGGACAGACTTCGCCTTGGATGCCCTGGAGCAGGCTTTGCACGCCCACAACCCAGACCGAAACGGCCTGATTCACCATTCGACGGATCTGATGGCGGAGGCGGACTGTGCCCGAATGGGGTTTAACTCTGCGAGGCTTATCTTTCTTTGCACAAAACAGTCACACTGAAACGGCGTCTATCTGTGCCGCTCGTGTTGGAGTCACTCTCGTCGAGTCGACCATGAATGCAGCACGCGCTCGTAGCCCTCACGTACGACATCATCCCCGAACAACGCCTGCGCGGCAGTGGTCACCTGCTCGCGCGAAACTCCACGGGCTACTCTATCGCGTATACCAGACAGACCGCGTAGCAACTCGTCGCGATCGCTGAAAGGGACCACGTACGGAAACTGGGACGCGATATCTTCGATGTACGGTGCACGCCTAGCCAGCACAACGCAACCCATGCTGATCGCATGGAAAAAGGTGCCAGAAACAATCGCCCGCCCTTCGGAGCGGGGCAGCACAACCACATCTGTCTGAAGCAGCAAGGCATCGAGGTCTTCGCCGCGCAAGAAGCCGGCGCGCAGCTCGATAGATCGACGATGGGCGCGGCGCTGCAGGTACTCAGCGTAGTCGCGATAGGGAGTCGCCCCGCAGATCGTAAGAGGTTGATCGTCGGGCCACTCATCGATGAGATCCTCGATCCGCTTTGCGGGAACCAGCCTTCCGAAGCATAGTGATCGCAGCGGGACCTGCAGCGGGCCCATCGGTCTAGCGGTCGGGCGGTGCAGATGGTGTGGAACGTAGCGGAAGGAGTCTCCATAGCGTTGCGCACCCGGAACGTGAACAACAGCGAAGTGCGCAACGCCTTTTACCATACGAATCAACACACGACTTACTTGCTCCCATCGCCCCACGGCATCATTCTGCAACTCGTTATGGCGGACGTATATGACGGGTACGCCGCTGAGACGAATGCGTAATAGGAATCCGCAGAACGGTGTGATCCAGTAGAGGAAGCTCAGAATTTTGGGAATGCCTCGCGGGCGCAGCGGGTAGTCTTCAAGCCAATTCAGCACAATCAGATCGTAGGATCGCAGGGGAAGGAAATCACGCCCGCCGATTCGGTGCTCGAGTGTCACGTCCCAGCCAGCCTCCTGCAGTATGCGCTGCACCTGGCGCGCATAGGGATTGTGGCGATGGTACAGCGCAAACAGAAGCAGCCGTCCGCGTGTGCCCGGAGTTTGACGATCAGAACGGTTCATGCGTGTGCGGTGAACGCCTCGGATGGCCGCGAGCGAAGAGGCGAACGCGTTCGAGATGTCCCGTCACAGCATGTAACGCCGCGACCATCGCTGCCTTGACGGCGCGCGCGGACGAGCCCGAGACGACGCGGACAGCGAATCCGGCGGAGCGTTGTACGAACAGGGATCAGCATTTCGAGCAGCCATCTCAATTGTCCGATGAACCTCCGGTCGCCACGGTATAAGCCGCCCTGAACGCGTCGTTTCTTATCGATCAATTCGAATATCGAATTCCGAGCCGGATGAAGCACCGAGGCATCCTTGACATAAAGGATCGGAAATTCGGCTCGGTTTGCCCGGCGGCCCCATTCCAGATCGCCGCCCGACATGAGATCGTCGTTGAAGCCACCAACGGTGTCGAATACCGCTCGCCGTGCAAGCATGTTGGCCGTGACCGAGTAATGCAGGCGGTGAATGTTCACTTCCCGTCGAAATCCGCACACCGCTTCGTACAGCGCAGACGCAGATGCGGTGTCCACGCCCGTCAGAATGACGGGTCCTCCGAGGATGCCGACATTCGGGTGTTCCTCAAGAACGCGAAGCATTGATTGCATCCAGTAACGCACCGGTCTGCAGTCTGCGTCTGTAAATGCCAGAACCGGCGCGGTAGCTAGCGAGTCCCCCTCATTCCTCGCAGCATAGGAGCCGGGTTTGGGCTGATGCACCACGTGCAGAATTGGGTACTTGCCTGCCAGATGAGCTACCTGCGGTGAAGGGTTGTTGTCGCAGACGATGACCTCAATAGCGACTTCCTGCCTGCCCATCGCTTCAAGGTAGTTGCAAATGCGGATCGAATCCTTCTTGCCGTATAACGGAACAATCACGGATACTTGCGCGCCATTCATGGGCGCGTCACGCGCCGATCGCGAAGAGCCCCACCCAGCACGTCTAGGTATCGCGCCGTGATGACCGGTGGGCGGTGCTGCTCCAAGTGGGCGGTCAGCTTGGGGTCGTTCGGGATGACATTCGGCCGATCCAGCGCAACTTGGATCGCCTGCGCTAGCGACACAGGGTCGCCGATTTCGAACGGTAGCCCCAGCGACCCGCCGCTTCCATTAGTCCGCCGTGCCGCGACACGACCACTTGGCAGCCGCACGCGAGGCCCTCCAGCGCCACGATGCTAAAGGGCTCCTTCCATCGTGAAGGAACGACCAGTAGCCTGTGCCGGTTCATCTCCTTCCCGACCAGTTCTCCGAACATCTGATCGCGCCAGGTAATCATTGGAGCGATACCGAGCACCTCTGCAAGATCCATCAGATCGTTTCTTTTTGACCCAGCTCCCACAACTGTGAGGCCAACGCTGGTGCCGTTATCTTTAAGCAGCTTGATCGAGCGGAGCAGGGTATCAACGCCCTTCACGGCCGAGGGTCTCCCAACGTACAGCAGGTGGCCCGAACGTAGAATGTCCAAATTCCGAAAGAGCAGGTCGTTGTAGGGGTTCTGAAAACAGATGTGACGTATAGGTATGCCACGCGCAATCGATTGGCCGGGTGCATGTGCCGGAAGGGTATGACTGGCAAGCCAACTTGCTGCCCACTTTAGGCGGGCTCGGAGCGGATATTCAGTGTACTCAAAAGGTGCAGCATGTGAAACCATAACGGGTTTGCCAAGAATGAGGGCAGGGACTACATAGCGCACGCTTGGGTCCAGAAGCATAAAGGACGAACAAACCGCCCTCTGTCGAGGATCGAAGTATAGCCAAAGCCTCATTGGCGATCGAGTTTCGAGGATTCGTCAGGCAATTTGGGCTTGACGCGCGACACCGATCAGACGGTTTCGCCCCCCGGTGTCATGCCACGGGGCACTTTCCTGACGTCAAGACGAACGGAACGCGGCCGTACCGCTTGGCTCCTCTTCGCGGTGACATGTTGCTACGCAGCGGTTCTGGACAGACATCAATGCGGGGCCGGAACCATCTGCGGCCTTGGCGGGGCGCGAACTGCCGGTCGATGGTGAGCCAGCGGCATCGCACCCTGTTCTCCCAAATGGTCGAGGATCTTCCTGATAGCCAGGGGGTCTTCGATGGCGGCCACGATCTTGACGGGCAATCAGGATACGGCTTAATGTCCGCAAAGAGCCTTGGATTCAATCGGCCAACGCAACGAAACGTGAAAATTGTTCGGCAGGCGTCTCGAAACCTAGAGTCTTCCGGGGGCGTTCGTTGAGACGCCGGGCCACGGCGTCCAGTTGGGCCTGCGAATAGCCCGATAAATCTATCCCCTTCGGGAAATATTGTCGAAGCAGGCCGTTGGTATTTTCATTTGATCCGCGTTGCCAAGGACGATGTGGATCGCAGAAATAGACCTGGATATCAGTGGCCAACGTGAAACGCTCATGGCCAGCCATTTCGGAGCCTCGATCCCAAGTCAGTGATTTATAGAGCTCCTCGGGCAGCCTCTTGGCGTTTTTGATTAGGGCATCAACGACCGTCGCAGAATCCTTTCGATCCACTTTGACCAGCATCAGATAACGAGTTTTTCGCTCGACGAGCGTGGCAATCTGGCTCCGGGTTGTGCCGCAGAGTAGGTCGCCCTCCCAGTGCCCTGGCACGGCCCGATCTTCTGCAACGGGTGGCCGCTCACTGATCGGAACCATATTCGTGAGCTGGCCATGGTCCGGCGTTTTCTGGGTGTAGTGCCGTGATCGACGCATGGCTCGTGTCCGCCGAAGATGGCTCAGCAATTCCTTCTTCAGAGCGCCTCGAGTCTGGATGTAAAGCGTGCGGTAGATGGTTTCATGGGACACCCGCTGACTCCCGTTGAAGGGGTTTGTGCGCCTGAGCCAGCCGGCGATCTGCTCAGGTGACCACTCAGCCTTGAGTTTCTGAGCAACTTGCCGTGCCAGCGGCCGATTGGTTGCCAGTTTACAAACCTTCGGACGAAGCGCCCGATCCCATGCTGCCTGATCCGCCGCGCTGGCTCGATATGCGTTGGCCCCACCATTTCGCTGCACTTCACGGCTGATTGTTGATGAACTTCGGGCAAAGGATGCCGCAATAGCCCAAAGCGGCTTTCCTGTGACGAGCCCCCGAGATATCTCTTCGCTGTCCGTTAACGAAAGGGCGAGTCGTGAACGCCTGCGGGCGGCAGGTTGTATGCCACCTGTTTGCTGGAGAAAACGCTCCACCGATGGATGACGCCGATCAAAAAGATCAGCAATTTTCTGGAGCGATTCGCCATTGCGCCAATGCTCCCACATCAAGGCCTTCTGCTCGGTGGTGTAGTAGATCCGGGGTCTTTTTTTAATGGCAACTCTCCTTGGCCTCTACAGACCTAGAGTGTTGCACCGACCGATTGAATCCAAGGCCCGTCACTGTCATTGCTGGACATGACCAGTTCGGCAAGTCTGGGTGCCCATTTACTTAAAGGCCTCCATATGCAGCGGCGTATTGCGTCAATCGCAATCGTTGCTGGCCCTGCCAGCGCCAATCGAAATCAGCGACCGGGTTTTTTGGAACCCGCAATGCCCGCCGGCTTCTTCGTGCACTCGCCTTTTGCTGACCTTCCCGCGTCTGCGAACGGCCAAGCGCCGGACGGCGGGAGCCGACATTCAGGGGCGCGGGGCAACGCCGGGGGGATTACCGCGCCGGCCAACCGTGCAGGGCGATCGATCGATGAAGCGCCGTGCAAATCGCGAGCGCGCGAACGTAGTGTAAGTAAATCCGAAGTATCAGGACAGCTGGGCGTGTCCAACCACCAACAGCCTCGGAGCCTCGTCCGCCAGCAAGCACGAAATACCAATCCACGAATCGCGGACGAAATGTTTTCAGGGCCGCGAACCATGCAGCTCGCCGAGTTTTGTGCTGATTACGAAACGAGTCCTCAATATTCCCACGTGCAACCCGCTTAGTTTTGGCCACCAATTCCGCGATCGTATCACGAGCTGGGTGGCTCACTTCTACGTCTGGGCGGTACTCCAATGTGAAGCCTGCGCGCCGAGCCCGACGACAAAAATTGAAGTCCCCGCCCGATTCTAGCTTCGCGTTGAACCCACCAAGGCTTTCCCACACTCGCCTTCGCACTATTAAATTCGCCGTCGCAAAGCATCCAAATTGCTTGAAATATGCGTGCTGGGGTATACCAAAGCATTGATCATAAACGGCGGCTAGCGATCGCTGCTTGGCCACTACCTTTACTGCTCCCCCGATCAAATCAACTCCGGGTAAGCCGTGCAGTGCTCGCAGCCCATTACTTAGCCAATTCGGCGACGGCAGGCAATCTGCATCCGTAAATGCCAACAGGTCGGCGTGTGCATGTCGCACCCCCGCATTGCGGGCAGCATAAGACCATCCCTTGGGCTCGTGCACATAGATCACCCCTGCGGGCCGCAAGGATTGCAGCAGAGGCTCTTCCGCGTTGTCGACCACGATAACTTCGAACGTCTCGCTGTCCAGATCCTGCATTCGCAGACACTCCAACGCGCGCTCCAACTTCACCCAATCCTTGTACACCGGGATTATCACTGTAATCGCAAGATTCACGCCCGTCCCTCCAATACTTGGCGGTAGTGTGCTTCGACAAAATCGATGTACGCGGAGTGGCTGAAATTTTCATGAACCCACGCGCTGATCCTACGACTGCGATCCTCAGACTGCTCTGCACTCTGGCTCAATAACACTAGAACAGCCGCCATCGCTTTAGAGTCACGCTCTGGGCACAACCACGCTACTAAATCTGGCGCTACTACTTCAGGTATACCGCCATGCCACGTCCCTATAACGGGCAACCCGCAGGCTTGGCTCTCAAGCGCCACCATCCCTTGCCCTTCCTGGTCCCCATTTCCCGCGGTGACAGAGGGCATTAGCAGCGCGTGGTGTTCATACATCATTTTCCGGACCGCCTCCCTCGGCTGCGCGCCGACGAATACTGTCGCGTCTTTGATACCTAAATCACTGGCCAGCTGAACGAGCTTTTTGTTCAACGGCCCGTCACCCACGACCGTGTACTGAACCTTTAAACCCCGCTGACGAGCGAGCGCAACCGCGCGCAACGCAAACTCGATTCCCTTTTTCTCAACCAGGCGAGAAACGCTTAAAACGCGTAGCCCGTTGTCGGAAAACTCAGCGGGAGCACGCCAAGTAAAATCTTCAAGTCGGATACCAAGGGGTCGCTGTGCAACTTTTTCCACGGGGCAACCAAGCGCGACTACGCGTTCAGCCATGAATTGAGTTGTAACCAAGACGCGAGCCGAGCGCTGAAACAGCTCTGGGTAACCACCATTGGCTTGAGTCGCTGGCCCCAGAACATCGATTCCGTGAATACTGGTTAATAGTGGAGGCAACCCAACGCCTAAACGGCTTGCCCGCGCCATGGCGTCACCCACGTACGCGAAGTGTGCGTGCACGATATCCACATCAGGAATCTTTTCCAGCAGGTAGCGGGCTTTAGCCACACTGCGCAGGTCACGCCTCAACTCTTCGTACTTGGACAGTGTTGCATTTGAACGGGTGCGAACCGCCGACCGCCAGTACTGCCAGTACTGCCATAACCCTAACATCCAGTCCCATAGTTGCCGACGCCGATATTCACTGGAACGTGGCCAGTAATGGGTGCGGCTCTGTAGCTCGTGGTTGAGCTGATCTCCGTGGCGCGGAGAGTTGTCGGCTTTTTGAGCAAAAACCTGAACATCATGGCCTCGCTCCAGCAGCCCCGTGATGTGGTCCAACACGAACGTCTGCGAAACACACGGGAAGTGGCTTACCACAACAGCGACGCGTAGGCGCTTGCTCACGGAAACTTCCTTGTCACCCGCCACGCTGTGAGTGCAATGCATGCAGTAAAGCTGCGTTTGAGCCCCAGCATAACGGCGGGATAACGTCCGGGGCTGCTTCAGTTCCCGCAGTATAGCCCGCCACAAGAAAACCGGATGTCCAATGGTCTGCTAAAAAAGTTAAAGGAACGCCTGCGTGGCATACCGCTAACTCGGTTCAGCACCAAGTCTGCCGAGGATGCCGCCACAGTTATGGCAACCACCAATTTTCCTGTGCGTAACCCACGCACTGAGCTAGTCTGGCCATGAACCGGGTTTCCACAATGCCCTCATTGCGCCATGCCACAAGAGGCTCCATACGGCCTGAGCCCTAGAGCAAGCGGGCGCTTTACGTCACAGCCGTGCAGTGTCGTTACGCAAAGCCTGCGCTGCCTCGGTCGGAACCATTTCCGTTGGCAAAAACATCGCGTCTGCCCAGCGCCAACCCTGCTTGGCGTCGAAAGACACCCCACAAAATCCGAACAGGCGATAGCCACGCTGCCGTAGCAAGGCCAGTAGCTCGTCTGCCCAACATTGCTCGCGGTAGTAGCTGACAAACAGCATTTCAAGATAAATGCCACGAATGCGGTCAGGCGCGAGCATCGCACCCGCGCCGTCCAGCACTGCCCGTTCGTATCCCTGCACATCAAGCTTGAGGACGTCGATCTGCTCAATACCCGATTGTTCGCAGAACTCGTCTAGGCGTGATAGCGGCACGGTGGTGTGGCCGCGAGGAATGCACATGTGAGCGGGGGTATAAATGCCCGCGGCGTCCGAATTCTGTAGCAGCGAGTTCGTTGTATCGGACGAGTTTTCGAACAACTCCGCCTCGCCGCTGCGTTCGCCCAGAGCTAGCTGCACCGGGACCAAAAGCGGGTCAATGGCGGCCAAATCCAGCAAGGTACGATACGGCTCCTGCGCAGGCTCGAAAGAGTAGATCTTGGCCTCGGGAAACATCGGCCGAAACCAATGCACGGTCTGGCCACGGTTCGCGCCCACGTCGAACACCGTCTGAACGGGCATGCGCGCTTGCAGGTGATCGACCCAAGACGGCCACAGAGAATCGCTGCTCTGTCGGCCCAGCGGCACTAGCTCAAAGCCATGCCTACGGGCGAGAGTTCGTGCGAGCCTCCCAAAATAGCTCATCAGCATAATGACGGTTTCGTTCCACTTCAGTGGGTAATCTGCGGAAAATCGCCACGCGTTGATTAAATACGCGCCAAGCGTTGCTATAGTACACAGTTGGACAGCTGAGCAAAGCTTGCATGGCCTTCGCACGAGTAAAGCACAAAGTTCGTCGCCTATTGCGGCGATCTCCCTTAAATCGTTTCAACGTCCAGACGCCGTCAGCCGCCGCGAAGGTGCTCGGCGATCTGGCCCTGAGTACACGTTCAGCAGACCGCAATGAAGTACTCGTGCTCAGCGACGGAAGCGACTTCTCCCGCATGCTGAGCGATGCCCTGACCCGCGCCGACGCCACCTTGACGACCGTACCCATAGCCAACGCTGCAAGCCTTACGCAAGAACGCACCAGGACGACCTGTTGTGTTGTCCTTGGAACGCTGGAGTCCAAGCTTCAGTTTGCGGCCTCGATGTCTCTGCTTAAGAACCCGGCAACCAGTACGATCCCTCTGGAATACATTGCCCTGCCCGCGCTCGAGCACTCGCCCCTTTTGCACTTCGATCGGCTGCACTCGCAGGATTTCGTCTCCCCCTTGCAGTCGCGTTTTGGCAATCTGGCTTACCAGCTCTTTGAGGAATCGCTGAAGCGATTTCAGCACAAGACAGAGATTCGCGACTACCTCGAGCTGTGCGGATTGATTCGATCCGTAGAGGACCGCGGAATTCCTGGCCACATTGCTGAATTCGGCTCGTTCCGCGGGCACAGCGGCTATCTAATCTCACGCACGCTGGAGGAATTCGGCAGCGATCGCCATCTCTACATGTTTGACATGTTTGAGCACTTTCCCGAGGAAGAAGCTGGGGTTGATCGTTTCTGGAGCAACACTCATAAAGTTGACTTTCAAAGTGTCAAGGCGAAGTTCTCGGAACGCTCCAATGTGAGCCTTGTCAAGGGCGATTTCACCCAAACCCTCGGCGAGACCGATACTGGCCCACTATCGTTGGCTTATATCGACTGTGACTCCTACCGCGCCACCCTGCATGTACTGAATGAGCTCTGGGATTCCAGACTGTCAACCGGTGGGGTCGTCGTGCTCGAGGACTACGGTCATGCAGCGCTGCTGGGCAACCGTCTCGCCGCACATGAATTCTTCGACGAGCGCCGCGACTGTTACAGCTATTTTTCGCAGTTCAGCGGATTCTTTATAGCCATCAAGACCAGCCCATCGCACCCATGAGCTCTCACCGTGTTCTGGTGACGAGCCATGTGGGGTCGCCTGATGACCCGCGAACCTGGTCGGGCACCGCCGCTCACTTGCTTCAGAGCCTGAACGAGACGGGCGCTTTCCAGGCCTTCCCCCATGCTTGCAATAGCAAAGACTGGCTGGCGCGCGCCGCAGCAGCCCTGGATCGAAGACGTGGCCTGGGCCACTCCTCGATTCCCGGCCCTGCCGCACGCCGGCTGGCTGCCCGGCGCACCGCACGCCGAGCGCGCAAACTCGAATGTGCCGCGGTACTCCATCTGGGCACCTACGACATTGGCGATTTCGATGGTCCGGAATTCATTTTTGTGGATAACTCCTTCGACATCTGGGAACGCCACGCACAGGCAGCATCGCGAATATCTCTCAGGCAGCGGAAAGCGTTCCGTCGCCTCGAATCACGCGCGCTCACAAACGCTGCCCATGTCTTCACAATTGGCCAGCATGTTGCTGAAAACATGCAACAGTCGTTTGGCCTCAATGAGTCCATGCTGACCGCAGTGGGCTCAGGACTGGGGCAGATTGTCCCCTGGCATGGTCCCAAAGATTACAGCGCAGCACGTATCCTGATCGTCGCCAAACTACGGCCATGGGACAAGGGTCTGGGCAGCCTTCTCGATGGCCTGTCCCGCGCACGGGAGACACGGCCAGATATCAACCTGACAGTTATTGGCGGAGCGGGCTTGGCGGAGCTGCGCGCGCTGCCATGGGTAACTGCCACCGGCTGGCTCAGCCAGGAGGAATTGCAAGACATTTTCAATGCATCCACCCTGTTCGTGATGCCGGCTCGGTATGAGCCCTGGGGACTGTCCTACCTCGAGGCCCTGGTCTGCCGGACTCCGGTCATGGGTTTAAGCCATCTGGCACTTCCGGAAATCACTGATCACGGCCGCTTCGGCTTCTTGCTGAATGACGACGATCCCGCCACGCTCTGCACGGCGATTCTGGATGCACTGGCCGACCCCCAACGCTTGGAGCGAATGGGGCGCGAAGGCCAGGCCGCCTGTGCGGCAAAATACCGCTGGGAAGCGGTCACCCAGCGTATGAGCGGGATCATGCGGGGATTGATCGACCGGGGAATGATCCGGTGAAATCAAGGCAACCACGCATTGCGGTCGTATGCCCTGCCTATCAATGCGAGCGCTGGGCAGAGGCCTGCCTGAAGTCGATTCAAGCTCAGAGCCATGCTGAATTCCACTGCGTCTACATCGACGACTGCTCGGACGATGGCACTTTTGAAGCGGCCAGCAAGGCAGTTGCCGGGGACCAACGCTTTAAAGTCATACGCAATCAGGAACGGCGTTTTCCCACCGCCAACTTGAGGGCGGCTGCAGCGCTGGCTTCCGAAGGAATGAGCCCTTGGGACATTATTGTGGTGGTGGACGGCGATGATTGGCTGAAGCACGAGCGGGTATTCGAGCGAGTGCTTGAGGAATACGCCGATGAAGATTGTTGGCTCACCTACGGAAATCACGAACTGTTGCGCCGACATTGGCGCGCCCGCCTGCGTGGAAGAGCTGTTTTCGGCACCTCACGCTACCCGAGCGTGGTGTCGGAATCTGGACTCTGGCGCTATCACCCGTTCAATGCGGGACATCTTCGGACCTGCCGTAAGTTCCTCTGGGACGCGGTGCGCGAGGACGACCTGAAAGACGACGACGGCGAGTACTACTGGGGTGGGGGCGACCTTGCGATTGTTGTCCCCATGCTGGAGATGGCGACTGGTGCGCATGTGCGCTACATCCCGGAAAGCCTATACGTGTACAACAACAATCATGGTCTCTCCGAGATGCGCCCCGAGACCCGCGAAAGGAAGATTCTGGTGAAACTGAAGATTCAAGCCAGGCCCCGGTACGAACCGCTTCAAAACCCACCACCATTTGATGTCTGATATGAGTTCATTGCAGCCTGGAACGGCCGGTGCAAACCAATGATCACCGCCCCCACCCGCGTCAGCATCGTCATCCCATCCTTCAATCAGGGCGAGTACCTGCGCGAATGTCTCGACAGCATCCTCGCCCAGGACTATCCCGACCGGGAGATCGTTGTCGTTGATGGCGGGTCGGAGGACTCCACACTCGCCGTACTTGCCGAATACGCCAAGCACCCCGAACTGCGGTACCTCAGCGAACCTGACGAGGGGCCGGCCGATGCCGTCAACAAGGGGCTGGCCCTGGCCACGGGCACGATCGTCGGCATCCAGAGCGCCGACGACTACTACTTGCCCGGCGCCCTACGGCAGGCGGTCGAGGCATTCATCCGCAACCCTGACGCAGGACTGGTCTACGGAGAGGTTGAGTCAGTCGACCGCTTCGGACGCCTCAAGGGCTGCAGCCGTCGCCCTCCGCACGACAACGCGCTGTGCATCGCGCTGTGCATCTGCATCCCGCAGTGTTCCGCCTTCTTCCGTCGCGATCTGGGCCTGGAACTGGGAGGCTGGAGGGCCGCATTCCACACCTGCGACTGGGACTTCTGGCTGCGCATGATGTTTCGTACACGCGCAGTCAAGCTCGATGCTCCCATGTCAGCGTGGCGAATCTACCAGGGTCAGCGCACCGATCAACGGGCCAAGGTGCTGGAAAGCTTCCTGCGGATGCTGGACAGCGCTCCGGAACTGCAGCGGGGCGATCCGCAACTGGCGCGAGCTGTCCTTGCGGCAAAGCGCTTGATCCTGATCTCATTCGGTCCTCGGCGGCGCCGCTGGCACAAGTTCTACAATCTGTTGCGCGCGACACTGGCGTACCCGGCCGTGTGGCCATGGGTCCCGAATAAGCATCGGATGCTGCCAGGAGCCGGCCTTTGGCAGCGAATCGGACTCTCCGGTTCGTCCGCCTCGAACCACACCGGCAGGGCATGATTGAGAAGACGATGCAGAATTATTTCCAAGCATTTCGAGCGCCTCAAACATGATCACGACCCCGCCCAGTGCCAGCAACTTCAGTCGCATGGAAGTGGCTGCAAAGCACATCCCCCGCTGGTACTGGAACCGCGAAGTGCTGCTGCAGCTGCGTCAGCAGGTGGGTCGATTGCTGGACCTCGTGCCAATCGATGCGAGACACCGCGTGCTCGAGTTAGGTTGTGGGAACCGCGCCTATGAACCCGTCGTCGTCGCGCGGGGAGCCGAGTATCTTGGCGCGGACTTTGCGGACAACGCCCACGCCGATCTGCACCTGGACGCCGGCGGGACGGTGGCATGCGAGGCTCGGACCTTTGACGTGGTGCTTTCGATTCAGGTGCTGGAGCACGTGGAGGACCCCTGCGCTCACATGGCCGAGATCCGGCGCCTGCTCAAACCTGACGGACGGGCAATCATTTCAACCCACGGCATCTGGACCTATCACCCTGCACCGCAGGACTACTGGCGCTGGACCTCTTCGGGACTGAAGAAGCTGCTGCGGGACAACGGATTGCGACCCGTGCAGTTCGCCGGCGTCATCGGCATGATTCCCGGTGCGATCCAGCTGATTCAGGATCACCTGCGCCGCAGGCTGCCTGGCGCGCTGCAAAAGCCGTTCACGTGGACCTGCCAGCTGCTGATGCGCTGGCTCGATCGCATGCACCATGAAGACAACAAGGCACTTAACGCCATGATCTACATCGCGCTCGTCGAAGCGGTCGAACTCTCGTCCTGAGCGACGGACCACGCGGCACCGGGGGGTCTAGCCCGGAAACTCGGCGACAGCGGCCTCGACTCAGCACTTCTCCGTAGACCAAGGCAGTTTGGGCCGGATCACCCCTGGGAACTCGCCCTGGTAGCTGCCTCGCGCGCTATCTCCCGTCAGAGGGTCGACTACAGTAAAGCCGACGCAGTCGTGCAGGAAGCAGTGCGACTCGAAGGGCTCGAGTGTCGCCAGACCGACGCCGAGGGTATAGGTGCCCTCGTTGAGGAAGTGTGGCGGTATCTGCACGCGTGTTCTGTAGTCGCCAGCGGGACGGGGCTGGTTATGCCATCGAGGTTCGAGATCGATAGCCGAGAAAACCCAGGTGTTGCTGGCGTCCAACACATGAATGCTAGGAGTCAGCCGGGACCCTGCGCGTCTCAAGCTGTAGTGAAACTCCACCTCAAGAGTCTGCCCGATGTCGACTGGCCCGCTAACGATTCCTTGTTCATGATGCAGTTCAACGTGAAGAAGGCGCGCGACGCCGTCACCGGGAGCCAGTTCGTAGCTGTCCCAGTGCCGCACGGAATTCGACAGGCCTAAATGTTCGTTGTAGTAGCGAATCGCATCGAGCGCCCGACCGTCGAAGACTTTGCGCCCGTGATCCAGCACTATGCCATACTGGCACAGGCGCGCCACGGTGGTCAGCTGGTGCGAAACGAACAGGACCGTACGGCCGCTCGACCCCACCTCCTCGATTCTGCTCAGGCACTTCTTCTGAAACGCGGCGTCGCCGACTGCCAGCACCTCGTCAATTACCAGAATATCCGGCTCCAGATGCGCGGCAACCGCAAATGCCAAACGCACCTTCATGCCCGAGGAATAGTGCTTGATCGGCGTATCAATGTAGTTCTCAACGCCAGAGAAATCAACAATCGCATCGAAACGGCTCGCGATCTCCCTTCGCGAGAGCCCCAGAATTGCGCCGTTGAACAATACGTTGTCGCGCCCGCTCAGATCCGGATGAAAGCCGGTGCCCACCTCCAGCAGGCTAGCCATTCGCCCTCGCACCCGGGCCTGCCCAGAACTGGGATGCGTGATGCGCGACAGAATTTTTAGCAGAGTGCTCTTCCCTGCACCATTGTGGCCAATGATCCCAACGGATTGCCCTTCAGGAATTTCGAAGCTGATATCGCGCAGGGCCCAATACTCAGACTCGGCCGATTTTCTCGTTCCCTCCCCCTGAAGAGACTTTTGGCTCTGCAATACCGCCCTCATGGGCGCGCTGAAAAGTGCGCTTAGCTGTTCGATCAGTGTCTCACGGCGAGCTCGGCCAACCCCACGAATGTCGTAGACCTTGGACAGATTCTCGACGCTGATTGCTGGCAGGCTCATACCTTGTCTGCCATCAGTCTTTCGCGCCGCTGGAAGAACCAGATACCGCCGAGTAGAAACGCGCTAGCGCTAATGAAGCTCGGAATCAGCAGGTGCCATGGCACACTCTGGCCACCCAGCAAGGTGTAGCGCATGCCCTCAATGGCACCTACCATCGGATACAGTGCATATAGCGGGAGGAAGCCCTCGCCCAGCCGCTCGGCCACGAGACTCACGGGCCAGACTACAGGCGCGGCGAACATTAGCAGCTGCATCAAATAGGTCGAGACATTGCGTACGTCGCGAAAATCCACCGCCAGCGTGGCAAGCCACAGTCCCAGGCCCATGCTGCTCATGATCGTCAGCAGCAACGGCACCGGCAGGAAAAGAAACTCCACCCCCGGCCAACGGCCGTAGATCAACCCCGCGCATACGAGAAACAAGCCCAAGGTGATACCAAAATCGAGCAGGCCACCAATGGCAATGCTGCACGGCAAGTAGATGCGCGGGAAATATATTTTCGTCAACAGGCTCGCGTTGGACACCATGCTCATAGACGCACCGCTAGTCACGTTCGAAAAGTAGTTCCATATCACCGTGCCGGCAAAGGCAAACAAAGCATACGGCTGACCGTCACTGGGTAGTTTGGCCAGCTTGCCGAAAACCAAAGTCAGCGTCACGACATTGATGGTCGGACGCAAAATCAGCCAGCCGAATCCCAGTACCATCTGGGCGAACTGCACCTTGATGTTCTTCCAGACCAGGAACACAAGCAGACCCCGATGCTCGACCAGTTCTCGAATGAAGCTGGCCAACGAGGATTGTCGGGGTGTGATGAGGAGCTCGGGGCGCGACCCATTAGCCATGAAATTTGCTCAACTGTGTGCTGGACGTAAGGCCGACTGCAGCGCATCCAGCCAAGACTGTACTAGGGTCAGCTCCTCTCTTGAAATCAATTCCGCTTTCACGAGCGCCTCGTAACATCGATACAGGTCTTGCTCAGGTTTACCGCTCAAATCGACGCGATCAAGCACCTGACGAATCCTCTCGTTGTTGAGGTAGCCTGGCACCTCGTCGGCAAAGTCCTTGAGCAGATTGTGCTCGTTTCGCTCCTGGCGCACAGTCGGAGCGATGAAGATCAATTTGTGGCCCATGGCCCAAAGGCAACGCTGTGCGACAAAACTGCGCCAGATGTCGGTCATCCGAAAACTGCAATAGGTCGGAAGGTAAAGCAGCGGTGCGATATCTCGGTGAAACCAGGTGTTCTGGCTGTTGAATGGGCACCATTGCCCTTCGTTTAAAGCCAGAGCCGCCCGAGCGGCAAACCGAACCGGTAGGCGTCGGGTCAGCCGAAATACGGCATCTACGTCTGGATTATCGTCGGCAAGGCCTTGAACAAGGCGCGGCACAATTGCCTCTTCACCGGTAACGGGTGGCACCAGGTTTTCTGAATGCAGGACCTCAAGAGGCATGCCTCGGGGCCAAACGGGATCAGTCGGATCGAAGTAGGCATAGGCATTAACCCAGAACCCGTTCGGTTTCGGCAATCTGACCCGGATCGAATCTTCAGGCGGGGTCAGGAAGGCCGCCAGCGGATCATTGTCATCATCCGTCTCGAGCACCCAGGTCGCGCCCGTCTCCAGCACCGCCAGATAGCCCAGATTCTTGCGTACGTAGTGATTCTCCGGCAGAGCCTTGCTGAAATCACCAAATCGATCGTGCTGCTGATCAATAGACAGAAAGCGGGCGCCAGGCAGCTCATAGTTCGCCGGAGACTTGCGGTCACCGAGCACCAAGAACGGGCTTTCCACCGCCACCGCCATTGCCGCGAGATTACGCATGATCCTGTTGGGCGGCTGAATGGAAGTGACTACCAGCCCTATCGGGGGTTTTGTTCTCATCTTGGTTCCTGCAACTAAAAATCACGCTAGCAAACCGACAAAGCTACCATTGTGAGCACGCTGTACTTGGCATCCTCCAGAGTACCTGCTCGGTGCGGCGGAATCCGCACTTGGTGGACGAACATGTCCCCGCTCGGCAATAAAGCCAACGACATCTTTATCACGATAATTCCACTGGGCAAGTGGCATCCGTGCCGGGTGACCGATTGTACTTTCCTAGCAGCCTTGGCGGGAGGCTGTAGGGCAGATCCTACATAACAAGTCGACAAGGGCTGCCATTTAGTGTCCCGCAACGCTCCTAGACTCCCGATATTCAGGAATCGGGAGTGACACCTGTGGCAAGATGCCGCTTACTTGAATGCAGGGATGGCACAAGGAGCAAATGAGCAACTCTGGACGGGTCCCCGCGCTCGACGGTTTGCGCGGCTGTGCGATCATTGCGGTCCTCTGCTTTCATTCCGTACTGGTCTGCGACTTTAGCAGGGTGCCATGGGCTATCGCTGTCAGATGGGGGAGTGCCGGGGTCGACCTGTTCTTTGTCCTTTCAGGTTTCCTGATCACGCGAATCCTGCTAGCTGCTGGTGACAGAGTCAATTTCGGCAGTTTTTTCGCACGGCGGGCGCTGCGCATTCTTCCCGCCTACTATTTCGTCTTGCTCGGCATGTACCTGTTGCTGCCGACCCTCAGCGACGCGTTTCGCGAGTCAGAGGCCCGCCAACAGTTCTGGCTGTATGCACTGTTCTTGCAAAACTGGGATTACGCTTTCAATGACTGGGCGGACTGGCGCTACATAAGTCATTTCTGGTCCCTGGCCGTCGAAGAGCAATTTTACTTGCTTTGGCCGTTCGTGGTTGCGGCTGCTGGGCGGCACAGGTTGCCGTATGTCTGTGCAGGGATTTTTTTCGCATCGTTTGCGATCATCGTTGGCGTCAGCCTGATTGGCGATCCCGGGAGATTCATCTATTCCTCAACGGTTACTCGAATGGGCGTGATCGCCGCAGGCGCCTGGGTCGCTTGTGCCGATTTTCAGAGGCTGCAACACCTTGCGCGGGCTCCGTGGATTTTGCTGGCGTGTAGCGGTTTTGCGTACTTGTTGTTCGTGGTTTGGGCTCCCAGAACTCTGCCGGGCATCGGGTACATGAAATTGCTATGTGCCGCCCTCGCTCCTGCTGTCTTGATCGCGCTGATTCACACCCAGCGCCTTCCATTGCTGCCGCGTACGTTCCTCGAACTTCCGCCTCTACGCTGGTTCGGCAAGTATTCATACGGGCTTTACTTGCTCCACTACCCGGTTATTGGTGTGCTCGTCGAACGCGTTGGCGAAAGCCTTGAGCAAGCTATGATCTGGTCGCCAACTTTGGCGCCACTATTCTTCCTTGGCATTGTCCTGGCAGTCACGATACCGATCGCTGTCGCGATGTTTCACACCATCGAACTGACCGCCTTGAGAATTCGACCCAAATCAGCAGCCACCGCGAAACAGCTAGCAGCCTTCCAACCGCCAGCAGATCAAACGGTCGTCCGCTGAGTGGTGGCGGGGCGGCACGTACCACGACTCTTGAATCTTCAGTGAGTTCGCATCACGGCGGTGACGCGGCGGGCTTGGTCCGCACTGACCGTCATGACCGATCTGAGACTACCGGATTGGGGCTAGCTGTGTAAACCCACCAGGTTGTTCACGGATAAGCCCAAGGTGCTGATGGGCGGTTGGTACTGAAGGCTGGCGTGGGGCCGATGCCAGTTGTATTGATGCAGCCATACAGGCATCTGGCGCGCACGGTGTTCTGAGCTGTCAT
>JBFIER010000030.1:0-25409 GCA_041603255.1 Oceanococcaceae bacterium | reverse complement strand
GGCGCTGACCGGAGCCATCAGGCGACCCGCCGGTCCCCGCTGGTGCGAATGGGGGCAAACGGACCGGAGTCCGTTTGAGGGTCTTCACGACACGACGTCGTGTAGACCCGACCCCACCGAGTACCAGCGGGGACCGGGCACCGCGCAGCGGCGGGTTGACAGGCCCGGTTGGCGCCCCGGACAGCGGACCCCGCACATCATTGCTCCCGACTTCAGGCTCCTGACTCCCGATGTTCACGCCAATCCGCGATGAGCCATAAAAAAAGCCCCGCGTTCGGGCGGGGCTTTTTTCCGTGATTCCTCGGAACCGCAAGCTACTGTCAGAGCATTTCAACACCGACTGCCACGGCCTCACCGCCGCCAATGCACAGGCTGGCGACGCCGCGGGTTTTCCCGTACTGCTGCAGCGCATGCAGCAGGGTCACCAGAATCCGCGCACCGGAGGCGCCGATCGGGTGGCCCAGCGCGCAGGCGCCGCCATGCACGTTGACGCGGTCACGGGGGATCTCAAAATCCTTCATCGCCGCCATGGTGACAACAGCAAAGGCTTCGTTGATTTCCCACAGCTCCACGGAATCCGCGGTCCAGCCGTTCTTCTTCAGCAGCTTGGCGATGGCGCCACTGGGCGCGGTGGTGAACCACTCGGGTTCATGCGAGTGGGTCGTATGGCCAACGATGCGAGCCAGCGGCTTGAGGCCCTGCGCCAGTGCATCCGACTCACGCATCAGAACCAATGCCGCGGCGCCATCCGAAATGGAACTGGCGTTGGCCGCGGTCACCGTGCCGTCTTTGCTGAAGGCCGGGCGCAGCTGGGGGATCTTGTCGGGGCGCGCCTTGTTCGGCTGCTCATCCTGTTCGACGATCGTGTCGCCCTTGCGGTTGCTGACGGTCACGGGCACGACTTCCTTGGCAAACAGCCCTTCGTTGACGGCTTTTTGCGCCCGTTCCAGCGACTCGATGGCATAAGCATCCTGCTCGGCCCGCGAGAAGCTGTATTTCTCGGCCGTCACATCCGCAAAGCAACCCATCGCCTTGCCCCGGTCGTAGGCATCTTCCAGCCCGTCCAGGAACATGTGGTCGTAGATTTTGTCGTGGCCCATGCGCATGCCGGTCCGCGCTTTGGGCAGCAGGTAGGGGGCGAGGCTCATGTTTTCCATGCCGCCCGCCACCATGACATCGTTGCTGCCGGCGCGGAGCAGGTCATGGGCCAGCATCACGGCCTTGAGGCCGGAACCACACATCTTGGAGATGGTGGTGGCGCCGGCGGAAAGCGGCAGGCCGCCTTTTACGCCAGCCTGACGAGCCGGCGCCTGACCTTGGCCAGCCATCAGGCAGTTGCCCATGATGACTTCCTGAACGGAGTCCGCGGATATGCCAGCCCGTTCCACCGCCGCCCGGATGGCAGCGCCACCCAGGTCTGCAGCCGGAACGGAACTGAGGTCGCCAAGCATGCCCCCCATCGGGGTGCGGGCGGCACCGACAATTACGATTGATTCAGCCATGTGGGTTTCCTGTTATTTCGGGGCCATGCGAATGGCGCCATCCAGGCGGATGGTTTCACCATTGAGCATGGGGTTTTCAAAAATCTGCTGGGCCAGCTGTGCGTACTCTTCCGGATGCCCGAGGCGGGAGGGGAAGGGAACCTGACCACCCAGGGAGGCCTGCGCCTCTTCCGGCAGTGCCGCCATCATAGGGGTCTTGAACAGCCCGGGGGCGATGGTGACGAAGCGGATGCCGAATTTGGCGAACTCGCGTGCCAGCGGCAACGTCATACCGACCACACCGCCTTTGGACGCGGAATACGCGGCCTGGCCAATCTGGCCGTCGAATGCCGCGACCGAAGCGGTGTTGATGACCACGCCGCGTTCACCGGCGCTGTTGGCATTCCCGTTCATCATGGCCGCAGCGGCAAGCCGAATCATGTTGAAGGTGCCAATCAGGTTGATGTTGATCACCTTGGCGAAATTGGCCAGCGGAATCGGGCCGTCACGCCCGACGGTGCGCTGCGGAGTCCCAATGCCCGCGCAGTTGACCAAGCCGGTCAGGCCGCCATAGGTCGTTACGGCCGCGTCGATTGCGGCTTGGGCATCGGCTTCATCCACAACATTGCACTTGACGAAGGTCGCGCCCAGCTCGTTGGCCAGCGCCTGCCCGCCTTCTTCGTTCAGGTCGGCGATGACGGCCTTGCCGCCACCCGCCACGATGCGGCGCACGGTGGCCTCACCCAGGCCGGATGCGCCACCGGTGACGATGACAATGGATTCCTCAAGTTTCATGTGTCTCTCCTGTATTCGGAGGCCGGATGCTAGCAGAGCACATGCCGTTTGAGCCCAACTAATGGTGGGGTTTGCCCATCCTTTGCCGTTCGGGCGGCAATTCGGGCAGCGACCCGTGGGTCAGCCTGCGGGGCGCGAGGATTGCGGAAAACCGCAAACATCGGCCACGGGGCAATGCCAGCATTCGGGTTTGCGCGCCTTGCAGATGTAGCGGCCGTGCAGGATCAGCCAATGGTGTGCATGCACGCGGTAAGGCTCGGGAATGCGGGCAAGCAGGCCTTTCTCCACGGCAAGTGGGGTCTTTCCCGGGGCAATGCGGGTGCGATTGGAGACGCGGAAAATGTGCGTGTCGACGGCCATTGTCGGTTGGCCAAAGGCGACGTTCAGAACCACATTGGCGGTCTTGCGTCCGACCCCGGGCAAGGCTTCCAGCTCCTCCCGGGTCTGCGGCACCTCACCGTCGTGCTTCTCCAGCAGGATTTTCGCCATCGCGACCACGTTCTTGGCCTTGGCGTTGAACAGCCCGATGGTGCGAATGTAGGGGGTGATGCCTTCCACGCCGAGCCGGGCAATGGCCTGCGGGGTGTTGGCGACCGGGAACAGTTTGCGCGTGGCCTTGTTGACGCCGATGTCGGTGGCTTGCGCGGACAGGGTCACCGCTACCACCAGCTCGAAAGGCGAGTCGTACTCCAGCTCGGTGACCGGGTGCGGGTTGGCTGCCTGCAAGCGGGCGAAGAAGGTTTCCACATCCCGCAAGGGTATGGGTTTGGGGAGCGCGGACCTCGCAGCCATCAGCCGATTTGCTGCGCCGGCTAGAGCGTCTTGGCCCAAGCGCCGGCCAGCACCAGGGCTTTCTGTCCTTCGGGGACCAGTTCGGCAACCGCCTGGAAAGCGTGGAACATCTCGGCAAACACATCGATTTTGGTGACCACTCCGGCCTGCTTGGCGGCCTGGGCGATCGCGCGGCCATCATCCAGCAGGATGTCCTTGCCGGCGGCCTGAACATAGATGGGGTTGAGACCGCTGAAATTGCCATGCACAGGCGACAGCATCGGGTTGGCGAGCTCCATGTCCGCGGCGTAGTACTCGGCGCAGAGTGCAATGTTCTCGCGTGTGAGCAGCGGCTCGCTGTCACGGTTCCGCTTGATGGACTCGCCGTTCATTTCCAGGTCGCCCCAGGGGCAGAACAGCAAATATCCACGGGGTTGAGGCTGCCCACTGTCGCGCAAGGAAAAACCCAGAGCCAACGACAGACCGGCGCCGGCAGAATCGCCGGCGACCACAATATTTTCCGCGCCGTACTGCTCGCTCAATTCCTGGAAGGCGGCCAGTGCGTCTTCCAGGGCGGCGGGTGCCGGGTTTTCCGGTGCCAGGCGGTAATCCAGGGAGTACAGGCTGCAGCCTGCGGCCTGCGCCAGACGACTGGTCATGGAGCGGTGGGTGTTGGGCGACCCGAAGACGTAGGCGCCTCCGTGCAGATACAGGATGGCGCGAGTGGCGCTATTGTTCGGGGGTGTGAAACGAACAGCCGGGCGCCCACCGAGCCGGATTTCCTCATGCGCGATATTCTTGGCCAGCCGTGAAATTTTCTGGAATCGCTCGACATGCAGTCGAACGGATTCCGGCGGGCGGGTAGCATCCAGGCCAGGCCGTAACAGATGCCTGATCGTCCAGGCCACTATGCGACTGCGCAAACTTGCCAAAAGACAAAATCCGAAAGATGAAGAGGCCGCGATGGTAGCGCAAACCCCGTTGTTGCAGGCGCAGGATCTGCACAAGAACTATGGAGACGTGGAAGCCGTGCGGGGTATCAGCTTTGCGCTGGAGCCCGGTGTGTGCTTTGGTTTGCTCGGCCCCAATGGCGCCGGCAAGACCACGACCATCGAGATCCTCGAAGGCGTGCTGCCCGTCAGCAGCGGTGAGGTTCTGTACAAGGGCGCGCCGCGGGGCGGGCAGTTCTTGCAGGAAGTTGGCATTGCTTTCCAGGCTACGGCCCTGCAGGACTATCTGACGGTGCGTGATCAGCTCAAACTGTTCCGCAGCTTTTACGTTGATCCGATGCCGCTGGATGAACTGGTGGAGTTGTGCGCGCTCGGTGAGCTGCTGGGCCGCGACTCGCGCAAGCTTTCCGGCGGGCAGCGTCAACGGCTGCTGCTGGCGCTGGCACTGGTCAATGACCCCGAGCTGGTGTTCCTGGACGAGCCGACGACTGGCCTGGACCCGCAAGCGCGCCGCAATGTCTGGAGCTTGCTTGAAGGCATCAAAGCCCGGGGCAAGACGATCCTGCTGTCGACCCATTACATGGAGGAGGCATATCGCCTTTGCGACGAGATTGCGATCGTGGACCATGGCCGGATCATCGCTCAGGGGTCGCCCGACCAGCTCTTGGCCGGCCACTTTGACGAAACCGTCATTGCGTTGCCGATCACGCCGGATTTGCTGCCGCAGGACCTGCCACTGGACTACATCGAAACCGCCATGGGGGTCGAAATCATCACGCCGGATGTGGACTCGGCGCTGAAGGCGCTGGCCTTTGCCGGAACGCCGCTGGCCGGCATGGAACTGCGTAATCGAACGCTGGAGGATCTGTTCTTGGAATTGACCGGTGAGGAGCTACGCGCATGATCGGCCGCGTATATGCCCTGGTGCGGGCCCGCAACCTCGAGTTTCTGCGCGACCGCTCGACGCTGGGATGGAACATATTGCTGCCGGTGCTGCTGGTGGCGGGGTTGGCGGCCGTGTTCGGCGGCGGGGTGCGTCCGCTGTTCAAAGTGGGTGTCATCGGGGATATGGATCAGGCTCGCGAGCAGACCCGGTTGGAATTCACGCAGTACTTCGCCGGGGACGACTTTGAAGCGCTTCGCGAAAAGGTCGGTCGACACCAGATCGATGCGCTGCTGATCCCGGCAGAGGGGCGGTATTACTACAACCCCGCTTCGCCCAAGGGCGGTGTTATTCATCGCATGCTGGAAGGCGGGGCCTGGGCCGGCGTCGAGGAACACGGCGCAGGGCTGCGGTATATCGACTGGCTGCTGCCAGGCATCCTCGGTATGAACATCATGTTTTCCTGCCTGTTCGGGGTGGGTTACGTGATCGTGCGCTATCGCAAGAACGGGTACCTGAAGCGTCTTTCGGTGACGCCGGTCACCGCGCTGGACTTTGTGCTGGCGCAAATCGTGTCGCGTCTGCTGTTGATCGTTGTCATCACGGTGGCGGTGTTCATGGGTACCAACGCGATCTTCGAATTTCCGGTGCGTGGCAGCTATCTGGATTTATTTATTCTGACCGTGCTGGGATGTGCCTCGATGGTTTCCATCGGCTTGCTGGTGGCCGCGCGCATTGCCAGCGAGGAGCTTGCGGGCGGGGTGCTGAACTTTGCGGCCTGGCCGATGATGCTGCTCTGTGAGGTCTGGTTCAGCCTGGATGGCGCGCCGCAATGGGTGCATCAGCTCGCCTTGGCCCTGCCGTTGACGCATCTGCTGACCGGCGCGCGCGCCATCATGTTTGACGGCGCGACGCTGGCGCAGCTCAGCACGCAGCTGGCAGCGCTCGGTGGCATTGCGGTCGTCTGTATCACGCTGGCTTCGCTGAGCTTCCGGTGGCGCCAGGCCTGAGGTCCGGCCTCAACCGTTACAATAGCCGGCTGATTGAAGCCCCCTGAAACTGCCATGTCTGCATTCCAAGCTCCCGAACGTCATTTGATGGGCCCGGGCCCGGCGCCTGTTGATCCCCGCGTGCTGAAGGCTTCGGCCGAGCCAACGCTGGGGCACCTCGACCCGGTCTTCATCGACTTGATGAATCAGGTCCAGCAGCAGTTGCGGGAGGTGTTCCTGACCACGAACCCGTTCACCGTGCCGATTTCCGCGCCCGCGACCGGCGCGATGGAAGCCTGTCTGCTGAATGTGCTGGAAGAAGGCGACCCGGTTCTGGTGTGTATCAACGGCGTTTTTGGTGTGCGTCTGGCGGAAATGGCGCGGCGCTGCCGCGCGGATGTGACCGAATTGCACTTCGACTGGGGCCGCGCGGTGGAGCCGGATGCGGTTCGCCAGGCGTTGGCCGAAAAGCCGGCGAAGCTGGTGTGCTGGGTGCAGGCCGAAACCTCAACCGGAGTTCTCTCCGATTCTGCGACCCTGGCTGCGGTCACGCGGGAAGCCGGTGCGTTGAGCTTGGTGGACTGTGTTACGGCCATTGGCGGTGTGCCGATTCGTGTCGACCAGTGGGGCCTGGACATGGTCTATGCCGGTACGCAGAAGTGCCTGTCGGTGCCGCCGGGTCTGGCGCCCATCACGGTCGGGCCGCGTGCACTGGAAGCCATTGCGGCGCGTAAATCCGCTCCGCAAAGCTGGTTCATGGATTTCTCACTGCTGGGCGGTTACTGGGGTGGCGAAGGCAAGCGTGCCTATCACCACACCGCACCAGTTAACGCCATCTACGGCCTGCACGAAGGGTTGCGTCTGCTGCTCGAAGAAGGCCTGGAGGCCAGCTGGGCACGCCATGCGGCCAACGCGCGCAAGCTCTGGGCCGGGCTGGAAGGTCTGGGAATCGAGCTGGTGGTGCCGCTGGAGGAGCGTCTGCCTCCGCTCACCTTGATCCGGATTCCTGAGGGAATCGACGATGCGGAATTCCGCAAATACCTGCTCGAGAAGCATTTGCTGGAAATCGGAGCCGGGCTTGGCAAATTCGCCGGCAGCTGCTGGCGTATCGGCCTGATGGGCTACGGCAGCAATTCCGAGGCGATCGCCCGGTGCCTGACAGCGCTGGCGGATGGTTTGACGCACTTCGGTGTGCAGACCGACCCCGCAGCCGCCATCCAGGCTGCGCAAGCGGCCTAGGTCCGGTACCGCCGCCGGATCAACCGGCGGCGAAAGCCCTCTCAGGCGGTGGCGACCCCGCGACTGACGTAGGTCCAGGGTTTGGGGCCGGGCAGATACATCTGCTCCAGCTCGTCGATGGAGAAACCCGCGCTGCGTAACAGCGCGGGGCCATCGCGATGCAGATTGCAACCACCGGCGCAGGGTTTCCAGTACGGGTTGATCCGCTGCTGCCAGCGGGCGACGCCGGCGTCAGGCGAGAGCCCGTGTTCACAGAAATAGAACGCGCCGCCGGGCTTGAGTACTCGGCGCATCTCCTGCAGTGCCGATTCCACATCCGGGATCGTGCAAAGCGTGAAGGTGCAGACGATGCAATCGAAGCTGTTGTCGTCTGCGGGAATCTTTTCTGCCCCCAGCTGCAGAATCGTGACCTCCATGCCCGCCGATGTCGCCCGCTTGCGGGCCTTGTCTGTGAGTTCCGCGCTGGGGTCGATGGCGCACAGCTCCTGCACCTGGTCCCGGTTGTAGTGCTGCAGATTCAGCCCGCTGCCGATGCCGATTTCCAGCACTCGTCCGTGGGCGCGGGGCACGATTTGCGCGCGTTGCTTGTGCATCATTCCGGTTCCGCAGACGAAATCCAGCAGGGGCGGAAGGATGTAGTGCTCGTAGGCTTTTCTGAGCATCGGCGATTACCCGCAGAGGGCCGCGCGCAGTCGCTGGAGTTCAGCATCGCGCCGGGATTCCGTATAGGCGACCGGGGAGTGAGCGCCCCAGATGGGACGGGGCCACGCAGCATCAGCGCGAAACCGGGCGACGTGATGGATGTGCAGTTGCGGGACCATGTTGCCGAGTGCCGCCAGATTCAGCTTGTCGGGGCGGTAGAGGCTGCGCAGGGCGGCCATCATCTGACGGGATTCCTCCATGAACAGCGTTGTTTCCGGCGGTGTCAGCTCATCCAGCTCGGTGAGGCCGGGTACACGGGGGACCGCGATCAACCAGGGATACTGCGCGTCGTTCATCAGCAGAACGCGGCACAGCTGCAGGTCGGTGACGAAGTAGGTGTCGGCGGCCAGTTGAGGGTGCAGCACAAAGGTATCAGCGGCGCTCATGGTTCCAGCTCACTTCGGTGGTGGCGCTTGCTGCGGCGAGACTACGACCCAGCACAAAGCACAGATCGGAGAGCCGGTTCAGGTACTGGGCCGGAAGTGGGCGCAGTTCTTCCTTTTCGGCAAGCATCCAGACAGAACGCTCCGCGCGGCGGCAAACGGTGCGAGCCATGTGGGCCCAGGCAACCGCAGGAGGGCCGCCTGGCAGAATGAACTCACGCAGCGGGGGCAGCAGTGCGTTGGCGGCTTCGGCTGCGGTTTCGAGCTGCAGCAGGGCTTCGTCGCTCAGTAGGGTCTCGCCGGGCATGGCCAGTTCCCCACCCAGATTGAACAATTGCTGAGAGACATCCGCCAGCAGTGTATCGATCGCTTCCGGCAGCGACTGGGTGCGCCACACGCCAATTACCGCATTCAGCTCGTCCACATCGCCGATGGCGCAGATGCGGGCGTCGGTCTTGGATACACGCTCCGTACCCGCCAGACCGGTGGTGCCGGCATCGCCGGTGCGCGTGGTGATTTTGCTCAGGCGATTGCCCATGACCGTTGCTCCTCTATGACCCACGGTGTGCTACGCGTGGAGCAGGAGCATAGTCTGCGTACAGGTCAGCGTGTTGTAGCCGCCGGGGGTTTCGGTTCGCCGTCGGCTCGGCGATAATCCCTGGCTCACTATAAAAAGTACTGGAGAACGGGATGCGTATCGGTGTTCCGAAGGAAATCAAGGTTCATGAGTATCGTGTCGGGTTGACCCCGGCCAGCGCTCGCGAAGCGGTGCTGCATGGGCATGATGTTCTGATTGAGCAGGGGGCCGGAACCGCCATTGGGCTGCTCGACGAGGATTACATTGCGGTCGGTGCGCGTATTGCGGCTAGCGCCGCAGAGGTGTTCGCCGAGTCGGACATGATCGTCAAGGTCAAGGAACCGCAACCTGCTGAATGGGTACAGCTGCGCGAAGATCAGATTCTGTTTACCTACCTGCATCTCGCGCCGGACCCGGCGCAAGCGCAGGGGCTGATGGATTCCGGCTGCACCGCCATCGCCTATGAGACGGTGACCGATGCTCGCGGCGGACTGCCGCTGCTGGCGCCGATGAGTGAAGTGGCCGGGCGGATGAGTATTCAGGCCGGTGCCCATTCATTGGAAATGGAGCAGGGCGGTCGCGGCATGCTGCTCGGTGGCGTACCCGGCGTGGCGGCAGCCCGCGTGGTCATCATCGGTGGCGGTGTGGTTGGTACGAATGCCGCGCGTATGGCGATGGGCATGGAGGCTTCGGTGACCGTGCTGGATCGCAGCCTGCGACGCCTCAACGAACTGGATATGCAGTTCGGGCCGATGCTCAACACCATCTTCTCGACCACAGATGCCATCGAGCAATACGTGACCGGGGCCGACCTGGTGGTCGGCGCCGTGCTGGTCCCGGGTGCAGCAGCACCGAAGCTGGTCACCCGTGAACTGGTCAGCAAGATGAAGCCTGGCTCGGTCCTGGTGGACGTGGCCATCGATCAGGGTGGGTGCTTCGAAACATCCAAACCCACGACGCATGCCAATCCCACCTATGTGGTCGACGATGTGGTGCACTACTGTGTGGCGAATATGCCCGGCGCCGTGGCCCGCACATCGACCTTTGCGTTGAACAACGCCACGTTGCCCTTCGTATTGGCCCTGGCCAGTAAAGGCTGGAAAGACGCCATGCGTGCGGATGCCCATCTCGCTGAAGGGCTGAATGTGCATGCCGGACATATCGCCAACAAGGCGGTGGCGGATGCGCTGGGTGTGGAGTGCCGGATTCCGCACGGTTTGGGCTGAGCGGTTGCTCGGTAATCGCTCGGCATCCGGTGAGTTATGCAGCGTATGTTCAGTACGGGCATGCTTTATGCTGCGCGGGTATTAGCACCATGTGGTGCTGTGATGGCTATACATAAGGATTGGAGAGCCCCTGATGAAATTGATGAAAGTGGTGACTGGTGGCGTTGCGCTGTCCGCGGTTCTGGGTGCCGCGTATCTGCTGCAGAGCCAAGACCACGAAAAACCGGAAGTCCAGGTGGTGGATGCAACAACGGACTGTCCGCCCGGCTACTCGCTGAAGGACCCGGTGCATTACGCGCGTGAGTTCCACCCAGGGCTGGATGAAAAGCACGCAGCGCGGATTCGTGAACATTACGGTGAGATTGCCTGTGCGTACCGGCGGATGCCGGAGACGATGGCGGAGATAGATCGCTGGGGTAGCGTGAGCCATGATGCCGCCGTCGCGCCGTTGAATTCCATTCCCCCGGGCGCCATGAGCGCCGCCGTGGCTCAGAAAGCCGCGATGATGCCGCTGCAGCAGAAAGTCGCCAATGCTGACGGAAGCTGGCAGAACTATGGGAATGGCCCACAGATCAGCCTGCAGGAGTTTGTGGACGGATCACGCGACGGGATTCCCTCGGTGGCCGGGCGAGTTGACGATTTTGCCTACGATGAGGCCAACAAGCGCCTCTTCGCCGCCGTGGGTACCGGTGGGGTGTGGATGTCCGAGGCTGTTGACGGCGACGTCGGCACGCTGGCGGACAGCTGGGTGGACCTTGGCAAGAACATGCCCACCACGATCGCGTCAGCGATTGCCTGGACCACCTGGCAGGGTGGTCGCCTGCTGGTGCTGACCGGCGAGCATGTCCAGGGTGGCAACACCTACGTGGGTATCGGCGGTTATTGGTCGGACGACCTGGGCGCGACCTGGAACAAGTCCGTCGGCTTGCCGGAGGCGGTTGGCGCCAGCACGATGGCGGTGGATCAGGCGCATCCGAATATCGTTTACGCCGGTACCCATCGTGGTCTCTACCGTTCCATTGACGGCGGCGAAACCTTCGTGAACGTGGCGCTGCCGGTATCCGAAGAGTGTGCGGGTAACGAGGACCCGAGCGGTCCTTGCGTGCTGGCCAACGTCGTGACCGATGTGGTTGTGCAGGAGCCGGGTGGCGTATCGGCTGCCGGCACCGACACCTTGCTGGGGCCAGGTGTGGTCTGCGAACAAACCGGCTGCCCCGTGCTGGCGGCGGTTGGCTACCGCGGGGGTAGTGGTGACCTATTCGCTGATGGCACATCCAAGGCCCCCGGCAATGGCCTGTATCGCTCGATCAGCGGCGAGCCTGGCACCTTCGTTCGGGTGGATAGCCCGGCACTTGAGCAGGCCGGCGGTATCCCACCGGTCGGCTTTGCACCGCAGGCGCGGATTGGCCGCATCGAATTGGGGCCCGTCATTGGCCCGCAGCAGGACCACAACATCATTTACGCAATCGTGCAGGACGCGGTGTTGCTGAACGGCGGCATCCCCGCACTGGATTTGCCCACCGATGATGGTGTCCCGGCGATTCCCGTCGAATGTGACCAGCTCCCGGATGGCGACCCGCGCTTTGTCTGTGAACTGGTGACCGAGGGCATCAGTCCCAGTGCACTGAATGGTCTGTACGTGTCGATGGACTTCGGTTCCAACTGGGTCCGGATGGCGGATGATCTGCAGTTGACCTACACCTCATTGCCGAATGGTTCTGCGCTGGCGGCAGCTGCCGCTTTGGGCGTGGGCCCTGGCATTCAGGCCTGGTATGACCTCTGGGTGCAGCCGGACCCGACACTGCAGGATGCGGCACTGGCCGCTCCGACCCGGGTCGCGTTCGGCATGGAGGAGATCTGGAAGAACACCCTCTCGGGTCTGCCCCCGGCTCCGGTGATTGATGAACTGCTCGACGCGGCGACCGATGCTGCGGGCGTAGAGGCTGTCATCCAGCAGCTCTCGATCGGGCTGTTGCCGGTGATCGGCGTGGCTGAGCAGCTGCCGGTCTTCGATTGGGAGGTTTTTGGAACCTATTTTGCTGGTGAAACCTGTGCGTTCCTGATCGGTCAATTGGGCCCAGCGACGCCGGTTTGTCCGTTCTACGACGGCGTGGTCAACGGCACGACGACCCACCCGGACCAGCACGACGGGATCTTCATACCCGACCCGGTGCGCGGTGGGGTGTGGTTGATCGCCGGTAACGACGGTGGCGTGTACAAGCAGTACTCCGGCAACCCGATTACCGACGACTTCGCCAACAATAAATGGGGTGATGGCGCGAACACGGGCTTCTACACACTGATGAACTACGGCATCAGTGTGGCCAAGGACGGCACCGTGTTTTATGGCCTTCAGGACAATGCGTCGGGCTTCATCGAGGCCGGTACCGGGCGCCAGATCCGCACCTACGTGGGTGATGGCGTATGGACCGCTGTGGACCCGAACAACTCGGCGATCGCTTACGTGCAGACACCGGGCCTTTCGATCAACCGCACCACCGATGGCGGACGTTCACACACCAACATCGCTCCGGATGCGGAAGTGGGCACTGCGCACTTCCTCGGGCCCTTCATGATGGATCCCACCGATGCGAACCACCTGGTCGCCGTAGGCACCAAAGTGGCAGCGACCCTGGATGCATCAACCGGGGCGAACTGGATCGAGCTGTTTGACCTGGGTGTCGACGAAGCCACCGGTCAGCCTCACCAGGCGCGCCATCGGCCGATTGACGTCAGCGGTGCCAATATCTACGCCGGCTGGTGTGGCCCTTGCACCAACCCTTCGGGGGCTACTCCGTTCCAGCGGGGTATCGCCACCAACGTGGGTGGGGGTGTCGCACCACGCAAGGGCACCAGTGAGGGCTGGCACCAGGCCAGCATGAACGGCTTGCCGAACCGTTACATCTACGGCATCGAGATGAACGACGAAAACCCGGAACAGGTCTTTGTCGCGCTGGGCGGATATTCGACGGCACGCTGGATTCAGCCGGGCACCTATCTCGATGAAAACCTCAACCTGGGTCAGGGCCATGTCTTCCGCTCAGACGATGCCGGTGAGAATTTTGTGGACATCAGCGGCAACCTGCCGGACACACCGGTTACGGCAATCGTCAAGCGTGGCGATCAGCTGATCGTGGGCACGGACCTTGGGGTATTCATTTCCACAAACCTGCTGGGTGGCCAGTGGGCCCCGCTGGGTGATCTGGAAAATGTCCCGGTTAACCAGTTGGTGCTCCAGCCCGGCAATGCCGAAAACCTGTTCGCAGGAACTTTCGGGCGTGGCGTGAAGCTGTATTCGTTTGCTGACGACATCAGCGGTGGTGATCTGGATCCCGATCCTACCGGTGATGACAATGACGGCGGTGACGACGGGCTTGGTGGCGGAGCATCGGGTAGTTCGGCTCGCGGCGGCGCACTGGGTTCCGGAATCCTGATCGGACTTCTGCTTCTGGGATTGGCGCGGCGCCGTCGTCGTTAACGCAGAGTTGACCTTTTATTAGTCGAGGCCCGCCGTGTGCGGGCCTTTTTTATTCGCAATTCACTAGAATCAGGTGCATGCAGCAGACGGATTTTGCGATGGGTCGCCAGTTTTTGGCGGCGCTGATTCTTTGGCTGGCCAGCGGTTTCGCTGCGGCCGCCCCCGATGACCCATTTCCGCGACCGCCGGAGCTCGCGCAGGCGGTTGCTTTCTGGACCGACATCTACGCCAAGTACAGCGAACATGAAATCGTTTTCCACCACCCCGAGCATGTGGAAGTGATCTACCGGGTGCTGGATCTGAGCGAGGCCGCCCAGTCTTTTGACAACGAAGATGACTACCGTGCATTTCGGCGCGAGCAGGTTCAGCAAGTCCGCGAGGAGATTCAGGCCGACCTGCTGGCATTGGCCGCACTGCCACCCAATGCCCGCATTCCGAGCCGGCTGGAGAACCTGGCGGGTTTGATGAAGAGGGTGAAGGGGAAGGACAAGTACAAGGTGGCCGCGGAATGGGTGCGGGCGCAGCGCGGCTTGCGCGAGAAGTTCATTCGCGCGATTGCCGAAAGCGGCTACTACATGCCGTACATCGAACGGGCCTTTGTCGAGGCCGGTCTGCCGCGGCTGTTGTCGCGAATTCCGTATGTCGAGTCCAGCTTTGATCGTCGGGCCTATTCACGTTCCGGGGCAGCCGGTGTGTGGCAGTTCATGCCCGGAAGCGCGCGCCAGTACATGCGCTACGACGAGGTGGCGGACCAACGCCGCGACCCCTGGTTCTCGACCCATGCGGCGATCGGTCATCTGACCGACGATTACGCCCTGCTGCAGGACTGGCCGCTTGCCGTCACGGCCTACAACTACGGTCGTAACGGCCTGGCCCGGGCACGGGAGGCCACCGGAATCAATTCGCTCGTGGGTCTGATCAAGAATTGGGATGGGCCCCGCTGGGGGTTTGCGGCGAAAAACTACTATGCCGAGTTTCTGGCCGCGCTCGACGTGGAGCAAAACGCAGCCCGTTATTTTGGCCCGATTGCGATCAACGGCCTGCAAAACTTTGATGAGGTCACGACTCCGGCCTATCTCGAGTACGAGACACTCGTGCGAATCTCCGGTCTGGGTCCGGAGCAGTTTGCCTGGCTGAATCCCTCGTTCTCCGAGGCGGTGCGACGTGGCGATCTGCACGTGCCCAAGGGCCAGGTACTGCGAACGGTGCAGGGGCGTGGCGGGCGTTTCATTGAGGCCATTTCAAGATTGCCCGCCAGTCAGCGATACGCTGAGCAAAAGGCGTATTTCGCGCGGTACCGTGTTCAGCGCGGAGATTCACTTTCGAAAATCGCGGAACGCTATCGCACCTCGGTCCGCAGCATCATGCGCAGCAATGATTTGCGTTCGGCATCGTTGATCCGCGTCGGGCAGGTACTCAAGGTGCCGACCGGTGCAGCCAAGGCAGCGAGCTCCACTGAGCAGTTCGGTTATCACCGAGTAGCACCAGGGGAAACGCTTTGGGGTATCGCGCGGCGTTATGGCAGCACCGTGAGCAGCCTGCTGGCGGACAACGATATCGGCAGTGCTTCGCGGCTCCAGGTCGGGCAGCGCCTGAAAATTCGCAGCGGCGGTGAAGGGCGCCGGGTTGCCCACACGGTGCGGCTCGGCGATACGATCAGCCAAATTGCGGAGCGGTATGGCACCAGCGTCGCCCAGATCAAACGCGACAACAACATCAACAATGCCAATGTCCTGCGTCTGGGACAGGTGCTGCAGATCTCCGTCAACGAGGATGCCGAATCCAGCTGGGCACCGCTCCGTCACAAGGTCACCAGTGGGCAAACGGTCGAAGGCATTGCCCGGCGTTATGGAATCAGCACCCGTTCCTTGATCCGCCACAACAATATCCGCAACCCCAATCAGATTCGTGCGGGGCAGTGGCTGAGCATCCCGCGCAGTTGAACATGCGTAGCTCTGCTACCGCCGGCTGTGGGGGTGGGCTATGCTTGCGGCAGTGCAACATGCTCTGAATGGATTGGTCAATGGTTTCATCACGTCGTTTCAAACAGCTCAACCGGGACTGGCAAAATGCGCCGGATTACAAAACCTGGCTGGCCATCGGCGGTGAGCTGGATGAGTTGGAAGGGCGTGCGGACTGGCGTTATGAGGACGCCAGCACCGAATACGACTACCGCATGATCCGAGCCCGGCTCGAAGAGCTGCGGCGGCTGCGAGAGGATCATCGGGTCCGCGAAATGGTCTTCGTGTTGCACGAGGGCCTGCATGGCAACCTCGGCAATATTGCCAATCCGAGTCTGTACGCCCATTGCCGCGCGGGTACGAAAATCCTGCTGGAGAGTTACCTCCACGAGGTGGCCATCTGTCTGAACTACCTGTGTGACAACGAGTTCGAAGACTTTCCGCTGGAGGAGAAAATACTGTTCTTCAAACGGACGGGTTCATCGTTCGGTCGCAGTGCGCTGATGCTCTCCGGCGGCGCCACGCTGGGCATGTTCCACCTGGGGGTGATCAAGGCCCTGTGGCAGGAGCAACTGCTCCCGCGGGTGATCACCGGCTCCTCCGCCGGGTCGATCATCGCCGGTGCCATCGGTACCCGTTGCGATGAGGAGCTGGATGCCGCCTTCCAGCCCGGTGAGTTGCACCTGGAGGCCTGGAAAACCGTCGACCTGCGTACCGCCTGGAAACGGCGGGCCTTCATGGACCCGGTGCAGCTGGAAACCTGTCTGGCCAGCAATATGGGCGAGTACACCTTTGAAGAGGCCTTCGAAAAAACCCGTCGCATCGTCGGCATCACCGTTTCTCCGGTGGACGCACATCAGCAAGGCCGCTTGCTGAATTACCTGTCGGCACCAAACGTTTTGATGCGCAGGGCGTCGCTGGCCAGCTGTTCCATTCCGGGCGTATTCCCCGCCGTCAGCCTGCTGGCCAAGAGTTATGCCGGCGAAACCATCGGTTACATGCCCAGCCAGAAGTGGCAGGATGGTTCGTTGCGAGCCGATCTGCCGATGCTGCGGCTGGCTCGGCTGCACAATGTGAACCACTATATCGTCAGCCAGACCAACCCGCACGTGGTGCCGTTCATGCGTAGCGAGCGCAAACGTCTGCAGCGTGGACGTGGGGTTGGGGCGTTTGCCAGCGAGCTGGCCCGTTCCAGCCTCCAGGTTTACAGCAAACACGTGGTTGAAACCGCACGCAATCACATGGACCCGGAGGGCTTCGGGCGCATTCTGGAAAAAGTGCATGCGATCACCACCCAGCGTTACAGCGGCGACGTCACGATCTTCCCCAAGCAGCCGCCGAAGAAGCTGCTGCAGGTGATATCCAACCCCACGGATGCCGATATTCAACGGTTCATCGAAGAGGGTGAGCGGCGTACCTGGCCGCAAATTGAACGCATCCGTAACTCCACCGTGATCAGCCGGACCTTTGAGTCCTGCCTGCAGCGGATGAAAGATCGCGGTGTGATCCGCAGCAGTCAGCCCACAAAAATCATCCCCTTCGCTGGGAAATCCGCCGCCGGACGCTGAATTACGCTAACCTTCGGCGCCTGAATTTCTTGCTGTTTTGCCGTGCTGGGGGAGTGCAAATCTATGAGCGTTACTGAGCTGGTCACACCAACGAATCGTTTTTTCCACTGGGAAAAGACCGCGCCGAACAAGGTTTACCTGCGGCAGCCACAGGGTCCAGGTCACTACCGGGATTACACCTGGGGTGAGGTGGGTGATCAGGTCCGCCGGATGGCGACCGCCCTGCGCACGCTGGGACTCCAGCCCGGGGACAAGATTGCCATCGCCGCCCGCAACTCGGCGCACTGGGTCATGGCCGATCAGGCGATCACCGCCGGCGGCTTTGTCTCCGTGGGGATTTATCCCAAGCAGGCCACCGACGCGGTGAAGTATGTGCTGGAGCACAGCGAGGCCAAAGCCATTTTCCTCGGTCCCATCCTGGGACAGGACGGCATCGTGGCGGGTATCCCGGATGGTGTCATGCGGATTCGCTTGCCCTACGACGACGCGCCCAAGGGTGACCACGACTGGGATGACCTGATCGCCAACAATGCACCGATGCAGGAAACCCCGGAGCCGTCGCCGGAATCGCTGTGGACGCTGGTCTACACCTCCGGTACCACCGGCATGCCCAAAGGGGTAGCGCTGTCCCACGGCGCTTCTGCCTTTGCCGCATGCAACGCGGTGGAAGCGTTCGATCTGCAGTCGGATGAAGTCTTTTTCTCCTACCTCCCGCTGGCCCATATCGCCGAGCGCGGCATCGTCGAGGGCATGAGTCTTTACTGCGGCGGCTCGATATCGTTCCTGGAGAACATCGACCGGTTTGCACAGCAGCTGCAGGAAGTCGCCCCGACACGCTTTTTTGCCGTGCCGGTGGTCTGGAACAAGCTGCGCGCCGGCATTCTTGCCAAGCTGCCACAGCACAAGCTGGATCGGCTCCTGCGGGTGCCATTGCTGGGGCGATTCATCGCCGCCAAAGTCCGCAAGGGCCTGGGCATGCACCGGGTTCGACAGGCCATTTCCGGCGCCGCACCGCTGCCGTTGGAAATCCAGCACTGGTTCGGCCACCTGGGTATCGAGATCCTGCAAGGCTACGGCATGAGCGAAAACCTGGCCTACGCTACCGCGACCCGACCGGGCCGCTTCAAGCCAGGCTCGGTCGGCGAAGCCATGCCCGGGTGCGAGATTCGCATCAACGAAAAAGGCGAGATTCTGACCCGTGGCCCTGCGACAATGATGGGCTACTACAAAGATCCGGAAAAAACCCAGGAAACCCTGCTCGATGGCTGGCTGGCCACCGGTGACAAGGGACACATGGATGAGGATGGTCACCTTTACATTACGGGCCGGGTGAAGGAAATCTTCAAAACGCTCAAAGGCAAATACGTCGCGCCGGCGCCGATCGAAGGTTCCTTTGGACGGAACCCGGAAATCGACCTGATCTGCGTCATGGGCTCGGGCATGAAGCAGCCGATCGCTGTGATGGTGCCCGATGCGGCGGTGATGCGGCCCTGGCCTCAGCTGAAAGTCGATCTGCAGGCGACGCTGGACGAGGTGAACAAGGAACTGGAGGCCCACGAGCGCGTGAGTCACCTGTTTGTCGCTGCCGAGGAATGGTCGCCGGACAATGGCATGGTCACACCGACACTCAAAGTGCGCCGGGAACGCGTCGAGAAGCGTTACCTGGAGGTGGTCGAGCCGCTACTCGCCGGTGAGTCGGTGCAAAAGCTGGAGCCCACGCCCGAGTGACCGAGCGCTGGCAGGAGGATTTGCGCCGCGGCTGTGCCAGCCTGGGGCTGGCCGAGCGACCCGAGCGGATTGAGGCCACCGGGCAGTTCATTGCGGAATTGCTGCGCTGGAACCGGCAGACCAACCTGACCGCGATCACCGACCCGCAGGAAATCGTTCTCAAGCACGTGCTGGATTGCCTTGCGGCGATGCCGGCGCAGCTGCCGGCCCGGGTTTGTGACGTCGGAAGTGGCGCCGGTCTGCCAGGCCTGTTCTGGGCCTGGGAGCAGCCGCAGGCCCAGTTTGTCTCCATCGACGCGCGGCAACGCAAGGCCGCTTTTCAGGCACATATGGCGCGCGTCTGGAAGTTGCCAAACTTCTCTGCCCGGCATGAGCGGGTTGAAGATGAAACTGAGCAATTCGATCTGGTCACGTTTCGTGCATTTGCGCCGCTGGAAAAAGCGCTGGGGCTGGTGCAGCACCTGCTGGCGCCGGGAGGCAGGATCCGCGCGCTGAAAGGGCCGGGTGCTGAAGCCGAGCTGGAGATGGTGGACCCACGGCGCTGGGGTTATACAATGACGCCCCTCGCCGTACCGGGCCTGGACGCGCAGCGTTACGTGATTGAGCTGAATCGTCTCGAAGAAGAGCCCGCGGCCGACCTCCATTCTGGGATCTGACCATGAAGACATATGCCGTCGCCAACCAAAAAGGTGGGGTGGGCAAGACCACGACCAGCGTCAATCTCGCGGCCGCATTAGCCGCAATGAATCGGCGCGTGCTGCTTGTGGATCTGGATGCTCAGGGCAACGCGACCATGGGCGTGGGGGTGGACAAACACGCGATCGAACGTGGGGTCTGCGAGGTGCTGACCGGTGAGTCCGCGGTGGCGGATGCCATCAGCGAAACGCCGACTGCCAATCTGTGGTGCATGCCGGCCAATGACACGCTGACCGCTGCGGAGGTTCACCTCAAGCGCCGCGAAAACGCCAGCAACGTGCTGCATGAAACGCTGGCCCCACTGGCCGATCGTTTTGACATCGTGATCCTGGATTGCCCGCCGTCGCTGTCGATGTTGACGGTGAACGCGCTCGCCGCGGCGGATGGCGTGCTGATCCCGATGCAGTGCGAGTACTACGCGCTGGAAGGTTTGAGTTCTTTGGTTCGCACGATCGGGCAGATTCGACAGGGTGTGAACCCGCGGCTGGAGATCACCGGGATTCTGCGCACCATGTACGACCCGCGGAGCAATCTGGCGCGGCAGGTTTCGCTGGAACTGGGCAAACACTTCGACTCGACGCTGTTGCGCACCGTGGTGCCGCGGAATGTGCGTTTGGCCGAAGCCCCCAGTCACGGGGAACCCGTACTGAGTTACGACCCCCGGTCCACGGGGGCGAAGGCGTATATCGCGCTGGCCGGCGAGCTGATGCGCCGTGAAGGGAAAAAATAGATGAGCAAGAATCGCAAGGGCCTGGGCAAGGGCCTGGACGCCCTGCTGGGTGACAGTCTGAGCCTGGTGCGCTCGGCGTCCGGTGACACGGTTGCCAACCCGGAAAATCCGCTGGCCGATGTGGCCGAGCAGGTGATCGAGATTGCTCTGGATATGCTGCGTCCCGGCGAGCTGCAGCCGCGGCGGGTCATGGATGACACCGCATTGCGGGAACTCGCGGACTCCATCCGCGTCCAGGGCATCATTCAGCCGGTGGTGGTGCGTCCGCTGTCGGCCGGCAGCGATCATTTCGAGATCGTGGCGGGCGAGCGTCGCTGGCGTGCCGCGCGGATGGCCGGTCTGGGCAAGGTGCCGGCGCTGGTGCGCCCGCTCGAAGACCGCGCGGTGCTGGCCATCGGATTGATCGAGAATATCCAGCGCGAAAGCCTGAATCCCATCGATGAGGCCAATGCGCTGGCCCGCCTGATCGCCGAGGTGGGTCTGACCCACGAACAATGCGCCGAGGCTGTCGGTCGCTCACGGGCCTCGGTGAGCAACATGCTGCGGATGCTCAATCTGTGTTCCGAGGTTCAGGACATGCTGCGGCATGGTCAGATCGAAATGGGCCATGGACGGGCGTTGCTCACGCTGGACGCGGTGCAGCAGTCCGATCTGGCGAATCGCGTCGCGCGGGAGGGCCTGTCGGTGCGGGAAACCGAGGCCATGGTGCGGCGCCTGGGGCACGTTCAGCCCGGCCAGAAAACCCGCATCGTGCCGCCACCGCTGGATGACCGCAGCTTGCAACACCGGGATCAGCTTGCCGAGCGATTGCGCGCCAAGGTGGCCGTCAAACCCGCGGGGTCGGGTGGCGGCAAGATCGTGATCGATTACAGCAGCCCCGACCAGCTCGCGGCGATTTTCGGGCGTCTGCTGGATTAAAGCCTTGCCGTAATCCGGTGGCTAGTGCCCCATCGCCACGGTCGATGCAATGACCAACTGCGAAACGAAGTACAGCGGGAGCCCCCAGAGCCGGTTGAAGAACGCGGGCTGAACAAAGCGATGGCGCGCCACGGCGAGATCCGAGCAGGCGAAGCCGATGGCTCCGACCGCCAGCCAGATGCTGCCACCGGCACTGCTCGCACCCACAGCGGCGACGACCATCAGGCCGATAATGACGATGTAAGCCGCCACCGGGCGTTTGAAGTTGGCGGGCACGTGCGGCATCAGCCAGCGCAGGATGCCGATGCTGAATGCCGTCATGCCGACAGTGGCGATGGCGAGACCGGGTAGGGACTGTGGCAGGGCACCGAAGCCGATCACGTAAAACAAATGGCCGAGCGCAAAGCTCAGCATGCCGCCCAGAAACACGCGGCCGGTCCCGCGGGGAATCAGCAGAACGTCGCCTATCGCGCCGAACACCAGACCGGCCATGACCCAGCGTCCGTAGCTGCTATCCCACGCACCCCAGAAATAACCGGCAGCGATGAACGAGAGCGAGGCCGCGGGTTTGCCCAGGGCCTCCAGCAGTTTGTTCTGGTGATAGTCGGCGTACAGGCTGAGACTGAGCCCGGCAGCGAGAATCCCGATGCAAATCAATATGGTGTCTGGCATGCAAACCGCAGCGAGTTGGTGAGCCTGCCAGTCTAAGGCCTGCCTCTCCCGGTCGGGGGTGGCCGCGGGTTACTATCGCGGTGTGTTCAAGCAATCGGAAACTAGGTATGTCCATTTATCAGCACGCGGTTCGGACCATCGACGGCGAAGATACGACCCTGGATGCCTATAAAGGCAAGGTGTTGTTGATCGTCAATGTCGCCAGCAAATGCGGGTTTACGCCACAGTATGAGGGTCTTGAGGCCTTGTACGAGGAATATGCCGACCGTGGTTTCGCGGTGCTCGGCTTTCCCTGCAATCAATTCGGCCACCAGGAGCCCGGTACCGAGGCCGACATCAAGTCCTTCTGCAGCCTGACCTATGACGTCAGTTTTCCGATGTTCGCCAAGGTTGACGTCAATGGCCCGGATGCTCACCCCCTTTATCAGGAGCTGAAAGCTTCGCAAAAGGGGGTGCTGGGGAGCGAGGGAATCAAATGGAACTTCACCAAGTTTTTGGTGGATCGCGACGGCAGCGTGGTCGGACGGTTCGGTTCGATGGACAAACCGGAAAGCCTGAAGAAAAAAATCGAAGCCTTGTTGTGACCCGCCTCACAACGGTGGGTTGACCACTGCGGATTGGCAGGGCCAAAGTGGGCGCACAGCTTTTGGGCCAAAGGGAGTCCGCATGCGTGGCGTAGTTGTCGCTCAAATCATCGTTGCATTACTGGCACTGAACGGGTGCTCAAGCGGGAGCTCGGGGAAATCCAAGCCGACGCCCACGCCCTCAGCGGTTCCCAGCAACGCGCCGACGCCGGTTCCTACCGTCAAGCCGACGGTAGGGCCGACCGCGGCGCCGACTCCCACGCCTCCAGCGGCGCCCACCCTGTCGCCGTCGGGTGTCCCGGTGGCGACGCCGACGCCGACCGCGGTCAGAACGGCACTCTGGGACGTCTCCGGTGCGATTACCGTGCTGGCAGGGAATCGCATCGACAGCGATACCAATGATGCGGGCAGTCCCCGGTTTGCCAATGATGGGCCGGATACCGCACAGGACATCCCGAACTCGGGCCGGTTGGGTGGGTACGTCGCGGTTGCCGGCGCCGGCGCGGACGGGCCCTTGAAGGCCTCCGGTGATCCTCTGGATGTGTACCGGGCCAATCTGCTGCAGGGTCAGTTCGTCGCGTTGCACATCGCGGATCCTGACCCCAGCAGCGGAGATCTGGATCTGTATCTCTACGACGCGGACCTGAATCCGGTCGCCGCCTCGGAAAATCCCGGGGATGTCGCCGTGGAGTCGTTGCAGGTGCCGACGACGGCTGTGTACTTCATTGCGGTGGCCGCCTACCAGAACGCGGAGTTTGGGATCGCCAGCGCGTCCAACTACGTGTTGCAGGTATCCGACACAGCGGCGACCCAGGGCGTTATCAACACCCAGTCCGATTTTGTGCCGGGCGAGGCGGTGGTCATGTTTCATGAGCCGCGCATGACCAAAGCCATGGCGACCGCCGAGGGGCGGGCCCGTGCGTTGGGGATGCAATGGCTCGGCGGGGCGCCGGGGCGGGCGATGCGTTTCGCAGAGATCCCTGGCACGCGCAAATCCGCGCTGTATTTGCCGTTTGGCAAGCCGCCATCGGCGGACATGCAGAAGCAGTTGCAGACTTTCCGCATGCTCAAGTCCATCCGGGCCCGCGCCGATGTGGCCTTTGCCGAACCGAACCTGCGGCGTTACGTTCGAGCGGTCCCCAATGACGCTTTCTATGACCGCCAGTGGCACTACCCGCTGATCAATCTGCCACAGGCCTGGGATATCACCACCGGTAGCGCCGATGTGCTGGTTGCGGTGATCGACTCCGGGGTGCTGATCAACCATCCGGATCTGACGGCCAACCTCGACCCGAACGACCCCGACGGCATTGATTTCATCTCACCTCTGGATATCGCCAACGACGGCGATGGTGCGGATCAGAACGCGGATGACGCCGGGGACGCAGAAAACCCGGACGGCAGTGGCAGCTTCCACGGCACGCACGTGGCGGGAACCATCGCCGCGGTAACCAACAACTCAACCGGGGTGGCGGGTGTTTGCTGGACCTGCAAAATCATGCCGCTGCGTGCCCTCGGCAAGGGTGGGGGGACCGGTTTTGATATCGACCAGGCGGTGCGCTATGCGGCGGGTCTCTCCAATGATTACGGCATTACCCCGGCAAAGAAGGCCGACATCATCAACATGAGCCTCGGTGGTGGCGGGTTCTCCCAGGCCGAGCAGCTCACGTTCAATCAGGTCCGCGCCGCGGGTGTGATCGTGACGGCTTCGGCGGGTAACGGGGGAACATCGCAGCTGGAGTACCCGGCTTCCTACGACAACGTGGTATCGGTCGGGGCCGTGGGGCCAGACCGACAGCGGGCCGGGTATTCCCAATTCAACGCACGCGTCGATGTGGTGGGCCCCGGCGGGAACGCAAACCTGGGACGTGACGCACAGGTGGCGAGCACGCTCGGATTTGGTACGGGGTCGCCGGGTGATGTCGAATTTGGCTACGCCTTCTACCAGGGCACCTCCATGTCCAGCCCACATGTGGCCGGCGTGGCGGCCCTGATGAAGGCTGTGAATCCGGCGCTCAGCCCCGACCAGTTTGATGCGGCCCTGGCCAATGGCAGCATCGTGGATGATGCCGGCGCCGCCGGTCGCGACAACGAATATGGTTTCGGCATCATCAATGCCTTCAAGGCCGTTCAGGAGGCGCAGCGCCTGGCATCGGGGCAGGCTCCAGCGGAGAACCCGCAATTGGCGGTGTCCCCCGCGGGCGTGAATTTTGGCACCGGCCTGAACAGCGTCGTGGTCAATGCCCGCAACGTCGGGTCTGGCAGTCTGCAGATCACCTCGGTGGACAAGACCGCAGCGCCGTGGCTGAGTGTGACCGAGCAGGGGGGCGGTGACTACCGCCTGACGGCTGACCGCAGCCTGCTGCCAGTGGGGGTGACCGACGCCAATGTGGTCTTTGTTTCCAACGTGAACTCGGTTTCCGTGCCGGTACGTATCGAAGTGGTGGATGCCAGCGTTGCTGTGGCCGATGACGCGGGGCATCACTACATCCTGCTGATCCCGGTTGCCGATCCGGAAAACCCGGTTGAGCTGGATGCGACCGTTACGGCAGGACAGTACGCATTCACCTTTGCGGATGTCCCGGAGGGTGATTACTACCTGGTTGCCGGCACCGACATGGACAATGACTTTTCCATTTGCGATGACGGCGAGGCCTGTGGAATCTATCCGGTGGGCGGTGATCTGCAACCCATTCGGGTCAACGCCGATCTCTCTGGTGTGCAGTTCCCAACTGGTTTTGAGGTCAGCTTCCAGCAGCTCGCAGCCCCTGCGACCAACCTGAAACATCACGCCGGGTTCGCAATCCGGCACTGAGCCGCGGATAAAGAAAGGCTCATCGCGGATTGGCGTGAATATCGGGAGTCTGGAGCCGGAAGTCGGGAGCAACGATGTGTGGGGTCCGCTGTCCGGGGCGCCAACCGGGCCTGCGGCCCCGACGCTGCGCGGTGCCCGGTCCCCGCTGGTACTCGGTGGGGTCGGGTCTACACGACGTCCTGTCGTGAAGACCCTCAAACGGACTCCTGTCCGTTTGCCCCCATTCGCACCAGCGGTGCCCGGCGGGTCGCCTGATGGCTCCG
>JBFIER010000029.1:0-29809 GCA_041603255.1 Oceanococcaceae bacterium | reverse complement strand
GTTTGCCCCCATTCGCACCAGCGGTGCCCGGCGGGTCGCCTGATGGCTCCGGTCAGCGCCCCGGACAGCGGACCTGCCAGCGCCAGCCTGGTGCGTTCTTTTGCACGCCGCTCGAAGCGATGAATTCAGGGGCAACCCCCAAGGGTCGGGGCGTCCTGTGGCTGGGCTGTTGGGGCTTGCGCCTGGCGGGCATGCCGCGACTGGGGGCGATTCGCCAGGACGGCGAATCGAGGCTCTAGCTAGACAGGAGGTCTTGTAGAGCCGACCCCACCAAGCGGCATGACCGGCAGGGAACCGCGCAGCGGCGCAAGACCGCCCGGCTACAGGATGCCCCGGCCCGGTCGGTGGCGCGACCCGCCAACTCAGGCCATCCCGCAATTGAGTCGCAACAAGGCGCTGCGCTTCCCGCTAAAGCGCGATGAACCAAAAAAAAGCCCCGCCAAGACGGGGCTTTTTCATGTTTGGCGTTAGCGCTTGTCGAGTGAGACGTAATCGCGGGCGGTAGCGCCGGTGTAAACCTGGCGTGGTCGGCCAATGCGATTGCCGGGGTCGGCGGTCATTTCTTGCCAGTGCGCGGCCCAGCCCACGGTGCGGGCAATCGCGAACATGGGGGTCATCATGCTGACCGGAATGCCGAGGGCTTTGTAGATGATGCCGGAGTAGAAGTCGACATTCGGGTACAGCTTCTTCTCTTTGAAGTAGTCGTCTTCCAGTGCAACCTGCTCCAGCTTCAGAGCCAGCTCGAATTTGGGATCGTTTTCCATGCCGAGATGGGTGAGGATCTGGTGGCAGTACTCGCGGATGATGGTCGCGCGCGGGTCAAAATTCTTGTACACGCGGTGACCAAAGCCCATCAGCCGGAACGGGTCTTTCTTGTCTTTGGCTTTGGCGATGAATTTATCGGCCTGCGAGATGTCGCCGATTTGGTCGAGCATGCGCAGCACCGCTTCATTGGCACCACCGTGGGCAGGGCCCCAAAGTGCGGTAATCCCCGCGGCTACCGCTGCGTACGGGTTGCAGCCGGTCGAGCCCGCCAGGCGCACTGTCGATGTCGAGGCGTTCTGTTCGTGGTCGGCGTGCAGGATAAACAGCACGTCCAGCGCTTTGGCCGCGATTGGGTCGACTTCGTACTGCTCGGCGGGAACGGCGAACAGCATGTGCAGCAGGTTGGAGCAGTAGTCCAGCTTGTTCTGCGGGTACATGAAGGGCTGGCCAGCGCTGCGCTTGAATGCGGCTGCGGCGATGGTCGGGATTTTCGCGATCATGCGCCGTGCAAAGATGTCGCGGTGCTGAGGATCGTTGATGTCCGTGGTGTCGTGGTAGAACGCGGACAGCGAGGCGACCACACCGGCCATCATGGCCATGGGGTGGGCGTCGTAGCGGAAGCCTTTGAAGAAGCTCAGCAGCGATTCGTTGATCATCGTGTGGTAACGAATGGCGTGATCGAACTCTTCCAGCTGATCGGCGGACGGCAGTTCGCCATAGAGCAGCAGGTAGCAGACTTCGATGAAGCTTGAGTTTTTCGCCAGTTGATCAACCGGGTAACCCCGGTACATCAGAACTCCTTCGCCACCGTCGATGTAGGTGATCTTCGACTCGCAGGAACAGGTGGAGTTGAAGCTCGGGTCATAGGTGAACATGCCGGAACTGCCGTACAAGCCCCGAACATCCACGGCCTGCGGGCCTAGTGCCCCTTGTACCAGCGGCAGATCCGCCACGGGCTTCCCATCGGGTCCAACTATTTTGTATGCGTCGCTCATCAGCAGGGTGCTCCTGTGTTCGAGTTAATTATATTCTTCGGAGAGGGTGGGCGAGCGCCCGCCCTACAAAGGTGGGTAGTGCGAGGGATATCCCGTGCGTGCGATTCCGGTGTCGACCGCGGCTCGGGCAATCGCCGCAGGCACCACGTCGATCAGACGGGGGTCCAGCGGAGTCGGCAGTATGTAGTCTTTTCCGAAACTCCACTCGCTGCGGCCATAGGCTTCCAGCACCGAGTTTGGAACCGGCTCATGCGCCAATTTGCGTAGCGCATCGACGGCGGCCAAGTGCATGGCCGTATTGATGCCACGGGCGCGAACGTCGAGCGCGCCTCGGAAAATGAACGGGAACCCAAGGACATTGTTGACCTGATTGGGAAAATCACTGCGACCGGTGGCCATGATGATGTCGCTGCGTGCTTCCAGGGCCAGGTCAGGCATGATTTCCGGAACTGGGTTCGACAGCGCGAACACCACTGGATTGGGGGCCATGGTTTTCACCATTTCCGGGCTGACGAGGCCGGGGCCCGATACGCCGATGAACACATCGGCGCCCTGCATGGCTTCTGCCAGCGTGCGCGGCCCACCGTCCTGGGCGAATTCCGCTTTGAAATCGACCATTTCGCCGCGATCCTTTTGAATCACGCCCTGTCGGTCGATGACGTAGATGTTTTCTTTGCGTGCGCCGAGTTCCACGCACAGCTTGAGGCTGGCGATGCCGGCAGCGCCGGCGCCGAGGCAGACGATACGGCAGGATTCGATCGACTTGCCCTGCAGTTCCAGCGCGTTGAGCAGGCCGGCGACAACAATGATCGCGGTGCCGTGCTGGTCGTCGTGAAAGACCGGAATGTCCAGTTTTTCCTGCAACGCGCGCTCGATTTCAAAGCAGTGCGGGGCTGCGATATCTTCGAGGTTGATGCCGCCGAAAGTGCCACCGATACGGGCAACCGTGTCGATGAAGTCCTGTGGCTCGGCGGCGTCGACCTCGATATCGAATACATCGACGTCGCCGAACTTCTTGAACAGGACAGCCTTGCCTTCCATGACCGGCTTGGATGCCAGTGGGCCGGCATTCCCCAGGCCGAGCACGGCCGTGCCGTTGGTGATCACGGCGACCAGATTGCCCTTGGAGGTATAACGGTAGACGTCGTCGGGTGTGGCCATGATGGCCTTCACCGGCTCGGCTACCCCGGGGGAGTAGGCCAAGGACAACTCAGCCGGGGTGGTGAACGGTTTGGTAACAGCAATCGCAAGCTTTCCGGGCTGCGGCTTTTCGTGGTAATCCAGTGCAGCTTGAACCCGGTCGCTCATAATTGTCCGTTTAGTACCCGATGAAATGGTGCCGATGACGTTCCGTTGATACGGGGCTTAGCCCTTGCCGTAGCGTTCCTTGAAGCGGTTCACACGGCCGCCGGCATCCAGAACTTTCTGCTTGCCGGTGTAGAAGGGGTGGCATTCCGAGCAAACTTCGATCTGGAGCGGCTCACACAGGGTGGAACCGGTCTGGAAGGAGTTGCCGCAGCTGCAGGTAACGGTGACCTGCTCATATTGAGGATGAATGTCGGCTTTCATGGCCGGCGCGCCTCTGATTAAGGAAACAAAGAACCGCGCATTCTAAAGTGACAACGCCCTTTGCGCAAAAGGAATGTGTTGCGCCGCGCAAAATCAAGCGCTTCTCGGTATCTATGTCGTCAAACTTGCGCAAAACAGGTGAGCAGACGGTTCAAATGGCGACGCCCCTGGGACGTGGGCAGAATGCGTTGCGGCTGGCAGCGCAGTAAACCCAGACGGGTTGCTTCGTCCATTCCCGGGCGGATTTGCTCCAGCGGGAGACCGGTACGATCGCGGAATTGCGCCGGGGTGAAGCCCTCGCGAAGACGCAAGGTATTCAGCAGGAATTCGGCGATCCGATCATCGGGGTTCAGTTCCTGATTGTGGCTCAACGCCGCCGTCGAGCCGGCATCGCGCAGGTAGCGACCGGGCGCACGCTGGCGCACCTCACGCCGAATGTGCCCGTCCCTGCCGGTCAATTTCGCGTGCGCGCCGGCTCCCAGGCCGATGAAGTCGCCATACCGCCAGTAGTTGAGGTTGTGCTGAGCGCGGCGGCCCGGGCGGGCCCAGGCGGAAATCTCATAGTTGCGAAAACCCTGGCGCTGCAACAGTCGTCGGCCGGCCTGCTCGATTCCGGCCAGCGTGTCTTCGTCCGGCAATTGCGGTGGATGGCGCGCGAACTCCGTCTGCGGTTCCAGCGTGAGTTCGTACCAGGACAGGTGTTCGGGCTGAAAGGCCAGGGCCTGCTCGATATCGGCCACGGCACCCGCGACATCCTGGCCCGGAAGGCCATGCATGAGGTCGATGTTCAGGTTATCGAAACCCGCGGCTCGCGCGGCCGCAATGGCAGTGCGTGCGCGGTCGCCGTCGTGGATGCGGCCCAATTTGCGCAGCATCGTGTCGTCGAAACTCTGTACGCCCAGAGATAGGCGATTGACCCCGGCTTTGCGGAAGCCCCGGAAGTGCGTTTCGTCCACGGTGCCGGGATTGGCCTCCAGGGTGATTTCGATTCGAGGATGAAAGCCGAACGCGTCTTCCAGGTGTTCCAGAAAGCGCTGCACTTCCTCGGGCGGGCAGAGGCTCGGGGTGCCGCCGCCGAAAAAAATGCTGCGCAGGGGCCGGCGCTCCATGGTGGCAGCGGTGTAGGCGATGTCGGCGATCAGTGCATCGGTATACGCCGGGTAGCTGCTGTCTTCGCGCAGGGGATGCGAGTTGAAATCACAGTAAGGGCATTTACGCACGCACCAGGGGTAGTGCACGTAAGCCGAAAGTGGCGGCAGTTTCAACGGGCTTGGAGCGCTTCGATCAGCAGTGTGACGGCGCGGCCGCGGTGGCTGCGGGCGCGCTTTTCATCCGGGCTCAGCTCAGCTGATGCACGGCCGATGGTGGGGTCGAGGAACAGCGGGTCATAGCCGAATCCCTGCGTGCCCCGGGGGGCTTCCAGAATTTGCCCCGACCACAAGCCATCCACCACCAGCGGCTGCGGGTCGTCTGCGGACTGCACCAGCGCCAGTACGCAATGGAACGCGGCGTTCCGGTTTGTTTGGCCTTGCATCGCTCTCAGCAATTTTTGATTGTTGTCGGCGTCGCTGGCGTTCTCACCCGCGTAACGGGCAGACCACACGCCCGGCTGCCCATCGAGGGCATCCACGGCCAGGCCGGAGTCGTCCGCAAGCGCGGGCAGGCCTGAAACCGCACTGGCGTGGCGGGCCTTTATTAATGCGTTCTCGACGAATGTGCTGCCGGTTTCCTCGGCCTGTTCGTTGGTGAAATCCGATAATGGGCGCAGGTTCCAGCCCAGCGGCGCCAGCGCATGGGCCAGTTCCTTGAGTTTTCCGGCGTTGCTGGAAGCGAGTACGACGTCCTGCATGACGGGTGGCCTTAACGGATGCTGTCCAGAGCCTGTTGCTGGATGGTGTGGATTTCGCGGATGCCTTTCTCCGCCAGTTCCAGCATGGAGTCCAGCTCAGAGCGCAGAAAGGGATGGCCTTCGGCGGTGCCCTGGATTTCGATGAACCCACCCGCCTCGTTCATCACGACATTGCAGTCGGTTTCGGCGTTTGAGTCCTCGACATAATCCAGATCCAGCACCGGTCGCCCGCCCACGATGCCGACCGAAATGGCACCGACCTGCCCAAACAGCGGATGGCGTTTCAACTTGTTGCTTTTGGCGACGCCGTCCAGCGCCATCGCCAGCGCGACATAGCCGCCGGTGATGGCGGCGGTACGGGTGCCGCCGTCCGCCTGGATCACATCGCAATCGACGGTAATCGAGACCTCGCCCAACGCTTCGAGATTGACCGCTGCTCGCAGCGAACGACCGATCAGGCGTTGAATTTCCAGTGTGCGGCCACCCTGTTTGCCGCGCGCGGCTTCACGGCCCATACGCTCTCCCGTGGATCGCGGGAGCATGCCGTATTCTGCGGTGACCCAGCCTTTGCCGGTGTTGCGCAGCCACGGGGGTACGCGGGTTTCCACGCTGGCTGTGCACAGCACATGCGTGTGTCCGCAGCGAATCAGCGCCGACCCTTCTGCATGCCGGGATACGCCGGTTTCGATAGTGATCGGTCGCAGAGCGTCGTCGCTACGGTCAAAGGAACGGGTCATGGGTGGGGCTCGTCGGATGGGGCGCGGAGTATACCGGGGCCTTCGCAGGTATCCTAGGCACATTCCGGGGAACTCAAGGCAGAAAGGGACGATGACAATTCGATCAATGACCGGGTTCGCCCGGGTGAGAGCCGCCACTGACTTGGGCGAGTTGTTGTTGGAAATCAAAAGTGTCAATCACCGATACCTGGAGATCTTCCTGCGCCAGCCCGAAGAAATTCGGGGAACCGATATCGCCGTGCGACAGGCCATCAACAACACGCTGGGGCGCGGCAAGGTGGAGGTTGTGATGCGACTGAGCGGCAGCTCCCAGGGCGCACAGGCACTCAAATTCGATGACGCCTTGCTGCACCAGATGGCAATGGCCGTGGAGCACATGAGCGAACGCGTGCCCCAACTCGGCAAGATTGACCCCCTCGCTTTATTGCGCTGGCCGGGTGTCATCGAAGACACCAAGGTGGACGACGACACACTCACAGCGCAGGTCATCGCAACCCTGAATACCGCGCTAGAGCAACTGCAACAAAGTCGCGCGGATGAAGGGCAGCGGTTGGCCGAGGTGCTGGAAGACCGCATGCAGAGAATTGAGGCCTGCGTCGAGCAGGTGCGCACCCGGCTACCCGAGCAGAACCGCCGCTGGCGCGAAAAGCTGCTCGAGCGGCTCAATGAAGTCACCGATATGGAGCCCGAGCGTCGGGATCAGGCACTCGTACAGTTCGCCCAGCGCGCTGATGTGGATGAAGAACTGGAGCGTCTGGCCAGCCATGTCGCGGAGGTGCGCGCCGCCATGCAGTCCGACAAGCCGATTGGTCGCAAGCTGGACTTCTACATGCAGGAGTTCAATCGCGAAGCCAATACACTGGGTTCCAAGGCCATGGATGCCGAGATCACCCGATTGGCGGTGGAATTGAAGGTGCTGATCGAGCAGATGCGCGAACAGGTGCAGAACATCGAGTGAGAATCGTGGCTGGGTGCCACGTTTCTTCGATATCAACCACACCCCGAGATGCATTCGTCAAACACTTTTTGCTTACGCCCAGTATGTACTTGACTCCCTCCAGTCTGGCCGGGCGAATTTTCGCGACAGGCCTGCTCCTTGCCGGCATCATTTGGACGGCATCCTGTTCCGAAAATAGGGGGGCGCAGCCTGATGAGCGGTTGCAGACGGTTTTGTCTGATCTTCTCGATCAGGCGCTGGATCCCTTGGCGCCTGGAAGGGGGCTCGCGGACTACCCGACGAACGAGCCTGCGGATATTCCCAAGGCCTATGCGATGGTGCTCAAGTCAGCTTTGCAGGGGCCGGCGATTCCGCAGTTGGACAAACTTGGAGAAGTCAGTGCGCAAAGGCTGATAGCCGATGCCGACTTGAACCAAGATGGGCAGGTGGGTTGGGGATTGCCTTTCGAATGGGATGCGTTTGGGGATGGAACCGTCAATCCCGCGAATACCGATTACGCGATATCGACGGCAATTGTTGTCGATGGTCTGCTGGACTTGGCGGGCGATGCAGCTGCGCAACAACGCAGCGACTTGTTGGATCTGAGCTTTGCGGCGTTGCTGCCTTACCTGAGGGGATCGACAACGCCGGCGGGTTTGCCTCCCTATTCTCTTGCTGAGGATGACCTCGGCTATGACGTGCTCAATACGGCAGCCTATCTGGCCGCCGTGGCGCAGCGACTGAGTCAGCAGCCAGAAATGGTGTCAATCGCAAATGAGTTGCAAGAATTTGCCGACGTCACCATGCAAGCACTGGTCGATAACCATCAGACTTCTTGTGTAGGAGATAGTTGCTACTGGTACTGGCAATATTCGTTGCAGCCTTCCTACCCCAATGATCTTCCGCATGCCGCGTACATTGCATACAGCATAGAAACCTACCGGCGATTCGGTGGACGACTGGCCTCTCTGTTTCCACGCAAATCTGTTCTTCAGCACTTTCGGCAGTTTGTTTCCGCAGACCGGTCTTACATTCGCGCTTTTCCCTCTTTTGTAAATGATGCACGGCCGGCGCGTTCGTACGATCTGGGGTTTGCGCTCGCAACCCTCTGCATTTTTGATGCGCCGTTAACAAAAACGCGAGAGACCCTCACAAGTGCCATTGCTCAATATCGCCTTGAAGATGGTCACTACGCGAAGTATCCGGTTTCGGGTTCTGGTGCTTCCGACGCCCCCCCATTCGTTGTTAACGAATACGAAACCTATTTGCTTTTCGCTGCAACAGCCTGTTTGTAGGGGCCATCAGCTATTCCGCCTGAGGGCCACGTTCGGAGTTTGCGCTTAACACGGAATGTGTGCCTTTGGCACGCCGATTGCTAGCGATCTGACTGGGATAGAACCGCTACAGCGTCGCCAACCGCGATGCTTTACGACAGATCGAAGGTCACCGGCGACGGATTTGAGAACACCGTCGTCGTCCTGCAACGGACTTGGGGAAAATTATGGGTAATCAGGCCATGCGGGGCGCCGTCGCGCGTCGCGTATCTTTGTCTGCAGCTGTGGCATGCACCGTGGCGGCTTTTGCAGTGAGTGCGCAGGAGGATGCGGCCGATGTGCCAATGCGTCCGGAGGTGGCGCCACTGGATGTAATCCCGCTGCCCGAGGCTGAGCGGGTGGTTCCGGAGGTGGAAGACCCGGCCACGTCGCTGGATGAGCTGGTGGTGGTGGGTTCGCGCCGCGAAGCACGTTCGGCAGCGGACACCATCGCACCGGTGGATGTGATCAGCGGCTCGGATATGGCCAATCAGGCACCGACCGATATCGCCGATTTGCTGCGCATCGTGGTGCCGTCCTACAACGTGAACACGCAGCCCATCTCGGATGCGGCGACGATTGTTCGCCCGGCCAACCTGCGTGGCCTGTCGCCCGACAACACCCTGGTATTGCTGAACGGCAAGCGCCGTCACCGCGCATCGGTCATCAGCTTCCTGGGGGGCGGAATCGCGGATGGGGCCCACGGGCCGGATATCAGCGTGTTTCCCACCATCGGGCTGAAACAGGTCGAAGTGCTCCGGGATGGTGCGTCGTCCCAGTACGGTTCAGACGCCATCGCCGGCGTGATCAATTTTGTCCTTAAGGATGACTATGAGGGCGGCATGTTGGAGGCCCGCTACGGTTCGACCTACGAAGGTGACGGAGACAACTATCGCCTGGGTGGCAATATCGGCTTGCCGATCAGCGACAGCGGCTTCATCAATTTCTCGGCGGAACTGGCTGACGTTGATGACACCGTCCGGTCGGTCCAGCGTGACGATGCCGCGGCGTTGATTGCGGCCGGCAATACGGCGGTCTCCGACATCAGCGTGAACACGGTGACCACCGACGTCGCCCAGATCTGGGGTCAGCCCGAAGTGCGCAACGACATCAAGCTGTTCGTCAACAGTGCGATGTCGTTCAACTCGGCCGTGGAAGGTTATGCCTTTGGCAACTACGCAAGCCGGGAAGTCGAGGGCGGGTTCTTCTATCGCAACCCCACCAACCGGGCCGGCGTTTACGAAGGTCCGCTGGTCGATCCCGAAACCGGGGAGGCGGATCCGGACGGTGTTCCGTCAGTGCTGGTCGGGGATCTGTCGGTGCAAGATTCCGGCGATTGCCCGGCAGGGATTCCGCTCACCGGTCCCGATTTCCTGATTCCGGACCCGGAGATTCTGGCGGATGTCAGCGCCGACGACAATTGCTTTTCGTTCGTGGAAATGTTCCCGGGTGGTTTCGTGCCGCGGTTCGGCGGTAAGACCACGGATGCGTCCGCGGTGCTCGGCACCCGTGGCAAGCTGCCCTTCGGTCGCGGTCTGAACTACGACCTGAGCTACACCTACGGCGACAACAAGACCGAGTTCTTCATCCGCAACACGATCAACGCCAGCCTGGGGCCGGATACACCGACCAGCTTCAAGCCGGGGGCGTATCGCCAGACCGACAACAACATCAACCTGGATTTCAGCTACGGCTTGCCGGTCGAGGGACTGGTGTCGGATCTGTTCCTGTCTGCAGGCATGGAATACCGCAGCGAGCGCTTCGAAATCACCCGCGGGGATCTGGCTTCACGGCAGCTCGGGCCATTGGCCGCACCGTCGGAGGGCTACCCGGTCGGGCAGGGTTTCGCATCCAGCTCGAACGGTTTCGGGGGCTTCACCGTGGCTACCTCGGACACGCAAACCAATACCGCGTTGTACGTGGAGGCGGAGTCCGAAGTTCTCTCCGGTTTGACGCTGCAGGCCGCCGGGCGACTGGAGGACTACAACACCTTTGGTTCCACATTCAATTACAAGCTGGGTGGCCTGTTTGTGCTGAACCCGGCAGTGCGGCTGCGTGGTACCGTTTCTACCGGTTTCCACGCGCCGACCGCCGGGCAGGCGAATGTGGTCAACGTCAGCACCGCGTTCGTCGGCGGGGTATTGCAGGATGTCGGCACTTTGCCTCTGACCAGCGGCGCCGGCCGCTTCGTCAACCAGCGTCGGATTGCCGCAGGGGACAAACCCTTCGCCTTGGGGCCGGAGGAATCCCAGAACTATTCGCTGGGGGTGGCCTTTAACTTCGACCAGATGGAAGTCACGCTGGACGTATTCCAGATCGAAGTGGACGGTCGCATCGCCACCACGGACGACATCGATTTCATCGGCACCCTGCAGGACTTTGCGGTCGAAAACGATGTGCAAACCTACGACGACACCAACAACAACGGTGTGCAGGACGATGGTGAACCGGATCTGACCACCAGCCAGCTGATCAATGCACTAGACGGGGTCGCCGGCTTCATGGCTTCAGACTTCGAGGGTTCCGAAGACCTGACGGCGTTCCGCGTATTCACCAACAACTTTGACACCCGCACCCGCGGCGCTGATCTGGTGGTGTCCACACCGGTGAACCTGGGCATTGGCGGGTTCAGCAACCTGTCGCTGGCGATGAACTACACCGAGACCAAGGTCACCAATCGCGGTATTTACAGCCCCATTGGCGATATTCGCTACCGACAGTTGCAGGAAAACATCCCCCTGTGGCGCGGCAACATCGCCCTGAGCCACACGCAGGGTGCCTGGCGTGGTCTGGCGCGGCTGAACTTCCACGGCGACTACTTCGAAGGTCACCTGGAAGAAGTGCCGGTCAATGTGGGGGGTGAAATGACGTTGGATCTGGAAGTCACCACGGTCATGGCCAATCATCTCGAGATCGCGCTGGGTGGGGCGAATGTGCTGAACAACTACCCGGATCGCCTGCCGCCGGATGTGGCCGGAATCGCCGGAGCCAAGTACCCCACCACCGCTCCGTTCGGTTTCAACGGTGGGCAGTACTACCTGCGTCTGCGGCGTTCGTTCTGAAATCAGCCCGCTAATGACTGCGCATCGATTTCACCTGCGTACGGACTTGCGTGAGAGCCGGGTTGGCGCGCCGTCCTGGTGGCTGCTGGGTGTGCTTGCGCGGGTTCGTGGACGTCGTGGTCGCATGGCAGGGCGTCGCAAATGGCTTCGGGGTGCGCAAGCGATGCTTGCCGCCGGCGTGCTGAATTCCGGCATGGCGATGGCCGGTCCGGTGTGCGCGCCACCGATTCCTACGGCGCTCTGTGGCGGACGGATTTTTGCCGAGCCCTTGAATTCGGTAGGCGGCCTGACCTATCGCGAGATGATTCAAGGTATGCAGGCCCTGGCGACCGACTATCCGGACTGGATCACCTTCCGGGAGTTCGGTCAGGGGTCGGCTGATGGTCTGGCGTTGTACGTCGTCGAGGTCACGTCGCCGGAATACACCGTGCCGCTGGCGGCGCGCAAGATCGTGCTGGTGAACCAGTCGGTGCACGGCAACGAACCCGGCGGCCGTGAGGGCGCGGTGCGCTACATCGAAGACCTGGTCACCGGGGCAGATCCGGAACGCACGGCCTTGCTCGACCGGGTCCGCCTGATCCAAACCTTTATCAACCCCGACGGTTGGAGTGCGGGGGATCACGACCATCTGCAAACCGGCGGTGGCGCGTATCTGTGGGTGCGCCAGAACGGTGCAGGGCCCATTTCTGGTGGGTCTGATTTCGGTCTCGGGGTCGACCTGAACCGGCAGGCCCCCTGGCGGGGCATCTCGCATTCCTCCGGCCCGGTTTCGCAGCCCGAGTCCATCGCATTTGTCGATTACGTGCGGCAGCTGGCCGCCGAAGGCGACATCCAGGTGGCCGCCGATATTCACGGTGAAATTACCGATGCTGCCGCGTGGGTCATGCTGAGTTCCGGGCAGTTCGATCTGGGGCAGGCGTTGAATCAGCGCTATCACGGCGAAGCGCTGCACGCCGCCATTGATGAATCGCTGCAGGACAGTCAGGTCAGTGATCTGATCAACGCCGTGATGGGTGGGGTCGAGCCGACTGTTCTGACGGCGTCCTCGGAGTTTGGCAGCATCGCGGCCGAATCCACGGCCTCGGGAACCGGGTTCCTGGGCGACTGGATTTCGCAGCCGGAAGGGGGCGGAGCGGCATCCATCTCCACCATTGAGCTGTACAACTTCATCGTGACGCCGGGAGTGAATTCGCTGACGGCGCGCCCCGAAGTGATGCAGTACTACCGCGACGTGGTGCGCGGGATTCTGGCCGGCATGATCGAGCAGGCGGCCGTGGAATATCGGACGCGCATGGTGGCGGGGCGCGTGGTCTGGGTGGACGACGCGCCGCGCATCGCCGACCCGGTCCGGGTGGGTACGGTCGTCAGCGCCGCCGATTTCTTCCGCGACCTGGAGCCCTTGTTTGACGGCGAGCTGATTGCCACCCGGCCGGAGGCTTTGGCATCCGCGCTGAATGCCGTTCCCGATTCGGTGGTGCTGATCACCGATGGGCTGGCAGCGGATCGGGAAGCGCTGAGCGCATTGCGCCGCTATGTCGAAGGCGGCGGTAATCTGGTGTTGACTGATACCGCTTTGGCGTTGATGCCGTCCCTGATTGATGGTCTCGAAGCCAGCGCTGTGTCGGTGCAATGGGATGATGGCGGCAAGGTCAGTTACGACCGCGGCCATCCGCTCACCGCGGGTATCCGCGAGGTTGCCTGGATCAATACCGAAACCGCGACCATGGGTCTGCGGGTTGAGGGCGGCGATGCCAATGTTCCGGCCTGGCGCGTCGAGCAGGGCGCCTTCGAAGCACTGGGCGGCACGACCGCCGGGGTTTCCGGGGACGGCCAGACGTCGGTTGGGGAGTTGACCTTGGGTCTGGGCAGCATCCGGCTTATCGGCGTGTTGCTTCCCGCACCGGACAACTCCGATCCGAATATTGGCTTTGGCATCAACGGCTACGGCGTGGTGGATACCGGGTACATTGTTCTGGCCAATGCGCTGAATGGAGCAATCACGTACACAACGGCCTCGGCGGTTCCCGGAATGGAAATGCCATCTCGTGCCGAGACTGGAGGCGAGTCGCGGGACATCAATGCGCCGGTTCGCAGCGGTGCTTTCTCGCCATGGATGTGGCTGGGTTTGCTGCTGCTGCGTGCGCGTCGCCGCCTGGGAATCCGGTTCCCATGACCTGTGCGCTGAACCCCTGTGACTCAGATGATTTGCCCCGCCGGGGCTGTGACGATTTGGACCTCCCGATTGCGGTGAGGGCTTATCCTGTGGAGAGGAGATGACGATGGATGACACGCGGATGTGCCGCTTTTCGGCCGTGGCAGCATTGCTGATGCTGTCGGCCTGTACCGGTGGCCGAATCGATGATGCGGGCTCTATAGGCTCCCGAGCGGAGGCCGTGCCGCAAGGTCCCTACCTGGCCGGCCCGGAGTTGTGGCGCGACCCACGCTTGGCGCCCCATCCGGCGTTCGGTTTTGCCACCGCCTCACATCCACCGGCTGGTGTCGAGTTGCCGGCGTACTGGGCACCACCGGCACCGCCTGAAAGTGGCGGTACGGAGTTTGACCTGGAGTTTCTGGCCGGCAGTCCAACAGAGGCGCGCAAGTCCGGTGGCTTCGAAATCTTCGGTAGCCTGGCGATCCTCTCCGGCTTTGGCGACAACGGCTCGATCATCGATATTTCCAACCCTGCCGAACCCCGGTTTCTCGGCGCGGTGCTGAACAACAACCTGCGCGGTGCGGAAACCATCGCGTATCCGGACGGGCGTCTGATCGTGGTATTCGCCACCGAGCGCGACGGCCTGCCGGTACTGGATATCACCGACCCGCGGCGGCCGAAAGCACTGTACACGCTGATGCCGGATCAGGATCAGCACAACGTCGGTGTGGTGCCGGGCACTCCCATTCTCTACAACGCGGGTTCGCTTGGCGGCGGCAACATGCCCAACGGGGGTTCGGGTTATACCGAGATCTGGGATCTGTCCGACCCCGACAACCCGGTGGAGCTGGAGCCCTTCAACAACGGTTGGGGCTGTCACGACATCAGCTTCTGGATCGACGCCAAACAGGACAAATACCGGGCCATCTGTGCCGGGGTGGAATTCACCCAGCTCTGGGATATCGCCGACCCGCGGCGGCCGGAAATGATTGTCAGCCTGCCGGTTCATCACGGGATTCCGGGCACCATTTCAACCGCGCTGTCGCCGGCGATCTTCAGTCACTTTGCCGGCCTGAACAGCACGGGTGACGTGCTCTTTGTCGGTGATGAAACCGGCGGTGGCGCCGCTCCGGGCTGCGTCGCCCATGTCGGCCTGCCGCCGGCTGCGGGTGTGTCATTCCCCAGTGGCGCGATGTTCTTCTACGATGTCAGCAACGAGTCAATGCCGCTGCTGCAAGGCTGGATTGCTCCCGCGAGCCACCTGCTGGTGAATAGCGATTCCCTTTCCTGCACGGTTCATTTTGGTCGCCTGATCCCCAACGATGAGGGGCGCGACCTGATGACCATTGGTGCCTATGGCGCGGGCACCTTGGTGATGGATTTCACCAACCCGACGCTGCCGAGCATCGTCAGCCAGTACGCCGATGCCACCGATACCTGGGAAGCCATCTATCACAACGGCTGGGTGTTCACCGGTGACCTGTCCAAAGGCATGGAAGTGCTGAAGCTGAACTAGCGCAGACGGATACGGACTCTGCGGCATTCCCGCTACCGGGGGTGTCGCAGGGTTGGTCGTTTTTCGTTGAGAGCCTAGGGGCTAGGGGCCGGCGATGGGTTGGGCGAGGATCCACAGCCCGCCAGCGGTAAAGAACATCATCAGAACCAGCATGGGCAGCTGGCTGATGGCCGCCACTCGACGATTGGGAAAGATCTCAAACGCGACCAGGTGGGCGATGTACACACTGACGATGTGGCCGCCGACAATCAAGGCCAGCTGTGAATGCCAGATCAGTGCGGCGTCGAGAATCACGTTGCCGCGAACGGTGTGCGCGGTACCCAAGAGGTTCCAGCCCCAACCGAAAGGGTCGGAGAGCAGGCCAAAGATCTTGACCCCCTGAGTCAGCACCAGGGGGTAGTAGTGCGCCGCGTGGTAGACCAGCGCAATGGGTAGCAGAGACGGAGCGAAGCGCAGCGCCAGCTCGCGCACGGAAAGCGTGCTGTGACTCACCCTCTGCGTTGCCGCGATGAATGCCAGGTAAATCGCCAGGTACAGCAACGGCGAGAGCAGCAACGCACCGCTGGACCAGATGGCATACAGCGGTTTCATCCGGTGATAGGCGGCGATGGGGTCGGTGCCCGCCCAGGGTTGCAGCAGGTGGTAGAGATCCACCCAGAACAGCTGGGCCCAAATCGCTGTGACGCGAAGGCCGTCGTAGGCCGTGGAGGACATCATCAACAGGATAAACAGCAGCATGCTGAACCCTTCTGTCCGCAAGCCCACCAACCCGGCAAAAGGTGCGCGCAGCCTGATGCCGCCGCCGGGTTCCCGGGCGACCGGCGCCATGGCGGCAAACAGGCGCAGAAACAGACCGAAGAATTCCCCGTAACGAAACCAGTCGCGTGCCCCGATCAGGCCGACGCCAACAAGGTTCAGGATGCTGTACGCCAGCAACATCTGGCCCAGGCCACGTACACCGAGATCGGCCTCCAGTTCCAGCCAGATGAAGGCCATGTACAGAACCAGCGCTGGCCAATAGCCCCAGGCGTCGGGGTAGTGGAACCGGCCCTGTGGAAACCGTTGCCAAACCCGGCCAATACCGCTGGCCAGTACCCGCCAGGGGTTCAGCCAGCGGTAGATGTCGCCCACAAAGACGCTCAGGTATCCCAGCCCCAGCACAAACAGGACCCAGAACCAGGTCATCGAGAAATTGATATACGGATTGCGCGCGCCGAACAGCGCGGTTGCGGTTGCCAGCAGCAACCCCAGCAGGCTGACGAGCTGCAGGGGAGGCAGAAGTTTTTGGGCGAGACGCACCGGACGGCTGCCATCAAGCGCAATTTCCCCGCCGGTTCCATGTTCCGCCGCACTGGTGGCAAACCAGGCAATCAGCAGAAACGACAGCGCCAGTGCTGCCGCCGCGCCGTAGAGGTACATCCAGACCGGAACCGGGATGCTGTAGGTACGGCCGAAGCTGTGCGCCAGCGCCGGAACAGGCGCACTCAGCAGCGCCGGCAGCAACAGCCAGGCCGATCGGCTGGCGCGATCAGAAATCATGGGCGCAGGGAAGGTTCAGATCAGCCTCCGAGGTGTCGTTGATCTGGGGTGGGGTTCTCCAAAAGCGCTGCGACCGCACGGTCACGAGCCGCGTCTTTGCCAAGCAATACTATTGCCAACTCTGCGCGGGTGGTGGCGTTACTCCCCCACAACGTAAAACGCGCCCACAACCCGAAGGCTGGGGCGCGTTTGCGGAGGGCGGCTCAGGCCGCTTTTTCTACCGGGATTTGCGCAGGTGTTGCGCGTTGCTTTTCAAACTGCAGAATCCCGTCGTCGATGCCTTCTTGCAGCATCGTGACCTTGTCCTGTTCGTAGTGATGCAGCACCTGCCATGGGGCCCGGGTTCCCTGGCGCGGGAGGGTGTGATCCGCCCGCTGGACGTAACCCGCCTCGAGCGCGGAGAGGATGCTTTCGCTGGAACGACAATGGGCGTGATCCACCGGGGTGGCAACGACAGCGTTGCGCTGATCCATGTGTTTGAGCAGGCGGCAGACGTACTCGCTGGTGAGATCGGCTTTCATGGTCCAGGAAAGGTTCACATAGCCGATTACCCACGCCATGTTCGGCACATCCTCGATGAGCGCGCCGCGGTACAGCATCTTCTGGCTGAGATCCTGCGGCTTGCCGTCCACCACCATCTGCATGCCGCCGAGCATCTGCACCTGTAAGCCGGTCGCCGTAATGATGATGTCCGCTTCGAGCTCCTTGCCGGAACTCAGGCGGATGCCGTTCTCGGTGAATGCGCTGATGGTGTCGGTGACCACATCGGCTTTGCCGCTGCGGATGGCATCAAAGAAGTCGCCATCCGGCGCTGCACACAGGCGCTGATCCCAAGGGTTGTAGCTGGGGCTGAAGTTTTCTTCCTTGTACTGCGCACCCAGGCGTTTGCGGGCCTGGCTCAGGATCAGTCGCCGCGTTGCAGCGGGGAAGCGTTTGCTGGCCTTGTACATGCTGCGCCAGACAAAGAGGTTGCGGCGGCGGGCGAGTCGATAGTTAACACTGTCCGGGAGGACACGACTCAAAACTTCCGAGATCTTGTCCCAGGCCGGAATTGACATGATGTAGGTGGGCGAACGCTGCAGCATGGTCACATGCGCGGCGGTTTTCGCCATGGAGGGCACCAGCGTAATTGCGGTGGCGCCGCTGCCGATGATGACCACTTTCTTGCCGGCGTAGTCCAGGTCTTCCGGCCAGTGCTGCGGGTGAATGATCTGGCCCTGGAAGCGCTCTTCGTCCGGGAATTGCGGGCGGTAGCCCTGGTCGTAGTTGTAGTAGCCGGTGGCGGCGACAAGAAAGCGCGTGCGGAAGGTTTCGGTTTCGCCCGTGGCTTCGTTCAGCGTGGTCAGGGTCCAGCATTGGTCCGCGCTGGACCACTCCGCTGACTGGGTTTTCAGGCCGAAATGAATCTTGTCGTGCAGGCCATACTGCTGCGCGGTGTCCGAGACGTATTCACGGATCGCCTTGCCGTCGGCCAGTGTCTTGTAGCTGCTCCAGGGGCGGAACTGATAGCCGAAGGTATACATGTCCGAGTCGGAGCGGATGCCGGGGTAGCGGAACAGGTCCCAGGTTCCCCCGATGCGTTGGCGGCGCTCGATCAGCGCAATTCGTTTGTCCGGGCATTCCATAGCCAATCGGCTGGCCATGCCGATTCCGGATACACCGGCGCCGATGATCAATACATCAAGTATGGGTTCCATTGTCTCCTCACTCCTCAGTGCGTCTGGGCGGCAACCATCAGCGGTGCCGTTGTGCTGCAGCCATTGTCGGCAACTCCGCGTGGATTGTATTGACATATCAAGACAAAAACTATACAAAACAGGACATGACAGCCATGGTCCGTTCCGGAGGCTTACGCGGTTTTCCCGCGGTAATCAGCAGCTTGGGGCTGGATGCACAAGCATTGCTCAAGCGCTACCGCATTCCGGTCAATCTTGAGGATGACGACGAGCAGATGGTGTCGCTGACCGCGTATGCCGAGCTGTATGAGGAATGCGTGCGCCTGACCGGGTGCTGGGACCTGGGGTTGCGGGTGGCGCAGCAGCAGGACATCCACATCCTGGGGCCCTTGTCGGTGGCCATGCAACATTCCAGCGACGTGCGTGAAGCCATCCAGGTGTGTTCGAAGTATCTGCATGTGCAGAGCCCCGCGTTACGCCTGGAACTGCACGAGAACGATCCTGCCGATGCGAACTGGGCTGAAGTGCGTCTGGTTGTGGATCTGCCCGGGCGACCACAGATGCCCCAGCTGTTTGACCAGTCGATTGGCGATCTGCATCTGATTCTGAGCTTTCTCGCGGGTTCGGGCTATCCACTGCGATTGGTCAGCCTGCCGCATTCACCCAGGGCGCCTTTGCAGGTTTATCAGCGCTTCTTCGGTGATGTCCCCATCGCCACGGCCGAAGAGCATGGGGGGCTGCATATCGACAAATCCTGCCTGAACCAGCCGCTGGCTGGTGTGAATCAGACTTTGCGCCAGATGAGCACCGATTTTCTGCGGATGGCTTACAGCGGCGTGCCGCGGAGTGTCAGCGAGCAGGTGCGGCGAATCATCAGTCGCACGCTCAGCACCACCCAGGGACGCAAGGAGGCGATAGCCGGTTTGATGTACACCCACCCGAGGACCTTGCAGCGGCGCTTGCAGGCCGAGGGGACTACCTACGAGGCCATCTGCCGCAGCGTGCGCAAGGAGGCGGTATTGCGGTACCTGCGACAGACCCAGATGCCGTTTTCGCAAATCGCTTCGCTGGTGGGGTTTTCCGACCATTCGGCACTGACCCGGGCCTGTCGCCGCTGGTTCAAGATGACGCCATCGGAGATACGCCGGGCCAGTCGGCTGGATATCTGAATCTCGATAGTGTCCTGATATGTCAAGAAAACGTCCTGATTTGTCAAGCGCATCTCGGGTGCCACCTTTAAGGTAGGTACATCATTGGAGTACCCACGTCAGCGTTCCTGCAGAGCAGGTTGGTGGGCTCAGCACAACGGGGAGACAAGCATGAAAGCCGGCATCGCGAACCGCGAGGTTCATTTGAGTTCTCACAGTCGCGTGGCGATTGGCATCATCCGTTACGTGCTGCGGCCGCTGATCAAGTTTTTCGTAACCGGTGGCGCCCGGCGATTTGCCGTGTTCCAGTTCCTGCTGGCCAAACGTCAGGGACCCGCGCTGAAAAGCGGCAAGCTTCCGCCGACGCGGTTCGGAATCTTCGGTTCAGGTGCGAACAAGGTGGCGGGTATGGCCTGCGGGTCGTTGGATCCTGCCCAGGGGCCGGTGCTGCTATGGCTGCACGGTGGAGCCTGGGTGATGCCGATCATCCCCGAAAACCACGTTGCCACGGCGGCGCGACTGGCACAAACCATCGGTGGATCCGCCTTTCTTCCCGAGTACCGGTTGCTTCCGAGCCAGCCGTTCCCGGCGGGCCTGGACGATTGTGAGAAGGCTTACAACATGCTCCTCGAGAGCGGCTTCGCTCCCGGTCAAATCGCCATCGGCGGGGATTCCGCGGGGGGTAATCTGACATTCGCACTGCTACATCGGCTGCGGCGTAACGGAGGCGAGATGCCGGCTGCCGCCGTGGGCGTGGCGCCGGTGACCGACTTGGCGTGCTTCCCTCATGGCAGCCCTGCGCGGGTCGAATTCAGTGGCAGCGATGCGGTCCTTCCGGTCACCTCGCTGACCGGGTTGATTGACCGTTACTGCGGCGACCACGACCGCAGCCATCCGGAGATCTCTCCACTCTACGGCGATTTCAACGGATTCCCGCCGGTGCATCTGGTGTGCAGTGCGCATGAGTATTTGCGCGACGACAGCGTATTCCTGGCGCAACAGTTGGAGCAGGCATCCGTGCCGGTGACGCTGGATGTCTGGCCATCGCTCCCCCACATCTTCCCGCTGTGTGAGGACATGCTTCCGGAGGCCCGCGAATCTCGTGAGGACATTGGGCGTTTTCTCTGCCGGCACCTGAACCAGAGCATGGCGGAGGCGCCCGCGAAGGCCGCCTGAGTCGGCCTCGATTGGCGCACCCGTCGCCCTGGTGGCGGCGCGGAAGCGGCAGCCTTGGAACGGTTGTATCGAAACGCGAGGTCAATCGCGATCCGGCGCTCCACGTAGAATGCGGCCCTCGCACTCACCAGTACCTGCCATGCCTGCACGCTCATTGCGATCGGCTCTACGCGACATGCAGAACGCGGAAAGCTTTGTCGCCTGGCAGCAGGCCGCGGAAGAGGTTGATCGCCGAGTCGGAGCCGACGAATGGCGGATGGATGAGCGATCGCCGCTGATCGACGCCGCCCAGATGCGCGAGCACATTGCCACATTCGATCGCGCCATTGCCGGGCATGATGGCGAAACCCTGCGCGCCGCGGTGTATCAAAGCTTGTACCGCCACATGGGCGATGTGGCGAATCCTCAGCTGTACAGCTATGCGCATGCCGGTACCAAACAGGTGATCGAGGAGTATCTGCAGGCAGTGGAGCGGGCATTGCAGGCGCTTTCGACGTTGCCGGTGTCCGGGCTCAGTGACCAACAAAAAGCCGATGCCATGGAGATGGCGGCCTTTAACCTGGGGCGGCCGGCGTTGTTGCTCAGCGGTGGGGCCAGCATGGGGTTTGTCCATCTGGGTGTGGCCAAGGCCCTGCATGAACAGGACCTCTTGCCCGACGTCATTTCGGGTTCCAGCCTGGGGTCGCTGGTGGCGGCCGGGCTGGCCAGCCGTACCCCGCAGGAACTGACCCAACTGCTCAGCCATACCGACGAGATCTATCGAATCGGAATCCGCTTCCTGGCGCCCCGCGGCGTGCTGGCTCGGCGTGCGGTGCTGGATAACCATCAGCTGCTGCGTTGCGCTTGGCGCAACGTTGGCGATTTCACCTTCGCGGAAGCCCATGCGCGTAGCGGTATCCACCTGGGTATTTCGGTGTCGCCCAGCCGTTCGCGACAGAAGCCCCGGTTGTTGAGTCACCTGAGCTCGCCCGAGGTCCTGTTGCCGCGGGCGGCGCTGGCCTCCTGCGCCATTCCCGGAATGTTTCCGCCGGTGCGCCTGCGTGCACGGAATCGTCAGGGCATGCGCTACGACTACCTGCCGGGGGAACGCTGGGTGGACGGGTCCTTTCAGGGCGACCTGCCGATGAAACGTCTGGGACGGTTATTCAACGTGAACCAGTTCATCGTCAGCCAGACCAACCCGCATTCCGTCCCGTTCCTCGCGAGTCGGCATGGGCGAGGGTTGGCGGCATTGCTGCTGGATGCCGGGCTCTCCAGTACACGGGCGCAGGTGGGGGCAGTGCTCAAAGTTGCGCGCGAGCGGGTACGGCAGCCGCGATTGCAGAACGTCGTGGAGCATGCCTACGCGCTCACCGAGCAAAGCTACCGGGGTGACATCAACATTCATCCCCCGGTGTCGTTCTGGCTCTACCGCCGCCTGCTGGCGAACCCAACCCCGGAAGATCTGCAGCGCTATACGCGCATTGGCGAACAGATCACATGGCCGAAAATCGCGATGGTCCGCAATGTCACCCGCGTAAGCCGGCTGATGCATCAACTAGCGACAGAACTGCCATTCAGCCGGACTTGAACAACCCCTGAAGATAGGAACTGGAAATGTCTTCTGCGGAGCGAAAGTTCACCAGGTTGGGAAATATGGACGTCATGTCTGCATCGGCCAGCCCAAACCAATTGCAGATTGTGGCGAGGTACTGATCAACGGCGATTGTCGGGATGAGTCGGCCCTTGGTGCTGGTATCGCTGTCACCGCCCAGCGTGAGATCAGGCATAGCCCCCAGCATGATGCCGCCATTTACCGCTCCACCCGCCACGAGATTGTGTCCGGCCCATGCGTGATCGGTGCCACTGCCATTGTTTCCCAGGGTGCGACCAAAGTCGCTTAGCGAAAACAAGGTCACATCGTTGCTCGCCCCCAGGCTGTCCATCGCCTGCTGGAAGGAGCCAATAGCCAGACTGAGTTCGCGCAGCAGGCCGGGGTGGTCGCTGGCCTGTGGACCGTGGGTGTCGAAGCCGCCCATGCCCACAAAAAAGATTTGTCGTTGTAGCCCGATACTGCGTCCAAGGGAAATCATCCGGGCCACATCGCGGGCCGCCGCAAGCGTGCGGCCCGAAATTCCGCGCCGCAATTCCAGCTGTGCAGCTGTGGGCGTGGTGAACAGCGGGTTATCGTAGGCATCTCGCAAATCGGAGAAATCCGGTGTGTTGGCAAACTCGTTGTCCAGCAGTTCGTGCAGACTGGCGGCCGTTCGGTAGCGTTCCTTGATCACCCGTTCGAGGGATGAATCATGTGGTTGGGCGGCATTCTGCGCAAGAAAGCGTCGTGGATTAAAGCCGCGCTGGGTGGGAAACAGTTGAACGGTTCCCGGGTTGAGGACAACGGGGCTGTTGAGATTGCCGGTCATCATGCGGTTGGCGCCGCCATAAGAGACATTCAGTCCCAGAGGCGAGCCCGCGTTCACTCCACCTGCATGGGCAAGCCACAGATCGGCCAGGCGTCCGGCCCAACCGGCCGCTTCCAGGTTGTTCGACCAACCGGTTTCCATCGCACGTTGCTGATGATTGTGCGCGTACAGAAAGGGCGGCAATGCCGACGTACCCAGGGTGGCTTTGGTAACCGGTTCGATCAGCGATCCGATGTTGGCTACGGCCAATGCGGTTCCCTGTCGAAACAGACCGGCCAACTCGGGCATCAGGCTATTGATTCCGAAATTTGCGACGGTGTCGTAGCTGGGGCCGGGATCCCCACCGCCAAACAGGCCACCCAATCCGCCCAATCCGCTTCCGGGGCTGGTATCCGGGGCGAAGGGGTATACGCCGTTTTGATATGCGGCTTCATCGTCGCTCGCCCCATCGGCATAGGCATTCGTGCCTCGTCCGCCAAGGTCACGATTGTTTACCCGCAGGTCGCCGCGGCTCGCCGCGTAGGTTTGATATCCACGGCCACGGGGGGTATCCGTGTTTTCGTCGCCCAGCGGCAGGATCATGTTGTGGGCATCATTTCCGCCGAGCAGGAAAAACACCACCAGCGCTTTGTAGTCAGTAAATGCGGGCGCTGCCGCTGACCCGGCGGTAGGCAGCAACATGCTCATGCCGCCGGTAGACAGCAGCGGTGCTCCTCCAAGCAGTCCCTTGAGTAAAACTCGGCGTTTGTGGGAAATCATGTGGTCAACCCCGAGTGGGAGCCTGAGAGACGAGCACTCATTGGAGGCTCATATTTTGCGCAGAGAGAAACACGCTTTGTACGGCGCCACTACAGACGCGTACGGCTTCATCCGTGCTGCGATTGTTGCCGAAATTGAAACCTTCACCGATGTCCAGCTCCTCGGCCAGCTCGGTGCGGTAGTGCGGTTCCAGGGTCTGGTCGCCAAGCAGCCGGGATTCCGCGACCCGGATCGCGGCGTCGATGGCCCGCTGTTTGGGGGTCAGGCCGTTCTGATCCCGTGTCATGTCGTTGATGCGTGTGTAGTCCCGATCGACCTCACCATCCAGCGCCGCATCGAATGCATCCAGTACGGGACCATAGTCCAGTAGCACCAGGTTCCGAAAGCGGTTCCACTCGGGTGACCCGCCACCCGACGGGGCGTTGTACGCGGCGACGAAAGAATCCAGTGAAGCAAACTCTGCCTCGATGTGGCGGCGTTCCAGGAAGTCGCCAAATGTATTTGTTGCCTGCACCAAGCCGGCGATGTTGTTCGCCGATCGCTGCTGCAGTTCGGGCAGTACATATTGGGGGGTGCGGTTGCGGTAAAACGCATCCTGAGGAACGAAGTCGGCGTCGTAGAAGTTGAAGACCGAGGGCGAGCGGAAAGCACCTTGGCCGATGGTGCGATCACCCCGGAATACATAGATGTCGAAAAAGGTGTCCGTTCCGGCTTGCTCCGACCACATTTGCCACCCCGGCACGGGTTGGACATCAAAAGCACGGTACCAGGCAAGGAGTGCAAGCAATTGCTCATTGACTTTGCCCGGCGCCGGGGCGCCTGTCTGTGCCGGCTCGTAGGCTTCTGAGTCGAGCAGAATGGCCCGGGCAACGGCGGAAAGATCTCCCCGCTCGCCACGTCCATTGTCGGCAAATGCCGCCGCCACCCGCCGGATGTACGCAGGACTGGGGTTTGAGCTGACCAGCCTCTGGATCAACTGGCGGGAAATAAACGGTGCCGTATTCGGGTGACTGAACAGCAAGTCCAGCGCGGCCTCGAGGTCGTTACCATTTTCCAGGTCGGCAGGAATGGTGGCCCCCAGCACGGTTTTCTCGCCAAAGTCGTGAAACTCGGGCGTAAATTCCATGAAGTGCACATAGCTCCCGTCTGTACTTCCGTAGCGTGCGTTGTAGCGCAGGTCCCAGCCGGTCATGATCCGTGACATCTCCTCGATGTCCGTTTGTGTGTAGCTGGGGATCAGGTTTCCGTTGCTATCGGTTTGGGGCGTGCCATCGGTATTCATGAGGTACAAGCCGATGGTGAAAAGCTGCATCAACTCGCGGGCAAAGTTTTCGTCGGGTAGCGTATTCCGCGCCGGGTTGGCTTTTTCGTTGCCTTGATGCGAGAGGTAAAGCCCCATCGCCGGGCTGCGGGCCACTTCGCTGAGCAATGACCGGAAGCTCCCCAGTGCATGCCGACCAAGGATGTCTGCGTAGTGAGCTACCGCCTCCGCACGCCGCCCGAGCTGGTCCTGCCGGGTTGAAACCACGAGAATCTGGCTGAGCGCGTAAGCCATTCGCTGCCGCAGCTGATCCGTTCCAGATACCGCAGCGGTAAACCAGGCGCTGTTCTGATATTCATCAATATTGCGTGTGGCTGAGCCGTTGAAATAGGCACCGTCTGTGGCTTCGTCGGGATTGTTCGGGTTGCTCGGATGCCAGTCGGCGAGGGGTTCAAGCGAGGTGGCCAGAGAGATGACCTGTTGCAGTTGGCTAAGCCGCGCATCGTCCGGGCTGTCATATGCCGAGGGCGCGCTAATCTGCTGTTCCAGCCAATCCGCTACGCCGTTGTTCATTACCGCCGCGATTGATGCTTCGTTTGGACCAAAACTCGCCAGCCGCAAGAATCGAAAGGCCTCGGCCCGCGTCGCGCTGTCCGCGCGCTGCAATGAGACGTGGTATGGCCCCTGCCGGTGCGAAGGACTGAGGACGCTGATGACGTAATCGCCGGATTCTTCGGAGCTGAAATCCAGTTGCGCCGGCTTGTCAGCGGTGTTGGCGGTCAGCACGCGGGTGTATCCCTGAGGACCCTCAACGCGCACTTCGAGATCATGCGCCAACGGACTGTCGGCGAGCAGTCTCAGCCGTTGGGCAGATGCCAGCGGAAAGATGAACACATCCACGTCGAAGTCGCGCTGCAATGCGCCGCTGATGTCGGCGCCGAGTGTCATGCGGCTGGCGCCCGCTGCCGAGTCGGCAAAGTCATCCGCCACCACGCTGGTGGGGGATGGCTGCGGTATAGCGCTAGGCTCCGGTAGCGTCGGCGTCGGCGTCGGCGTCGGCGTGGCGACCGGGGTCGGACTGGCGGGGGTGGGGGGAATGCTCGGTAGTGGGCTACTAACCGGACTCAGCGTTGGTGTTGGCGTCGCGGTTATGCCGGGTTGTGGCGTGGCTGATGGTGCGGCCCTGGCAGTCGTCTCGACGTTATTTGACCCGCAGGCTATGAGCACCAGGCTCAGACTGGCCAGGCCAAATTGCGCGACTGCAGTGCGGCGCCAAGTGGACCTGAGCCGTGTGGGAGTGCAATGGGACATGAGCCAGCCGTGATGAATTCCGATCGGGATTGACGTCGTCGCTGACGCGATTTTGACAACCGAAGCCGCAGTATAGTGAGTGATGCTGAACTATTCGCCTGTTCCCATTCCGTCGGCTGCTGCCTTGGCCAACTCGGCACGCGTGGCCGCGATTGCCGCGCAAATCGCCGGGGAGCTTTATCGCGCCAGCCAGATCGCGCGCAAGCTGGCGCTGGTGGCGCAGAACTCACGCACGATGGTGGCCCGGGTGGGGGAACAAGCTGCGGGCCTGGATGTGCTTTCCGAATACTTTGCGGATCTGTCGCGCGACACCATCCGTCTTTCCGGCGAGGTGAATCAGCTGGCGACGCGAATAGCCGGCAACTCGGTGGCGAACTGGCGGGTGCTGCGGTTTGAGGAGGCGGTGCGCGAAAGCATTCGCTGGAACGATACATCGGCATTCGCCGCATTCACCGCGCAGGAAATCGAGCGGACCTCCGAGAGGGCACGGGCGCAGCAGGCGCAGTTTCGCGAGGCGCGCGGATTACTGGCGCGGCGGTTGGACGAACTCGATACCTACATGCGTTCGGCCAGCACCCTGGCCGTGAATTTCCGCCTCGAAGCCACCAAAACCGGGTCTTTTGAGGCCGTGCTCCGGAACCTGGCGGCCGACCTGGATGGGCTATCCAAGACCATTGGCCAGCATGCACAGCGGTCCATCTCCCTGCTTGAAGATTTGAGGAATTTCGATGCTTTCGCGCAAGCTGTTTGACGAGGGTCACCAGTGGTTTGTCTTCGGGCGTGACCCTGAAAAGCCGGAAAAGATCATCGATACGAACCAGTACATGGTTGTCGCCGATGGTCGGGCGCTGCTGCTCGACCCGGGTGGTATTGAGTTGTTCGCGGTGATGCTGGCCTCGGCGTTGAAACATGTCACGGCGGAGCAGATCACCGACCTGTTCGCCTCGCACCAGGATCCGGACATCATTTCGTCGCTGGGGATGTGGGACCAGGTGCTTCCCAACGCCACGCTGCACAGCCCCTGGATGTGGGAGGGTTTCATCCGGCATTTCGGCATGGAGAATATTCGCTACGCGCCGATTCCGGATGCGGGCGGCGTACTCAAGCTGGGCCGCCTGGCCTTGCAGCTGGTTCCGGCGCACTATCTGCATTCCAGCGGAAACTTTCATGTCTACGATCCGCTGGCAAAGATTCTGTTTTCAGGGGATGTGGGGGCCGCGCTGGAGCCGGGAGAGCCCGGACTGTTCGTGGACGATTTCGATCGTCATGTGGATTACATGAAGGGGTTCCATCAGCGCTGGATGCCGTCCAACACGGCCAAGGCCGACTGGATTGCACGCGTACGTCAGCTGGATATCGAGATGATGGTCCCGCAGCACGGCCGGTTGTTCCGGGGTGAGGATGTACGACGTTTTCTGGATTGGTTCGATGCGCTGGAAGTGGGCGTCATCGATCAGAAACCCACGGAGCTGGCCGGCGGCCACTGAAACGGACGCCAGCCCAGCGACCAGAGGCCGTATAGCGCCAGCACGATTGCGGGGTAACCCACCAGCAGCAGGGCGATGTTCCGTCGGGGGTACAGACTTTCTGCACGCAAGGGCTGTGCGAGCACGGGGGCAAACAACCACCGGTCGATCACCAGCGCCAACAGGATGCCCGCCACCACATCAGTGAACAGATGGTGCTTGACGGCCAGCGTGGAATAGCCGATCAGGCAGGCCCAGATCAATGCCGGCAGCCCGATACGCCGATCGGCGCGCAGCAGCAGAAATGACACCATGAAAGCGTTGGCCAGATGCAGGGAGGGGAACAGGTTGCGCGGCTGGTCCAGCACATAGTTCAAGGCCACGCCCCAGTGCAAAAAGTGGGTGTCGATATCCGCGAGTGGGGGCCGTTCCATTCCCACCGGCCAGGCCAGGAAGAACCCGTAGCAGATGACCTGCATGCTGCAGAAACCGATCACGGCGCGCCGGAACAGATCGGCATCGCGGATGTAGACCACCGGGATGAACATGTAGAAATAGATCGAGACGTACACCAACTCCCAGTGGGCGGAGAACGGGATGAGCTGATCGATCACGGTGCTCATGTCCCGCGCCGGCCAATCGGCGGTGATGCGGTTGATGATCAGATAGGGCGTAAAAACCAGCAGCGCCAGCAAGACCAGGCGTAGCCGTTCCTGGGTGGCGCTGGGGGCCGTCGAGGGGTACGCCGCGGATTCGATCTCCATGGTGAAATATTAGGTAAAGATGCGCGAGTATGCATCGACTGTAATGCGTTGACGCTGCTTACAATGCGGTCAATTCTTCTCCACATACAGTCAGGACGCCGTGTCGGAAAATTCAGAACCATTGCTGGGGCGCACAATCGCCATTCCCGAAACGCGCCAGCTGGATGTGCTGGCCGGTTTGCTGGAGCGGCGCGGAGCGGCCGTACTGCGGTGCCCACTGGTCAATATTCTGGATGTGGAAGATGCCGCACCCGTCGAGGCCTGGCTGCGGCTGGCCATCGCGGAGCCTTTCGACGACCTGATTCTGCTTACCGGTGAGGGGTTGCGGCGGCTGCTGGCAGCGGCCGAGCGCTACGATTTGCGCGATGCATTTGTATCAGCACTGGAACGGATGCGCACCGTCACCCGTGGGCCCAAACCCGCCAAGGTGCTGCGTGAGCTGGGTCTAAAACCCTCGCTGCAAGCCGGTGTGGCCACCACCACTGGTGTGATCGATACGCTGCAGGCGGAGACCTTGCAGAAACGCCGGGTCGGAGTGCAGCTCTACGGTCAGGAGCCCAATCTGCCGCTGCAGGACTTTCTGCGCGCCGCCGAGGCGGAGGTATTTCCCGTGGCGCCGTATCGTTACGCCAATGCGCTGGAGGATGCGGAAGTCCGTGGGCTGGTACAGAAACTACTGACCGGCGAGCTGGACGCCATCTGCTTTACCAGCTCGCCTCAGATTCGACGTCTGTTGGATGTGGCCGGTGGACAGGGGCAGGAGGCCGCATTGCGGCAGGCGTTCAATCAGATCACCGTGGCGGCTGTGGGTCCGGTCGTGGCCGATGCCTTGCGCGAGGCGCAGTTGCCGGTACACCTGATGCCGGAGAGCAGTTGGTTCATGAAGCCGCTGGTGCAGGCTTTGGTGGATCATTGGTCAAGTTGAATCCCGAAAGCCTGATTGCGCGCAACCCGCTTGCACCCATAAAAAAAGGCTCATCGCGGATTGGCGTGAACATCGGGAGTCAGGGGCCTGAAGTCGGGAGCAACGATGTGTGGGGTCCGTTGTCCGGGGCGCCAACCGGGCCTGCAGCCCCGCCGCTGCGCGGTGCCCGGCGGGTCGCCTGATGGCTCCGGGCAGCGCCCCGGACAGCGGACCTGCCAGCGCCAGCCTGGTGCGTTCTTTTGCACGCCGCTCGAAGCGATGAATTCAGGGGCAACCCCCAAGGGTCGGGGCGTCCTGTGGCCGGGTCGTCGGGGCTTGCGCCTGACGGGCATGCCGCGACTGGGGGCGATTCGCCAGGACGGCGAATCGAGGCTCTATCAAGACAGGAGGTCTTGTAGAGCCGACCCCACCAAGCGGCATGACCGGCAGGGAACCGCGCAGCGGCGCAAGACCGCCCGGCTACAGGATGCCCCGACCCGGTCGGTGG
>JBFIER010000028.1:0-32671 GCA_041603255.1 Oceanococcaceae bacterium | reverse complement strand
GACGGCGAATCGAGGCTCTATCAAGACAGGAGGTCTTGTAGAGCCGACCCCACCAAGCGGCATGACCGGCAGGGAACCGCGCAGCGGCGCAAGACCGCCCGGCTACAGGATGCCCCGACCCGGTCGGTGGCGCGGCCCGCTGACTCAGGCCATCCCGTAATTGAGTCGCAACAAGGCGACGCGTTTCTCGCCAATTCGCGATGAACCAAAAAAAGCCGCCTCAACGGGGAGGCGGCTCGGAGGCAGGGTGGTGAGCCTGCCAATCAGTAGTAGTCGTCGCCGTCTGAACCGCCACCGAAACTGGAGCTGATGCCGATCATGACACTGGTGGCGACATCGTCGCTGCCGTTGTTGTCAAAGTCGCCGTCGTAGACCTGGCGCCAGGTGAACTGCAGGCGGGCGTTATCGGAGAGGTGAAAACTGACCCCGGCGCCGTAGACGAAGCCGGAGTCGTCAAAATCTTTGCAGCTTTGGCTCAACTGGGCATCTTCGTCCACGTTGTTGTTGCGATTATCGCGGTCGCGTTCACACTGCATATTGATGTGTAGCTGGTTAAAACCGGCTTCCAGATACAGATTGGCGCTACCAATGGGGAGCTGCGGACGCAGGAAAATCCCGGATAGCGAGTCCAACTCCGCCACCTGGCGCGGGTTTTCGCTGATCTCGGATTTGTCGATGTCGAAGTTCCATTCGCCTTCAATAGCCAGCCAGGTGAACGGCTCCCACCCGGCACGGATGTTGGCGATCGTAATTATCGCGGGCTCCGCCTGGTATTTGAGATTGTCGGCCACGGGGTCGTCGACACCGCCGATTCGCCGCTGTAAGCCCCAGCTGGCCCGCAGGACGCCGGCTCCACCGCCGACATAAAAGCCGCGAGCCTCGTCATCGGAGCCAAAGAATTCGCCAACGTCGGAAGCCCATTCTCCCGGGGTGAACCAGTCGAACCAGCCAGCATGAGCAGGTTGCAAAAAGCCCGCCGCAGCAACCACCAGGGCAATGCGTACAGATGTCATCAATTTAATTACCACGCGAATGTGACTCCCCCGCGCATGGTCGGCACGGGCCTATACCCCAATTCTACTCGTGTTGGGGGTGCGATGCGTAGCCCCGGGCAACAACGCGCAGCGTCACAGGATTGTCACGGATTGGTCATCGGCGTGTTGCAATCGCGCTCGTAGAGTGAGCGCATGGACATCAAACACGCCGGAGAGTGGACATGCGGATAGCCTACGGAATCATGGGATACGGCCGCGGCCACGCCATGCGCTCGAGCGCCATCATCCCCACGCTGGAAGCGGAAGGACATGAGGTGCGGGTTTACGCCGGCCCCGACGCTCACGCTGTCATGCACGACCATTTCCATTGCCAACAGATCCCCACCATCGCGTGGCGCTACGGCCAGGACGGCCGGGTCGATACGCAAAGGACGATTCGCGAAAATATTGGACCGATGGCGGATGTGCTCTTCGGTGGCGCCGGAATCAAGCATTTGCACGCCGAATGGGATGCGTTTCAACCAGATCTGGTGATTTCGGATTCCGAGGCCTGGACCCACAAGGTTGCACGGCAACGCAAACTGCCGCGTATCTCCCTGGATCACGTGGGCATCATGGCCTACTGCCGGCCCGAGTTCCCGCTGGCTGATCGTGCAGCGGCGGCGAGAGACGCCTGGGGATACAAGACGCTGATGGGTATTCCCGAGCACGCCATCGTCTCCAGTTTTTATGATGCCGCGCCGCGGTACAAGAACGTGGACGTGGTCGGGCCAATCCTGCGTGAGATGGTGCGCAAAGCACGGCCGTACAACGGCGGGTATCTGCTGGCCTACTTCAACAAAGGGCCGCACCAATTTCTGCCGAATGTGGAGCAGGCGCTGCGGGCGCTGGAGATTCCGGTCCGGGTCTACGGTACCGGTCGCGTAGGCGAGGACGATAATCTTTCTTTCCGCGCGCCCAGCCAACAAGGCTTTGTGGATGATCTGGCAGGAGCCCAGGCCGTGCTTTCAACCGCGGGCAATCAGCTCATCAGCGAATGCATCTGGCTTGGCAAGCCGACCTTGCTGGTGCCGGAGGATGTGGTGGAGCAGCGCCTGAATGCGGCGATGGTCTGCAAGATGGGGATCGGCGAGCAGGCGCAACTTGCGACGCTGATGGGCTACGACATCGAGCGATTCCTGCTGCGCGTCGATGAATATGCGCAGCGACTTCCGGAGTATCGGCGCGAAGGGAACAAGGAAGCGCTGGCGGCCCTGGAGCGCGCGATGGACCGCGTCCGGCACCGTACCGCCATGCCGGGGGGCGCTGCCCCCGCGGGCCGTCGGCGTGGCCTGCTCCCGGTTTAGCTGAACACGATTTTCCGTTCGCTCATTCCGGTCGCAGCACCGGTGGCGTCATAGCGGCGCTCGGCAACATCTGCAGCGTCGTGGGAGAGCCGCAACGCCGTGGTGCAACGGGTGCCATACGCCGGGGATACGATAAACGGGGGGGATAGCAGGCGCTCGACTTCCAGCCCGACGCCGGTATCCGGGAGTTCGCTGTCGACAAAAGGTGTGCGACGACCGGTGACCGCAAACGCGTCTTCCAGTGCGGCATCGTGGGGTAGCTGATGCAACGCGTCCCGCGCCGCAAGCAACTTGGGCCACGGTGTGTCGAACCCGGCATTGCTGACGCCGTGGATACCCGGGGTCACCAGCATCGGTGCCGTGCTGCGATTGGAGTAGTGCCACATTTCACCATCGGCCAGCAGCAGCAGATTGAACCCCGGGTAGCGTTCCGCGCGTTGCTGTATCCGTTCCAGATAATCCGTCACCGGTGCGCCATCCAATAGAAAATCGCGGACCAGATGGCCGCGCGATTCCGGGTTGGGCGTGGATACACCGACTTCCCGCACATTGGTGATCGCCGCCAGACGACCACTGCGTGAAACGCCCAGCCAACTGCCGCCGGCTTGCAGGTCGCGCCCCGCCAGAATGGTGGGTTCGTCCTCCCAGAAGTCGAGCGGTTGCGTAGGGCGGGCGTGGAATTCATCCCGGTTGGCCACCAACCTAAGCGGCACCGTGGCGGCGGGGTTCCAGTCAAAGACAATCAGGCACATGGGCGCGTACGATAGTTTCGTTTGCTTACGAATGCAGCAATGGCCGTGAAACAGAGCTACGAGCACGCGCGGGCGCACGAGATTGCTCGCTTTGCCCACTCGCCGCCGACCCTGGTTGCGCGCGGTTTTGGACGTGCGTTGGCACCCGCGTCACGGGCGGCGCAAAATCTCATCCCGGTGTCGGCTTTACGTGCCGTTCTGCAGGGCAGCCACAGCGTGGCGCAGTGGCAGTTTCACCAACGCTTGCCGCGCCCACCTTGTGGGCGCGACCTGGAGGAATGCGACCGCTACGCCCGCAAAGTCGAGCGCGTGGCCATGGCCCTGGCCGGAGGGGTTGGCGCTGCCACCGGGGTGGCCGGGGGTGTCGGTATCGCCGTGGATACCACCGTAATCCTGACGCTGGCGCTGGCCTGCATCGAGCGCACCGCGCATTGCTACGGGTTCGGGGATGGTGAACATGCTGATCCAGGGCTCACCATTGGCATCTTTGCCTTGGCCAGCGCCAACACCCCGCAGGAGAAACGTCACGCGCTACGGGCTTTGGATGCCGACCCGCAAAGCCTCAGCGAAGCCGCCGCACGCGACGGCCTTGAGCGCGCAGCACAGCGGCAGGTTGCCAAAGACGCGACTCAGGTCACGCTGACCCAACTGGCCCGACAGATCAGCGGTCACCTTGGCAGCCGCAAGGCCGGTCAGTTGCTGCCTTTTATCGGTTCAGTGGTCGGCCTGTCGGTCAACGCGATGTATCTGCGTGATGTTGCCCGGGCGGCGCAACATGTGTTTGCGTTGCGCTATCTGTTGATCCAGGGGGCCGGAGAAATCCTGAACCCGGAGGGGCATCGTCTCAGGCCGCCTGCTGTTCCCGTGCTGCAGCAAGAAAACGCAATATCTTCGGCATCAAGCGTTCCGGGTGCAATCGCAACTCCAGAACCGAACGCGCCACCACGAAGCGGGCATTAGGTAATTCCTTGGCCAGGACGCGCGCGTCTTCGAGGTTGTGCAGCCAATCGCCGCCATGGCCAATGATCAGCGTGGGCGCCTGAATCCGCTGCCGGTCCCGGCGTGGGGGAACGATCGGTCCGGTGAGCACCCCGTGGATAATGGCCGCGATGTCTTCTGGTTGCTGGTGGAGTGCGTGACGCAAGGTGCGCCACAGATTTCGTCGCGGCTCCGGCAATCGTCCCGCCAGATTGGCGATGCCACGGAGAATCGGTGCGGCGAACTTTGTCGCTCCCAGAACGGGAACCAGCATCATCGCGGCCGCGGGTGTGGCGCGTTCCATGACCGGCATCTCCAGCAGCATGGCGCGTACCCGGTCGGGATGATTCACACTGAATTGCAGCGTGGAAATAGCCCCGAGCGAGACGCCGCCCACGATCGCCTTTTCGATGCCCAGGTAGTCGAGGCAGGCGGCCATCTGTTCGGCGAACAGATCGATGCGCAACCACTTGGCGTGTCCCGGCCGGCTGCTGGCTCCGTGCCCCAGCAAGTCCAGTAGCACCACACGATAGCCTTCCGCCGCCAATGCGGCGGCCAAGTCACGGTTGCAGCTGGATTCCAGCAGGATGCCGTGCACCAGCAGCACCGGCTCACCGCCGTGCGGGCCATGGACTTCGTAGTACAGACGAAAGTCTTCCCAGGGCAGAAAGCCGGAATCCACCGCGCCGGTTGCCTGCCTTCGCAGCAAGGGAATGACCCGACTCATTGGCGAAGAATCAACCCGCCTGCTGCTGGAAGCTGGCGACCTTGTCAATGTATTTCTGCATGGCTTCGTCTTTGCTCATGCCCTTGATTTTCGCCCAGGCGTCGTACTTGAAACGGCCGATCGGATCCAGCATGCCTGGGCGCTTGCCGGTGCAGTCGCCGTCATTGGCCTGCCGAAACAGGGCGTACATGCTCAGCTTGTCTTCATTGGAGGGCTTGAGCGGCCCGTCTTCCGGGGCGCTGCGAACGGTGGCAACGGCGGCTTCGAATTGAGCGCGAAGGTCTGACATGACTATCTCCGGTGTGTCTTTTGCGGGAACTATAACGCGACGATGGCGCGACCCGTGAAATACGGGTGAGCGAAGGTCAGGCCCACCCACAGGGCGGTTCCGATGGCGACCGTGATGACCAGCATCAGCGTGGGCTGGGCGTGCATCTGCGGCTGGGGTTTGCCGTCGCGCGCATTGATGGTTTTGATGTTGATGAACGACCAGATCAGCAGGCTGCCAAAGAGCAGAATCGAGCGCATCTCGCCATTCGCCAGCAAGTGGGCCAGGGCCCAGGTGCCCACTCCCATGAGTTGAGGGTGCTTGAGTTTGACCTTGATGGGATTGCCCGGGACCCGTGCAGCAACGAACATGATCAGGGCGGGGAGCATCAACAGCATCGTCGCATGGCGCAAGCCGTTGGGTGGGTTCCAGACCGCCACGGGTGGCGTGGCCTGCCAGCCCAGCACGATGCAGACCAGTGCGGCGACGATGGTCAGCGTGAACAGGCCCTTGTAGGGCATCAGTCCGATGGCACCGACGATTTTCGCTCGGGCCTCGACTGCCCGCGACGGGAACAGGTGGGCCGTGGTCCACAACACCAAGCCAAAAACCAGCAAGTACATCGGGCAGTCTCCGCCAAAAATTTGCTTGCATGATGCCCGATGCGAAAGACCAGCGTCGAGTTGTTGGCGCACCAGTAGTCACTGCGGACGCTTCCGCGCATACTGACTTCAGCTTGGGACTGAGAAAAATAAAATGCAGTTTCTTTATCAGCTTCACCCGGTTCGGCTCGGGATGATCACGGAGGGTCCGACCGAGCAGGAGGCCGCCATCCTGACCGCACACCGGGAGTACCTGCAGGCCGCGTGCTATGCCGGAATCGTATTGACGGCCGGAAGAGTCACTTCGGAGGATGAACACGTGTTCGGCCTCTGCGTATTTCAGATGGAGAATGAGGCCGAGGCGGAAACCTTCATGGAGAACGACCCGGCGATCAGCGAAGGCCTCATGCGCGCCACCTTGCATCCGTATCGGGTGGCGGTGTGGTCGGAGAAAGGTCCGGTCGCCGTGATCTGATGGTGGATGCGGCGTGTCCCTGCGCTTATGCTGTGGGCAGGCTCTGAACGAGGTATACGCGGTGCATCACTTCCCGAGGCTTCTGCTCCTGGTGTTGGCGGCTGCCGTCAGCACGAGTGCATCTGCCGGTCCGCTGTATCGTTGGGTGGATGATCAGGGCAAAGTGCATTACGGGGATCAACCGCCGCCGGAAAAAGAGCGCGAGCAGGTGGATCTCAAGTTTCTGGGCAAAGGCCAAGCTCCGGCCCAGGAGGCGGCTGGCGCTGAGCCTGCCTCGCGGAGCCCCGAAATGGATCTGCTGGCGCCCGATCCATCGTTGCTGCTGAAGCCATCGCCGGAGCGGTGCGCCGCGGCACGTCAGCGACTGGAGATCTACACCAAGGCGCGGCAACTGGAGCGCCCCAACGACTATGGGCAGCGGGAAGTGGTTTCCGATGCCGAACGCGAAAAATACATCGCGGGCGCGCTTGAAGAGGTCAAGCGTGCCTGTGCCGGACAATAACTCCCCCAGAGCAGGCGCTGCCAATGCCCCGTGAAAATCACCCGATTCACCAAGTTTTCGTGACCGGCGGTTCCGGCTTCGTGGGCCGCAACCTGATTCGCCGTCTGCGTCGTGAACGGCTGCCTGTCGCCGCGCTGGCGCGTTCCGAGTCGGCAGCCAATGTCGTGGCGGCATTGGGCGCCACGCCGGCCCGGGGTGATCTGCTGGACCGGGACACCCTTGTGCATCACCTGCGTGGTTGCGACACGCTGTTTCATGCCGCGGCCGTGGTCGAGGAATGGGGCCCCAAAGCCTTGTATCAGCGCATCAATGTCGAGGGCACCCGCGTGCTGCTCGAGGCTGCTGCAGAGGCCGGTGTGAAAACCTTTGTGCTGGTGGGCACGGAAGCCATATTTGCGGATGGCCAGAGTTCGCTCGCTGCGCTGGATGAATCCGTCCCGGTGCCGGCGGAGCCACTACCGCGCTATCCCGCCACCAAGGCCGCGTCCGAGCAGCTGACTTTGGCCGCGAATTCGGAGGCGATGCGCTGCGTTAGTGTGCGCCCGAGGCTGATCTGGGGAAACGATGACACCTCGGTGCTGCCCAAGCTCATCGAAGCCGTGCGGGATGGGCGCTGGGTGTGGCCGGACCACGGCAACGCGTTGACCAGCACGACGCACGTGGAAAATGTGTGTGAGGGCCTGCTGCTGGCCGCGCGCCATGGGCGCGGGGGCGAGGCCTACTTTGTTTCCGACGGTGAGCCGCTGCCCTATAGCGAGTTCTTCCCCCGCCTGTTGTCCACCCGCGGGGTCAGCATGCCGGACAAATCGGTGCCGCTGTGGATGGCTCAGGCCTTCGCGACCACCATGGAAGCGCTGTGGGAGCGCCTGCCGCTAAAAGGCGCCCCACCGGCAAGTCGCATGGTGGTGGAGCTGGGTGCGAAACCGGTGGTCATTTCGCATGCGAAGGCGGAACGTGAACTGGGTTATCGACCGATCATCAGTCGCGATGAAGGTCTGGCACGGCTGGGGAGCTGTTCGGCCTGAGTGCCAGCGTTCTGTATCAGGCCGCTTGCTCCAGGGCGACTTTGCGGGCCTTCTGAATCCAGTTCGCGAGATGTGTGGCGAGTTGCTCGCGTTCTTCTTCGGACAGTACCTTGCCCACTTCCACGTACTGACCGGCATAACGTAACTGCACGCGGGAGAAATCCGTGGGCGTTGCGGGGGGACGTAACCGCACCTGGACCCAGTGCAGCGGCAGGGTCTGACGAAACTGCGGAGCGCCACGACCGCGTTCGATGATCAAGTTGTTTCCGGCAACGCGTAGTACTTCGCGTTCCTGGTTGGCGCGAAGCGCCACGTACAGGCCCGCCGCGAGGCAGGCCATTTCGAGGCCGGCAAAGGGAAAAATCATCCAGTAGCCCATGAAGGCGAGAATGCCGGCGATCGAGAAGGAGAGCATGCACATCCCGAGCAGCAGTGCGGTGGCCTGTCGCGGTTTGAGTGTCGCATTGGGCTGGATGACAATGCACGGGGTGTCCATGCCGCCATTGTGCCGCCCCGGCGCGGTGTGGGGCTAGCTTTGGGTGAGCGAGCTGATCAGCGTGCCAAAGTACTCGCGGTCGAGGGGTTTGGTCAGGTAACCCACGACGCTGGTAAAGGCGTTGGCGCGCTCCTGGTCCATGTCATCCTGCGAGGACGTCACCATCAGTACTTTGACGCCCTGACGACCGGCATTGCGGCTTTCCCAGCGGGTCAAGAATTCGAAGCCGTTCATGATCGGCATGTTGATGTCGAGCAGCACGATGGTGTTGAAATCGCTGAGCGGGCCTTCCAGCAGGTTCAATGCTTCTGCGCCGTCGCAGGCCACGTGAATGCAGTCCGGGTCGATACCCAGCTTGCGCAGGATGCGGCTGTTCAGAAAACGATCCGCTTCGTTGTCGTCCACGACGAGGAAATGGCTGGATGCCGTCATAGCCCTTCAGTCTCCGCAATTTTTTGAGGCCACCGCAACATGAACAAAGTTCCACGGTCGTCCGAGTGCACTTCGACGGTGCCACCCATGTTTTCGATATTCCGCCGCACGATGTAAGTACCCAGACCCGCGCCGCCCGTGCCGGTGCTATGGGCCCGGAAAAACAGGTCGAAAATGCGGTCACGCGTGGGTTCAGGAATGCCGATCCCGTTGTCGCGCACCTGCAACAGGGCGGTGTGTGTGGTGCGTTGCGCCGATACCTGAACCTCGGGGTACTTTTCGCCCGGGCGCCGGAACTTGATGGCGTTGGTCAGCAGGTTGAACAGGATCTGTTCCATCCGTCCCTGCGGCGCACTGACGGTGAAGTCTTCGGGGATGTCGAGGTCAAGCCGCACGCTGCGGTCCTGCTGCGAGTTCTGGGCGCGATTGAACATCTCACGTACCAGTGGGCCGAGCAGGATCGGGGCGCTTTCCTGCGGGCGCAGGTCGGCCTCGCACAGGTCGAAGATGCTGGAGATGATGCTGATCTGTTGCTGCACCATGTTGTCGATCCGGTCGATGCTGGGCTCCACCTCGCTCATGTCGTTTTCTGCGATGTCCGAGCGGATACAGTCGGTGAGCCCCTGGATGGTTTTCAGCGGACCCACCAGATCATGGGAGACCCGGTAATTGAACTGGATCAGTTCATCATTCCGGCGCTGCAGTTGCCGTTGCGACTCCTGCAGATTCACGGTCATGCGTCGGGCGTAGCGGTGCGCCCTGGCATTGGAGCTGACCAGCAGCAGGAAGATGCCCAGCAGCATGAGCTCCACGGTCAACCCGCCGATCAGCACGATGGTCGGCCCGTAGGCGTTGGCGCTGTCGCGGAATACCAGATTGCTGCGGATGTCAAAGGTCCACTCGCGGCCATAGAGCGGGATCGTCACTTCGTGGGTGAAGATCGGTTTCGGATCGAAACCTGGCGTATTCCCCAGCGTTTCTTCGTACAGATAGGTCTCGCCATCACGTGCGCTGACCGTGACGCGGCGGTTCTGGAAAGCCAGCGCGCCTTCCATCAGATCTTTGACCACGAATGCCGCGTAGACCTTGCCATTGCGGGTTTGCCCTTCGGGTCCTGTCAGTTCGTAAGGCGCGAAAAACAAAAATCCCGGGGTCTGTTCAGCGTCCTGCACCAGGGTGATGGGGCCGGTGATCTGTGCTGTGCCCAGTTCACGTGCGCGCTCGGACGCGGTGCGCCGGTTGGTCTCGAAAGCGGTATCCAGCCCCACCGCTTCGCGGTTTTTGGCAAAGGGTTCAATGTAGCTGATGATGTAATGTCGGCGGTGATCAACGACGGGGTGAACGGTGAAAGGATCCAGTTCGGGGTACTCGGCAATCATCCGCTGGGTGTAGTCCTGGAGATCACCGGGTTCGATGTCTTCGATCAGTCCAATGCCATTGACCCCCGGGAAGCGGTTCGGCAGGTCAATGGCGTCGGAGAATGCAATCCAGTCCTTCCGTGTGACCTGGCGATCAAATCCCAGCGCGTGCAGCATGCCAACGCCGGCCCATAGGCTGCCCTCGTACTTTTGCATTCGCTCGGAGAGCAGGTTGACGACCTGATCGGCGTCGTGTCGAAAACGCGCCTGCAGGCGGTCCTCGAACTGCATCTTGGAGATGTACCAGGCGAGCAAGGTGAGGCCCAATGACGCCGCAAGGACCAGCCAATGGACCAGATGCAGGCGGACGGGTGGGGCGCCTAACTGCTCGCCCTCGGTCATGCAGGCTGTCGTAGCGGCAGCGTGAGTCGCAAACGGGCACCAGGCGGGTCCTGCGCGACGATAACCAGCGATCCGCCGTGGCTGGCCGCAAGCCGGCGGCTCACCGGCAAGCCCATGCCGCTGCCCGCAGGGAGATTGCGATCCGAGTGCACGCGGCGAAAAATTTCAAAGGCGGCCTCGCAAAGATCCGGGGGGATGCCAATGCCGTTGTCGGTGATCGTGATCACGACTTCCCCGCCTTCCGATTGCGCCTGGATGCGGATTTCCGGCGGGGTATCGGTGCGGGTGTACTGCAGCGCGTTTTGCAGCAGGTTGTGCAGCAGTTTGGTCAATGCGTCCCGGTTGCCTTCGATGGCAGGCAGGGCGTCGCTCTGGATTTGCGCCTGCGTGCGGTCGATGAGCTCCTTCAGCCCCACTTTGACGTTTTGCAGGACTTCATCCAACGGCACGAGTTCATGGCCCACTTCCACGCGGCCGGCGCGTGAGTAGGCCAGCAAGCCCTGAATCAGGCTTTGCATGGTTTTGGCGCTCTCATCAATGAAGCGCAGGTATTCCAGGCCGTCGCCTTCCAGTTGCTCGGAATATTCCATACGGAGGAGCTGTACAAAGCTCATCTGGGTCCGCAGGGGGGCCTGTAAATCGTGCGAGACGATGTAAGCGAACTGCTCGATCTCGCGTTTGTAGTCGGCAAGCTGGGCTGCCAATTCCTGTTCGTGGTCGGTGGCCATTGCTGCGCTCCCGGAAATCAGTGAGACGGCGCGTTGCCACGGCGCAGGGTGCGAAGCTCGTCGCGCAGCTCCGTGATTTCATCCTGAAGATGCGAGTTGATTTCCTCCAGCCGCAGCTTTTCGCGCAGGGCCGCACTCTGCGAATTGGCGGGCGCCTCGCGGCGGGTGGCGATGGTGCAGGCACCTATCAATCCGCCATATTCGTCACGCAGCGGGGCCAGCGTCAGCGTCACGGGAATCTGGGTGTCTCCAGGCCCCTGCAGTTCAAAGTCCAGGTCCCGGATGACCCGGCCGCGTTTCAGCGCCAGCAGTATCGATTCTGCTGACTGACGGGCCGAGGCAGGGAAGAGCGCCGAGAAATTGGTGCCGATGATGTCGGGCATTTCCCGCCCCGTGAGTGCGACGGTGGAGCGGCTGCAGCTATGGATCGTGCCCTCCAGGTCCTGGCTGAACACCGCATCGCTGACGGTTTCCATGATCAGATCCAGGACCTGCATGGCTTGCAGGGAACGCCGGGAGGTTTCCGCGTCGGCCAGCAGCCAGATGCGGTTGCCATCTTCGGTTTTGTCGTTGGAGGGTCGAATTTCAACCAGTCGCGCCTTCTGGTTGGGCAGCAGCATGTGCAGTTTGAGAGGCTCGATCAGCTTGGCCGTGTTGCCGAAGGCCGTGACCAACTCTTCGCGTCGGGATGCGGGTACGCATTCGTATAGCGAGCGACCGAGGATGTCTTCCTCCTCCCAGTGCAGGATGGCTTCGCAGCGTTCGTCCCAGGTGCGAATGACCTGATCGGAATCCAGTGAAAACCGGCCTTCATTGCTGATGGGCTTGAGCGACGCCGGTTCCTCGCGGTTGGCCGCAATCGCATCTTGCAGCACCGGGATCAGCGCTTCGCTCTGCCCGATCGGGCGTTTGACGATGTAGGCAAAGGCACCGGTTTGCACGGCAGAAGCCGCAGTGCGTTCGTCTTCGATGCCGGAAAGAATCACGATTGGCAGATCGGGTGCCACGCCCTGCAGGCGGCGCAGATTGTTCAGCCCCCGCCCGTCAGGCAAACCCAGATCCAGCAACACGCAATCCAGCCCTTTGTGCTGGACCCGCTCCAGGGCGGCCCCCAGCGTTTCCACATGTTCGATTTCGAGCGGCAGCTCGCCGGCTTCATGGCGGAGTTGTTTCTGGATTACGAATGCGTCTTCCGGGCGATCTTCGACCAGCAAAATATTCATCTAGGGGTCCTGGCGCGACAGCGTAGACAGACAGGTTTACAAAAACAGCGTGATTTTTGAATAGCCGCTGTCAATTTGCCGTCAAGCTTTGAGGCTGTGGCTCGCTGCGCGGTGGCGGAAATTTGTCGCGGTCCCGGATGAAAGGCAAAAAAAAGCGCACCTGCCGAGGCGAAGTGCGCTTGATAAGCAGAGCGGAATGCAATCGGGGGGAAGCTCTGCTCATCAGTGATATCTACATTAGGATATATCGATATACCCGTCAAGTATAAAGATCAGAGAATTCAAGCCGCCTTGCGCTGTACCGGTGCGGGGTGCTCACGGGCCAAGGACTGCGGGGAGGGCAGGCGGTCTTTCAACCATTGCGGGATAGAACTCAAGCCCAGCACGTTGTCTTCGCGGGGGCTGCCCTCGGTGAACTCCCGAGTTCCCATGAGGTAATCGAACCAGGGTCGCGTCACGCACCAGTTGGCGCTGGGGTTGCGGCCCATATGATGGTCGTAATGCCAGGGGATGCGTTGCTGACCCCAGGCCGGGTCTTCATGCGATTTCCGGTGTACGCGGTAGTAGTTTGCTGCGGAGTACCACAGGGTGCCGACAAAAAATGGCGCGACCGGGAACAGCGGGGCAACCGCTGCGGAGCTGGCGATCAGCGCCCAGGCTTCCTTGCCTTGCGCGTGTGCACCCAGCGGAAAGCGTTGGTAGTTCGGGTCCCGGTAATTGTTCTGTCGGACCAGACGGTGGTGCTCATGAAAGTGGAAGGACCAGAACGTGCCGCGTTTTCGGCCCCAGCCGTGCAGCACGTGTTTGTGGACCACCCATTCAACCGCATTGGCTGTCAACAATCCGACGGGAATTCCAATCATGCTGAGTCTCCTGCAGAGGGAAGTGCGTGAAGCAGTGTCGTGATGGCGTACTCGCCGATGCGGACATGTGTTCGTGCATGCGCGGCGGCGGATTCGGCATCGCGATCGCGCAGGCTCTGCACGATGCCTTCCAGCGACGTGACGTCGCGAAACTCGGGGTCCAGCACCCCGGTCAGCAACGGCCATAGCTGTTCGTAGGTGCTGCGCAAGGAATTGAACGCCAGTTGGTAGCCCAGGTTATTCGTGGCGCGGACCAGTTCGGTCCAGAAGGCATGGGCGCGTGGTTGGCGCTCGGTGGGCGTGGTTGCCTGGCGCAATTGGCGGCACCAGTCCGCGAGTGTCTCGATCTGGGCGGGGGTGGCCTGTAGGGCCGCAGCGGCGGCGACGCCAGGTGCCAGCTGAGTCCGCAGCGTCATGATGCCGTGGATAGCCGCCTGATTGATCTGCCCGCGTTTATCGGCAACCAGCTGCGGAAGCAGCTCCAGACCGGCGCACTCGCGCCAATCGCGAATCTCGGTGGAGCCGCCATGCCGAACCTGAACCAGATCGGCCTGCTGCAGACGCTTGAGTCCTTCGCGCACGGCGCCGCGATTGACCCCCAGCTGCTCGGCCAAGTGACGCTCGGCGGGTAGCTTGTCGCCGGATCGCAACTCGCCTCTCAGGATGGTTTCACTGAGTTGGCGGTAGACGCGATCAGCAAGCGATTCCTTGGTGATGGCAGCGAACATGAGAAGTTCTTCCCGGAGATGGTCAACTGATCATACCAGTTAGAGGGCTGGTTAAAAAATCCGTTCGTCGCGGTCTCGGGCACTCGCCGCCGGTTGGGCCCACAAGGCCAAAAAAAGCACCGTTGATCACTATGGTCAGGGCATTGGCGATAGACGGAGTAAAATGCGCATCTTGCTCTGACCCGACTTCTCGGCGAGGCCCTTCCCATGCCGCAAGCTCATCTGTCCTCTCTCAAAATCGGCAATGCCCTGCGGGAGGTGCTGCGTGAAGGCTACGGGTTGCGCGACCTCGGGTATGACCTGCAGGCCGGGATTACCGTCGGCATCATCGCCATCCCGCTGTCGATGGCGCTGGCCATTGCCAGCGGGGTTCCGCCTCAGCACGGCCTGTATACCGCGTTGATCGCCGGATTGATCATCGCGCTGACCGGGGGGTCTCGTTACAGTGTGTCCGGGCCGACAGCGGCCTTCGTGGTGTTGCTGCTGCCGGTGGTGCAGCAATTCGGTCTGGCCGGGTTGGCGATGGCGACCTTGCTCTCCGGCGCCATCCTGGTGGTGATGGCGATGTCGCGGCTGGGTCGATTGATTCAGTACATTCCCGAGGCGGTATCCATCGGTTTTACCGGAGGGATCGCGATCGTCATCGCAACCTTGCAGGTGCGCGATTTCCTTGGTCTCCAGATCGAGGAATTTCCCGAGGGGTGGTTCGGCAAGCTGGCGGCTTTGGGCCAGCACCTGGGTGAAATCCACCTGCCATCCGCGATTGTGGCCGGGGTCACCCTGCTGGCACTGCTGCTGTGGCGGCGCCTGAATACCCCGTTGCCACCAGCACTGGTCGCCGTGATTGTGGGCAGCCTGCTGGCGGCGGCGCTGGCCAGTGCGGGCATGCCGGTGGATACGATCGGCAGTCGCTTCCAGTTTGTGCTGCCGGATGGCAGCCCGGGCTCGGGTATTCCGCCGGTGCTGCCGCATTTCACCTGGCCGTGGAATCTGCCGGGGCCCAATGGTCAGGAGATGGTCTGGAACCTGGAAGTCTGGCAGGCCCTGCTGCCGGCGGCATTTGCAATCGCCATGCTGGGGGCGATCGAGTCGCTGCTGTGCGCGGTGGTGGTCGACGGCATGACCGGCAAACGCCACAGTGCCAACAGCGAATTGCTGGGGCAGGGTCTGGGAAACATGGTGGTGCCGTTTTTCGGGGGCATCACGGCCACGGCTGCGATAGCCAGATCTGCGGCCAATGTTCGCGCCGGGGCCCGTTCGCCATTGGCCGCGGTAATCCACGCGTTGCTGGTGTTGCTGGCGATCGTGCTGATGGCGCCGGCACTGGCCTGGTTGCCCATGCCGTCGATGGCCGCGCTGTTGCTGATGGTGGCGTGGAACATGAGCGAGGCCCCCAAGGCCTGGCATCTGCTGCGCAAGGCGCCGCGCGCGGATGTGGTGGTTTTTCTGACCTGCCTGTCACTCACGGTGCTGGTCGACATGGTCGTCGCTATCGGTGTCGGGATCACCGTGGCGGCGTTGCTGTTCATGCGCGAAGTGGCGCATCTGACCCGCGTGACCGACATCACCAACCTGCGTAAACATGTGCCGGAAGAGCTTCCGCCGGGTTGGCGCGTGCTCAAGATCAACGGGCCACTGTTCTTTGCGGCCGCCGATCGGGTGTTCGCCGAAATCGCGATGCAGTGTCAGGACTGCCGTGGCCTCATCCTCTACATGGATGGGGTGTCGACGCTGGATGGCGGAGGCCTGAATGCGCTGCTGCGGCTGGTGGATCAGGCCCGCGAGCGCCACGCCGAACTCCTGCTCGCCGACCTGCAGTTTCAGCCGCTGAAGACGCTACGCCGGGCGCAGGTCGAACCCGAGCCCGGCGTGCTGCATTTCACTGCGACCCTGGCAGAGGCGCTGGAGTGGGTCAACGCGCAGCGGGAGGCTGTACGCCCGGTCTAGTTCGGAGCAAACAAGGGGTGTCCGGCCCAGCGGTGCAGCACAGCGGCGGCGCCGTGCACGCCCATGTAGGTCAGCATGGGCACGAAAAACAGCTCGTGAATTTCGCCGATTTCATGCGCCAGGGGTGTCGCCGGCCCGACGACCGCGATCAGAATGCCCGTGATCACAATCCCGGAAATGATGGACAGCCCCAGGCCTTGAACCGTGGCGGCGACGGTCTGCGTTTCCGCGGTCGGTGGTACCTCTCGTCGTGAGGCACGCAGCGCAATCTGCTTCATTTCCAGCAGCAGATTCTGCCTTCCGCCGGCGCTTGCCCAGGGGAAAAAGTGCGCGAATGGATTGCCATGCCGGAGACACAACAACGTCACAAGGCCCGCGAAGGCTACAGAAGTTGAGATTCCGGTCCAGTAGTGCAAACTAAAGAGTAGCTGCCCCCACGCGGATTGTTCGTCCGACCAGGGCTTGGCCATAAATTCACTGCTGAGCCATTGCAGCAGGATGGCGCCAATGACAAAGGCGTGTAGAGCCATCAACGCGGTTCGATTTCGTGCAGAGTCCATTTGGGTACTGGTGTGGCGAATCTTCATGTCTCTATTGTGCGCAGCGCATTGTTAGCGTTGAATGAACTCCTTCGAACAACCCTCGTAACCGCGTGCGTGCACAGCCATGCCCCGGTTTAATATTTCCGGGATCTGGTGAATGACCAATACGACTGCCGCAGACGCGGCTCCTTCCATCACATTTGACGACCTTGGGTTGGCACCTGCGGTCGTCAGCGCATTGCGCGCTGTGGGCTATGAAAGCCCGTCGCCCATTCAGGCCGAGACCATCCCGCTGCTGATGTCCGGCCGCGATGTCATCGGACAGGCGCAGACCGGCACCGGTAAAACCGCGGCCTTCGCCTTGCCCTGTTTGTCACAGTTGGATGCCAAAGCCAGTGCGCCGCAGGTTCTGGTGCTGGCGCCCACGCGCGAGCTGGCGATTCAGGTGGCGGAAGCCTTCCAGAAATACGCCGCGCATATCAATGGCTTCCATGTGCTCCCGATCTACGGTGGGCAGGATTACCGGACCCAGCTGCGCGGTTTGCAGCGGGGCGTACACGTCGTGGTGGGTACGCCGGGGCGGGTCATGGACCATATGCGGCGCGGCAGCCTGAGCCTGGACAGCCTGCGTTGTCTGGTGCTGGACGAAGCGGACGAAATGCTGCGGATGGGCTTTATCGACGATGTCGAATGGGTGCTCGATCAGAGTCCGCAAGGGCGGCAGATCGCCCTGTTCTCGGCCACCATGCCGGCACCGATCAAGCGGATCGCGCAAAAGCACCTGAACAACCCGGCCGAAGTCACGATCAAGAATCGCACGACCACGGCGGAGACCATTCGCCAACGGTACTGGGTGGTTTCGGGTGTACACAAGCTGGATGCGCTGACCCGCATTCTGGAGGCGGAAGAGTTCGATGCGATGATCATTTTCGTGCGCACGAAACTGGCCACCGAGGAACTCGCCGGCAAGCTCTCGGCACGCGGGCACGCGACCGCGGCGCTGAATGGCGACATTCAGCAGAAACTGCGCGAGCGCACCATTGAACAGCTGAAAAAAGGCCAGATCGACATCATCGTGGCCACCGACGTGGCAGCGCGCGGCCTGGACGTTGAGCGCATCAGCCACGTGGTCAACTACGACATTCCCTACGACACCGAAAGCTACGTGCACCGCATCGGTCGTACCGGACGCGCCGGGCGGACGGGCGACGCGATCCTGTTTGTATCGCCGCGCGAGAATCGCATGTTGCGTGCCATCGAGAAGGCCACCCGCAAGCCCATCGAACGCATGCAGTTGCCGACCACCGAAGTGATCAACGAGGCGCGGATTGCCCGCTTCAAGCAGCAGATCACGGATACGCTGGCCAGTGCCGACCTCACGTTCTTCGTCGAGCTGGTTGAGCAGTATCAGCAGGAGCACGACGCCGACCCGAAGGTCATTGCCGCAGCTCTGGCTTCGCTCGCGCAGGGGTCCAAACCGCTGCTGCTGGAATCACGTCCGGAACACGCGCCGCGGGAGCATGCGGCTGATGATCGTCGACCCAGCCGGTCGCGCGACCGGGATGAACATTTTGACGGGGGCGCGGATGCCCGCCGGGAGCGCAAGCCGCGGCCGCCGCGTGACGACAAGGCCGAGGTGGGCATGCAGCGCTTTCGGGTCGAGGTCGGGCATCAGCACCAGGTCAAGCCGGGCAACCTGGTCGGCGCCATCGCCAACGAGGCCGGGCTGGATGCGCAGTACATCGGGCGCATCGAAATCTTTGACGAATACAGTCTGGTCGATTTGCCGGAAGGCATGCCCAAACCGCTGTTCAAGCACCTGCGCAAGGTGTGGGTGTCCGGTCAGCAGCTGCAGATCTCGGAATACCATCCGGGTGGTGCGGCTCCGCAGCCCGGCACCGAAACCGAACTGGAACCCCGGGACGATGATCGGCCACCGGCGCGTCCGCACAAAGGGGTCAAGCCGCCGAAACGGAAGCCCGCCGGAAAGGGCGCAGGACCACGAGCCAAATTCAAAAGCGGAGGCAAGCCGGTCAAAAAGCCCAATGCGCCCAAGCCGCACAAACCGGGCAAGCCTGGCTGATCGCGGTGCGAAACCTGCATGATCTGCGCAGCAATCGGCAGAAAAACTTTGCAGGAAAAGGTGTCGATGCTTTTATTCGAAGCCACGGGATCCTTTTGAGTTTCAGATCGTGATGAGATTCGTGAAACGGCCAGAGATGACAATCATGCGGCGCATCGTGGCGCCGCTGGTGCTGTTGATCCTGGTCGGAAATCTCATCGTGGTCTCGCTGATGCTCGATTCTCTGGACGAGCAGCTGCTGCAGAAGGAGCAGTACAGCCTGCAACGGCAGATCAACCAGCAGGCCGCCCGGCTCGAGAACGAGCTGCGGCGGTTTGCCCAGTCGGCACTGTTTCTGGTGCAAACACCGCCGATGCAGGGGCTGGGTCGCGCACGGGCGAACGGCGGCTTCGACCCGATGGAGCAGTCGGATGAACAGGCCTGGAAGCGTCGACTGGAGCAGATCTACCTGAGCATGCTGTCGGCGAATAAAAAGCTGATACAGGTTCGACTGATCATGCCCAATGGTCAGGAATACATCCGGGTGGACCGCTATGGTCCCGATGGCTCGCTGCGGGTCGTTGCCGACGCCCAATTGCAGGACAAATCCTCGCGCGACTATGTGACCCGAGGGCTGAGTTTGGCTGCCGGGCAGGTCGCGGTCTCCGGCATCGATTACAACCGGGAATTCGGTGAACTGGCTTACCCACTGGAGCCCGTGATTCGGGCGACCACACCGGTGGTCAGTCCCGATGGCAGTCTGTTCATGCTGGTGGTGCTCAACCGTGCCATGCAGGAGGATCTGCAGATCATTCGCGACATTGGCGGTAGCGAGCAGTCGTATACCTTGACCAATGCACAGGGTGACTACCTGGTGCACCCGGATGCATCGAAGGAATTCGCCTTCGAGGAGGGGCGCCGGGCCAATATTCTGGACGAGCTTCCCGCGGCCGCTGGGTTGCTGAATGGCGCCGCGATCGATTTTGTCGGCGAGGTGACGGGCGATGACGGCAACAGTCGCGTGGTCGCCATGCGCGCGGTGCATTACAACCCGGACGACGCTAACGCGCGGTTGCTGATTACCGGTGAGTCCTCGCATGAGCAGGCCACGGCGATCCGGCGCAATCTGCTGGGTACGGTGTACCTGGTGGTGGGGATCGTCGGCTTGCTGTCGAGCCTGATCGCGTTCGCGGTGGCCTGGCGGATTGCTTCCCCCATCGTGCGCATGCGCGACACGGTGGTGCGCCGGGGTTTGAATACCCGCGATGACGAACTGCCGCTGGATGTTGAGGGCGAGGTGGGTGAACTGGCGCAGGCGTTCAGCCAATTCCTTGGCGAACTGCGCAATCGGCAGAGCCGGCTGGAGCACGAAATCCTGCAGCGCAAAGTCGCGCTGGCTCATCTGGAGGTCAAAAACGACCAGCTCGAGTTTGCCAACAAGGAGAGCGAGCAATTCGTTTATATCGCCTCGCATGACCTGCAGGAACCCGTGCGCACGGTGAAAAGTTTTGTGCAGCTGTTAAGCAGCGAGTACGGCGAAAAGTTGGACGACAATGGCCGTCAGATTCTCGACTTCCTGGATAAGTCCACCACCCGGATGAGCGAGCTGATCAAAGGTTTGCTCGATTACAGCCGCCTGGGCCGCAAGGGCGACCTCGCACCCGTTGATATCCAGCAGTTGATGGATCTGATCTGCCAGGATCTGACCACACGTATCGCCGAGCAGGGCGCGGTGGTGGAGTACACCGGTTTGCCCACCGTACTGGGTTACGCCACGGAACTCCGCGCGTTGCTGCAGAATCTGCTCACCAATGCGCTGAAATTTTCGCGCCCCGGCGTTCCGCCTGTGGTGCGGGTATCGGCCCAGCAGCAGGGGCGCGAGTGGCTGTTCGAAATCTCCGATAACGGCATTGGAATTGCAGAGGAGCACTTTGAAAAGATCTTTTTGATCTTCCAGCGTCTGCATGGGCGTGACGGTTACGAAGGCTCAGGTATTGGTTTGGCGCACTGTAAAAAGATCATCGAAATGCACGGTGGCAAGATCTGGCTACAATCAACGCCCGGGAAAGGCACCACCTTTTTCTTTACCCTGCGCGATCAGGGCGAGCTGCCAAAAAACAATGATTCAGGGTTAGACGATGAATAAGCTCAAGACCGTTTTGCTGGTCGATGACTACGATGCGGATAATTTCATCCACCGGCTGGTGGTGGAGCGCTACGGCTGTGCCGAACATATCGAAGTCTGTCGTGATGGCAAGCAGGCCCTGGATTACCTGCGTGGCTGTATCGAGAGGGACAACACGCTCCCCGAGCTGATTTTTCTCGACATCAACATGCCGGTGATGAACGGCTGGGAGTTTCTGGAGGCCTTTCACGAGCTGCGTGACAGCAAACCCGGCGGCGCCGTGGTGGTGATGCTGACGACATCGCTGAACCCGGATGACCGGGCACGTGCCGAAAGTTACCCGGAGGTGCGCTCGTTCACCTACAAGCCGCTGACCGAAAGCCGGCTGGATGAATTGCTCAAAGAGTTCTACCCCGAGGCGCGTAAAGACGCCTGACTCGGTCGTTGAGGCCGTTGTTTCCCAACGGCGAAGACAAACTTAGCTGTCGGAATCGGCGGCAGACGGTGTCGACAGTTCCAGGCTGAGTTTCAGCTTGCCCAACGGGCGGCTTTGCGGCAGGTGGTAGGTGTTGGATTCCAGCACCGCACGCAATGAGGCGACCGCGGTGGCCATCTGCATCGGTTCCGGCAACTGTTTCTGCAGGTCCAAACAGCGGGATGCCTGGTCGGTCATGCGGCGGACATCCGCCGAGGTCGGCTCGCCAAACGTGGCGTCGAATTGTTCGGCAACCGAATCATTCAGCATGGGGCACAGCGCTACGGATTCCACCAGGTCGCGGATTTCCGCCGCGGTCGCCAGGCGGGTTCCATCATCCTGGGAGAGCAATACCGGTGCTGAGACCGCCAGTGTGGAGGCAAGTCCGGTGGCGACAATCCAGAAGGGGGCGCTTTTCATGGCCGTATGAGCTGACATTTGCGCCATGATTTGCAGCGGGGCGTGAAGGAAACGTCATTCCGGTTTTTATTAGGGTTTTGCTAATAAACAAACTGGATACTGCCGCAGCTGAATTTCCCCTACAGGTTCCACAGCGTGCGTCACGCATTGGTATTGATCACTCTGGCGGGTGGTTGGTGTTTCAGCGGGCCCCTACCGGCCCAGCCGGTACAGGTTCAACTCGAGCCGGCCCACGCACACGCGGACATCGCCATCCGTGTCAACCCCGAACTCAGTCTGCGACAGGTAGCGAAGTCGGCTTCCGCTCGCTTCCCTGGGCAGGCGAGCGTGCTGGCTCGTGCGCGGCAGGCCAAGGCGTACGCCGACAAGTCGCGCTCCTGGCAGTCCGAACCCGGCGCCGTCACCGTCGATCATCTGCAAAGCCGTGCATCCGGGGTGACCAGCACCGAAAGCATGCTCGGCTATCACTGGAGCCTCTGGCGCTGGGGTGAGCGTTCGGCACAGGGGGCTTTCGCCGGTGCCCTGGATGGTCTGGCACAGGGTGAAAGTGATGCCTGGAACTGGCAGCGCACCCAGCAGGTTCATGACGCATTTGCCCGATTGCGGCTGACAACGGCAAACGAACAGGGCGCCGAGCAAAAACTGGAGGTGGTGCAAAAGCTGGCCACACAGGTTCGGCAGCGGGTGAATGCCGGAGACCTGCCAGCGCGGGAAAACGACCGCGTGCGGGTGTTGTTGCTGGAAGCGCAATCCGAACTGATTGACGCCCGCGCTCAGCATTTCGAGGCCAGTCGGCACTGGCTGCAGCTGACGGGCAGCGCCGAGCAGCCGGCGGACTGGGATGCTGATCTTGTCGCGCCGGTGAACGCCGAACCCGACGCGGGCTTGCCTGCACACCATCCGGAGCTGCGCAGCGCGCAGGCAGCGGCCGCGGCAGCAGAGGCCCGTTTGCAGGCGGTACTGGCGCGCGGCTTCGGCGCGCCGGTGCTGTTTGTCGGTGCCCGCGAAGACCGTGCCACCGGTGAAGTGGATCGCGGCGCGGCCTATGTCAGTCTGACCCTGCCCCTGGGTGGAAGCGCCCATGCGCGGGCGGCGCAGGCGGATCTGGCACTGGAAGCGGCTCGCGCCGCCGACGCCTTGCGCCAGGCGCAGATCACTGCCGAGTGGGAGATCCACGAGGCCTTTCACGAGCTGGACGTGCAGCGCCAGCAATGGCAGCGATCCCAGGAGCGCATCCAGCTTGCAGCAGACACGCTGAGCAAAAGTCTGCGTGCTTTTGAACTCGGCGAAATCAGCCTGCTTGAAGTCAGCGTGGACGAGCAAGCTCGGCTGGACGCCAGCCGCGCCCACAACCGCGCCACCGTATTACTGCAACGGGCTCGCGCCCGCGTTAACGCCCTGTTGGGAGAATCCTGATGACTCGCTTGTTCCTGGCGCTGGCCAGCCTGTGTTCACTTTCCTTGCTGGCGGCGGAGCCGGCCACACTGATCGTCAGTCCCCAGCAGCGTGAGGCTCTGGGGATTGAGCTGGCTGCCGTGACGCCCGCCGATTCCTATCCCACCTCGCCCGTCGCCGCGCAGGTCGTGGCTGCACGGGATGCGCAATGGCAGGTCACCACACCCCTGGCGGGGCAGATCGTGCGCGTGTTGCCGGTGGGCAGCCCGCTGCGGGCCGGCGAGCCGGTAGCCGTAGTCGCGAGTGCACCGCTGATGCAGCTGGGTGCGGATTATGTCGAGGCGCAGAATCAGGCCGAGCAGGCCATCGCGGCTCGTAAACGCGCGGAGGCCTTGTACGAAGATGGCCTGGTGGCGCTCAAGCATCGCGAACAAGCCGAGCGCGACGAACGCCAGGCCATCGCCCAGCGTGAAGCCTTGCGCAATCAGCTTCGGCTGCTGGGCATACAGCCCGAGGAGGCGCTGCGCGGTGAATTGCCGATCGCCGCACCCTTTGCCGGGCGTGTCAGTGCGGTGCATGTCACTACCGGCAGCAGCGTGGACGCGGCCATGCCGGTGGTGGAAATCATCAATCCCCAGGCGCTGGAGCTGGTGGTGCACTGGCCGCTGAGCCGGGGCGAGGTTCCCGCCGTAGGCGCGCGCTTTGCCAACGCGGATGGTGTGCTGGCGCATGTGCTGGCGCAGGCGCCCAGCAGCGCCGACGGACGACAGACCGTCCAGTTGCGTCTGGGTTTGGCCGCAGCGGCTCCGCAATTGCGGCCGGGACAATGGATCTGGCTGAACCCGCAGCAGCAGGCGTCGGTGCTGGGGGTGAACCGCAACGCGGTTATCCGCAACGCTGGCCAGGCGGTGGTTTTCAGCGAGACAGCCGACGGGTTTGCGGTCATCCCGGTGGTGGTGGCAGGTGAGAATGGCGACATGCGCTTTGTCAGCGGTGAGGTCCCTGCAGATGCGCGTCTGGCCATCAGCGGCCTGGTCGCGCTCAAAGGCATGTGGCTGGGGCACGGCGGCGAATGAGTATTTTCACCCGTCCTACCCATCTGGCGCTGCACGCGCCGTGGGTGACCGCGTTACTGCTGGCACTGCTGGTTGCTGCGGGAATTCACGCCGTGCGGACTTTGCCGATTGATGCCTTCCCGGATGTCTCGAAGCCGCAGGTCAAGGTGATTGTCAAAGTGCCGGGAATGACCCCGGAGGCCATGGAGACGCTGGTGACCGCGCCGCTGGAAGTCGAAATTCTCGGCATCCCCGGGCAGACACTGCTGCGCTCGATCACCAAAACCGGGCTCAGCGACCTGACCATCGATTTCGCACCGGATACCGATGTGTACTGGGCGCGCAACCAGGTGGCCGAGCGCCTGGCTGCGGCCTGGGACAATCTGCCGGATGGTGCCGAGGGCGGGCTGGCGCCGCTGACGACGCCGCTCGGCGAGACCTACATGTTCACCGTTGACGGGCCGCAAAGTCCGCAGGAGCGTCGTGCCCTGCTCGACTGGGTGATCCGGCCGGCGTTGCGTTCGGTGCCGGGTGTGGCCGATGTGAATGCGCTCGGCGGCGCGGTGTCGAGCATCGTGGTGCAACCGCGCCTGCTGGACATGGCAGGAGCCGGCCTCACGCTGGACGATCTGCAAACCACACTGCAGGTGTTCAATCGCAAAAGCGGGGCCGGGCGGCTGGTCGATGGCGACGAGGTCCTGCTGTTGAACCTCGACAGCTCGTTGGCGAGTCTGGACTCGGTGCGGGACCTGGTCGTTCGGCATGACGCGCAGGGGCCGCTGCTGATGCGCGATGTGGCCGACGTGGAATTGCAGAGCGTTGCCCGCCTGGGCGGCGTGACGGCCAATGGCCAGGGCGAGGTGGTCGAAGGGCTGGTGCTCGGGTTGCGTGGCGCCAACGCGCGCATGCTGGTGGATGGCATCCGTAAGCGGGTGGAGGAGATTCAGCAAACCCTGCCGGCCGGCACCACGATCACGCCGTTTTATGATCGCGGCGAATTGGTAACGCTGGCGGTGGGCACGGTCAGCGATGCCCTGCTCGAAGCGGCGGTGCTGGTGCTGATTCTGCTGGTGGTGTTTCTGGGCAGCATCCGGGCGTCGCTGGTGGTGGTCTGCGTGCTGCCACTGTCGGCGCTGTGGACCTTCGTGCTGATGCGTCACTTCGGTGTCAGCGCCAACCTGATGAGCCTCGGCGGGCTCGCCATCGCCCTGGGCCTGCTGGTGGATGCCGCCATTGTGGTGGTGGAAAACATTCTCGCCAACACCCGTGAAGGGGGCCACGATCATGCCTCGGTGCACGAGGCCACCAGCCAGGTGGTCACGCCGGTGGTGGCCGGTATCGCCATCATCGCGCTGGTGTTCGTGCCGCTGCTGACGCTGACCGGACTGGAAGGCCGGCTGTTTTCGCCGGTGGCGCTGACCATCGTGTTCGCGCTGAGTGGATCGCTGATCCTTTCGATGACGGCCATTCCGGTACTGGCGCGGCATGTGCTCAAGGGCGGGCACGATGAAATGCCCTGGCTGCCCCGCCAGATCGAAAGGATCTACACCCCGTTGTTGCGAGCCGCGCTGGCCTATCCCAAACGGGTGGTCATGGGCGCGCTGGTTTTGCTGGCCGTGGCGATAGTCAGCTTTGGCCAGCTGGGGCGGACCTTCATGCCCACACTGGACGAAGGCAGCATCGTGGTTCAGTTGGAGAAGTTGCCGTCGATTTCGCTGGAAGCTTCGCTGGATATCGACAACCGCTTCCAGGCCGCGGTGCTGGAACGGGTGCCGGAAGTGGCGTTCACCGTGGGTCGGGCAGGGAGTGACGAAATCGGCCTGGATCCCATGGGTCTGAACCAGACCGACATCTTCATGGCACTGCAGCCGCGGGAGCAGTGGCGCGGGAGCAAGAGTGATATCGAGGATGCAATCCGCGAGGTGCTGACAGATTTTCCCGGCGTGGCTTACGCCATCACCCAGCCCATCCAGATGCGGGTTTCGGAAATGATCATCGGCGTTCGCGGTGATGTCGCCATCCGCATTTTTGGTCAGGATCTGAACGAGCTGGATCGCCTCGCGGCGGAGATCGCCAGCCAGGTGGAATCGGTCGCCGGTTCCGAAGATGTGTACTACACCGCCAACGATGGGGTGCAGTATCTGGCGGTCAACCCCAGCCCGGAGGCGTTGACCCGCCATGCTGTCAGTGCGGACTCCTTCGCCAACTGGCTGCAGGTGCTCGGGCAGGGGCTGGACGTGGGCACGGTCTACCGCGATGGTCGTCGCATCCCGCTGCGGGTGCGCGCCGAGGCCGGTCTACGCGGGGCCGAGCAGATTCCCAATGTCCCCATTGCCAACGCCACGGGTGACGTGGTCACGTTGGGCGAACTGGGCCATTTCGCACGCACCGATGGGCCGATCGAAATCAAACGGGAACAGGGCATGCGTAACGCCGTGGTCATCGCGAATGTGCGCAACCGCGACTTGGTGGGCTTTGTGGCCGAGGCCCAGCAAAAAGTGGCCGAACAGGTACCGCTGCCCAGCGGTTACAGCCTGACCTGGGGCGGCGAATTCGAGAACCAGCAACGCGCGGCCAAGCGCCTGGGCATCGTGGTGCCGATTGCGCTGAGCCTTATCTTCTTCATCCTGCTCGGGGTGTTCCGTTCGCTGCGGCTGTCGGCGGCCATCATGGCCAACATCCCCTTTGCCATGATCGGCGGCGTGGCTGCGCTGGCGATTAGCGGGGAGTACCTGTCGGTGCCGGCGTCGGTGGGTTTCATTGCGCTGCTGGGTATCGCGGTGCTGAATGCGCTGGTGATGGTCAGCCACTTCCGCGAATTGCAGATGTCGGGTCTGAACATCGAAGAGGTGGTGGTGCGTGGGGCGCTGCGCCGGCTACGGCCGGTGGTGCTGACTGCCAGCCTGGCGGCAATGGGTTTGTTGCCGCTGCTGTTCGCTACCGGGCCGGGGTCGGAAATTCAGAAACCGCTGGCCATCGTGATGATTGGCGGTCTGATCAGCAGCACCTTGCTGACTTTGATCATGCTGCCGGTGCTGTATCGCTGGCTGGAGCGTGACCAGGAAGACCACCCCTAGCAGCCTGTCGGACTTGCCATGATCTACTGCGACTTCCCCCGCGCGGGCGCTTTCTGTGCGCTTCCGCGTCAAACTGATTGACTATTCTCCTCAGAATCGCCCAGAAATCGCCTCGCGAGGAGAAAATCTCGTGACGATCTGGCAAGTCCGACAGGCTGCTAGCTGCAGCAACCGGGGCGTCGAGGTGAGGCGTTTGCGGAGCCTTGCCCCCGGTCAGGTGCCGGCGGGGGTCGCCCAGTCGACCCGAATGCCCGGCCCGCTCTGCGGCCACAGCGGCCACTTGGGCATGATGCGCCGGTACAGTTCGCTGGCTTCAAACCGGGTCAGCCATGCCTGCAGGCCGGGGAAGGGTCGGCTCTCCCAGTGCGCATCGTCACTGTGGGCGTACTGGCGCACAAAGGGCAGCAGGGCGAAGTCCGCCAGACCCGGCTCCGGGCGAAGCAGGCCGCCGCCGTGCTGCTGCAGTCGCTGTTCCCACTCGGCAAGGATGCGTTCGGCTTCGGCGCGGTAATCGTCCTGGGGTTGCTCGGGATAGCGCTCGAAATATTTGCTGCGGTCGAGCCAGTGCTTGAACGGGCCGTCGTTCTGGTCAATCAGGGCGGCGGTGGCAGCGGCGTCTTCGGCGCGCCGCCAGTTCTGCGGATCGCTTTGCGCCAACGCCCAGTGCATCACGTCGCGGCTCTCATCGATGACGGTGCCATCACCCAGCTGGAGCACCGGCACGGTGCCCTTGGCGGAGAGGGCTAGCATCGCGGCAGGCTTGTCGCGCAGCACGATCTCGCGCAGTTCCACCGACACATGGGCGACGGCCAGTGCCAGCCGCGCGCGCATCGCGTACGGGCAGCGACGGAAGCTGTAGAGAATCGGGAGAGACACGCCGCGGCTAGCGTTGCGGGTTCTGGGCAACCCCGATGTGCTGTTCGCCGCGCTCGGCGGCCAGGCGGACCTGGCGCTGGCGTTCTGCGGCACGGGCCTTTTGCTCTGGTGTGAGCTTGTCCTGGCAATGGATGCACTGCACCCCGTGCTCAAAACTGGGATGTGCGCGGTCTTCCGGCGTCAATGGGTGACGGCAGGCATGGCACTGCGTGTGCTGCCCCGGCTGCAGGTGTTTGTCGACGCTGACCCGGCCGTCGAACACGAAGCATTCGCCCTGCCACAGGTTTTCCTCGACGGGCATGTCCTCCAGGTATTGCAGGATGCCGCCATCCAAGTGGTAGACCTCCTCAAAGCCTTCACGCAGCAGGTAGTTGGTGGCCTTCTCGCAGCGAATGCCACCGGTGCAGAACATGGCGACCTTCTTGTGTTTTTGCGGGTCCAGCTGTTCCTTCACGTACTGCGGAAACTCGCGAAAGGTTTCGGTGGCTGGCGAAACGGCCCGCGGGAAGGTGCCCACATCCACCTCGTACTGGTTCCGGGTGTCGATGACCAGGACCTCGGGGTCGCTGATCAGCCGGTTCCATTCGTCGCCCCTGACCCGGGTGCCGTTGACCTGGGTGGGGTCGGTGCCGGGCACACCCATCGTGACGATTTCTTTCTTCAGGCGCACCTTCATGCGCCAGAAGGGCATTTCATCGGCCTGGGCGGTTTTCCAGGTGTAGCCGGCAAACCGCGCATCGGCATCGAGGAAAGCTTTCAGCGCTGCGATTCCCTTTTCGGGGCCGGCCACCGTGCCGTTAATGCCTTCTTCGGCCAGTAGCAAGGTGCCGCGCAACTGCTGCGCTGTACACAGCTCTTGCAGCCGCGGCTGCAGCACGGCGTAATCCGGCAAGGCCGTAAATTTGTACAGTGCCGCCACCTGGATGGGGTGCTGCGGTGTGTCGGGATTCGGTGTTTGGTGGGCGTCGCTCATGCTGCGCGTGCCTTGGGGGAACTCCCCATTTTAACGCGCGTACCGGGTGGCTTCGAGCCGCCTGGAATCACCGCCGTTGTGACGGGAAGAAAAATCCCGTAGTTTCGCCGCACTGAATTTTTGTGTCGGGGAGACATCAATGGAAAACAAAGCGCTGTGGAAGGTCATGAATCTGAGTCTGCTGGTGCTGTACGCGGCGGCCGGCTACATGATCAGTGCGGGTACCGAACTGCATCACCCGTTCATTCTGTTCACCGCTTTCATCCTGGGGGCGCACGTGCTGGAGATTCCGGTGGCTTTCGTGGTGCTGTCGGAGCAAAAGCCGAACCCGCTGAAAGTGATTCTGGGCACCACCCTGTTCGGCTTCACCTGGTGGTTGCCTGCAAAGCGCGGCGTGTACTCCGCCTGAACGATCAACACTCTTCAAGCAACCGGAAATTCGCATGAGCGTAACTGTTGAGATCCGCGACGACGTCGCCTGGGTCAGCATGGACGACGGCAAGGTCAACGCCGTCAATTTTGAACTCGTTGACGCCCTGCTGGCCGCCATCGACCAGGCGGAGGCGCAGGCCAAAGCCCTGGTGCTGGTCGGGCGGCCCGGCAAGTTTTGCGCCGGTTTCGACCTGAAGGTGATTCAGGGTGGGGATGCGGAAGCCGTGCGCACGCTGCTCAACCGCGGCGGTGAAGTCGCGCTGCGGCTGCTCGAATCACCCTTGCCCACCATCGGCCTGTGTACCGGGCACGCATTGGCCATGGGCGCCTTGTTTCTGCTTGCGTGCGACACCCGGATCGGGGTGCAGGGCGCGTTCAAGATCGGCTTGAATGAAACTGCGATTGGCCTGGCCTTGCCGGTGTTTGGCATCGAGCTGCCGCGGATTCGCCTGGCGCCGCCGGCACTGACAGCCGCCGTGGTGCAAGCGCGGCTGTACAACCCGGAAACGGCGGCTCAGGTCGGCTTTCTGACCGATCTGGTCGAGGCCGAGGCCGCGCTGGCGTTTGCTGCCCAGCAGGCGGCGGGGCTGGCCGCTCTACCAGCTGAAGCCTACGCCGCAAACAACCGGAACCTGTATCAGAACGAGATTGCCGCCATCCGGGCGTCGCTGAGCTGAGCCTGCGGGGCTAGCTGTGCGGCGCGGGTGTGGGCGTGGGGCGCAATAGCGCCCCGGCGTGAAAGCCCGGTGAGTCACCGGGAATCCAGGCCCAGGCTTTGAGGTAGGTGCCCTCGCGGGGTTCCTTGTACACGGCGAACTCAATATCGGAGCGGATGTCGATGGGCTGGTCGCCTTCCGGATCCCCCTCGAAGGCCTGCGACATGGCGAGTACGCTCACAGCCGTGATGCTGCCAAGCATGCCCCACAGGCCCGGTTCGGTTTGACCATCCGGGTTGAAGCCGCGGCTGATTTCGCCGATGGCGAATGCGGAGTCCTGCGCCCAGCGCAGGCCCAGAATCTGTTGCACCAGGGTGGATTTGGGCCCGCTGATCCGCATTTCACCGCGGCAGACATAGCGGCCATCCTGGGTTTCATCGACCTGCAAGCGCTCCAGACCCAGCGTCACCCCGTCCAGGGGCTGAAAACCCCGAACCGGGTCATCTGCGTAGAAGCCGGACTGTTCCAGAATGGCCTGCTGCACATCATCCCGCTGGCACGGGGACGGGCCGATACGGCCCAGTGCGTTTGCCGCTGCCACCTTGAGCTGCTCGACCTTCTGAGTCACCTGCTGCTGATCACAGGCGCCAAGGCCAACAGAGGTCAGCAGCAGCAATGGGAGTACGCGACGAACGGGCATGGGTACAGTAGAGCCTGAGGAGTCGGAATGAATTGTGACACTGGACGGCGCCGGTGATGGGCGACCTGACGCAAGGGAGTGCGAATCGATGTTTCTGGTACTGCTGCAGTCCGCACGGCTGCCATTCTTGATACTGACACCGGCCTGCGTATTTCTGGGTGTGGCCAGCGTGCTTGCCGAGGGGCAGGCCGTGGCCGTGCCGGATGTACTGCTGGTGCTGTTTGGCGCCGTGATGGCGCATGCCAGCGTCAACCTGCTGAACGAGTACATGGACTTTCGCAGTGGCCTGGATCTGCAGACCGAGCGCACTCCGTTCAGCGGTGGCAGCGGGGCCTTGCCGGCGCAGCCGGTGCACGCGGTGGCGGTCCGCAATGCGGGATTGATCACGCTGCTGGCGACTACATTGGTAGGCGTGGCCATCACGGCCCAGCATGGTGCGGCGATCGTGCCGCTGGGGTTGCTGGGCTTGCTGCTGGTTGCCGGTTACACGCCGTGGATCAATCGTTTTCCATGGGTGTGTCTGGTGGCGCCAGGGTTGGGTTTTGGGCTGCTGATGGTTGCGGGCACCCATTTCGCACTCACGGGTAGCTACTCATCCACCGCGTGGCTGGTGGCCCTGGTGCCGTTTTTCCAGGTCAACGGATTGCTGTTACTGAACCAGTTTCCGGACGCCGTGGCCGATGCCCGCGCGGGTCGCAAGCACATCGTCATCCATCAGGGGGCTGCCCGCGCGGCACAGGTTTACGGCCTATTGGCGCTGGCGCCAGCAGTTGTGATCGTGCTGGCCATTGCGCAAAATCTGTTGCCGGAGTCATGTGCACTGGCTTTGCTGACGCAGCCGCTGGCCTGGCGCGCCTGGATCGGCGCGCGGCGCTACGGTACCGGCATCGGCGCGCACAAGGGGTATCTGGCCGGCAACGTGATCGTTGCCGTGGCAACTCCGGTATTGTTGGGTGTCGGATTGATTCTGAGAGGTTGATGTGTCCGCGGTCGCAATCTTGCTATTGAGTCCAGCATGAAAAAGCTGAAAACCATTCTGTTGATCGATGACTACGAAGCCGACAATTTCATCCATCGTCTGGTCATTGACCGCTACGGGTGCGCCGAGCAGGTGGACTCCGTCGGCAATGGGCAGCAAGCGTTGGATTACCTGCAGGCCCGCAAAGCCGCCGGAAAGCCGCTGCCGGAGATGATTTTTCTCGACATCAACATGCCGATCATGGATGGCTGGGAATTTCTGCAGGCCGCCACCGATGCCGGAATGTTGGGCGCGGAATGCATCGTGGTCGCCATGCTGACCACCTCGCGCAATCCGGACGATTCCTTGCGTGCCCAGCACATGGGCGTGGCCAAAACCTACGTCAACAAGCCGTTGACGCGCAGCATTCTGCACAATTTGCTACTGGACTATTACCCCCACGCAGCGAAAGACGAGGCATGAGTCTCCGTCTTGGCAAGAGCGCGCGTATAATCGCGCGCTGTCAGATGCTCAAGCGCCCGTAGCTCAGCTGGATAGAGTACTGCCCTCCGAAGGCATGAGTCATTCAGCGAAACGGGCGCCAAGCCGATGTAGTGAAGTAGTCAGTGCGCCTGTAGCTCAGCTGGATAGAGTACTGCCCTCCGAAGGCAGGGGTCAGAGGTTCGAATCCTCTCAGGCGCGCCATTTCAATGACTTACGAGTGGTTTTTGGGTTGATGAGCACATCCCTCAAAAAGCACTGTTCAAAAGTGGCGTCTGCCGGTGACCATTGCTCTCGATGGGCGCAAATTCACTGATTTCTAGGTTGAGACCACACAGGGACCGTCTAGGGACCATTTGAGACCGCGTTTTTTCTCTAGATCGATAAATGACTACCGCCCCGGAGACCAAATATCGGCTTGGCGGATGACTCTTCCCGACCCAAAGCGGAAGGCCAGCAGGTGCGGGATGGCTTGGCTGGATTGCTCCAGAGCAGTCATTTGACTCGACGAGAAGCAGGGTTGGTGATCCATCCACGATGGAGCATCAGCAATGAATGCCAACCAACAACAACGGGT
>JBFIER010000027.1:0-32855 GCA_041603255.1 Oceanococcaceae bacterium | reverse complement strand
TGTAGCCGGGCGGGCCTGCAGCCCCGCCGCTGCGCGGTGCCCGAACCCCGCTGGTACTCGGTGGGGTCGGGTCTACACGACGTCCTGTCGTGGAGACCCTCAAACGGACTCCTGTCCGTTTGCCCCCATTCGCACCAGCGGCGCCCGGCGGGTCGCCTGATGGCTCCGATCGGCACCCCGGACAGCGGACCCTCCAACGCCAGCGCTTTTATTCTTGTGAACGAAGCCTAGTACCAAGACTGCCGGCACAACCCCCAGGGTCGGGGCGTCCTGTGGTCGGGCCGTCGGGGCTTGCGCCTGACGGTTATGCCGCGACTGGGGACGATTCGCCAGGACGGCGAATCGAGGCTCTAGCTAGACAGGATGTCTTGTAGAGCCGACCCCACCAAGCGGAATGCCCGGCAGGGAACCGCGCAGCGGCGCAAGACCGCCCGGCTACAGGAGATGCGCCGACCCGACTGGTGGCTCGTCTGACCCGTCGTGCTGGGCCAGACTATCCCGTGGTGAAGGGCAACATGGCGCAGCGCTTCCCGCTAAAGCGCGAAGATCCTTTCTCGGAATGAGCGGTGGTTGGGCGGCCTGCGGTTCAGAGGACAAGGAGGCGCCGCTACAAATGCGCGTCGCGGGAAGGCCCCGGGGGCAAGGCTCAGGTCGGTTGACCCGTGAAGTCCAGCCAGCGTTGCTGGCGGAAGTCGTACAGCTTGCAACGGCGTGCCACGTCGCGATACCAGCGCCAGGAGAAGGTTTGCACCACGATGGATCCGGGCAGCTTCTCCTCCAGCGTTTTCTGCGCCGCCTTGAGGTGGTACAGCGGGATGCGCATGTCCACATGGTGGGCCGTATGTTCCATGATGTGATGCAGCGCGACGCCCCAGTCGAAACCCAGGACGCGTTTGAATTTGAGGTGCACCGTTGTGGTCACGAACGGTTGTGACGAACCCCAGGCCTGCTTGTCGTCGTACCAATCGATTTTCGGGTGGGTATGGTGGACATACACGACGAATCCGATCAGCCCGTTCCACACCACGAAAGGCAGCACAAAGCCGGCGAGCAATGTGATCAGCAGCCCTTGGCCGGTGCTCTGCGCCGCAAACGCCAGCACCGCAATCCAGGCGGTCGCGAATGCGCTGACCAGCAAGCAGTCGCTCCGAAAAACGGGGCGTCGCGTGGGCATTTCCTCGCGGTTGGGGAAGAACATACGCCGCCACCAGACCTCGAGCAGGTAATACAGCCAGGGCGCCCAGCCGCTGCGATACACCCGTTCCAGCCACCGCGCGACGGGGGGCAGGGATTGATATTCCTCCACCGATAATGGTCGCCAGACGAAGTCATGGCTGCGCAGATTGGTATACCCGTGGTGGACCAGGTTATGGCCGGTGTCCCAGAGGCTATATGGGGTCAGCGATGGCAGGAATACGATGCGGCCAATGATGCGGTTGAGGCGTCGGCTGTCGGTGAGGCTCTGGTGGCAGGCGTCATGGCCGATGATGAACAGGCGGCCGATGATGAAACCCGCGGCGACCCCGGCCAGGAGCTTCAACCCCAGGTGGGGTGCAACAATTGTGGCGACGATGGCGCCGACGAATAACGTGAGATCGATGCCGGCCAGGACAATGGCCTTGCGCGTGCTGCGCCGGGAGTAAGGCGTCAGCCACTGCCGAATGACCTTGCGATGAGGAACGGGGGAAGGGGATTCTGGCATCGGTCTGCGCGCATCAAATGTCCGGGGGCACGCTAACCAACGCGTGGTCCTCCGAAATTGATCTGGATCAATTTGCCGCCTGAGACCTTGGTCGTAAGCCCTGCCAGCTTTCGACCATGGGCTAATGGACGCTGCCGAACTTCAGGCGGAATCTGTTCACCGACGCCACTTTCGGCGAACGACAGCGAGGAGACAACGCATGACAATTTCGTCCAAAGCCGTACTCGGCATGGCCGCTGCGGGCCTGGCATTTGCCGCGCCGGCAGCATCAGCTGCCACTGTGGATATTGGCAACACGCAATTAACGGTCGGTGGCTACATCAAACTGGACGCCATGATCACCCAGTCGGATGGCGAGATTTCCGGCCCGGCTCGGGACTATTACCGCGGCGCCCGACTGGGCATTCCCACCGATGACCCCAGTGGCGAAGGCAAAACCGTCTTCGACATGCACGCAAAACAGACCCGCTTCAACTTCAAGACGGTGACCGACCTGGATGGCGAAAAAGTCACCTCGTTCATCGAGCTCGACTTCATGGAGAGCGGGCAGGGCAATGAGCTGGTCAGCAACAGCTCGTCGCCGCGGATTCGCCACGCCTTCCTCAGCTACGGCAACTGGTTGATGGGGCAGACCTGGTCCACCTTTTTCAACGTGGGCGCACTGCCGGAAACCATCGATTTCATCGGCCCGGCGGAAAGCACCGTGTTCATTCGCCAGCCGCAGATCCGCTATACCTCCGGCAACTTCCAGGTGGCTATTGAGAACCCCCAGTCCCGGGTGACCCTGCAGGATGGCTCGGTGTTGAATGAAGACGACAACATGGTGCCGGACATCGCCCTGCGCATGAATCTGGGACCCGTGGTTCTGGCCGGCTTGGTGCGCAACATCACCGTGCAGGACGCTGCAGGCACGGATGAATCCAAAGTGGGCGGCGGTTTGAGCCTGTCCGGCAAATTTGCGGTGGGCAAGGATGACCTGAAGTTCATGGTCACGGCCGGCAGCGGGCTGGGTCGCTACGTGGGCGTCATCGGGAATGAAGACGGCCGGGTTCTGGCAGATGGCAGCATCGAGACCAATGACCTGGTCGCCGGCTTCATTGCTTATCGGCACCACTGGAATGACAAGGCGCGTTCCAGCATCGTGTTCGGCGCGTTCTCCGGCGATGAGGATGCCGGTGGTCTGGATACGGCCAGCAGCATCCATGTGAACTACCTGTACTCCCCGGTCAAACCGTTGACCGTTGGTGTTGAGCTGATCAACGCCCAGAAGGAAAACTTTGATGGTTCCGAGGGGGCGTTCACCCGGCTGCAATTTGGGGCCAAGCTCGCGTTCTGAGCGCGCACCCCTTCTCCTTCGATTGCCGGTTTCGGCAATCGATGAGCCCGGCGGATCGGCACCGTGAGGTGTCGATCCGTTTACAGTTGGGGCAGCCTGAAAAGGAGACGACCTGAATGCGAAAAGCACGCTTGTGGGTGTTGTTTGGTCTGGGTGCTGTGGCGATGTTGCCGCCGGTGCTGCTGCTGGTCGATTTTCATCATGCGACCGCGGCGTGGCTGTTTGCTCTATGGGTGGGGGTGATTGCGGGTACCGCATTGAGCGTCCGGCGCACATGACGAGCCTTTCGGCATGACGCTGACCGCACTGGCACTGGCCGCGGCCTGGATCAGCCTGCTGTTTCTGGTGGCGTGGTGGGTGGACCGACGGCCCGGTCGAAACGCCACCTCCCCGCTGGTCTACACGTTGTCGCTCGCGGTGTATTGCACGTCGTGGACCTTCTATGGGTCGGTCGGAACGGCGGCTGATCGCGGCCTGGAGTTTCTGCCGATTTATCTGGGGCCGACGCTGGTCGCCGTATTGTTTCCGCTGTTCTTGCCGCGCTTCATCGCGCTGTGCCAGCGACACCGGGTGTCGTCGGTGCCGGATCTGCTCGCCGCACGGTATGGCAAGAGTGCCAGCCTGGCGGCGTTGGCCACCCTGGTGGCCGTCGTCGGTGTGGTGCCCTACATCGCGCTGCAATTACGGGCGGTGGATCTGAGTTTCCGGCTGCTGACCGGGGCGGCGCACGACAGCGGGCCCTGGTGGAGCGACACCAGTTTGTGGATCGCCGTGGTGATGGCCATTTTTGCCATGATTTTCGGCACCCGTTCACTGCAGGCCACCGAGCAGCATCACGGCCTGGTACGCGCCATTGCACTGGAGTCCTTGCTGAAGATCACCGCCCTGTTGCTGGTGGGGGGATTTGTCCTGTTCTCGGTGCTCGGCGGTGTGGGTGGCTTTCTCGATGCGATGCGGGCTCAGCCTGCCGAATGGATGCAGGTGAAGACCGCTCAGCGAGGCTATGCCGATTGGCTGGTATTGCTGGTGCTGTCGATGTCCGCCGTGGTGTTGTTGCCGCGCCAGTTCCAGATGCTGGTGGTGGAAAATGACAATGTGGATCACGCCCGCACGGCGGCCTGGATGTTCCCGCTCTATCTGCTATTGATCAACCTGTCGGTATTGCCCATCGCGGTGGCCGGGCGCGTGATGCTGCCGGAATCCACCTCGGCCGACACCTGGGTGCTGGCGTTCCCGTTGTTGCATGACCACCCGGTCATCGCACTGGTGGTTTTTCTGGGCGGACTGTCGGCAGCCACCGGGATGATCATTGTGGAGAGCACCGCTCTGGCTACCATGGTCAGCAATGATCTGGCCCTGCCGCTGATGTTGCGCGCGCGTTCGGCGGGCCTGCTGCCGCTCGAGCTCGGCCGTCGCCTGTTGCGGGTGCGGCGCGGCAGCATGATCGCGGTGCTGTTGCTGGGGTATGCCTATGTGAGCGCAAGTAGCGAGCAGCGCTCGCTGGTTTCGATGGGGCTGGTGTCCTTCGCCGCCGTCGCCCAGTTTGTGCCGGGGGTGTTGCTGGGGTTGATCTGGCGTGGGGTGCAGGGGCGGGCCGTGGCGATCGGGTTGGCCGTCGGGTTTGCGGTGTGGGCGCACACGCTGTTCTTGCCCTCGGTCTGGTCGGGTTACTCGGTGCATTGGGCGCCGGCCTTGCAGCCCACGGCATTGTGGGGCTATGCCGGTATGGCGCCACTCAGTCACGGGGTGTTCTGGAGTCTGGGTCTGAACCTGCTGCTGGTGTTGCTGTTTTCGCTAAGTGACACCCGCGAGGCCAAGGAGGTCGCGCAGGCCGAGGATTTCGTGAACTCCATGCGTGGCGGCGCCGATGAGCCCACGCCGAGCTTGTGGCGGGGCGGGGTGGCCATCGCCGATCTGGAACGCTTGCTGATCCAGGTGCTGGGAGCCGAAAAGACCCAGGCGCTGCTGGCTCAAACCGGCCCGCAGCTGCAGGCCGATAGCGAGTTGCTCCGCAGTGTGGAATCCGAACTGGCCTCGGCCGTGGGTTCGGCATCGGCGCGGATTCTGGTCAGCTCGGTGGCAACCGCGCATGAGATGAGCCAGGACGAAGTGTTCCGCCTGATGGCCGAAACCTCCGGCGCATTGAAGATGGCGCGTCAGCTCAAGCAGAAAAGCGATGCGCTGGAATCCGTCACCCGCGAGTTGCGGGCGGCGAACCTGCGCTTGCGCGAGCTCGACCGGCTGAAGGATGACTTCGTTTCCACCGTCACCCACGAGTTGCGCACACCGTTGACCTCGATCCGTGCTTTTACCGAAATCATGCGCGACGACAACGAGCTGGATCAGGCCGAGCGGGAGCGGTTTCTGCAGATCGTCATCGATGAGACCGATCGCCTGTCGCGCCTGATCGAACAGGTGCTGGATCTGTCGAAACTGGAATCTGGTGAGGCCCAGTGGCAGCACGAAAGCGTGGATGTGCATGAGGCCGTGCATCGCGCGCTCAGCGTGTTGCGCAGCCTTGCCGATCAACGCGGGATTCGCCTGATTACGGAATTGCAGGCCGAAGATGCGCTGGTGGCCGGGGATCGTGACCGGGTGCATCAGTTGCTGGTCAATGTGGTCGCGAACGCGCTCAAGTTTTGCCCCGACACCGGTGGCGAGGTGCGGCTGCGCTCGCGCAACGAGGCCGGTCAGATTGTGGTGATGGTGTCCGACAACGGCCCCGGCATTTCCGCCGACGAGCAGGGACTGATCTTCGATCGCTTCCGCCAGGCGCGTCGGCAGAACACAACGGCCAGCGGCACCGGGCTCGGTCTGGCGATCAGCAAGCGTATCGTGGAACATCTGGGTGGCCGCATCTGGGTCCACAGCAATCCGGGCTGGGGCGCCCAGTTTTCTTTTTCGCTGCCGCTGCAACGGAGCGCTGAATCATGACCGAGAACGCCACATTGCTCGTCGCTGATGACGAGGACAACATTCTGATCTCGCTGGAGTTTCTGTTCAAACGCGCGGGCTACACGGTGCTGGTGGCACGCAATGGTCGCGAGGCGCTGGAACTGGCGCGCGAGCATGTGCCGGACCTGATTCTGTTGGATGTGATGATGCCGGAGCTGGATGGGTTCAGCGTGTGCCAGGCCTTGCGCGGGGAGGCGCGATTCGCACGCACACCGATCGTGATGCTCACCGCCAAAGGCCGTGATGCGGACCGGGTCAAGGGCAAGGCGCTGGGCGCCTCCGATTATGTGATCAAACCCTTTTCCACGCGGGAATTGCTGGCCCGGGTGCGCAAGCTGCTGGAGTCGCCGGACGAATGATGCAGGTCCTCCGTCCCTGGCTGGGTTTGGCGTTGTTCCTGAGTATCGGGATCGCCGGGCTGGGCGTGACGGTGTTCACGGTTTACGACCTCGTAGCCGCCGCACTGGGGCTGGTGTCCCTGGCCGGTATGGCCGGACTGCTGTGGCGCGCTGTGAGGCAGCCCGCCTGGCTGCCGCGGGTGCAGCATGCGGTGGAACTGTGGGTGAGCGCAAACCCCGAGTTTGCGTTGGATGACGGCCGGGTTCCGCCCGCATTACGGGAAGCGCTGAACATGCTCGCCGCGCATGCCCGCGGACAACAAGGGCGAGTCAGCGCCGAGGTTGAAGAGGCCACCGGGCGGTTTGCGCAGGACCGTGCTTTGCTAAGGGGGTTGATTGAATCCATGGATGGCGCGTTGATCGCAGCGACCATCGATGGGCGCATCCTGCTCTACAACGCCGCCGCCGCTGACCTGCTTGCCGCCGAGGAATCGCTGGCGTTGGGGCGATCGATCTTTGTGGTTTTTCGGCGTTGGGCGGTGAGTCACTTTGTTGCGCGTCTGACGGACAGCGGTCGTCGCGTTACGGGGGTGCTGGGTAGCCGCGCAGGACGCCCGTTTCACGCCCGTTTCTCACCCTTGAATCTGGATGGACGGCGAGGGTTCCTGTTGGCGCTGGAACCTCTGGAAACGTTTGCCCCCGAGCAGAGCGACCTGGCGCAATTCATCGAACCGCGGCGGGCGCGGTTGGCCAACCTGCAGGCGGCGGCGGAGACGTTGCAGGACGAAGCCGATCTGAGCGACGAACTTCGGGCGCGTCTGGTGAGCGTGATCGCCGCCGAAACGCAGGAACTGGTGCACAGCTTTGCCCAGCTCTCCGAACGGCTGGCGGGCGAAGGCGGTTTGCCGTTGGATGATGTGGCGGCGCGTGATCTGTTGCCTTTGATGGCCAGTCGGCTTGGCGTCTCCCTGCCTGACCGCGAATTATTTGGCGGTATCTGGCTGCGTGCCGAGTCGGCCAGTTTGGTCATGCTGGCTGAGTCCATTGCACGGTGGCTGAGTGACCATGATTGTCAGGCCACGGAATGGAGTGTCATCGTGGAAGACGATCACGCCGTGATGACATTGGAATGGTCCGGAACCGGCATTGACGCTGATGAGTTGCGCATGTGGCAGCAACGTCGGCTGGATGGTGACGAGGGGGAGTCGCCCTGGTCGCCTCAACAGCTGCTGGAGTCCCAGGGCGGTACGTTGTGGGGTGAGGTTTCCGACGCGGGTTCCCGTTTGCACCTGCTGTTGTCCAAGGCTGCCGAACCGGCCGAGAAGCGGGTCGTCGTGGAAGACTTGCCGGCCCGCCCCGAGTATTTCGATTTCAATCTTTTCGATGCGCCGGCGGAGGGCGTTGATCGCCAGGTGCCGCTGAACCGTTTGGCGTTGACGGTGTTCGATACCGAGACCACCGGATTGAATCCCTCACAAGGCGACGAAATCATTTCGATGGGGGCCATCCGGGTGCTCAATGGTCGCCTGATTGGTCAGGAGATCTTCGAGACACTGGTGCGTACGGAGAAGCCGATTCATCCTGAATCGCAAAAAATCCACGGTATCCATGCCGGCATGTTGCGGGACGCGCCGGGGCAGGCCGAGTCCATCCAGCGTTTTCTGGCCTTTGCGGGCGACAACCTGCTGCTGGGGCACAACGTGGCCTTCGACCTGCGCTTTCTGGAAATCGCGTCCAAGCGTTACGGGTATACGCTGCCACCGCTTTCACTGGATACCTTGCTGTTGTCCTCGGTGGTTTACCCGGAGCGGGATCAGCATCGGCTGGAAGACATCGCCGAGCGTCTGGGTGTAACGGTGCTGGGACGACATACCTCGCTGGGGGATGCACTGCTTACGGCAGAGGTGTTTTGCCGGATGTTGCCGCTACTGGAGCAGAAGGGAATTCGCACGCTCGGCGAAGCGCTGGATGCCTCGCGGGAGTCCTGGTATGCGCGGTTGGGGTATTAGGGCGTGAACGTCGCGATCACATGTTGTCGCTTGGCAGGGTCTGACGGGGGCCGAGGGCGGCAGCCACGTCTCGCTGTTTCGCCCGGTTCGCGGGGCTTTCTGATTCGGCATCCTGCCTCAGCAGAAAGCGACGGACATCCGTGTCCCTCGCCCTGCGGGCCTTTTCCGCGAACCGGGCGCGCGCTCCTATCGGCTGCCGCCCTCGGCCCCCGTCAGACTTTCACCTTGGCAGCTATCGCTTGCAGTCAATGCCTGACGGGCCATACGCGATGAAGCTCGAGGCCGAACATCCGTTGCAGGAGGCGGTTGCCCATGGCGAGTCCTGGGTTGCCGAATGTCGCGAACCCGCGGATCTGGTTCGCGCCTGCAGTCTGCTGCGCCGGCAGGCGGCGACCTTGTACGAGGAGGGCTTGCGCAGCGATGTGCTCACCCGCACCGTCGCCCGCTGGAATGACGCGGTGCTGCGACGGCTGCTGGAGATTCATCATGCCGACTTTGCGGACCTGGACTGGTGCTGGTTGGCGCTGGGCAGCGAAGGTCGCGAGGAGCAGACCGTACATACCGACCAGGACAACGCGCTGATCTTTCGTGGCGAGGATGCGGCGGTGGTGCGCGAACGGTTGCTTCCGCGTCTGCGGGAGATCAATGAGCAGCTCGACCAGTGCGGTTACATGCTGTGTCCCGGGGATGTGATGGCCAGCAACCCCAAGTGGTGCCTGAGCCTGGAGGAGTGGCAGGACACCTTCGCCACGTGGATCGACACCGGCGATCCGCAGGCGCTGCTGCATGGCGCCATTTTTTTTGATTTTCGCGGCATTGCCGGCAACCTGGAACTGGCGCGCGAGCTGCGTGAGTGGTTGATTGAATACATCAAGCCGCGTCCGCTGTTTCTCAAGCAGATGGCGGAATACGCCATCTCCAATGCGCCGCCGCTGTGGCCCTGGAAGCAGCTGCGGGTACGCAAATCCGACGGTGAGAAGGTCATCGACATCAAGGTGAATGGTGTGTCGATGTTCGTTGACGCCGCCCGTGTGTTTTCGCTGGCATCCGGTGTGATCTCGACGCACACCGACAAGCGGTTCGTGGATTCGGCCAAGCTGGCCTCGGAAAGTCGCGACCGCCGAGCCTGGGTTGCCGCCTATCGCAGCCTGCAGGATCTGCGGGTGCGGCATCAGTTTGAGCAGCTGGCGCACGGGCAGAGGGTGGACAACCGCGTGCGCCTGGACGACCTCAGCCGGTTCGAGCGTGAAGTTCTGGTCGCAGCAATGCAGGAGGCCAAGCGCATGCAGGCCAGTCTGCGCCTGCGTTATCTGTTGTAGATCAAAAAAACCCAATAAAAACAGAAGCCTGGGATTTCCACCTAAGTTTATAGACCAAAGTCGTGTTTCCCCTTTGGAGCGCATGGGACAGAGTGCAGGTCAGCGCATTTCGCGCCGTGCCTTAGAGGAGACAACTTATGTCCTTACCGGAAAAAGCCGAGGCTTACTGGAAGGCGAATATCAGCCTGGTCATCAAATTGATGGTCGTCTGGTTCGTCGTTTCGTTTGGCTGCGGCATCTTGTTTGTAGATGCTCTGAACTCGATCTCCATTGGTGGGATCAAGTTGGGCTTCTTCTTTGCCCAGCAGGGCTCCATCTACGTGTTCGTGGGTTTGATCTTCTATTACGTATGGAAGATGGGCCAGATCGATCGCGAATTCGACGTACACGAGGACTGAGCCGATGGAACTGCAAACCTGGATTTATCTCGCCGTTGGCGGGACCTTTGCGCTGTATATGGGAATCGCCGTCTGGGCGCGCGCCGGCAGCACCAAGGAGTTTTATGTTGCCGGTGGCGGCGTCAACCCGGTAGCGAACGGCATGGCAACGGCGGCCGACTGGATGAGCGCAGCCTCGTTCATTTCGATGGCGGGTCTGATCGCATTCAAGGGCTACGACGCTTCGGCTTACCTGATGGGCTGGACCGGTGGCTATGTGCTGCTGGCATTGCTGCTGGCGCCCTATCTGCGCAAGTTCGGCAAGTTCACCGTGCCCGAGTTCATCGGTGATCGCTACTACTCGCAAACGGCGCGTCTGGTGGCGGTGCTGTGCCTGATCGTCGCCTCCATCACCTACGTGATCGGGCAGATGAAAGGCGTGGGCGTGGCATTCGGCCGCTTCCTGGAGGTCGATTTTGAGACCGGTGTGCTGATCGGGATGGCCATTGTGTTTTTCTATGCAGTGTTGGGAGGCATGAAGGGGATTACCTATACCCAGATTGCTCAGTACTGCGTGCTGATCTTTGCCTACACGGTGCCGGCGATCTTCATCTCCATGCAGCTCACCGGCAATCCGTTGCCGCAGCTGGGTCTGGGTAGCACGCTCAGCGATGGCAGCGGAATGGCCGTGCTGGAGAAGCTGGACAAAATCGTCATGGATCTGGGCTTCTCGCAATACACCGAAGCTCAGGGCGCGATGCTGAACACCTTCCTGCTTACCGCATCGCTGATGATCGGGACCGCCGGTCTGCCGCACGTGATCATTCGCTTCTTCACCGTGCCCAAAGTATCGGATGCACGGAAATCAGCCGGTTGGGCCTTGGTGTTCATCGCCATCCTGTACACCACCGCCCCCGCCGTGGGTGCGATGGCGCGCATGAACCTGATGGATACCATTCAGACAGGTCCCATCGGTGATCCGCAAGCGAACCTGGTCTATGAAGAGCGTCCGCAGTGGATGCGGAACTGGGAAACCACCGGATTGCTGCAGTATGAAGACAAGAACGGCGATGGCCGGATTCAGTACTACAACGATCAGAACCCCGAGTTCGCCGCCAAGGCTGCCGCCTTCGGCTGGAAAGGCAACGAAATGGTGAAGGTGGACCGCGACATCATGGTGCTGGCCAACCCGGAAATCGCCAAGCTGCCGAACTGGGTGATCGCGCTGGTTGCTGCCGGTGGTCTGGCGGCGGCGCTGTCCACCGCGGCGGGCTTGCTGCTGGCCATTTCGTCCTCCATCTCCCACGACCTGCTGAAGGGCACCTTCATGCCGAACATTTCGGAAAAAGGTGAACTGATGGCGGGTCGTATCGCGATGGCAGGTGCGATTGTGGTCGCCGGCTATCTGGGCATGAACCCCCCGGGGTTCGCGGCGCAGGTGGTGGCATTGGCCTTCGGTCTGGCCGCGTCGTCGATCTTCCCGGCCCTGATGATGGGGATCTTCAGCAAGCGCATCAACAAAGCCGGCGCCATCTGCGGGATGTTGAGCGGTCTGCTGTTCACGCTGATCTACATCTTCGTCTACAAGGGCTGGTTCTTCGTGGTGGGCACCAACATGCTGCCAAACACACCGGAAAGCTGGGTGCTGGGTATTGCGCCCGAATCGATCGGTGCGGTGGGCGCGCTGGTCAACTTCACTGTCGCCTTCCTGGTGTCGCGGGTGACGGCGGCTCCGCCGGTGCACATTCAGGAGCTGGTCGAAAGTATCCGTGTTCCGCGCGGTGCGGGAACGGCGCACGCCCACTAATCGTCTCCCCGTCCGTGGTCCCCACGGACTCTCCCCCGATGAAAGCCCCGCCTGCATGGCGGGGCTTTTTTATGGTTCATCGCGCTTTAGCGGGAAACGCGGCGCCTTGTTGCAACTCAATTGCGGGATGGCCTGAGTTAGCGGGCCGCGCCACCGACCGGGTCGGGGCATCCTGTAGCCGGGCGATCTTGCGCCGCTGCGCGGTTCCCTGCCGGTCATTCCGCTTGGTGGGGTCGGCTCTACAAGACCTCCTGTCTAGATAGAGCCTCGATTCGCCGTCCTGGCGAATCGCCCCCAGTCGCGGCATGCCCGTCAGGCGCAAGCCCATATTGCCCGGCCACAGGACGCCCCGACCCTGGGGGTTGCCCCTGAATTCATCGCTTCGAGCGGCGTGCAGAAGTACGCACCAGGCTGGCGCTGGCAGGCCAGCTGTCCGGGGCGCTGACCGGAGCCATCAGGCGACCCGCCGGGCACCGCTGGTGCGAATGGGGGCAAGCGGACAGGAGTCCGTTTGAGGGTCTCCACGACAGGACGTCGTGTAGACCCGACCCCACTGAGTACCAGCGGGGACCGGGCACCGCGCAGCGGCGGGGCCGCAGGCCCGGTTGGCGCCCCGGACAGCGGACCCCACACATCGTTGCTCCCGACTTCAGGCTCCTGACTCCCGATGTTCACGCCAATCCGCAATGAGCCTTTTTTATGGGAGGCTATCCGCTGCCGTTGTGGGGAAAATCAGGGCGTGTGAAAAAGAGCCTGTTGGTCGTAGAAGACGACGAGACCTTGCGCAAGGGGTTGGAGTACTCGCTCAGCCTGCATGGATACCGGGTCGATGTGTGTGCCGATGGGCGCCTCGCTCTGGAGCGGGTCGCCTCTGTGGAGTATGCCGCCGTGGTCCTGGATCTGGGGTTGCCGGGAATGGATGGGTTGGAGGTGTTGCGCCAGCTACGCGCTCAGGGAAAACCCTGGCCCTGTCTGATACTCACGGCGAGGGACACGCCTGAAGACTGTGTGGGCGGCCTGGATGCCGGAGCAGATGACTATCTGGTCAAGCCCTTTCACCTGGCCGAATTGCTGGCCCGCCTGCGCGCGCTGCTGCGGCGGGTGCCGGAAACCAAAGAACGGATTGTGCGTGGTGGAATCGCGCTGGAGCCCCTGGCGGGCCTGGCTTACCTGCAGGGGCAGGAGATCAGTCTCACCGCCGCCGAGTCGGCACTGCTGGCGTTGTTTTTACGACGCGCGCAATCGGTGATTCCGCGTGCGGCACTGGAGGCCGTGCTGCCATCGCGGGCTCAGGGTGCGAGCAACTCGCTGGATGTGCTGGTCCATCGGCTACGCAAAAAGTTGGGCAGCCAGTGCATCCAGACCGTACACGGGGTGGGATACCGCCTCGCGCCACCGGACGATGTGTGATGGTTTCCATTCGAGCGCGTCTGTTGCTGCCGCTGATCGGCGGACTGATGCTGGTCATTGGTGCTGGGGGTTCATGGACCTATCTGCGCTTGCAGGACGGGGTCAATCGCATCATGGACCGCGAGTTGGCGGACCGGGCCTGGGTGCTGGCGTCATGGACCCAGGCCGAGCCCCGCGGAGGCAGTGAGGCAAAGAGCGAAAGCATTGCCCGTGAGTTGGACGAAATGCTTGAAAACATGCACTTCGGTCCCCGGCGGGCAAAGGGTGAGTCGGAGCGCGGTGGGGAACTGGTCTACAGCGTCTGGCGTGAAGGAGTCGTGCCGCTGACCACGTCGCTGGGTGCGCCGGGTTGGCTCTCACAGGCCACATCCGAAGGTATTTCGCAGATCCATCACAACCACCAGTTGTGGCACGTGTTCACCGTCCGCACCGGAAAACCGTTAACGGTGGTGAATGTGGCCGAGCCGGACCGCGTGCGCCGGGAACTGCTCCGCGACATGTTGCTGTTGCCGCTGCTGGGCTGGCTGTTGAGCGTTCCGCTGGCCGCGGCGCTGATCTGGGCGGCGGTGCATTCCGGTTTGCGCCCGCTGGCCAGCGTGGCGCAGGCGATACGAAAGCGCGCGCCGGGTGATCTGAGTCAGGTGCAGGTTGCCGCTCCGGAGGAAATCGCGCCACTGACCGCCGCATTGAACGATTTGCTGGGGCGCCTGGATGCGCTGCTGGAGGAAGAGCGTCTCTTCAATGCGGCGGCCGCGCATGAGTTGCGGACACCGCTGGCGGGAATACAGCTGCTGGCGGAGACGGCCCTGGAAAGTACGACCGAGCCAGCATCGCTGGAGATGTTGCACTCCATCGTGCGCAGCGTGGGTCACGCGGAGCGTGTCCTCAGACAACTGCTGACACTGGCTCAGGTGAACTCCAGCGCGGCGCGAGCCGTGGCTTTGAAGCCGGTGGATCTGAAGTTGATCCTGGATGAGGTCTGGATCGACATGGCGCCGTTGGCGGAGCGGCGGAGAATGACGCTGCAACCGCTTCCATTGGTGCCTGCCTGGGTGTATGCCGATGCACTGAGTTTGCGGATTCTGTTGCGAAATCTGGTCGAAAATGCCTTGCTTCACGTTCCATCACCAGGAACGGTGACCGTTGCGGTCCGGCGCGAGAATGGGGGCTGGCAGATTCAGGTGACCGACACTGGCCCCGGTCTGCCGGCACATTTGCGTGACAGCATCGGTGCGCCGTTTCAGCGGGGGGAGCGCCAGGATCAGGCCGGGTCCGGGTTGGGGCTGGCCATTGCGACTCGCATTGCGGCATTGCATGGCACGCAGCTGACATTCCAGCCCCAGGAGCAGAGACAAGAGCAGGGGCAAGTGGTCAGTTTCCGATTGCAGGCGGCGGCACGCGTGTAATTTCCTGTTAAGAAATTCGGGGAATCCTTGGCGCGATAACCATGATCAGTGGTGCCCATGCAGGCACCTCGCGTTGGAGAACCCTGATGAATAGCCGTATCTGGCTGGCAGCGGCAGTCTTTCCTTTTGCCTTCAGTGTGCAGGCCGCCGAACCGAATGACGATCTTTCACCCGAAGCGCTGCCGGCGCTAACGGTGACCGGCAGTCATCTGCTCCACGCCAATACGGCGGCGATGCCGGTGACTTCCATCGGCGTTGAAGCGATTCGCAACTCCGGTGCGCGTTCGCTGGGTGAATACCTGCAATCGTTGCCGATGATGGCCGGGGCGCCGCTGAATACCAGCGTGGGTGCGCGCGATAGCGGAGGCGCGGTCTCGCGGGGGACCGAAACGATTGAGCTGCGCGGCCTGGGTGCCGAGCGGACGCTGGTCCTGATCAACGGCCGGCGCATGGTGGCCGGGGGGAATGGCACGGCAGGAGCGGTGGATCTGGCCAGCATTCCGCTGGGCATGATCGACCGGATCGAGATTCTGAAGAACGGGGCGTCCGTTGAATACGGCGCCGATGCGGTCGCCGGTGTGGTTAACATCATCACGCGTTCGGACCTGGACGGCTTGCGGCTATTCGCCTCCAGCGAGCAAACCGACCGTGGTGATGGCAACGCAACCCGTATCAGCGCTGTCGGTGGTGGGCTGGTGGGATCTACGCAGGTAGTGGCCGGGCTGGAGTGGTTTGACCAGAGCGCCGTCAGCAAGGGGGAGCGGGACTTTTCCGCTCAATTGCTCACGGTGGATGGTGAGAACAACGCCATCGTTCCTGATGGCAGCTCCGCACCACCCCAGGGAAATTTTCGGACCTCTGATGGACGTCTGACCCTGATCGACGGCCGAAGTGGGACGTCACCGGACGACTTTCGCCCCTTCGTCGGAAGCGGGCCGGATAATGATCGTTTCAACTTCAATCCGTTTGAAGACTTGGTCCAGGATGTGCAGCGGGTTTCGGCCTTTGTCCAGATGGACCGCCCCATCGGCGATGTGAACTGGCGGGTTGAGGCGTTGTTGCAGCAGCGCGATTCGCGGACGCGGTTGGCGCCGCTGCCGTTTTTCACCAACCGCCTGGATGGCGTGACGGTGAGTGCGGAGAACCTCTACAACCCCTTCGATGAGGAGATCAGCGATGCCCGCCGACGCCTCGTGGAGGCCGGTTCGCGCGGGTTTACCCAGGACAATCAGCTGCTGCGTGTGGCGACCGGCCTTGAAGGGCAGTGGGGTGCGTCTTACTGGGATCTGCAAGCCAGCTTTGGCCGCAACGTGATGGATCAGGTGCAAAGCGGTGACCTTTTGCGCGACCGCGTGGCCCTGGCGCTGGGGCCGTCGTTTCAGAGCGCGAATGGCCCGGTCTGCGGAACGCCGGATGCCATCGCCGGAGGCTGCGTACCGCTCAACCTGTTCGCCGGTGCGGGCTCGATCAGCCCCGAGATGTTGAATTATCTCGCGGGTGAGCCGTTGCGCGATCGCTTTGTGAACGAGCAGACCATGATTTCCGCCGGTTTGCGTCGGGATGTGTGGGAGCTGCCGGCAGGGCCGCTGACGGTGGCACTGGGCGCCGAATACCGGGAAGAATCCGCATCCGACACGCCCGATGCGCAAACCCGGGCCGGTAACACCACCGGCTCTGCGCGGGCTGCTACGGATGGTGCCTACGAGGCCCGCGAGGTTTACCTGGAAACCGGCGTGCCCCTGCTGCGTGATCGCCCGCTGGTGAGCAGCCTGGACCTGGAAGCCGGCGTGCGCATGGTGGATTACTCGAACTTCGCCACGCACGCCGTCTTCGATGCAGGCGTCTATTACCAGCCGACGCCGGACTGGACTTTGCGGGCCGCCTACGCGCAGTCGTTCCGTGTGCCGACCGTTGGTGAACTGTTCGGTGGCGCCGTGCAATCCAACCCCGCGGTGGATGATCCCTGTGCCGACTTTTCGCAACTGACTTCTGAGCAGGTTGATCGCTGCGTTGCCCAAGGCGTTCCCGCCGACGGCAGCTTCAATCAATCGGGCAACGAAACCCCGCAGATTGGCGGCGGCAATGCCGATCTCGAACCCGAAGAGGCCGACACCATTACCGCAGGGCTGAGCTGGTCCCCTGCCGGTTTGCCGGGTTTCACGCTGTCGCTGGACTACTACGACATCCAGATCGACAACGGCATCGCGTCGCTGGGCGCCAACACCATTCTCGGGCAGTGCATTGAAAACGGCGCCGAAGAGTTCTGCAGCCGCATCACCCGTGACGACGATGGCGCCATTACGGAAGTCCGCGGTCAACTGCAGAACATCGCCAGCGAAACGGCGCGTGGTATTGATTTCGAGCTGGCTTACCGGGCTACGCTCAGTTGGGGCCGAGTGCAACAACGCCTGCTCCTGACCCACGTGCTCGAGCGCGAACTCCGCGCGTTCCCGGGGGGCGCACCTTTTGTGGGCGAGGGCGGCTACGACCCTGACAACTTTGGCGCGATTCCGCAGTGGAAGGGGCGCTACAGCCTGGAATGGTCGAGAGCACAATGGAGCGCCGGCTATGGATTGCAGTGGATCGGCGCTCTGGACGAAACCGGAGGTGAACTGTTTCCGGGTACCCGCAATCACGTGGATGCCATGGTCTATCACGACCTGCGCCTCGGCTGGAGCGCGAACGCCGGTGTGAACCTGAGCATCGCTGTCTCCAACCTTACCGACGAGGATCCACCGTTTTTGGTGAATGCGGATCAGGCGAACACCGACGTCTCCACCTACCGCTTGCTAGGGCGCAGCTATCGCGTGCAGTGGACGCTGGAGTTGTAGTCGGGCAGTGGGTTTCACCATCCGGCGAGGCGTGCAAGCAGGCTGGCTTATCGCTGCGGAGTGATGCACCCGAGCGGCAGCACACATTAGTAAATACTGGTGATTTGTTGCGGTGCACCTTGATTTGCCCAATACGCGCTCTCTAATGTACGTCTCAAACAGGGCAGCTGGCACCGCATGGCGCGTGAACTGCCGATAATGACTGATTAGATGGGCGGTCCGACCGGGCTGGCCTCGCTGGAGAACAACTTGACTTATTTTCGACTCGCGGCCGTGTTGGCCGGGCTGCTGTGCACCGATTTGGTCGTTGCGGCCACACCGGCGTCCGGAACCCTGTCCTTGAGTCAGCGCACGCTGACGTACGACATCGACATGATTTCCGGCAGCGACGCAACGGTCACCCCCAATTGTGCTTCGGCGGATGCCTGTGACGACTTCATGTTGCAGATGGATGTTCCCCACGACGTCGCCAGTCGTTACCCCGGGGCCACGCTGAGTGCGACGCTGAGCTGGTCCGGCAGCAGTGATCCGCTCGGTCTGACCGGCGGTGACTATGACATCTACATTCTGGGCCCTGATGGAAGCAATCTCACCGGAGAAACCGGTTCCACCACCGGTAATCCGGAAATCGCGAGCGCCGCCGTCGATCAGGCCGGCAGCTACACAGTGCGCGTCAAAGCGTACTCCAGCAACAACGATGCCCTGCATGTCGCGCTGGAGTTCACCCCCGGAAATGAAACCACCGGTGGCGGTCCCGAAGCAGTCACGGTGATAGGCGCGAATGAACCCACCTATGCCGGCCCCCGTTTCCAGATGTTTACTGCACCGGCGGGGCTGGCCGAATCCGCTGGTGAACCGACACTGGACGTTTCGCGCTGGAGCAACCCGGATACGGGTGAGCTCGAAGACGTGCTGCTGTTCATTGCCAGCACCGAGGTGGACCGCATACGGTTCGAAAACGGGCGTGCCGAATGGTCCGATACCAGTGCAACCTTTGTCGGCCTGAGTCCGGGATTTGATCCGATACTGGTTGGTGACCGCGAAACCGGCCGAATCTTCGCGACCCAGCTGCTCGCTGGAGTTGGCAACAGCGTGATGGATTACACCGATGATGGTGGTGAAACCTGGACCCCCGGCCTTGCCGGCGGAATCCGCTCCGGCGCCGATCACCAGGGGATGGGCGTCGGCCCGTATCCGGAAGGCTTTGCTCCTCCCTTGAGCAGCATTCCTGGTTTTCCGTTCGGTTATCCGAATGCGGTGTATTACTGCTCCCAGGACTCGGCAACGGTGTTCTGCAGTCGTAGTGATGATGGGGGAATGACCTTCGGCGTGGGTATTCCCCTCTACAGCCTGCTCGACTGTGGTGGTCTGCACGGGCACCCCAAGGTGGGCCCGAAAGGGATCGTCTATCTTCCAAACAAGCGATGTGGCAACAACATTGGCGTGGTGGTGTCGGAAGATGCAGGCATCACCTGGACGGTCAAGCCGATTCCAGGGACCACTCCGGCACGCTGGGATCCGTCCGTAGACGTTGATGCCTCGGGGCGTTTGTGGGTGGCTTACGCGGTTGAGGACAATACCGGTTCAGCCGAGAAAGCCATGATCATCTGGTCCGACGACCAGGGTGATTCCTGGAGTGATCCGGTGGATGTCGGCGCACCGTACAACGTCGTCAATGCAGTCTTTCCGGCGGTGGCTGCGGGTGCGGCGGGCCGCGTGAGCTATTTCTTCCTCGGCACCGATCGCCCGGGCAATTCGGATGACATCGGTGCGGCGCACATGGATGTTGTCGCCGCGAAGCCCGAACGCGCTGCGGTCTGGTACGGCTACATCAGCACGACCTACGATGGGGGCAAAACCTGGTACACCGCGCGCGCCTCCGATGATCCGGTGCAGCGGGGCGACATCTGTTCATCGGGCACGACCTGCACGGGCAATCGGAATCTGCTCGATTTCAACGACGTGATTCTGGATTACGAAGGCCGAATTCACGCCTCCTTTGCCGATGGATGCGTCGGAGGGTGCGTTTCGGGCTCGACGCTGACATTTGACGACAAAGGCGCGATCTTCTCTCAGGTATCAGGCCAGTGTTTGCTTCCCGCTGCCGACGGAATCTTTGGCGATTGTGCGCTGATCCAAGGCGGCGGTGGTGGCGAGGGCTCGGTCTGCGAAGCCCCCGGGTTGCTGATCATGAGCGACCTGGAGGGCGACTCCAATCAAGGCGAGGTTTATCCGTCGACGGACCTCCGCGGCCTGCGGATGGCTCAGCTGGACGATGGTGATGGCACCTACAGCATCGTGCTGTCCGTCATCTTGCAGGATGCTAGCTCTCTGGCACCGAACACAACCTGGCCGTTGCACTTCAATGTGGTCGGACGGCGACCGCTGGTGGTTTCGGATCCGGTGAATGGTGATACCGAAAGGGCGCACTACACAGCGGAACTGGCAACGGACGTTTCCGGGCAAGCTACATACACATTGATCGATAACGACTCCGGTGCCGAATTCGTGTTGCCGAATGCCGGGATCGATGTGGCCAACAATGCCATTCGTTTTGTGATCCCTGCGGAAAACATGAAGCTCGGGGCACTGGGAACGGGCGGGTTGGAGAAGTTTCTGATTCGCGTTTCAACGAATGCTGTCGCCGTGAGTCTGACGCCGGACAACATGCCGGACAGCCTGGACCCCGCGGGGTTGGGTATGACGGACGCGGCGTGCGGGCAGGTCACCCCGACGCCGGTCGTTACGCCGACCACGGCGCCAACGCCCACTGGCGGAGTCACACCGACGCCGACAGCTAATCCGTCCCCATCACCAACGGTGGTGGTGACCCCCTCCGGCACGCCAAGTCCCACACCCCTTCCCACGGGAAGTGTAAGCCCAACTCCCGTCGCAACCCCGACGCCAGGAGGCAACCCCGATTCCGGCGCGCATGTGGTTGTTGCGGTCCCGGACTCCGGCATCAATCCCTACCACTCCTTCTTTCATGTGGGCAGTCCGTGGTATCCGAATTCGGCGCCGCCAGTCGCTGTGACCAGTGACATCCTTGCGGCTTTTGGCGTGAGTGCAGCGTGCCAGCTCACCCTGACCCGAACAGGCAACTTTGCGGCCGACTTCGCAGCGGATACGGGCCTTTGGGCGCAGGCGGAGGCGTGTTTTGCTGCCGGAACTCCGGAGAAGCCGGGGGTCGTGTGGTTCGTTGGCACAAACATACTGGCGACCTCCTTTGATGCCGGGACGCGCGTGATTCTTCCGGATAATGAAGACGACACCCATGGCGTGGGTACCAGTGCGGCCGTATTGATGGCCAACCCCGAAGCAGTGCTGCTGTTTATCGAGGGCACCGGGGACGCCGCCTCCAATTTTGCCTTTGAGCACCCGGCCGTGGATGTGGTGAGCACCAGTTACGGCCCCGTTGGCAGTGCACCCATTCCATTCAACTTGAGTGGGAGCTTCAACGGTGTGGTGGGCGAAGGAAAACTGCATTTCGGTGCCTGCGATAATTCACCCTCACCAGCTATTCAGGATGGTACTTGCGGTCCATGGTGGAGCATCGGTATCGCTGGCTTCGAGGAAACGCAGGATAACGAGCCAGCCGTGTCATCCAACGGGCGGCAGTCCATGTCCGGCACCTTCCCGGATTTCATTGCCGATTACACGCAGACCCTGCCGTATTGTGCAGAGTGTGAGAGCGGGTACGATGATTACGTCGCCGGGACCAGCTTTGCTACCCCGCGTGCCGCGGGTACCGCGTCGCGCGTCATTCTCGAGGCACGACGCAGACTCAACCAGCGCGATGGCATCGTCACGTCTGCAGACACGGCATACCTGGTCCATACACCAGTGCTTTCGTTCACCAACTGGGAACTGCGTCGGGCGCTCGAGGAAGCCGCGTACATTCCGGAGGAAAGCTACGATCCGATCTTCGGGCCGATCGAGATGGCCTATCCAATTCCGCCGGAAGCCCCGTATGTCGTTGCGGGCTGGGGGGTCATTAGTCCGGTCACGGGCGCTGAGGTCATCCAGAAAACGCTGACCGGCCTTGGTCTGGGTAACCCCGGCGAAGTGGTTGCGCCCAAGGGGGCCGACTTCTGTTTCTACCAAAACACCTTGATCGATATTCGCAAGGCGTACTGGGATGATCTGGTGTTCACCAGCGAGTCCGCGGGGAATCTGCCTGAGGAAGATCCGTACCTCTATTGCCCGGATGAGGATACGACGGAACCGACGCCAACACCGTCGGTATCGCCTTCACCCGTTCCATCGATGACGCCGTCTCCATCACCCACAGCGGCCGCCTCTCCGACGCCCACACCCACACAGAATCCGAACGCGACACCGACGCCCACCGCGGCGCCGGATCCGGATTCCGATGGAGATGGCATCAACGACAGCCAGGACGCATGTCCTAGCGTGGCGGGCGGTAGCGCGGACACGGATGGTGATGGGTGCCCGAATATTGGTCCCACGCAGCCGGTTGACCCCACGCCCACTGCCGAACCCGCGCCTACGGCTGAACCCACGCCGGCTCCGTCCGCGGCGCCAGGTGCCGGGCCCAGCCCCGCGGTGTCACCGCAGCCCACCGTGGCTCCATCGATCACGCCAACGCCCGCAGCGGTACAACCCACACCGACTCCGGTCACCCTGGGTGGGCCGACACCGCAGCCCACCGGGGCAACGATCGCGGGCCTTGTCCAGTCTCTGGGCGACGTTGACCCGACATCCGGTCAGTTGAAGCCGATCACCGCAGTTGCCGGGCAGCAGAATGTCGTGCTGCCGGCGGTGAGTATCAGCAACGTCGGTGAAGACGGGCACAAGGTGCGCCGATTCTTCCTGGAGCTATCCAACCCCGGTCGCATCGGTGCCTTGCGGATCGTGACCGCTCAGGGTGTGGAAATTCCCTGCGGCGCCCCGGCTGCGCGGGTGATTTGCACGGTGCCTGAGGATTTGCCTGTCGCTGCGGGAGAGGCGCTGGAGTTGGCCGTGCATGTGGACCTGGCGTTCCCGGTCGCGCAGGCCTCGATCCTGCTGTTAGCCGGGTCGCCGTTTTTGCTGTTGTTGTTCCCGGTCAATCTGGGAATGCGCTCGCGCCGCTTCTTGAGCATCGCCGTACTGGGCGTGGTGCTGAGCGGTTGCACCGGGAATGACGCCGGTTCCAGCAATGATGGAACTCAGCCCTCGGCGAAACTCATGACCATCACGCTTGATGCGTTGGACGTGGAAGGGGCCGATGGCGTTTATCAAAACTATGATTTGACGGGCGGAGTCGTGATCGGTTCGATCCAGCTCCAGTAGCGTCGGGGGGACGGGGGTGCCGCGCTGTGCGTGGTGCCCCCATTTTTGATGGCAGGTATATTGGCGCTCGAATTCTTGTGAAGCCATGCCATGTCGTCAGTCGATTTCGTCACCCCCGCCGCAGTGGATGCGCCCGCCATTCAGAATGGCGCCGACTACATTCAAAGCCTGCGCAACCGCAAGCTGAAAGTCTTCCTGTTTGGCGAGCCGGTGGACGACATCGTCGAGCATCCGATTATCAGGCCTTCGATCAACGCGGTTGCCAAAACCTACGACCTGGCGGTTTCCAACCCGGAGCTGGCCTCGGTTGTTTCCCCGTTCACCGGGGAGCGGGTCAGCCGTTTTCTGCACGTGTGCACTTCCGCTGAAGACCTGGTCAAGCAGAACAAGATGCAGCGTCGGCTGGGGCAGTTGACGGGCACCTGCTTTCAACGCTGCGTCGGCATGGATGCGTTCAACTCGCTTTATTCCGTGACCTTCGAGATGGATGAGGCACACGGGACCAGCTACCACCAGCGCATGAAGGGATTTCTCACGCGGATGCACAAGGGCAACTTTGTGGTCGGCGGTGCGATGACCGATGTGAAGGGTGACCGCGGTTTGGCGCCACACCAGCAGGCCGATCAGGATCTGTTTCTGCGGGTGACCCGGCGGGATCAGAACGGGGTGTATGTGACCGGCGCCAAGGCGCACCAGACCGGCTGTCTGAACTCGCATTACATGGTGGTGATGCCCACGATGCGGCTGGGCGAGAAAGACAAGGATTTCGCCATAGTCGGGGCGGTGCCGGTCGATGCCCCCGGCATCACCTACATCTACGGCCGGCAGTCCTGCGACACCCGCGCCATGGAAGGCGGCGACATCGATGTGGGGAATGCTCAATATGGCGGCCAGGAGGCCATGGTCATTTTCGATGACGTGTTCATTCCCAACGAATGGATTTTTATGGATGGCGAAACGGAATTTGCCGCGATGCTGGTGGAGCGATTCACCAGTTATCACCGCCGCAGCTACGTGTGCAAATCCGGCGTCGGTGATGTGCTGATCGGAGCGGCGGCGCAGGCGGCCGACTACAACGGTGTGACCAAGGCTTCTCATGTGCGCGACAAGATTGTTGAGATGGCGCACCTGAACGAAACCATTTATGCCACAGGGATTGCGGCCAGCTACCAGGGGCATGCCACCCGCTCGGGCGCATACATTTGTGATGACATGCTCGCCAATGTGTGCAAGCACCATGTGACCAAGATGCCTTACGAGATTGGGCGCCTGGCACAGGACATCGCCGGTGGCCTGGTGGCCACGATGCCCTCGGAGCAGGATCTGAATTCCCCGGAGGTCGGGGATCTGCTGCGGAAGTACCTCAAGGGCCGTGCTGAAGTTCCCACCGAAGATCGGATGCGCATGCTGCGGCTGATCGAGAACCTGACGCTGGGTCGAAATGCCGTGGGCTACCTGACGGAATCCATGCATGGTGCGGGCTCGCCGCAAGCCCAGCGAATTCAGATCGCGCGCGGCATGCAGGTGGAGTATCGCCAGCGACTGGCGCGCATCATCGCGGGGATCGAGCCGGAGCTGGATGGCGCCGAAGCCGAGGCGGCAATCGACGAGATGGGCGGCTATTTCGCCGAAGTGTTTCGCCTGCCAGCTCAGGGATAACACGATCACGAATGCAGGGCCGGTGCCAACCGGTGCGGGAGAAGACTCTCAGGAACGTAGAAAACAGGATGTTTTCTCCGTAGCGAGCCACGGATGGCCTTGAGCGATCCTGAGCGTCTTCTCCCGCACCGGTTTTCGCGTTGCAGTCGTGATGCGGGCTCCTTGGCGCCGCTCCCGGGGTTAAAGCTCTTCGGGTCGGGTCGCCAGGCTGGTGTCATCCAGGTTCATTAGCAGTTCGGCCTGCGTCCGGGTCTTCGGGAGTTCGGTGCGGAAAAAGTACTGACAGGCGCGTAGCTTGCCGCGATAAAAGTCGACATCCACTGCCGGGGCTTGAGGGAGCGCGGTCAGCGCGACCACGGCCATGCGCAGCCAGATCCACGCCACGACGGTATGGCCGCACATCTCCAGGTAGGTGGTGCTGTTGGCGAGAAAGCGTTCGACATCCCCCTGCATGGCGGTGCCGGCCAGCTTCTGCGTGACCTGGCCGAGCTGCTGGGCGGCGGCAGAGAGGCTTTGTGCAAACTCGGCAAGCTCTGCGTGCGCGGCAGCGGCGGTGATGGTGCGCTGGATTTCCTGATTCAGCACCTGCAACCCGGCGCCATTGTTCTGCAGCACCTTGCGACCCAGCAGATCCAGCCCCTGTATACCGGTGGTGCCTTCGTGGATCTCGTTCAGCCGGTTATCGCGGTACAGACGCTCCAAGGGATATTCGCGGGTGTAGCCGTATCCACCGAGCACCTGAATCGCGAGGTAGTTGGCGTGGGTGCCCCACATTGAGGGCCAGGTCTTGACGATGGGGGTCAGGACGGCGAGCAGTTCGTTGAACGACGCGGCCTCGTCAGGAGTGGCCGCCAGTGTTTTCCGGTCGACGAGCTCCGCCGCATAGAAGCACAGCGCCATGGCGCCTTCGGTCAGGGCTTTCTGCGCCAGCAGCAGGCGCCGGACATCGGTGTGTTCGATGATCGGGATCTGCGGCGTCGTGGGGTCGGTTTGTGTTGCCGGGCGACCCTGGGGGCGATTCCGTGCGTAGTCCAGGGCGTAGCGATAGCCAAACCAGCCGGTTTGCGCCGCGGCCGTGCCGACGCCGATGCGCGCCTCGTTCATCATGTGAAACATGCCGGCCAGGCCTTTGCCCTCCACGCCAATCAGTTCGCCCACGCAGGGCGTTCCATCGCCGAGCACGGGCACGGTGTTGACCGTGCCGCGGTTGCCCATTTTGTGGTTGATGCCGCTGATGCGCACGCCATTGAGTTCACCCAGTGTGCCGTCTGCATTGACCCGCCGTTTGGGAACCAGAAATAAGGAGATTCCCCGGCTGCCCGGCACGACCTGGCCTTGTTCGTCTTCGACCTTGGCTAGCACCATGTGAATGATGTTCTCTGCGAGGTCATGATCGCCTGCGGAGATCCACATCTTGCTGCCTTTCAGGTGATAACTGCCATCGGGTTGTTTGCGGGCGCGTGTACGAATATCGCCCAATGAGGAACCCGCCTGGGGCTCCGAAAGCATCATGGTGCCGAACCACTGGCCGGAGACCAGCTGCGGCAGGTACCGTGCTTTCTGTTCGGCGCTGCCCATGACATTCAGCATGTTGGCGGCGGCCTGGGTCAGGAACAAATAGCCGCTGCCCGAACCGGCCGTGGCGTTGAGCGGGATTTGCAGGGCCTGACTGGCGGCGTAGGGCAGCTCCAGGCCGCCCAGTTCGGCCGGGAACGGCGCCGCATGCAGGCCGCTCTCCAGCCAGGCACGCAATCCCGGACGCAGGCAGTCATCGACAGTCACCTGCGTGCCATCGAATGTCGGCTCATGGACGTCAAGACGCTCCGCGACTCCATCAAATTGCCGGTCCGCAATATCCCGGGCCACGTCGTACATCGCTTCAATGTCGGCACGGGAGTGATGGGAGTACCGGCCCTGGGCCGTTATGGCCTCAAGCTGGCCAACCTCGTAGAGCCAGAACCAGAGATCGCGGGTGTGGGTAAAGCTATCAACGCTCATTCGAACTTCTTAATCGAGGCGGCATTGCCGGCCGGCTGTCGCCTTGGGTCTCTCCTCCGGCGGAAGGGCATCTTCACTCATTGATCAGAGCGAGCGCAGTCTACACCGACAGCGCATGTCGCCCCGACGCCCACCAACGCTCTTACCAAAACAGGGGGCGGTGTTGTTCATCCCTCAATAACAAAAACCCGGCCGGGGCCGGGTTTCTGCTACTGGGTGAGATGCGAGGTCAAGGACGACGCGCTGAGGGATGACTATCCCTGATGGCCACCCAGTTAACCACCAAGAAGAGCAAGAATGGACGTGAGCAGCCCACCGACAACCGGGATGCCGGCCGTCGCGTTGGCCAGCTGACCCAGCAGGCCGTCGAGTGGCAGACCGCCATCGGTCAGATTCATGATCTGGTCAAGCTGTGATGCATCGGCATCGCCGCCCAGAGCGGAGGTCAGCGAGCCGAGCGGGTTGCCCGAAAGGCCGGTGGTCAGCATGCCGACCAGAGCGTCCAGCGGGTTGCTGCGACCGTCGCCAGCAATGCCGCCAAGCAGGGCTGTCAGCGGGTTGCCGGTAGGATCAGCCCCGACCAGGCCCACGTTGCCCAGGATTTGGTCCAGCAGATTTTCTACCGGATCCAGTACCGGAGAGGCCGCACCATCGAGCAGTTGCTCGAAAGCCGGGGTGATCAGCAGCGACGAACCAGTGCCCAGCGCGCTGACCAGCGTGTTGATGGCAGGCTGGATGCGGCCCTCGAAGTCCTGACCGGTTTGCTCGTCGATCATGCGAACCGGAAGCACTTCCAGCAATACATTGCTGAGCACGTTATCCAGCAGCACGGTGATGCCAGCGTTGGTGCTCGCGGCATCGTAGTTACCGATGGCGGGCAGCGCGAAGGCCAGGTCGCCAGTCGCATCTTGCAGGGTTTGCAGCAGGCCACCCAGAACCGGCGCGTTTTTGGCCTGGTCCGGCACCATGTTGAACGCGCTCGACAGCATTAGCAGCTGCGGTGCGACGATATCGGTGACCGAGGTCAGGTTGGGGTCCGTGTCGCTACCGCCCCCACTGAATCCACCAAGGGCGCTGATCAAGGGCTCCAGCGCAGCACCGATGGGTTCCAGCGGGGTGCCGGCGAGCGGGTTGCCCGCCAAGGGGTTGCCATTGCTGGTTCCGCCAGCGACCGTGCTGCATTCGCCGCTGTTGGCCAGCGCCATCAGGGTGCTTTGCAGCTCGGCGGCAAATCTTTGCAGAGAACCCACCAGCTGGGTGGCAGCCTGGCTCATCGCGGCGGCAGGGTCGCCGCCGTTCAGGTTGGTCAAGGCGACAAGAACGGCGTCGGGCCCGTCGACCAGAGAATTGATGGCGTCAGCGGCGCATTGGACGGTTGGTCCCAGCGGGGCGGGGAGCACGCCGCCAATCTGATTGCCGATCAGTCCGGTGACGACTTGCTCCTGGACGACATCCAGGGGGCCGGGGATTTCTTCGGATTTTCCATCGGGGCCGGTTAACAGGGAGCTGGAGCTGGAAGGCGAGCTATCGCCGCCGCCACATGCCGCCAGGCCCAGGGTAGCGCCGCACATTGCGGCCAGGGAAAGTTTTTTCAGTGTGATGTGTTTCATCGTGTTGCCTCGCAAGAATTAAGCTGTCTCGTCACCGCTCAGCACGGTAGGCAAAGTTTCCGCCTCGGAAAGCCCCCGGACTGTCGTCAGGCCGTGTAAGCTCACGTGAGCAATGTTGATGACCCGTTGTGGGATTCGTCTGACCCACGTAGGAGCCTCGCCATGGGCTCTGTACGCCAATTGAGACGGTCTCCATTTATGCTTGTCAGCACCACACGTATTCACTAGGCTTTGGGCCTGCGGCATAAGAGTCGCTTGCCACTACGGAGATCGAGCTAGATGCCAGCCTTCAAGGAATTTTCTCTACGAGTTTTCCTTCTATTCGTCGTTGCGATGCTTGGGGCATGCTCCGGTGGCGATGGAACCTTATTTAGTGGCACTGACGGCAGCGGTGGCGTCAGCACCAAGGTGGGCGACGTTCAGGTCAGCTTCTCGCCCATCACCGGTAGCGATACGGACGTGTTGCTGGTCATCCAGGTGGTGGACCAGGACAGCGTGCTGCTTCCCGGCGCAACGGTTCGATTCGTGCGCGACAACTGGCCTGCGGGCGTACAGATCGCGACAGATTCCAATATCACCGATTCTGGCGGTCTGGTGACCGCTGTTCTGAGTTTTCCTTCGGGATATTCCGAGGAGTTGTCGCTGACGCTGGAGGTGCAGGGCACCGGCGACAAACAACCCTTCACGGCAACGGTTTCGGTTCGCCCCGGGTTGATCAACGCCGCGCCGGATGTGGACAACCTCGTAGTGGAGGTCTCTCCGGTCAGTGGGTCGACCAATGAACTGCTGGTAACGGTCACTGCTCTGGGTGCGCTGAACCAGCCGCTGTCGGATGCGGTGATTTTCGTGCGCCTGGGTTCAAGCGCGCCCGCGGGTGTCTCCGTGATTGTGAGCAACCCGGTGACCAATGACTCGGGCATCGTGACGGCGCGTGTCATTGTTCCCGAGGGTCTGACTCAACTGATCCCTTTGCTCGTCAGCGTGGATGGCCAGGCGGATGCATCAGCTTCGGTCTCACTGACGGTGCTGCCGCCAGGGGTCGAAGGTGTCGTGGGTGGCTTGCAGGTATTGACCAGCACGGAAAACGTCACCGCAGCAAATGAAATCGAGCTGGTCGCCCGCGTGGTCGGGCAGCAGAACCAGCTGCTTTCGGGGGTTCGCGTCTTTTTTGACCTGGTTGAGCCATCGCCGGTGGGATCGTTCATCCGCGTGACCGATGACATCGCCGATGGCGACGAGGGTGCACGCGCGATTCTGACATTCCCGGATGGCGCGACCAATGCCATTGATGTGCTCGTGTCGGTACAAACCGGCGATACCGCCAACCCGGTCATCAGCCGCGTGGTCTCGGTTGCGTTGACCACCGATGACGCGCCTTTCGTCTCGCAGATTCAGCTGACGGCCGAATACGACGCCGCCAATCTCGCCGACAACGAAGTGCTGGTACGGGCATTGGCGCTCGGTCGCTTCAACGAACTGGTCGACGGCGCCACCATCTTCTTCCAGCTGGGCGCTGGCGCAGCTCCGGGAGCCAGCTTGCGGGTGCCGGTGCAGGATCCGGTGACCTCCGGGACCGGCGGCATTACCGCGATCATCACTTTCCCGGAAGGCTTCTCCGGCGCAATACCGGTGATTGCCAGCGTGGTCGGGCCCACAGATCAGGTTCCCGTGCCGGCATCCATCAATGTGCTTTCGCCCTTCGCTCGCTCGCCAGTAGGTGGGCTGCAACTTGTGTACGAACGGATTGGTACCTCGGCCGAGGTCAAAGTGACCGCACGGGTGGTCGATACGGCGAGCGCCTTGCTTTCCGGAGTTCCGGTTCGATTCTCGCTGGGTGCAGGCGCACCGGCGTTGTCCTTTATTCGCGTGACGCAGCCTGAAACTCTGGGTGATACCGGAGCGGTGGCGATCGTGACCTTCCCCTCGGTGGACTTCACGGGAACAATCAGCGTTGTGGCCCAGGTGGACACCGGCAACCTGAGCACGCCAACGCTGAGCCGTGCCATTGATGTATCACTGGGCATCGAGGACGACACACCCTTTGTGAGCGATATCGAGCTCGAGGTTCGGCAGAACCCCGATAATGATCAGGCCGTCAATATTTTTGCCCGGGTTGTCGACCAAGGGCGTGGTCTGGTGGACGATGTCATCGTTTCCTTCGGCTTCGGCACCATCACCCCCGCAGGCGCGCAGCTGTATGCAACCCAGCCGGTGACCAGTGGAAGCGACGGTGCTATCGCGACTCTGGTGTTCCCGGATGGTTACACCAGCAGCATATTGATAGTGGCGACTGCTTCCGGGCGCAACAACTCAGTCGCCACCGCAAGCATTGCTGTGCCATCTCCGATTGTGGTGAGCGAGCCGGAACCTGATGTGTCTTCTCTGCGTCTGGTTGCCTCGTCCAACACCCTGGATTCGGATGCCGACCTGATCAGCGAAGGCGTCACATTGACGGCCATTGCGACAGATGCATCGAACAACCTGCTGACCGGTGCGACGATTCTGTTCACGACCTGTGAGCTGAGTTCGGCCAATGTATGCATTACTTCTGCAGACAAAGGCGGTGCCGGCGCATTGCTGGTGGATCGCGCGAAGACCGACGCTACCGGTACGGCGCAGGCCACATTGACGACCTCAGGGAATGTGCGCAATCGGAAGATTCGTGTCACGGCGTCCTCTCGGAAGAACCCGGCCATCACGGCGACCTTTGATATCACCGTGACCGGTACCAACCTGACGCTCATCGGCCCGACGCAACTGGCCAGCAACTCCAGTGCGGCATATACGGCGACCCTGCGGAATTCCGGCGGGTTCGTGGTTTCCGGCGAATTGATCAACTTCGTGCAGGGCGCTGCGAATATCGACCCCGGCAATCAGACCGCGCTTCTTGCGGCCTGTGCTTCCGGCACCGTGTTGGCCAGTGTTGAAACCGGAGCGAATGGTACGGCGCAGTACACGGTTGTGGCCCCGTCCAGCGACTTCACCTTGTTGGCCTGTGCCTTGCAGAACTCACAGGCCGGTGCGGTCAACGTGTCGGTTGCCGCAACGGGCCTTGCTGTAGCTTTCGCGACTCCATTGGCGACAGACCCGGACGTCAACTTCGGTGTATGCCGCGAATTGACGCTAACCTTCACAGCGGCAGCACCCGCTTCGGTAGCGACTCAGACCTTGAGCGTGGGGATTACGCGTGGTCGGTCGTTTGTGGATAACACCTGCACTACACCAACCACATCGTCCAATGTCGTGACGAATGCGGGCGGTATCGTATCGGTGTGGATTCAATCATCCGGACCCAACGGTGCCGGGCTGGCGACGGTGGCGGCCACACACCCGTCCGGGGCAACCGATAGTCTCGTTGTGGAATTTGTGGCTATCAACCCGACTCGCGTTGATGTCTCTGCTGAACCGGCGACGGTTCCCACCAACGGATCGGCGACGATTCGGGCGGTGGTACGGGATGCCAACAACAACCTGGTGAAGAACCAGACCGTCAGCTTCAACTTGCAGGATCCCAGTGGCGGCACCTTGAGCGCTGCCAGTCAGATTACCGATAGCCAAGGGCGCGCCGAAGTGACATACACCGCCTCTGGCACGACCAGTGCGCGTGATGCGGTAATTATTACGGCTGCGGTGGACGGAACCGCATTGACGGATGCCGTCAATCTCACGGTTGGTGGCGATGCGTTGCGCATTTCGCTGGGTACGGGTAATTCCGTGCTGGAGCCCAACGAAACCACCTACCAGTTGCCCTACGTCGCCATCGTGACCGATGCCCTGGGGAACCCGGCGCCAGCGGAAACGCAGTTCCGGCTGAGTGTGCGCGCACTGACTTATGACAAGGGGATCTACACCTATATCGACCCATCCTGGGTTAAGCAAACTGGCGATTACATTACTGATGACCCGAATGTCGCTAACACCACCTCAGTTCCCGCGGGGCCCGATGACCCCGCCGTATTCCAGGGGTTGCCGGGTGAGGTGCGGTTTGCATTTGGGTGCGTGAACGAAGACGCTGACCTGGATGGGGTGCTGGATGCCGGTGAAGACTTCAATGGCAACGGTATCCTGACTCCTGGCAATATCGTCAGCGTGCCGACTACCGTGCCGTTGCAGGCCGATGGTACGGGTCAGTTCAATCTGACCTATGCCCAGCAGTACGCCAACTGGGTACAGGTCGAGCTTCGCGCGATCGCCTCGGTCTCCGGAACCGAAGTGACGGAGACGCAGACCTTCTATCTGCCCGGTGCGGCAAGCGACTTCTCGGATGAAAAAGTGAACCCTCCGGGTAATCCCAGCCCGTTTGGGACCAGCGCGACCTGCGCCGATGCCCTCTAGTCGCGTATAGCAATCGCACATAAAAAAGCCCTGATCTTCTGATCAGGGCTTTTTTTTTAGGCTCATCGCGGATTGGCGTGAACATCGGGAGTCAGGAGCCTGAAGTCGGGAGCAACGATGTGTGGGGTCCGCTGTCCGGGGCGCCAACCGGGCCTGCAGCCCCGCCGCTGCGCGGTGCCCGAACCCCGCTGGTACTCGGTGGGGTCGGGTCTACACGACGTCCTATCGTGGAGACCCTCAAACGGACTCCTGTCCGTTTGCCCCCGTTCGCACCAGCGGTGCCCGGCGGGTCGCCTGATGGCTCCGATCAGCGCCCCGGACAGCGGGCCTGCCAGCGCCAGCCTGGTGCGTTCTTTTGCACGCCGCTCGAAGCGATGAATTCAGGGGCAACCCCCAGGGTCGGGGCGTCCTGTGGCCGGGCCGTCGGGGCTTGCGCCTGACGGGCATGCCGCGACTGGGGGCGATTCG
>JBFIER010000026.1:0-37793 GCA_041603255.1 Oceanococcaceae bacterium | reverse complement strand
TGCTTGTTTTTAAAGAACTTTTGACTCTCGACCGGCTTGCCGTTTCGGCGTGCCCGTCGCGTCAGGAGCTGCGCAGTATAGACCATTTTTCATGACGTGCAACACCTTCGTGAAAAAAATCCCTCACCAACGCTCCGTCAATCACTTAGCGATGCCCTACACCGCTTCCGCTACGTGAACCCGCGCAACTCTGCGCTTGCCTACCTGCACCAATACCGTAGTACCAATGGAAATCCGGGTGTTCGTGTCTGCAACACGCTCCTGGTCAATTCGGACGGCGCCCTGCTTGATCAGTCTCATGGCTTCCCCACCGCTTGCCGCCAATCCGGACTCGCGAAGCAACTGTGGCAGCGCCAATCCCTGTGCATCGTGCGCGGGCACACTGATCGTATCGAGGTCTTCCGGTATTTCCTGATCGCGAAACCGCGATTCAAAGTTTTGTCGGGCCTGTTCTGCACTGGCCAGCGAATGGAAGCGCGCAACAATCTCCGCAGCCAACTGCAACTTGGCCTCTTTGGGGTGCAGCACTCCGGAATCGACGGCCGACCGATCGGCAGCAACCTGCTCCAGTGAGCGGGCACTGATCAATTCGTAATACCGCCACATCAGCGTGTCGGAGATGGACATCACCTTGCCAAACATATCGTCCGGTGCGTCCTGCACGCCAATGTAGTTATTCAGCGACTTGCTCATCTTCTGAACGCCATCCAGGCCTTCCAGTATCGGCATGGTCATGACGATCTGTGGCGCCTGGCCGTATTCCTGCTGCAACTGGCGCCCCACCAGCAGGTTGAAGAGCTGATCGGTTCCACCAAGCTCAACGTCTGCCTTCAAGGCCACGGAGTCGTACCCCTGAAACAACGGATACAAGAACTCGTGGATCGCGATCGGCTGGCCACCCTTGTACCGATTATTGAAGTCTTCGCGCTCCAGCATGCGCGCCACGGTGTGCCGGGCAGCCAGGCTCACCACATCCGCCGAGGTCATTGCCCCCAGCCAGGTCGAATTGAATTCGACGCGGGTTTTCTCCGGATCGAGAATTTTGAATACCTGCTGCTGGTAGGTCTCGGCATTTCGAATGACGTCTTCTTCGGTCAGCGGCTTGCGCGTTGCACTCTTCCCCGTGGGGTCTCCGATCCGCCCCGTGAAATCGCCGATCAGGAAAACCACATGATGCCCAGCATCCTGAAAATGGCGCAGCTTATTAATAAGGACTGTATGTCCCAGATGAATATCTGGTGCCGTGGGGTCGAAACCGGCCTTCACTACCAGAGGACGCCCCTTGGCATCCTCTAAGCGTTTTGCCAGCCCGCCGTCCGGAACGACCTGCGCCGCACCGCGAGTTAACTCCTGGAGTTGATCTGACACAGCCGTCATCTAATTTTCCCCACCAAATTGACTAGCCTGCGCCAGATTTTTGAGCTCGATACTCAAGAAAGCCACCTATCCGTTTGTTTTTTGTTGAATAACCCGACTTGTTACCTTAGAATTTCCGCAACTTTGGGAGCAACCATCGGGGTTTCACCTCATGCAGCGCGCCATTCTAGGGCACTCGGAACGAACTCATAGTCGATCAGTAGCCCTTGCCTGGGTTCCTGCAGGCGTCGCGGTACTGATTCTCGGCAGTCAGATCGCACCCAATTCTCACGAATTTTCGCATTCCCGGGCCGGAACCTATGCCAGCGAGAAGCTGGCGATGATGAACCCCGTTGCCGAAGCACATGCCAGCCTCGTTGAAGCCCCCGCGGACACTTTCGGCGAAGATTCGGACCCCGCGATTGCCGGCGATTTGATCGAAGCGGAAGTATTTGCAGCGGAATTGCTCGCTGATACCAATGCGCCCAGCGTGACGCCACCGGTAGCACCCCCACTCGACGTCAACGAGAGCAAGGCCCCCGCTCAACCGGTTACCGAACCGCTGGCGCAACTTCCGTCCACCGAGAACCTCGAAGTTCTGCATATCCGGCGCGGCGACAGCCTGTCATCACTACTGAGTAAAGCGGGCGTCGACGCCCGCGACTGGCTGGCCGTCGCACGCATGGGTGGAGACGCCCGACGCCTGCGAAGCATCCAGCCCGGACAAACCCTCGAAATCAGCCGGAATGGCGAAGCGCTACAAACGCTGCAGTACGCGCTGACCCCATTGCAAACACTGATCATCGAGCGCGACGGGGAAGGCTTTACCCAACGTGTGTACGAACGCCCCACCGACTATCGCACGCGTGAACTTGCGGCCACCATCGACTCGAGCATGTATGTCGCCGCGCTGAACGCCGGCATGAGTGATCGACTCATCATGCAGTTCGCAGAAATCTTCGCCTGGGATATCGACTTTTCGCGGGATGTTCGTGAGGGCGACCAGCTCAAAGTGATTTTTGACGAGCCCATCGATACTGACACCGGTGAAGTTCTGGGGCGCCCCATCATCATCGCTGCCGAATACAAACAAACCAGCCGTACATTCACCGCAGTTCGATTCGAACCCGCAGACGAATACCCAGGATACTTCAGCGCCGACGGGCGGCCGCTGCGCAAAGCGTTCCTGCGCACCCCGGTGGACTTCACCCGTATCAGTTCGCGCTATTCCAACGGGCGCAAGCACCCCATTCTGAACAAGGTGCGCGCCCACAAAGGCGTGGATTATGCCGCCCGGCATGGCACACCCATTCGCGCCACGGGAGACGGACGCGTTGCGTTTGCTGACACCAAGGGTGGCTACGGTCGCACCGTCATCATCCGACACAACGGCATGTACGAAACGCTGTATGCCCACATGTCACGCTACGGCGACGGCATTCGCAGCGGCGCCCCCATCAAGCAAGGCCAGATCATTGGCTATGTGGGCTCGTCCGGGCTTGCGACCGGCCCGCACCTTCACTATGAATTTCACGTCAACGGCAAGCACACCGACCCGCTCAACGTGAGACTGCCCGCAGCAGCGCCGCTGCCTGCCAGCGAGCTGGCGAGATTCCACGGTCACGCCGAGCCCTTGCTTGCCCAACTGGAATCCGTGCCCCTGGCACCGCAAGTCGCGCAAGTAACGCCCTAGAACCGGCAGTGCCCGAATCCCCCAGCTCGGAAATCTGGCTCGGCCTGATGTCCGGGACCAGCGTGGACAGCATCGACGCCGTCGCATTGCAGGTCGGTGCCGACATGCTGCCCCAGCAACTGCTTGCGCACATCAGCCATGAATGGCCACAAAATGTGCAGCGAGAGTTGCAGCGGCTCCCGAGCGCACCACCACCCTCGTGGGAGCAGTGGCTCAGCCTGGATGTCGAAGTCGCGGCGCAGCATGCGCTTGCGGTCAATACGCTGCGGATGTCGCCAGCTCTCAGCAGAAAAACCATCTGTGGCGTCGGCTTTCACGGACAGACAATCTTTCACGCTCCCGCGTCAGGCAACACACTGCAGCTGGGCAGCCCCGCCCACCTGGCCGCAGCTACAGGGTTGCCGGTTGTTGCCGACTTCCGCCGTGCAGATATCGCGCTTGGCGGCGAAGGCGCGCCACTCGGCCCACTCTTTCACGAAGCGCTTTTTGGCCCTCTGGCCAAACAGGTAGCCGTGTTGAACCTCGGTGGCATCGCCAATATCAGCGTGATCGAAAATGGCCAGGTCGTCGCCGGTTACGACACCGGCCCCGCGAACGGTCTGATGGATGCGTGGTGCCAGCAGCACTTCGGCTGCGCTTATGACGCCGGCGGTCAGCGTGCCCGGAGCGGAAATGTGCTTCCGACGCTGCTTGCCACGCTCCTGGCCGACCCCTACTTCCATCAGGCGTATCCCAAGTCGACGGGGCGTGAGTACTTCAATGCCGCCTGGCTGGGGAAGCACTTGCGCGGCGACGAATCCGCCAACGACGTGCTCAGGACATTACTGGAACTGACCGTGCAGTCCGTTGCGGATGCGCTAAAACACCACCTGACCCGCAGGCTGGTCCTGGTTGGCGGCGGCAGCGCCAATCATTTCTTGGTTGAACGTCTGGGACTCGAATTGTCCGGCACGCGAATCGAGACCAGCGATGCACTCGGCTGGCCTTCGCAGGCGGTAGAAGGCGGAATGTTTGCCTGGTTGGCGGCGCGCTGCCAGCATAAAATCCCGTCGGATTGCACCCGCATTACCGGCGCCAACGCTCCGACGATTCTCGGCGCCTGGTACCCGCCTCCGCCCTAATGCCGCTAGACCGCTAGACCGCTAGACCGCTAGACCGCTAGACCGCTAGACCGCAAATGATGAACCGCAACCACAGGTCGTTGTGGCATTGGGGTTACGAATGACGAACTGTGCACCATTCACGTCATCGCGATAATCAATTTCGGCGCCCTCCAGATAGACAACGCTCATCGGATCAATGACCAGCTGCACACCCAGCGTTTCCACCCGGGTGTCGTCCTCGGCAACGTCTTCTTCGAATGAGAAGCCGTACTGGAATCCCGAGCAACCACCACCGGTGACGAAAACTCGCAGACTCAGATCGTCGCGCTCTTCAGATTGCATCAGTTCGCTGACCTTGCGCGCTGCTTGTTCGGTAAATACCACCGAGGTTTCCATCGTTTCGCTCATTTCACGACTCCAGTTCGCTCCAGGTCCATGACTCTATTATGGGCTCTTTATGACCCTTGATTTCCAAAGTGGCGATTAATCGGTCCGGTTTGAACGATGACGGCACGCGGAGTTCAATTTCCCACTCGTGGAAATTGCGGAAATTAAAGTCCATTTTCGGGGTCGCTCCTACCGCAATGCGCTCGATGAAGATCTCGCGCACCTGATCCTCCTGCATACCGCGCAGTTTGACCTGCAACTTGCCCTGCACCTCTTTGCGATTGGGGCCGGTACGGACCAGAACCAGCCGCAGCACGATGCGACCCGCACTCAAGCGCGTCCATTCCGCGCTATGCAGCCGCACCGACTCTTCGGCCTGCCGCAAATCCACCAACCCTCGATAGAACTCGAGATCTTCGCGCAGCTTGGCCTGAGTGCCCGTCAACTGCTCAACCGCGATGCGCAATTCGTCGCGTGCGGCCTCACACTCATGCAAGGGTTCCGCGGGGCACCGGGGCATTACGGGCTCGGATTCCGGCTCCGCACGTTCGGGCGCCGCAATGGTCAGCGCGGACTCAACCGTGGACTCACGCCCCCGACTTTCACCGAGCACGTACCCCACCATCCCGGCGAATGCACAGAGCATCCCAGCGATAACGGGGCCGGCCAGCTGCTTGTTCACCACCCGCGCCTCATGGACTGGTGCCGTACAGGTCCAGCGCGGTTTCCTGCGGCCAACCAAACATGGCGTTGAGACATTGCACCGCTTGCCCAGAGGCGCCCTTGACCAGATTATCGATCACGCTCAACACCAGCAGCCGATCACCGCGCTCAACCACAGCCAGATGCGCGCTGTTGCTGGCACGTACGTCCCGGGTTGCCGGGTGCACACCCGCATCTCGCACCGTGACAAAGGGATGCGCCGCATAGAAATCCTGATAAAGCCGCTGCCAGTCTTCTACCTGCGCCACTTTTTGCAAATAGACGGTGGCGTGAATTCCGCGCACCATCGGCACCAGGTGCGGCTGGAACAACAGGCTTACCGGTTTATCCGCCACCCGGGACAGGCCCTGCGCGATTTCCGGCTGATGGCGGTGCCCCGCACTGGCGTAGGCAACGAAACTATCGGCACATTCGCTGAACAGGCTCGCCACCTTGGCCGACCGTCCGGCACCGCTCACACCGGACTTGCAGTCCGCAATAATGCCGTCGGGAGCAACCAGACCGGCCGCCAATGCCGGCGCACACGCCAGCTGAACCGCCGTCGGGTAGCAGCCGGCACACGCAACCAGGCGCGCATCGGCCAGCCCCTCACCAAACAGCTCGGGCAGCCCATAAACCGCCTCAGCGAGCAATTCAGGCGCGGCATGTTCCGTGCCATACCATTGCTCGAACTCTGCCGCATCGCGCAGCCGGAAATCCGCCGACAGGTCCACAATCCGGCACCCGGCCTCCAGGATTTCTCGCGCCAGATGCATGGAGGTCGCGTGCGGAGTTGCGAAGAACACCACATCGTGCTCTCCCCAGAGGACCTTCTCGGGATCCGTAAAACGCAGATCGCTACCAGTCAGACTGGGGAACTGCCCGTGCACCGGCTGACCATCTTGACCACGTGAAGTCAGCGCGCCGATCTCGACAAAAGGATGTCGGAGAAGCAGGCGAATCAGCTCAACTCCCGTATAGCCCGAAGCACCTACAATTGCGACGCGAATCATGAAAAGCCACCCCAGCTGGGCAAAAAAGCGACAATGGGTGCGCAACTTATCACGCCCCGCATGAACTGGCCTGAATCCCTTTCGACGCTACGCGAGCAACTCCTGCCCCGGGAGAGTCCGCTGACCCTGGGACAATTGGCTTTGCTTGGCGCCGTTGTGGGCGCGCTCGCCGGCCTGGCGATCGCTGGCCTGCACTACATCATCGATTTGGGCCTGCGTATCCTCGGCCCTGCCCAGGATCAGTGGCAGACCCTGATCAGCGCCCCGATGAGCGTATTCCTTCTCACCGCTGGCGGCGGTCTGTTGCTCGGGCTGATTTATCAACTGTTCAAGCCACGCCACCGCAATGGCGGCTTTGTGCACATTATTGAGCGCCTAACTTATCACCAGGGGCACTTCCCCAGCCGCAACTTGTGGTTGCAGTTCCTGGGCACCGCGGTCGCCACCGTGAGCCATCAGGCGGTGGGACGCGAGGGCGCCGCCGCACACATGGGTGCGGCCGCAGGCAGCTGGTTAGGCCGCTGGCTGGAAATTCCCACGGCCAGTGTTCGTGCGCTGGTCGGCTGCGGCGCTGCCGCCGGGATCTCCGCATCCTTTAATACGCCTCTTGCCGGTGTGATCTTCATCATGGAAGTGATCATCGTTGAATATTCGGTCACCAGCCTTGCACCCAGCATCGTCGCGGCGGTATGCGCCAACGCGGTGGCCCACGTCTGGCTGCAATCGCACCCGGCCCTGGTCGCGCACGAAAGCGGGCTGGTATCGATGCAGGAGCTGCCCTATCTGGCATTGCTGGGAATCATCATCGGCGGGCTCGCCAGGCTGTATCTGGACATCGCTGCGCATGCCACCAAGCGCATGCGGAACTGGCCCGTCTGGGTCGGGATGACCGCAGTTGGTGTTCTCACGGGGTTGGCCGCGGTTGCCGCCAGCAATCTCGTCGACAGCGGCTTTCACGTGATCAACGCCGCGCTCGGCGGCGAGCTCAACCTCCACACCGCCGCCACGCTGGGGGGGTTGATGTTGCTGTGCTCGGGTCTTGGCATTGCCGCCGGACTGCCCGGTGGAGTCATCATGCCCTGCATGCTGAGCGGAGCCTGCCTGGGTCTGGTGCTGGGGGAACTCGGCTCCTCGGTTGCAACCTTCCCGATTTCCGAACCGGGTGTTTACGCATTGCTCGGGCTTGGCGCCATGTTGGCCGCCGTACTTCAGGCTCCGCTGACGGCCTTGGTGATGCTGGTTGAGCTTTCGGCACGCACCGAAATCCTGCTCCCGGCAATGCTGGTGGTGATTACCGCCGTGGTCACGGCACGGCAGGGGCGTACCGCCGCCTCCGTGTTTTCGCTGGTGCTGCGCAACCGCGGTCTGGATTACCGGAACGACCCGATCAGCCAGTCTCTGCGTCGTATCAGCGTGATGGCCGCGATGAATCGCAATATCGTGCGCTGCGGCTCACACGTCAGCCTGAGCCAGGCTCGGGAACTGCTGAGCAAGCAACCCGACTGGTGCGTGGTCACCCCGGAAAGTGGCGCCCGCTTTGCGCTGGCCGCCTCCGACCTCTTGCACGCGTGCAACACGGTGGAGTCCGAGAGCGACGAACCGGATCCGGCCCGGCTGATCGATGTCACCCGCATCCCCGGAGATCGGCGCCGTCTCGGCACCATCCACCTGCGCTCGTCGCTACAGGAGGCCTGGGACGCCCTGAACCAGGATGGCGCAGAGGCCCTTGCCGTAGAGCGACCGACGCATAAAAGCCAAGTCACCACTTATGGCCTACTGACCCGGGAAGCGATTGAAGGCGCCTACCGCGCCTGATTCGGCCTATCCTTTCACTCCCGCCGAACCCCAACCACAAGCAACTCCACCATGCTCTGGATCAAAGCTTTCCACATTGTTTTCATGGTCACCTGGTTCGCCGGGTTATTTTATCTGCCACGCCTGTTTGTGTACCACGCAGAAATGCCGGCCGATGACCGCACCGGGCATGCCCGGTTTGTCATTATGGAAAAGCGGCTGCTGGGCATCACGCATATCGGCGCTGGCTTTACCGCAGCATTTGGGTTCTGGCTACTGCTGGCCTACCGCAGCGATCTAATCCACGCCGGCTGGTTCCACAGCAAGATGCTGATCGTCGCCGGGCTGGGCGCGTACCACGCCTACTGTGCGCACCTGGTCGCTCAATTTCGCGAAGGTCGAAACACCCGCAGCTCACGCTGGTACCGGGTGTTCAACGAAGTCCCCGCCGCAGGGTTGATCGGCGCGGTGATCCTGGCCGTCGTCAAACCTTTCTAGGTGGTGACTAGCTGCCGGATACGTTGCTGACCGCCAGTTGCAGGTAGTTCTGTTCGCCCAGCTTGTCGAGCAATTCCAGCTGTGTTTCCAGCCAGTCTATGTGTTCCTCTTCGCTCTCCTGAATGCGCACCAGGATCTCGCGGCTGACGTAATCCCCGACCGATTCACAATGGGCAATCGCCTCTTTGTACATGGGGTGGGCTTCCATCTCGACAGCCAGATCCGCCTGCAAGCACTCGCGAACATTTTCGCCAATGCGCAGCCGACCGATATCCTGGAGGTTGGGCAACCCCTCCAGCATCAGAATGCGCTCGACCAGAGCGTCGGCGTGCTTCATTTCGTCGATGGATTCTTCGTATTCCTTTTCGCCCAGCGCAATCAGGCCCCAATTTTTGAACATGCGCGCGTGCAGGAAATACTGATTGATCGCGGTCAGTTCATTGCGCAGACCGGCGTTGAGATATTCCAGGACTTTGGCATCACCCCGCATGGCGAAACTCCTTAGGTAATCGAGGATGCCATGCTAACCCGAATAGGCAATTGGAGCGCCCCGACGGCTTGCCGGGCGCATCCACTTGGTGACAGCGCGCGTCTTAGGCGACGGCGTTGTAAGCCTTCGCTGCGACGGCCCGGCCTTCTTCGCGAGCGACGGAATCCATCAACACGCGCCTGGCTTCGCAAAGGCACTTCCCGCACCGGGTCCCGGCGCGGGTTTGGCTGCACAGCTGCTTGATCGACCGAACACCCTGACTGGCGCATTCGGCGATGCGGCGCTCATTGACGTTGTGGCAGACACAGATAACCATGCGCATAGTTAAATGCAAATGCGAATGATTGTCAAACAGTTTCTAGCTTGGCTTCTCGTCGACCTCGTTTTGACACTCGCTAAGTTGACGCAACGCCCGCCGGTAGACCGATCGCTTGAAAAAGACCACCTCTTTTTCCGGCAGATCCCAGTCCACCCAACGCCAGCCATCGAACTCGGGGTGCCCTGTTGCATTGAATACAATCGCATCCGTATCGGTCTTCAGGCGCAGCAGGAACCACTTTTGCTTCTGTCCGATACATAAGGGGTGCTTCCCTCGACGGATAAAGCGCAACGGCAGGCGGTAGCGGAGCCATCCCCGCGTCCGCGCCACGATTTCCACGTCTTCCTCGCGAAGGCCCAGCTCCTCGTACAATTCGCGGTAACAGGCTTCTTCCGGCGACTCACCTCGCTGGATCCCACCTTGAGGGAACTGCCAAGCATCTTGCCCCACGCGTTTCGCCCACAGCAATTTGCCTTGTTCGCCTGTCACCACGATGCCGACATTGGGGCGAAAGCCGTCCAAATCGACCATGATGAAATCCTTGAATTTTGTAACTACCCCCTATTTTTCCACAGGGCGCTCCGCGACCCAAGAGGCCACCTGATGAAGCTTGCCGCCTTTGACCTGGACAACACCCTCCTCGCCGGTGACAGCGACTACCTTTGGGGGCAATACCTGGTGCACAGCGGATTGGTAGATGGCGAACTCTACGAAGCCGAGAATCAGCGCTTTTATGCGCAATATGAGGCCGGAACTCTCGATATTTACGAGTTCGCCCGCTTCTCCCTCGGCCGCATGGGAGCCATCGACCCCGAAAAGCTCGCTGCGCTGCGTGACACCTTTGTCGATGAGGTCATCACCCCCATCATCGCCCCCGGCGCCCGGGACCTGATCGAACAGCATCGTCAGGCAGGCGCGGAACTGGTCATCATCACGGCGACCAACACCTATATCACCCGCCCCATCGCGCATCGGCTGGGCATTGCCGACCTCATAGGCACCGAGCCGGTCTACGCCAATGGACGCATGACCGGTGAGATCGACGGCACTCCCTGCTTCCAGCAGGGCAAGGTCACGAAGCTGAACCAATGGCTGGCTGATCGCGCCGTAAGTGAGTCCTGGTTTTATTCCGACTCCGCGAACGACGTCCCATTGCTGGAGTGGGCACATCACCCGGTCGCGGTAGATCCCTGCCCCCGACTGCGCTCGATCGCCACGGAACGCGGTTGGCCTATCACCAGCCTCAGAGACGCGCCCGCCCCCTCGCCGTGAAGGCTGGTGATATTTCCCACACACCGGCATTTTTTCCCATTATCACGCGCCAGTAGTGATTATTTTTCTTTTTTTTTCATGACGTTACGAACTGGCACGCGACCTGCAAAGAGAAAGAGACATTTCCATCTTTTCGCGAAACCATGTCGTTACCCGCAATGCAAATCCTGAAAAACCTGCTCTTTGCCATGTTGGCCACCACTGCACTCACGGCCTGCATCATCGTGGATGTGCACTCCAACGAGATCCCCGGCAAAAGTCGGGACTACTCGACGGTCAACGATGACATCGTCATCGCCAAAGGCACCCGCGGCGACGATATTTCCAGCGTGAACGGGGACATCCGCGTAGGCGAAGGCGCCCACGTCGACGGCATTGAAGCCGTCAACGGCGACATCACCCTGGAGCCCAACGCCACCGCCGACAGCATTGAAAGCGTGAACGGGGACGTGCGCCTCTCCGCCGGCGCGCGCATCACCGACGATATCGAGAAAGTGAACGGCGGCCTGATGCTGGACAACGCCACCGTTGCCGGGGACGTAGATCAGGTCAATGGTGAGTTGCAGATGCAGGATTCCACCGTGGCCGGCAACGTGTCGATCGCCCAAGTGGATATCAGCCTGCTGGGCAAAAGCCGGATCCTGGGCAATCTGGTGGTTGAAGAAGATCGCCACCGCAAGAACAAGCCCATCATCGAACTCGGGCCTGAGAGTGAAATCGTCGGCACGCTGATCCTCAAACGGGATGTGGATCTGCGCAAAGACCCGGCCGCCAAAGTCGGCGCCATCGAACGCCGTTACGCCAACTAGCTGCTGCAGGTTAAGCGGCCGCAGCCCGGGTGATCCACCGCCCACTGCGGCCGTTTGCCTTGCAGCGTCTCGGTGAAAGTCCCGACATAGGGATGACGCAGGCGTTCCAGCAGCGCCGCAAAGGGAGCCCAGTCATTCGCCTCGGCCGCCTCGATGACCTGCGAGAGCATCCAATTTCGGGGAACCACCACGGGGTTGGCATGGCGCATCATGGCAGCAGATTCGTCCACACTCATTCCCTGCTCCTGTCGCAACTGCCCCCACCGCGCAAACCAGTCGCCAGCAGCGGGTGACGGTGGCGCCATGTCGTCGCCAGGTGCATAGCGGGCCTGCGACCAGAGACGCGCGAACACCGCCTCCGGCTCATCCAGCGCGTCGATCAAGCCCCGAAACAGAATCGTCATGTCGACGCCATCGTCCTGCATCCACGTGAACAAAGCTCCCAGCCACTCCTGGTCGTCCGCGCGGATCTGTGTCAGCCCCAACTTGCGGGCCATGGCCGCCTGGAAATCCGCGTTGTACTGATCGCTGAAGGTCCGCAGAACCGCTTCCAGATCAGCCACCGGAAGCCCAAGACGCGCCAAGGCAGAACCAAAGCGCGAAAGGTTCCATTGCGCCATTTGCGGTTGCCGCCCGAAGCAGTAACGCCGACCGGTGTCCACGTCATTGGCAGTCCATGCCGGGTCAAAGGGCTCCAGCCAGCCAAACGGACCGTAATCAATGGTGATCCCGAGGATGCTGAGGTTGTCGGTGTTCATCACCCCGTGCACAAAGCCGAGTGCCGTCCATTGCGCCATCAGCGCGGCGGTCCGCCGGCAGACCTCGGCATAGAAGGCCAATGGGTCGTTGTCCATGCCCGGGAAATAGCGCGTGATGCAGAAATCCACCAGCTGTCGCAGCAAATCGATTTCATCCAGCGCCGCGTGGATTTCAAAATTCCCCAGGCGCACAAAGCTGGCGGCCACCCGGGTCACGATGGCACCCGGCTCCAGCGCGGGGTGCCCGTCGTAAAACATATCGCGCGCCACCTGCTGGCCGGTGGTCACCAACGCCAGCGCCCGCGAAGTGGGCACACCCAGCGCATGCATCGCCTCCGAAAGCAGGTACTCACGAATGGATGAGCGCAGCACCGCGCGCCCGTCAGCCCCCCGGGAATACGGCGTTCGCCCCGCTCCTTTCAATTGCAGCGTGTGGGCAACTCCGTGCGGGTCTTCCCATTCCCCCAGATTGATAACCCGGCCATCGCCCAGCTGCCCGGCCCAGTTTCCGAATTGATGCCCTCCGTAGCGCATGGCGTAAGGCGTGCCGGCAGCATCCCCCGCGCCACCGGAAAAGAGCACCGCCCGCACCGCGTCGGCATCCGGCCCGGCAGCATCTGGCAATCCCAATTCCGCAGCCAGCTCGGAGTTCCAGGCCCGCAACTCCGGCCGTGGCGCCGCCTCGGCGACCGCCCGCGCCCAGCAGACACCCGGGGTGTGTCGAGAAATATGCGGCGCACCGCCGGAATCCCCAGGCAGCGCCTGGATGAAATCTGTCGCGAAACGGATGGACGCTGCGTGGGCCTTTGGCGTATCGCGATCCGTGCTTATGGTGACTCCGCCGGAGCGGCCTCCGGCATCAACCGGTTCCCCACACGCCGCACGCGTTCACCGATGCGCAGCGTGTAGGCATCCTCCACCAGCAACGACTCCACGGCTCCGGTATCCATCCGCAACACGACTTCCGCGCGCGAGGTCAGACGGGACATGTTGTCCACCCGGTAAACCGGCACGTCCCCGGTCCGCGGGCTCAAGCCGGAGCCAATGCTTGGCACACCGGGCGTGGTGACGCCCAGGCTGCGGCTGGGTTGCAGGATCCGCGCACTCGGCACCACACCCGCGGGGGCCATGCCGGCCGTGCCTGAGGTGGTTGCAGGACGGATGTCAATGATTTCGCCGCACTGTACGCAGCCGATTTCCGGCCCATCTTTAGCGGGTTGTGAGGCACAACCCCCGAACAGCAGCGCCGCAAACAGCAGCGGCAAAAAAGAAAGGGTTTTCCCAGGGGTATTCATCGTTGGTCGCTCTCAGGTTCCCAGAGTCTTCTGGGACAAGCCTAACGATGATTGGTGCCCGCGTGTGAAGTTGGCCGAGCCCGAGCCCGAGCCCGAGCCCGTAAGCATTCTTCGATACGGGGTCAGCGTGCTGGCAGTTATCCGTTCGCGCTGGCGGCATCCACATAGACCCGCACCTTGCCCCGCAGCGCGCCCTCGGCCAGATGGCTCAGGCGGGCGAGCAAGCCATCACTCACGGTGAAGCCACGGGGTACCAGCATGGCCCCGCTGCTCATGCGCAGATCATCGGCGAGCACCATGCCAACGCGGAGCGATGACGGAGGCAATTCCGCCAACTGTCCGCGAATACCGTCGGTGGTGTGCAGCGCCGTCAACGCCTCGATGATCACATCGGAACATTGCCCGCGACTGTCCATGGTTTCGACCGCCAGCTTGGGCGCCATCCCCTGCGCTTCCAGCTGGTCGTAAGCCATGGCCGCCGCCAGAACCCGCGCCAAACGCTCCGCCTCGGCTTGCTGCTCGGTACTCAGGACAAAGTCCCGCGGCACCGCACCCCGTGTGACCAGGCCGACAATGGCGCGCACCACTTCCAGACGCGGAATATTGCCCAGAAGCTTTTCGGTGATGGCATAGGCCCGGTCGACAATCACCTGCTCACCATCTTCCAGCGGTTTGCCGTGATGCAGCTTTTCCAGCACCGGGTCCGGCAAGGTGATGCTGCCGATCTCCATCAGCATGGCCGCGACGTTCAGTTGCCACGGCTCACCCATATCCAGTTTTTCCGCCAACTTCATGGCCTCGGACTGCACCCGCGTGCCGCGCCCGAAGGCCAGGGGATTGGTCATGGACAGCACCTCGATCATCGCGCGGATGCTGCCCTGCAGGGTTCCCTCCAGAAGTACCCGCTCGCTGACCACCAGGCGGTATTGCTTCACCGCGGCCTCGATGGCGATCTGCAGATCGCTGGGTGGACAGGGCTTGGTCAGAAAGCGAAAGATCTGCCCTTCATTGATGGCCGCAATGGCCGAAGACAGCTCCGCCTGCCCGGTCAGCAGGATGCGGGTCGCATCCGGCGCCGCATCACGTGCCAGCCTGAGAAACGCCGCACCGTCCATCCCGGGCATACGCATATCCGAAATGATGGCCTCTACGTCAGCATGCTTTTCCAGCAGCTGCAGCGCAGCCTCGCCCCCGGTAGCGGTGAGCACGTTGTAGCGCCGCCCCAGCAGCATCTCCAGGCCATGCAGAACCTGCTCCTCGTCATCAACGCAGAGAATTTTCGGCTTTCGGCGCACCGCAGTGGGCGCGGCGGGTGGAGGTGCGAGATGTTCGTGTGTGTGCGTCATCATGAGATCGGATCGGTCGTCTGAATAGCCGGCGCGCTAGTGCGTCAACGCGCGCCGCGCGGGTTGGGGAGAATGCACGGGGATGTGCAAATGAAACGTTGTGCCTACATCGGGCTGGGTCTCAAGCTCGATCCGTCCCTGGTGCTTCTCCACCACAACGGAATGTACGACACCCAGACCCTGACCCGTGCCCTTGCCCACTTCCTTGGTGGTAAAGAAGGGGTCAAAAATCTTCTCGCGGATGTCCTCGGGAATTCCCCCACCGGTGTCGCTGATGGAAATGACGATGTCATCTGCCACCTTGCGAGTTTTAACGGTGATCAGGCCCCGCTTGTCCGTACCTTCGACCTTGTCGGCGATGGCGTGCGCCGCGTTCACAACGATATTGAGCACCGCCTGATTCAGCTCCGACAAGTACACCGGAACCATGGGCAGATCGCCAAAATCTGTTTTCAGATCAGCGACGTATTTGTATTCATTGCGGGCGATGACCAAGGTGCTCTGGATCGCCTGATTGATATCGGCGTCGGCCTTTTCGCTGCTGTCCGGGTGTGCGAATTCCTTCATCGAGCGCACGATGGTGGCGACCCGACCCAATCCATCGATACTGCGGTCGATCGCGCTGGGCAGCTTTTCCAGCAAATAGCTCAACTCGATGTCCTCTTCGAGCTCTTCACAGGGCCGCCGTGCCTCCGCCGGCAACGCCGCCAGCGCGGTGCGATAGCACCCGATCAACCGGCTCAAGTCGTTCACGCCTTCGCTCAGGAAGTGCACCGAGTCATTGACGAACTGCACCGGCGTGTTGATCTCATGTGCCACACCGGCGGCCAGGCGACCCACGGATTCGAGTTTCTGCGCCTGGCGCAGCTCCAGCTCCACCTTGGCCCGCGCGTCCATTTCCCGTCGCAGACCGTCATTGGACATCGACAGCTCCTGCGCCAGCATCAACAGCTCACGCGTGCCCTCACTGACTTGCGCCTGCAGTTTTCGATTGCGGTCGGAGACTTCCCGCTCCGCACTCATGGCCGCCTTTGCGTAGGCCTGCAACTGCCGCTTGTACATCCACCACGAGACCACCAGCAGCGGTATCAAAGCCAGGATGGCAAACCGCGCCCAGAGGTACTTGTCCAGCTGCATCGCGCCGAAGGCCGTCAACGCCAGCAGCAGAGCCAGGTACACCACCACATGCAGACCCAGCGCCAGCCGCCGATTCAGGCGCAGCGCGCGCAGCACCCCCAGGCCGGCAGCCGGTTCCAGGTCCCGCAACTTGCTTTGCCGCTGGATTCGCTCACCCAGCGAGCCCGCAGGCAGGTCGTTCAACATTTCAAGGCTCATGCAGTGGTATACACATCCGGTCAGAACAGCGCGAAAACGCGTCGCACTGTGGTTTCAGCGATAATTCAGGCGTTTGCAAGTCTTTTGCCGCCATGCCCTCTCCCCGTCCCGCCGTCTGCCTGGTTTCTGGTGGGCTCGATTCCGCCACCACCCTGGCGATTGCCCGTGATCAGGGCTTCGTTCCCTATGCTCTGAGCTTTCGCTACGGCCAGCGCCATGCGCAGGAGCTGGAAAGCGCGCGCAAGGTGGCCGCAGCCTTGGGGGCAGCCAAACATGTGGTCGCAGACATCGACCTGCGTATGTTCGGGGGGTCGGCCCTGACGGCCGACATCGATGTCCCCAAGGATCGCAGCGACGACGCCATGGGCGACGGCATCCCCGTCACTTACGTCCCGGCGCGCAATACCGTGTTTTTGTCCTTCGCTCTGGCCTGGGCCGAAGTGCTCGAAGCGCGCGACATCTTCATCGGCGTCAACGCCGTTGATTACAGCGGCTACCCGGACTGTCGCCCTGAATTTATCAGCGCCTTTGAAAAGCTCGCCGACCTGGCGACACGCGCCGGCGTCGAGGGCGGGCATTTCCAGGTGCATACCCCACTCATTCAGCTGACCAAAGCAGAAATCATCCAGCGTGGGCTGGCGCTTGGCGTGGACTACGGATTAACGCTGAGCTGCTACGACCCAAGCGCCACGGGGCAACCCTGCCGCCATTGCGATTCCTGCCTGTTGCGTGCCCGCGGCTTCGAGCAGGCCGGCATTCCGGACCCGGCATTGCCGGTGCCCCGCTGATGGCCGAGCACCTGCTGTTGAGCGCCGCCGCCCCCTTCGAGGCGGCGCGCGAAGTCTCGTCGCTGCCCGCGGGTCATCGCGGACGCCGGCTGCACGGTCACAGTTTTGTCGCCAGCGTGCGCGCCGCCCCGCCGTCGAACTGGGAACAATTCCCCGGCAGCGCCGTGTTCGACCTGCAGCACGCCTTGCTGGAATGTGTCGCACCGCTGGACTACACCCACCTGAACACCCTGGTGGACATTCCCACGGATGAGAACCTGGCCCGCTGGGTCCACGCCCGCTTGCCCGAACTGGGCATCCACAAATGCGCAATCCAGAGCACCATCGACCAGGGGGTGGATCTGGATGCACAGGGCCATGCCCACGTTTGGCGCCGCTATCAGTTCGAGGCCGCCCATCAGCTCCCGCATGTTCCGGCCGGCCACAAGTGCGGGCGCATGCACGGCCACGGTTTCATCGTCATCCTGCATGCCGATGCCAATATCGGCGATGCCCCGATGGCCGTCGATTACGACCGCATCGATGCCTGCTGGGCGCCGTTGCATCTGCAACTGGCGCACCGCTGCCTGAACGACATTGCCGGCCTGGAGAATCCGACCAGCGAGAATCTGTCGCGCTGGCTGTGGTCCCAGCTCAAGCCGGAGCTGCCCGAGCTGTCGTGGGTCACGGTGTACGAAACCGGCAGCTGCGGGGCCAACTTCGACGGTCGGCACTACCGGATCTGGAAAGACATGACGCTGGACAGCGCCATTCACCTGCCCGACGCCCCCGATGGCCACCCGCTGCAGCGTCTGCATGGCCACACCTATACCTTGCGCCTGCACCTGCACGGCGACCTGGACGCCGTCATGGGCTGGACCATCGATTTCGGTGACGTAAAGGAGCTTTTCCGCCCCGTTTTCAAAGAACTGGATCACCGCCCGCTGAATGCGCTACCCGAACTGACACGCGCCGATACCACGGGCCTGGCGCAATGGATTCGCCAGCGCGCCGCCCCGATGCTCCCGGCGCTGGACCGCATCGACCTGTTCGAAACCCGCGGCTGCGGCAGCATCCTCAGCTGGGGAGAGCAGGGCCCGGCCATGCCGATCTGACCATGCGCTACAGCGTTCGCGAGATCTACTTCACACTGCAGGGCGAGGGGGCGCAGGCGGGGCGCGCTGCCGTTTTTCTGCGCTTCAGCGGCTGCAATCTGTGGAGTGGCCGTGAAGACCAGCGGGACAAGGGCCCAGGAGGCTGTGCGGCCTGGTGCGACACGCAGTTTGTCGGCACCGACGGGCCCGGTGGCGGCAAGTTCGATACCGCAGAAGACCTGGCCAACGCGGTAGCCGCGCACTGGCCGGATTCCGAGACGAAACATCGGTTCGTGGTCTGCACCGGTGGTGAACCCCTGCTGCAACTGGACACCGCGCTGATCGAGGCATTGCATGAGCGGCAATTCAAGGTTGCGGTGGAATCCAACGGCACCGTGATCGCCCCCCAGGGCATCGACTGGCTGACCATCAGCCCCAAGGCGCGCGCGCCGCTGCGGGTCACTCGTGGCGACGAACTCAAGCTGGTGTATCCCCAGCCGGAAAACGACATGCATCCCGAACGCTTTGCGGCACTCGATTTCACGCATTTTTTCCTGCAGCCACTGGATAGTTCCCAGCGCGATGCGCATGTGCAGGCCACCGTGGACTACTGCCATAAGCACCCGCAATGGCGGCTCAGCCTGCAGCAGCACAAGCTGCTGAATATTCCCTGAAGCGCTGCGCAAATCCGCCGCCGAGCACGCAAAAAACATCCTGTTTGCCGTTAACGTTTTGTTGACAACTCTGCGTGCAATCTACGCCCACGCTAAAGGCAAAAGCCCGCAGCAAAAGAGTTCTCCCTCCGATCGGGATCCACTCCCCAAGTGTCCTCCCCTAGATTGGCCTCCCCGCCATATTCGATCCCGATCCCAGACCGCCGCTGATTACAACGGCGGTCTTTTTTTTTGCCCGTAAGGAATTGCCCCAGCACCGCGATCGGGTCGCGTAGCATGTGCGCTCAATCGAATCGACTGCGCCCCACCAGCGGGCGAAAAACCCCATGGGAACACATTCTCACGGCGCCGATGCCCATCACCTGGAGGGTGAAGACAGTCGCCGCATTCTGATCATGGCACTCGCCGCCACCGCGATCTTCGCCCTGGTCGAATTCGTCGGCGGCTGGCTGGCCAACTCACTGGCACTGATGGGTGATGCCGGCCACATGATCACCGATTCCGGGGCGCTGGCCCTGGGCGTGCTCGCCGCCACGATCAGCCGGATTGGCACCACCGGCCGCTATACCTATGGCCTACAGCGCGCGGAAGTGATCGGCGCGTTGATCAATGTGCTGTTCATGTACGCCGTGGTCGCACTCATCGGTGTCGCCGCTGTCGAGCGGCTGCGCAATCCCTCCGACGTTGCCGGCCCCATGGTCATCGTCATCGCCACCATTGGCCTCATCGTGAATCTGGTTGTGATGTCGATCCTGCATCGTGGCGAGCAAACGCTGAACACACGTGGCGCGCTCCTGCACGTACTCGGTGATCTGCTCGGGTCGGTTGCCGCCATCATCGCCGGCGTCACCATCTGGCTTACCGGCTGGACGCCCATCGACCCGATCCTGTCCCTGCTGATCTGCGTGCTGATCCTCAGCTCGTCCACACGTCTGCTGCTGGAATCGTTGACCGTGGTCATGGAGGGCATCCCTCCCGGCATTTCGATAACGGAAGTCGACAAGGCCCTGGTCGAGGCGGCCCCGGAAGTCATCGGCGTTCACGATCTGCACATCTGGACGCTCTCCTCGCGGATGATGGCGATGTCAGCGCATGTGGTGATTTCGGACATGACTCGCTGGCCCGGCATGGCGGACGACCTGCACTCCATGCTGGCCGAGAAGTTCGGCATCCGGCATGCGACGTTGCAGCCTGAAATCGGGATGGCGGATACCCGCTGCCGGAGTTCTGATTGCGTCTGCTGCACACCGCGACAAGCCACTGCGGACTGAATTCAGCCCCTGCGCGGACGGCCGGAAGGCCGGGGCATCAATGTTGCATTCACACATTCATTCGAATTCATTGACGCGCATTGCCTCGATTAATTGCCTATGCCTTCACCCGCCTTGAACACACCGTCTCCTGAGGACCAGGCTGGCATCAGCCCCAAAGGCTATCGGCTGCTACTGGATGCCGCGCCGGAAGCGATTGCCGTTGCCGACCCCTCTGGACGAATCCTGCTGGTCAACGGCGAGCTGCAGCGCATGTTTGGATACACCGGCGCGGAACTGATTGGCAAGCCCGTGGACAAGTTGCTGGTGGGCTCCATCGACATGGCTTCGAGCAGCGAAAGCTTTCTTTCCAAGCTCGAACACTTCGTCGCCGCGAACAACGCACTGGACGGCCAAAGAAAGGATGGGACCGAGTTTCCCATCGAGGTCGCATCGTCGACTGTTCGTCTGGGCAGTGGACCGGTTGTCATCTGCGTCGTCCGTGATGTCACCGAGCAGCGCCAGGCCCTGCATGTGCTTCAGTACATCGGCGAGGAATTGCGCGCCAGAAACAAGGACCTGGAGCAATTCACCTACCTGGCCTCGCATGACCTCAAAGAGCCGCTGCGCAGCATATCCAGCTTCGTGGACCTGCTCAAAACCACGCTGCAGGGCTCACCCGATGAAACCACCGTCCAAGCATTGACGTTTATCGGGAACGGCGTCGAACGCATGACGCAACTCGTGCACGATCTGCTCGAATTCAGCCGCACCGGCCACGTGGGTGATTTTCAGGAAGTCGATTTGAACGCGATCATGGAGGATGTGCGGTCGAATCTGACGGCCCGCCTGCAGGACAGCGACGCGATCCTGGATGTGGGGCCCCTGCCGACCATCAAGGCCCGCGCCAACGACATGCGGCTGCTGTTTCAGAATCTGGTCTCGAACGCCGCCAAATTCCAGCCCGAGGGCCGCACACCGCACATCGAAATCAGCGCTACCCATCAAAACAGCGAATGGCTTTTTGCCATCAAGGACAACGGCATCGGCATCGCCAAGGAAGACGCCGAAGCCATCTTTCGGCCTTTTCATCGGCTGCATGACCGGGAAAGTTTCGAAGGCACGGGAATCGGCCTGGCCCACTGCCAGAAAATCGTGGAACGCCATGATGGCCGCATCTGGGTTGAACCCAATCGCGACAAAGGCTCGACCTTCTATTTCACGCTGGCGGAAATCTGGTAGCCCTTAGCTGACTTCGGGCTCTGCCACCGCAGCGCGCAACTCATCCAGCGAATCAATCACGCGATCGGCGTCGGCCTCGTATACCGAGCCCCCGCGCATATATCCGTAGGACGCCAGCCACACCCGGGTGCCGGCGTTGCGGCCGGTTGCCGCATCGATTTCCGAATCCCCGACCAGCAGCGCCTGCTCCGGCGCAATGCCCCAATGCTCCAGGTGCAGGCAAATGCCGCCGGGGTCCGGTTTGCGCGTGGGATAGGTATCGCCGTACACACGCACATCAAACAGCGCGGTCAACCCGTGTGAGTCAATGACCCGCTGGGCGCACAGTTTTTCCTTGTTGGTGATCAGAACGCACTTCACACCGCGATCACGCAACGCCTGCAGGGTTTCACGCACCGCAGGATAAAGGTCGCTCATCTGCCCGCTCAGATCGCGGTAGTGGCCGGAAAACTCCTTCTGCAGCTCCGCAAGTGGCGGCAATTGGCAACCATTGGCCAGTGCATCCAGCGCCTCATCCAGCAGGGCCATCATGCCGCGGCCAAACCAGCTCCGCACATCCTCGGGCTGTACCGCGGCCACCCCGTGGCGAGCGAGCGTGCGATTCAACGCCTCAGCCGCCTCCGGTGCCGTATCCACCAGGGTGCCGTCGAGATCGAAGAAGACCGCCTTGAACGGAGATGAGGTCATCTTAACCACGCTTTTTCAGGTCCATCAAACGCAAAATCATCGGCGTGAGGATCAGCTGCAGGGCCAAACCCATCTTGCCGCCCGGCACCACGATGTTGTTCGGTCGGCTCATCCACGAACCATCCAGCATCGACATCAGATAGGGAAAATCAATGCCGCGCGGGTTGGCGAAACGGATCACCACCATGCTCTCGTCCGGGCTGGGCACATCCTTGGCAATGAACGGGTTGGAGGTATCCACCGTGGGCACCCGCTGGAAGTTCATGTGCGTACGAGAGAACTGCGGCACGATGTGATTCACGTAATCCGGCATGCGGCGCAGGATCACATCCATCACCGCTTCCTGCGAATAGCCCCGCAACTTCTGGTCGCGGTGCAGTTTCTGAATCCACTCCAGGTTGATGATGGGCACCACACCCACCAGCAGATCCACGTGCTGCGCCACGTTGACGCCATTACCCGCGTAGCCGCCATGAAGGCCTTCATAAAACAGCATGTCGGTGCCCGGCTCAATCTCTTCCCAATCGGTGAAGGTGCCGGGCTGGGCCCCGTAAGGCTCGGCCTCTTCGATGTCGTGCAGATATTTGCGCGTGGTGCAGGAACCGGTAGCCGCGTAGCTTGCGAAGCGGGCTTCCAGCTCTTCGAGCAGGTTCGCTTCCGGGCCGAAATGGCTGAAGTTGCGATTGCCCTGCTTTTCGGCTTCCTCCATCGCCGCCCGCATGCCGAGGCGGTCGTAGCGATGGAAGGCATCACCTTCGATGATGCCGGCCTTGATGCCGTCACGGCGGAAAATATGCTGGAAGCTGCGCATGACGGTCGAGGTACCGGCCCCCGACGAACCCGTCACCGCGATAATGGGGTGTTTCTGCGACATGTCAGATTTCCTCGCTGTACAGGGAGCGATCATTGAATAAGGGTGAGCGGTAAGGCTGGTCGTCGCCCGAGTCGTAATCCTTGTGGTACTGCTGAATGCGCTCGACTTCGTTTTTCGACCCCAGAATGACCGGGATACGCTGGTGCAGCTCGCTCGGTTTCACACCCAGAATCCGCTCGCGCCCGGTGGAGGCCGCACCGCCAGCCTGCTCGATCAGAAACGACATCGGGCACGCTTCGTAAAGCTGACGCAGGCGCCCCCGGGTCACGTTCTCGCGGGAGTCTTTCGGGTACATGAAAACGCCACCGCGCATCATGATCCGGTGCACATCGGCCACCATCGATGCAATCCAGCGCATGTTGAAGTCCTTCTGCCGAATCCCGGTTTTCCCCTCTTTGCATTCGGCCACATACCGCTGCATCGGTGGTTCCCAAAAGCGCTCGTTGGAGACGTTGATGGCGAATTCGCGGGTGTCCTCGGCGATCCGGATTCCCGGGTGCGTCAGCACGAAGTTGCCGATTTCCTTGTCCAGCGTAAAACCGTGGGTCCCCTTGCCGGCGGTCAGGATCAACATCGTGGCCGGGCCATAAATGGCATAGCCGGCAGCGACCTGTTTGTTACCGGGTTGCAGAAAATCATCCACCGTGGGTTCACCGTTACCGGCGTAATCCATCACCGCAAAAATGGTGCCTACAGACACGTTCATCTCGATATTCGAGGAGCCATCCAGCGGGTCGAAGGTCAGCAGGTAACGCCCGCGTTCCCCTTTGACGGCCACGATCTCCTCGTTTTCCTCCGAGGCCATCGCCGCCACCTGCCCACCCCAGTTGCAGTGATCGATGAAAATTTCGTTGGAAATGATGTCCAGTTTTTTCTGATCTTCCCCTTGCACATTGACGTTGCCGGCCAAGCCGTAGCTGCCACCCAGGGCGCCCTTGCCACAGATGGCCGAAATGGACTTGACCGCCGCGGCCACGTCCACCAGCAGCGCCGCCAGCTGCCCCTGGTCACCCTGATCCGATAAATGCTCGATCAGAAACTTGGAAAGGGTTGTGCGCCCCGTGTACATACTCATTGGCATAGTTGTTCCCTCCGGAGCGGCCTAGCCGTCGCTGGACGAATTCTGAAAAACCCGGGAAGCCCGCAGATCAGCTTCGGAAATCTCGCTGAAATCTTCAGCCGTGAGTTCCTGTCCGGAGGTTGCCGCACCGAAGATGCGATTGGCATGACGCAAACGCGCCCGATCAATCGCGTTACGGATGGAGCGGGCATTGGCAAAGTGAGGTTGCTTGAGGCGCTTTTCGATGTATTCCTCCATCGCCACGCGTGCCTCAGGGCTCAGTTTATAGTGCTGCTGCTCCAGCATCATGTCCGAGATCTGCAGCAGCTCCGACGGCGTGTAGTCGGGAAAATCGATGTTGTGCGCAATCCGCGACGCCATCCCGGGATTGGAGGAGAAGAACGTGGCCATCCGGTCCGCATACCCGGCGAGAATCACCACCAGGTCGTCACGCTGGTTTTCCATCACCTGGAGCAGGATTTCAATCGCCTCCTGGCCATAGTCGCGTTCGTTTTCCGGGCGGTACAGATAGTAGGCCTCGTCGATGAACAGCACACCGCCCATGGCCTTTTTCAGGATTTCCTTGGTCTTGGGCGCCGTGTGGCCGATGTATTGCCCCACCAGATCATCCCGCGTCACCGCGACCACATGGCCCTTGCGGACATAACCCAGGCGGTGAAGGATTTCGGCCATGCGCATGGCCACCGTGGTCTTGCCGGTTCCCGGGTTGCCGGTGAAGCACATGTGCAATGACGGTGGATCGGCCTCCAGTCCCATTTGTTGCCGCGCCTTGGTCACCAGCAGGAACGCGGCGATTTCGCGAATCCGGCGTTTGACCGGCGCCAGTCCGATCAACTCGCGATCCAGCTGATCCAGCACGCCCGTCACATCGGAGTCGCGCAGCAACTGCTGCAGGTCCACCGGCCCCGAAGGCGGGGTAGGCATGCTGTCGGTCGGGTTGACTTCGCTCATGAGAATTCCGTTATCACTGCAGATTCAGGGCCTTGCACGCACCCACCTACGAAACCGCCGTCGCTGCGTGAAAACCGTCCGGGGGGCGTAGTGTGCCATTGGCACCGACACCTCCTAGCGGGCCTCCACACAGCGACGGCTGCGCAGTGGATAGCTCGAGCGTCAGGGGTAACGCGACCCCTCCGGCCGTTCGGTGCCGTAGCCACGTGTGGTGTAGCGCATGCTGCGGCCACCAATTTCCTGGCGCTGGATATTGAAGCCGGGTTCGCTGGGCGGGCGGTTGACGATGAAGCTGATGGCGATGGATTCAACCCCGCGCGTGGAGTCGAAGGCCATCAGACGGATGTAGTGGTTCGGGAAGGTGTTGCGACAGTTGGTCACTTCCATCATCACCCCGGCGGCATCCTTGATGTCGAACATCGGGTTGCCGAACATCTCCCAGTAGGTATTCCGGGGATGCGGGTCATCGGTGTACTCGACACTCCAGGCGTAACCCTTGTCCAGGCCATACTGAATCTGGGCCTTGATCTCGGTATCGGTGAGGTCGGGGAGGAAGGAAAAGCAGCCCTGCGTCAGCCGGCCGGTCGGATTGTTCATCATGGCAATAATCTCCGCTGATCAGGATACGGATGGGGTGGCGACGTAGTCGGACGAATCCGTTGAGGCGTAGTTGAAGGTGACGTTGCCCCAGGTATCCAGCGCCTGCTGCAACGGCGTGCAGCTCTTCGCGGCCTCGCGCAGGATGTCCGGACCTTCGTTGTCGATGTCCTTGCCCTCGTTGCGGGCCTTGACCATGGCCTCGAGTGCGACGCGGTTGGCCGTGGCCCCGGCGGCGATTCCGCCCGGGTGACCAATGGTGCCGCCGCCAAACTGCAGGATCACGTCGTCACCGAACAGGCTGATCAGCTGGTGCATCTGGCCGGCGTGAATGCCGCCCGATGCCACCGGCATGACCTTCTTGGTATCCGCCCAGTCCATGTCGAAGAACAGACCGCGCGGCAGGTCCTGCCTGGTGTAGCTGTCGCGGCACACGTTGTAATAGCCCTGCACGGTCAGCGGGTCACCTTCCAGCTTGCCCACGGCCGTACCGGTGTGCAGGTGATCGCAGCCGGCCAGGCGCAACCATTTGGCGATCACGCGGAAGCTCACGCCGTGGTTTTTCTGCCGGGTGTAGGTCCCGTGTCCGGCTCGGTGCATGTGCATGACCATGTCATTGCGGCGGCACCATTCGGCCATGGACTGAATCGCGGTCCAGCCGATCACCAGATCCACCATCACCACCACGCTACCCAGCTCTTTGGCGAACTCGGCTCGTTCGTACATGGCTTCCATCGTTCCGGCGGTGATGTTCAGGTACGAACCCTTGACTTCCCCGGTCACGGCCTGGGCCTTGTTCACGGCATCCATCACGTAGAGGAAGCGGTCGCGCCAGTGCATGAAGGGCTGCGAATTGATGTTCTCGTCATCCTTCATGAAATCCAGCCCGCCACGCAGGCCTTCGTAAATCACCCGGCCGTAGTTGCGGCCCGACAGGCCCAGCTTGGGTTTGGTGGTGGCCCCGAGCAACGGACGGCCGAATTTGTCCAGCCGCTCGCGCTCCACGATCAGACCGGTCGGCGGGCCCTTGAAGGTTTTGACATACGCCACGGGGATGCGAATGTCCTCCAGGCGGGCGGCCTTGAGCGGCTTGAACGAGAACACGTTGCCGATCAGCGATGCGGTCATGTTCGCAATCGACCCTTCTTCAAACAGGATCAGGTCGTAGGCCACCCAGGCGAAATACTGTTCGGGGTTGTTCGGCACCGGCTCCACTTTGTAGGCCTTGGCGCGATAGCTGTCGCAGGCGGTCAGCAGGTCGGTCCACACCACCGTCCATGTCGCAGTGGAGGATTCACCCGCCACGGCAGCGGCGGCTTCTTCCGGGTCCACCCCTTCCTGGGGCGTGATCCGAAACAGACAGATGGTGTCGGTGTCTTTGGGCTCGTAGTCCGGTTCCCAGTACCCCATCTGCTTGTACTTGAGAACCCCGGCGTCGTAGCGACCCTTGCGCGTTTGCTCTGTCATGTCTCTCTGGTTCCACCCGGAAAAGTGTGTGGGTCATGCTAGGCCGCAGGTTCCGTTAATGTAAAGTCACGTTTTTTTACCTTTTCATTAAGGTATTACTTATGCTGAGAATGACCCTGCGCCAGCTGGAAATCTTCGCTGCGGTGGCCCGGAATCTCAGCTTTGCGCGCACCGCCGAAGAGCTGCACCTGACCGCCCCGGCGGTATCGATGCAGATCAAACAGCTGGAAACCAACCTGGGGCTGGCCCTGTTTCACCGCAGTGGCGGCAACGTCAGCCTGTCCACGGCGGGGGAATACATGCTGGTGCACGCCCGGCGCATGCTGGCCACCGCCAAGGAAGCCGAAGACCTCGCCGCGAAGCTGCGCCACGTGGAAACCGGGCGCCTGACCCTGGGCATGCTGGGCACCGCCAAATACTTCGTACCGCAGATGCTGGCTCCGTTCATGCACCAGTATCCGGGCGTCGAGCTGCGCCTGCTCGAAGGCAACCGGCGCAGCCTGATCGAGTCACTGGAACGCAACGAAGTCGACCTGGCCGTGATGGGCCGCCCGCCCCGCGAGCTGCAAACCATCTCCGAGCCCTTCGCCCCGCACCCGCTGGGCGTGGTCGCCCCGGCCAACCATCCCCTGGCGGCGGCCAACCGGGTGTTGCCGGACGAACTGGCCAACGAAGGATTCATCATTCGCGAAGCCGGTTCGGGCACCCGAATTGCCATGGAAGAATGCTTCAACAGCTGGCATATCCAACCGCCGGTCATCATGCGCATGAGCAGCAATGAGACGATCAAACAGGCGGTGATCGCCGGCATGGGTCTGGCGTTTCTGTCCTTGCACACGGTCGCGAGCGAATTGCAACGCGGCCAGCTCAAGGCATTGCCGGTCAAAGGGCTGCCTTTTATGCGCCAATGGCACCTGGTGCATGTGCGTGCCCGGGTGCTGTCACCCGCCGCCGAGGCCCTGCGTTATCACATGCTGGAGCACGGGGCGGGCTTCCTGCGCCAGCACTTCCACAATGTGAACCCCACCGCCCGGCTCTGAACGAAGCGCCGCGGCATTGCGCCCGCCTCGCCCGCCAGGCATCTGCCACCCCCATCGTGGCGCCACAGCAAGTGTCGCCCCGTAGAATTGGCCGCATGCGCAGATTTGCCAACGTCACCGCCTCAGGTTCCCGTCATGTGTGATACCCAGGTTCTCATCGCCAGCAACGGTGTCTGGTTCGCCAAGAACAGCGACCGCGAGCCGCAGGAGCCCCAGGCGGTCGTCCGAAAGGAACGGGTGCGGGGCGACACCACGCCCACGCTGCGTACCACCTATCTCGAGATTCCCCAGGTGCCGGACCGGCATGCGGTGATCCTGAGCAAGCCCTGCTGGATCTGGGGTGCGGAAATGGGGGTCAACGAACACGGGCTGGCCATCGGCAACGAAGCGGTTTTCACCCGTCAGCGTTCATTGACTCCGGCCCTGCTCGGCATGGACCTGCTTCGGCTGGCGCTGGAACGCGCCGCCACCGCCCCCTCCGCCATCGATGTCATTGCCGATCTGCTGCAGACGCACGGCCAGGGCGGGCCAGCCGGGTTTGCGGACAAGGATTTCCACTACGACAGCAGCTTCATCCTGGCCGACCCGCAGCAAGCCTGGGTCATGGAAACCGCAGGCCGCGAGTGGGTGGCGCGCCCGGTGCAAACCTTCGATGCCATCTCCAACGGCTTGTCCACCACCACCGATTACACCCGCAGCAGCGCCGGCGTGGAGGGCGCGTTCAGCCGGCACGACACCCGCTTCCTGCCGTACTTCGCGGCCAGCAAACAACGCCGCGCCCTGAGCCGGCAATGCCTCGCCGCCACCGCCCAACAGCCGCAACCCGGGTTTGCCGATCTGGCGCGCCACCTGCGCACCCATGCCCACGGCGACGACCCGCTGCGCGGCAGCAATGGCGATATCTGCATGCACGCCACCGGCCCCATTCGCCGCAGCCAGACCACCGGCTCGATGATTGCGTGGCTGCGGCCCGAGGGCCCGCAACTGCTGGTCACCGGCACCACCGCGCCCTGTCTGTCGCCGTTTCGTCCGGTCGGTTTTAGCGGCGAATTCTCCGTGCTCAGCCCGGATGAAAGCCAGGCGCCGGTGTGGGAGCAATGGCAGCCAGTGCAGGCAGCGGCGCTGTTCGATGCAGAGTTTCGTCAGCAACTGCGCGGGCGTATTGCCAGCTGGGAGCAGCAACTATTCCCGGCCTGGGATCAACCGGGTGCCGACACCGCCGGCCTTGAACACGCGCTGCGCAAAGCGACCCAAGAGATGCAGAGCTGGCCGCGCCCCCCCATCCCGCGCGGACTCTCAACGGCGCCACGCTTGTGGGCCTGATCCCCTAACCAGGCAAGTTGCCGCCCGCCAGCCCGCACCGCTAGCGCGCCAACTTCGCCGGCTGCGGTTGACGCACGAAACCCAGCACTTGCGGCAACTGCGCATCGGCCACCACCTGGACCGGCAAGTCCTGCCCCTGCCAGGCCAGGCTGAGCCTGGCGGCCTGCGGATCTTCCAGCGCCGCCAGCAATTGCTCGTCATCGGCCACCGCCCCATCCCGGCGCAGGTGCGGCAACAACAGCACCAGATCCTGATCCTGCAGCATGGCCGGCCCGCGCTCGGTGCCCAGCACCACCTGCCCGGTATCCGTCAGCCACACACCGCTGAGGCTGTCGATGCGCTGGCCGGTGTGGTCCTGCAGCTCCAGCGGTTCCTCCGCGCTGACCTGGGCTACCCAGGGCGTGGTTTCCAGCGCAACGTGCACTTTTTGCGGTCCGTTCTGGAAGGCGTAGCTGCCGTCCTCCAGCCGCAGGTAATTCCGCCCGATGAAGGCCGTCAGCTTGGGGTTGGTGATGGCTTCGCCACGCAACAGCCAGCGCCCTTTGCGGTCCAGGCTCAACCAGCCATAAACGTCGGGGACGTTCGGCCACTGCTCAATCGCGCGTTGTACGGATGCATCCATAGGGTGAGGATAATCGACACATCGACTCCGGATCAGGGTAATGTCAGGGGCACAGGGCCACGTCGTCCGAGCGGCCCCTCTTACGGAGTTGCCTCGTCACAGTGACCCAGTCCTCCACCCGCCCCACACCGATTGGCACGATCGAGGCCATTCAAGGGCCCGTGGTGGACATCGCCTGCGCTCACCCGCCCCCGCTGCATCGCTCGCTCTACGCCCGCACCAATGGCGAGACCTGCGTGCTGGAGGTGTTCCGAGAACTCGGCGAAAAGCATGTGCGCGCGATCGCACTGCACCGCACCACCGGCCTCGCCCGCGGCATGCCGGTGATGGACGGCGGCGAACTGCTCAGCATCCCTACCGGGCCGGATTGCCTGGGGCGCATGCTCGATGTTTTCGGCAGCCCGCTGGATGGCCAACCGGCTTTCGAATCGCACGAGCGGCGGTCGCTGATCAACAGCCCCGGCCCGCTGGCCGAGGCGCGCGCCGCGGACCAGATTCTGGAAACCGGCATCAAGGTCATCGACCTGCTGTGCCCTTTTGTCCGCGGCGGCAAAACCGGCCTGTTCGGCGGCGCCGGGGTGGGCAAAACCGTTCTGATCACCGAATTCATGCATGCGGTGATTTCGCTGCACAAAGGGGTGTCGGTATTCGCCGGGGTGGGCGAGCGTATCCGTGAAGGCCACGAACTCTGGCACGACATGCAGGCCGCCGGCGTGCTGCCACGCACGGTAATGGTGTTCGGGCAAATGGATGAATCCCCCGGCGTTCGCTTCCGTGTGGGACTCACCGGCCTGACCTATGCCGAGTACCTGCGCGACAACGTGGCCGATGACGTGCTGCTGCTGATCGACAACGTGTTCCGCTTTGTGCAGGCCGGCAGCGAAATTTCCGGCCTGCTCGGGCGCATGCCCGCCACCGTGGGCTACCAGCCCACGCTGCTTTCCGAAGTGGCCGAACTGGAGGAACGCATCTCCTCCAGCACCGCCGGTAACATCACCTCGGTGCAGGCCGTCTACGTGCCGGCCGACGACATGACCGACCCCGCCGTCAGCGCCATCTACAGCCACCTCGACACCATGGTGGTGCTGTCCCGCGACCAGGCCGCCAAAGGTATCTACCCGGCGGTGGACCCGCTGCTGTCGAGCAGCAAACTGATGGATCGCCATGTGCTTGGCACGCGTCACTACAGCACCGCCGAAGCGGTGCGCGAGCACCTGGCGCGCTACCGTGAACTGGAAGACATCATCGCCATGCTGGGCATGGAGGCGCTGTCCAAGATGGACCGGCAAATCGCCAACCGCGCCCGGCGCCTGCAGCGCTACCTGACCCAGCCTTTTCATGTGGTCAGCTCGCATACCGGCATCGCCGGCGCATCGGTGCCGCTGGAAACCACCCTGAGCGATTGCGAAGCCTTTCTCAACGGGGAATACGACGACCGCGACGAGGCCGATTTCTACATGCAGGGCGGCCTGACGGAGACCGCGGCGTGAGCAGCTTCACGCTGGAGCTGGTCAGCACCCGCGAGCAGCAGCGCTTCGAGAATGTGGGCAGCTTCGTGGGCCGCGATGCCAGCGGCCAGTTCGGGCTGCTCCCCGATCATCTGCCGCTGGCCACGGTGCTGGATTTCGGCCTGGCCCGCTGGCGGCCCCAAAATTCCACCCAGTGGCGCTACGCGGCCCTGCCCGGTGGCACCCTGCACTTTGCCCACAACACGCTGCGCATCGCCACCCGCGATTTCGTGGTCGCCGAGAACCTGCAAGACGTGACCGCGGCCCTCACGCGTCAGCGCCAGCAGGTGCAGCGACGCAGCGCCGACCTGCGCCAGAACCTGGACCGCATGGAACAGGCTCTGCTCGACCGCCTGTGGCAGACCGAGCACGCATGAGCACCCGCCCCGACCCACACGACGCCGCAGGCCAGGACCAGGCCGCCCTGGACAAGGCCGTGGAAACCGAAACCCGGCGCAGCGAACAGGCCCGGCGTGACGCCCCCACGGTGCTGGGCTACACCATCTTTACCGGCACCATTGCGCTCTTGTTTGTGGCCCCGGTGATCGGCGGCGCCTACCTCGGGCGCTGGATCGACGGCCTGGCCGACGGCTACTCGGTGCGCTGGACCGTCAGCCTGATCCTGCTCGGCGTGGTGGTCGGCGCCGCCAATGTGTACCGCTTTTTGAAGGAGCACCCGTGATCGAAAACGACGGCGTGGTGTTCTGGCTGGGGCCACTGGGTATCACCAGCCCGGTGATATCCACCTGGGCGGTGATGCTGCTGCTCACCGGCATCAGCGCCCTTGCCACCCGCCATCTCAAGACCGACCCGGGCCGGATGCAAACCATTCTCGAAGGTGTGGTCAGCGCCATCCAGAACGCCATTGAAGACACCCTGCCCGGCCACGGCAAACGCCTGCTGCCGTTCATCGGCACCCTGTGGATTTTCATCGCCGTGGCCAACCTGGCCGGCATTCTGCCCGGCGGCAGTGCGCCTACCGGCAACCTTTCCACCACCACCGCGCTGGCGCTGCTGGTGTTCACCGCGGTGCACTGGTTCGGCATTCGCAGCGAGGGGCCGTTGCGTTATCTGCGGCATTACCTGCGCCCCAGCCCGATCATGCTGCCCTTTCACATCATCAGCGAAATCAGCCGCACCGTGGCCCTGGCCGTGCGCCTGTTCGGCAACATGATGAGCCTGGAGATGGCCGCCCTGCTGGTGCTGCTGGTGGCCGGCTTCCTGATTCCGGTACCGGTGCTGGCGCTGCACATTGTCGAGGCGCTGGTGCAGGCCTACATCTTCGGCATGCTGGCCCTGGTGTACATCTCCGGCGGCATTCAGTCCCAGCAGCGACCGCCCTCCACCCCCACCGATTCCCCACCTGGAGCACCCCATGAGTGATATCTCCCTGTTCGTCGCCCTCTCCACCGTCGCCGCGCTGCTGGCCATTGCGCTGGGTGTGTTCTTCCCCGCCATGGCCATGGGCCGCGCCATCAGCCAGGCGCTGGATGCCATCGCTCGCCAGCCCGAGGCGGAGAAGTCGATCTCGCGCCTGCTGTTTATCGGCCTGGCGATGATCGAATCGCTGGCCATCTACGTGCTGGTGGTGGTGCTGATCGTGCTGTTCCGCAACCCCTTGCTGGAATACCTGCTCTCCTGAGGCCACACCATGGAACTCGACGGCACCACCATCGCGCTGCAGATCATCAACTTCCTGGTTCTGGTCTGGTTGCTCAAGCGCTTTCTGTACCAGCCCATCCTCAAGGTGATCGCCCAGCGCCAGCAAGGGATTGAACAGGCCCTGCGCGACGCCCAGGCCGCCGAAACCCGCGCCCAGGCCCTGCGCAAGGAGTACGAGCAGAAGCTGGCAACCATGCAGCACCAGCACGCCGTGGCCCTGGACCAGCTTGGCGACGATATCGCCACCGAGCGCAGCCGCCGCCTGCAAGCCCTGGACAAGGAACTCACCGCCGAGCGCGACCGCCAGCGCGCGCTGGAGCAAAAACACGCCGCCGAAACCCAGCGCCAGCTGCGCCGCGATGCCGGGCAATCCGCCACCGCCTTTCTCAGCCGGTTGCTGCAACGGCTTTCCGGCACCGACCTGGATCGGCTGCTGGTGCGCACCGCACTGGAAGACCTGCAACGCCTGCCCGCCGAGCAGGTCGACGAATTGCGCCGCGCTGCCGCCAGCGCCACCGGCATTCAGCTCACCACCGCGCGCCCCCTGCCCGCCGACTGCGAGCAACAGCTGCAAGCCGCCCTCGAAACCCTCACCGGCAAGAGCTTGCCCTGGTCATCGGCTACCGACCCCGGCCTCACCTCGGGCCTGCGCATCGGCCTGGGCGCCTGGCGCCTGAGCCTGAGCCTGGCCGACGAGCTGGAGTTCTTCCGCAGCGAGAGGGCGGATGACCGCTGAAGCCCCCAAAGTGAGCGACTACGGCCTGCGCCTGCGGGTTGAAGAGCGCGGCACCGTGCGCTCTGCCGGCGACGGCGTCGTGTGGCTCGACGGCCTGCCCTCCGCCCGCATGGACAGCATCATTCGCATTGCCGATGGTAGCGAAGCGCTGGTGTTTCACCTGACCGCCAACCGCATCGGGGCAATACTGCTGAGCGCCACACCGGAGCTGATGGCCGGCAACGAAGCCCGGCTGTCCGGCGAATTTCTGCACGTGCCCACCGGCGATGCGATGCTCGGTCGCGTGGTCGACCCGCTGGGCAAACCGCTGGATGGCCAACCCCCGCCCGCCACCACGCTGAGCCGCGCCATCGACAGCACCTCACCACCCATCGTCGACCGCGACTTCGTCGAAAAACCGCTCTACACCGGCAGCAAAGTCATCGACACGCTGATCCCCATCGGCCGCGGCCAGCGCCAGCTGCTGATCGGCGATGGCGGCACCGGCAAAAGCGCCATCGCCGTGGATGCCGTGATCAGCCAGAAAGGCCAGAACGTACGCTGCGTCTACGTGCTGATCGGGCAGAAGCGCTCATCCGTGGTGCGCACCATCGACACCCTGCGCCGCCACGGCGCCCTCGACTACACCACCGTGGTGGTTGCCGAAGCCACCAGCAGCGCCGGGCTGAAATATCTCTCCCCCTTCGCCGGCTGCGCCATCGCCGAATGCTGGATGCACGCCGGCCATGACACGCTGATCGTTTACGACGACCTCACCACCCACGCCCTGGCCTACCGCGAGCTCTCCCTGTTATTGCGCCACCCGCCGGGCCGCGAGGCTTACCCCGCCGACGTGTTCTACCTGCACGCCCGCTTGCTGGAACGCTCCACCCGGCTCAGCCCCGCCCACGGCGGCGGCAGCATGACCGCCCTGCCCATCGCCGCCACCGAACAAGGGGAAATCGCCGCCTACATCCCCACCAACCTCATCTCCATTACCGACGGCCAGATCCACTTCGACCGTCAGCTGTACGCCCGCGGCGTGCTGCCGGCCATCGACATCAGCCGCTCGGTATCGCGCATCGGCGGCAAGGCCCAGCACCCCGCCATCAAACGCGAAGCCGGGCGCATGAAGCTCGACTACCTGCAATTTCTCGAGCTGGAGGTGTTCACCCGCTTCGGCGCCAAACTCGAAGCCAGCATGGAAGCCCGCATCCACCGGGGCCGCCTGCTGCGTGAACTGCTCACCCAGGACCGCCTCGACCCGCACAGCGCCGCCGACCAGCTGGCCTGGATGCTGGCCTACAACGACCACCTGCTGGACGACATCCCCGAAACCGAACGCGAAAACGCCCTGCGGATGCTGCGCAACGGCGCCAGCGACACCGCACTCACACTGGACAGCCCCCGCGAAAGCTGGAAAGCCGCCATCCACGGCTGGCTGGGGCTTCCGCCCCCGTGAGCAAACGCCACGAACTGGTTCGGCACATCGCCAGCCTGGCCGACATCGGCGAACTGCTCGACGCCATGAAAGGCCTCGCCCTGGTCGAAAGCCGCCGCATCGCCCAGTTTATCGATGCCCAACGCGCCGTCGCCGACATCGTGCACACCACCCTGGCCGAATTCCTGCGTGACCACCCCCAGTTCGGCCAGACACCGGCAAACAGCCAACCCGTGCTGTGCCTGATCGGCACCCAACGCGGCTTTTGCGGCGACCTCAACACCCGCCTCATCGACAGCGTGCGGGAGCAGGAACTGTCGCCCACCCACACCCCCGCACCGCCCTTCGTTCTTGTCGGCAGCCAGATCAGCGACGCCTGGCCCAGCGACGGCCACGCCCCACACACCCAGCTGCCCGGCGCCAGCTTCGCCGATGAAGTGCCGCAAATCCTCATCAACCTCATCGCCGCCCTCACCCCCCTGCTCAGCCAAAACACGGCACCGGCACTGCCCGCCATCACCCTGGTGTATGTGGACGAATGCGGCGTGCGACGACTCCCCCTGTTCCCACCCCGCCTCGCCAAGGCCGAAACCACCGAACTGCAAAGCCTGGAACTGAACCTGCCGCCGGCACTTTTCCACCGCGCCCTGCTGGATCAATACCTCGAAGCCACCCTCAACGGTGTGCTCTACGAAGCCCTGCTGTTTGAAAACCAGCAACGCCTGCAACACATGGAACAGGCCCGCAACCGCACCGACGAACGCATTACCGACCTCTCCCGCCGAGCCAACCGCGCCCGGCAGGAAGAGATCATCAATGAAATCGAAGTGCTGCTTATTTCCGACCAAGTGGCGGAAAGCCACACCTGAGCGCCCCCCAAAAAAACCGTCCCCAAAGCGAAGCACTAGGCCCCGCGCAGCAAATCAGTTAGGGTGCTAAAAAAACAAATGACGGAGGGTATAACAACGTCATGGCTGCAATAGCAATCTGCACGCACCGCGTTTTCGCAAAGCGCTTACCGTGCCATCGGCTTTCCGAAACACCTCTGAGCGTTATGCGGAGTTTGAACGGTTTTAGGCGGCCTCGAAGTCCGTCTAGCTGCTTGGAGTAAATATGAGCTGCATCGTTAGCATTATCGGTGGTTTCAAAGATCTCGCTATTGGCGGTGCTGCAGTTACTACGGCAGTAGTCGCAATTACTGGTCTGAAAAGTTGGCAACGAGAACTGAAAGGAAAAGCTGAATTTGATGTGGCCCGAGGGTTGGTTCGTGCAACCTACAAACTTCGTGATGAGGTTCAATCGTGCCGCTCGCCATTTGTGGCCGGTTCAGAATTCCCCGAGGGCTCATACCGAGAACGGGGGAATGGCACTTCAGAGGAAGTCGCTGAAGCGTGGTCTCATGTGTACATAACCCGCTGGGGCCATGTGCAAGGAGCTTTACGAGAGTTTGATGCGCAATGTCTTGAAGCGGAAGCTCTATGGGGAAAGTCGATTCGCGATAAAACGTCCGTCTTGAAGCTGTGCGTTGGTGAGCTGTATGGTGCCATAGACACATTTATCGGAGACAAACGATCTGGTGGCGAGATTTTCACTCAAGACCGTGAGCTTGGAGTTGAGGTCAGAAAGCAGTTGAACTCCTCTAGCCTGGACGATGAAAAGAATGAGCTTTCTCGAAAGATCAAACTCGCTGTCAACGAGATAGATGATGCAGTTCGTCCTCATCTACGCCGCAGCTAACAAGGCGTATATGGACTCCCCCCGCAAGGCCTTGAACTGACTTAAGTAACAAGACAGGGGTTGCAGTCGTATATCCGGCCTGTTTGAGTGATGCCTTCGGCATCTGGCCATCATGCAATCCGCACAGAGGGAGCCAATCGCTGCAACGTGCTTTGAAGCACACAGTTGTTACCGGCTTTATCCCCTGTAGGACGTTCCTGTGTTGTCGTGAAGTCGTGCTCTCGGCGCAACCGGTGAAGAGGAAAATGTTAGGCAGCAGCAAAGCTGCCGTTGAAGGGTCTGTCGTGTCGCCAGATGGCCCAGGCGATACGGGCGATCTTGTTGGCGAGTGCGGTGGTAGCTTTGTTGTGGCCCACCCGTTGTTCGAGTTCGAGCACCCAGGTTTGCAGTTGGGTTAGCTCGTCGGGCGTTCGACCTGCGACGCGCTTGGCTTGAAGCAAGGCGGATCGCGCGCCGTGTATGAGGAGTTTTCGCAGGTACACGTCGCCGCGTTTGGAAATACCACCGAGGTGACGCTTATTTCCACTGGAAGACTCTCGGGGTGTGAGGCCCAGCCAACTGGCTAAATGCCGACCGGAGCGGAACTGCTGGGCATTGCCAACCGATGCAGCGAGAGCGGTGGCCGTCATGACACCGACACCGGGAATCTGTTGGAGCCGCATGGCATCTTTGCTTTGCCTGGCGAGGGCGCCGAGTTGCTTGTCGATGGTGTCGATTTTGGAATCCAGGTCGCGGATCTCGTCGATAACGGGCAGCAGCCCTTCGACAAAAGGTAAAGGCAGATCCGCTTCGTTGAGAGCCATTAGGGCTCCCGGAACGACATGGGCCGCACCGGCGGGAAGGATGACGCCGAATTCTCGGAGCAACCCGCGAACCAGGTTGATCCTCGCC
>JBFIER010000025.1:0-38392 GCA_041603255.1 Oceanococcaceae bacterium | reverse complement strand
TGGCGGCAATGGAGCACTGGAACCACCCGATCCCATCCCGAACTCGGAAGTGAAACGGTGCATCGCCGATGGTAGTGTGGGGCTTCCCCATGTGAGAGTAGGGCACTGCCAGGCATTTATCCCAAAAAAGCTCGACCTTAACCGGTCGGGCTTTTTTTTTGGCCAACGTTAATGCCTCGAACGCGGCAAATCGTTACAATGCGCGGTTTTTATGATCCGACAGGTATCGTCTATGGGCATTACGGAATCTCTCCGCGAAGAACTCGGCATTTCGGTTGCTGATTTGCATTACAACCTGGATGCAAAGGAGTTGTTCCATCAGGCGATTGCCAATGACCGCGGGCGCATTCGTCACAACGGTCCGTTGGATGAGCAAAAGGCCTACGCCACCAAGCTTGGTGACCAAGGCCCACTCGTTTTCTACACCGACCCCGACGTCACTGGTCGTCCGGTGAACGATACCTTTGCGGTGGATTGGCCCGAAGTCGTGGGCGACATCTGGTGGAAGGGCGACCTGCAAGCGTTTGATCACAACCGGATCGATGCGCTGTTCGAACGCGTAGCGGCTCACATCAATAAAAACGACCCCAACCTTTATGTGCAGGATCTGACTGCGGGCTGGTTGCCCGAATACGCGGTGCCGCTCCGTTTCATTGGGGAGTACGCCACACACGCGTTGTTTGCCATGAACATGTTTGTTCGGGAAAACATCGAAATTGGCTGCGCCGATGAAAAGCGCTGGACAATACTGAATGTCCCGAGTTTTATGTGCGACCCGGAGCGCGATGGCACCCGCAGCGAACGTTGCGTCATCATCGATATTCGCCACCGTCGCATTTTGATTACCGGCCGTGCCGATTACTGCGGTATCAACAAGAAGTCGATTTTCACCATTTTGAATTACTTGCTGCCAGCGCAAGGCTATTTGCCCATGCACGCTTCGGCGAACATCGGCAAGGATGGGGCGAGCGCCATTTTGTTCGGGCTTTCCGGCACCGGAAAAACCACGCTTTCAGCAGACCCGGATCGCTTGTTGATCGGCGACGACGAGCATGCCTGGACCGACTCGGGTGTGTCGAACTTCGAGGGCGGTTGCTACGCCAAACTGATCGACCTCAACAAGGAGGCTGAGCCGGTAATCGCTGCGGCATTGTCGATGCCAGGTACCGTGATCGAAAACGTGCCTCCTCTGCCGGGCAAGCCGTTGGCGGAAACCGATCCTCAGGAGCTGGACCTGAGCGATCAATCGATCACCGAAAACACACGGTTTTCTTACCCGTTGAGCTGCAACCCCGGTGTCGCCCCTGGCGCCCGTGGCCCACATCCGAACACGTTGGTATTCCTGACGGCAGACGCCTTTGGTGTTTTGCCACCCGTGTCCATCCTTGATGAAGATGAGGTCATCTTCCATTTCGTCTCCGGCTTCACGGCCAAACTGGCGGGTACGGAAGTTGGTGTGACCGAGCCCAAAGCGGCATTTTCCGCATGTTTTGGCGCACCATTCATGGCACGCCCTGCCTCGGTTTACGCGAATCTGCTGGCGGACAAAGTGCGTGGCGCAAAAACCCGCTGCATTCTGCTGAACACCGGCTGGACCGGCGGCCCGTATGGCGTTGGCAACCGAATCTCCATCAAGCTGACGCGCGCCATGCTGAATGCGGCGCTGCGGGGTGATCTGCATGCCGAAGGCATGGAGTATGTGACGCACGACATCTTCGGATTGAAGATGCCGACATCTTGCCCGGACGTCCCGGCAGAGATGCTGGACCCGCGCACCACCTGGGCGGATCAGGATGCCTACAACGCCAAGGCCAATGAGCTGAAAGCCATGTTCATCAAGAATTTCGAAGACAAAAAATTTGCCGACCTGGGCATCAAAAATGTGATGGCCGATTAGTCCCAACGCGTTATAATTGTCGATATTGAATTCGGGCGATTAGCTCAGGGGTAGAGCACTGCTTTCACACGGCAGGGGTCGCAAGTTCAAATCTTGCATCGCCCACCACGTTCAAAAAAGCCGCCTTCGGGCGGTTTTTTTTTGAGCTTATCGATCAGGCCTGCGAGGGCCTGTAGATGAATAGATCCGCTCACGCATGCTTTTGGCCTGTAGTGAAATCTGCCGCATCTCCTGAGCAGAGATGCGATCGAGATTTTTGAGCTGCATGGCAAACCGTGGCACGGACTGCAGTAGCAAACGCTGCTCAACCAGGAAGTTCCAATACAGGACGGTGAACGGACAGGCGTCATCGCCGATCCGTTGTTTAGGATTGAAGCGACAGTGCTCGCATGCGTTGCTCATGCGTTGGATATAGGCGCCACTCGCGAGATAGGGCTTGCTGGCGAGAGCGCCTCCATCGGCGAATTGGCTCATGCCCAGCGTGTTTGGCAGTTCCACCCAGGAAACGGCATCGACATAGATGGCGTGAAACCACGCTTCCACCTCTGATGGAGCGACACCCAGCAACAAGCTGAAGAGGCCGGTCACCATCAGCCGCTGGATATGGTGCGCGTATCCCGTGCGCAGCGTGGAATCCAGTGCGTCGCGTAGGCACTCCATTTCGGTTTCGCCAGTCCAGTACCAGTCAGGTAGGGGGCGGGAATGGCCAAAATAATTCTGTTCCTGCCAATCCGGCATCTTCAGCCAGTACAGCCCCCGGACGAATTCCCGCCAACCCAGAATCTGGCGAACGAAACCTTCCACGGAGGCCAGCGGCGCGTGCCCTTCTTCGTACGCCTTCACCGCGGCGCGTATGACCTCCTGTGGTGCAAGCAGATGCAGGTTCATTGCGGCCGACAGCCGGCTATGAAAGAGCCAGGTCTGGCCGGTCCACATCGCATCCTGAAAATCGCCAAAGACTGGAAGGCGGTGCTCGATGAAATCCTGCAGAGCCGCGATACTTTGTTCGCGGTTCACCGGCCAGTCGAAGGCGTCCAGCGAACCCGGGTGATCGGAAAACTCCTGGTTCACGTAGGAGATGACGTCTTGCGTCAATTCATCCGGTGGCACCGCAACGGGCCGCGGGATGAACCCCGGGCCGTTGCGACCAAAGGCGCGACGATTCTGCTGGTCAAAGTTCCACTGTCCACCATAAGGCTCGCCAACTGCATTGATGAGCGTTTGCGTCTGTCGCCGCATGTATCGATAGAAGTGCTCCATGCGCCACTGCTTGCGGCCTTCTGCCCAGCTGGTGAAGTCCTTCAGCGAGCACAGGAAGTGAGCGTCTTCGCGAATCTCCAGTACCAGGTTGTGGCGGCTGACCACGTTTTGCAGCGCTTGCAGAACATGCCAGTCACCCGGGCGGGTGAGTATCACCCGCTGGGGGCGGTGATTCGCCAACTGCTCGTCGAGGAGGTCCTCCAGGCTCTTGTCCCGACTCTGGGCATAAATCAGCGGCAGTCTCTCGGCACGCAGCTGGTCGCGGAAATGTCGCATGGCGCTGATGAACAACACCAGACGGGCCTTATGCGACCACACGCGTCGGGCTTCAACCGCGGACTCCGCCATCCACAACATGTCGCGGCGAGCATCAAAATCGGGTGGTAAGACGACATCCGGATTCAGTTGGTCACCCAGCACAATGATGAGATTCCCGCTCATGCCCGAGCGCCACGGCAGCGTCGTGAGCAATAGCGCACCTCATCCCAGCAGTGCTGCCATTTCTTCCGCCAGGTGAACGGGCGCTGGCAGGTCGGGCAAATTTTCTCGGGGAGATGCTGTTTCCTGTGAGGCATGCTCAGAAGGGGACAGGCAAACTCTGCCAGTCGAAAAATATGTGTCGCTGGTCGTGAGTTCGCTGCGCGAGTACCTCATCCAGTTGCCGGGCTGCCCGTTCGGAGGAGAACAGGCGATCGGCTGCGACATTTTTCTGGAACGGCTGGGACAGAGCGGTATCGACGGTGCCAGGGTGAAACAGTGAGACCAGAGTCTTCGGGTGGGTGCGTCGCAGTTCGATTGCGAGTGTCTGGAACCCCTGGTTCAGTGCTGCTTTGGAGCAGCGGTAGCTATACCAGCCACCCAAACGGTTGTCGCTGATGCTTCCCACCCGTGCAGAAATGGCACACAGATGGGCCGGGACCTGCCGGGGCAGCAGCGGGATCAGGTGCTTCGCAGCGAGCAGTGGACCAAGGGCATTGGCTTGCATGATCGTGCTGAAGGCAACCGCATCCAGGTCCTGCACGCGGCGCTCAGGATGTATGGCGGCACCGTGCAGCATCCCTGTACAGATTGCGATGTGGGTGAGGGGGCTGTTTGCGGTCAGCGCGCGCACCTCCGAACATGCTGCTCGAACGGAGGCCTCATCAGACAGATCCATGCGCAGCACATTGTGGTTTGACACCGGACGTCGGGTCGTCGTCAGCACCTGCGCAAATCGCCCGGATTCCGCCCAGCGCTGGGCGAGGGCTTGCCCGATGCCGCCATTGCCCCCGATCACCAGTGCTGTATGCGCGCTATCCATGGCGTGATTGGGAGACATAGGGGAAGCGGGCACATTCGGTCACACTGGCGTAGGCATCCAGTCCCAGTGAACTCAGCAGGCCCAACGCGCTGGCATCCACCGAGCCGTCGTCCAGCAACCCGTTATGTTGCACGCGGATCCACATGACTTCCCCAATGATGAGCACCGTACCACTGCTCGGGATTGGTACTTCTTCACAGAACCGTAAGCCGACTTGCAGTGGGGATTCGGCGACAGCCGGTGCGAGAAACCCCGCCACCGTTTCTTCGGTCAGCTGCGCGTGGTCGAACTCGGACTGCTCGGCAGGCAGTTTGTCGGCAGCCTTATGGGCCTGCCCGACGAATTGCGGGTGAATGGCATTGATGGTCCATTGACGGGTCTGCTGGATGTTCTGATAGGTGTCGCGAGGAACGCTCAAGGGGCGCGACATCATGCCGATCAGAGGCGGGTCAGAGCTGATATGGCACAGGGAGTTGAACACGGCGAGATTCGGCACGCCGCCTGCGGACACGGTGCCAATCAGGTGTGCCGGCTTTGCGCCGAGCAGCGAGTTATGCAGTTTGATGCGCTTTTTTCGATCCAGTGACTGCAATTCTTCGGTCGAAATTTCTAGCTTGCTGGTGGCCATTACGGGGTTGCTGCGGGTTTCAGTGCGCGTTCGATTTCGCTGGTGATTTTCGGGTCCAGAGGCGCGACCGCAGAGGGAAAATCTGTGACCCCTTCCGAGGTGACCAGGAACTTGTGAAAGTTCCAGCGTGGTGGGGCAGAAGCGGCAGCCAGCCGGGTAAACAGCGCGTCCGCTTCGGGGCCCTTGACCACGGTCTTTTCGAACATCGGGAACGTCACCCCGTAATTACGAAAGCAGACATCGGCGGTCCTTTCGGCCTGCGCGTATTCCTGGCCGCCGAAGTTGTCGGAGGGAAACCCCAACACCTGCAACCCCTGATCCTTGTAGCGTTGGTAAAGCGCTTCCAGCTCCTTGAACTGGGGCGTGTAGCCGCATTGCGATGCGGTGTTAACGATCAACACTGCTGGCGCATCGAAATAGGAACAGAGTGTTGCCTCCGGCGGCGCGGTCACCGTGCTGCCCGGCAACAGGTCGGGCGCTTCCAGGCCGCTACAGATGGGTTCGGCGTAGGCCGACAACGGGAGCATCAAGGCAAGGGCAAATTTCAGGCGGGACATGATTTCACTCGTTGTGCGAATCCATCGAATATACGATCAAAGCCCGGTGATTGGATGCGGGCTGGAAAATCTCTCAACTCAAGAATCTACGGTTCAGTGAGCCTCTTTTTGCGGCTGGACCGTTGACGGGCTGCGCGACATCGCTAGAGGATGCGGATATCCGGGGGTGAGGAGTCGATAGTCGGCGGTGGTGCCGGGTATCTGCTGGGATTCTGAGGGGGCTCAGGTGAGCTGACGCAGAATCTGCGCGGCGTAGCCTCCGCCGAACAAGGCGTAGTGATTCAGCACGTGATAGAGCGTGTAAATGGGCAGCCGCTCGCGCCAGCCGGGCTGGAGCGGGTAGGCCTCGTCGTATGCGGCAAACACGCGTTCGCCAAATCCCCCGAACAGCACCATCATTCCCAATTCCGCTTCGCGATGGCCAAAGTAAGCAGCCGGGTCAAGCAAGGCCGGTTGGCCATCCGCGGTTGAATGCAAGTTGCCACTCCAGAGGTCGCCGTGAATCAGTGCCGAGGGCTCCGGGTCAGCCAGTCTGTCCGGAAGTGTGCGAATCAGAACCTCCAGTTGACGAACGATGCCGCGATCCAGCCCACGGTCCTGACATAGCTGCAGCTGGTGGCTGAGTCGCAGCTCCGCGTAAAAGGTCGCCCAATCCGTTCGCCAGCTGTTGGGTTGTACCGAGGCGCCGCAGTATCCATCGCAGTCAAACCCGAAGCCGCGTGCATCGCTATGCCGGTGCAAGTTGGCGAGTCCGTTACCCAGCCGCGTTTCGAAATCGGCGGCGCGAGTCCCCGGAGGCAGGTACTCCAGTAGCAGAAAGGCGGACTGGCAATCTTCGTCGCGAACCGCCAAAACCCGTGGGATGACCAGTCCGCTGGCAGCAGCGGCGAGGGCCTGCAACCCGGCTTTCTCGGCGCGGAATTGCCCCGGAAGCGGCCGATCATTCCACTTGGCGAAGGCCACACCATGCGGGTACTCGACCCGCGCGGCCTGGTTGATACAACCACCGCCGACTGGCGTGAAGCGGACTTCGGCAGGCTCGCAACTCAGGGCCACGGCAATGGCCTGTTCGCGCTTCATTCCCCCAACTCGTCGAGCAGTTGCACGCAGCAGCGATGCAGCATGGCGAAATTGTCGTCGAAACCCGACGGGCCGCCGTAGTAAGGGTCCGGCACATCGCCGGGGCCGGCGGGGTCCCATTCGCGCATCAGTCGGACTTTGTGCCGATGTTCGTCCGGGCAGCGTTGCTGCAAGTGGCGCAGATTTTCCCGATCCATGGCAAGAATAAGATCGAACAGAGCAAAGTCGCTGTCGCGGACGGTGCGTGAGCGGCTTTGAATGTGGATTCCGTTGCGTTGAGCAACTTCCCGCGAACGCGGGTCGGCGCGCTCGCCTTCGTGCCACCCGGAGGTGCCGGCGGAGTCGGCTTCGAGGTGTGCGCGGTCGGCCGCCTCGGCCAGCTGCAGGAAGATGGCTTCGGCCAGGGGTGAGCGGCAGATATTCCCCAGGCAGACAAACAGGATTCTTTGGATTGGCATGGACGCGTGGTGCGAAAGCACGGGGTGCGGCCAAAGGTGCCAGAACCCGAGGATCCGGGACAAGTCCGGCTCCCTGTCGCCGATACGCCGACGACCGTCGTGCCGGCGGCGGATTCCGAGGGGGTTGTTCGGGTCAGGTCGGGCTGAATGCGGGGTCGAGCCTGCAACGGGTATCGCTGCGCCAGGGGCGGCGCCCTTTGCGGAGCACTACGCCTCCGCTTTGCAGCACGGCGCGGATGGCGGTGCCGGCATCCACCGGAGCGTCGGTCAAGGGTTCAAAATGCGCATGCTCCCGGAACTGGCGCGCGAGCTCGGGCGTGGTTTCTACCGCATAGATGCGCGCGTCGGCGCTGCGATAGAGGTGGAAGCGTTGCATGTGCGGTATCCATGGAGGCTTAACCGTGGATACGTAAACCGCCCGGCGAAGCGGACATTGGCGCCGCCTGACGTTATTTCAGCTGGAATGAACGCTGCACTCGGTCCCAGGCCGGGTTGTGCTTGGCGAACTCCTCCGGTGGGGCGGAGAGCGTCATTGTGTAGCCGCCGGAATCCGCATGCACCAGCCAGGAACGCGAATGCACCGCGTGGCCGGGGCCAATGGTGTACGTGTATTCGACTTCGTAGGCTTCGGGCAGGTGCGAGTTCATTGCACTCTGCTGTTCCCGGATCAACTCGTGCTGTTTACCGAAGTAGCCGAGGCGCCGTGTACGGAACTGGCGATATGCTTGCATATCCGAAGGGCCATCCGTCGTCGGCCGATCCCACATGATCGCGACACGCACGGCGCTGTTGGAGCCGGGTTCGCGGAGCAGCAGACGAACATCGCCGTACCCCAGTGTGGCATCCCAGCCTGCAGGCACCTCCAGGCTGAATCCGGCCTCCAGATCGGTATAAGTCGTCGCGGGCTTTTGCTCCTGGCACGCTGCGAGCCCCGCAAGGCAGGCCAGCGACAGCGTCGATGACAGCAGTCGCGTCATTGCCGGGATACCGTTTCCTCATAGGCGGGAACCGGTTTGCCATCGCCGTCCACACTGCCGGAAACACCGCCTTCAGGGCCGTGTTCCACGGTATAGAAAGCGACCGTCATCGCCCCGCTGTCGCTCAGTTCCACCCAGGCGAAGCCGAAGGTATCTCCCTGCTGAAAACGGGCGGCGTTGCGGGACTCGTTTCGCAGCGAGCGGAACTTACCGCCGGCTCCGGAGAGCAGGAACTCGGTCTTCCCGCAGGCGGCTGTGGGCAGCAACCATTGCAGATCGTGATCATGACCCTGCAGCATCAGATCGACCTGGTCGCAAATGGTCTCTTCCAGCATCTGTTTGTACTGGGTGCCGCGGCAGGAGGGGTCGGTCAGCGGGGAGGTGCCGGGTTCCACGATTGCGTAACCGGCGGGGAAGGCGGTGCAGCCATCCAGGGCGGGGCCGCTGGGCGGTGGCGGAATTTCCAGCTGATCGTAGGTCCCGGCATTGCCGTGGTCACCATTGGAAATGTACGGATGGTGGGCCAGGGCAAGTTTCCAGGTGGCCTTGCTCTGTGCCAGGGCGCCCTGCAACCACGCCGTCTGGTCCAGCAGGTAATCCTCGTAGCCCTCGGAATACCAGCCACTGTCGTCGCGGATGTAATGCGTGAGCGGGCTGGAATCCAGGACGAACAGCTCAACCAGCGGCGAGCTGGTGTTCTGCGGCCAGGTTACCGAATAGAAGCGCGCCGGCATTTTCCATTTCTGTGAACGTGTGGTGTATTCCACCTGATAGTCGCCGCGCACGTTGTCACGCCCATCCCCGTAGAAGCCGCCGATCTCGGCAAACATGTTGGCGTTCGAGTTGTCGTGGTTGCCCAGCGATGCAAAGAACGGAAAATCCAGATCGGCGTAGGGAATTTCAAAGGTGTCCTGGAAGCGCTGATCATCGGCGCTGGTGACGCCTTGCTCGTAGATGTTGTCGCCAGCCATGGTGGCGAAGTCGCAGCCACGCAGCGCACACACCTGCTTGACCACCTGCGCGACGGCGACCTGGCCGTGCTCCTCATCGATGGACTGGGGCTGTTCGCAAATCTCGGTATCTTCCACTTCGGTGCAGTATCCGGTGCCCACATCGCCCAGCGCGATGAAACGCACGGTCTTGCCGCTGCCGCCCGGGCTGCCGCCGCCGTTGTCAAACCCGGACTGGCTGCCGCAGCTGGAGAGCCCCAGCAGTAAGGGGACGATCAGAAGGAAATGGGGGGGTGACTTCTTCATACGCTTTGCGCCTGTTGTCGATACGTCTCTTGAACCAAGTATGACGAAACTCTGTATCGCCGTTGTGACGACACCGTAGAATGTCCGGATGGCTCCGCCTCGGGGATGACACCGGAATCTGGGATTCTGAGGAACACAGATCATGAGTACCTTTCGCTTGACCGCGCTTTCGCGTGGCTGGCTCACGCTGGAAAACACGGACACTCCCATGCATATGGGGGCGCTTCTGTATTTGAAAATACCCGCGCGAAGTAAAGCAACCTGGGTTGCTGATCTGGCCAAAACCTGGTCGGAATCGCTGGAGGTCATGCCACCCTGGAACCTCAAGCTCAACCGCCACGGATTCGCCACCATTGCCAGTCACTGGTTGCCCGATGACGATGTGGAGCTGGACTACCACTTCCGTCATTCCGCACTTCCCGCTCCGGGCGGCGAACGTGAAATGGGCGAGCTGATTTCCCGTTTGCATGGTCGGGCGCTGGACCTCTCGCGCCCACCGTGGGAGTGTCACTTGATCGAAGGCTTGCATGGCAACCGTTTTGCCATCTACTTCAAAGTTCATGCGGCGCTGATGAGCGGGCCGGAATTCATCGACGCGATCATGGGGCGGCTGCGCACGGTCAAGGGTGATCAGATGCCCGCGCCCTGGACCCACCCGGTGAGTATCAACTTCCGGCAGTCGACCGCAGCGCCCTGGCCCCGCATGCTGGGTCCGTTACGACGTCGTCTGCGTGATGCGCTGTTCAGCACCTTGCCCTGGGCCGGTTTGCGCCGCCCACCGCGCTCGGCGTTGAACGACCACATCAATTCGCTGCGGCGCTTCGCGACGCAGGAATATTCCCGTGACCGGCTGGCCAAAGTCGGCGCCAAGGTCAACGCCACCGAGGAAGATATCGTGTACTACCTCGTCGGTAGCGCGGTGCGGCGGTTCTTCCGGGAATACAACGCCTTGCCGCGGGAGCCCTTGATCGCGCTGGTAGCGGACCGGTCTCGCGTCGACGGGCAGCTGGTGCCTTTGCTGATCAGCCTGGGGACGCAACACGCCAGCCGCAAGCGTCGCTTGCGCGAGGTGCGTGAGTCGCTGCGCGTGGCGCGCGGCATGGTCAACGCCCGTGGCCGTGAGTCCGCGGCGGCCGAGGCTGCGGTTGAGGTCATGCCCTACATCCTGCGGCAGCTGGCCGGTATGGATCACCGCCTGCCGCCCATGTTCAATCTGGGAATCGTCAATTTCGCCGCCGGTACCGAAACCCGATATCTGGGGGCGGCCAAGGTCGAGAGCGCGTTCCCGATGCCCATGCTGCTGCAGGGCTCGGCGCTGGCCATCGCCAGCCTGACCTATGCGGGCAAAATCAGCGTGGGCCTGTGTGGCGCCCGGGACAATCTGCCGCACCTGCAGCGCATGTCGGTGTACATGGAAGCGGCTTTGCGCGAACTGGAAACGGAGGGCTTGAACGATGAGTAACGTGGTGCAATCCACCCTGGGCCAGGCTTTGGCGTTCAATCGCCGCGCAGCGCGCTCGCTGGGCAACGGCATGGAGTGGCTGTTCAAGCGCGAGCGCCTGGTCAAATCGGGCAAGACCTGGTTCGAGCTGGTCTACGACGGCGACCCGATGTCGGTCCGCTATTACAACCTGCCCGACGATGAAGAGATTTCCTTGCCGGATGGCAGCACTCAGCGCATCGAGCGGAATCAGTATCCGGTCCCGTTGGTGCTGGTGCCGCCACTGGGGGTAACGACCGAAACCTTCGATCTGATGCCCCAGCGCAGCCTGGTCAAGTACATGGCGGCGCAGGGCTTCAAGGTTTACATGATCGACTGGGGCAAGCCCGGCAAGGAACATGCGCACTTCGGGCTGTACGACTACTCCCATCGCATGTTCAGCAAAGCGCTGGAGCGGATTCGTCAACACTCCGGCGTGGATGATCTGTCGCTGTACGGATGGTGTATGGGCGGCTTGCTGTGTCTGATGTACCAGGGCTTCAACAACGACCCGCATGTCCGCAATATCGTCACGGTGGCCAGCCCGATCGATCTGCGTGGTGGTGGTTTTGTGGCCCAGGCCGCACAGCTGATCAATGCGCCGGCGAAACTGGTCGGGAAATACACCAACTTGCGGCTGCAGATGCTGGATCCGCGCGCCTTCAACGTGCCGCCCTGGATGACGACGCTGGCATTCAAGCTCACCGACCCGGTCGGTAGTGTGACGACCTACTGGGATCTGATCACCCGCATGGCCGACCGGGAGTTCGTCGAGTCCCACACCACCACCGCGGATTACCTCAACAACATGCTGATGTATCCCGGCGGCGTGGTTCGCGATATGACCAGCAAAATGGCCATCGATAACACCCTGGCGGATGGACGGATCGAGTTGCGGGATGGGCATGTCGCCGATATCACCGGGATCACCGCGAACTTTCTCGCTTATGCCGGGGATAGCGATGCGCTGGTGCCGGCCGAAATTGCATCACGCAGCGTCGACCTGGTTGCGTCGGAAGACAAAGAATTCCGCATCGCTCCTGGCGGGCATATGGGCGTCATCCTGGGCAGCAAGGCCTGCAACGCGGTGTGGTCGGAAACAGCCCAGTGGCTGAAGAGCCGGTCTCAGGCAGCCTGAGAGCGATGGGGCCGGCGGCGTCGGCTAGATATGCATGGAGCGCATTTCGGAGCTGGGGATCGCATTGTCCCAGAGCCGGGCGTGCTCACGCTGCAGGCGCCGCATTTCTGCCGGTGCGTACACCGCGCCGGACCAATCGTTGTTTTCCACCGAATTCCGATACAGCACGCCGCCGGCCTGGGTGAGCAGCCATTCGCCATGAATCCGCCATTCACCGGAAAAATTTTCCGCCTTGGGGTCGAGCATGCGCATCGCGATACGGCTGGGCAGATGATCCGCCAGCGGGCGCAGATGCGGCACCGAGCGAATCACACCATGATCGAAGGTGGTCAGGATCTGCACGCTGGTGTGGTGATCATCCAGCAGCCAGCGTTCGATCATCCGTAGCGTCAAGGGGGTCAGAAACGGGTTGCTGACACGTCCGTTGACCGCCATCCAGATATTGCGGCCGGGGTTGGCAAGCAGCATTTGGACATGCGCATCGACGGATTCCAGGTCGGAAATGCTTTCCAGCGGTGTGGCCATGGGCGCGTTGGTTTGCGAAGCTCGAGTCTGTTACGCACTATAACCGCACTCTCACGGACCACAACACTCATGTCTTCCGCCCTGGTCATTCGCTTTGTGCCTTTTGAGAACCTGGACGGATTTGCCGCCACCTTCCTGCAGGCGCGGTTAACCGTTCGTACGCTGGATGCGTGGCACCCGCAGGCCATCGAAATGGCCGAAAACGCCGATGTGCTGGTCGTGTTGGGTGGCCCCCTCGGGGTCGATGACCTGGATGATTACCCCTATCTGAGTGATCTGATTCTGATGCTGCGCGATCGGCTGCATGCCGGCCTGCCCACCCTGGGAATCTGTCTGGGGGCGCAGCTGATGGCGCAGGCCCTGGGAGCCACCGTGCATTCCGGCATCGCGGCGGAAATTGGCATTCACCCCATCTCGCTGACGGCGGACGGTCACAGTTCCGCGCTGGAGTGCTTCGCCGACGAACCCCTGGCCTGGCACTGGCATCAGGACTCCTTCGATCTGCCGGAAGGGGCGACCTGCCTGGCGCGCAGCGCCACCACCGAGGTGCAGGCGTTTGCAGTCGGTACGAACATTCTGGCCTGTCAGTTTCACCCGGAATTTGCCGGGGAGATCGAACCCTGGCTGGTCGGGCACGCCGTGGAACTTCGGGGGCACGGGGTCGACATTGGCGCGCTACGCGATTCCGTCGAGCCCTACGTGGGCGAGTTCGTCAGCAAGGCGGCATCGGTGGCGCAGCGTTGGCTGCAGGGGCTCAACCTTTCGGCTTAGGCGCTCCCGATGCGCTCCCGCCCATGCGGCGCCGTGAAGTCCATCACCGGGCCCAGCGGGACGACACCGGTGGGATTGATCTTGGTGTGGCTGACGTAGTAATGCTGCTTGATGCTGTGGAAGTCCACCGTGGGCTCCACACCCGGCCACTGGTACAGCTCGCGAACATAGGCATACATGTGCGGGTAGTCGACCAGCCGGCGCAGATTGCATTTGAAGTGGCCGTGATACACGGCATCAAAACGGAGCAAGGTCGTGAACAGCCGCCAATCGGCTTCGGTGATGCGGTCTCCACACAGGTAACGCTGACGTGAAAGCCGTTCCTCCACCGCGTCCATGGCGTCGAACAGTTTCACCACCGCTTCTTCGTAGGCGTCCTGCTGGGTGGCGAAGCCCGCGCGGTAAACCCCGTTGTTGATGCACTCGTAGATCCAGTCATTGGTGCGATCAATCTCCGCGCGCAGCTCCTCGGGATAGTAGTCGCCCGGTTTGGCGCCAACGCCGTCGAAGGCGCTGTTGAACATGCGGATGATTTCGCTGGATTCGTTGCTGACGATGGTCTTGTGTTTTTTATCCCACAGAACCGGAACGGTGACCCGGCCGCTGTAGCGTGGTGCGGCCTGCAGGTAGACCTCGTACAGCCGGGTGGCTTCAAACAGCGGGTCGGTTTTCACGCAGCGTCCCGGCTCGAAGGTCCAGCCCTGCTCACGCATGATCGGGTTGACCACGGTAATCGGAATCATCGATTCCAGGCCCTTGATCCGCCGGAATATCAGCGTGCGATGCGCCCAGGGGCAGGCCAGCGAGACATACAGGTGGTAACGCCCGGCTTCCCCGGCAAAGCCGCCTTCGCCACTGGGGCCGGGCTGTCCGTCCGCCGTGACCCAATTGCGAAAACGCGCCTTGTCGCGCTCGAAGCGCCCGCCCGTGGTGTTCGTGTCGTACCACTGGTCATGCCATTCGCCGTCAACCAACAAGCCCATGCTGTTTTGCCATTAATTAGAACGTGTACCCATTCAAACATCGAATCGTTCTGCTGAAAAGCGCGAATAATCCGGCGTCATTATCGAAATATTCGATGTTGATCATTACTAACAAATATTAGGGTGGGAAAGCAGTGTAATAATCCCTGCTCACCTCTCTGGTAACTGTGCATGAGCAATTCCTCAGCCGTCTTGACGGAGGTCAAGGACGAAATCCTGATCGTGACGATCAATCGACCCGAAGTGCGCAACTGCGTGGATCGGGTGACGGCCGATCTGCTGGCGGACGCATTTCGCGCCTTCGATCAGAACCCTGCGCTGAAGGTGGCGATCCTGACGGGCGCCGGCGGGCATTTCTGCGCCGGGGCCGATCTCAAGGCCGTCGCCAGCGGAGACGCCGATCGTGGCAACCGCATCGACGCCGCCGGGGATGGCCCGATGGGACCTTCGCGGATGCTGCTGTCCAAACCGGTGATCGCCGCCGTCAGTGGGTTTGCGGTGGCGGGCGGTATCGAGCTGGCCGCCTGGTGTGATCTGCGTGTGGCGGATGAGACGGCGGTGTTTGGCGTGTTCTGTCGCCGCTTCGGCGTGCCGTTGATAGACGGCGGTACGGTGCGATTGCCGCGGTTGATCGGCATGAGTCACGCGATGGATTTGATTCTGACCGGCCGCCCGGTCGCCGCAGCGGAGGCGCAGAGCATGGGGCTGGCCAATCGCGTCGTTCCCGCCGGCCAGGCCCTGGATGCGGCCTTGGCCCTGGCCCGTCAAATCTCCGGCTTCCCCCAGACCTGCATGCGCAACGACCGCCTGAGCGCCTATGCGCAGTGGGGCGAGCCGGTGGAAGAGGCCATCGCGGCGGAGTTTGCGCGCGGGCTGGGAACGCTGCAATCCGGCGAAACCCTGGCCGGCGCCAGCCGGTTTCGCGACGGTGTGGGCCGGCATGGCAATTTTGGTTCCGAAGGAGGGCGCGCATGAACACCATGACTTACACCACGGATGGACGCATCGCGCGCATCACCCTGAACCGCCCGGAACGCGGCAACGGCATCACCATGAGCATGCCGCAGGAGCTGGCGGCCTGTGTGGAGAAGGCCAACCTGGACCCGGCCATCCACGTGATCGCGCTCTCCGGAAACGGAACCGGGTTTTGTGGCGGCTACGACCTGGTCGAAAGCGCGGAAGCCCAACGCATCGGGGATGACGATCCGACGCGGCCGGCCGGCTCACCGCTGGACCCGCGGGTGCAAATGCGGAATCACGATCCCGCCGGGACCTGGGATCCGGTGGTCGACTACGCGATGATGAGCCGCAACGTCAAAGGCTTCATGAGCCTGTTTCATTCGGAAAAACCGGTGGTGTGCAAGGTGCACGGCTTCTGCGTGGCCGGGGGGACGGATATGGCTTTGTGCTCGGACCTGCTGGTCATCGCCGACGATGCCAAAATCGGGTACCCGCCGGCCCGGGTCTGGGGCTCGCCCACCACGTCAATCTGGGCGTATCGAATCGGCATCGAAAAGGCGAAGCGCCTGCTGTTCACCGGCGACTGCTTATCCGGACGGGAGGCGCAGGAATGGGGTTTGGCCATCGAATCCGCACCGGCAGACCAGCTCGATGAGCGCTTCGAGATTCTGCTGGGGCGTATTGCCCGGATGCCCATCAATCAATTGGTCATGATGAAGCTGTTGCTGAACCAGACCATCATGGCGCAGGGGCTGCACAGCACCCAGATCCTCGGCACCTTTTTCGATGGCATCACACGCCACACCGAAGAAGGCTATGCGTTTCAGCAGCAGGCCATGCGCGAAGGTTTCAAGTCAGCCGTGCGTACGCGCGATGAGCCCTTCGGCGATTTCGGGATGAGTACCTTCAAGGGTTAGGCAGCCGCCTGGGCGTCCACAACCGGTTTCAGGCCGGTGTGGCCGCCAAGGAACGCGGCTGGCTCTAGGGCCGCGCGTTGGTCGGAACGACCGGGAAGACCACGCTGGATGAGTGCGCGGCGTCGCTGAGCACGCTGTAGACGCCGATCACCTGGTCGGCCAGATCCACCAGCGGCGGCAGGCCATGCGGGAAATCGCTGGCGCCAATCGCCACCCGGAGCTGCGAACCGGCCGGAATCATCAGGCTGGTGGGGAAGATCTCCACATTCAGCAGGATGGCTTCACCGACCGCGGGCGGGTCCGACTCGGCTTCCGCAGTGAACGGGTGCCAGGGCTGAATCATCTGCCCGTTGAGGTAACGGGAACGGTTGAAGTCCAGCGCCCGGTGGCGTGCGGAAAGCAGGCCGTTGGTGATTTCGTGCGAGACGCCATCGGCATCGACCAGGGTGATCTTGACCGACACACCCACATCCAGCGCCATTTCGGGAGATACCCAGATATCCGCCTGAATCGGGCCATTGATGTAGTAATCGGCGGCCATCGGTTCGGAGGTGAAAGTGGACTCCAGCGTGGACTCATTCAGCGTGTTGGAGAAAAAGCATTCCAATGGGATGGTCGATGCCAAGCCCGCCGTCCATTGCGCGGTGCTGGTGGAGCACAGGCCGTTGACTGGCAATTGCAGCACCATGGTGCCGGCCTCGTCGATACCGGGTTGCTCACGGGTCAGGCCGCCCCCTTCACGCAGGAACCAGCGTTCCGCGCGGGCCTTGGGGTGGGGCCAGTCGGTGGTGGAAACGTACTTTTCCGCCCCGTAGACATACTGCGTCACGTTCGGAATCTTGCTGGCACCGGTGTTGATGCCCTGCAGATGCTGGTCGAACCATTGCACCGCGATCTGATCCAGCGGCGGCACGCCATCCTGGGGCAGGCCGTCGCCGGCGCCGACATGCATCCACGGGCCGATCAGCAGTTTGGTCAGCGTCTGCTTTTTCAGCGCCTCGTACAGCAAGGGTTCGCCACGCTGGAAGATATCGTTCAGGCCCCCGACGATGAAGGTGGGGATCTTGATGCGCGGGGTGTACTCGATGGTCGAGCGCAAACGCCAGAACGGGCCGTCATAGGAGGTGGAGCCGGTTCCGGTTGCGGCGTCGAGAATGATCGGCACCTGAAACTGGCCCGCAGCGTTGATCAGGTCCGTGGCCAGATTGGGCACCAGACCCGCCGGGTTGGCAAAGGTGCTCGGTGTCGGGGCCAAGGTCAGGCCGGTGACCAGGCCCATCCACAGCGGAATGAAACCGATGTTGGTCTGGCCGCCGGTAAAGACGATATCCCGGTACGCATCGGCCATGGGCACGATGGCGAACATGGCCTTGTGCGCGGGGTGCTGGTGTGCCGCGGTGAACAGCTGCGTGATCGCCATGAACGACGCGCCCCAGGTGCCCACATTGCCGTCGCAGAAAGGCTGGCGCGAAACCCAGTCCATCACCTCGCCGTAGTCTCCCTGCTCGTTTTCGCCGAAGGCATCCCAGCTGCCGCCGGAGTTTCCGGTGCCGCGAACGTCCAGCGACACGTGCGCATAGCCGCGTTTGACCAGGTACGGGTTGCTGGCCGGAATCGCCGGGAAGTCGATGTTGTAGCCGGTCTGGGTCAGGATCGTCGGAAACGGGCCGGTGGCTGCGACGCCGTCGGCTGTGGCGGGCAGGGCCACGCTGTAGAACAGCTCCACGCCATCGCGCATCACGATGGTGCCGGTGCTGGTGGCGATTTCGGGGTAGTCCTCATCGCGGACATAACCGCCCCAACTCATCTCGCTGGCACGGCTGTCGACCGGCGTGACGCCGGCATCGCGGCCGCCGGTTCCCAGCGGGCTGCAGGCCGTGAATAGCAAACAGCACAGGGCTGCAATCAAAGGGGTACGGATGGGCATGGATGTCTCCTCGGGCGCCGCCAAGCGAATCCGCATCATTTTATTACACCGCGGAGCCTCCCCTGCCCTGAACCGGGTGGCAATTATTGCCATCGGATTGGATCAAGAGCGGCTCAGCGGGGCCGGTCAAGGCGCTGCTGCGTTTCTTAACCGCCGGGTAGCGGGATGAACTCCAGCTCGTCACCGGGTACTTTGGGGAAACGTCCGGCTTTCCAATCCGCCTTGGCCTGCTCAATGCGTTCGGCGCGGGTGGAAACAAAGTTCCAGCTGATGTGCCGCGGCCCCATCGACGCGCCGCCGACGATGGCGATACGCGCCTCCTCGGTGGCGGTCAGCACGATGGAATCCTGCGCTCCCAGCACCGCCATTTGATGCGCGGCGACCGCGGTGTCGCCGATGCGCAGGCCCCCCTGCGCCACATAGACGGCACGCTCCGGCGCGGCGGGCACCAGCAGCGTCTGGCCCGGCTGCAGATGTGCTTCCACATACAAGGTTTGCGCAAACGTGCGTACCGGTGATTGCTGGCCATAGGCCTGGCCCATCATCACCCGAACCGGCACTCCGTTGACGTGGATCGTCGGCAGTAGCTCGCCGGGGTAGTGATGGAAGGCCGGTGCTATCTCCTCATCCGCCGCGGGCAGGGCCAGCCACAGTTGCAGGCCGTGCAGCTTGTGCGCGGTCGCGCGCACCATGTCGCGCTCACGTTCGGAGTGCACGATGCCACGACCGCAGACCATCAAGTTCAGGTCTCCGGGGCGAATTGGCTGCTCGCTGCCCAGTGAGTCGCGATGCAGGATTTCCCCTTCGAACAGGTAGGTCACCGTGGCGATGCCGATATGCGGATGGGGGCGAACATCAATGCCCGTGCCGGGAGCAAAGGTGGCCGGTCCCATGTGATCGAAAAAGATCCACGGACCCACCAGGCGGCGACGGGCATTCGGCAGCACCCGGCGCACGGAGAAATTTCCCAGATCGGTCGCCCGTGGGTCGATCAACAACTCCACGGCCGAACAACCCGAGGCAAAGGTGCATTCCTGCTCGAGCGTGAGATTGGTGGTGCTCATGGTCTCCCCCTTGCGTTAATCGCGCGGCTTGCTGAACTTCAGCAAAAAGCGATCCGACTCCCCGATGGCCAGATATTTGGCGGCATCTTTTTCTCCCAACGCCAGCGATGGGGGCAGGGTCCAGACGCCTTTGGGGTGCTGGTGATCATCCAGCGGGTTGGCCAACAGTTCGGAGCGATCCACCAGCACGAAACCGGCATCCTGCGCCAGCGCAATGGTGCGCTCCGCACTGATGTATCCGTTTTTGGCCAGCGGGTCTTCGGTGGCCGGGTCGGGCCAGCGGTGATCCACAATGCCCAGGATGCCACCGGGCTTGAGCGCGTCGTACATGGCCTGAAAGGCCAAGTGGGCGTTCTTGCCGCCGCCGTTGGCGGGCATGACCCAGTTATGCACGTTGCGGAAGGTGAGCACCATGTCCGCGCTGCCGGGCGGAGCCACCTGCAAGGCGTAGGGCAGATCCAGCGTGGTGATCACCACGTCGCGGAACAGATCCGGTGTGGTGCCCAGCGTGGTCAGGAATTTACCCATGGCGCGACGCTGATAACCCGCCGGCGGGTTGAGGCTGAACTGGGCGGCGTAGAGCTTGCCGCGCTTGTGCAGCGCCGGGCCCAGAATTTCGGTGTACCAACCGCTGCCGGGCCAGATTTCGACCACGGTCATGTCCGAGCGAAAGCCCAGAAACTCGAGCGTTTCGTAAGGCTTGCGGTAGATGTCGCGGGCTTTGGATTCGGCGCTGCGATGGGCGCCGTTGATGGCCGCGTTCACATCCTTGCGGCTTTGTTTGTCCATGCGGGCATCCACATGGACGCTGGTCAGAGCGAGGGCCAGAACCAGCCCCCATTGTGCGAAGCGTTGATACGCAGGCTGATGCGGTGATGCCATGAGCCAACCCCGGTTGCTTAGGTGGCCGTCGATTATGGGCTGCTGCTGCGGGTGGGGGAAGGGTTGGTCTCGCTGATCTCTTGACAAAAGTCGGCTTAGAGTTTTTGATTGACCAAATGGTCAATGCATTCGGATGGTCTCTGTGACTCGCGCTCCCGAGGAGCAATCGGCGGCGGATGTGCCGGCGCGTCAGCGCATCCTGGAAGCCGCGCGCGCCCAGTTTGCCGCGCACGGGCTGGGCGGCACGACACTGGACGCCGTGGCGCGGGAGGCCGGCTGCACCAAAGGGTTGGTGGTGCATTACTTCGGTGGCAAGCAGAAATTGTGGGAGGCCGTGCTCGGTTACTACCTGGGTATGGGCCAGACCAGCCCGTTTCTGTCGCTTTCGGGCACGCCCGACCGCGCCCAGCTGACCCAGTTTCTCCAGCGCACTTTCCGTTTCTTTCAGACCCATCCGGATTTCAACATGCTCGCCAACCGGGCCGTTGCCGAACCGGGCACGCGGATGCCCGCCGAAGTGCTGCAACTGCTGCGCAGCGCGGGCGACGCCTTCGAGCGGGCCCAGCAAGCCGGTTTGATCCGCGAGGAAGTCCGACCGCGCCAGGCCCACCTGATGACCTATTGCCTGATCGCCGGCTGGTTTACCTACGGCCAGCTGTTTGCCCAGGCCTGGGATGCCGACGAGTCGGCGGACCGGGATGACCACGCATTCTTTCAAGGCCTGATGGCCGTACTCGAAGGGGGGCTGATTCAGAGCTCTCCCGCACCTCCTCAATCTCGATAGGTTCTGAATGATGGATGCCTCCGTATCCCCTTGGTTTGTCCGCGAGCAATGGCCGGCGATTACCGGCATGACCAGCGGATTGATGTGGTCGTTGACTCCCGCGGCGGTCAAAAACCGCCTGGTCGACATGTACGCCGAGCGGCAGGCCGTTGTGCCGGCCGGTTCGGATGCGTTGATCGAGTCCTATATCCGCTGGTGCGGGGTCGATGACGAGCGCTACGCCGGGGTGCTACCGCCGCATTTTTTCAGCAAATACGGCATGAACATGGTGGCGCGACTGACCGGCATGGTGCCGTACAACATGCTGAGTGTGGTCAATCAGGGTTGTCACCTGCGGATACATTCGCTGATCCCGCGCGACACCCCCATTCATCTCCGCGGGCGCCTGCTGGATTGCACACGGGACGGCAATCGGGTGCGTGTGCACACGCAGGTCATCGCCGGAACCCAGGCGCAGCCCGATGCCATGTCGGTGGATACCCTTGCTGCGGTCATGCTCGGGCCATCGCAGAAGAAAAAGACGCAGTCCCGCGCCGAACCGGAATACAGCGTGGTCGGCGAGTGGTCAGCGGACCGCCACGAGGGGCAGCGATTTTTCTACCTCACCGGCGATTTCAACCCCATCCACACCTTCTGGCCTTTCGCCCGCCATACCCGGTTTGGCGGCTGCATCCTGCACGGTTTTGGCACGCTGGCGCGCACCTTCGAAATGATCCAGGGCCAGGCGGGCGAGATCGATGATTTCGATGCCCGCTTCGTCAAGCCCAATCTGTTGCCCAGCGGACCCAATGTGGTGGAGGTGGCGACCCGGGCCGACCCGAACGGGCGCCACGCACTGCGCTTGACCAACCCGGCCGGCAATGTGCTGCTGGGTGGCAGTTATCACCTGCGCGACACGCCCGGGGCGGCCTGATGGCGACAAAGACCGCGCAGCTGCCGGCCATCCTGGGTGGGGTCCGCACGCCGTTTCTGGACACCGCAGGCGCCTACGGCGAACTGATGACCCATGAGCTCGGCGCGCAGGCGATTGCCGGGCTGGTGCAGCGAACCGGGGTGGACCCGGAAAACCTGGGCATGGTGTCGATGGGAATCGTGGTGCACGAGGTGGAAACCACCAACATCGCCCGCGAGGCCATGCTGACGGCCGGCCTGCCCAGCACCGTGCCCGCGTACACCACGGCCATGGCGGGTCTGTCGCCCAATATCGGCCTGGTGAACCTGTGCGACATGATTCGCCTCGGCCGCTTCGACCTGGCAATTGGCGGCGGCATGGAAAACTTTTCCGATGTGCCGATCCGGCTGTCGCGCAATGTGCGCCGGCTGGCCATGCGCCTGCGCCAGGCCCGCACGCACGGCGAGCGCGTCCGGGCGCTGTCCACGCTGCGGCCCGGCGACCTGGCGCTGGATATTCCCAAAGGCACCGATTTCACCACCCGCCAGACCATGGGCGCTTCCACCGAAGCCATGGTGCAGAAATACCCGGTAACCCGCGAGGCCGCCGATGCGTTCGCCCTGCGCAGTCATCAGCTGGCGGTGCAGGCCACCCAGGCCGGGCATCTGTCGGCGGACATGGTGCCGGTGCGGCTGGCCGATGGACGCGAGGTGACCGTGGACAACACGCCACGTGAGGGCTTGCGCGCCGAGCAACTGGCCCGGCTCAAGCCGGTTTTTGATCGTCAGAACGGGGTCATTACCGCCGGCAATGCCTCACGATTTACCGATGGCGCCGCTGCGTTGCTGGTGGGCAGCCTGGCGGCGGCGGAACGCGCCGGGCTGGAGCCGCAAGCGGTGCTGGTGGATGCCGTCTTTACCGGCGTGGCCGATCTGCACAGCGAAATGCTGCTGGGGCCGGCCATGGCCATCCCGCAGTTGCTGGAGCGTCATCAGCTGCGGATGGAGGACATCGATGTCTTTGAAGTGCACGAGGCCTTTGCCGCGCAACTGCTGGTAAATCAGGTGTGTCTGGCCTCGGATGATTTTGTCCGCCAGCGCCTGGCTTTGTCGAAAGCCCCCGGGGCGATCCCGCAGGAAAGGCTGAACATCTGGGGCGGGTCGCTGGCCCTGGGCAACCCCTTTGCCGCGACCGGGGGGCGGCTGATCACCACCGCCGCCCGCCGGCTGAAAACGCAGGGCGGGCGTTACGCCATCGTCTCGTCCTGTGCCGGTGGCGGTCTCGGCACGGCCTTGCTGCTGGAAAACGCCGACCGTTACTGAAACTTTCCATCCGCGGGTACTCCGCGCGCCCAGACGCTGCGCAGACCCGCCACATCCTGAGCCTAGAGAGACTGCATGAGCCACAAGTCGCCTTTTTTGACCGATGACCACGAACGTTTTCGCGACGAGGTGCGTCGCTTTACCGAGCGCGAAATCATGCCCTTCATCGAGGGCTGGGAGGCGGCGGGTGAACTGCCGCGGGAGCTGCATCGCAAGGCGGCCGAGGCCGGCTTGATGCAGTTGGGTTTTCCGGAAGACTGCGGCGGGTACCCTGCCGACCCGTGGTACGGAATCATCCTGACCGAAGAGCTGGCCCGCGCCGGTAGCGGCGGTTTGCTGGCCAGCCTGATGACCCATGGCATCGCCACGCCGCCGATTGCCAACACCGGCACACCGGAGCAGAAGCAGCGCTTTGCGGCGCCGGTGCTGGCCGGTGAAAAGATCGGCGCATTGGCCATTACCGAGCCCAGCGGCGGGTCGGATGTGGCGCGGCTGAAAACGCGCGCCGTGCGTGATGGCGATCACTACGTCGTCAACGGCAGTAAAACCTTTATTACCTCCGGCATGCGGGCGGACTTCATCACCACGGCGGTGCGCACCGGGGATGAGGGCATCGGCGGAATCTCCTTGCTGGTCATCGAGGGTGACACGCCGGGATTGACCCGAACCAAGCTCGACAAGATGGGCTGGTGGTGCTCGGACACCGCCACCTTGTACTTCGAGAATTGCCGGGTGCCGGTCGCCAACCGTTTGGGGCCGGAAAACGCCGGTTTCATGGCCATCATGCTCAACTTCAACAGCGAGCGGATCGGCTTGATCGCCAACGCGCTGGGCTTTGCCCAGGTCTGCTACGACGAGGCGCTGGCGTATGCCAAGGAGCGCGAGACCTTCGGCAAACCGCTGATCAGGAATCAGGTCATTCGTCACAAACTGGTGGACATGCGAACCCGTATCGAAGCGGTCCGCAACAGCCTGGATATGCTGGTCTGGCGTGTCGAACAGAAGCAGATGCCGATTGCCGAGCTGTGCATGCTCAAGGCCTTTTCCACCACCACGCTGGAGTACGTGGCCAATGAGGCCATGCAGATCCTCGGGGGGGCGGGTTACCTGCGCGGCAGCAAGGTCGAACGCATTTACCGGGAAACCAAGGTGTTGACCATCGGCGGCGGCTCGCTGGAAATCATGAAGGATCTGGCCGCCCGCCAGATGGGCTACTAACGGTGGCCTGGGACCGCGCCCGGTCGGTCAACCCCGCGGGTGTGCCCGGCCCCTGGCATTGGTGGCAGCAGATACCCGAAGACCTGTATCGGCAGGCCGATGGCACCGAGCTGGACCGCGAGCATCCGCTCAAGGTGCGGGGGACGGCCGCCGCCGACCGCTTGCTGCGCAATGCCCTGGGAGGCGCGATTACGGTTTCCATGGCGCCGTTTTTCCTGCGCCGCCGTGGCATGGCCAGCGACTTCCAGCAACTGGAGTTCTATCGGCGTTTCGCCGATGCCGGGGATATCGACGCCAGCTTTCGGCAACCGCCACCCACGCGTGTGCACGAGCGGCCACCGCGCGCCGGTCACTATCGGCCGCAGGATATTCCGGCAGTCGACCTGTGGTTCCAGAGCCCGTTCCAAACGCTGAACCCGGCGCTGCGTCGCAGCTTCAGCCGGCACAAGCGTAATGCGATTGCCCACGCCCAGCACTGGAAACACCCCAGCGGGCCGCGCAAGACGCTGATTTTCGTGCACGGGGTTTTCGAGAGCTGGTACGGGGTCAACAGCATCGGTTTTTCGCTGAAGTGGTTTTACAAGCAGGGTTACGACATCGTGCTGTTCACCTTGCCGTTCCATGGCTATCGCACCGAGCGCCAGCACGGTCTGGGCGGCGTGGGCTTTTTCTCGCAGGGCTTTTCCCACATCAACGAGTGCATGTTGCAGGGCGTGAGCGACCTGCGGGTTGTGGTGGACCATCTGCTGCAAAGCGGGGCGCCGAGCGTGGGGATTACCGGCCTCAGCCTGGGGGGCTATCACGCGGCCATGCTGGCCACGGTCGACCCCCGGTTGAGCTTCTGCATTCCGAATTCCCCGCTGGTCACGCCGATCGATATGGCCCTGGATTGGGAAACCACCGGAACCGCGCTGCGCGCGATCATGAAGTTCTACGGCATCAGCATTACCGATCTGCGCCACGGCGCGGCGGTGCATTGCCCGTTGAGCTACGCACCGCGCCTGAACGGCGACCGGGTGCTGATCATCGGTGGCGCCGGCGACCGGATTACCTCGCCGCGCTTCGTGCGGTTGTTTCACGATCACTGGCCACAAAGCCATCTGCACTGGTTCCCGGGCAACCATGTGATCCACCTGCGCCAGGCCGACTACCTGCGGGAAATGAAAGCCTTCATGGATCGCTGCACCGGCTGACAAGCAGACCCCCGCCGGCTGCGGGTGCAGCGACCGCGGCCAATCAGCGTGGATTCAGTTGCTGGCCATCCGGCCCCCCGTTGGCCGCCGGAACCCATTGGTTGATGCACTCGGGGTTGGCGGCGCAGGCGTCGGTCAGCGTTTGCAAAAACGCCACCAGGTCGCTGCGTTGCTGGGCATTCAGATTCAGGTTGGGAAACGCGCTTTGCCGGGCATTGCGGGCCTGGGCCAGTTCCTGCAACGCCAGTTCGGTGTTGCTGCGGGAATTGGGATACAGGGACGCGCAGTTGTCCAGCGCGGTGAAGGGTGGCACGTCGCACCAGCCGGCGCGGTCGAAAAACGCGTCCACGGTGCCGGCGGGGTTGTTGTAATGGCGTAGCACTTCATCCAGCGTGGCGTAGGCGCCGGCGTGCCCATAGGGGGCGGTGAGCGCCACATTCAGCAAACTGGGGGTGCGGAAGCGATAGCGGTCGTTGGGGTTCCCGGTCTCGCGTTCGCGCCCGAAGTCATCGTCGGTGCCATCCCCTTTGCCCGGGCCAATTTGCGGCATCGCGATCACGTGATGCTGCTGGTCGGTGAAGAAGTCGCCGCCGTGGCAGACCGAACAGTTCCCGCCGCCCTGATTGGCCGGGGTGTAGAACAGCACCGCACCGCGCTTTGCCGCGTCGCCGATGGCGGCCAGGTTCCCTTCCACATAGGCTTTCCAGTCGGTGTCGACAAAGACCTGCGAGCGTTCGTACTCGGCGATGGCGATGGCAATGTTGTCGAAGGTGATCAATTGTTCGGCCGGGAGCGCGCTGGCAAATGCCGTCTGGAAGGCCTCCAGCCAGGTATTTTCGGGGAGCTCGCCGGCGCCCACGCCGTAATCGCCCAGACGTGCGGCGAGGTGCGCGCGAACCGCGTCGTCACTGGCGCCGGCCTCGAAAGTCGATCCGCGCATTTCCACCTCCGCAACCACCGGGAAACGCGATTGCGCCGCGGGCAGGTTGGGGCCGGCGTCGGAGTCGGCAATGCCCAGTGCGGAATCCGGTGTGCGAATCGCGCCCGCGCTGCCGTTGCTGCGGGGTTGTGGCGCCAGGCTCTCGACCCGGGAGTCCAGGAACATGCCCAGATCCCACAAACCCGCGTTGAAGGTCGTGGGGGCGTTGCGGGGAACCGTCGGGGCACCTTCGCGGAGTTGCCGGCCCGGGCCGAGCAGGTCGGGGTCAACCGCATCCACACCGATCGACAACGCCAACCGATCGCCGCCGCCCAGGGCCGGGTGGTGACAGCTGACGCAGGCGGAGTCCAGATTGCCGCCCAGGCTCTTGCTGAAGAACAGCTGCATGCCCAGCTGCGCCAGCGGATCATCGATGGTGGGCAACGCCCGCCCGCGGCTGGCATCGCCTTGCAGGTTGTTCTGTTCGATCAGCGTGCGCAGCTGCAGATCCAGAGCGCTGGGCTGCGCGACGCTGCTGGGGGTGGGTGACGGCGTGGCTTCCAGAGGCGGTGTCGCGGCCGGAATCGCGGTCGGTGCCGCAGTGGGTGTCGGTGCCGCGGTGGCCAGCGGTGTGGGTGTGGCGGTAGGCAACGCGCGTACCGGTGTCGTCGTGGTCGCCGCCGGGTTGCTGGTGCCGGAGCAGGCGCTGATCAGAATGGTGACCCACGCGGCGGCGAGTGGGCTGACACGGTGGGCGAATCGGGGAGAGAGCATGAGCGCGTCCTGCAACGGTTGGTGTTGCAGCACAGGCTAAAAATCAAATGTCGGCCAAATGTGGAGATGCGATGGGGAGTTTGTGGAGGCTCAGCGGCCGGCGCGGGCTTCAGGCCTGCGGATAGCACGCGTCCAGCAGCGCCTTGAGCTGGGCGGTGCCCATCTGCTCCAGCTTCTGGATATTGCGCTCGGGTATTCCCTCGGGATCCGGGTAGGCATCGATGGCGGCGCCCAAGTCGTCTTCGCGCAGCAGATGCAGGATGGGGTAGGGCGAGCGGTTGGTGTAGTTCTCGGCCGCATCCGGTGCGGTGCCGCCGAACTGGTAGTCGGGGTGGAAGCTGGCGATCTGATAGACCCCGTCGCGATCCAGCGATTCCAGCAGCCCATCCGCCAGGTCCAGAAACTGGTTGTAATCCTCAAAACGGGCGAGCACCTGTGGGTGGATCAACAGCGTGGTAGCGGTTTCGGGGTGGGTATCCAGCCAGTGCATCTCGTCGGCCAGCGCATGCAGCAAGGCTTCTTCGGTGCGGGCCTCGCTGAGTGCAAACCGCACCCGGCCCGACTCGAGCTCCCGGTTGGCGAAAGGGCACAGATTCAATCCGACCACGACGCGGCTGACCCAGGCGTGAACGGCAGTGACATAGGGGTCGTTTGAGGTCATGTCCGCTCCTGCGGTGGCCGGTGAAAGGTTGCGCGCCGCCGTCAGTCCAGTGTTTCCAGAATCCGGCGGGCCTCGGCCTGCTGCTCTGCGCTGCCGCGGCTGAGCACCATGTTCAACAGCGAACGGGCGCGGTCGATTTCACCCATATCCGCATACCCACTGGCCAGATCCAGGGCGCTGTCGATGTCGTCGCCGGCTTTGATGCCGTCATCGAAGGCTTCGAGGTCCGAGTCTTCATCAAATTCGTCATCGGCGCCAGCGGCGGGGCGCTCGGCATCGGTATTCACCACCGGCAACACCTCGGTGGGCGCGCTGCTGGCCAAATCCTCGGGTTCTTCCGGTCGGGTTTCGGTGAGTTCAGGCTCATCTGCGTCGGCAGGCTCCACTTCCCGGGGCTCGTGGATATCGGCCGCTGTAGAGGCGGCTTCATCAGCGCTGTCGGCTTCGTCTGCTGCCGTTTCCTGGTAAGTGGGCATGACCTGCGTGGGCTCGATGGCGGTCGCGCCGCGTGCCAGGTCCAGCAGCTCGGCCCGCTTGCGGGCGGCGGCTTCCATTTCCACCTGTTGGGCAGCCTCACGCTCGCGTCGGCGGCGCTTGGTGCCGGCGAGCAAGGCCAGCACAAAGGCCGCCACGGCGATGAGTGGAAGCAGCAGCTTGCGTAGCGGGGACTGCTCGGCGTCGTCATCGCTTGCAGGGGCCGTGTCTTCGGCGGCCGCCAGCGCAGGTTCGCTGGCCTCCGCTGGGGCGCTCTGCGCGGTAGGTTGCGGCGCAGAGCTTTGGTTGCCGGCCATTACTTCCGGTGCGGCAGTAGCGGGGATCTCAGCCAATGCGGGCTTGGCCACTGCCGGCTGCGGCACGGCCGGAACCGCGGTCACCACAGGCGCCGGGGTGGCCTTGATGGTGGGGTGGGTGACTGGAGCCGATGTCGGCACTGGTGTCACAGTTTGAGGCGAGGGGGTGGCAGCCGGTGCTTCAGCCGTGGCGGCAACTTCGGCGGCCTCCGCCGCATCGCGGATATTGATGCGGGCCTGAGAAATACTGACGGCCGTCATCGCATCGCGCGAGGGAACATCCAGCGTAGCGCCCACCCGCAGTTTGTTGATGCTGCCCTTGAAGGCCGAGCGGCTGGCGTCGTACAGAGCCCACATGACCTGCGCCACATGAATCCCCGAGCTTGCCGAGAGCTGGATGGCAATCGTCGACAGACTTTCACCGGCGCTGGTGGGGCCGTAGGTGCTCGCTTCGGCAAACGGGTCGGGCAGTGCGGATTCGGGCGTTGCGCTTTCCGTACCCTCCGGTGCGGCGGGTTCCGTGGCGCTGGGCGGGTCGAATTCCGGCGCCGGAGGCGGCAGATCGCCATCTTGAAAGGCGCCAGCCTGCGCCGCGTAGAGCAGAATCGCCGGCCCGCAGACCAATCTGGCGGCCATCGCCACTTTGCCAATCACAGAGTGCATCCGCTGAGTTTCTTTTTGCATCAACCGACTATGTTAACGGTCTTGGGCAGAAGCTTACGAAGGTTTTCCTGCGGAAGCCTTGCGATGAAGGCTACGCGGGCGCGCGCAGGAGGGCGACTCGATTCAGCAGGTATCCTACTTGCCATCGTGGTCCGTGGAATTGGCCATGCGCCCCAGCGAGTCGAGACAACCATCATGAAAAATCAGGGCAGAAACCTGGCCCCGCTGTGCGCGGTGCTGGCGCTTGCCATGCTGTCGCTTGCAGGCTGCAGGAGCGCGGGCGAAAACAACACACGCAATCCGGCACCCCCGCCCGTGGAGTACCGCGGAACCGAGATTACCGAAACCGGCTATATCACGGTTGCAGATGGCACTCGCCTGCGCTACCACATGCAACGTTACGAGGAGGCGCCACCGGGCCCAGTCGTCATGCAATACGACGGCTACGACGCGGGTACAGGCACCTACTTCAGCAATATTCCCGAAGCCAAAGCGACGCTGATGGAAAGGGGTTACAGCATCCTTGGCGTTTCCGTTCGCGGCACCGGTTGCTCCAGCGGAGGATTTGATCTTTTCGTGCCCCAGTGGGGCGTGGATGGTGCGGAGGCTGTCGAATGGGCTGCGGCACAGCCCTGGTCGGATGGAAACGTCGGGATGATGGGCTATTCGTACCCCGGCATCATGCAGCTGGTCACAGCGGCTCAGCAGCCGCCCCATCTCAAGGCCATTGCTCCGTCCAATGTGATTTTTGATCTGTACCGCGATGTTGGCAGCCCGGGAGGTATTCCCAACGGGGCATTCACCGCACTCTTTACCGTGCAGCAGCAGGCACCCGGCGCACTCGCGCTTCCCGATGCGATTGCCCAGGCCGATCCCGAATGCATTGCCAACTATCTGACGAACCGTCTCGCTTACCAGTCCTTTCTGGTCGATGGCATCCAGAATCCGCACCTGGATGGTGACTTTGGTTGGGCAGATCGCAGCCCGGCGACAACGGCTGCCAACATTGACGTCCCGGTATTGAACGTCACCTACTGGCAAGACGAGCAAACCGGGTCCCGGCTAGGCGGGTTGCTCGAACCCGGCGGTCTGTTTCAGACCCTCGGGCTTGAGAAAACCTGGACTTTTCTCAGCAACGGCAATCATGACCTGAGCTGGAGCCACCCGCGGCACAGTGCCGCTCTGGTCGATTTTTTCGAGCACTACCTGCGCGGTATCGACAATGGCTGGGAAAACACCCCGCGGATTCAAGTGCTGCATGAGCTCGACGCGACGGAGCTGCAGCCCAGCTGGGTTACCACCTTCAACCAGCTGCCCCTGCCTCGGCCAGCCAGGTTGTATCTGCGTGACGAAGGGCGGCTGGCGATGGATGCCCCCGGCCCGGCGGAGTCCGGCGACAGCTACACCTACCCGGTGATCTCGGCCAACACCAATCCGCTGCCTGATTCCACCGACATTTTGCATCAGCTGTGGAGCCTTCCCGCGCCCGACTTCGGCCGCGTGGTCTACACAACCCCCGCACTGGACGAAGACCTGCAGCTGCTTGGTTCCGCCAGCCTCGATTTGTGGCTGAGCTCAACCGCGACCGATACCGACATCCAGGCCACGATCACGGAAGTGCGTTCGGATGGTCAGGAAGTGTATGTTGCGCGGGGCTGGCTGCGTGCGTCGAAGCGCGCGCTGGATGAGAGCCGCTCCACGCCCACCCGTCCTTTTCAGGATCACACCAGTGCGACGGTGAGCATGCTCCAGGCCAACACCCCCACTTTCATGCGGCTGGAGATCTTTCCGTTTGCCCACCGTTTTCGGGCGGGCAGTTCCTTGCGTCTGGTCATCGACGGCCCCGTTGGCATTACCGGCGACTGGGGGGCATTTCTCACACCAATACCGTCCATAAACACCGTACTGCACGATGCGGAGCACCCCAGCCAGCTTGTGATCGGGGTGCTGGAGGACCGTGTGCAGCGCCCGGCTCCTGTGGCTTGTGGTGAGATGGCAAACCAGCCCTGCCGAAGGTCGATCGCTTCGGTACCGGAGGGCTCGCTGACCCTCAGCGAAGGGCATCACGAATCGCTCTGAATACCACGATGCTTTCCTCCATATTCGGGCGGTAATTGGGGTCAACGCTGGTCCTCACGATGATCAGGTCATCAGGCTCCGAAACGTAGATGTACTGGCCCCACACACCGGCGGCGAAGTATTCGCGCTGGTAACCCTGCGGAACCCACCACTGGTATCCATAGCCACGCGGGCCGTAATCATAGGGAGACGCACCCGGTTCCAGATGCGCCCCTCCCGGCGTCGTGGCTTCCCGGACCCAGTTTTCAGAAAGCAGTGGCGTGCCATTCCAGTTTCCGTGATTCAGGTAGAGGCGGCCGAGTTTGGCGTAGTCACGAAGCCGGGCGTTGATGCAGCAAAACGCGATTTCCACCCCATCCGCCGAGTCCTGATCGATGGACCAGAATCCGTCACCCTCCATCCCCAGCGGTTGCCAGAGACGCTTGCTCAACAGCTCCGCGAGCGGTTCCCCGAACACCCGATACGCCAACATGCCGAGGGCTTGCGTATCCAGGCTGATGTAGTGATGCACGGTGCCAGACGGCGCTGCGCTCTGGAAGCTGGGCACCACCGTATCTGCACGTTGGCCCCACACAAAAACCTTGACGAAAAACTGCTGGATATCCGAAAAGCGATCGTCATAGGTTTCATCAAAGTCGACGCCGGAGGACATTTGCAATACGTGGCGAATAGGAACGCCCTCGTACCCACTGCCACGCAACTCCGGCACGTAGTCACTGATGGGGTCGTCCAGGGATGTAATCAGCCCGTCATCCAGCGCCATCCCGATCAAGGTCGCCACGAAGGACTTCGCCACCGACCAAGAGGTAAAGGTGCTTTCGGCCCCACCTCCGTTCATGTAACGCTCGTGCACGATGCGGTCGTTCTTGATGACCAGCAGGCCCGTAGCAACGACCTTGTCGAGAAAACCGGAGAGGGTGCGTTGCTCACCGGCGAAGGCATAGCGGATATCCAGCGGTTGTTCGTCCCGACCAAATTCGAATGGCCGTTCCGAAGCCTCGATTTTTCGCGAGGGGAAAATCCGATCCAGGTTGCGGAAGTTTTCCACCCGCTCGCTTTCCGAGAAAAGCGCGTTCATGCCCAGCGGGCTGAACGCTGACCACGGCCGCAGCAGAAACAGAGCCACGACGGCCACCAGGACAAACATCAACACCAGTAGTTTTTTCACGATTTTTCTCTTTGGGGCGGCCAGATGTGATTCGCGGGGCCAGAGAACCATGTTTCATGCTCAACACCGGCACCTTCCAGCGTGCGGGCAAGGCTTTGATCCCGGGTCGGTAAAAAGGCTCGATCCCGTATTCCGCCACCCCCGCCGCGAAATTGTCATGTGGAGCAGGGTACGACGGGAGGTGCACAAATGTCCGTTGCGGTGGGGTTTTCACGGCAGGATCGTTTTGAGCTACCCGACCATCACCGCGAAGTTCAGGCCGACACTCGGGCAATTGGTCGCAGAGACCAAGCAAAGGTCTGTATGTGACCTTGTGAGCGTCTATCGACGCCGCCGGGCGATATCATAGAAGCGATAGTGCACGAGACTTTCGGATGTTTTTTCAGCGGCTTGCTTTCGGATTTACAGCATTGGTGCTCAGCGCCTGCCAGATGGGAGGCGGTCGCGACGCCGGGACAGAAAGTCCGAACCCGGGCGGTGTCAAGGCCAGCGATACGGTATTGGGCCGGTGTGCGCTCAACAGCCCGTTGCGCGATTTCGCCAAAGGCCTGGATGCCCCCGGGAGGGTCGACATTGCACCGATCGGCTCCGGCCCACGGCCCGAAAGCTCCGACCTCAATGCGGGCGTGTGCGCCGGGAATGCCGAATTTCTGGTGGGGTCCGGCATTCAGGACATGACCGGCCCCGCCGCCGGCAGTATCTCGGCGGGTTACGAGGCTCCCAACCATGTGCTCAATGGCATCCATATGCGCCAGTACGCCCGAGCGTTCGCGGTCCAAAGCCCGTGCAATGGCGAAAACGTCGCCATCGTGATCACCGATACCGGTTTCATGACCACAGGCACCCGTCAGACGGTGCTGGATTTGATCGCCGCAGACCCGGAGCTCAGCACCGTGTATGGCCCGCAGAACATCATGCTGGCGGCAACCCACACGCACTCCGGCCCGGGTGGGGAGGCCCACCACGAAGCCTATAACGTGTTCCGCTTGGGCTACGACGACCTGGTCCACCAGATCTATACGCAGGCGATCTACAAAGCCATCCGCCAGGCCTATCGCAACATGCAGGCGCACCCCGAGCCCGCCCGCATCCGTTTGACGATGGGCGAGTTGCTGGATGCCAACATCAATCGCTCACGACCGGCTTACGCGAACAACCCCGCCGAGGAACGCGCCCAATGGATGAACGAACGGGGCGAAGAGGTCGATGTTGCCAAACGCATGGTGCAACTGCGGTTTGATCGACCCGACGGCAGCAGCATCGGCATCTTGAACTGGTTCCCGGTTCACACCACCTCGGTGGGCACGCATGAGCCGTTGCTGAGCAGTGACAACAAAGGCCTGGCGGCCATCGCTTTTGAAACCGCGATGGAATCCGAACTCGATGCCCCGGACGGCGCAGACCGCTTTGTCGCGGCATTCGCGCAGTCGGGGCATGGCGACACCTCGCCCAACCTCTGTCTATTCGAGCACCCGTTTCCCGATGTGCGCATTGGCTGCGGCGAGGACACCCTGCAAAGCAACGCCGCGCATGGGGTGAAGCAACTGGCTCGCGCCATCGAGTTGTTTGATGAGGGTGGCAAGCCGCTGGTTGGTGGAATTCGCAGTCGCCTGTTTCACGTGCCGATGGACGCCATCGAGATCACCGACCCGGTCATTCTCGACAGCCTGAGGCATCCGGCAGAACTGGATGACGCCGTCAAGCGCACCTGTACGGCTGCCCTGGGATACAGCATGGCCGCCGGTGCTGAAGACCAGCGTGGCCCCAGCCAGGAGGGGATCACCTGTGCCGATATGGACCTGCTCGCCGCGGCGCAAACCGATATCGAACTGGCGCTGGCGACATTGGCGGCCAACGCGACGGCTTCGGGGTATCCGGTCATTCCGGCCTCTACCGGCGGCCGGGTATTGGGCTGTGGCCTGACGATGGGAACCGGCACTTTGCCGATCCCCGTTCCGGATGCGGATTACAGTTGCCACGCAGAGAAGCCCATTCTGTTCCCGATCGGCACTACCGAACTGATCAGCAACAGCGATCTGCCGTTTCAGGTCTTCGCTTTGGGCAATTTGGCGCTGGTCGGTTTGCCCTGGGAGATCACCACCACATCGGCACGCCGCCTGCGGGAAGTGGTGAGCAACGAGCTGCGGGGCAGTGGCATTGATCATGTGGTGGTCGCGAGCATGACGAATGATTTCGTGCAATACCTCGCCACCCGCGAGGAATATGCAACGCAGAACTACGAAGGGGCGTCCACGCACTTTGGTCCCTGGACGCTCGCTGCCGTCGAGCAGGAGCTTCGCAAACTGGTGATCAGCCTGCGTGACGGCACTCCACCCCCGGAAGGCAGCACGCTGGAGCGCAGCGCACCCACACTGAACCGCGCGCCCTATCAGGCCGGGGATGCTCGCCCGAGCGGCGGCGAATTCGGAGACGTAATCCTCGACGTCAGCCAGAGCTATACGGCCGGTGACAGCGTGACGGTACAGTTCGCGGCCGCGCATCCGCGCAACGACGCTGTCGAAAAGCTCGGAGCAAGCTATCTCTACGCTGAGCGTCAGGTATCGGAATCGCAATGGGAGGTTGTCGCAACCGATCGGCTGCCGGAAATGCTGATGTACTGGAGCAGCCAACCCGATATCGGGCCTGTCAGTCAGGCCTCTCCGTGGCGACAGTCGACGCTTGAAGCCGTCTGGCACACGCCGGCAAACCTACCCGCGGGCACCTATCGTATTCGGTACAGCGGAACGGCCGTCCCGTCTTTTGATCAACCCGATGCTGGTGAGACGGTCACCTTTGAAGGCAAAAGCTCCGTATTCAGTGTTAACGCCAGTGGCGAAGAGTGTCCCCAATACCCAGCCTGGTTCTAGCAACAACTACCGGCGACCAACAAAAGCATGGAGGCCGTGAAATCACATGCCATTTCGAAAGCTTGCGCTATCGATGACACCGCTATGCCGAACAGCAGATAGCGCCTTCGCATACTCGATGAGTACGGCGAGGCCGTAATCGAGCCGCTTTCGAGTGCGGGCGTCTGATGTGTCGTTGTTGATGTCGTTGCCTTCATCATTGAGCACCTCATCAGCGAGACGCACGATGCAATGTTCCGGCGTGTAGCACAGGCGGTTGTTCTTGGTGCTGCTCATGCGGAGTTCGGCTATGGGATAGGCGCCGCCGGTGCCGGATGACACACCGATGAGATACGCCGGCTTGTGCCCCAGAACATCGCTGCCAAAGTGCAGGAAGAAGTTCTTCAACGCTGCCGGAACCATGCCGTGATACTCGGGGCTAATGACAACGAAACCACGGCAACCCGTGAGTTCGGCTGTGAGTGTATCCCGTTGGTTTTGCCACGCTGCACCTGCCTGATCAGCATCGGCGCCCCACATAGGCAAAGGAGTTTGACCCAGGTCCAGGGTGTAGGTGTCATGTTCCAGCTGTTTGGCTCTTTTGCTGATGTACCGACCGACTTTGGCGCTGTTGGACTGGGCTTGCATCGACCCGATGATGATTCCGATCTTCATCTTTAGCTTCCCGTCGCTGTGTCTGGTTGTGTGCTGCCGGTTTTCGGCGTGTTGACGAATGGCCATAGCAATTGCTCGCCGACACTGACTTCGGGGAGGTTCTCGACGCCATACGACGCAGGGTACTGGCGAGTGATCTTTGCGGTTCCGAACAGAACATCCCAGAAAAAGAGCATATTTCCAAAGTTGCCCTTGTAATGGGTGACCCCGTCACTGAGATGGCGGCCATGGTGTGCAGCATGTGTTGCGGGTGTCGAAATCGTGCGCTCGACCACCCACATCAGCGGTGAAAGCCACGGAATTCGGTACAGCGGCTCATCCCAGCGCACATCGGAGTGGGCGCCGCAGATGATGGTCAACTTGACCACGAGATAGACAGCGTAGACCGTGCCAAGTCCCATGTAGATCAGCGCCCCGGAGAACCAAAGGCTTGGCATGAGTGCGTAATAGAAAATGTTGTTTCGGTAAACGATCCGCACACTCATATATGGTGAATCATGGTGCGGGCGATGCAGCTTGTAGAGCCACTTCACGGTGTGCGATAGGCGATGCCACCAGTACTGCATCAAGTCATCGAAAATGAGCAACAACGCAAACTGCACAACGATGGATTGTCCCGCAAGGCTATTTTCATATTGCGGTAGTCCGCGCTCCATCAGCAGGCCAGCCGATGCCAGTACCAGAGGTTGTGTAATTGCCAGCAGGACGATCGAACCAATCACTTCGACAATGACATCTTTGCCACGCTGGCCTGTCTTGTAGAGCAGGCCGGTTCGCCGAGCTTCGGCAAGGGCAAAGGCGGCAAATATACCGATCAGAACAATAATTTCGGGCTTCACATTCGTTGCTCCTCAAATACTGGCGCGAACGATATCAAGCATCTTTAGGCAAGAATGCTAAGAACTTAGCATTTCGAGGGTCAGGCTACAGGGGGTGGAGCGAGGACTGCTGCAACACCCATCGCTGCAGAGCGGCTTTGCTTTCGATATGGATGCAGCCGTAACCCGTCCGGATGAGGTTGGCCTCCTTGAGGGTCTTCAATGCATATCCGATGGATACCCGCGATACACCAAGGACATCGGCCACTTCGCTTTGCGTACCGCGGTAAAGCCACCGGTCATCGGGTGTCTTCTCGCAACATTGCAGCAGAAACTTGGCGAGCTGAGCCGGTACGGGAAGGCGCCGTATGTCCTCAATGAGCCCCACCGCAAAGAGCAAGCGATGCGTCAACATCTTGAGCACCCCGTTACGAAACGCAACGCTGCTTTGCATCAGGGCATCAAATTGCAGGAGGTCTATCGTACGAATGCGGGTATCACCGTGGGCGTGGAAATCAAAGAACCGGGGCGTTCCCGCGAAAAGGGTAAATTCGCCAAAACTGTCGCCGACCTCGAGCACGGCTGACTCGGTGCGGCGACCTTGCATATCGACATTGCTGACTCGAACGGCGCCTGAGTCAACAATGTTCAGTTCCCGGTCACAATCACCGCGGCTAGAAATCAATTGCTTGTCCGCGTAGTGTCGTATCGAGCCAGTGTTCGACAGGCTTTTCATCACCTCTTCGGGTAATGAGCGAAACAGCGTAAACGCGGCCTGTCCCAGCATGTAAAGCTCCCCGGATAAGAATCTTAGAAATCGTCGCCGCAGATGGGCAGTAAATAAATTAAGAACGCCCGGGTCATTCGAATAGGCACCACAATTGAGGAGCCAGTTTAGTCTCCGAGGCGTGAATCGGGGGCCCTTTCGTAAGCTTCCCCTCCCAGGCTACACGTAGTTAGTAGAGCTTTCTGGCGCATTGATAGTCAGGAGGTTCCGATGAGGAAATCACGTTTTACCGAGACGCAGATCGTGTCGATCCTGAAGCAGGCGGATGCGGGAGCGTCCGTGCAGGACATTTGTCGGCAGAACGGCATCAGCAATGCGACGTACTACAAGTGGAAGTCGAAGCACGGAGGCATGGAGGCCTCTGATCTCAAACGGGTGAAAGAGCTGGAGGGGTAAAACGCCCGGCTGAAGCGCATGTTTGCGGAAATGGCTTTAGAAAATGCCGTGGCGGTTATGCAAAGCCTTGCAACAGGCGCCGTTGTTGCACTTCAAGATGTTTTTGCGTGCTATTGGTTGCGACCATTCCTCAGTACTACTCAGCCCCGGTGCATCCCCCAAAGTGACATTAATGTCACAGGGTTTATTGCACGAAATCTCACCTGGGTTCGCCCCCTTTTCTACGGACACTTCAAAGAAGCCCGACAATGGGCGTAAGGAGTGTTTATGTCGAAGAGAAGAAAGTTCAGCGCCGACTTCAAACGGGGGGCTGTTGAGCAAGCCCTTCAGCCTGGTGTGAGCTGTG
>JBFIER010000024.1:0-42890 GCA_041603255.1 Oceanococcaceae bacterium | reverse complement strand
TCTTTTGCACGCCGCTCGAAGCGATGAATTCAGGGGCAACCCCCAGGGTCGGGGCGTCCTGTGGCCGGGCCGTCGGGGCTTGCGCCTGACGGGCATGCCGCGACTGGGGGCGATTCGCCAGGACGGCGAATCGAGGCTCTAACAAGACAGGAGGTCTTGTAGAGCCGACCCCACCAAGCGGAATGACCGGCGGGGAACCGCGCAGCGGCGCAAGACCGCCCGGCTACAGGATGCCCCGGCCCGGTCGGTGGCGCGGCCCGCTAACTCAGGCCATCCCGCAATTGAGTTGCAACAAGGCGCCGCGTTTCCCGCTAAAGCGCGATGAATAAAAAAAGCCCCCGCCATCCTGCGATGACGGGGGCTTTTTCGTGAGACGCGTTATTCGAACGCGAACAGTTCTTTGTCCAGCGCCATCGTGCTGCGCGGGCCGGCCGAAATCATCTCGGCGTGGGCTTCGTTGCGCGGCAGGATGCGGTCGAGGTAGAACTCGGCCGTGCGGATTTTGGCTTTGTAGAACTCTGGCGTCTCGTTGCCGCCCTTTTCCAGTTTCTCGTAGGCCACGGCCACGATCTGGGCCCAGAAGTAGGCCATCGTGACGTAACCGGAGAACATCAGGAAGTCGTGCGCGGCGGCGCCAACGGCATCCCGTTCGGTGCGGGCATTCAACAGAATGCGGCCGGTCAGCCAGTTCCACTTCACGGCCAGCGATGACAGGGCCGTCACATAGCGACGCAGCACGCGACGCTTGCGCGAGCCGGTCACGGGGTTGTGATGGGCGCAGAACTTGAGAATCTCGCCGGTGTACTCAGGGACCGCCTTCCCACGCGACATGATGATGACCTTGCGGCCCAGGAAGTCCAGCGCCTGGATACCGGTCGTGCCTTCGTACAGCGTGGAGATGCGGGCATCACGGGCGTTCTGCTCCATCCCCCACTCGTGGATGTAGCCGTGACCCCCAAAGACCTGCATGCCGTGATTGGCGGACTCCAGACCCAGTTCGGTCAGGAAGCCCTTCAGGATCGGGGTCAGGAAGCCGAGCTTGTCGTCAAAGACTTTGTAGGCTTCTTCGTCACCCGTGGTCATCAGGTCGGCGTACTTTGCGGCAAAGTACAGCATGGCCCGGCCGCCTTCGGCGATACATTTCTGGGTCAGCAGCATGCGGCGTACATCCGCATGGTAGATCAGCGCGTCAGCAGGTTTGTCGGGCTCTTTCTTGCCAGACAATGAGCGCATGGAGCGGCGATCCTTGGCATATGCCAGGGAACCTTGGAAACCCAGCTCCGCATGCGCGACACCCTGGATCGCCGTGCCGATGCGGGCCGTGTTCATGAACGTGAACATGCATTCCATGCCCTTGTTCTCTGGCCCTAACATCACGGCTTCGGCGCCATCAAAGTTCATGACGCAGGTCGCCGAGGCCTTGATGCCCATTTTCTTTTCAAGGGAGCCGCAGGTCACATTGTTGGCTTCACCAACCGAGCCGTCGGCATTGATTTTCATCTTCGGTACGATGAACAGCGAGATGCCGCGGGTTCCTTCCGGTGCGCCAGGCAGGCGAGCCAACACCACATGAATGATGTTGTCGGTCATGTCGTGGTCGCCGGAGGAGATGAAGATCTTCGTGCCGGTAATCTTGTAAGTGCCGTCGCCATTGGGCTCGGCTTTGGTCTTGACCTGACCCAGGTCGGTGCCGCAATGGGGTTCGGTCAGGCACATGGTGCCCATCCACTCGCCGCTGACCAGCGGGTCAAGATATTTGGTTTTCTGCTCGTCGGTGCCGTGCAGGTAGATGGTGTTCATGGCGCCGATCGACAGGCCCGGGTACATGCTCCAGGACCAGTTGGCGGTGGCCGCCATCTCGTGCTTGATCAGTCCCAGCGACATCGGCATGCCTTGGCCACCGTGCTCCGGAGGATGGCTCAGAGAGGGCCAGCCGGAATCTTTGTAGATGTCGTAGGCTTCCTTGAAACCGGTGGGCGTGGTGACTTTGCCGTCTTCAAGCTTGCAGCCTTCCACGTCGCCAACCTGGTTCAGCGGGGCGATCTCGGATTCGCAGAAGCGAGCCATCTCATCGAGAATCGCGTCCACGATGTCAGGCGTGACTTCTTCGCCGCCGGGAAGGGTTTTGTAGTGAGAGTCGTAGTCGAAGACCTCATGCATGAGGAACTTCATGTCGCGTAAGGGCGCTTTGTACTGGTGCATGGTGATTTCCTATAGAAAATGATCGATAGCGCCACCTGGGGGGCAAGACGCCGCGATTCGCTGCCGGAAACAACAGCGTTGAACTGGACCTTCAGGGGATCTTCCGGACCATTTCGACCGACTCTAAACCAATTAGTGCGCCGCAGCAAAGACGATTTTTTGGCGAAATGACGAAAACCCAGTAAACACCATGCGCATGCGTATGGTGCTAGGCATCAACGTCGTCCATATCGGCCTGTCCACTGAGTTTTCTGCGCACATGTGACCAGCTCAAACCGATCCCCATGGCGGTCGCGGTTGCGATGATGCCGAGCCAGAGCAGGGTTTGGGTGGAGTGCTTTTGGACCAGTCCCAGGTCGAACAGCAGCCAGATCAGGCTGCCGATAAACGCCGCGACCAGCCCGATGCCGATCGGGCCAAGCGAGCGCCATGAGGCTCGCAGATAAATGGTCCAGCCGATGATCAGTGCGAGACCGGCAACCGCCTTGATGGCGCCGAAGGTGCCGAGGTCGGCGAATGCCCATTGCAAGTAGGCAAATCCGGTGGGGTTGTAGGTGGCTGCGACCAGAACCAGGGCAAATACCCACCGCTGCAGAAAATCGCCCCAGCCAAATCGATGTGTAGCCATGGTGTTGGGTCATGCTCCTTATGGGCGTGGAGGGTGGTGGAGGGGTCCGCGGCGCCAGATTAACATGCAGAAGCAAGGGCTTATCTCTCCTTGGGGGCTGCTGGGGCCGGTGCGGAAATAAAAAAAGCCGGTGGCAGGTTGCCCTGCCACCGGCTTGCGCTTCTTGAGGAAGCGTTCTTGTTGGAACTTATTGCATGCGGCGCCGACGCAGGCCGAGCAGGCCCAGCAGCACGATCAGCACGCCACCGGTCGCACCACCACGGGTCAACGAGCGCGATGCCATGCGGGCCTGGCGCTCTTCCTCGATGGGGTCGTTGCGCATCTGGGCGTCGGCCGGGAACTCGTAGGTCCAGATGTGTCGACCAAAGGTGGAAGCGAACAGCTTGTTCGGGTTGCCTGGCTGCAGCTTGGTTTGGGTGACCGGCACGTTCGGCAGGTTGTTGCCCAGCGGGGCCCAGTCAGACCCGTCAAGGTCAGACGAGATGTACACACCGAAATCGGTGGACACAATCAGCTGGCCATCGCGCTGCAGGATGTAGTTGATCGGTACCAGCGGCAGGTTGCCCTGGATGCTGACGAAGCTTTCGCCGGCATCGGTGGACTTGAACAGGTTGCCCGCATCGACCCGAGGGTCTTCCGGGTTCTGATCGTTGAAGGTGCCAGGGCCACGCAGACCGGACATATAAGCCTGCAGGCCGACATAGACGGTGAAGGGGTCGTTATGGTCGATTTCGATGGCGCCGATGAAACGGTTGGGCAGGCCAGCGGCTGTTGCTGTATGCCAGCCGGAACTGGTGCCGGGGACCGGCTCACGCTTACCGCCGATGTTGGTGGCCAGTTTGTTGCGGAAGCCGGTGTCGTTGTTGGTCACCCCGCAGTCGCCACAGGCGCCGACGTAGATCGCCGAGCCGTGCACATCACCCACATTGGCAGTGAACAGCACGTCGGTGTCGGGGTTGGTACCCAGGCGGTAGACCTCATTCCAGGTGCCCGAAGTCACGTTCGGGGCATCCAGCGTTTCGAAGATCTGGTTGGCTGTCGTGATCATGTGGTGACTGTCCAACGGGTCCATGGAGAACCAGTTGGCGAAGTTCACGCGGGCATAGGGTGGCGCAATGTTGGTGGAGGTGTCGCCGCGGTCAGTCGTCCGGCGCAGGCCGCCGTTCTGCGATTCGGTGTAACCGATATCGGAATTGTCGGGGTCAACCTCGGCGTAGAAACCATCGGCACCATGATCCTGGATCGAGAAGCCGGTGTCAGGCTCGATGTGGCCGGAGCCGTTGTCCTGCAGCCCAAACCAGACGGTTCCGTCTTTGGCGACGCCTAACCCGTAGGGCAGCAGCGTGTACATTCCCTGGTTGTGTCCGAATCCCCAGCCTTCCTGGGTCAGCGGCATACCCGGCAGTGTGCACTGACGGTTTACGCCGCCATCGTTGCCGATGAACAGGCAGACGCCGCCCAGGCCGTCGGGAATCCAGATGCTGGAGTGTTGGTCCGGGTGCACCGTGATATCCAGGCCGGTAGCCGAGAAGTAGTAGCCGATGTTCATGAAATCCTGCGGGCTGAGCGCCTGCACGGTTCCATCCAGCGGGACATCCGCAATGTTCTGGAAAACTTCTTCCATGCCCATGACCATCCGGGTTGGGATGCCCAGGCCAGGCACAGCACGGGTTGGATCGGGCTTGATGTACTGGTTGTACCAGGTCTGGCCTCCCGGGGCGATCAGCGCGGTGAACGGACCCGGAATTGTGGAAAGCTCGGTGCTGTCGGCCATCTGCGTCCAGGTGGTTCCGAAGTCGGAGCTGACATAAACGCCATTGATGTTGGTTGCTAGCGGGTTGCCACCGATCAGATCGAGTACCGGATCAGGGGCGTATTCGCCGCCATTCAGCAAGACGGCGTCCTGGACCATGGCGTAGACATAGTTGTGGTCCTGCAGCGGGCCGTTGGCCACACCCATTTCCACCCGGCCAATCCGCTCCTGCGGGGTGAAACCACGGCCGGTCAGCGGGTCCACGGGATCGGGATTCAGGCGCTCAAAGGTTCCGGGTTGTCCAGTTTCCGAACGGTAGAGACCGTTGGAGGGGGACTGTGGAGTCACGCCATCCGGGTAGGGTACCGAGCCACCACGCCAGCCCACGGCGGCCAGCACGGGGCAGCCGGTGTTGCGGCAGACGAAGTTGTCCACGCCGCCCGGGGCCTTGACGACCACATCGGAAACGACGTTGGCCAGGTTGCAGGGCGTGCTGCGGTCGATGTTACCCGCGCATTCCGGAGTGGTCGGCAGGGCCACATTGGTGAAGCTGCGACCGGCGTCATCCGAGCGATAAAGGCCCAGCGACGAGGCGATGTAGACGATGTTCGGGTTGCCCGGATCATGCGCGGTGTTGAATACCAGCGCGTCGTCGGGGTAGCCCTCGGAGCGGGTCCAGGTCACACCCAGGTCGGTGGTCCAGTGGGCGCCGATGCCGTGATAGGCGCCTGTACTCATGACGCTGTCGCCGCCTGCGGAGATCAGGGTGCCGCCACCACCGGAAGTCCAGATCACGCCGCCATTGGCCTGGCTGGGCAGGTTGTCACCCACGCTCACCCAGTAGTCACCCAGCGTCCAGACGTTGCCGTTGACGGCTTCGCTCATCCAGATCCCGCCGGTGCCGGGGGCGGCAAACAAACGCTTGTTGACTGGATCGTAGGCGAAGTCGTCCACGCGACCGGCGTAGCCGTACAGGTTGGTGCGTGGCAGGGCGGCCAGATCAAGGTTGTGTGCCAGGCCGCTGGCCAGCAGCGGGCCCACGCCGTATTGCTCCCATTGGCCATCGGCGCCACGGATCAGCGATTTGCGATCCATCAGGGCCTGTTTGGCTTCATAGGCAGCGCGCAGCGCGCCCGGGGGCGGGAACTTGTGTTCACCCGCACGGGCGTCGATTTCCGTGCGCTTTGCTGCGATGTCTTTGACGGTCTTGGCGGGGGTTGGACACATGCGTCCGCCGCCACTGCAGTCGGACTCGGTGGATAAATTGGGGGCCAACCACGCAACAGATGCGGCAACGGCACCGCCAATGAGCAGGGGGCTCATAGCGCGAAACATACGGATTCTCCAGAACTAGTTATGTGGGTCTAAACACTAGACGGGCCTAGTGTACGGGGGGGGCGGAGGGGGTGCCAACTGTATGCAATACATTTGCCACAATCCCCATGTTAAGGGGCGTGACGGCGAAACCGGTCGGCGATCAAGGGTTGCGTGCTAAAATTCGAGGTTGTTTTTGCTTGCCGGGTGTGGCTCTGCGTATGAGCGATTTCGCCAAAGAAATCCTGCCGATTAACCTCGAAGAGGAGATGCGGCGCTCGTATCTGGATTATGCGATGAGTGTCATCGTCGGGCGTGCCTTGCCCGATGTACGCGATGGCCTCAAACCGGTGCACCGTCGCGTGCTCTACGCGATGAAAGAACTGGGCAACGACTTTAATAAGCCCTACAAGAAATCAGCCCGTATCGTCGGTGACGTGATCGGTAAATATCACCCGCACGGTGATACGGCGGTGTACGACACCATCGTGCGGATGGCGCAGGACTTCTCGCTGCGCTACATGCTCGTCGATGGCCAGGGGAACTTCGGTTCCGTCGACGGCGACTCGGCGGCGGCGATGCGTTATACCGAAGTGCGCATGAGCAAGCTGGCGCACGAGCTGCTGGCGGACATCGACAAGGAAACGGTCAACTTCTCGCCGAACTATGACGAGTCGGAACATGAGCCGACCGTACTGCCGACCCGTGTGCCCAACCTGCTGATCAACGGCTCGGCCGGTATCGCGGTGGGCATGGCCACCAATATCCCCCCGCACAACCTCAATGAGGTGGTCGATGCGTTGCTGTATCTGCAGGCGCACCCCGAGGCCAGCATCGAGGAATTGATGGAGTGCATTCCGGCGCCGGACTTCCCGACGGGGGCCATCATCAACGGCATTTCCGGCGTGGTCCAGGCTTACCGCACCGGACGTGGTCGGGTGAAGCTGCGGGCACGCGCCGAGGTAGAAACCTACAGCAACGGTCGCGAAGCCATTGTCGTGACCGAGCTGCCGTACCAGGTCAACAAAGCGAAGCTGGTCAAGGACATCGCGACGCTGGCCAAAGACAAGAAAATCGACGGCATTGCGGAAATCCGCGATGAGTCCGACAAGGAAGGCTATCGCGTCGTCGTCGATCTGAAGCGTGGCGAAAACGCCGAAGTGGTGCTGAACAACCTGTATCAGCAAACCCAGATGCAGACGGTGTTCGGCATCAACATGGTGGCCCTGGACCGGGGGCAGCCCAAGCTGATGAACCTCAAGGACATGCTGAGCGCGTTTCTGACGCACCGGCGTGAGGTGGTGACTCGGCGAACACGCTACTTGCTGGCCAAGGCCCGCGACCGCGCCCATGTGTTGGAAGGTTTGACCGTCGCGCTGGCCAATATCGACCCGATCATTGCCCTGATCAAGGCCTCCCCCAGCGCGGCCGAAGCCAAGGTGGCCTTGTGTGGCCAGCGCTGGTCGCCGGGTTCGGTGGCGGCGTTGATCGAACGCGCGCGGGCGCAATCCGAAGGTGCCGATGAAAGCCGCCTGACCGACGAGGGCTACCAGCTCTCCGAAGTGCAGGCCCAGGCCATCCTGGATTTGCGCCTGCACCGCCTGACCGGCCTCGAGCAGGACAAGATTCGCGACGAGTTCAACGAAATTCTCGACCAGATCGCCGGTTACCTCGACATTCTGGGTCGCCGTGAGCGCCTGCTCGAGGTGATTCATGAAGAGCTGGTCGCGGTGAAGGAAGAGTTCGGCGATGTGCGCCGTTCCGAAATCTCCTCAGCCATCGACGACTTCGAAGACGAAGACCTGATCCCGCCGCAGGACATGGTTGTGACCATGTCGCACAAGGGTTACATCAAGGCCCAGCCGCTGGATGCATACCAGTCGCAACGGCGTGGCGGTGTGGGGCGTTCGGCGGCGAAGACCCGCGACGAGGATTTTGTCGACAAGCTCTGGGTCACACATACGCACGACACCTTGCTGTGCTTCTCATCGCTGGGCAAGGTGTACTGGATCCGCGTGTTCCGCTTGCCGGCGGGAAGTCGCGAGTCCAAAGGTCGGCCGATCGTCAACCTGCTGCCGCTGGCCGAAAACGAGCACATCAGTCAGGTGCTGCCGATCAAGGAATACCGCGACGACAATTACGTGGTCATGGTGACCAAGCGCGGCACGATCAAGAAAGTCCCGCTGGAGCAGTTCTCGCGCCCGCGCAGCGTGGGTTTGATCGCGCTGGATCTGCGGGTCGATGACGAGCTGGTCTCGGTGGACATTACCGACGGCAATCGCAACCTGATGCTGTTCACCCGCAACGGGCGGGTGTGTCGCTTCGACGAATCGGCGGTGCGCGCCATGGGCCGGACGGCATTCGGTGTGCGCGGTATTCGCGTGGCCGAAGGTGATGCGGTGATTTCCATGATCGTGGATCGCGGTGAGCAGGTGTTGACCGTCAGCGAAAATGGCTACGGCAAGCGCTCCGGCATCGAGGAGTACCCGGTCAAGGGTCGCGGTACCCAGGGCGTGCTGTCGATGAAGATGACCGATAAAACCGGCAATGTCGTGGCCGCCATTCCGGTCAAGGAAGGCGACGACATCATGCTGATCGCGGCCACCGGGCAACTCGTGCGTACCTCGGTCAACGAGGTTTCTGTCCTCAGTCGTAACACCCAGGGCGTGCGCCTGATCAACCTCAAAGATACCCATCTCGTCGGTGTGGATCGCATTGATGCGGCGCTGGTTGCCGAGGCGGCTGCCGAAGCCGCAGCGGCGGCGGAAGCCGAAACGAGTGCGGCTGCCCCCGAAGCCTCTCCGGAAGCGGATGATTCCGCCGCACCGGAACAGGAATAACCCCCAACCCGGCCACGCGGAACCGTGGCGATTCACCAAGAAAGGCAATGAGTCAGATTTACAACTTCAGTGCGGGCCCGGCAATGCTGCCGGCCGAAGTGTTGCGTCAGGTACAGGAAGAACTGGCGGACTGGCAGGGTTGTGGTATGTCGGTGATGGAAATGAGTCACCGCGGCAAGGAGTTCGTCTCCATTGCCGAAAAAGCAGAGGCGGATCTGCGCACGCTGCTGAATGTGCCTTCCAACTACAAGGTTCTGTTCCTGCAGGGTGGGGCGACCGGCCAATTCGCCGGGATCCCGCTGAACATCCTGCCGGCTGGTGGCACCGCGGACTATGTGGTCACCGGAAGCTGGGGCAAGAAAGCGGTCAAGGAAGCCAAGAAATATGGTGACGTCAATGTCGCTGCCCAGCCCGAAGGCGCGTTCACCTCGATTCCCGAGCGTGACAGCTGGAAGCTGCAGGACAATGCCACCTATGTGCACATCACACCCAACGAGACCATCGAAGGTGTCGAGTTTCATGATGTGCCGGATGTGGGTGACAAGCCGCTGATCGCCGACATGTCTTCAACGCTGTTGTCGCGCCCGATTGATGTCTCGCGTTACGGCATGATCTACGCGGGCGCGCAGAAAAATATCGGCCCCGCCGGCATGGTGATCGTGATCGTTCGCGACGACCTGCTGGGGCAGGCACGCCCGGAATGCCCGAGCGTTTTGAACTGGGCCGAGATGGCGGCTGCCGATTCGATGCTGAACACGCCGCCTTGCTTCACCTGGTATGTGGCCGGCAAGGTGTTCGAGTGGCTGCTGGCGAATGGCGGCCTTTCGGCGATGGCAGATATCAACGAGCGCAAGGCCGCGGCGCTATATCAGGCCATCGACCAGTCGGCGTTCTACGCCAACCCGGTTGATCCAGTGGCGCGTTCGTGGATGAACGTACCGTTCACGTTGGCGAACTCGGATCTGGATGGTGAGTTTCTCAAGGGCGCAGCCAGCCATGGGCTGGTGACGCTGAAGGGACACCGTTCGGTGGGGGGTATGCGTGCATCCATATACAACGCCATGCCGGAAGCTGGCGTGCAGGCGCTGATCAGTTTCATGGCTGAGTTCGAGCGCACGCGCGGTTGATTCTCCATTCTAATTTTCCACAGATTTCCACAGATGGGCGCAGATAGACCGGGAGTTTTTGTCTCCCTTTCTACTCGACCCTCTGTGTGAATCTGTGCTCATCTGTGGAAACAGAAATGTTCAAAGTACTGACTCTCAATAATATTTCGACTCTGGGCCTGGAGCGGCTTCCGCGCGACACCTATGAGGTGGCCTCCGATATCTCCAAGCCGGATGCGATCCTGCTGCGCTCGTTCAAGATGCACGACATGGACATTCCGGCGTCGTTGCTGGCGGTCGGTCGCGCTGGCGCCGGCACCAACAACATTCCGGTCGCCAAGATGGCCGAAGCCGGGATCCCGGTCTTCAATGCCCCCGGCGCCAACGCCAACGCGGTGAAGGAACTGGTTATCGCCGGTCTGCTGCTGGCGTCGCGCAATATCTGCCAGGCCAATGCCTATGTGCGTGCGTTGGAAGGAAATGACGAAGAGGTCGAGAAGCAGGTCGAGGCAGGCAAGAAGAAATATGCCGGTTTCGAGCTTCCGGGCCGTACTCTGGGTGTGATTGGTCTGGGGGCCATCGGTATTCGTGTGGCCAATGCCGCCCAGGCACTGGGCATGAAAGTGCTCGGCTTCGACCCCAACATGACGGTCAGCAACGCCTGGCAGCTGGATTCCGGCGTGCAACAGGCCTTGTCCGTGGATGATCTGGTGTCGCGTAGCGATTTCCTGACCGTGCACGTGCCGCTGCTGGATGCCACACGCAACCTGATCAATGCCGATCGCATCAAGCTCATGCGCAAAGGCGGCGTGGTGCTGAATTTTGCCCGTGGTGGCATTGTTGACGAGGCCGCGGTGCTGGCCGCTCTGGACAGCGGGCACCTGTCGGCGTTTGTCTCCGATTTCCCGACCAACCAGGGCCGTCATCACGACAAGGTCATCGCGCTGCCCCACCTGGGCGCATCGACGGCGGAGGCGGAAGACAATTGTGCGGTGATGGTTGCCGAGCAACTCAAGGACTTCCTCGAGACCGGGACGATACGCAATTCGGTCAACTTCCCCAGTGCGGAACTGCCGCTGGATCCGGGGGCGTGGCGCATCGTCATCGCCAACGCGAACAAACCGAACATGGTGGGTCAGATCTCCACGCTGCTGGGTGAACACGACCTGAACATCCATGATTTGCTGAACAAGTCCCGCGGTGACCTGGCCTACACGCTGGTCGACGTCGATTCCGCTCCGGGTGCCGAAGTGCTGCAAGCCATTCAGGCCATCGAAGGCGTGCTCAAGGTTCGTCTGATCGAGCCGCGCGCTTAAACTGCGGAAAACCGGGCAGCACAGGTCATGAGCACAAACGACAAACTGCAGCAGGCGCGAAGCCGCATTGATGCGATTGACGCCCAGTTGCAGTCGCTGATCAGCGAGCGCGCGCTGATCGCTCAGGAAGTCGCCCGGATCAAGGCCGATGCCGGCGACGGCAAGGATTGCTACCGCCCGTCCCGTGAGGCCGAAGTTCTGCGGCGTGTGCGTGAGCGCAATACCGGGCCGTTGACCGGCGACGAGATCGTGCGTGTCATGCGGGAAATCATGTCGGCCTGCCTGTCGCTGGAATCGCCGCTGGAAGTCGCTTACCTGGGGCCAGAGGGCACCTATACGCAGGCAGCTGTACTCAAGCATTTTGGCAAGGCCGTGCATCCGCGGCCGCTGGCGGCGATCAACGAGATCTTTCGTGATGTGGAGGCCGGCAACGCCGATTACGGGGTGGTACCGGTGGAAAACTCGACCGAGGGCGTGGTCAACCACACCCTGGACATGTTCACCACCTCCAACCTGCTGATTTGCGGGGAAGTCAGCCTGCCCGTGCATCACCACCTGCTGTCGGTCGGTGAGTCGTTGGAAACGGTGACCGAGGTCTTCGCGCATTCGCAATCTTTCGCCCAGTGTCGGCAATGGCTGGATCGCAAGCTGCCGCACGCGGAACGCAACGTGGTTTCCAGCAACGGTGAAGCGGCGCGTCTGGCCGCCGAGCGGGGTACGCATACGGCGGCCATCGCCGGCAAGCCGGCCGCCGAACGCTACGGGCTCGGCATCCTGGCCGCGAATATCGAGGACGACCCGGATAACACCACGCGCTTTCTGGTGATCGGCAAGCAGCTGGTGCCCCCAACCGGCAACGACATGACGACGATTCTGCTGTCGTCACACAACCGCCCGGGGGCGCTCTACGACATGCTGCGCCCGTTCTCGGACAGCGGTGTGAACCTGACCCGTATCGAGTCCCGGCCGTCACGTCGTGCCAACTGGGACTACAACTTCTTCGTGGATATCGAAGGCCACGCGGATGACCCGGCCATCAGCAAAGTGCTGCAGGACATGCAGTCCAATGTGGCTTTCTTCAAGTTCCTGGGAAGCTACCCTCGGGCCGTGACCTGAGGAGGTCGAATGAGTATCGAACAATACGCGCTGGCGGGCGTGCAGAAGCTGGTCGCCTACGAGACCGGCAAACCCGTTGAGGAAATCGCCCGCGAATACGGCGTGAGCCGAATCAGCAAGCTGGCCAGCAATGAAAACCCGCTGGGATGCAGCCCGCGCGTGCAGCAACGACTGGCGCAGGGCATCGAATGGTCGCGCTACCCGGATGGTGCCGGACACGCGCTGAAAACAGCGCTGATGAAACAGCATCCCGGAGTTCAGCGTGAGCAGCTCACGCTGGGCAACGGTTCCAATGACATCCTGGAACTGCTGGCGCGGAGTTTTCTGGAACCGGGTCGCAACGCCATTGCCAGCGCACATGCCTTCGCGGTCTACGCACTGGCCACGCAGGCCTGTGGAGCCGAATTACGGGAAATTCCGGCGTTACCCGAGGCGCATCCGGAACAGCCCTGCGGGCACAACCTGGATGCCTTCGCCGCCGCGATTGACGCCGATACCCGGCTGATTTTCATCGCCAACCCGAACAATCCCACCGGCACCTGGGTGGAGCCGGCCGCGATTGAGCGTCTGCTGCAGCAGCTTCCCGAGCACTGCGTGCTGGTGCTGGACGAGGCCTATCGCGAATACCAGCAGCCGGAAGAACGCCCGCCGGTGGAACAATGGCTGGCGCAGTACCCCAACCTGGTTGTGACCCGGACGTTCTCCAAGGCCTACGGCCTGGCCAGCTTGCGAATCGGTTATGGCATTTCCAGCCCTGAAGTGGCGAGCCTGCTGAATCGGGTGCGGCAACCATTCAACAATAATCAGATGGCCCTGCTGGCCGCCGAAGAGGCGCTGCAGGACACCGATTTCCTGGCCGAGTCGGCCCGCGTCAACGCGGCGGGGATGCAGCAACTGCGCGAGGGGCTGCAGGCCCTGGGATTGCGTTGCTTGCCCAGCCGGGCCAACTTCCTGTGCGTCAACATGGGGCAACCCGGCCGCCCGCTGTTCGACAAGTTGCTGCGTGAAGGGGTCATCGTGCGCCCGGTCGGCGGCTACGGTTTGCCCAACTACCTGCGGATCAGTATTGGTACCGCGGAGGAAAACCAGCATTGCCTGGATGCTCTGGCTACGGTGTTGCGTGGCTAATGGGGCATTCCGTGGGTGCCCCGGACGTGACGCGTGATTAATCGTCTGTGCGTTATCGGCGTTGGCCTCATCGGTGGGTCGCTGGTTGCCGCGCTGCGCGAGCGCCAGGGTGTTGGCGAGGTGGTGGGTTATTCGCGGCGTTCGGAAACGCTGGATACGGCCAAATACCTGGGGCTCATCGATCGCGGTGAAACCGACCTGGCTCGCGCCATCGAGGGTGCGGACATGGTCGTCATCGCCATTCCGATGGGGCAGTACCGCGGGCTGTTCGAGAAGCTGGCCCCCATCTGGCCTGCGCGCGCCATCGTTACCGATTGCGGCAGCACCAAGGCCAGCGTGCACGCGGATCTTGAAGCCGTGATGGGGCAGGTGCCTGCGAACTTCGTAGCCGGGCACCCGGTTGCGGGTACCGAAAAAAGCGGTCCGGCGGCGGCATTTCCCGAGCTGTACCGGCATCGACGCGTGATTTTGACGCCGCATCTGAATGCTCAAACCGAAGCCGTGCAGGCGGTGCAAGCGATGTGGGAGGGAGTCGGTGCGGCCGTTTCCCTGATGCAGGATTGCCATCACGATGAAATTCTGGCGCTGACCTCACATTTGCCGCACGTCATCGCCTACCAGTTGATCGGGACGTTGGCTGAAGCCGGGAACGAACGCGAGGTGTTTGCCTACGCTGCTGGCGGGCTACGCGACCTGACCCGGATCGCTTCCAGCGACCCGGACATGTGGCGTGACATTGTCAGCGCCAACCGGGCGGCGGTAACCGCGGCCCTGGATCGATACATCGCCGACCTCGGTCGCGTGCGCGATGAAATCAATGCCGGTGATACGGATGCATTGCACGAGCGGTTCAGCCGTGCCCGTAACACCCGAGAAAACTGGATACGCATGGCGGAGGCCGATTGATGCGCTTGGATTGGACGGTGAAAGCGGGTGCACCCTTGACGGGCACCGTGAATGTGCCCGGGGATAAATCCATCTCCCACCGCGCGCTGATGTTTGGCGCGCTGGCCGAGGGCATCACCACGGTGGATGACTTCCTGGACGGCGCCGATTGCCTGGCGACGCTGCACGCCGTGGAAAGTCTGGGAGCTACGGTGGAGCATCTGAGCGAGACCTCTCTGCGCATTCACGGCCTGGGCGGCGCGCCGTTCAAGAACCCGACCGTGCCGCTGGATCTGGGCAACTCCGGCACCTCCATGCGCTTGTTCTGCGGGGTGCTGGCCGGTCGCAATGTCGACGTCACGCTGATCGGGGACAGCAGCCTGAGCAGTCGGCCGATGCGCCGCGTGCTGGACCCTTTGGCCCAGATGGGCGCGAAGATCACGGCCACCGACAAAGGCACCGCGCCCTTGCACATCCATCCCGTCGCCGGGTTGCGTGGCATGCAATACACCCTGCCGATGGCCAGCGCCCAGGTGAAGTCCGCCGTGCTGCTGGCCGGGCTGACGGCGGAGGGTGAAACGACCACCATCGAGCCGGCGCCTACGCGGGATCATACCGAGCGCATGTTGCAGGCCTTTGGGATTGACCTCGAATATGCCGGGCGACGCGCCACCGTGCGTGGCGGGCAAACCCTGAAAGCGACCCACATCAGCGTGCCGGCGGATCTGTCCTCCGCGGCGTTTCTGCTGGTGGCAGCCGCAATCACGCCAGGTAGCGAATTGACCCTGCGCCGCGTGGGCACCAACCCCACCCGCGATGGCGTGCTGCGGGTGTTGCGCGACATGGGCGCCAGTATTGAATTGCTGAACGTGGATCTGCTCGGCGGGGAGCCGGTAGCGGATATCCGCGTGCGAGGCTCGCAGCTGAAAGGCACGGTGATCTCCGGGGCTCTGGTGGCGTTGGGTATCGATGAAATTCCGGCCCTGTGCATCGCCGCCGCCGCCGCCGAAGGGGAAACCCGAATTTGCGGTGCGGAAGAACTCAAGGTGAAAGAGTCCGATCGCCTGGGAGCGATGGTGCGCGGACTGCAGGCGATGGGCGTGGCGGTGCAGGAACAGCCCGACGGCATGATCATTCAGGGACAGGGCACCTGGTCCGGTGCGACCATCGATGCGCACGGAGACCACCGCATCAGCATGAGCTTTGCCATTGCCGCCCTGCGGGCGACGAGCCCGATGCAGATTCGTGACTGCGCCAATGTGGCCACCAGTTTCCCCGGCTTCGCTGCTTTGATGCGGGATTTGGGTTTTGAGCTGGAAGAGACCGAGGTCGCCGAATGACCCGTGCGGTGGTGTGCATCGATGGGCCCAGTGGCTCCGGCAAAGGAACGCTGGCTCGTTCGATTGCGCGCCGTCTGGGCTGGGCATATCTGGACAGCGGTGCGATCTATCGCGTGCTGGCCCTCAAGGTGCAACGTTTGGGTTTGACCGATGAGCAGGCGGCATCAGCCGCGGCAAACATGGACCTGCGGTTCGACATCGACACCAATGAGGTGTGGTTGGACGGGGAGTCGGTCAGCTCGCTGATCCGCACCGAAGAGGCCGGCGCCGGGGCTTCACGCCTGGCCGTACGTCCGGAAGTCCGGGCGGCGTTGCTTGAGTTTCAGCGGCAATTTGCCGCGCCCGAACCGCTCGTGGCGGATGGTCGGGATATGGGAACGGTGGTGTTCCCGGAGTCGCCCTGCAAGATCTTTCTCGAAGCCAGTGCCGAAGAGCGTGCACGCCGGCGTTACCGGGAATTGATCGAAGCTGGAAAAGATGCTATTTTTGAAGGGATTTACAGCGACATTTGTGCGCGTGATGATCGGGATCGCAATCGTTCAGCGGCCCCGCTTCGCCCCGCAGCCGATGCGCTGATCCTCGACAGCACGTCGATGTCCGTTGAGGAAGTGCTCACCGCAGCCTTGGGTCATATGGCTCAGGCGCGGTTGATATAAGCAGCGCTAATTACGCCTTTCGAGGCGAACTCGGCAAAAATTTGACAAAAACGCTGGCAAAGCGGGATGACCGCTGGGCCGGTGTTTTTTTCGATGGAGCACAGGCAAGGATGCTGGTGTTTTTCTTGAACCCGACCGTCGCAGGATGCAACGGGCGATTACACACTTAATTTACGACAACCTACATGACTGAAAGTTTTGCTGAACTCTTTGAAGAGAGCCTGAAATCCGGCCAAAGCATGCAACCGGGCGATATCGTCCAGGCGCGTGTGATCCACATCAAGCCGGATGTCGTTATCGTTGATGCCGGGCTGAAATCTGAGGGCGTAATCCCGCTCGAAGAGTTCAAGAACATGGAAGGGGAAATCACCATTGGTGAGGGCGACACTGTTGAAGTGGCGCTGGAAGCCCTGGAAGACGGCTTTGGCGAAACCCGCCTGTCGAAAGACAAAGCCGAACGCATTCGCACCTGGGATCGTCTGGGCTCGGCTTTCGAAGCGGGTCAGATCATCACCGGTGTCATCAGCGGCAAGGTCAAGGGCGGTTTCACCGTCGACGTGGACAAGATCCGCGCCTTCTTGCCTGGCTCGCTGGTGGATATTCGTCCGGTTCGCGATACCGCGTACCTCGAAGGCAAGCCCCTTGAGTTCAAGGTCATCAAGCTGGACAAACTGCGCAACAACGTGGTGCTGAGCCGCCGCGAAGTGCTGGAAGCCGAATACAGCCAAGAGCGCGAAATGCTGCTCGAGACGCTGCAGGAAGGCGTTGTGTTGCACGGTGTGGTCAAGAACCTGGTCGACTACGGGGCCTTCGTGGATCTCGGTGGTATCGACGGTCTGCTGCACATCACCGACATGGCCTGGAAGCGCGTCAAGGATCCGGCTGAAGTTGTTGAAGTCGGTCAGGAACTCGACGTCAAGGTGCTCAAGTTCGATCGCGAGCGCATGCGCGTCAGCCTCGGCCTGAAGCAGCTGGGCGAAGATCCGTGGGTCGAAATCGCCCGCCGTTACCCGGAAAACACCCGGATGTTCGGCAAGGTCACCAACATCACCGATTACGGCTGCTTTGTCGAAATCGAAGATGGCGTCGAAGGTCTGGTTCACGTTTCCGAAATGGACTGGACCAACAAGAACGTCAACCCGGCCAAGGTTGTCCACGTTGGCCAGGAAGTCGAAGTGATGATCCTGGATATCGACGAAGAGCGTCGTCGTATCTCCCTGGGCATGAAGCAGTGCGTGCCGAACCCATGGGAAGAGTTCGCACAGAACCACGCCAAGGGCGACCGCGTGAAGGGCACCGTCAAGTCGATCACCGACTTCGGCGTGTTCATCGGCCTGGATGGCGGCATCGACGGTCTGGTTCACGCTTCCGATGTGGCCTGGGATGTGGACGGCGAAGAAGCGCTGCGTCAGTTCCAGAAAGGTGAAGAAGTCGAAGCTACCGTGCTGACCATCGAAGCCGGTCGTGAGCGTATCTCGCTGGGCATCAAGCAGATGCAAACCGACCCGCTGACCTCCTACATGGCCGAGCATCCGAAGGGTTCCATCGTGACCGGCAAGGTCATCGAAGTGGAACAGCGTGTGGTTCGCGTCGAACTGGCTGAAGGTGTGGAAGGCTACATCCGCGCTGCCGACATCAAGCGTGAGCGCGTCGAAGACGCCCGCACGGAAATGAATGTGGGTGACGAGGTTGAAGCACGCTTCATCTCTGTGGATCGCAAGAGCCGCGTACTGGGTCTGTCCATCAAGGCCAAGGAACAGTACGAAGAAGATCAGGCTGTTCGCGAGTTCGGTCGTCAGGATGGCGATTCTGCCGCTGGTGCAACCACCATGGGCGACCTGCTCAAGCAGATCCGTGGCGAAGACGAAGGCGACGACGACGAGTAATCACTGCCGGCTCATTTGATCACCAAATGGGCCGCATCGCCTAGACTATGAAGCCCGCGTGCAGCATGTGCTCGCGGGCTTTTGTCTTTTGATGGAGTCGAAATGACGAAATCCGAATTGATCGATAACCTCGCGCTGCATCATTCGCAGCTTTCGCTGCGTGACGTGGAGCTCGGGGTCAAAATCATTCTTGACCACATTACCGACGCTTTGGTCGACAACGAACGCATCGAAATCCGCGGTTTCGGCAGCTTCAAGCTGCATGAACGTCCGCCGCGGACTGGACGCAACCCGCGCACCGGCGCGATCGTGGAGATCCCGGCCAAGCGCGTTCCGCACTTCAAACCGGGCAAGGAGTTGCGCGAGCGGGTCGACAAGATGTCAGAGGCATCCTGATCTTGTTACGCATTCTGCTGTTTATTCTGTTCCTCGCGGCCGTTGCGGCAGGGGGCGCGTTCAGCTACCACAATCCCCAGTCGGTGGATGTGGACTGGTTGTTCGAGTCCACCCAGCAGCCCTTGGGGGTGTTGCTGCTGGGGTCCATGCTGGCGGGCTTTGTGCTGGCGATGCTGGTACTGGGGCCGGCCTGGTGGATTCAGCGCATGCGGGTGAAACGCCTGCAGAAATCACTACTGCGCCAATCGGGCGAGCTCGACAGCTTGCGCGCGCTCGGCTCTGAATAGATTACGTGCCTGACCTGAGCGGCCTCCTGCTGATACTTCTGCCGATGGCGGCTGCCAGCGGCTGGTTTGTGGCGCGTATGCGGCCACCCGAGGAAAGCGAAGCAGGGTTGGATCCGCGGCTGACCCAGGGCCTGGGGTTGCTGGTCAACAACCAGACCGACGCCGCCATTGATTTGTTCATGAATATCGCCGAGGCGGAGCCTGAAACGGTCGAGCTGCAGTTGACCCTGGGCAACCTGTTCCGTCGGCGCGGCGAAATTGATCGTGCACTGCGGGTGCATCATCAGCTCAGTCAGAACATCAATCTGCCGCCGTTGCAGCGCAATCGGGCCCGGTTTGAACTGGCCGGCGATTACCTGCGCGCAGGCATTCTGGATCGGGCCGAAGGGCTGTTCCGCGAATTGGCCGATCAGGGTGTTTTTCTGGAAGCCAGCTTGCGTGCGCTGACTCGTATCCACGAGCAACAGCGCAATTGGGAGGCCGCTATCGACACCATGCGCTGGTTGTCGAGCGCCAAGGGGCGTGATTTTGGCAAGACCATCGCGCACTACCACTGCGAGTTGGCGCTGGAAGCGCGCAAAGCCGGCGATGCCAAAGCCTTCGACAAGCAGGTCAAAAAAGCCTTGCAGGCAGACGCCGGCAACGTGCGGGTCGGGTTGATCCAGGTCGAATCCCTGGTTGACGCTCAATGCCTCGACAAGGCGATCGAGGTGCTGGTCAAGATTCCGGATCATGACCCGCGGTTTATTCCCGAGGTGGTCACCCGGTTGACGCCGCTGTGTGAAAAGGCCGCAGCCACCGATAAATATGTGGCCACGCTGACGCGGCTGGCCCAACTCAAAGAAGGTGTGAGTGCGGCTATAGCCCTCGCGCACTGGCGGGAAAAGCACGGCGAGGAAGGGCTGGAAATCCTGCTGGATGAAATTCGCCGCTTTCCGAACTGGATTGCGATGCAGGCCGCCCTGGAGCTGCCGTGGCCGGAGGAGGAAACCGGGCCCGCGTTTCAGGAGCTGCTGAAAGCGCTGCGTGGCGCGTTGGAGCCGCTGCTGGCGCGGCGGATTCGCTTCCTCTGCGAACACTGCGGGTACGGTTCGGGAATGCTCAACTGGCAGTGCCCAAGTTGCAAAAAGTGGGGTACCCAGTCACCCGTGCTGGATCTGCGTCTGGCGCAGATGGCGGCGCCACGTTCGGGTATCAACCTCTAGCGATACCGTGCAGTCACCACCCGTGAACGCGGGGAGCCGGGTGGTGGCCCGTCAGGGTTGCGCCGCAACTCGTCGCGCACACGCTGCGGCGCACGCGCCGTCAGTGCATCCAGGCGCCCTCGCAAACGGGCACTGTTGTATTCATCCCACTCCTGGTTTTTCAATGCGCGTCGCAATTGGTAAATGGCGGTCAGCCAGTTGCCCCGCGCCAGGTGCCAGTTCGCCAGCTGGTACTGGACTTCGCCATCCTCTTTCATGGCCCCGGCGGCCTGGGCGAGCAGATGAAAGACTTCCGGAATGTCCGCGGAAAATGCCTCCGATTCCAGCAGCAGCTGCCGCACGGCTTCAGGGTTGCCAGCGTCCAGCTCCCATTGCGCCAGTTGCAGCGTCGCGGCGTGATTCTTCACATCGGCAGCATGAACCTGCTGCAACAGGCGGATGGCGTCTTTGACCTGGCCAGCCGCATGCAAGGAGCGGGCGACCTCCATCTGCAATACCGGGATCTGAACCTTGTCCTTGCTCAGTTTCAGTGCGGACTGTGCTGCGGCCAGAGCTTCGGGATATCGGCCCTGAGCCCGCAAGGAGATCGACCGACCGTAGGCATTCACCATCGGGTCGGCGTCCGAGCGTGCGGGAAAACGCGCTGCCTTGTCGCTGGCCAGCGTAAATTCGGATAACTCGGCGCGGGCCTGCATCAGGGGGAACAGCTGCGTTTCAATGGGCTGCGGTACCACCAGCGCCGTCCGCCGGTTGCGCGCCTCCGCCATCCGTGTGGTGCTATAGGGGTGGGTGCGCAGCAGCTCGGGTATCCCCTCACCATACAGGCGCGACTGAGCGGCCAGCCGGCGGAAGAAATCTTCCATGCCTACCGGGTCGAAACCCGCCTGAGCCAGGGTGCTGATCCCCAAGCGGTCGGCTTCCAGCTCGTTGGCCCGCGTGAAGTTGACCTGGTTCTGGTATGACACGGTCATGCCGATGCCGATCGCCGCCTGCACCAGATCCGGGTCAGAACCGCCAGCGACGAGTGCCGCCAGCAGCAGGGCGGCGCCCGCGATGTCCCAACCACTGGTCTGGTCCATCTGACGCGCGATATGACGCTGTGTGACGTGTGCGATTTCGTGCGCGAGCACGCCGGCCAGCTCGGCTTCGGTATGCGCGGCGCGGATCAAACCCGAGTGCACGCCAATGTAGCCGCCGGGAAGGGCGAAGGCGTTGATGCTCGGGTCTTTGATGATGAAAAATCGGAAAGACTTGCCTCGGGCCTCGTCACTGGCATCGACCAGCATCTGCCCGAGCCGCTGGATATACGCTTCCATTTCGCGGTCATCGAGGATCAGGTTGTAGGCCTGGATCTGGCGAAATACCTCGCGCCCCAGTTCGCGTTCCTCAAACAGCGGCAGGCTTCGGTCGGCGGGTTCGCCGAATTCCGGGAGGTTGTACTCCGACGCGCTGGCAACCCATGCAACAACCGCGGAAAGCAGCAATAAAATAAAACGTGATGCCGCTCTGGGGCGGCTTCCACGTATCATGTGACCGGGCAACTTTTCACTCCGCGATTCATTGGTCAGCAAAGGAGACCACATTACATGAACATGGTTCAGGGGTGGATTCGGGAACACCTGTCCAACCCGCAGGTGGTCAGTCTCGCGCTGGTGATCCTGGCGACGGTGCTGCTGATCACGATTTTTGGCAACGCCTTGGCGCCGTTTCTGGCGGCCATCGTGTTGGCCTATTTTCTGGAAGGCGCGGTTGCCGGTTTGGAGCGCTCTGCGTTGTCGCGCACGCTGGGCACCCTGGTCGTTTGGTTGTGTTTCCTGGCGGCTTTGCTGGTGGTGCTGTTCGTTATCGTGCCTTTGGTCACGCGCCAGTTGGCGGCGGCGTTTCAGGATGTCCCGGCATTGATGCAGAGCCTGCAGCAGTATCTGTACACCCTGCCGGAGCGGTACCCGCAACTGGTGTCGCCGGCGGAGATCGATCAGCTGCTGAAGGAACTGAACACTTCGCTGGTGGAGCTGCGCAACTCACTGCTGGCCCGCTCCTGGGTAGTGGGAGTCGGCCTGATTTACGTGGCCGTCTATCTGGTGCTGGTCCCTCTGATGGTGTTTTTTCTGCTCAAGGACAAGCACAAGATCCAGGCCTGGGGCCGCAAATTCCTGCCCGATGACATTGGTCTGATCAATCGCGTGTGGTCCGATGTGGATCGCCAGCTCGGCAACTACATCCGCGGCAAGTTCGTGGAGATCGTCATTGTCGGTGCCGTGAGCTGGGGGACTTTCTCGATTCTCGGCCTGAACTACGCGCTGCTGCTGGCGACGCTGGTGGGTTTCTCGGTGCTGGTGCCGTACCTGGGGGCGCTGAGCGTGACCATCCCGGTAGTGCTGGTGGCATTCGCCCAATGGGGCGTGAGCAGTGAGCTGTGGTGGGTCTTCTTCTGCTATGGCGTGATTCAAGGCCTGGACGGTAACGTGTTGGTGCCGGTGCTGTTCTCGGAGGCCGTGGATCTGCATCCGGTAGCCATCATCGTGGCGGTGCTGTTCTTTGGCAGTATCTGGGGCTTCTGGGGGGTGTTCTTTGCGATTCCGTTGGCGACGGTGGTCAAGGCAGTGATTCAGGCCTGGCCCGCGCGCGGGGCCATGAAGGTGAAGGCCGAGGTCGAAGCGGTCTAATCCACCGGCAGTCGGTTCAGGTAGTGTTGCCAGAGCAGGCGGGCAGCCACCGAGCGATAGGGTTTCCAGCGCCGGGCGTGGCCGGCAATGCCGGCGTCCGTTTTGCGAGACGTCCAGCCGTGCAGATGCCGCGCAGCGGTGTTCAATGCCAGATCACCGCGGGGCCAGATGTCGGCGCGGCCCAGTCCCATGAGCAGGTAGATGTTGGCGGTCCAGGGGCCGATGCCTTTGAGCTGCGTCAACTGATCCCGCACTTGTGCATCCGGTAGCGCGGTCAGAGCCTCGAAGTCGATCAGGCCGTTGAGCGTCGCATCGGCCAGGCCCAGGCAGTAGGTGGTTTTCTGCCGTGTCAGCCCGGCCTCCCGCAGGGCCGGTTCGCCGCCGAGGCGAACGCTAGCGGGAGTGATCTCGCCGCCCAGTTGATGTTGCAGGCGTTGATATATCGCCGCAGCGCTGGAGAGCGACACCTGCTGCTCCAGAATGATCTGTACCAGTGTGGCGAAGCCCGGCGGGCGGCTCCACAGCGGTGGCGTGCCCTGGGTTTGATGGAGCCAGCCCAGCCGATCGTCTCGCTGTGCCAGTTCCCGACAGAGCTCATCCAGACGCCGTTCACCCTCAGCACCGGCCGAAAGAACGAGCATCGGCGCCCGGTCTACAGGTTTTTCGACGCGTAATCCGCCAGGCGGGAGCGCTCTCCACGGGCCAGGGTGACGTGTCCGCCATGCTCCCAACCCCGCATGCGATCGACCACGTAGGTCAGACCGGAGGTGGTTTCGGTCAGGTACGGAGTGTCGATCTGATTCAGGTTGCCCATGCAGATGATCTTGGTGCCCGGCCCGGCGCGGGTGATCAACGTGCGCATCTGCTTGCTGGTGAGGTTTTGCGCCTCGTCGATGATCAGCCAGCGGTACAGGAAGGTGCGCCCGCGCATGAAGTTCAGCGAGCGGATCTTGATGCGTTTCGAGAGCAGGTCATTGGTGGCGGCGCGTTCCCAGTTGCCGCCTTCCAGCGATTGTGTGAGCACCTCCAGGTTGTCCATCAATGCGCCCATCCACGGCGTCATCTTCTCTTCTTCGGTGCCGGGCAAAAAGCCGATGTCTTCGCCTACCGGGATGGTGACCCGGGTCATGATGATTTCCCGGTAGGTCGGATCATCCAGCACCTGCGACAGCCCCGAGGCCAGCGCCAGCAGCGTCTTGCCGGTGCCGGCGGCGCCCAGCAGCGTGACGAACTCGATTTCCGGGTCCATCAGCAGGTTGAGGGCGAAGTTCTGCTCGCGGTTACGGGCGTGGATGCCCCAGGCGGCCTGGTGCCCTTCGCGGTAATCCCGGATCAGTTCCAGCGTGACCTCGTCGCCTTCGATCTTGCGCACGATCAATTCAATGCCAGCGGTGTCGGCGTCGTCGGTCACCGAAATGAATTCATTGATGAACCATTCGCGACAGGCCTTGGTTTTGGCCTTGTAGAACGTGCGGCCGGTGTTGTCGGCCCAGCTGGTCAGATCCGGACCAAGGTCATCCCAGAATTTGGGCGACAGTTCGCGCCAGCCGGCATACAGCAGGTCCAGGTCATCCAGCACCTGATCGTTGTTGTAGTCCTCGGCGGCAACGCCAATCACTGCGGCCTTCAGGCGCAGGTTGATGTCCTTGCTGACCAGCACCACCTGGCGCTTGCCGCGGTACTCGGCCTGCAGCCCCAGCACCACCTGCAGTATCGAGTTGTCCGGCTTGTTTCCGGGCAGCAAATCGGGCAGTCGTGCCGGCAGCTCTCGGGTTTGCATGAACAATCGCCCGGTGCAGGGCACGTCCTTGCCGATCCCGTGCAGGTCGGTCAGCGGAATGCCGGCCTCGATTTCTTTCTGGGTCTTGGCGGTCAGCAGCTCATCCAGCGTACGGCTGACCTGACGCACGTTGCGGGCCGTTTCCGAAAGCCCTTTCTTGCCGTTATCCAGCTCTTCCAGCACGACCATGGGCAGGTAAAGGTCGTGCTCATCAAAACGAAAAATGGACGAGGGGTCGTGCATCAGGACATTGGTGTCCAGCACAAAAAGACGTTGCGTCATTTGCGTATTCCCGCGGGTAACGGAAGGGGTAGGCCGAGGGCGCCTGGTATCGGTTTCAGGCGATTTCTCGAGCGGCGGCCAGCACTTCGTCCACGTGGCCGGGAATCTTCACCCCGCGCCATTCCCGAACCAGCTTGCCCTGGCTGTCGAACAGAAAGGTGCTGCGCTCAATGCCGATGTACTTGCGGCCATACATGCTCTTTTCCTTGAGCACCTCGAACAGGTTGCACAGCTCTTCTTCGGTGTCGGCCAGCAGGTCGAAGTTGAATTCGTACTTCTTGATGAAGTTGTCATGCTGCCGGGCCGTATTCCGGCTGACACCAAGGATGCGGCAGTTTGCGGCCTCGAAATCGGCCTTGGCGTCGCGGAAGTTTTCCCCCTGCATCGTGCAGCCCGAGGTGTTGTCCTTGGGGTAGAAATACAGCACCAGCTTTTTGCCGATCTGGTCGCGCAGGGCGATTTGCTGGCCGGCGTTGGCATCCAGGGTGAGGTTAGGGAGGGTATCTCCAATTTTGACGGGCATGGGTACCTGGGGTTTTCTGTTGTAGCCCGAATATACCCCAGACCTGTCGCATTTCGTCGGGTCGCCGCGGGTCACCGCCGGCGGCCATTGTCAGCTCTTGATCGGGTCGAAAATGCCGTCGGCGTTGAAGTCGTCGCAGAAGTCCATGAACGCCTCACGCAGAGCGGGAGGTTGGGCGTTGTTCGGCACCATCAGGACCAGCTGCATGTTGACCAGTGAAGATCCCGTCATGTGCGCGTCGTAAGGTTGGCAGACGGCCTCCACCACGCTCACACCCTGGTGGGCGAAAAACGACACGATGGCCGGAAACAACTCGGCCTGCTGTGGGGCGGAAAGCTCCACCGCAAACGGGCGATGATCAGGACGGGGTTTGCGCGCGGCGATGCGGGTGGCGCCCATCTCCAGGCCCAGTTTTTCCGCGATGGTCGGCAGTGCGGTTTCCAGCTTGCCGATGGCGCTCCAGTTTCCGGCGACGATCATTTGCGCCACGAAGCCTTCCTGCAATTGCGACACGCGCAAATCATGGCTTTCGCAGCCTCTTTCATTCAGGGCATGAAGCAGCTCGGGGAGATGGGTTTCGCTCCACGGGCCGATGGCCCAGAGCAACAGCTGCGTATTGATCGATTCGGACACCAATATCCTCGATGTGGCGCGGTGCGCCCGGGCTTGGGAAAGCCGCCCATTGTAATGGAGCACGGCGAATAATCCGAGTGCTGAGGATATACTGTGCGGATGAGCTTGCGCACTTCAATTTCCGGCAGCATCCCCGCTCTCGTCACCCCCATGAACGCAAATGGCAGCGTGGACCACGGCTGCCTGCGTGAGTTGGTGGAATGGCACATCACCGAAGGCTCTGATGCCGTGGTGGCGGTGGGTACCACCGGGGAGTCGGCGACGCTGGATGTGGCCGAGCACGTGGCGGTCATCGCCACGGTTGTGCATGTGGTGAACGGCCGGGTTCCGGTGATCGCCGGCACCGGGGCGAATTCCACCGCCGAAGCGATCAACCAGACCAATATCGCCGCCAGCCTCGGCGCCGATGCCGCGTTGCTGGTAACGCCGTATTACAACAAGCCGCCGCAGGAAGGCCTGTACGCGCACTATTCCGCGGTCGCAGATAATTGCGACATTCCGCAGATTCTCTATAACGTTCCGGGGCGCACCGGCTGTGACCTTTTGCCGGAAACGGTCGGTCGCCTGCTGCGTCATGAGCGCATCGTCGCGATCAAAGAGGCCACCGGTGATCTGAACCGCATTCGTCAGCTGCTGGCGTTGGGGCAGGGCCTGGTGGTGTTCAGTGGCGACGACCCCACCGCGCGGGAGTCGATGCTGATGGGCGCGCACGGGGATATCTCCGTCACCGCCAACGTGGCGCCGCGCGCCATGCACGAGCTGTGCGTTGCTGCCCGGGCTGGCGATGCTGCCACGGCCGAGCGCATCGACACCGCGCTGGCCGGGTTGCACCGCGACCTGTTCTGTCAGCCCAATCCCATTCCGGTGAAGTGGGCGCTGCAGCATATGGGGCGCATTCCGCCGGGAATCCGGTTGCCGCTCATCCCGCTGGAAGCCCAGTACCACGACACCGTCGTCGCCGCCTTGGCACAGGCAGGCATCACCGACCAAGGACATTACGGTCAATGAAATTCCAAACCCTCGCTTGTGTTTCTCTCTTCGCGCTGCTCAGTGCCGGCTGCAGCGTGCGGGATTGCGGTGATGGTGCCGCTTATCTGAAGACCACTCCGGTGGGGGCCTTCGTGGTGCCGGATGGCGTGAACCTGGCGCCGCCCAGCCCCGCGTATGCGATTCCGCGAGGCGGCGAGGGCGAGGTGGTGCTGGGTGAGGACTACATCGACAGCAAGGGCGACAAGCGTCGCGCCTGTTTGTACGAGCCGCCCCGCCTGCAGCAGCCGGAAGAGCCGGTGGAACCTGCGGCGCCAGAAGACGCTGCGAACGACCAGGGTTAAGCGGGTCGTTCGCCGTCGGCCCTAGGCTTCCAGCAGGGCGTTGACGTTTTCGGGCGGACGCCCAATACGCGCCACATCGCCCTTGACCACGATGGGTCGCTCCAGCAAGCGCGGGTGCGCGGCCAGAATCTCCAGCCATTCGGTATCCGGTCGTTGATCGCTGGCGCTGATCCTCAGCGCTTTGGCCTCGTCTTCCTTGAACCGAATCATCGCGCGCACGTCGCCACCCAGAGCGGCGTGAATGCGCTGCAATTCCGCCAGTGATGGGGGCTGGTTCAGGTACTCGACAATCTCCGGTGACACGCCTGCGGCTTCCAGCAAGGCCAGTGTCTGGCGGCTTTTGGAGCAGCGGGGGTTGTGATAGATGCGCATGATTTTTCCAGTAAAGGTGACAGTCGAAGCATACGACGATAAAATGCTCGGCTGCCATGCGGCCTGTCGTGACAGCCCGCGTTGCAGACAATCACGGAGAGATGGCCGAGCGGTTTAAGGCGCACGCCTGGAAAGCGTGTTGGGGCGTAAGCTCCTCCGGGGTTCGAATCCCCGTCTCTCCGCCAGATATAGAGGAACCCGCTGCAACCGGCGGGTTTTTTTATGCCCGCACGAAACCCTTCGCCGAATCCATACCAGCGGGTTTCGCGTATCCCAGGCTCCGGTGACGAATACTTTGCCGTCCGCCCCCGGTTTGGTTATCCGCAACCTTCTGCCAGAACGAGTGAGCCGCTTATGAGCCCTGTTTTCACGCACGCACCGCTCCCCGAAAACGCCCTCGAACAAACCTGCCTGCAGCTCGATCTGAGCCGCGCGAACACCACGCTTCGCGAGGTCGATACCGCCGACCCTGAGGCGTTTCGCATCTGGCTTGAAGCCGAGCTGAAGGCGCATGCCTGCACCTGGGCATTTGGAGGCTATGCTGAAGACCGGGCGCTGTATCAGACCAGCCCGGTATTCGGGGCTGCGGATGACGCGCGTTCCATCCACCTGGGTACGGATTTGTGGATGCCGGCAGGGACCCCCGTGTTTGCGATCGGGGCGGGCACCGTGCACAGCTTTGCCGACAATGCACAGACCGGCGATTACGGCCCCACCATCATTCTGCGGCACGCGCCGAAGAACGGCGAGCCGCTGTACACCCTCTACGGGCATCTGGCGCGCGCCTCCCTGACGTCGCTCGCCAACGGGCAGCGTATCGATGCCGGGCAGCAGATCGGCTGGCTTGGCGAGCCCACGGAAAACCTGGGCTGGGCTCCGCACCTGCATCTGCAGTGCATTCGTGACATCGGAGATTACCGCGGCGACTTCCCCGGCGTGTGCCATGCGCGACAGCAGCAGCTGTGGCTCGAACGCTGCCCCTCGCTGGAGCCTTTTCTGCAGGGGTGGATGGGGGACGTCCGGCGGCATCAAATTTCTCTGCCCACCTGATCGCGCACATCCTGTTTGCCCATGTAGAACGCATTGCCGGGGCGTGCCTACACCAGCTGAACGCCAAATCGCCGCGCCACCAGCGCAATTGCGGCGAAGCAGAGCACGGTGATCACCACGCAGGCGAGCAGGGTGGGCCAGAAACCGAATCGCGCGTACAAGGGCGGAAACGCCAGGAGCATCGGTAGCGTCGGGACCGCGTACCAGAAGGTGTACCAGGCGTGGTTGCTGATTTTCTGCGCCGGTTGGTTTTCCACGTGCAGCCAGATCAGCGCCAGCAGGGTCACCAGCGGCAGTGCCGCGATCAGCGCGCCCACCCGGTCGCTGCGTTTGGCGAACTCGGAAACCGCGACCACGATGGCTGCGGTGATCAGATACTTGGTGGCGAGCCAGGTCATCTCAGCATTGCCTCCGCCTGGCGTGGGAGTTCATGCGCGGGGTGGGCTGGAGAGCTTCAGTGCCGCCACCGCAATGACCGCTGTGGCCAGTTCCACGGCGAGAAAGACATACATCATCAGATTGGGCGACCCGTCGACCAGAATGCCGTAAGCCCGCGCACCGCCCATGCCCAGCATCAGCAGCAGCACACCCAGCAGCCCCTGGCGCAGGGTGTTGGGGTGGATGGAAAGCAGATAGAGCAGGGCACCCACGCCCACGGACATGCCGCCATAGGTTGCGCGCATGTCGATCAGTGGCGAGCTCAGCTTCGGCGCCGCGCCGGTGACAAACTGCGCCATCATTTCCGGGGCCAGGACAAACGCCAGGCCATACACGCCAAATATCACCGCGCCCAACCGCACAATCAGTGTTTGTATTCTCACCATCGCCCCCTAAATTGGCTCTTCCGCACCGACGATACCGGGTTTGGCATGTGTGGTGGCATCGGACCGCCATTCCTCCGCCGTGATGGCGTAACGCTGGTGATCGCGCCAGGCCCCGTTGATATGCAGATACCGCGGCGAGAAGCCTTCAAGCCTGAATCCCAGCTTGGTCACCAGCCGAATCGAGGCCCGGTTCTCCGGCTGAATGTTGGCCTCCAGGCGGTGCAGGTTCAGCTCGGTAAATGCCACCGTGATGACCTGCCGCAGGCCGTCGGTCAGCGCGCCCTGGTTCTGATGCGGAGCGAAGGCGTAGTAGCCCAGGTATGCCGACAAGAAAGCACCGCGCACGATCTCGTTCAGGTGCACGCACCCGCAAAGCTCACCGGTGGTGGTGCGCAAGACAAAGCCGATGTTGTTGTCGCGGCGGTACTTTTCCAGGTAGGTGGCGAATGCCGCCGCGTCCTGGGGCGCTGTCACCCACGGGGCGTGCAGCGCCTGGCTGCGTTGCGCCGCGGCGACGAAATCGTGTTCGTCTCCGGCATGGACCCGGCTGATCTGGGTAAGCATGGACAGGAGCGGCTGAGGTCAGGATCCGAAAATGGTACGGGTTTTCTGGCCGTCGCCAAGCTGGATGTTGCGGTAGCGGCACAGGCCGCGGCCGCTCTGAAAAGCGGAGTTCGCAATCAGCCACACGGCCACCACCTTGTTCGGGAGCGGCCCGCCAATCGCGGCGGCATAGTCCGCTCGCAGCGAGCGTGATTCGTCCAGCCATTGACCCAGACCATCCTCCGGGCGGCGCAGCACCCAGTGGGTTTCGCGTTTGTCCCACCACGGCAACGGGCATTGAAAAATGGTGCCCACCGGCAAGCCGCTGCTCCACATGTAGGTGAGGTCCAGCCCGTTGTCGAACTCCACCGCGATGGAAAGGTAGTCGTGCGTGGGCTGGACGTGTTCGGGCAGGTTCGATGGGAGTTCATCCACACGCCAGGCCCAGTTCAAAGCGAGGGTGTCCTCGAGCGCGGCCTCAATCGGGTACTTGATGATGCCCACGTCCGCCTGGGTATGGCAGCACAGGGCGCCTTCATCGGCGCATTCATGGAAGATGGAACCCTCGCCGATCCGCCAGTAGTAGTGCCAGCCCGCGGGCAGGGCCGGGGCCTGCGGGCCCGCTCCGCGGGAAATGTTGATGTGAATTTCGCCAGACATCGGTGGCGGCGGGTTGTCGCTGCTGGTTTCTCCGTTGGGGCTGCCGAAAGCACCGGGAAGCGTGGCCTGCAGCCGCAATTGTCCACCGTGGGTTGCGGTAACCGTGCCGGACTCCGCCGGTAGCCGCGCAATGGGGCCATCGTCGATGCGGTACCAGACACAGGTGCGCGGGCTGATGCTGACTTCCAGCGGGCGCGAAAGAAACAGCCGTCCGCTCGCGTGCAGCGCCGCGCTGTCGCCCGGTTCCAGCGTGATACCGGTGGCGTGCCATTCGCCATCGGCCCGCAGCGTGATGTGCGTATCGCCGGCGGGCGCCGCCGTCTCCAGTTGCCGCCGGCGTTGCCGGCGGGTGGGGCGCTGGCCGATGAAGGACAAAAAGACCCCCAGTGGCGACGGGGCGTTGCGCGTGGGAAAGGGCGCCACGGGGCTGAAACCCGGGTCACCTACAAGGTCCAGCTTTTGCGCCAGGCGATAGTCGAGCGACGGTTTGCTCATGGATGGGGTTCCCCTGCCGTACGGGCTTCAGGCGGCCGTTTGCGGGCGCGTCTGCAACTGGCGGGCGCGGATCAGCAAATACACCGCAAATCCCGTCGCAACCCCGGGGATGACTCCCAGCGCCAGCGCGATCCAGCCCTTGCGCACACCCAGTTCGCGCGCTTCGTGAATCACCCATACCGCCAGGACGCACCAGCAGAAGATGGCGTCCAGCGCATAGCCCGACGCATACGGGTTAACAAAACCGGCGGCGAAGCCACCCAGAACGTCTCCCGAAGCGGCCAGTGGCGGTACCACGATGATGGTGAAAGCCACGGCAAAGCCGGCAGCGAGCAGGACGAGCAGTTTCTGGTACATGGATTGATGTCTCCGGGAAGGGGAAGGGTTGAATGCGCAGTCCGCATCAGCCGGAATCGGCTTCGGTGGCGGGTTGCGGGAAGGTCTCGTACTGCGGAGCCGGGCCTGCGATGTGATCCCAGGGGGCTTTCGAGCCGACAAAGATGTGCATCTGGATTTCCACCCCGGGGTCGCCATTCACGCTGCCCAGCGTGACCCCGTGCACCTCGTCGCGGTGGGTGCCGCAAAGCGTCGTGCCGCAGGTTTTGCAGAAGGCCAAGCCCCAATCTACCTGCGAGGCGTACTTCTGCAGGTTGTCGGCGCCGGCCACCCAGGTAAACGAGGCCGGGTCGGCCAGTTCCGCATAGGCGGAACCGGCGCCGCTGAAGGCTTTGCGGCAGCGGGAGCAATGGCAGCAGCGCGCGTTGACGAGCTCACCGTCGATTCGGTAACGCACCGTGCCGCAAAAACATTCTCCTTCAATCATCTGTGCTCTCTCCGTCGGAAAAATCGCTGCCTGGCTGCCATTGCCAATATCCCACGTCGATCCACTGCCGGAATTTGTAGCCCACTTCACGAAAGTGCGCGGTCTTCTGAAACCCCAGGCTTTCATGCAGAGCAATGCTGGCGGGGTTGGGCAGCGAAATGCCACCGATGACGGTGTGCACCTCGCCTTGTGACAATTCGTCCAGCAGCGCCCGGTACAAAACCCGACCAAAGCCCCGCCCGGTGCAGTCGTGGGCCAGGTAGACCGAGCTTTCCACCGAGTAACGATAGGCCACGCGCTCACGCCAGCTGTTGGCATAGGCATAGCCCACGATTTCGCCGGCGGATTCGGCGACCAGCCAGGGCAGCGAGAGCGCGGCCACCGTGGCCATGCGCTGCGTGATGGCCTCTGCCGTAATTTCCTGCTCTTCGAAGGTGACGATGGAATGCCGGATGTAATGGTTGTAGATATGGGCAATCGCCGGCGCGTCGGCGGGTGTGCCGGTGCGGATGCGGCAGTCTGCGGATGAACTCACCGGGGTCTCTCCGTCAGGTGATTACTTTGCGAGCTTGATTGTCAGTGCCGTCACCACGCCCCAAACCGCGTTGTAGAACAGCACGAATGCGGGCGTGAGCAGGCCGAGCTCGATGCCGGCCACGCCCTTGTGTGCCTTCAGCGGGAACACCACAAACAGTTGCACCGCGGTGGGAAACAGGCTGAGCAGCAGGCCTTTGGTCAGCAGTCTCGACTGCAGCATCGGCAGCACAAACAGCAAGCCCCACAGGCCACCCCAGACGATGCGCGGGTACAACCAGCCCGGAGTCAACGCCGGGGCAATCGAAACCCCGGCCGACGCGGTGATGCCCATCTGCCCGAACCACCACACGGTCAGGCTGTTGGCCAGCGCACCGGCGCAACCCGCCGCAAAAAAGATCAGTAGATTTTTCATCCGCCCACCTTAGCGCGGTTTCAGGTCAGATTCGCCGAGACCGGTTGCGGGTATGAGATCCGCCATGCTGGCGCCCGCTGCGCGCATCGCCACCGTGCAGTGGTGATTTCCCGGTGTGGCTTGCGATGTCAGCACCACGAACTGGCCGCCGGCCTGTTCGACGACCTTGCGGTCGAACTGCATCATCCGGTAGCACGCCTGCACATCATCCGTGCCCCGGAGCGGGCAGGGTGTGTGGATCTCGGCATAGACGGTGTCGTCAGTGACCTGCGTGATGGGCACCTGCTTGGCCGAAGGAAAACCCCGTTGCCACTGCCTGCCCAGGTCCTCGAGGTTGTGGGCCCGGCGGATCTTCTTCGATGTGATCGTGGCCCGGGCCAGGGAGTTCATGCACCATTCGGTGGCCCGGTTCAGCGATTCCCGCCGCGCCATCCAGGCCGAACCGGTGAGCACCGCCTGCACGGAATATTTGATGATGCGATTCCTAATCCGCACTGTCTTCCCCTTCCCAGTAATCGCGTTGATCCTCGGCGCGACCGATGAACCGGAACCGGCCTTGCACGCCGCGCGACCTCCGGCTGGCAACGAGGAATTTACCCGAGTCCGGGTACTCGCAGACCTCGGTTTCCGACTTGGATGAAAACGCCAAATATTTGAGTGGCACAGATCCGGTATTTGTCAGCTTGTGCGCGTACTCGGGCCCACCGCGCGGCGCGCTCAGCACATCCCCAGCGGAAACGGGGTAACTGTCATCCCCAAACCGGTAGGTTCCGCTTCCTTCCAGAATGAAGAACATCTCGTCCTCGACATGATGGACGTGAAAGGGGCATGCGGCTTTACCCGGCGGGACTTCGCAGTACGCGGCTCCGATTTGGGTGAGCTGGAGTCGCTCACTGAGTGCCGCGTCGAGAGACTCGTAATGCTCGCCTTGCGTGAAGCGCTCGAGGTTGAGCCCCGCAAGTGAAATCACCGGTTTGAATTTGTCGGTCACCGTGTTTTCCCTTCACCGATACGATCAATGCGCGGCCCACACGCGGGTTGGGTATTGGGTCAGTTTCCAAACTTTTCGATACGTTTCATGGGCGGCAGCGGCTGCGTTGATGCGATTAGGTCGGGCGATGCAACGCGCAGAGTTTATTGCCGTCCGGGTCGCGCACATAGGCCAGATGCAGCGCGCCCATCTCGCCTTCCCGCAGGCCAGGAGGGTCTTCGATGGACCGGCCACCGTGAGCCAGCGCGACATCGTGAAACTGTTTCACTTGCTCCGGCGAATTGCATTTGAAGCCAATGGTGCCGCCATTCGCACAAGACGCCATTTCGCCATTGATGGGCTCACTGATGCAGAACATGCCGCCGTCGTGCGGGTAAAACAACCGGGTCTGGCCGGTGGCGTTCACATTGCGTAGAGGCTCGCCCGCCCCAAGTACGCCGAGCACGGCGTCGTAAAACTGCTTTGAGCGCTCGATATCATTCGACCCCACCATGACGTGGCTGAACATTGGTTGTCTCCCGTAGATTGTTCGAAAGGCATTGTAGCCACGTTGCGGCCCCAGCGAAGGCCGGGCGTGCTCCTGATAACCACCCGGTATGGGATGAGGCGAATACGGTCTTCAGCCCGCGCTTTGGTCACCGGTAAGTGGGTCTGGATTCGCCGCAACAGCGGCCGCGCAACGCGGGCATAAACAGGCCTTGTTAAGAGATGCTTTGGGGATGCGCGCCAGGGCCTCGGGGCTGATCGCCACCGTGGTGCACCAGCACTCAACCTCGAAACTTCCCTGAGCGGCCGGGGCGCATTGGTTGGCGCCGCCGCAGAGCGGGCAGGTGAGGTTGGGCAGGGGTGTTTGCACCGGACTTTCCCCGGAAATTTCAGTGTGAGATTACCTCTGCCTGCCGGAGGCCGCCAGAGGCGAATTTCCTTCGCAAACATAAAGCAACCAAAAAGTTGCATAACGGCAGGAGTGATGCTCAACTGTTGGCCACACCCCGCAGCGACGAAGGTCACGCCATGCAAGACGCCATCAAACGAGAGATCACCATCCGGGCTTCGCAAGAACGGATCTATGCAGCGATTGCCAACCCCGAGCTCGTCACCCAATGGTTCCCGGAAACGCTGGAAGGGGAGTATTCGGTGGGCTCCCGGCCTGTCTTCGGCTTCGGTGAGCACGGCAAAAACCAGATCTACGTTGAGGCCGCCCGCCCCCATGAGTACTTCGCCTACCGGTGGGTGCCTGGGTCCAGCCACTACCTTGGCGATGTGCTCGCCGTGCCCAACACGCTGGTCGAATTCCACATCACCGAACAGGTAGACGGCGTTTGCACGGTAACGCTGACAGAATCGGGTTTTGCCAACCTGCCCACCGAGTTGATGCAGGCCGCGTACGCACAAAATTCGGGCGGATGGGACTTCATGCTCGGCCGATTGGAGAAGTTTTTTGCAGCCTAACCACCTGAACGAAGCCGCCATCTACCGGGCACTGGGCGACCCGATTCGGCTGGAGATTGTACAACGGCTCTCGGCAAAGTCACCCCGTACCCTGGGCGAGCTTTCCGGAAAACTGGGCGTTTCCCGCCAGGGCGCACGCAAGCAAATCCAGGTCCTGGTGAACGCCAAGGTCGTGCAACTTGCACAGCGTGGCCGGCAGACCGATGTCACCCTCAACCCGTACTCTTTGCAGGTGGCGCGTGATTTCATCGCCCAACTCGAGCGCCAGTGGGATCAACGATTGCAGGCGTTGAAAAACTTCGTCGAGGGCGAGAGTTGAGCGTGCCGCCATCGCCGGGTTGCCGAGCTCACGCTATTAAGCATCGGCATTGTGTGGGTTTACGCCATCACCGGCCGACCCGACGAGTTCCCAACCTCGTAAAGCCTGTTCTCAGGCACCGGCTGCACTCCACACCGCCAGCTCGTTCCCACTGGGCTCGGTGAAGTGAAACCGACGCCCTCCGGGAAACGCGAAGATGGGCTTCACGATCTCGCCACCGCAGGAAAGCACCGTGGCCTGCGTTTGCTCGAGGTCATCGCTGTACAACACCACCAGCGCGCTGCCGGAAGCGGTTTGGGATTTGAGCGCCGCCTGGTAAAAACCACCGTCAAGGCCCGAGCTGGAAAATGCCGTGTACTCGGGGCCGTAGTCGGTGAAGCTCCAGCCAAACGCCGAAGCGAAGAACGCCTTTGTGGCCTCAAGGTTGGAAGCCGGAAACTCGACGTAATCGATTTTGCCGTGGTGTGACATCAGTGGATCGTACTATGCACGGCACCTCGGAGCGAGCGGGGTGCTGTCGGCACCAAGCCGCCTCAATTCGAACTTCCCCCACCCGGAACGCGCGCTGGGGGGCTAAACGAACTTAGCGACCCTTCGGGTTTTCAATACGCTGTCATGGCCACCGGTTGCTAGGCGACCTTTCTGCCCGTGATGCTGTAGACGATGGGTACGTCATGGTCCCGGTGACGGAGATAAAAGCGACCGGGCTCGCGCTCCTCCATGCCCTCGAAACAGTTGTAGGGGCTGAACGGGAATTCACTTACACGCTCGATCTGAATGCCGACCCCCAACAAGGCATTGATCACGCTGGACATCGGGTGCGCCCACGTCGCCAGTTTGGCAACCGCGTCAGCACCGTTTTCCGTGTATGTGCCTTCTTCCTCCACATCCGGTTCCTCCTGCGTGAAGTAGGCGTAGCCCGCAAGCAGATCATAAATTGGATGGAACTCGGCCATGTAGAAGCGACCACCGACGGCGAGATTGGAAGCGACCACCTGCGCCCAGCGGCTAAGATCCGGCAACCAGCAGACCGCACCGTAGGAGGTAAACACGATGTCATACGGGGAAGAGGCTGAGCGTTGGTAGGAATAGACGTCGGTGCAGACGAACTCCGCCTCCAGGCTCAGCTGTTCCGCCAGCTTTCGGGCCTGCTGAATCGCCACGGGTGAAATATCCACCCCCGTGCACACCGCACCCTCGCGAACCCACGACAGCGTATCCATTCCGAAGTGGCACTGAAGGTGCAGCAGCGTTTTGCCGTTTACGTTCTGCAGTTCCGCCAGCTCAATCTCCCGCAGCGAGGTTGCCCCCGCCAGGAAGCCCTCCACGTCATAAAACTCGGAGACAAAATGCGCCTTCGCACGGCGGTCCCAGCCTGCACGGTTCATTTCCAGGTATGGGGTTTCCACGTCAACGGCTCCTTGGTTGCGGCGGGTTCATCGCGGGCGGTGGTCAGGCCTGAACACGGTCAAAATCCCGAACCCCTTTGCGCCAATAGATCAGTCCAAAGCAGGCTGCGACAAGTGGCACGGCGAGACCAAACTCATCGGCAAACCACACGGTCGCATCATTCTCTTCGGTCATCGGCGCGAAGAATTTTTGCAGGAAGACGTTGTGGCTCATGTGAAAGGTTACGGCGGGCCACAGGCTGTGCGTCTTGTAGCGAAAGTACGCCATCACAAATGACATGGATACCAGACAGACGGTGAACATGCCGAGCTGAAAGGCCAAAGGGGTTTCCGGGTTGCCGTAGAAGCCCAGGAACATCAGCGGCCAGTGAAACATGGACCACAGCAAACCGCTGAGCAGCGCGACATGCGTGAAGCGGAGATTCTGCGACAGCGCCGGAACCAAAAGCCCCCGCCAGCCGACCTCCTCACCCAGAACGCCCGGCAACAGCAGCACAAAGCTCACGGTGGCGGTGAGCACAAATCGCAATGCAATGATGGATTCATCCGACCAGGAATCCAGCAAGTAGCCTGCTCGTATCTCGGCTACAACACTCCGGTCGTACCAGCCACCCAACGAAAGGCCCCAAATCCCGGCATAGGCGATAGCCGCATAGGCCAGGGGGATCAAATAGCTCCGGTAGTGATCTTTCCAGTCGCCCCAATGCCAGCCCAGAGAGCGCAGCTCACGACCACATACAAGACAAGCGCCAACGGCGGCCATCCCCACCGTGAGCATCAACGGGCTGGCACTTTGAAATCTCAGCAGCAGCCAAACACCCAATGGATACAGGCCTACTACCAAAGCGATAAATGCGGCGGTGATCCGCCAGTTGCTGTTCAATGGCTTGACTCGATGTGAGGGATTGGTGTCGCCGAACCGGGCTGCGTGCCAAGCGGCCTGTCCATAACGACTGAGGGGCCATATTGCTCGTGTACCTTCCGAGCGGACTCAGAAAAACCTTGCCTCAACCAGAAGCTGTGGGCTTGCGAATTGGTCTCAACAACCGACAAGCGCAATACCCTGCAGCCCCATTGACCAGCCAGACTCTGTGCAAACTCGATGGCTTTAGGCCCCAGCCCTTTGCCCTGGTGCGAATCGATGAAGAGCAACAAGCCGATATAGGCAACGTTGGCATCGGGGTAACCGTTGTAGACGCTCAAGCACCCGACGGGTTTGCCCGCAAGCTCGATAAGGAAATAGTGCAAACCGCTTACGGGGTAACCGTCCGGCACGGCGATCAGATCAGCCCGTGCCTCATCGGCGCTGGGGCCGTGACCCTGAATCATTTCGAAGTAACCCAAAGCCGACTCGAAGACGTCTTGTAGCTGGCGAACATCAACGGGGTTCGACACTTCCAATCGGCGGTAGGTTAAAGCCCCCATGCGAACTTAGCGCCTGTGTTCTGATGGCGGTTGAGTATGCACCCTACTCAGAACCCCAGAAACAACATGTCGAGGGCTGCGGAGATGTCATCCCGGGATGACGCCAGATTGCCAACTTTTGTTCGAAGCTCGTCGGCAGCAATGGCAGCCATGAATTGCGTTGCCACCACAAGCTCGCTGCCGCCGACCAAAACCACTGGGTTGAGCCGTTGGGCTGGTTTAGGCGCTTGGGCTCGGGAAAGCAGTGGAATGACCATGCGCGTGTTCAAGCCGCTCAGAAGATCTGACTGCACATCAAGCAAGTAACCTGCGCCACGCGCGTTTTCGAAGACATCAAACCGCGCCATCAGAATTTTCGATGCTGAGCCAGAGGAAGACCATGGGCTTCGACGTAAGCATTTGAGCTTTCAAGTGCCGCTGCGTTTTCCTCGAGCCAACGTTGCTCTTTGCAACGCCTTACCGCTTCGGCAATGCCAGACTCAGCGGACCGAGAGACGTTGATACCTAGCGCTTTCGCCTCACTGAGCAGAACGCTATCAAGCGACAGATTCGTGGGACGACGCGTGGGTTTGGCGGCTTCAACAGGGGGCATGGGTTGTACCTGGCGCGACAAAGAATGCAGCCAATATATGCGCAGTTATCATGTGCATCAATGTTGCCTGCCGCGCCCCGTCTACCCTAGGTGCCTGTGGCTATAGGTCAGCCACGATTAACGACAGGCGCGTTCAATACATCGTATTGCCATTCTTCGTTTCATCCGGCACCTGCTGGATTGCGTCCCAGTGCTCAACGATCTTCCCGTTGCCGTCGAACCGAAAGAAATCCATCGTCACGTAGTGTTCGTCACCCGGCCAAACCTGATGGGTGTGAAGCGCCACAAGGTCACCCTCTGCAACCGCCCGAACGAACGCAATCGTTTTGCCGGGATAAGCATCTGCCATTTGATTGAAGTAGTCGATGAACGCCTGCTTCCCGTTCCCGACCAACGGGTTATGTTGGATGTACTCGGCGCCCACGTACAACTCCACAGCTTTCGCTGGATCACCCAGGAAAGCCGTGCGATAGAAATCCACCGCGTTCTGTTTGTTGGCTTGCAGGTCGGTGGACATCAGAGTTCCTTCGTTTTGCTGAGGGTTTCAAACGCTCGCTAACGCCTGCGGGTCAAACGTCCGTTGCCGCGTGTTGCTAGCTACAGGCATCGTAACCCGCGACCCAACGACCAGGTCGCACCTGAATCCAGCCCGTGTTGCCTCCGTGAAACTCAACTTCCGCCCACCACTCTGTGGTGTTATCGGTGCGGTATGCCATTGCCCGACACATGTCGCCCCACACCGCAGAGCAGGGCACCTGCTCAGGGGCGACGTACTCAAAACTCGTTTGGCTCATATCCCCGCCGAGTGGCGCAATGTCGAAAGACGTGACCCAAACGAACTGTTTGTCAGCAGTAACCCCCAGGAAGGTGCCCATGCCATCCTCTGCCACCACGTGAATCTCGGTGCCGCTGGGAACACTCAGCTGGGTGTTAGGTCTGCCCGCTTCGTGGCCCAGCACCGCTTCACCGGCACTTCGCAGCTCCGCCCTGATTGCGGACGACAAATTCACGTCCTTCGTGGTGCGGACAATCGCTGGTGTGATCGACCAATAAACGCCGCGCAACGCAAGCAGGGTTTCTCCCGGAGAGATTGTCGCGATTGGGGGATCGTCACCACGGTCTCGCTCAAATACCGGGACGTCTGTCAGCGCCTCCCACTCCCCAAGCAGGCAGCATTCTCCGGGGCATGACCCGACTGTGCGAAACGGGTAAGAGATTTCCAAAGGGTCTGCATGGCTACTGAACGTAGCCGCAAGCAACACCCAAAGCATGCTGTGTCGCATAAGCAGCCGCTGACGCCAACGCTCAGCGGCGCGCGTTAGCGCGTCGGTTGCAATGGCTTGCTATACGAGGGGCCTGCCTCGGCCCGATCTCTCTTCCCGGAGGTCGCTTGGTGGTGGAGCTGTTTCTGTGCATCCTGGCGAATCCGCTGAGCTTCTTGAAAAAGCTTCGCGTTTTGCTGTTTGCTCATATTTCTCATGCTGCTCTCCAATACTTTGGAAATTCCGAGAACTTCTCAAAAAAAGCCTTCTTGAGGTACTGGTACTCAAGCAGAAGTTTGAAAGGAAAAACGACACCTTCCATGAACTCCTGCATCTGATCTTCGTCATCGAACAGAAAATTATTGTGAAATTCGATGTTCAGGAATCCAAACACGTGCTCATTCAGACCAATGGATGCGCCCATGTACTGCTTTACGCTCTTGTGACGCTTGGAGTGCCCTTTCGCATACTTACTCTTGTCCAGTACGTATGCTGTAGCAACGCCTTCGTTCACACACTTCACACACTCATATGATTTGTAGCTCTCATCACTCAAGCAGATTCGCCGTGAGTTAACTATGTCCCTTTTAGAGTCGTAATGAAGCTCGTACGTCAGGCAGTTGCTAGCTTCATCGTACGTGTAAACCGAAATAAAGATATCCCGCCTTTTCAAAGCGATCGCACTGACTGAGCGACGAATTTGTTCTGCAAGTGCCTCAACGATGATTCGTATATTTACATCGAAAGCATGCTGCTCTTTGAGATCTTTTATGTCAGTCTGAATTTCAGGATCCAAGCGCTTCAAATGAGCGTGTATTTCTTTATTAATGACTAGCAAGCAATCTGAGATTTCGTCGGGGGCAACTGCTGTTTGTTTCACCGGAGGAAAGTGCTCGAACGGCAGAGATACTAGCTTGATGCCAATGGCCGCGGCTAAGGCGGCCGCCGAGCTATAGAAGTACAGATCAACAACTGGCTGATGAAACGCGTTATCGAGGAGCCATTTAGAGATTGAGAAGCTGAACAACTTCTTAACCATCAAATACCCCGATGCGGCGAGTATCGTCACGTCAGTAAATAGCTTACAGTACTTGCTTAGAACAATATCAGCCATCCAGCCGTATGACTTTCTATAAGCAGATCTCAGAACTTGGATCACCATTCCTCCCTCGTATAACGCCTGAGTTAAGGGACTGGCCTGTGCAGTCCAGTCCTGTCGAAGGCGAATATGAACGAATTGTTAAGTGTGCTAGTTTGCACAGAAAAGCTCGTAAGACTGCAAGCTGAGAGCAAAGAATGCGATTACAACTGCAGCTAGGGTTAAGCGGTTGAGGCTCGTGGCGAGTTTCGTTGAAGATTCATTTGCGGCCTTGAGATTTTTGTTTAAATCGACCGCTTCGCCTGCTAGATGCTCTAGCGAGCTAGCCGTTTTCTTTTGAGACGAAAAATACTGATTTGCTGCCAACATGTCATAGAACTGTTTGGCTAGTAAACTCAGTTTGTCGTTTCCAGAATCTTCAGACATAACCTCTCCTTATAAAGTGCGCCTAACGCCCCCCGCAACGACTTGTTGAGCGTCGCCTACGAAAAGCCATAATTATGGATATCGTAATGCCGCCCTATCTTTCGAGCCGGTACGACCTCATTTCCGAAGGGATCAATTAAGGCGCCCTTGACTTCGAATTTTTCTACCGCCGGTGCGCATATGCCCCACTGCGCAAGCTCAACGTGATTTTCCGCAGCCTCTGCCCACCGGACTACCGCGAGATCGCAGGATGGGCTTTGCATCATCGTCGGAACCTCCTGAATCCAAAGCTTTGCAGAAGCTGCTCGTAGGGACGCGCAGACATCGATCTTCTTCAGTTCAGGCGTTGCATCCAGGCCAATTGACCCGACCAGCCGCGACTGGATCGAATCAAGGATCGCTGAGTTGGCAGCGAGCCCAGTACTCGGGCTCTTCCAGTACTGGGCCCGATAGCCCGACCTGCCGTTAAACAAGAGATCTCCCGTTTTCGGAAGGTCGAACCTGAAAATTGGTTGAATGCAATCAGTAAGCCCGGGGTCCCGGCCCGGTTCAGCAAACGGTCTGACATTGGTAATGTCCCCAATGACGCGAGCAATCAGTTCATCAAATGGAACATCCTCAAGGAGATTCTGCCGCCTTGTGGCATCTACGAACGATGTGTAAGCCCAGCCGCTCATTTCACTCCGTGCGTTCAAGTTACGCCCAATGCCTGAGTTCACCTGCGTTTGAATCGATGCGAGGGATTGGCGTAGCCAAACCGAGCAGCGAATCAAATGACAAGTGCAGTGATGAAATGGACTCCCCCGGCATTTTCGGTATCTGAAGTACCACACTGAAGTTTCGACGCATCAGTCAAACCAAAGGGAGTCCGCCATGAATCCTACGACCATCGCCATCGACCTGGCAAAAGACGTTTTCGAAATCGC
>JBFIER010000023.1:0-43210 GCA_041603255.1 Oceanococcaceae bacterium | reverse complement strand
GCGACCTCGATCGGTCGCAAGCCCTCATCGACAACTCGACGAACCAGTAGGGCTCGACCGTGAATCGTTAAACGGGCATTTTTATGCGTGTTCATCCGGGGCTCCTTCAAGTGGATTGGGTCGCACCTGAAGCTTCGGGGGTATCACCCCGGATGAACAACCTACTGAGAGATCACAGCTAGTCAGTTCGGCGCGGGATAGACGGGACGCTACCACCTGTCCGATGTGCATGCCCGGCATTTCCACCCAGGAGTACAGCAGCTGCGAGACCAGCACTGTCATCGGTATGCTTGCGACAGCGAGCACAAGCATGTGAGTCGACTGAGTCAATCCGTGAGATAACTCCAGAATCAGTGCCTGAACCGTCACGATGACCAGCATGTGAGAAAGGTAGATGCTGTAGGAAATCTTGCCAAGATGGAGGACGACCGGATTGCAAAGAAACCAGCGCAAAGCTTTGGCGACGCTGTCGGAATTCGGTGAGCGGCACTCCAGCATGACTAGAAGCACGATCACCCAGAGTACGACGGGAAGAATGCGCATGTCCTTGCCCAGGAGGAGATAGATCAGGACGGCCGCCAGTCCGCCACCCATCAGAAGATGCTTGGGAACGGTGCCTGAAACCGACCGGTAGAGAAAATACGACACGCCGCCGAAGCAAAAGAACTCCACGTGCATAGGCAGAAATGCGCCGTTTTGGACTTCGGGGAAATGCCGGCCCAGCCAGAACGCACCCAGGACAAGCATGCACGCCAACATCGTCGACCATTTTCGGCGGGACGTGGCCAGCATGAACATACCGGGCGCAACGAGGTAAAACTGCCATTCCAGTGAGATACTCCAGGCGGGCTCCACATACGCAGTTGGGGCGTTTGCGAGCAGCAGTTCGGGCACCATACCATGGAGCATCGTTAGGTGAAGCAGGACGTGCGTCAGCGCTGCATCGCGCCATGACGTGATGCGTTCTATAACCGGCACGAAGTACACTTGAGTACCGGGAAAACTCTCGCCCATACCGGCAGGGTTGCTCAAGAAAAGCGGATACGCCACAACTGAAAGAAGCAACGTGACGGCAAGCAATGGCCACAGCCGGAAGAACCTGCGGACGATGAACTGGATGTAGCTTTCCCTCCTGCTGTCCAGAAGATAGAAAATGACGAATCCGCTAATGATGATGAAGGCGTCAACCGCATACCAACCTTTGGCCAGAATCCTGACGATGCCTCCCCAGTAACTCGGCGAGTAGCCGCACGCTGCCATGACGTGGTCGACGACAACCCAGAGTGCCAGATAGGCTCTCAAGCCCTCGATCTCTTGCAGGCGACCCATGCGACCTCTACCTCACCCTTTGCGGCCCAACGACCCATCCCAGCCGGGCGGGTTCACTGCTCAATGATCCGGGAGAAATAACTAACCGTGAGCGGAATGCCCTGCTCCAATGGGATCTGCGGACTCCAGCCCAGTACATCCTGTGCCAAGCGGATATCCGGCTGCCGCTGCCTCGGATCATCCTGCGGCAGAGTCCGATACTCGATCGTTGACTTCGATCCCGTCAGCTCCACCACCTTGCGAGCGAGTTCCAGCATCGTGAACTCACCGGGGTTGCCCAGGTTGATCGGCCCGGTGATGTCGTCATCGGATTCCATCAGGCGGATCAAGCCTTCGACCAGATCGGTCACGTAGCAGAATGATCTCGACTGGCTACCGTCCCCATAAATCGTAATCGGCTCGCCATTGAGCGCCTGCACGATGAAGTTGCTCACCACGCGGCCGTCATGGGGATGCATTTTGGGCCCGTAAGTGTTGAAAATCCGCGCCACCTTGATCCGCAGATTATGCTGGCGGTAGTAGTCGAAAAACAGCGTTTCTGCACAACGCTTGCCTTCGTCATAGCAAGAGCGCGGCCCGATGCAATTGACATTGCCCCAGTAGCTTTCGGGTTGTGGGTGGACGCTGGGGTCGCCGTATACCTCGCTGGTCGAAGCCTGCAGGATCTTGGCTTTGATCCGCTTGGCCAAGCCCAGCATATTGATAGCACCGTGGACACTGGTCTTTGTGGTCTGCACCGGGTCGTGCTGATAGTGAATCGGCGATGCCGGGCAGGCGAGGTTGTATATCTGGTCTACCTCGACATATAGAGGGAAGCAGACATCGTGCCGGATGAGCTCGAAATAGGGGTTACTTAGGAGGTGAACAACGTTGCGTTTGTCCCCGGTAAAGAAGTTGTCGACGCAAAGGACTTCATTGCCATCCGCCAGCAACCGCTCGCAGAGGTGAGAACCGATAAACCCCGCGCCCCCAGTAACCAATATGCGTTTCAATAGATTTCTCGAGTTGCCGTCGATAGGCTGCTAACCGCGAGCTTACTCGCGACCAAACGCCACATCGTACCCATGCCGCCTAAGTAGCGCCATACGTCGGGCTTCTTCCAGGTCAGATGCGATCATTTCCGCGCACATCTCTCTGGCGGATGTTTCCGGCGTCCAACCCAACCGGTCTGCCGCTTTTTTCGGGTCCCCTAGCAAAGTTTCCACTTCGGCCGGTCGGTAGTATTTGGGATCGATCCGCAGCACCACCTGCCCGACACATACACCGGGTGCGGAATCACCGCTGATCTTCGACACCACCGCGCTCTCTGCAACGCCCTCGCCCTGGAACTCGAGGGTCATCCCCAGATCTTCCGCGGCCCAGCGAATGAACTCGCGAACCTCGTACTGCTGCCCTGTGGCGATCACAAAATCCTCTGCTACCTCCTGCTGCAACATCATCCACTGCATTCGCACGTAGTCACGCGCATGGCCCCAGTCACGCAGCGCATTGATATTGCCCATGTAGAGACAATCATCCAGCCCCTGGGCAATCTGAGCCAAACCGCGAGTGATCTTGCGAGTCACAAAGGTTTCGCCACGACGAGGGGACTCGTGATTGAACAAAATCCCATTGCATGCGTACATGCCATAGGACTCCCGGTAGTTCACCGTAATCCAGTAGGCATACATCTTGGCAACCGCATAGGGGCTGCGGGGGTAAAACGGGGTTTTCTCAGTTTGCGGCACTTCCTGCACGAGACCATAGAGCTCGGAGGTGGACGCCTGGTAGAAACGGGTTTTCTTTTCCAGCCCGAGAAAGCGGATAGCCTCGAGCAAACGCAGCGTGCCCAGAGCGTCCACATCCGCCGTGTATTCAGGACTCTCAAAGCTGACCGCCACATGCGATTGCGCCGCGAGGTTATAGACCTCATCCGGTTGCACTTCGCTGATGATGCGGGTCAGGTTGCTGCTATCGGTCAGGTCGCCGTAGTGAAGAACTAGGCGCGGGTCGTCATGCGGGTCCTGATATATGTGGTCAATACGCTGCGTATTAAAGCTGGAGGCACGACGTTTGATGCCATGCACCGTATAGCCCTTCTCCAGCAGCAACTCCGCGAGATAACTCCCGTCCTGTCCGGTGATGCCGGTAATTAAAGCTGTTTTGCCCATTTTTATTGGTTCTTCGTATTTGCCCTAGGTGCGAGCAGTTTGAAAATTGTCCTGGTACCACTGATACGCATTTTCCACGCCAGTGCGGAGGTCAATCCGTGCCTTCCAGCCCAGGGAGGACAGCGTACTCACATCCAGCAGTTTGCGCGGCGTACCGTCGGGCTTGCTGGAATCGAACCGAATCGCACCGGTGTAACCGGTGATATCGGCGACCAAGGCCGCCAGCTCTGCAATGCTGACATCCTCTCCCACACCCACATTAATTTGCGATTGCATGGGTTTGGTCGCTGCTGCGTAGTCTGCCTGCGGCAACTCCATCACGTGCAGCACCGCTGACGCCAGGTCATCCACATGCAGGAACTCGCGGCGTGGTGTACCCGTCCCCCACACCACCACTTCCGGCAACTGGTCTCGCGCCGCCTCATGAAAGCGCCGGATTAACGCCGGCAACACATGCGAGTTTTCCGGGTGGAAGTTATCCCCCGGCCCATAGAGATTGGTTGGCATCACGCTGCGAAAATCCGTCTGGTACTGCCGGTTGTAGCTTTCACATAACTTGATGCCAGCAATCTTGGCGACAGCGTAAGGCTCGTTGGTCGCTTCGAGAGGCCCCGTGAGGAGTGCATCCTCGGCCATTGGCTGGGTCGCAAGTTTGGGGTAGATGCAGGAACTCCCCAGGAACAACAGCTGCCGAACACCTTCGCGCCAGGACGCATGAATCAGATTGGCCTCCATCATGAGGTTCTGATACAGAAACTCCGCCGGATAGGTGTTGTTGGCGTGGATGCCTCCCACTTTGGCTGCCGCCAGAACCACACGGTCGGGCTGAACCTTCGCGACGAAGGCGTCCACCGCTGTCTGCTGCGTCAGATCCAGCTCTTCGTGCGTCGCGGTGATGACGTCACAAGCTTCACCACCCAATCCGTGAGACTCAAGCCGGCGCACAATCGCCGAGCCCACCATCCCGCGATGCCCCGCTACAAAAACGCGCATCAGGCGGCGCTTTCGATCTTCATCTTCCAGATCTTGGGCCCGGTCTCGTGCACCGATTCACCGCTTGAGTCGACGGCGACGGTGACCGGCATGTCCTTGACCTCGAATTCGTAGATGGCTTCCATGCCCAGCTCGGGGAAGGCGACGACTTTGCTGCCGACGATGGCCTTGCTGACCAGGTACGCCGCGCCGCCGACGGCCATCAGATACACCGCGCCGTGTTTCTTGATGGCTTCACGCGCCACCGGGCCGCGCTCGGCTTTGCCGACCATGCCGATCAGGCCGGTTTTTTCCAGCACGGTGTCGGTGAACTTGTCCATGCGGGTGGCGGTAGTCGGGCCGGCGGGGCCGACCACTTCGTCCCGCACGGGGTCGACCGGACCCACGTAGTAGATGAACTTGCCCTTGAGATCGACCGGCAGCGATTCGCCCTTGGCGAACATGTCCACCATTTTTTTGTGGGCGGCATCGCGGCCAGTGTACATCTTGCCGCTGAGCAGCAGCACGTCGCCGGGTTTCCAGGTTTTGGTGTCTTCGGTGGTGACGGTGTCCAGGTCCACGCGCTTGGCATCGCCGGATTCACGGGCGATGACCGGCCAGTCATCCAGGCTCGGCGGCGTCAGCACGGCGGGGCCACTGCCATCCAGCGTGAAGTGGGCGTGGCGGGTGGCAGCGCAGTTCGGAATCATGGCTACCGGCAAGTTGGCGGCGTGCGTGGGGTAATCCATGATCTTGATATCGAGCACGGTGGTCAGGCCGCCCAGACCCTGGGCGCCGATTCCGAGTGCGTTCACGGCATCCATGATTTCCAGGCGCAGCTCCTCGACGCGGTTCTGCGGGCCACGGGCGCGCAGCTCATGGATATCGATGGGGTCCATCAGCGATTCTTTGGCCAGCAGCATGGCTTTTTCCGCCGTGCCGCCGATACCCAGGCCGAGCATGCCGGGCGGGCACCAGCCTGCCCCCATGGTCGGGACGGTCTTCACCACCCAGTCGACGATGGAATCGGAGGGGTTCAGCATCACGAATTTGGATTTGGCCTCCGAGCCGCCGCCCTTGGCCGCAACCTTCAAGTCCACGGTGCTGCCCGGCACGACTTCCATGTGGATAACCGCCGGCGTGTTGTCGCGGGTGTTCTGCCGCTTGCCAGCCGGGTCGGCCAGAATCGAGGCACGCAGCACATTGTCCGGGTTCTGATAGGCGCGACGCACGCCTTCGTTGACCATGTCCGCGACCGACATCTGCGCATCAAAACGCACGTCCATGCCGATTTTGAGGAAGACGGTGACGATGCCCGTGTCCTGACAGATCGGGCGACGCCCTTCGGCACACATCCGCGAGTTGATCAGGATCTGCGCCATGGCATCCTTGGCCGCCGGGTTTTCCTCCTTTTGCCAGGCCTCATGCACCGCCGTGATGAAATCTTTGGGGTGGTAGTAGCTGATGAACTGCAGCGCATCAGCGATGGAGGAAATAAAGTCGTCCTGGCGAATGGTGGTCATGGCGTTCGAACCCGCGAATTTGAGCGCGGATTCTACCAACCCACCCGGCAACGGGGCTTGCCGGCGCCCTTCAGCCGTCGCTGAGGCGTTTACGGCGAAAATACCCCGCCCAGTTCCCGGCCGCATCCTGCACCGCCGGCACCCAGACCCAAGTCGGCCCCAAACTGCTCAGGCGTTGGTAAATGGCGGCCTGCTGCCAGTGCAGCTCGTAACGCACCAGGATGTAGTCCACCGCATGCCGGTCGAGCACTGCGTTATCCGGAGGGAAATTGCGGTACCAGTTCTGCAGGGTCTCGCGGGTCTTCCAATCCTCTTCGCTAAACGCGCCGACCTGCCCCAGGTGCGAGGCCCACCCCGACCAGGTAGGAAATGCCGCCAGCGTGGAGACCAGCGGAATCACGTTGTAGGCCGTGCCGGTTGTGAACTCCAGCGTGGTTCCGGAGGGTTCGCGTCGCAACAGGTCGTAACTGTGACGCAGGTCCTCTTCCTCCACCATGGCCACCGAATTCAGCGCCCAATTCACGTGACGCGATTCGCGCAACATCTTCGCGCCCAGGTCCTTCATCTGCAGCAAACTCGGCGTGGCCAGAAACACCAGTATCGGCAACCAGATCACCGCTCGGCGCTGACGGGTCGCCAGCACCAGCAAGCTGGTGGCCCACCCCACCATCGCCAAGCTACCGGTTTTCAGAACGCTGTTGAAACGCTCGAAGTTGCCACCGTATCCGTCATCCAGGTGAATCACCTCGAGCGAAAGCACCGCGAACAGGAAGAGCAGCGGAAACAGCACTTCCTGGCCGTCCGGCTCCCGATGACGATGCCAACTCAAGCCCGCCCAGAACACCCACCAGACCGTCGCCAGCAAGTACGGCAACCAGATCAGAAACCAACTGCCAAATGCGCTGCGATGCTCGGCGTTCAGCAGCACCACACGCACGGCATCTGGTGCTTCGAAGAACCGAAAATAGGGCCACCAGAGCAGGCCGTAGCTGACCGCCGCCCCCAGCAGCGCCCCCACCAACAAGCGTGGCTCGCGTCGCAACACCAGCATGCCCAGCACCGTGCCCAGCAGCATCGGCAGCATCCAGGCATTCACGGCATATGCCAGTACCAGTGCGCCCCCCGGCCACATGCCGGACAGCAGCTTTTGCCGCGGCGTGGGCTCGTCCTCCGGGGCACCCGTTCGCAGATACCAGTACAGCACCAGCGCCAGCAGAACGAAACCGAGTACCGGCGGGTGCAGATCCTGCAGCTCGAACACCAGATGCGCCAGGCTTTCCAGCGGGTATGCAGCGCCGGTTATCAGTGTTTGACCCAACCCGCCATCACCGGCCCGATCCGCCCACTCGATCAGGCGCACATGCCCCATGTTCTGCAGATAACCCGGCAGCTCCACGAAGCCCAACCCAAGCCACAGTGAAATGCCGGAAGCCGGAAAGGTACACACCAGCGCCACCAGCGTCCGCAGCCCCCACCCGCCTGCTGCCATTCGCAGCACCAGAGCAAACACCAGCGTGGGGAACAGCAGCAGCCCCAGCACATAGGTCGCACCCAGCGACCAGCCCCAGAACGCGCCGAATTCGCCCCAGGCGGCCAGCCCCAGGTTGTAGTAATGCGTGACCTGCGCCCCGGGTCGCCAGAGCTCGGGAGTCGGCCAACCCTGGCTCAGCCAGCCACCGGCCAGGTAATGCAGGTCATACAGGCCCTCGCCATAGCCGGAAAAGCGGAAGGTCAGGCCAATGGTCAGATACATCAGCAGCACGAAACCCAGGCTCAATCCCACCAGCATTGGCCATTCGCGTTGGACGGGAGCTGCGGGTTCCGGCAGTGATGACATGGGTAAAAGTGTCGCGCATAAAAAAGGCCGGCGTCAGCGCCGGCCTCGAAGAGTATCGCGATGCCGCGTTTACGGCAGCAATTGCACCATCCAGTAAATCAGCAGCGCCCATTGCACCAGCAGCGCATTGGCCCGCAGGAACACCATCATCGGCGCGGTGGAAATCACGTGAATTACGCTTTGTGCCACGCGTGCCCCCATGAACACGTAGGCCAATTGATCCAGCACACCCAGCTGCCCTTGCATATAGGCGAACAGCACCACCGCGGCATACAGCGGCAGGGTTTCCAGGCAGTTCAGGTGGGCATGGTTGAAACGGGTGATGATGGCCGGGTCATCGTGCTCTACAGCCCCCCGGGTCCAGGCATTGGCCCGTTCCTTGAAGCTCAAAACCAGCACAACGCGGTAGCCGACATAGCCCACCGCCATTAACAGGGTCCAGGCGGTAAATAACAGCAGAACGTGAGTTGCTGCACTCATGATGGTGTCTCCCCTTAAAGAAGGTAAAAGTGGTTGATTTCCCCCGGCACCAAGCATAGCGCATGGCGCGGGAGTGCCCCTTCCTGAGATAATCGGCCGGCACTCGTCACCGGTCGTTCCACGCCGCCCCGCACTGTCATGAGCCGCCAGATCGAAAACCTGCGCGATGCGATTGAGTCTGGCCGAAAAGGCCCGGTTCGGCGGATTCTGGCATCCCTGAACCCGGCAGAAATCGGCAGCTTGATCGAGTCGCTGCCCCCGGGCGAGCGCGAAATCATCTGGGCACTGGTCGATCCCGATGACATTGGCGAGGTGCTGCTGCACCTGAATGAGGAGCTGCGCGCCCACCTCATCGACAAAATGGACACCGACGCCGTGGTTGCTGCGGCCGAAGGTCTGGACATCGATGACCTGGCCGACTTCATCGACGACCTGCCGGAGAAGCTGACCCAGCAGGTTTTGTCCACCATGGACGAGGCCAACCGGGCCCGGGTCCAGCAGGTGCTGTCGTACGACTACGACACCGCCGGCGGCTTGATGAATACGGATACGGTGAGTATCCGTCCAAATGTCACCGTCGATGTCGTTCTGCGCTATTTGCGCATGCGTGGCGATCTTCCAGACCATACCGACGCCCTGTTCGTGGTGGATCGCTACGGCCACTTCCTGGGCCAGGTCAAACTCACCGAACTGGTTACCGAGCCGCCTGAAAAGACCGTCAGCGAGCTGATGGACCGTGAGTTCCTGCCCATTCCGGACACCCTGAGTTCCAAGGAAGTCGCCGTCCGCTTCGAAAAGCGCGACCTGGTGTCCGCGCCGGTCGTCGACGAGCGCAACGTGCTGCTCGGGCGCATCACCATCGATGACGTGGTGGACGTCATCCGGGATGAAGCCGAGCACACCATCCTTTCACAGGTGGGCCTGGACGAAGAGGATGACGTCTTCGCACCGGTCCGCCGCAGCGCGTCCCGCCGCGCCGTGTGGCTGGGGATCAATCTGCTCACGGCATTTATCGCGGCGGGCGTCGTTGGCCTGTTCGAGGGCACGCTGGATCAGGTCGTTGCGCTGGCGGTGCTGATGCCCGTGGTGGCCAGCATGGGCGGCATCGGCGGTAGCCAGACTCTGACACTGATGATCCGGGGCATGGCGCTGGGGCACATCTCCAAAGCCAATGCGATGGCATTGCTGCGCAAGGAAGTCGCCGTCGCCACCATTAATGGGCTGTTCTGGGCCGTGGTTGTGGGCCTGGTGGTTTCGCTGTGGTTTGAGTCGGTGATGCTCGGCCTGGTCATTGCCATCGCCATGCTGCTGAACCAGATTGGCGCGGCATTCGCCGGCGTAGGCTTGCCGTTGCTGCTGCAAAAACTGAAGGTCGATCCGGCGCTCGCCGGCTCCGTTGTGTTGACTACCGTTACCGATGTCGTGGGCTTTTTCGCCTTTTTGGGACTCGGCACCATCATCCTGCTTTGAAGCTGCTGAGACGGATGGGCGTGGCAGCCCTGGTCGCTGCCGTACTGGCCGTGGTCTTCACCACCCTGGCCAATCTGGCCATGATTCGCCGCTACAGCCCGGCCATCAGCGACATTCCGGCCGACCTTCCGGTCACCCCGCTGGCCCTGGTTCTGGGCACCAGCAACTGGTCGCTGAACGGCGAGCCGTCCGTCCATTTTCAGGGCCGCATGGAAGCTGCCGCCGCGCTGTATCACGCCGGACGCGTGCAGCGCCTGCTGCTCAGTGGCGCCAACCCCAGCATTCATTACAACGAACCCCAGCGCATGCGCGAGGCGCTGCTACGGCTGGATGTTCCGGATGACGCACTGGTCCTGGACTACGCCGGCCGCCGCACGCTGGATTCCGTGCGTCGCGCCCGCGACGTGTTCGGCGCCCGGGACCTGATCATCGTGTCGCAGCCTTACCACCTGTATCGCGCACTGTTTCTGGCGGATGCCGACGGGCTGCAGGCGCATGGTCTGGCTGCCGCGGGACCGGTGCTCAGTGAACGTTGGCGCACGGAGTGGCGGGAAGTCTTCGCCCGGGTGCTCGCCGTACTCGACATCTATCTGCTGGGCACCAAACCGCATTTCCCGGGCGATGTCGCAAACAGCTGAACTGGTGCAGGGATTTCCGCCGGTTGTGGGCTCCGGCGCACGGGTTTTGATTCTGGGCTCGATGCCCGGCGTGGCGTCGCTGGAAGCCGCGCAGTATTACGCGCACCCGCGTAACCGTTTCTGGCCGGTGATAGCGGACGTGCTGGAGGAACCGCTGCCGAATAATTACGCAGATCGTCTAGCGTTGCTGCGCCGACGCGGCATCGCGCTGTGGGATGTGCTCGGAGCCTGTCGCCGCGGCGGCAGCCTGGACTCGGCCATCGACCCCACCTCGCTTCGCCCGAACCCCATACCCGAGCTGCTCGCCACCCACCCCGGTATTGCATTGATCGCCACCAACGGCGGCTTTGCCAGTCGCACCTTCGAGAAGACCTTTCCCCAGTTGCGGGATCGGCGGCATCTGCGCTTGCCGTCCACCAGCCCGGCCAACGCCCGCTGGCAATGGGACAGGCTTCGGGCGGCCTGGCAACCCGTCGCCGACAGCTTGAGTTAAACCGCCGCCTGCGCGAAGCTGCCGGTTTGCTCCGTGCGCCGTAACTTGCGCACCACGTCGCCGCCGATGACGCTCTGAATACGGGTCCACTGCGCCGTATCCGCCAGCCGCAAGCGTTCCAGCACGTCGCGGTTCCAGGTCCGGCCCCGGCCGGCCCCAACGAGGTCCACATCAGCAGTTGCTGGATGACCGGTCAAAGCACTGATCTCGCCGACCAGCGTGGGGCCACGCAGATGCGTAACTTCCGTAGCCCCGTGATGCACCCGGACATCCCCCTCTTCCACCAAGATGAGTTGCGGACGGGTATGCCCCTCTTCCACCAGGGACTGATCCGCGCCGCTAAAGCTTTTACCCAGCGCCCAGAATCGCAGGAACTCCCGCGGCTTCATGGCGGCGAACATCTCGTTGTAAATCGCCTCAAGATCGCCGGGAATCGCAACGGCGCGGCGTTCTCGCATGATGCGCACGATCCAGAACAGATTCACCATGACGAACACCGTATTCCAGCCACCGATGGCATTGGCGTCGATCTGGAAGGCGTAAAACGCGTTCAGGCTCTGGGCGCTGACCAGCAGCCCTCGCAGCCACAGCACATCCCGCGCCAGCAGCGCGCAGAGTTGCAACCCATAGCCCAGGTGAACGACGTTATCGAGTGCGAAAGCCGTCAGCGTCTCGAGATTCACGCCCCGATGCTCCGCGCATTCCCGCGCCGCGTGATTCGCTCAGCGAACACCGGCATCAGGCCAGTAATCGCTTGACCCCGGCATCCAGCCCCTTGAGGGTGAGTGGGAACATCCGGTTTTCCATAATTTCTCGCGTGATCTGCACCGATTGATTGAAGTCCCAATGCTGCTCGGGCTCCGGGTTCAACCAGATGGCCTTCTTGAAATGCCGCAGCAGACGCTCGGCCCACACCTGCCCCGATTCCTCGTTCCAGTGCTCGACCGATCCCCCGGCATAGGTGATTTCGTAAGGGCTCATCGTGGCATCGCCGACAAAGATCAGCTTGTAGTCCTCACCGTACTTGTGGATCAAATCCCAGGTGGAGGTCTTGTCGTTGTGGCGGCGCAGGTTGTCCTTCCACAACGACTCGTAGACGAAGTTATGGAAGTAGAAATACTCCATGTGCTTGAACTCGGCGCGCGCCGCGGAAAACAGTTCTTCGCACACTTTGACGTGCGGGTCCATCGACCCCCCGATGTCGAAGCACAGCAGCACTTTCACCGCATTGTGCCGCTCGGGCACCATCTTGATATCCAGGTAGCCAGCATTGCGTGCGGTCGAACGTATGGTGTCGTCGAGGTCCAGCACTTCTTCCGCGCCTTCGCGGGCGAACTTGCGCAACCGACGCAAGGCCAGCTTGATGTTGCGGGTGCCCAGTTCCAGCGTATCGTCCAGGTTGGCGTACTCACGCTTTTCCCACACTTTGACCGCCGACCGGTTGCCCCCTTTGCCGCCAATCCGGACACCCATCGGGTTGTAACCCGAGTTACCGAAGGGCGAGGTACCGCCGGTCCCAATCCACTTGTTGCCGCCTTCGTGCCGCTTCTTCTGCTCTTCGAGCCGCTTTTTGAGCGTTTCCATCAACTCCTCGAAGCCGCCCATCGCCTCCAGCTTCTGCATCTCCTCCGCGGTCATTTGCAGCTGCTTCATGGCGTTGATCCAGTCTTCGGGAATCTCGCCTTGCAGAAAATCCAGCGCGTCTTCGACACCCTTGAAGTACTGCCCGAATACCTTGTCAAAGCGGTCGAACTTGGTTTCGTCCTTCACCATCGTCGCCCGAGCAAGGTAGTAGAATTCGTCGATGGAACAAAAGGCCACTCCCTTATCCAGCGCTTCCATCAGCGTCAAATACTCGGTAATCGACGGTTTGAGATCCGCCTTGCGCAGGGCGTAGAAAAAGTCGAGGAGCATGATGAATTACGTGGGATTCAGGTAGACAGTGTAAACAATGCTCCCGCGGCCTCAGAAGGTTTTGCAGTGGCGACTCCTCCCGCCCTTGGGCGAGCCATATTCTGAAACTCGCCAGAGCCCAGGTTGCCATCGCGGATTGTTATCTCCATGATGAACTCCAGGAGAGAGCCAAGAATTGTCATGCCGCATGTTGCGATGGCTGAGATCACGCGAGCCCCATGAGCCGCGCAGATCCCAGCGGAGCCATTCTGGAGTTGTACAAAGCCAGCCTGGAGCCGGGACGCTGGGGCACCGCACTGGAAGCTGTTGCACACGTCGTTGGTGGCTGCGCCGCGGTGATGGAATTCAGCCAGGCATCCGATTCCAATATGCTCGTCCAGGTCGCTGCTGATTTTGGCTACGACCCCCAGGAGCTGATTTCCATCATGGGCTCAGAGCTCGCCGAGATGGACCCCTGGTGGGCCTGTGTGGAAAACGAACCGCACAGCGATTTGTACATCGGCACCAAGTATGTCCCGGCCACGACGATGCGCAACTCCCCGTTCTATAACGAAGGCCTGCGCGCGACCGGGGCGGACTGGCGTGACGTCTTATCCGTAGTCCGTCCTCTGAGCAATGGCACCACGGGCATTTTCTCGGTTTACCGGGACGGCCAAAAAGATGACTTCGGCCACGCGGAATACGACCTCATGCAAGCGCTGAAGCCGCATATTGCCCAGGCCCTGGAAATCGCAGCCCATCTGCAAGGCCAGGAAATGCGCCTCGCGCTTGCCGATGAACTCAGCAGCGCCAGAAATGACGCCGTTGTGTTTCTGGACATCAACGGCAAAATCGTCCACCTCAACCCGTGTGCGGAAAAACTCTTCCACACCGAACCACCCGTACTGGTGATGCGTTTCGGGGAACTGCGCATCAACAACAACCCCCTTGCGGATCGAAAGCTGCAGATGGCGATTCGAGCCTGCGCCCTCAGCGCAACGGACAGTACGGCCCCCTTCACAGACACAATCCGCTGGCAGGCCTCACACCGCTTCACGCCGTACACCGCCTGTTTCACGCCTTACGCACGGCAGCTGCTGCCATATCAGTTTGCTGCAGCCCCCCAGAAACCGGCCATGGCAATCACCATTCGTGATTTTCGGATCAACGCGGAAAAAGTCGCTGACCGTGCCCGGCAAGCCTTTGGGCTGACCACTGCCGAGACCCGCATCCTCGCTCAACTCCTGGACGGCGCGTCAACGGCCATGCTCTGCGACCGGCTTGGCGTCACGCTCAATACCGTCAAGACACAAATCAAAGCAATCTTTCGGAAAACCGGCACCAGCAGCCAAACGGATCTTGTGCGCCTGGTCTTGGCAGGTTTCCACGTATGAATTTGATTGCTCAAATTTACCCATCACCCGTTTGGGTGATGACCTCCCCCCGCATCGCTGTTTCAATGGCCACAAAGGCCCAGCGGCCTGGGGCAAGCACATAAAACGAGAACGGATAACAACATGAAGTCATTTGTCACCATAGGAGCATGCGCAGCAGCCCTGTTTCTGAGCGCATGTGGGGGCGGCTCCGGGGGCTCAGCAAACAAAAACCTGATCCCCATATCCGACCCCGACGCCGTCGCAGAGGCTTTGACCGTGAAGGTCAACGGGGTAGAAGCCGAGCAAAAGGATGGCGAGATTCCCTTGGCAACCACCACGGGAAGCGAACCGGTCATTGCTGATCTGTTTGACAAGATCAGTGCGCAAAACGGCCAGAAGATCGTGTTGCAAACAACGGTGAGTTCGACCTCCCCGCTGTCCTTGCTGTTTTCCAAGGTCAGCGGCGCGAATTCTTTCCTGGAGTTCAACATCGCCACCGTGACCAAAGCCGATGGCGCACTGGAAATCGAGATCACCATCCCGCAAAACATCACCGATGGCGAATTTTGTCAGCTGTACTCGGCGCAGGATGATAGCGACCGAGTGTCGCAGCCCATTCAGATTTGCTTTGAAATTGAATCCACTGCCGACGACCAGGCGCAAAGCGGAGCCGTGTTCACGACACAGTTTCTTGCCGGGGGGACATTCACCGTCAATCCCGCCTCCGACGACCCGTTGAATCAATTGATTTTCAATACCGACGGTTCGGGCTCCGTGCGATTTGCACCCAACCCGGACAATGAGTTCGACGACAACGATGTGAATGACATCAGTTGGTTCGTCGATGCCCAGGGGCGGTTGAACATTACCGAGTTTGGCGAGGAATCCATTTACGACTGGCTGGTTACGGCCATTGAGATTTCCGGGAATACGGCGCGTTTCTCCTATTCCGTATCAGAACGTGGGGGCGACTCGTTCAATGGGCTGACGGCCACGATGGAACGGGTCGGCAGCACTGCCCCGACACCGACAGCGGCCGCCACGCCGACGCCGACCATGACGCCGGCAAATCCCACACCCATGCCATCGTCATCTCCCGCCAACCCGACACCCTCGCCAACACCGGTGGTGTCCGCGACCTCGGCCAAGTCTTGTTTCAACCCGCAGCTATTCACGCCGGGGACGAGCTACAGCACGACATTTTTGGAAACCGAAAACTTCGATGGTCAGACATTTACCGAAACCAAAACCGACAACTACACCGTGGTCGGCAATACGGTGTTCGACGGCAGGAACGCACTGCAAGTTGATGACAACGAGGTCAATGAAACCGCGACTTACAACAGCACGGAGTACTTCCAGGTCAATGCGTCACAACCTGCGTGGACCTACATCGGCTACACCGAAACCGACGGCAGCTACCAGGCGCTGGAAACACTCAACCCCGGCATCACATTCCGCTTCGATCTGGAGCCCGGCGACACCTACCCCTATTCCTTCTCCATTTCCTATCAGGAAACATTCGACGGGGTCACGACCACCTATAACAGCTCGGAAACGGGGAACATCACCTATGTTGGACGCGCCGCCGTTACGGTACCCGCAGGTACATTCGAGACCTGCCGGTACACCGTGGATTACGCAGTCACCGACGAAGCGGGGACCTACTCCTCCAGCGAAGAGATCGATTTGATCGTCGGGACAGGCATCGACGCACGGTATGTCGACAACTACCAGGACCAGTTCGGCAACTCGACTACCATCGCCGAACTACTCTCGGCCAACATCAACGGCACGCCAGTACGCTGATGGCGACGTTGCTGGGTTCGCCCCAACAAAAAAAGGCCCGCAATCGCGGGCCTTTTTTTGTCGCCGAGCTATCAGGCGTTGCGCTGCGCCATGAACATCAGCCGCTCGAACATGTGGATGTCCTGCTCGTTCTTGAGCAAGGCGCCATACAGCGGCGGTAGCGATTTCTTGCCGCTGGCCTGTTGCAGGGTTTCCGCGGGAATGTCCTCGGCCAGCAGCAACTTGAGCCAGTCCAGAAGCTCGGAAGTGGATGGCTTTTTCTTCAGGCCGGTGATTTCGCGCAGGCCAAAGAACACATCCATCGCCTGCTTGAGCAGCTCTTTTTTGATGTCCGGGAAGTGCACATCCACGATCTGCTCCATCGTGTCCTTTTGCGGGAACGCGATGTAGTGGAAAAAGCAGCGGCGCAGGAAAGCGTCCGGCAGTTCTTTTTCGTTGTTCGAGGTGATGATGATGATCGGGCGGTGTTTCGCTTTGACGATTTCTTGCGTTTCGTAAACGAAGAACTCCATGCGATCCAACTCGCGCAGCAGGTCGTTGGGGAATTCGATATCGGCCTTGTCGATCTCGTCGATCAGCAACACCGGCTGCTCGTCCTGCATGAAGCAGTTCCACAGCGAACCCTGGACGATGTAGTTCTTGATGTCCTTGACCTTCTCGTCACCCAGCTGCGAGTCGCGCAGACGCGACACCGCGTCGTACTCGTACAGACCTTGCTGCGCCTTGGTCGTGGACTTGATGTGCCACTCGAACAGAGGCTTGCCCAGGCTGCGCGCCACTTCCTCGGCCAGCATCGTTTTTCCGGTGCCCGGCTCGCCCTTGATCAGCAGCGGTCGCTGCAATGTCACCGCGGCGTTGACGGCCAGTTTCAGGTCGTCCGTTGCGACGTATTTATCGGTGCCTTCGAAGCGGTTGCTCATTTCAATGTTTGTTGCAGACTTGACCGCATTGTAATGGCCTGCACCCGCAAGGGTTGAAGTGGCGCAATACGCTCTCCCGCTATGGCTGCAATGGCAGGCACAGAGGCGGGGTTCGGCCCTGTTCCTGCTCGGCAAAGATTTCCGCCACCAGGATCCCGGCATCGGGAATGGGGGGCTGCGTGATCAGGCTTTCGAGGCTGTCGATGTCCTTGCGGAAGTTCCAGCAGGTTTCCGCGATATGCAAGCCCATCACATTGGCCAGCAGCGGGCCCTCAATGAAACGCTTCTCCGGGAAATACTTGGCCACGAATGCCTGCTGCGCCGCAGGCAACTGTGTGGGGTTCTCGAACAGCGAACGAGGCAACTCCACCGCGCCACGGTAGTAACGCGGGTGCAGATCCAGGCCGCGGGTCCGCCGCTCCTGCCGCAGGCCGTCCGAACTGTGCAGGATCAGATCGAGGTGACTGTCACCGAACTCGACACGCAAGGTCGTGGGCGAGCAATGCGGATTGAACGCGGTAATCGTTGCCGGGTGACCATCGACCACGCCGTAAAAAGCGAAGTCTTCGGGCTCGTAGCCGGGGGCGTTGGCCAGCGGCAAGGCTCGCCCCAGCACCGCTTCGCCGGTCACGCTGAAGGTCCAGCTGGACGGGGACAGGTCGGCCATGTCTTTTTCCCAGTACCCGGTGTTCCCGGCGGGGCCCCGGCCTTCGACGCGCATGACCCGGTGCTCGGTCCCGGGGCTGAGCTTGCGCAGGCTCAAGCGGTCGGTGATTTCGCCCGGCACGCGGGGGTGCTCGACCCAGTCCGGTGCCGGCAACTGAATCAGCGGGTTTTCCACGTCATCCTGATCCTGCCAGGAATAATCCAGCAGGAAAGTGTTGGCGCCGGAGATATCGAACTCGTACACCCGCGTGAAAATGCGCCCGTCCGCGGTCACCACCATGACCGTCGAGCCACTGCCGGCCAGACCGGCAAGCGACACGGTGCCCCGCTCCGGGCCGCAGACCTCGCGGGACTCATCCATCGGCAGCCACGGATCCAGATAGGTGATGTGTCGACCGTCTCCGCGCAACAGGTACACGGTCAGAATGCCCCAGGGTTTCTGCGGGCGACCACCGCCGTCCACGAAATACTCATCCACACCTGAGTGCAACTCCGAGGCGGCCCAGTCCCGAACATCATCGGGAATCCAGCCGCCGAGGTCGGTCCAGAAAAACGGCCCCCAGCGGCGGGTCCAGGGGTTGATGCCGTAGTCCCGCCGGTGGTAATCCAGCGTGTAGATTTCGCGTTCGCCGTTCAGCGCCAGCAGGACATAGCCATCGGCGGAAATCTCGCTGACCTGTCCTTCCAGGCACCGCGGGAGCAGCACCTGCTTCCAGGGCGCATCCTCCTGTGGTCCTTGCACTTCCAGGTTGGGCTTGAACCAGATCAAGCCCTCACGCACGGCGAAGTAATAGTCATCGGTATAGGTTTCGATGCGCCCCTTCAAATACACGCGCGCGGGCAGCGTCGCGGCAATTTCCGCCGGCGCCTCCGGCCCGTTGGTCAGCACCCCGTAATCGCCCAGGTCCAGTTCGGACGGCGGCGACTGCACCAGGCCCGTCGTACCCACATAGTCTTCCGGGCAGGTGAGATCCGGAATGGTGCGAATCCCGGGAAAGCGGCTCTCCACCGTGGAGTCGTTCAGCGCGCGAGGCTCGGCGATCGCTTCCGCTGCAGGGTCGGAAGCCGTGCAGGCGTAGAGGGTGGCCAGCAGGCCGCATAAGGCCAGCATCCGGCCAGTCTTCGTGCGCATGAAGGGGTGTCTCCTGATAATTTTTGCGTCTGTCGTTATTCCAGTGTAAATGGTGCAAACCCAGTAGCTGTCGATATTTCACCCGCCTACAAAGGATTTCCGACCCCGCCCCGGTCTACGCCCGTGCCACAAACTTGGCGACAATAAGCCCATGAATACCGTATTGATAACCGGCGCCTCCTCCGGGTTCGGAGAAGCCTGCGCTCGTCGCTTCGCCCAAGCTGGCGATCGTCTGATCCTTGTCGCCCGCTCTGCCGACAAACTGCACGCCCTGGCGGCGGAGCTGGGCACCGCAGGTGTTCCGGTGCATGTGGCCGTTTGCGACATGCAGGACCGGGACGCCGTGCTCAGCCTGGTGGAAACGCTGCCAGCGGAATTTCAGGACATCGATATCCTCATCAACAACGCCGGCCTGGCCCTGGGCGTCAAAGGCGCTCACGAGGCGGACATCGATGACTGGGAAACAATGGTCGACACCAATATCAAGGGCCTGATGCGCATGACCCGCGCGGTTCTGCCCGGCATGGTTCTGCGTAACAGCGGACACATCATCAACATTGGCTCGACGGCTGCCAACTGGCCCTACCCGGGTGGCAATGCCTACGGTGGCACCAAGGCCTTCGTCGCTCAGTTCACACGCAACCTCAAAGCCGACCTGATCGGCACCCCGGTGCGAGTCAGCAACATCGAGCCGGGCATGGCGGATACCAACTTCAGCAAAACCCGCTTCAAGGGCGATCAGAGCAAGGCGGATGCGGTGTACGCCGGCACCCAGTCCCTGACGGCCGAAGACATTGCTGAAACCGTGTACTGGATCGCCAGCCGCCCGGCACACGTGAATATCAATACCGTGGAAATCATGCCCACCTGCCAGGCCTGGGCGGGTTGGACGGTGGCGCGAAAGCCCGGGTAGCTTTTACGCAGCTTGGCAAAACTTGCATCCGCCTGAGGAGAGACTCAGGATAACGCGCTCACGAGGAGACAAGGGTGGCGCATCGTCACCCAAAATGAGCGCACGGGGATGGAAATGAATCGGATTTGGGGTTCCGCGCTTGCGGCGTTGGTGCTGTGTTTGGTCATTGGCCCTGCCAATGCCAGAGTCAGCGCGGAAGAGGCCGCCGAGTTGGGCAAGTCGCTCACCTTGTTCGGCGCCGAGATGGCCGCGAGTCCCGATGGAAGCATTCCGGCCTATACCGGCGGCCTACCGCGACAGGGGGACCCATCCGGCGAGTACCCTCACAATCGCGATATCGAGGCCGAACGGCCGCTGTTCACGATTACCGCAGCCAATATGGCGCAGTACGAGAACCAGCTGACCGAAGGCCACAAGGAGCTGCTACGTCGCTTCCCCGACACCTACAAGATGGAGGTGTTCAAGACCCACCGCACGGTGTCTTTTCCTCAACATATCCTGGATGCCACGGTGGCCAATGCCACCCGCGCCGAGCTGTTCGGCACCGACCAGCTCACGGGCGCCGTCCACGGATTTCCCTTCCCGATCCCGCAAAACGCCGCGGAAATCATCTGGAACCATAAGGTTCGCTGGCGGGGCTACTCGGTCAAGCGGTACAACAATCAGGCCATCGTTCAGCCCTCCGGCAGCTTCGTGATTTCCAAGCTGGTTGAGGATGTGAAGTTTCTCTACACCAACCCCCAGCACGACGGCCGGTCGGAAGATCTGCTGCTGCTGTACATGTCGGAAATCCTGGCGCCGCCGCGCAACGCCGGGCAGATCTTGCTGGTGCACGAAACTTCCGACCAGACCCAGCACATCCGCAATGCCTGGCTGTACAACCCGGGTTTGCGCCGCGCCCGCCGGGCACCGAACGTCGCCTACGACAACCCCTATGAAGGCACCGACGGCAACCAGTTCAACGATCAGGTGGACATGTTCAACGGCGCCATGGACCGCTACAACTGGACGCTGATCGGCAAAAAAGAGATGTACGTACCGTACAACTCCTACCGCATTTCCAGCGAGAAGGTCTCGTATGACCAGATGATCGCGCCGCATCACCTCAACCAGAGCCTGCCGCGCTACGAACTGCGCCGGGTGTGGGTCGTGGATTCCAACCTGCGCGAACGCATCAGTCACATTTTCGGCCGCCGCACCTTTTACGTGGAGGAGGACTCCTGGGCGATCAACAGCGTGGATTGTTACGACCGCCGAGGCGAGCTGTACAAATTCCAGGAAGCCCAGCAGGTGTTCACCCAGAATGTGCAAGCCGTCGGCGGCACGCCGGAAGTCATTTACGACTTCCAGTCAGGACGCTACTTCATGACCGCCCTGGCCAATGAAGAGAAGCCCAACGACTTCAGCACCGAATACGACGACAAGTACTTTTCCCAGCGCAATATCCGCAAGAAGGCACAACGCTAAGGAAGCGCCTCCATAAAGGCGCGGTGGTATTGAGCGGTCTGCGCGGGCCGCTCCACCATCGGCATGTGCCCGGTTTCTTCCATGATGACCACCTTGGCGCTGGGAAGCTTGGCCTTCATGACGTCCACCGAAGACACATCCAGCAGCCGGTCCTGACGCCCCCAGAGAATCAGCACCGGCACCGTGATATCGCCCATCAGTGGTTCCAGGCCACTGGCGCGATCCGTACTGATCTGCTCGAAGATGTAGGCGTTGAAGTCCCGCGCCGCCAGCGCCTCGCGGGCCTTGTAGGGTTTCACTGGCCAGGGCAGGAATGGCGGCACCTCCATCGCGTACTGGATCACCCGGTCGAAATCTTCCACCGATTGCGTCAGCAACGGGTTGACCCCCTGTTCCAGCTGCTTGCGCATGTCGCTGGGGTTTGGCGAATTGATCCCGGCGTTGTCAAACAGCGCCGCACTGAGCACCTGTTCCGGGTGGGCCAGTGCATACAGGGCGGTGATGTGCCCGCCCATGGAATTGCCCACCATGTGGAAGGTTTGCAAACCCAACTGCTGAGTGAAGTCGTGCAAGCGGCCCACCTGCTTGTCGAGCCTGTAGTCCCAGCCGGGATGACGCGCCTGATCACCAAAACCGGGCAAATCCGGCGCAATCACATGGTAGTCCGCGACGAACGGCGCGGCGTATCGGGTCCAGTTGTCCTTGTCCGCCGAAAAGCCGTGAATCATCAGAATGGCCGGCTTATCGGGTGAACCGCCCTCGAGGTACGGCCATACCTCACCGTTGACAACGACGGACTTCTCGGTGAGGCCATTGCGAGCCCGTTCGGCATTGATCAACCAACGTGCAGTGTCGTCCGGATGGGTATAGACCCAGCCCGCGCCCACACTGACCGCAGCCAGCACCAACAGCAGAAGTTTTTTCACGGATCACCCCCCGGCAAAACGCGAAAGCCTAGCAGCACCGGCAGTTTTTGCGCCGACGCTGGGTTGTCAGATGGCGGCTCGCCCGGGTTTGTCGATGCTTTATCGCCGGGCTGTCATCGGGGCTTCATCTCTTCGCAATAAATTCCTGCCCAGCCACTGCCGGCACAACTGCCGACCGAGAACCAGGAAATTTGCATGAACCGCCGTCAACTCTTGAAAGGCCTGGGCGCAACCGCCACGGGCTACGCCTTGTCCGGATGCCTGCCCCAAGGGGGCCGCAACCCGGGATACGCTCTCGCGCGCGAGGGTCTGCTGTTGCCGCGTGGACTGCATGTGAGCCTGGATACGGACGCCGCCAGCACGCGCAGCGTGACCTGGTTTACCGACGGCATCGATGCACCGCAGTCGTACCTGGAATTCGACCGGGTGACGCCGGAGATGTCTGCACAGGACATACAAAGCCTGCCCCTGGCGACGCGATTGCAAGCCCAGGCCGACCCCACCCCCGGGGTGGAGGCCTTTACCCACCGCGCCACGGCGGACAGCATCGACCCTGATGCGCCATTTCGCTACCGCGTGGGTTCAGACGCGACCGGCTGGTCTCCCGTGCAGGTGGTCCAGCCCACGCCTTCCGGAGATTTCAGCTTCGTGCACTTTGGCGACCACGGCATCTCCGATCGCGCGCAGATGCTCACGCAGCAGGTCATGCAGCAGGATTTTGACCTTCTGCTGCTGGCCGGTGACCTGAGCTACGCCAACGGGGATCAGCCCATCTGGGATCAATGGTTTGCGCTCAATGAGCCGCTGTTCGCCCGCCAGGTCATGATGACCGCACCCGGGAACCATGAGCAAAAAGACTTCGACGGCGACACCTTCAAGAACCGCTTCACCCACCCCAACCCCATGACCAGCACGCTCTTCGGCAGCAACCCGGGGAGTACTTTCTATTCCTTCGACTACAACCGCGTGCACTTCCTGGTGACCACGGCCGGGGCGCTGATCAATGACATGACGCTGCCCGAAGAACTGCTGATGATCGAAACCGATCTCGCGCTCGCCGCGGCGCGCCGTGCCGCCGGCCAGATCGACTTCATCGTGGTGATGCAGCACTTCACCATCTGGAGCGACCAACTGGGTCGCAGCCCGATGAACCCCACACTGGTTGCGCTGGAGGAAAACATCATCGTTCGCTACGGCGTCGATCTGCTGCTGGTGGGCCACGATCATGTGTATCAGCGCAGCGTACCCATGGCCTTTGGCCTGCCCAACCCGCTGGGCTATGTGCAGATGATGGTGGGTACCGGTGGCGCATCCATTCGCCTGTTCGACGGCGATGGCCCCCAGTCGTGGTCGGCGGAACAATTCATCGGCGTTGGCTTCTGCCGCTACGAAGTCAGCGGCAGAACCATCCGCGGGCAATACATCGCCTCCCCGCCGGTGGGACTGGACGATGCCGGCCTGGAGCGGACGACCGGAACATTCCGCGTGGAAGACGAGTTCAGCATCACGGCCCGCTCCCCGGAACTGGCGCGCACCTTCGTCCGCGAGCCACGAGGGCGCGAGACTTTGCTGGCTGATTTTGATGCCATCCGGCGGCATACGATCGAACGCAATCGCAAGGCACTGGCGCACTGTTAAATTCCGCAGCGGATGACGATGTCCGCTTCAAAAAACACTTTGCGTATTCATAGGGCAAGCAGATTTTGTTCCTGCTTGAACAACCTAACAAACTGATACACAAGGAGTTTTCCATGTTCAAAATCATTTCCCTGAGCGCCGCCTGCCTGTTTGCTTCCCAGGCTTTCGCAGGCCCTGTCAATGTCAACACGGCCGACGCCGAAACCCTCGCTGCCGAACTGAACGGCGTCGGCCCGATCGTAGCCGCACGCATCGTGGAACTGCGGAGCACCAAGGGCGCCTTCACCTCCCCTGCCGAGCTGACCGAAGTTCGCGGCATCGGTGAGCGCACCGTCGAGAAGAACGCCGAATTCATTCTGCTGAAGTAAGCCGCCTTTCGATCCCCTGCGGAGCGGCCCCGCCTGCGGTGGCCGCCCGCATCGTCTCCTTACGATTTCCCGGAGATTCCCATGCCTCACCACCTTCACCTGCCCGCTTACGATGCTGTCCTGCAGGATTTTCTCGATGGCCCCCAGCAGTACGGATCCGTAGAGCTGACCGGCGAGCCGGTCTGGACCGAGTTATGGGCCCATCGCAGTCGCGACCCCAACCATTCGAGTCGTGCTTATGTGGTGACCCACGGCCTCCCCGCCGGAGCCCGAGTCTGAAACCGTGGGACTGACCGCGACGAGACCGAACAAATCACACCGCGTTCGCCACCGGGTGCTGCACTCTCTCTGCCCGCTGCCACTCGGGCGGCCGCCACAAGTGCCCCAAACGCTGCCCCAAACTGCCCGGACGCAGCACATCGCGCCACATGTCCACAAACTCATGCAGATTGAGCACCAGAATATTGCGTGAGTGAGGCTGCCGGTCGGCGGTGATGCCGTATTCAATCGGCTCATCCTTGTCGACAAAGGTGCCGAACCAACGATCAAAGCAGATCAGTACACCACCGTAGTTATGGTCGATGTATTTCTCGTTGCGTCCGTGGTGCACGCAGTGGTGGGTCGGCGTGTCGAACCAGTACTCGATCCAGGGATGCAACCGACCAGCGGCCTCGGTGTGGATGAAGAACTGGTAGGCCAGATCACATCCGTACATGAAAAACACCACCGCGGGATGCACGCCGAGCAAGACCAGCGGCATGAAGAAGATCCACCAACCGGTGATGGAATACAGCAGACTCTGACGGACAGCCGTGGTCATGTTCATCCGCTCATCAGTGTGGTGCACAACGTGTGCGGACCAGAACCAGCGAATGCGATGGCTACCGCGGTGAAACCAGTAGTAGCAGAACTCCACCGCGATGAAGATTGGCAGGACCGTCCAGCCGTTCACGGGGATGGTGAAAAACCGGTGCTCCCAGAACCATGCAGCAGCCGCGCCCGTGATCAGCGTGTGCGCGATCAGTTCGAATGCACTGTAGCTCGCACCGAGGCCGAGGTTGGTCCACATCGTCCGCAGGTCGAATTGCGAGAGATCGCCGCGCTTTTTCATCACACGCCACTCAACAAAAAAGGCCAGCGCGAATAGCGGTGTCATGGTCGTCACGACGACGGCTTTCCAGTCGATGTGCGGGCCGAAGGCGGTTTGGATCAGGTTGGAAATCAGGTCCAGGGTCATGGTGGTCTCTTTCACGCTGCTTTTCAGTGCTGCCATTTTTGAGCGAAGCGCGCTTGCAGTCTTGACCTTGGCGGTCTAATTTTTAACATTTTCAGCCAAGGCGACGACCCCGACTTCCTATGCATTCAAGACCATGACACTCTCCGGCAACGTCCCGGGTGCGTATGCGCGTCTGCTGGATGAGTACTTGGCCGCGCGCGGCGTGACCACAATTGCCCCGGTCCGAACGGACCAGGAACGCCTGCCGATGCAGGAGTGGCATGACCGGCTGGAAAACGCCGCCCAGGCTCTGCACGACCCGGACCTGGGCCTGCACCTGGGGCAGACGATCCGGCTCTCCCACTTTGGTGTGCTCGGCTATCTGTTCCACGCCTGCGGCACGCTGGGCGGAGCACTGAGTCGCCTGGACAAGTACCAGCGCCTGGCCTACGACTTCAACCCGATGCAGGTCACCATGAACGCGGCAGAGATCGCGCTGATCTGGTCTACCGACGCGGGGCGCCCCGGCCGGCGCGTCGATGAGTGCGCGATCACCGCGCTGATCACGCTGGCCCGGGCTTTGCTCAACCGGCCGGCCAACCCGCTTCTGATCCAGTTCATCAACCCGGCACCCGATGCGGAATCGCTCGACGAGTTCCATGCATTTTTCGGCTGCCCGGTCACATTTGGCGCCCGTGATACGCGCGTGGTGCTCCCCGCGGCAATGATCGTCGAGCCCCTTGCCAACCCGGACGACGGGCTGCGGGATCTGCTCGAACGCCAGGCCGAAACCATGCTGCGGAGCCTCCCGGAGGTCGATGACCTGGCTCGACGGGTCTCGTTGCAGCTGGCCCGTGCACTTCCCGGCGGAGCCCCGTCACAAGCAGACATTGCCCGCGCATTGGGCATGAGCACGCGCACCCTGCACCGCGGTCTGGCCAGCCGCGGCCTGCGCTATCGGGAGGTACTGGCCCGCACCCGACACCAGCTCGCCACGCAGTACCTGGCCGACCCCCGCTTGCAACTGGCCGATGTTGCCCAGCTCTGCGGCTACTCCGAGCAAAGCGCATTCACCCGCGCGTACAAGGCCTGGTCCGGAATCACCCCACGCGAGGCCCGGAGCGCTTAGCCCACAGACGGCAACACTCAGGGCTTCAGCAGAACCTTGCCGAAGTTCTTGCGCTCCTGGATATAGCGATGCGCCTGGGCCGCCTCCGCAAACGAGAACACCCGGTCTACTCGCGGACGCACGACCCCGTCGGAGTAATAGCTCAGCAGTTGCAGCATCCAGCGATTAACCATCGGCGCTTCATCCCAGAGATGCCCCATGTTGACGCCAAACACGCCTTTGTTCTGATTCATCAATGCCATCGGCGTAAAACTGAACCACGGGGTGCTGGCCATGGCCTTGAGCGCGCCTAGCAGGCTTCGCGAAGTCCCGGTCGCCGCGCTCGACATCCCAAACATGCCCAGGCGCCCGCTGGGTGCCAGCACCGAAAAACCTTTGCGGAAGGAATCCCCGCCGACCGCGTCCAGAATCAGCTCCACCCCCCGTCCATCGGTGAGTTCCATCACCCGGCGGGCAAAGTCTTCCTTGCGGTAATCGATGCACTCGTCCACGCCCAAAGCCTTCAGCTCGGCATGCTTGCCGGTGGATGCGGTGCCAATGACCCGCGCTCCAATGCGCTTGGCCAGTTGCGTCGCCGCGATACCAACGCCGCCGCCAGCGCTGTGGATCAGCACCGTTTCGCCGGCCCGCAGCCCTCCCATGACCTCGGTCAGTTGGTAGGCGGTCAAGTAGTTGACCGGGAGCGCGGCCGCCTCTTCCAGACTCATTCCGGCGGGCAGCGCATGCACCTGAATTTCCGGCAGGCACACCACGTCGCTGTAGCCGCCAAAACGGCATAGCGCCAGTACCGAGCGCCCCTCCCAGGCGGCATCCACACCCTCGCCGACGGCATCGACAACACCGCTGACTTCATAGCCTGGCACGACGGGCATCGGTGGAAGATCGGGGTACAAACCCAAACGCCCCATGATGTCGGCGAAGTTCACCCCGGTGGCCGCCACACGGATACGCAGCTGCCCGGCCAGTGGCGTCGGATCAGCGGCTTCGCGTAGCTCCAGGACTTCCGGTTCCCCGACACGTGGAATCCAAATCTGCTGCATCAGGGTCTCCCGACTCAGGCCGCCGCTTCGCGGCGATGGATATCGTCGATCTGATCATTCAGCGTGCACCAGTCGTAGACCACGCCGATACCCAACAACCCCACCGTGAACAGGTAGATGAGGCCGGTACCCCATTTACCCATGTAAAAGCGGTGGATGCCGAAAATACCCAGGAAGGTCAGCAGTATCCAGGCGAGGTTGTAGTCGATATCGCCATCGATATAGCGGCGGTCCGCCGCCTCGTCCATTCCCGGGATCAGGAACAGATCGATGATCCAGCCGATGAAGAACAGTCCCAGCGTCAGCAGCCAGATAATGCCGCTGATCGGGCGCCCGTAATAAAAACGGTGCGCGCCCATGAAACCAAAGATCCACAGGATGTAGCCGATAACGATGCTGTGGCTGTTGCCGCCTGTATGCGTGCTCATGATTTTCCCCCGAATCAAACGGCCTTCAGTGTAGCGCCGCTGTGCCCCGTTCCGGGCTCAGTCGCCGAAATACAGGTTCGCCGTCAGCTGATCAACCGGAGGCATCTGCAGAAACCAGCCCTGATCCTGCAGCGCCGCCAGCACGCGATGCACATCCACCCGGGCGAGTTTGCGCTTCGGCTGCAGTTCAAGTTCCATCGCAAATTCCAACGCCCCGGTTCGCTGCAGCAGCTCCGGCGGGATGGCGTCCGCATCCGGCTCCAGATCGGAACGCAGGTAGAGATACATTTCGGGCTGCTTTTTGCAGCGATAGATTCGGCAGGTGATTTGCATATATTGGCTTGATGATCGGACTTCGGCTGTAGCGGTGGTCCCGGTTACTGGGAGGGGGTTCTCCCCATTCAGGGACGTCTGACCGGCATCCTGCACTTCTCCGCGCCGTCCGTGGCGCGGAGACCCTGACTGGATCGACCCCCTCCCGGCAGCCTGCGGCGTCGGGAGCTTCACGCGATGCCTAAGCGCGAAACATTCCGCACCTGCAACCAACGCTGAAGTCAGCGGTACCGGGCCTTCGCCACAGGGCTTCCGCGCCATGGACGGCACGGAAGAGTGCAGGACGCCAGTAAGACGTCCCTGTGGCGAGGGGCCGGTACCGTTGACCTGGCGCCCTCGAACTGGTGCCGTCGATCCGGTGCGGCTGACCCGGTGTCGCCGACCCACTACGCGCTGCAACGCAGACGGGAAAACCCTCTCAGACCTTGCGGTAAACCTCGGCCCCCGTTTCCCGGAACTCGACGGATTTCTCCGCCATGCCGGCCTCGGATTCCTTCAGCGCGTCGGCGTAGTCGCGCACATCCTGCGTGATCTTCATCGAACAGAACTTCGGCCCGCACATCGAGCAGAAGTGCGCCACCTTGTGGCCTTCCTTGGGCAGCGTCGCATCGTGGAATTCACGCGCCCGCTCCGGGTCCAGCGACAGGTTGAACTGGTCTTCCCAGCGAAACTCGAAGCGCGCCTTGGACAAGGCGTTGTCACGAATCTGCGCACTCGGATGCCCTTTGGCCAAATCGGCAGCATGAGCGGCAATCTTGTAGGTCACGATGCCGTCTCGCACATCGTTGCGATCCGGCAGACCCAGGTGCTCTTTAGGCGTGACATAGCAGAGCATCGCCGTACCATACCAGCCGATCTGCGCCGCACCGATGGCGCTGGTGATGTGGTCGTAGGCGGGCGCGATATCGGTCACCAGCGGACCCAGGGTGTAGAACGGGGCTTCGAAGCAGTCACGCAGCTCCTTGTCCATGTTCTCCTTGATCATCTGCATCGGCACATGACCGGGGCCTTCGATCATGACCTGGCAGTCATGTTCCCAGGCTTTGCGGGTCAGCTCACCCAGCGTTTCCAGTTCGCCGAATTGCGCGGCATCGTTGGCATCGGCCAGGCAGCCCGGACGCAGACCGTCACCCAGCGAGAAAGCCACGTCGTAAGCCTTCATGATTTCGCAGATCTCATCGAAATGCGTGTACAGGAAGGATTCCTTGTGGTGTGCCAAACACCACTTGGCCATGATCGAACCGCCGCGTGAGACGATGCCGGTGAGACGATCCGCGGTCATTGGTACATAACGCAGCAGCACCCCGGCGTGGATCGTGAAGTAATCCACGCCCTGCTCGGCCTGCTCGATCAGCGTGTCGCGGTACAGCTCCCAGGTGAGGTCCTCCGGTCGCCCATCGACCTTCTCCAGCGCCTGGTAGATCGGCACCGTGCCAATGGGCACGGGCGAATTGCGCAGAATCCATTCGCGGGTTTCGTGGATGTGCTTGCCGGTGGACAGATCCATGATCGTGTCGGCCCCCCAGCGGGTGGACCAGACCATTTTCTCCACTTCTTCGGCGATGGAACTGGTGACCGCGGAGTTGCCAATGTTGGCATTGATCTTCACCCGGAAATTGCGGCCGATGATCATCGGCTCGGATTCGGGGTGATTGATGTTGTTGGGGATGATGGCGCGCCCGGCAGCAATTTCATCGCGCACGAATTCGGGAGTGACAATTTTTGGCACATTGGCGCCAAAATTCTGACCGGCGTGCTGCCGGCGCAGATAGCCGCTGGCCATGTAGGCCTCACGGCGTTCTTCCAGTCTGGCGTTCTCGCGGATGGCGACGAATTCCATCTCCGGGGTGACAATTCCCTGGCGCGCGTAGTGCATCTGGGTCACGTTCGCACCGGCCCTGGCCCGCCGCGGAGCCCGCACATGGGCGAATCGCAGCACATCCAGGGCCGCGTCCGACTCGCGGACCCGCCCATACCGACTGCTGGGGCCGGATAGCTGCTCGGTATCCCCTCGCTCGGCGATCCACCCTGCCCTGAGCGCTGGCAATCCCTGGCTGAGATCGATCTGCACATCCGGCTCCTGGAAAGGGCCAGAAGTGTCATAAATTGTCAGTGCAGCGTTTTGCTCCAGACCATCCTGCGTGCGCGTGCCACTCAGCGTGATCTCGCGCATCGGCACGCGGATATCTTCGCGCGAGCCGGTTTGATAGATCTTTTTCGACGCGGGGAAAGGTTTGCATACCGCTGCGGACAGGGCTTCGGCTTGCTCGTGAATGGGGTCGGCAACGGTGCCGGATACCGGTGGGGTCATAGCAAAATAACAGCAGGAAACCGCATCAAGCTAAAGCAGCACCGCCCCCATTGCAACGCACGCCGCCAGGTTAAACGCCCTGCTCCTGACTCAGCCAGTACAGCGCCGCGTAAATCCGCACATCAATCGCCATCCCTGCAGATTTCATCGCCTGCAGTTCGTGGCCCGCCGTATGCAGCGGTAGCAGATGGGTACGGATGTCTTCGTCATCGACACCGCCCCCGTTATGGACACGGCTCAGGCCGCGCATTCGAATAAACCACGCCCACTCGGAGGTAATCCCTGCGGTGGTCGGAGCGTCGAAGAGGAGTTCAGCATGGGACGCAGCAAATCCGGTTTCCTCGAGCAGCTCGCGATGAGCGGCCTCCAGCGCGGTTTCCTGCGCGTTGTCATCCCCCACGATCCCCGCCGGGAGTTCCAACACCGGCTTTCCGACCGGGATGCGGTGCTGCTCCACCAGCACGATTTCGTTCTCCGACGTGGTTGCCACCAGGAACGCGGCGCCCCCGGCCCCGCGTACTCGCTGAACAAATTCCCAGTGCGAACTGCGACGCAGTTCAAGGAAATCGCCGCGGAAAAGTGATCGACTTTGGTCTGCTTCGAGATTGGACATGAACACTCAGAGGGATCTGAACCTATGAACTCAGCCTACGACGCCTTAGAATCCCACGCAGCATTGGCATTCCCGATTTTCCGCATGACTGACAAGCGCAACGTAACCGATTTGCTCGATGACACAATCGGTGCCATTCAATCCCATCGCACGGCGACGTCCGAGTCGCGCAAGGAATTGAAGCAGCGCGTCGATGCCGCCTGGGAAAGTGTGCTGGACGCCGCGCGCCAGTTGCGCATCAAAATCAATGGGAATGCGCGCCTCCGCTATTTCACGATCGCCCGGGACGATAAAAGCGTGACCGTCAGCTTCCAGGGCCGCCAATCCAACGCCCGCGGCGACTTGCTGGAACTTTCGCGGTATCACCCAGATGGACAATATGCGGAAACGGAAGCGATCTGGGTCCGTGAATCCGGCCGCCCGGATCAACGATTGCACAGCGGCGAAGAGGCCGTGAAGTTGCTGGTTCGCTTCTGCGCCCGCAACCTGGCGGATTAACGCACCCGGCCGACGAGCTATCGCCTGGCAGCCACCTCAGCTTTGGGGCGAAAAATCGCCCGCGGTCGGAATCGTTAAACGGTGGCCCAGTCGTCGCGTCGAGTGCCCGCACCATTCGCTTTTGCGGTGAAACGCCGCAGCACGAATTCCAGCGCGGCAAACGTGGTCTTCAGCAATACCACCACCAGCAAAGTTTGAATCGCTTTCATCACGCCCTCCTCAGGCCACCTGCGGGGACTTGATGTCCACCACCTTACCGCTCGCATTGACGTTCGCCACGGTCCGTCCGATGGCGTCGTTTTCCCATTCCACCACGCGGATGCTGCCGTCGAAGTCCTCGACCAGCGCCGTGCAGCTTTCTACCCAGTCGCCACAGTTGTAGTAGACGATGTTGTCCATCTCTCGAATCTGGGCATGGTGGATGTGGCCACAGACGATTCCGTCGAGCCCCCGCCGTTCACACTCCCGCGCCACCGAGCCTTCGAACTCGGTCACGATGTTCACCGCCGCCTTCACTTTCTGTTTGGCGTAAGCGGAGAGGGAGAAGTACGGCAAGCCAATACGCCGACGCGCCTGGTTGAAGCGCCGGTTGGCGACCATCATCGTGTTGTACACGGCGTCCCCCGCCAGGGCCACCCAACGGTGATAGCGGGTAATCACGTCGAACATGTCCCCGTGCATGACCAGCAGCTTGCGACCATCGGCGGTTTCGTGAATCACCTCATTGACCAACCGGATGTTGCCGATCTCGAGTTTGTAATCGACAAACTTGCGCAGGAACTCATCATGGTTGCCGGTGACGTAGTACACGTCGGCACCACGCTTGGCGCGGGTCAGAATCTTGCGAATCACATTGGTGTGCTCTTGCGGCCAGTAGAAATTGCGCTGCAATTGCCACCCATCGATGATGTCGCCCACCAGATACAGCTGTTCGCATTCGTGCTGCCCCAGAAACCGAGCCAGCGCCCGCGCCTGGCAACCCGGCGTACCCAGGTGCACATCTGAAATCCAGATCGTGCGGACCTTGGTTTTTTCTTTCCCTGTCGGGGTTTCGCTGTCCATGCCGCACACGCTATGCCGGGCGCGTGAACTCAGCGTGACAGGCAGATGACAAGGTCGTGACAGGCACCCGGAGCAGCCCTTGAGTAAGATGCGCGGCCTGTATCGAATTTTCGCGCACACACATGAAATTGCTCGTAGTCGGCAACGGCGGCCGTGAACACGCACTGGCCTGGAAACTGGCCCAATCCCCACGCGCCACCGAAGTTCTGGTCGCCCCGGGCAATGCCGGCACCGCCACCGAGCCCGGTCTGCGCAACGTCGATGTCAAAGCGGATGATGTCGCCGGCATTTGCGCACTGGCGCGCGACGAAAACATCGACCTGGTCGTTATCGGCCCCGAAGCGCCACTGGCGAAAGGCATCGTCGACGCCCTGGAGCAGCAAGGCACGCGGGTCTTTGGTCCACGTCAGGCTGCCGCGGAATTGGAAGCATCCAAAGCCTTCACCAAGGATTTCCTGGCCCGCCACAACATCCCGACCGCCGCCTACGGCAACTTCACGGCCGTGGAAGAGGCGCTGGCGTTTCTGGCCAGCATGTCAGCCCCGTTTGTGATCAAGGCTGATGGGCTCGCTGCCGGCAAAGGCGTCATCGTCACCGAATCCCGCGAAGAAGCCGAAGCCGCCATTCGCGACATGCTGTCGGGCAACAAGTTTGGCGATGCCGGCGCCCGCGTCGTGATCGAAGAATTCCTGCCCGGCGAAGAAGCCAGCTTTATCGCCATCGTGGATGGGGAGGTCGTGCTGCCTCTGGCCTCTTCCCAGGATCACAAGCGCATCGGCGACGGAGATACCGGCCCTAATACCGGCGGCATGGGGGCCTATTCACCGGCGCCGATTCTGGACGCGGCAATGACCGAGCGCGTGATGCGGGAAATCATGGACCCGGTGGTAAAAGGCCTGGCTGCGGAAGACCGCCGATTCCGGGGCTTCCTGTATTGCGGCCTGATGATCGGCCCGGACGGCGCTCCCAAAGTCGTGGAGTTCAACGTGCGCTTCGGTGACCCGGAAACGCAACCCATCCTGATGCGATTGCAGTCCGACCTGCTGGATGCACTGGAAGCCGCCGTGGAAGGGCGTCTGGATCAGATTTCCCTCGACTGGACACCCCAGAGCTGCGTGGGCGTGGTGCTGGCCGCCGAAAACTATCCCGACACACCGGCCAAGGGTGACGTCATCCACGGTCTCGACACACCGCTGGGTGAGCGGGCCAAGACCTTCCATGCCGGTACTGCCGAGCATGATGGCGCCATCGTCACCGCTGGCGGACGCGTGCTCTGCGTCTGCGGCCTTGGCGATGACCTGCCTCAAGCAAAAAATGCCGCCTACGCCGCCCTGGAGAACATCCAGTTTCGCGGCATGCAATATCGCAAAGACATCGGCGACAAGGGCCTGGCACGCGGCTAGGCCCTCGGCCGGTTGGGGGCAAATTTGCCCCCCGAGAAAATTCGCTACGCCGCCTGCGCCGAGGCGGATGACGCTCCCGCCTGCTCGGTCACGCCGATGAAGCGATTGGCGCGGCGGAACGTCCCCATATCGTTGAAGCGCACACCCATCTCACGCATCGCCCGATGCGCCTGAGCGGCCGTCCACTGACGGATGTAGAAGGGCTCCTTCACCACGAAGTGGTGGATGGCGTGCGTGCCACCGAAGTTGAAGCAGAACAACAGGAAGGAGAACTGCCACCAGGCATTCAGCACCTGCGGCGAACCGAGCAGCCCCGCGCGATTGTCGCGCGTCTGTAGCGGAATAGCCGGGCACCTGCCGTGCTTCTAACGTAGCGTCACCAGCTCTTCCGCCGCGGTGGGGTGGATGGCAATGGTGTCGTCGAAATCCTGCTTGGTCGCCCCGCAGTTCATGGCCACCGCAAAACCCTGCAGCAGTTCATCGGAACCCATCCCGATACTGTGCACGCCGACCACGCGCTCCTCGTCACCGACGCAGATCAGCTTGACCAGGCTCTGGACTTTTCGATCCATCACCCCGTAGTAGAGAGCCCGGAAGCTGCTGCGGTAGCTGCGCACCTGGTCAACGCCATAGGCCGCGATGGCTTCCTCTTCGGTCAGCCCAACCGTGCCAATCGGCGGGTGGGAGAACACGACCGTCGGGACCAAGCGCGTATCCAGTTTGCGGTCCTTCTGCCCACCAAAGAGACGGTCCGACAGACGCCGCCCGGCAGCAATCGCCACCGGGGTCAGGCCCACTTCACCGGTAACATCACCCACGGCGAAGATGTGCTCCTGGTTGGTAGCCTGCCATTCATCCACGGTTACCTCGCCGCCGGCTCCCAGCACCACGTCCGCAGCCTCCACGCCGAGGTCGCGGGTATTGGGCTGGCGCCCCGTGGCCCAGATGATGGCGTCCGCGCGCAACTGGGTTCCATCGCTCAAATGCGCCACCCGCATGTCGCCATCCCGCTCCACGCTCTGGATCTGGCAACGGGCGCGCAGATCAATACCGGTCGCACGCATCTCATCTTCCAGCACGGTGCTGATGTCGTGCTCGAAGGTTTTCAGCAAACGCTCACCACGCAACAGGTGCGTCACCGCGCTGCCCAGGCCGCGCATCACGCCGCTGAGCTCCACCGCGATGTAACCCGCGCCGACCACCACCACATGCGCCGGCCGCGTCGGCCAATCGAAAAACCCGTCGGAATCCACGCCGTGCTCGGCGCCGGGGATGTCCGGCCAGACCGGGTGTGACCCGGTGGCGATCAAAATACGCTCGGCAGAGATCTTCCGCTCTCCAACCTGCACGGTGTGGGCATCGACAAACTGCCCGCGGCCCTGCACCCACTCCACCCCGGATGACTCCAGGTTATCCGCATAGATCCGGTTCAGGCGGGCCACATAGGCCTGCCGCCGCGCCACCAGCGCGGGCCAGTCGTGCGCGACCCGGCCAGGCGAGAACCCGTAATCCGCAGCATCGTGAAACCCCTCGGCCAACTGGGAGGCATGCCACATGACTTTCTTGGGCACGCAGCCCACATTCACACAGGTACCTCCCAGGGCGCCCGCATCCACCAAAATGGTCCGCGCACCGTACTGCGCAGCCCGGCGCGCCGAGGCAATGCCTCCGCTGCCGCCACCAATGACCAACCAGTCACATTCCATCGGACATCAATTCGCTAGACTAGAGCTCTTCGGTATATCACACGAATGGGGAATCGATGGAAGCCGAGACCAGCAGCGCGATTGGAACCTGGGTGTTTTGGGGCATAACGCTCTCCGCACTGCTGTATGCGGTGCTGATCTACAACAACCTGGTCAGCATCAAACATCAGGTCAGCAAGGCCTGGGCAAACATCGACGTTCTGCTCAAACAGCGTCACGACGAGCTTCCCAAGCTGGTCGAAACCTGCAAGCAGTACATGCAGTACGAAGGCGACACGCTGGAGAAAGTGATGCAGGCGCGCGCCGCGGCCCATACCGCGCGTGGCAAAGGCGATGTCAAAGGCGTCGGTGCAGCCGAGAATCAGATGCGCATGGGCCTGGGCCAGCTGTTCGCCGTGGCCGAGAACTACCCGGACCTCAAGGCCAACCAATCCTTTCAGCAACTGCAGGCCCGGATCTCCGGCCTGGAGAACGCCATCGCGGATCGTCGCGAGTTCTACAACGAGAGCGTCAACATCAACAATGTGCGCATCGAGCAGTTCCCCGACCTGATCATCGCCCGCCTGTTCAATTTCAAATCTGCCGAGTTGATGGAGTTCAGCGAGAGCGAGCTCAAAGACGTCGATATCAAACAGCTGTTTTCCTGAACATTGGCGTCGCTGGCACAGTCGGTCGCTGAACTCGCGCCTGACGAGGCGGCCTGGGTCACGGCCTTTCTCAGCGCAGCCAGTCTGGCCGGGCTGGTGTGGTGGTGGCTGACACTCCGCCGCGGCCGGTTGATGGCGAATACCCCCACATCGCGAATCCGTTCCGCGGCGCAGGGATTTGTGGAACTGGACGGCACCGGCCACTGGCTCCCGGATGATCGCATCACGGCCCCCCTCACCGGGCGCAGTTGCGTCTGGTGGGAATATGCGATTCATGAGCGCCGCACCCGGCACACCAGCAAAGGCAGTCAAACTTACTGGGCGCAGATCGCAAGTGCGCGTAGTGAAGAAATCTTCATGCTGCAAGATGGTACCGGCGAGGTGGTGGTCGACCCGCACGGCGCCAGCGTATACGGCTATCAGTCCAACACCTGGCGGGGTCACACGACGCGCCCGAGCAGCGGCCCGTCCACCGGCTTCTCCCTGCAGTTTGGGCGCTACCGCTACCGCGAAGACCGCCTGGAGCTGGGTGCGGACCTCTATGCACTGGGCTGGCTGCAAACCGAAACGGCCGAAGCGGACACCCATGACCATCGCGCGGAAGTCGCGGAGTGGCTGCGCGAACTCAAAGCCGACCAGCGGCGCTTGTTGCGGGAATTTGATCGCAATCGTGACGGCGCAATCGACGCCGATGAGTGGGAGGCTGCACGCCAGCAGGCGATTGCCACCATCGATGCCAAACTGCTGGAACGCAGCCTGGCCCCCGGCGTCAGCGTGCTCAAGAAGCCACCGGATGGCCGGGATTTCATCCTCTCCGGGCACGACGAGCAAACTTTGCGGCGGCGCCTGTTGATTCGTATTGCCGGTGGTTTCAGCATCTTCATCGTCGGCGGTGTCGGGGCGCTGTTTGTCGCCCAGGTTCGCGGCTGGTTGCCAGGCTGAGAGCAAGACAGCATCACGCTGAAGTACCATGCGCACTGTGAATCGATTGAGGGACACTGCTGACATGAAAAACTTTCTGAACCCCGCCCTTTCCGCCCGCGTCGTTCTCGGCCTGATGGCGGTCGCAGTGATTTCCCGCCTGGTTCCTCACCCCCCGAATTTCACCCCGGTCATCGCACTGGCGTTGTTTGGCGGCGCCGCCTTCGCCAACCGCGCCGCAGCGGTGGTTGCGACCCTTGGCGCCATGCTGCTTTCCGACCTCTGGCTGGGCTGGCACAGCAGCCTGCTCGCGGTGTATGGCGCACTGGCCGTCGTGGTCCTGGTCGGCCATCGCGTCAACGTCAACGCCAGCTGGCCAAAAATCGCCGGCCACGGATTTGCCGGCGCTCTGATCTTCTTCGTACTGAGTAATCTCGCGGTATGGCTGGGCAGTGGCCTGTATGCACCGACGCTGGAAGGCTTGATCAGCTGCTACACGCTGGCACTGCCCTTCTTTGGCAACACGCTGGCCAGCACGGCCCTGTTCGGTTTCGCCCTGTTTGGTCTGGCGCGGCTGGCCTCCCGCCCGCAACCGGCAGCCGACGCTGTAGCGGCGTAAAATCCCCTCACACGCGGGTGTAGCTCAATGGTAGAGCTCCAGGTTCCCATCCTGGCGACGTGGGTTCGATTCCCATCACCCGCTCCAATATTGCACTCCCCACCGCGCACAGTCCTGCATTGAATATTGTTCTCAACGGTGAAAACCGCGAGATTCAACCGGGCCAGTCTCTTTCTGAGCTGCTGATCAACCTGGGGCTGGGCGAGCGCCGACTGGCCGTGGAACTCAACAACAGCATCGTGCCGCGCGGGGAGCATTCCACAACCATTTTGAACGACGGTGATCGCGTGGAAATCGTGCACGCCATCGGCGGAGGATGACCTTTGCGTGACCCCCTGAAAATCGCCGGCAAGTCCTATGAATCACGGCTGCTGGTCGGCACCGGAAAATACAAGGACCTGGTCGAAACCGCTGAAGCCATCGATGCCAGCGACGCCGAAATCGTCACCGTGGCGATTCGCCGCACCAACATTGGCCAGAAGCCTGGCGAGCCCAATCTGCTCGATGTGTTGCCGCCGACGCGCTATACCATCCTGCCGAACACCGCCGGCTGCTATACGGCGGATGACGCGGTACGCACCTGTCGGCTGGCCCGGGAGCTGCTGGACGGCCACGCCCTGGTCAAGCTGGAGGTGCTGGGTGACGAGAAAACCCTGTACCCGGATATACCGGCCACACTGAAAGCCGCGGAAATTCTGGTCAAAGACGGGTTCGAGGTGATGGTGTACACCAGCGACGACCCCATCATCGCCAAACGCCTGGAGGAAATCGGCTGCGTGGCCGTGATGCCGCTGGCGGCCCCGATCGGGTCCGGGCTGGGCATTCAGAACCGCTACAACATCCTGACCATCGTGGAAAACGCCAAGGTCCCCATTCTGGTGGACGCCGGGGTGGGCACGGCCTCTGACGCCGCCGTCGCGATGGAGCTGGGCTGCGACGGCGTGCTGATGAACACCGCGATCGCCGCCGCGAAAAAACCGGTGCTGATGGCGCAGGCCATGCGCGATGGCATCCGTGCCGGTCGCCTGGCCTATCTGGCCGGGCGCATGCCGCGACGCCGTTATGCCAGCGCCTCCTCGCCGCTGGACGGCCTGAGCACCCCCTGATTCCAACAGCATCGTGACCGCACCCGTAGAAAAACCCGGCGTCTTCATGCGCCAGATCCAAACCTTTGTCCGCCGTGAAGGCCGCTGCACTGTGGCGCAGGCCAAAGCGCTGGATGAATTGTTGCCAACCTGGCGCTGGCCCGATGGCTGCCCGCACCCCGATGCCGTGTTCGGGCGGGAGGCCCCGGTCACGCTGGAAATCGGCTTTGGCGCCGGTGAAAACTTGCTGGCGCAGTGTCAGGCTGAACCCGATCACAACTTCATTGGCCTGGAAGTCCACCGCCCCGGTGTCGGGCAGTTGCTGCACAAAGCGCATGACGCGAAAGTCAGCAACTTGCGCGTCTCCACCGAGGACGCGCTGCTGATACTGCGCGAGCGTCTGCCCGAGGCCAGCATCGACCGCATCCAGGTCTGGTTTCCCGACCCCTGGCACAAGAAACGGCATAACAAGCGCCGGATCATTCAGGGCCATCACCTGGACCTGATGGCCCGCGTGCTCAAGCCCGGCGGCAAGCTGCTGATGGCGACCGACTGGGAAGACTACGCCGAGTGGATGCGGGAGCACACCGAAGCCCACCCGGCATTCCGTAACGCCATCGGCCCCGGCGAATTTGCGCCGCGCTGCGAACAACGCATTTTGACGCGCTTTGAAGCGCGCGGGCTGCGGCTGGGACACCAGGTTCGCGACCTCGCCTACATCCGCCGCTAAACACACGCCCGCAGGAGAGACTTCATGGAATACCGTCAGTTGGGCCCTAACGGCCCGCAGGTCAGCCTGATCGGGCTGGGCACCATGACCTGGGGCGAGCAGAACACGGTGGAGGATGCCTTCGCGCAACTGGACATGGCCACCGATTACGGGGTCACGCTGATTGACGCGGCCGAGATGTATCCGGTTCCCCCGCGCGCCGAGACACAGGGCCGTACCGAAGAATATCTGGGCCGCTGGCTCAAACAGCGCGGACGTCACGACGACCTGGTCATCGCGACCAAGGTCACCGGACGCTCGGATGGCTTTCCCTGGATTCGCAGTGGCCCGCGCCTCGACGCCGACAGCATTGTCAGTGCCTGTGAGTCCAGCCTGAACCGGCTGGGGATCGATTGTATCGATCTGTACCAGGTGCACTGGCCGGAGCGTCAAACCAACTTCTTCGGCAAGCTGGGCTATACCGAAGCGCCGGACGACGACGCCATCGCGATCGAGACCACGCTGCGGGCGCTGGACCGTCTGCGGCGCGCGGGCAAGATCCGTCACATCGGCATTTCCAACGAAACGCCCTGGGGGCTGGCCGAATATCTGCAACTGGCGGCAACCGAGAACCTGGCCGGTGTGGTCAGCGTGCAGAACCCCTACAACCTCTTGAATCGCAGCTATGAGGTGGGCATGGCGGAATTCGCGCACCGTTCCGGCGTCGGGCTGCTGGCCTACTCACCGCTGGCTTTCGGCGTGCTGAGTGGCAAGTACCTGAATGGCGCCAAACCCGCGGACGGCCGGCTGACCCTGTTCCAGCGTTTCAGCCGTTATACCAACCCGCAGGCGCAGACCGCGACCGAGAAGTATGTTGCATTGGCCAGGCAGTATGACCTGAGCCCGGTACAGATGGCCCTGGCGTTCATCAACGCCCAGCCATTTGTGCGCAGCAATCTGATCGGCGCCACGCGGCTCGACCAGCTCAAGGAAAATCTCGAGAGCGTAGAGATTTCGCTGCCTGACGAGGTGCTGGACGGGATTTCGCAAATTCATCGCGAGCATTCGAACCCTGCGCCCTGAGCCCTTTTTTTCCTGAATTTACAACGAGCTGCGCAATCAAAGTTCAGGCATTTTCGCAATGGCGAGAAAAAAACCGCGCCATTTCAATCACCTGGGAATAGGACTTGCATGTCCCGCTGGGTACAGCGTATACAGCGACACAGCACATCCACACGCGCATGACGATCGGTGCCACAGGCAATTCGGCCCCCGCCTCGTATCGTTGTGAAGAGAGGACATGCAGATGATTGGCATTTTTGAAGGCATCGAAGTTGGCGCTTGGTACCGCAGCCCAGGTACCGAACCCTTCGAAGTGGTGGCACTGGATTTCGACAGCGAAACCGTGGAAATCCAGTACTACGACGGAAGCGTTGCCGAGCTGGATTACGAAAGCTGGCTCGATCTGGGCGCGCAACCCACCACCGGCCCGGACAGCTTCGATGGCGCTCTCGACCTGTCCCATGAGGACATGCTGGCGGCGGAATCCGCTGCTCGCTACGACGAATGGGACCACGCCCGGCAAATTTTGGGACAGTAAACCGCGTCTCTGCTATCGTTTCCTCCAACGCTGCGGCGGTAAGTGACTGACCGCGAGCCTAAAAATGTCGGCAACCGACCCGACAAACTGGATGGAGACACCAACATATGCAGACCGCAACCCTGCGCGTAGCGATCGCCTCGCTCAGCCTGTTCGCCCTTGCCGCTCATGCATCCGTTACGCCTGAGCAGGCCGCGCGTTTGGGCGCCGACCTGACCCCCACCGGGGCCGAGAACGCCGGAAACGGCAAGACTGATCCCACGGTTGCGATACCGGCCTGGAACGGTGGATATGACTGGCCCGGTGCCCCGGAGGAAAAACGCCGCTGGCCCGAAAGCTACCCGGGCATCGGCGATCAGAAGCCACTGTTTGTCATTGATCGCAACAACTACGAGCAATACCGCGACCACCTCAGTGTCGGCCAGATTGCCCTGCTGGAAACCTACGACACCTTCAAACTGCCGGTCTACGCCGCCAAGCGCAGCTTCAAGGCCCCGGACTTCTATTACGAGGCCACCAAGAAAAACGCCACCAGTGCCCGCCTGGAAAACTTCGGCGAGTCCCTGGTCGGCGCAATCACCGGCGTGCCCTTCCCAATCCCGGGCAGTGGTCAGGAGGTCATCTGGAATCACAAGACCCGCTACCGTGGGCAGGGCGTGACAAGGTTCAACACCCAGCTTGCGGTGCAGACCAACGGCACCTTCACCGAACTGCACCTGCAGGAAGACGTCCTGTTCACCTACAACCTGCCCGATGCGCGGCCGGAAGACCTGGACAACGTCATGACCTACTTCCTGCAGCTGACCACCGCGCCACCGCGTATCGCCGGTCAGATCCTGCTGGTACACGAAACGATGGACCAGTTGCTGGATACGCGCCGTGCGTGGCTCTACAACCCGGGGCAACGCCGCGTTCGTCGCGCCCCCAATGTCGCCTATGACAACCCCGGCACCGGCTCCGATGGCCTGCGCACCAACGACCAGCTGGACGTGTTCAATGGCGCCACCGACCGCTACGACTGGAAGCTGATCGGCAAGAAGGAGATCTACATCCCCTACAACGCCTACAAACTGGTGGACAACCGGCTCAGCTATGACGACATCACCATGGCGCGCCACATGAACCCGGATCACCTGCGCTATGAGCTGCACCGGGTGTGGGTCGTCGACTCGTTCCTGCGCGAAGGCACCAGCCACATTTACAAGCGCCGCACCTTCTATGTGGATGAAGACTCCTGGACCATTGCGCTGGTCGATATTTACGATGCTCGCGACCAGCTCTGGCGGGTCCAGGAATACCATTCGGTGATGCTGCCCTGGCTGGAAAGCGTTGGCCCGGCCGGCGGCTCCGTGTACGACCTGCAATCCGGTCGCTACCTGGTGATGGAACTCTCCAACGAACAACCCCTGTTCGAAACCAACGAGTTCGACACCACCCACTTCCGCACCCAGAACATGGTCAAGATCGCCCGCCAGGGTCAGCGCAAGCGCTGATCAGGGCACCCATAAAAAAGCCGCCCGGCACTCGCCCGGCGGCTTTTTTTTTGGCTCATCGCGGATTGGCGTGAACATCGGGAGTCTGGAGCCTGAAGTCGGGAGCAACGATGTGCGGGGTCCGCTGTCCGGGGTGCTGACCGGAGCCATCAGGCAACCCGCCGGGCGCCGCTGGTGCGAATGGGGGCAAACGGACAGGAGTCCGTTTGAGGGTCTCCACGACAGGACGTCGTGTAGACCCGACCCCACCGAGTACCAGCGGGGACCGGGCACCGCGCTGCGGCGGGTTGACAGGCCCGGTTGGCGCCCCGGACAGCGGACCTGCCAACGGCAACGTGGCGCGTTCTTTTGCACGCCGCTCGAAACGATGAATACAGGCACAACCCCAAGGGTCGGG
>JBFIER010000022.1:0-71376 GCA_041603255.1 Oceanococcaceae bacterium | reverse complement strand
CACAGCTCACACCAGGCTGAAGGGCTTGCTCAACAGCCCCCCGTTTGAAGTCGGCGCTGAACTTTCTTCTCTTCGACATAAACACTCCTTACGCCCATTGTCGGGCTTCTTTGAAGTGTCCGTAGAAAAGGGGGCGAACCCCCGTAAACGTTTATAGCCTATGCCACATCAACTTTCCACGCTGTCGTCACCGGTGTTGAATTACGTCAATGTCTCTGCCATAGGAGGTGATCTCGAAATGCTCGAGGATCCCCATCAGCGACGCAATTTGCCTGGATGTGAAGAAGGATTTCCAGCGAGATAGCTGCCGCTCGATATTATTACTGTCAGACGGTCCGACTGTGGTGACGCTAGGTTTGCGGATGATGTCGAGACTGCTCGGCGGTAGCGGCAGGGACCAGCGGTCAAAAATGCGCCGCAGCTCCGTTTCTGGCTGTTGCATCAGGCGCTCATAGTGCACCGTCACCCAGCGTTTGTTGTTCTCTGGATGCCTCAACGGGATGCTGTTGGTAAGGCACCACTGCGCGACCAAGATTTCTTCAGGTTTTTTAAGTGTGGAGAGGAAATCAGCGTGCAGGTCGCGCAACCCCGGGAAACGCTCTTTGACATCCAGCGGAACGATATGCTTCCTCCACGCGGGATGGTGTAGCTGGGACGCCGCAACCGCAAAGGGATGACGGACGAGATAGACCGGGGGGCGGCGAAATTCAAACTCCCGTGTCAACCACGGTAGCATGGCGTTGGCGCGGGAGAATTTGACTATGAGTTCATTGGCAATGATGAATTTCCAAGGTGATGAGATGCCACAATTCCAGGCATTTAACAATCGCCCCTGGAATGTCTGCTCGAAAATCAAGCGCGCATCCGGCCATAGCGTGTTCTCAGGAATGTATTGGCGCCAGGAAAAACCCAAAGCCTGAAACGCTGGTGCATGGCGCAGATGCAAAGGCTCCCAGAGCACGGCGGAACCTGGAATTTCGCTTATCAGCTCGGTCAGCCAAGTGCCGCCGCCGCGAGGTTCCGTAAACAGCACCAAACTTTGGGTGGGGTCATGTCGTATAAGTGGCCGACAGACGCGGCTGGCTTTTTCGAGTAGGAAGTGCCGAAGGCGGTGCTTGGTGGCCATAGAAATACGGGAGGCTAATGAGGTTACAGTCTATCTAGCTTAAATAAAATATATTGGACTCTATTAAAAAGATGGGGTTTGATGCGCTTTGGGCTTGAGCTCCCCTGTAGGTTGGCCTTCTGTGTATATGATTCGAGAAAGTGCGATGGCGAGTCCAATGCCAAAAAGAGAATATCTATCTGTTCCAGGAACAGACTTCAAGCTTGCCAAGAGCCAGCTTGCATAGCTAAAAATTAAGCCGATTAAAAAAATCGTTTGGCTGCTGGAGTGAAACGATCTGGCGAGGCCTGTTTTTAAACATGAAATTATCCCGATGTCACGAATTAAAATAAACATTAGGCCAAAGATTCCACCGCATCTCAGCATCGAGAGCCATGAGTTATGAGCAGAAATAAATTTATCATACCCTACACCAATCAATGGATTGGACCAAAAGTCATTCCAGGCTTCTTCCGCGAGAATTTCGCGCCGAAGATCAGATCGTGTGGCAGAGTAGGAGTCGTGGAATAATCGAAATAGAGAAGAATCTTCGTTGGTGAAATTAGCTGCTGTTAGGCTGGCCAATCCGACGCAGACGACGAGAATCGCGAGAATCCTGGCCGCAAATTTTCTCTTGGACGAAGTTATAAGCCAGATGCCGGCAACAAAAGCCATGCAAGCAACCGACGCCGCTAAGGCTTTTCTGCTGCCTGTTAAATTAACGACATAAAGTAAAAATATTATTGAAGATAAAACCCAGCAGCGAGTGTAGAATCGATGTCTTGATAAACCATATCCTAGCAGGGCTGGTAGAGGAACAGAGCATATTTGCGCCAACACGTTCGCATGTTCTGTATAACCTCGCAGTCGAGCGCCTGCGTGAGCCTTAAGCCCTGGTACTGTCACTCCGGTTGTTGCTAATAAGGCAAGTGCGCCAGCGATTATAGATGCGACGGCCCAACATATAAACAGCATTCTTAGTTGATCAAGGTTAATGGCGGAGTTTGCGACTACTACAGGAATGAGCAGCCAGCACAACCATATATTGCCTAGTGGGGCAATTGTTGATTTAGGCCCAATTCCGTTAGGAACGTATATCAAGAGTGCCGGCAAAAAAGCAAATACACTTCCTAGTGTGAACCACCATGGTAGCCATATGCTGCGACGGCCAAGTGAGAAATTTATAACGATTAAAAGTAATGCAAGAAATACGAATAGATCTGCGAGCTGGACGCTTCCGGATAGACGAAGCATCCTGAAGGTGGATAGCACAAAAGCAACGGATAGTAGCACCGTAACCGCAGTGCTTCCGGCGTTCTGGGGTGAGATGGATTCACGTTTTAGCTCTACGTTGGTTTTCCAACTATACCTAGACGAAATTGTGCCGCAATTCATTTAACTTCACCGGTTCTCAAACAATGGTATCTCTTCCAAGATCCATCAGCATGTGCACCGCGCTCTGTGTGTCACTTTCACGCCAGGGCTTCTTCCAGCTCAATTTGTACACGGGTGTGGCGGCTTCCTGAATCTGTCGCACCAGAGCCGGGCTGGGTGGACTTGACAGCCCGTTGCGCAAGAGAGCGAATGCATCTGAAGCGAGGATTTTGGGAGTGCTTTCCCAGATTTTTCGACAAACAGCGTCGTTACGGAGCACCTCGGCAAACATGTAATGCGCACAGTAGTACGGATAGATCGCCAAGCCACGATAGATGAGTGGATGGAACCACCAGTGGGTTGTTTTTACGGAGCGATTGAACAGTTTGCCGGCAATGCGGATCAGGCGTTTCGCGTTTTCGCTACGGACGTTGTATGGGTTTCGTGCCCAGTGCCTTTGCAGTCGGTCAGCGAGCTGGCAAAGCAGTGGGTTGCCCGCGCGCCCCGCCAGGAACCAGCTCGCAATCAACCGATCCGGCCCCGGGTTGGCGAAGGCGAAAAAGCCCGACTGCAAACCCGGCAATAGCCATTGGTTTAGTGGAATCGCGCAGTAGGTGGTGGCGGCGGCCCACACTCCCCCTCGTTCGGCCAGCAGTTTGAATCGGAGCAGGTCAGACTGATGATTCCGCGAAAGATCTCGCCACCATTCTTCGGTTTGAGGGATGTCGCAATGTTCGGCCAAGTTGGTGTTGTCGAGGACGATGACTTGCCAGTCAGGGTTCGCCGTTATCCACGACTGAATACACCGTTGCACCAGCTGCGGCGCCTGGTCCCAGCCCTGTGCCCAGAAAACCCAGATGATGCGTGGGAAGTCCTCACCGTCACGGTCGGCGAATCGCTGCGTGCTACGCTTCTGGCGCGCGGTCGTGTTCATCGCGGGTGTGGGGTGTGGTTCGGTATTCGCGTGGGGCTTTATGGAAGAATTCCCGAAAGGTGAAGCGTTGCGAGGCACCTATGTTTCCGGCGCCGTCAGTATAGTGATTCCTACGCACAATCGATGGCCACGGCTCCGATGCGCTCTCGACGGCGTGTTATCACAGCGGGGGAGTGAAGACGAGGTTATCGTGGTGGACGACGCATCTTCAGACGAAACCGTTCAGGCGCTGCGGCGCGAGTACGCCGAAAGCATTCGTCTGTACGTCCAACAGGAAAATGCCGGTCCGGCTGCGGCTCGGAACCAGGGAATTCAACGGGCATCGGGGGAGTTCATCGCATTTCTTGACAGTGATGATGAGTGGCGACCCGGGCGTTTGCAAAAGTGTCGAGAGGTGCTGCTTCAGCAACCCGATGTGGTGGCCGTGGCATGCGGTAGCGTTTGCCCGGAAGATCCGGTGTGGTCTTATGGTGGCCCCGGAAGTGGTGTGCTTCTCGACCTGATGCCTTCGGTGGCCCAGCAGGTGCCTAATGCGTCGTGCTGGATGGTGAGGACCAATGCGGCTCGTGAAGTGCGCGGATTCTCGGAAGATATTGCCCGGTTTGAAGACTGGGAATTTATTCTCAAGCTGGTGGGCCGCGGACGGATCCTGTACCTGGATGAGCCGTTGGTGATCTACCACAAGAGCCCCGATAGCCTTCTGGCCAATGAGGCGGGGTATGTCAGCAGCCTCCGCCGCATCCTGGAGCGGCACTCCGGATTGTTTGCCCGTTACCCGCTGGCTTACGCCCACTACGCCAATCTGCTGGGGCAGAGTTTATGCCGGGAGGGCCAGATGAAAGCGGGGCGTGCTTGGTTTCAGATCGCGATGAAGACAGCGCCTCGCAAGCCGCGGTCCTGGAGCAATTGGTTGATGTCCTGGTTGGGGGCGGATGTTTTCAGACTGTATGTGGGGTTGGCGCGAAGTATGCGTAGGCATGCGGGTCGCCACTACGTGCCGACCGGCACGGAAGCGAGCTAAGACATTTCCATGATTCATCTCGTTTCGGTCGTCGCATTTGGCGACGCCCTGATTACCTTGTCGGCACTGGAAGCGTTGGCTGGCAGTTCGCTCGCGCCACACCGCGTTTTCGGGTCGGCAGTCACCCAGGAAGTTGCGAAGTTGTTGCGCAGCCCTCCGCCAATGCAGACATTGCTTGAGCGCGAGTGCGCGCTGTTCACCGTGGGTAAGAATGGCGTGCGCCAAGCGCTCGCCGATTTTCAAAATCTCCGTGCGCAGTTTTCACGCCTCACCGCGCCCGGTGACACACTGGCATTCGAGTTCGATAAGCGACGGGCGCGATTGTTGGTGCCGCGTGGGCGTCAGGTTTCCTTTCCTGCGGAGACCGGCCACGCATATGTCGATCGGATGCGCTGGTTGGCGGGGCTGCTGGATGTGGGCCCCGTTCCTTGGGCGCAGGCTTCAACTTTTTCCGCGCCTGCTGGCGCACCGCTGCTGGTTAATCCATGCGCTCGGCACCCCTCACGTTTTATTCCGCCGGATGTGCTGCATGTGTTGGTGGAGTTGGCGCATGCAGCGGGGCGCCCCCTGCATTTGCTGGACCCCTGTGCGGCATACGTCGATTGGGAGATGCGCGTGGATCGGTATCTGTTGCGCCCGCCGATGGAGGTGAGTAACCAGGAATTACGCCAGGCAGGGCGCTACATCGGACCCGACAGTTTCATGCTGCACTTGGCCTACTATCACCGAATTCCCGCGTTTGGTTTCTTCTTGCGGGGCCATCTGCCCTACCTGCCGCCCGGCACCGACCCGGAACTGAGCTGCATGTATTTCGACCAACTGGGGGACGTCTCGTTTTTACGTGAAAAAGTGCAGGTCTTTTTGAGCTAATCGTGATCGATTAGCCGTGCTCCCGGAGCCAGCGGGCGGTGGTTTCCACGCCCTTTTGCAAGGTCCAAGGGTCGGGTCCGGCAACAGCCACTGTATTGCTTGCATCATGCAGCATGTCGGTGAGGAGGTTGTTCAGCCGGAACCGGGTCAGCGGTACCTGCTGAAATCCCACGGTGGCGAGCAGGTCGCCAAGTTGCGCGGCCAGGTTCAATAACGGGAGTGGAATCTGTCGGATGGGCGGCGCATTCAGCTCACGAGCAATCAATTGGGCGAATTGCAGGACCTCCAGTGGTTGGCTGTCACACAGATAAAACGTCTGCCCTTGGATCATCTCGGCCGGCGCGAAAAGCAGACGGTCAATCTGGTGCACCGTGTTGCCCACGTAGCCGAAGGATTTGCGAATCCGGCGACCGTGCGGATGCAGGTAGCGCCCTTTGCGAACAGTTTCAAAGAAGTCCCGATACGGTGTGGCAAACCAGGGTCCCCAAATGGAGGTGGGTCGGACAATGGCCCAGTGCGCGAGAATGGAGGCTTGGCGTAGCCATTGTTCGCCGAGGACTTTGCTTTCGCCGTAAATCGTCGTGGGGCAATAATCGGTATCGCCGTGGGGTTGGTAGCCAATTTTGCACACCAGCCGACTGGACGCATAAAGGATTCGCTGTCCGTTGCCGTGGTCATTGAGCGCAGCGGTGAGATTTTCAACACCGAGGGTATTGGCGGTGTAGTCGCTTAGTGAGCGGCCATTCAGATCCGTCCGGGCGCCGAGATGGACCACATGGCTGGGATCAAATTCAGCAATGCAATGTCGCAATTGCGTGGGCTGCAATAGGTCTGCTTGCACCCAATCAGCCTGGTGGTTGGGATTTCGCGGGGGCAGATGATCCAGGTTGCATACCGGGATTGCTTTTTGTCGGTAGTGTTCTACTAGGTTAGTGCCGATGAAACCCGATCCGCCGGTCACAAGAATGCGAGGTTTTGTATTGCTTTGAGACATGAGGTGAAGTACGGGGACGGGTCGGCCCGAGGTGAGTCGGATGTGTGACGATAGTATGGACAGCCGTGAAAGACGAATTGCGGTGGGTTGGTCGCGCAACGCATAGGAGTGCGCATCTTGGCAGAACAAGTGAGGGAACCGGGGGGCGCCACACGCGTGGTTATCGCCGGGCTGAATTATGCTCCGGAGCGGGTTGGGGTCGGCAAGTACACCGGAGAAATGGCGGTCTGGCTCGCGGCGAGGGGGAATCAGGTCCATGTGGCGTGCGCGCCGCCCTATTATCCCGACTGGAAAGTGCAGCCGCCCTATCGAGCTTGGCGTCGGTGTCGCGAGACCTTGGCCGGCGTTGATGTCATCCGCTGTCCTTTGTGGGTTCCACAATCACCAACCGCATTGCGCAGAGTGATCCATCTGCTGAGTTTTGCGTTGGGGTTGCTGTCGGGGTTGCTGGGGCTACGCCGGGTGCGTCCGCAGTGGGTCATCGCCATTGTCCCTACGCTCTTTTCCGCGCCAGTGGCGTTGCTTGCTGCCAGACTCTGGGGTGCGCGGACCTGGGTGCATATCCAGGACTTTGAGTTGGGAGCCGCCAGCGGGCTGCAGATGGGGATGCTTGCCCGCTTCATGCGCATCGGTAGTTTTCTGGAGGGTTGGTTACTGCGACGCTTTGATCGTGTATCCACCATTTCTCTGGAAATGGATGAGCGCCTGGAGGACTATGGCATTCCTCCCGGCCGTCGTTACCTTCTGCCCAATTGGGTCGATGTGGAGCATGTCCGACCCGAGGTGGATGCCCGAGGTGTGCGCACGCAGCTTGGGCTCACGGTAGACGATGTCGTGATGCTGTACTCCGGCAGTCTGAGTGTGAAGCAGGACCTCGAATTGGTGTTTGAGGCCGCGCGTGTTGCATTGTCGGCAAATCCCAGGCTGCATTTGGTCATCTGTGGGGATGGCCCGCGCAAGGAGCAGTTGCAGCAACTGGCTCGGGGTTTGCCTCGATTGCAGTGGTATCCATCGCAGTCATTTGAAGATTTTCCCGCCTGGCTCACTGCCGCCGATATTCATCTGCTGCCTCAGAAAATCGGGGCGGCAGCGCAGGTGATGCCGTCAAAACTGGGGGGCATGATGGCCAGTGGACGCGCTGTCATCGCTACGGCGATGCCACAAACGGCACTGGGTGAAACGGTGGAGCAGTGTGGTGTGGTTACGCCGCCTGGGGATGCGGAGGCGCTGGCGGCAGCGATGCTGGCATTGGCTGCGGACGCTCCCAAACGACAGGCTTTGGGTTTACAGGGTCGGCAATTGGCGCTTCAAACTCTGGCGCAGGATGCCATTCTGGAGAGGTTTCAGCGGGAGCTGAGCCGACCCTGAAAAGCGCAACACCGGCTCGACTCCTGACCGGCGAAAAGAGGGCATCGCATGTTCGACCTTGATCCTGTGGCGGACACCAGCCAGACGGGCGGCCTGCATGTCGCTGCGCTTGTCACCTACCATCAGACTGCGACTACGCGGAACACCAAATTGTTTCAGGGCACGAACCAGCATTCCGGGGCGCGGCTTCCGGCAGAGGCAGGAGCGTTTCCATTGCCCCTGTCCTCCCGGGTGATGGGGGCACGCAAGTACGCCGCGAAAGTACACCCCGTGTTGTGCGTATGCAGCCAGCATGGCAGTGGTGAACTGCAGGTAATCTGCCGGTGAAAAATATCCACGAGCAATGCCGGATTGGTTGCTCACAATGATCAAAGTCCAGCCTCGGCTTTGCAGGTATCGGCATAAACTCACCGCATCCGGTAGCAGCTGCAAGTCTTTGATGTGATGGGGATATCCGCAGTCATGTATGAGGACGCCGTCGCGGTCGAGAAGCGCAATTTTTGTGACCGTTTCACGACGACGCAACCACCACACAAATGGCGTACGCTTACGCTCTGAGCTAGGCACACTTGAGGCCGACAGGGGAACTGTTCATACAGTATCACGCCCTGCGGATTGCATTGACGCAAACAATTCCTGATTTTTCGAACCTGAGAATCCTCGTTTGTGGCGATCTCATGCTGGACCGTACGGTCTATGGAGACACCTCACGAGTGTCTCCTGAAGCGCCGGTACCCGTCGTCCGCGTGACGCGTGAAGATCTGCGTCTTGGTGGTGCGGCGAACGTCGCTGCCAATCTTGTCGGGCTGGGGGTGCAGACGACGCTCATAGGTACAGTGGGGCTGGACGCCGCGGGAACCCGCCTGCAGGAACTGCTACAGCTCAGCGGAATTCGCGCTGACATCGTTGAGAGTCCTGCCGGTATGACCACGATTAAAAACCGGGTGGTTTCCCGGGGGCAGCAACTGGTTCGCTACGATCAGGAATTCGATGCCCAGCATATCTCGGTAGCGGCGGCCTGGCCCCAGCTTCGCCACAGGGTGGAGGCGGCGATTGCGTCGGCAGATCTGTTGCTGCTTTCAGATTATGCGAAGGGGGTATTAGCGGACCCCCGTGAATTGATTGCGATCGCCAGTGCTCACGGCGTGCCGGTTGTGGTTGACCCCAAGCGCAAGGATTTCACCGCGTATGCCGGAGCAACGGCGGTGACACCGAACCTGCTGGAGTTTTTGCAGGCTTCCGCCGAAGTGACGGAGTTGGAAAATCTGGACGAGCGCGCCGAGGCGGCGTGCGCACATTGGGGGATTACGCATCTTTGCCTGACCCGAGGTGGAGACGGTGTCAGCTTGTATACACGTGGACGCGCGCCCACACACCTACCTGCCCTGGCGCAGGAAGTTTTCGATGTCACCGGAGCCGGGGATACTTTTGTCGCCACGCTCTCCGCCGCCATGGCCGCCAGTCTGGCGGTGACCGATGCTTGCGACTTGGCCAATCGAGCTGCAGGCCTGGCCGTCAGTCGCCACGGGACCACTGCGATCACTCGGGCCGAGCTCCAAGCGGCGATGAACGCGGATACCGCGGGTCTCCCCCCGGTGCTCAGCGGCACCCGGATACAGGAGTGGGTCGCAGCGCAACGCGCCGCGGGGAAACAGGTTGTCGTGACCAATGGGTGTTTTGATGTGCTGCATCCCGGGCATTTGGATTGCTTGCGAGCGGCCCGCCAGGAGGGTGGCTGTCTACTGGTTGCGCTGAATTCGGATGCGAGCATACGGCGTCTCAAAGGCTCCTCCCGGCCGATCAATCCGGAAGCGGATCGGGTGCGGATGCTGCAGGGGTGCCGAGATGTTGACGCACTGGTAGTATTTGAAGAAGACACGCCAGCGGAAGTTATCCAAGCGGTAATTCCCGATGTGCTGGTCAAAGGGGGTGACTACGCCGCTGACGAAATCGTTGGAGCGGACTTTGTCCGCGCCAATGGGGGGAGGGTATGCATCGTGCCATTGCGCGCAGGCTATTCCAGTACGGGATTGATCAACAGGATGATCGCTGATGACTGAGGTGTCGGGAGCCGATATTGCGCATACCGTCGATTCGGTTTTACAGGCCCACCTGGATGTCGTGCAGCGAACACGGCAAGAGCAATCACTTGCGATTGGTCGTGCTGCCGAACTGGTCCTTGACACGCTGCGCCGGGGAAACAAGATTTTGCTGTGTGGAAATGGGGGCTCAGCTGCAGACTGTCAGCATATGGCGGCAGAAATCGTTGGCCGTTTTGAGGTTGAGCGGCCCGGTTTGCCGGCTATTGCGTTGACAACTGATTCGTCGAACCTGACGGCTTTGGGTAACGACATGGGCTATGCGGCAGTGTTCTCGCGGCAAGTCCAGGCGATAGCCTCCCCCGGCGATTTGCTATGGGCGTACAGTACCAGTGGCAAATCGGCGAACATTTTGCTTGCCGTTGAGGTTGCGCGACAGGTGGGGTGTCGCGTACTGGCAATGACCGGTGCATTGCCGAATCCGCTGGCGGGTCTGGCTGATGTCGTTATCGCCGTTCCCGACCAATCCACGGCCAGGATACAGGAGGTACATCTGGTGGTAGGACATATCCTGTGTGCATTGATTGATCGCGAATGGTCAGTCTAGGCATGCGCTCCGGATCGGATGCTCGTATCGCCATCGGGCGCGCCGCCTCGGCGCGGACAGCACACCCGGGCCTGACGACGGCAGTCGCCATTGCGGAAATGCTGATCATCTATACCTCTGGGCACTTTTGCAGCTGGGTGATGAGCACCTACACCTATCGTAAAACCATCGTTGATTCCGACTTTCACGCGATGATGATTGCGCTGTGTGCGCTGTCGTATCCCCTGTTCGCCCATGCGTTGGGGGCGTACTACCAGGATCACCTGCGAAATCTGTGGCGACGTATTTCCCGTGCGTGGATGGCGTGGTGTTCGGTGCTGCTGATGATGCTGGTGTTGCTCGTGGTATTCAAATTCAGTGAAAAAATGTCGCGTGGCTGGCTGTTGATGTGGCTGCCGACCGCCGCGCTTATGCTCGCGATACTGCATTTTTGTTTCTGGCAGCTGCTGCGAATGGCTCGTCAGGCTGGAATCGGTATTCGTCGAGTGGTGCTGATTGGCGACCCTGGCCACGCGCAGCACCTGGTTCGTGAACTGGCCCAGTCACGCCACGACGACATCATGGTCGTCGGCCGTTTCGGCCCGGAGGGTGCCGACGGTGACCTGTCGCTTCTTGGACAGGCCGATGAAGCTCCTCGGTATCTCTACGGGCAACTGGAGGGCGCCGTTGACGAGGCTTGGGTGCTGCAATCCGGCGCTGTTCTGGGGCTGCTGGATGAGTTGTTCTATTCGGAAAGCATGGCGCTCTGCCAGGTGCGCTTTGTACCCGACCTGCGAGGATTCTCCGTGGCGAAAGACGCGGTGGACAGCATCGGTTCCCACGTCCTCATTGGCTTGGGTATCCGTCCCTACCGTGGTTTGGAAGGGTGGTTGAAGAGCGTCTTTGATCGGGTGGGAGCATTTGTCGGATTGCTGGTACTTTCCCCGGTCCTCCTGGTTATCGCGCTGGTTACCTGGGCGGGTTCGCGGGGGCCGGTTTTGTTCAAGCAACAACGGCACGGATTGCACGGTGCAGAGTTCACCATCTACAAATTCCGCACACTGAAATATACCGACGGCACCTATACAACCGAGGACGGCAAGCTGGACCAGGTTAAAGCTAACGACCCCCGGTTTACCGAGGTGGGGAAATTTCTCAGACGCTGGTCACTGGATGAACTGCCACAGCTGTTCAATGTTTTGAAGGGCGACATGAGTCTGGTAGGACCGCGGCCGCACGAGGTCAGCATGAATGTGGATGCGGCTCGAGAGGACCTGGATTATCGGTTGCGTCACCGTGTGCTACCCGGTATGACCGGTTGGGCACAGATCAATGGTTCGCGCGGGGCAATTTACGATAATGCCCAGTTGAAGCGTCGGTTGGAACTGGACCTGTGGTACATCGACAACTGGTCGTTGCTGTTGGACCTTGATATCTTGGTTCGTACGATGGTGCTGGGTTTCTTCAAGATTCGCGGGTTGTAGACGCCATCGCCGGTGGGCGTACGCCGATCAAAGTGCCCAAAAACGCAACAAACAGCACACGCCAACCTGGCGTGTAGAAGATGAACTCCACTGTTGCGTGCAATAGAGCGGCAGTGCAAACCATCATTGCTCCCGCTGCCAGCGCCCGGTGCAGTGCCCTGCGAGAGCCCAGGAGTCGTGCGGCGTGTCCCATATGCAGCAGCAATAGCAAGGCCAGGATTCCGTATCCCACCCAGCCTGCTTCGAGGATCAACTGCAAGTGGTCGTTGTGCGCATAGACCAGTGGCGCGCCCGCAATCGTCGGATCAAACTGGGTTTCCAGGCGGGCAAAAGTGCCCAGGCCAGAACCTAGCGGCGTATACGCGTTGATCGCATCCATCGCTATTTGTCGGAGTACGGAGCGCGAGTCCCCGTCAATGTCTGTGGCCTCTATGCGCTGCACCACGCGATCCAGCCCGAACCGTTCACTGATCAGCAGGATGTCTACGACTGCGATGCTGGTGAAAATCGCTGCGGTGATGACGAAGCTGCGCATGGTGCGGGTGCTTATTAGCCAGAACAGGGCAAATACAGCCATGCCCACCCCCAGGGTCACGTTACCCATCCGGGACTGGCTCAGCACAACGGCTACCAGAAGCACGAAGAGCATGACGCGGTAGATCAATGTGGGCTTGTTGAGCTGATCCATAATGAAGCTGCCGCGACCACGCGAGGTGTCGCGAACACTGAGCATCAGCGCCAGTGTGGCTGCCGACGCAATTACCAGTACCGCGGCAAAGTGGTTCCTGTTGGCAAAGGTACCGTGCGCCACCGCATGATGGGCCCGCCCGCTCGGTTCGAGAACGGGAAAGTGCCAGACGTTGAAATGGGTCAGCGTTCCGAAAAGCGCTTGAACAAAGCCTCCGATGGCGATAGCAAGTAGCGTGCGACGTGCCGCATAGGGGTCGACACTGACCAATTGCTGCAGAGTTTTCCAGATGCACAGCAGGCCCAGGGAAACGATGAAAAAGCGCAGACCAGCTTCCGGGAAAACACTGATCCGGGCCTGCTGAACGACGTCAATTTCCGCAAGGTGATTCCAGGCTTTGAGCGATTCTGGTGCCAATTGGGACAAAACGTCAGTCGGCAAGGGGGCCAGTTGCAGTCCAAGCCATAGCAACCACAGAACCCATAGGGTCATACACGCAGCGATGAGAGGGTGTGAGCGCATACCGCGTGGCGCGACCAGCAAGGCAGCGGCCGCCAGCAGACATGATGCGGCCTCGGAAAATTGAGGGTAGCCTCCGCGTATGAATCCGGGGCCCAGGATCGCAACAACTACCAAGACCCAGCTAAGCCCGGCATGGGTCATTGAGTTGTCCCTCCAACCGGATACCCGCGTCGACGACAGCCCTTGAACAGTCTGGGTGTTTGCGGAGTGGCAGTGGAACACTTGGTACGCCAGCGCACGGTGTTCGCACAGAAATCTGAGTACGGCGAAAGATCTTCGACCAGGTTACAGAGGCGCACGTCACGGTTGGTTGAAACCGCTCGATGGACAATCGAAGCCAGCATCTGAGAGCCCAACATGTCCAGGTTTGCGTGCCACAGCGTTTGCGCTTCGGGACTGGCCATCTCCCAAAAATCCGCAGCCAGCAGCGCCTGCTCCAGAGCGATGCTGGCTCGCTTAGGTGAAAGCCCGAGTGCGCGTTGGGCAGCAGTGCTTCCTTTGTGCGGTAGCCCAGAGTAGAAATAAGCCACGCTTAATTGGCTCCAGGAACTGGCGTTCACGGGGTCCGTCCGGAGAGCGTTCTCCCATGCGGTAACCGCGCTGGCAGGGTCTGAATACAGCCAGGAACTACCGAGCTGCATCCAGCGTTTCTGATCCAGCCAAGTTTTCGCAGTCGGCGGAGGAGGCAACAAGCCAGAATCCAGGTGCCTGCTGGCCAGGGTGAACTGCGCGGCGTTGATGAACAGTACCGCCCCACCTGCCAACGCACCAATACCTAGAATGAAGCGGATCAGGTTACTGACGAATCGGTCCATCTGCGATTGCCAGGGAAGCGGACTAGTACTTCTTGATGCTGTTGTAGTAACCGCCGTAGCTTGGACGGGTGATGGCAGCGTCATTCAGGATAATGCCCAAGCACGGCGCGTGTGCGGTTTCCATTCGCTTCATGCTGCTCAGGAACGCATTTCTGTGCGTCTTGTGGGCCCGTGTGATCACCAGAAAGCCATCGACGCTGGCAATCAAGTGCATCGCATCACTTGCCGCGAGCAGGGGTGGTGTATCGATCAGAATCACATCGTAGCGTTTCCGCATGTCTGCCAGAAGTTGGGCAAACCGCGGGGATTCCAGGAGTACCGCTGGGTTGGAAGGGGGGCGCCCTGAGGGAATGTAGTGAATGCCCGTCTGTTCGTTGGTGCGCAGAATCGCGTCCAGCTCGATTTCTCCCTGTAAATATTCCGCCAGCCCCGATAGGCGGCCCTTGCCTGCGCCGAACAGCTGGGCGAGGCGTGGTCGCCTCAGGTCAGTATCGAGTGCAAGCACCCGTGCGTTGCTGGAGAATACGGCAGCCAAAGCCGCGGTCAGGGTGGTTTTTCCTTCGGAGGGCTCGGTGGAGGTCAGCGCCAGGCAGATGGCTTCAGTTGGCTGTCGATTGCTGCGAATGAGTACGGCTGTCTTGATGCTGCGAATTGAATCCGCGTAGTTTGAGCGCGAATCCTGGACGACTTGCTCGATGACATGGTCGTGCAACTTTTTCGCTCGCATGTGGGGGACGACACCCAGCAGTGGAGCACTGCAGATCTGCTCCAGCTCTTCCGGAGTGTCTATGCGTGAGCGCAGCAGCTCACGCAGCAGCACCAACATCGTTGCCAGTAACGCGCCCAGTGCAACGCCTACCAGCAGCAGCTGTTTAATTTGCGGTGCAAAGGGTGCTCTTGGGGGAACGGCAGGGTCCGCGATGCGAGCGTTCGACTCGGCAAAGCTGGAGTTGCTCTCGGTTTCCTGCAGACGCGCCAAGAACAGGTCATAAAGTTGCTGATTGTTGCGGACGTTGCGTTCCAGCATGTTCAACTCGAACTCGTCGCGGTCAAGCGCACGCAGCTTTTTGTCCGCTTCAAGCTTGTCCCGACGGATCTGGCTCTCCGAGTTGCGCGCGCTTTGCAGTTGGGCCTGCAAACTGCGGGACTTGTTCGTCAGCTGTTCGCGATAACTGTCTTCCAGTGATTCCAGCTGTGATTTTGCTGCGAGGTATTCCGGGTGCCGGGTGCCGTAACGCTGCTCCAGCTCACTGACCTTAGTTGCCGCGCGCAGAACCTGGCCGGCAGTGTCTTTGATGGTTGCGTCTAGAAGCAGCGGCTGGGCTTCCGTCAGGCTGGCATCCCGGCGGGTGATACGCTGAATTTCCGCAAACATATTCTCCAACTGTTTGCGCTTGTTCTCCGCATCGCGTAACAGCCGGGTCAGGTCGGCAACTTCGCTTTCAATCAGGCCGCGGTTGCCGCCAACCTTGACGATATTGCGCTCGTCGCGAAATGACTGCAGGTCGGTTTCCGCGCGGTTCAGGTCGCCCTGAACATTGCCGAGTTTGCTGAGCAGCCAGTTGCTTGCCTTGGAATAAATGTCCAGCCGCGCCTGCAACAGCTCTTCGATGTACAAATCGGCCAGCGCGTTGGCGCCGATCGCTGCGAGCTGCGGGTCACGCGACAAGAACTGCACCCGGAACAAAGTGGTGTTCGGGGCCAGGCTGCTCTGTGTAGCTGCAGCGACTCTTCGGATGGTGCTTTCCAGCCGCGAAGCCTCAGGAATAGGCTCGGGTGGTGAGGCGTCCGGAGTTCCGGGGATCAGCGCCAAGGCTTTCTCCCACCAGGGGGGCGAACGAAACCCGGAGCCACCAAACTCCTCAACGTCGATCAGGTTGAGTCTCTGCGTGAGCTGTTCTGCCAGTTTCCGGGATTCCAGGATCTGCAGCTGGGTGCCGTAGTACTCGTTCGAGTTGTATCCGGGGTCGTAGATATCCTCAGATCGGCCCAGCGGGCGCGAAGGTCGTGGATCCAGCTGCACCAGCGCGGTTGCAGAGTAAATCTTGTCCTGGGAAAGCCCGTAGTACAGCGCGCCGATGCCAAATATGAATGGGAGGCCGCACAGGATGACCAGATTTGCTCGAATAATGGCAATGATCTCCTCCGTGGAGATCAGGTCGCGAGATTCAAGGCTCTTGGGAGGGGTAATTGCGCTCGGCGAGGCGGAACGCGGAGGTGCGGCGTTCAAAACAGCCGCTCACCAACCGAGATGATGTCGCCCGGATACAACAAGCTGATGCCATTGACCCGAACCCGGCGATTTTCCGCCGCATAGTTCCGCTGCAAGTAGTATTTGTCGGTTGCGAAACGGGTTTCGCCGCCTGCCAATACGATGGCCTGTTGCACAGTCATACCCGGGGTGAATGGGTACTCTCCGGGTTTTTTGACTTCGCCAGTAATGTAGATCGGTCTGAACTTGATGACGGATACTCGGACGTCCGGATCGACCAGGTAACCCCGAGAGAGTGTCAGTGCGATTTTGCGTTCAACGGTTTCAGCGCTTTCCCCGGCAACGCCGATGCGACCGACCAGAGGCATGTTGATGGTGCCGGACGGGTCGACATAATAATTACCGCTGAGATCTTGTTCCCGGTAGACATCGATACGCAGGGTGTCGGTAGGGGAGATCAGATAACCACTGGCACTGAAGGGTTGCAGAAGTGCAATGGCTGACTGCTGCTTGTCAGGTGCAGACGCGCATCCCATGCACAATAGCAACAGGCCACACAGGAGAGCCGCCGAAAAGCGAGAAGTCATACGAATTGAACAGGATTAATTGAGGCGAGTAACGAAGCCAAGCACGAAGGCATTGGAGTCGTAAGTGTACCCATTCTGCTCGGCATCTCTGGAAGAAAGCAGCAGGAGGCCGTAGACAGAGAGTTCGTTGTCGACCTCGTAGGTGAGTTTTCCACTGTAGTTGGTCGAGTTGTCCTCGAGCTCTGTGCCGACGAAGCTGCGGTCACGGCGTACCGCTGCGACACGCGAACTGATCCGGTTATTCCAATAGTGCACCCATGTGGCTTCGTAGCTACGGGTGTCAAAATACTCGGTATCGGTCCGGTAACTGGGGTCGAATCGGCGGGAAGAGCTCAGCTTGAGTTCGTGGGTCAGGATGGGTTCCCAATCGACCTCGACTTCCCAGAACTTGGTGTCAAAGCCTTCGGAGTCGCGCGAGGCGACGCCGAAACGAACGTTGCCTCTGCTTCGCGCGGTGGCAGACCAGCGGATACCGCCAAAATATGCCGTGGTTTTACCGCTGCGCCGGGGGCCGTTTGAGTCCTCGTCGAATGAAAAATCAACCAGGCGTCCGCTCAGGAAGACGCCGGTCTTCTGGGTCAGCTGGATTCCAACCAGGCCCTGATATCGGCGCGTACTTCTGTCGAGAAAGCGTGTGAGGTCGGTATTGGTTTCGTATGTTTTCCGGTCCAGTTGGACACCGACATTGGAAAAAATGTCTCCGCGCAATTCGCCGTTGCGGACCCAGTTGACCTGACCGCTGGTACGCGTCCAAATATCCAATTCGCGATCGAAGAACGTGGAGTCTTCTGTTCGGTTGGATCCAAACGGATCATGCCCGCGGAGGTAGTTCACACCAAAGTTGAGCGCGTTGACACCGAGTTTGACATCAGCCCCTGCGTTCGCCCAGGCGTCGGTGTAGTTATCTTCACTGTTGGCATTGAACTTTGCGGCGCTTGCGCCAAGCATCAATTGTGAGTCGACCAGCGTACCCGTCCTCGCAATCTGAAGCTCGGGTTCAACACGGACGCCGACTACAGCGGTTTCGTTTCCCTGCTCCTGAAAATAGAAGTTGTCCCGAGCGACGGCATTGCCCCCCAGTTTGACTTCGAGATCTGTGCGGGCGTATGAGTCCCAGCTCGCCGCGATGCATAGGCAGGCTGCCAAAACGGGAAGGCTTGTGGTGCGCATCTGATTAAAAAGGGCTGACTGGAGTGGGGGTAGATGTCGGAGGTGGCGGGGTCAGAGTCGGGGTGGGTGTAATCCCCCCCTGCGTTGGTGAGGGAGTCGGGGTCGGGGTGGCATCAACTGTAGGCTCCGGTGTGGGAGCGCTGGTGGCAGTCGGAGCAGGAGGCGTCGGCGTCACGATCGGGACAAAGGTAGGAGACGGCGCCGGAGCAAGTGTTGGCGTGATTCCGGGCGCGGTCGGTGTCGGTGTGCTGACAACGGGGGTTGGTGACGTGGTGCCGATTTGTGTGGGAGTTGGCTCCGGCGCCTGCGTTGGGGTAGGGCTGGTGGACGGAAGAACCTCAATTCGTAGATCTACGCCGACACTATCCGGCGTCGCGGGCCCATCAATGACGCCCCGATCAGAGGCCGGAACATCAAGCAGCACAGGGGCACTGTCCGGGACAAAAGTGGTCGATCCGTCAGGACCGATGCGAATATTTCGACCTTCCGGCACGATGATATTTCGTTGCAGGAAAGTCACAATAACCCGCGCTGATTCATTCCTGATGATCAGCTCGTTTCCGCTGGGTGATTTCTTGAGCAATATACCGGCGACGCCAGCAGTGACTGAAATGCTTGCTGTGTCCGTCCGAATGATGAAACTAAAGTTGTCGTCGCTGCCACTGTCCAGGTTGAGCGAACCTTCGGAAAGTTTGAATATGGCGCGGTTGCGTGCCGGGTTTTCTGGATTCAGGCTGATGCTGTCAACTGAGATCGCGGTGTTTTCGCCAAGCACAAACAGCGCATCGTTCAATAGAGTCGCCGAGATTCGTGAAGACTCCCGAGAAACGATTTCATCGCCAGCGAAGATCGGCGTGCCGGCGGTCGGTGTAATTGGCGTGCCGCGACGAATAATCTGCGTATCGCCAATCACCGACTGGGTCTGACTGGAAGCGTTTGCAGCCAGGCTTTCTGCGCGGGCGCCATGAGCGACACAAAGCAACAAGGCCAACAACCATACTGGTCTAATTAATGTCACGTCCTGTGTCCTCATTTTTCCGGCTGCGCCTGATTCACAACACAACCCCAAGTTTGTGAAAGCGACTTAGTTAGTTAAGGAGTGTAGCAAACTGCTTGCGGGCCACGATACTCATTCCGTTAGCAAATATTGCGCCTGTATCGGGCCCGAACGAACATCCTCTTCGCGATACCGCAGGCGTAGCCATTCTTTATTCGAATACGCCTGCGTGTAGTCGTTGTAGTACGGCGAGGCGGGATCGGTCGATTGTGAGTAGGTAACAAAAGCCTCCGCGTGCGGCTCGCCGGTCTGTGGATCCCAGGTGACAGCCTGAATGTAGCTGTTGCCATAGGTGACGCGGTAGCCGTTGTCACCGAGCCCGCCGGGGCTGCTGGCGATGGTGAAGCTGCCTTCCCAGCCTTCGCCGCCGACGATGGGGATATCACCGTTGACACCGCTTTGCTGAATCTCTCCCATGGGGGTGTCCAGTGCAAAGGGCGAGGACTGCACGGTGGTGATGGCATCGGCGAACGCCAGTTCAAAGGTCGGGTCGAGCAGATTGAGGGTGTTTGGCGTGTTGACGGCATCGGCGGCGTCAAAGGGCACCAACCACTGCGTGTTCACGGGGCCTGCCGGGAGCTGGTTGCCCACATTGCGCCAGAACTCCCGCCAGAGGTGTCCGCCCACCGAGTCGTTGTTGTTCCGTCGGTCCCAGTTGCTCAGCACCGTGCAGGCCGCCGTGGCATCCACGGGGCCGCTGGAGCCGATGACGGTGCCCAGGGTGCAGTACGCACCCAGCACATCATCCAGAGCGAGGTCGGTCGAATACACCCGCGACCCCAGCACGATGTCCTTGAGTTGCTCGTAGGTGAATTTGTTGCCGTCGAGGCCGTCGCTGCCATCCAGCCGCTCGATGATCTGGCGCATGCACAGCCGTGTTCGGAGCGTGCGCGGTGTTTCCTCGTCGCCGATGATCGCGGCGTAGCCGGTAACCGGCTCGGCGGGGTTCGTGAGCCAGTAGCTGTCGTTGCAGTTGTGGACCCAGTCATCGCGCTCGAGCGTCGGCAGATTGCTGCGGCCGAAGATGCCGGGCACGGGGGCGTCATCGTCGGTATCCCACTCACAAGCGGAGCGCGAACCATCCAGAACCGGAAGACCGGGCACCAGCAGCTGGAATACCTGATGCAGTGGCAGGGCCTGACAGGTGGTGACTTTGCTGTCGGGCACGTTGGGCACCACGGTGACATCGCCGTAGTACACCGCTTGGCCGGGGCCGGCAGCAACGGTGTTGACCCACGGAACACCCAGAACGCTGCCGTGCAACTCTTTGAATTCGGTCAGTGACTTGGCCCGGTTCCAGCGGAAGAACTGGTTCATCAGGCGGTCATTTTCCGCGTTCGCATCGCGCAGCGTGTACGCCTTGAGATTGCTCCATTCCAGCACTGGCACGCCCGAGACCTGATATTCCAGCATCGGGCCGTAATGGCTGCGGTACAGCGTGCGGGTTTCCGTGCTGGTGGAGCCGTCGGCTTCGCGGATCTCGATCGTGACGTCTTCGGCGTCCATCGCGCGGAAGCTGCCGTCATAAAGATACTGAGTCGGGTCGGCCGGGTTCAGTGTGAGCTCGTAGAAGGTGAAGCGGTACGCCGTCGACACCGTGTGGCTCCAGGCGAACTGGTCGGTGAAGCCGATCAGCGCGGCGGGCACGCCATACAGGCCCACACCCATGATGTTGGTGTCGGGAAGAATGCCGTGCGCGAGGTACAGGCGCTCGGTGCCGGTCCACGGGAAATGCGGGTTGCCAAACAATATCGGTGAGCCGTTGGCGGAGGCCTCGGGGCCGATGCCGTACATATTCGAGCCAATGGGCAGGCCTTCGGCAAGCGGGAAGTCGGACTTGTCGAGTTTGGCGATGTCCGCCGGGTTCGTTACCAGTGGGGGATTGGTGAGGCTGGGCGGCTGTGCCGAGCCGATGCCTTCCGCGAAAACGCTGCTGGATGCCAGCACGACCAGACGGAAATACCGTCGGTACATGTCGTCGACCGTGATCGGCCCAATCCACTCCGCATCGGCGCAACTGGCATGTCGCCCCGGATGTTCGCCAGCGCGCAGTTCGCGTACGTACCGGTTGTACCCGGCGACAAAGCCTTCGGTGGCGGCGATGGCTTCCGGGTCAGAGTTCTGGCTGACCGGCGCAATGGCCTCTGCCGTGGCGACATGGCGCCAGAAGAAATCCGAATCCACATTATTGGTGGAGGTTCCATTTGCCGGTATCGAGTACGCACCGTCTCGCCCGAAGTATTTGGCGCGCTCTCCGCGGATGGTCATCAAATCTTCGGCCAGGACGCAGAGGTTGTCCTCGGTATGCACGTAGCCATAGCCATAGCCGAAACCTTTGAAGGTGTCGGCAAAAATATGCGGGACACCGTGCTCTGTGCGAATCACCTCGGCACGCAATTCGGACACGCCGCCCGGAATATTGGGGCCGGGGTTGGTCGGTGTCGCGGTATCGCGCCCGCCTTGGCAGGCTGCCAGCAGAATGAGCGGGGCAAGGATAGGCAGGGCCTGGGAAAAGGCGCGCATGGGTGTCTCCGGGGTGTGTCTCTCCGGCGCCAAGAATATCAGCGTGCCGCTATGGCGGAGTTGTTGTCCTAACATGAGCGCTTTTCCGCCACGAATCTGCAGTGAGCCATCTTCCGGACGAGCCCTCGTCATCGACTGACGTATGTGCGGTTGTCGTCAGTTATTTCCCGGATGTCGACCGGCTGTTGACCCTGGTGGGCAAGTTGTACACGCAGGGCTGCCGGGTGGTGGTGGTGGACAACGGCAGCCCGATGGACACGGTCAAGGACCTGCTGACCCGGGCCGGAGGTGCGGCTCACTGGATCTGCCTGCCGGATAACCAGGGTGTCGGTGCGGCACAAAATGCGGGCATTCGCTACGCGCAAAGTCTGGGGTCTCGCTATGTCGCCCTGTTTGATCACGACAGTGATCCTGCAGATGACCTCATCGCGCAGCTGCGTACCGTGGCGCATCGGCTGGAAGAGCAGCGGGTTCCGATTGCCGCGATTGGTGCGAACTATCACGATGCGCGGCAACTGAACCCGCCCCCATTTATTCGCACCTACGGGGGCAGGCTGCATCGCATGCAGCGGCGTGCGCAGGAGTCCTATGTCGAGGTGGATTACGTCATTGCCTCCGGCTCGCTGATCCCGGTGCGCAGTTTTGAGGGGATCGGGCTGATGGATGAATCCCTGTTCATCGATTACGTGGACATCGAATGGGGGCTGCGCGCGCGGGCACGGGGATACGCCAGTTTTGGTGCCTGGGATGCCAAGCTGAATCATGATCTGGGTGATCAGCCAGTCACAGTTCTGGGTAAGGCCTACCCCGCACGCTCACCGGGCCGTTACTACTACATGTACCGTAATGTCTGGGCGTTGATGCGACGGCCGTACATACCGAAAGGCTGGAAGTTTGTTGAGAGCTACCGGCTGATATTGCGGGCCGTGGTTTGGGTGCTGTGGGCTCGCGGTCGTCGGCGACAGAACTTCAGAGCGATTCTGCGTGGGATGCGGGATGGGTGGCGTGGTCGATTGGGGCCGGATTTAGAGTCGTACTAACAATTACAATAAAAGCATGAAAATACTGATAACGGGCGGAGCCGGCTTCATCGGATCGGCGCTTGTGCGTCATGTGCTGGCGCATACGCAGCACGATCTGATCAACGTGGACAAACTGACCTATGCCGCTTGCCCCGAAGCGGTTGCTGCAGAGGTCCAGCAGGCGGGGGCGCGCTACACCTTCGTGCAGGAAGACATCTGCGATGAATCCGCGATGCTGGCGATCCTGCACGCTCACCAGCCGCAAATCATCATGCATCTGGCGGCGGAGTCGCATGTGGATCGCTCGATTGATGGCCCGGCGGCTTTCGTGCAGACCAATATCGTGGGCACCTACGCGCTGCTGCAGGCGGCGTTGGGTTATTACGATTCGTTGGGCCCCGAGCAGCGGAACAGCTTCCGTTTTCACCACATCAGTACGGATGAGGTCTTTGGCACTCTGGGGGCCGAGGGGCTGTTCACCGAAGAGACGGCCTACGCACCGAATTCCCCCTACTCGGCAAGCAAGGCGGGTTCGGATCATCTGGTCCGCGCATGGCATCACACCTACGGCCTGCCGGTGGTGATGACCAATTGCTCTAACAATTACGGTCCCTGGCAGTTTCCGGAAAAACTCATACCGGTGGTGATTCTCAAGGCACTCGCCGGTGAGCCGATTCCGGTGTACGGGCGCGGTGAAAACGTGCGCGACTGGTTGTTTGTGGATGATCATGCGCGGGCATTGCTCCAAGTGGTGGAGCAGGGTCAGTTGGGCGAGAGCTACAACATCGGTGGCCACAACGAGTGGAAAAACATTGATGTCGTGCGCCTGATCTGTGCGCTGCTGGATGAGCTGCAACCGGCCGCCCGTCCGTATGCCGAGCAAATCACCTTCGTCACGGACCGCCCGGGGCATGATGCGCGCTACGCCATCGATGCCGGGAAAATTCAGCGGGAGCTGGGCTGGCAACCGGCAGAGACATTCGAAACCGGCCTGCGAAAAACCGTGCAGTGGTATCTGCAGCACAAGGATTGGTGCCATGCCATCCAGGCGCGCGGTCAGGCCGGGCAACGCCTGGGCCTGCGCCGTTCCTCAGAAAAGGGTGCCGCCGCATGAAGGGCATCATCCTCGCCGGCGGCTCCGGCACCCGCTTGTACCCCGCCACGCAGGCCGTTTCCAAACAGCTGCTGCCGGTCTATGACAAGCCGATGATCTACTACCCGCTGACCACATTGATGCTGGCGGGTATTCGCGAGATTCTGATCATCTCCACACCGCTGGATACCCCGCGATTCGAAGCGCTTTTGGGCGACGGTTCGCAATGGGGGGTCTCGCTGCAATACAAGGTGCAGCCCAGCCCCGACGGATTGGCCCAGGCTTTTTTGTTGGGCGAAGAATTTATTGACGGCGACGCTTGCGCCCTGGTGTTGGGCGATAACCTGTTTTTCGGTCACGAGTTGGCAGATGCGCTCCAGCGTGCAGCGCGGCAGCCAAGCGGAGCGACGGTATTTGCTTACGCAGTCAACGACCCCGAGCGCTACGGGGTGGTGCATTTCGACAAAAGCGGCAAAGCACTGGGTATCGAGGAAAAACCCCAAAAGCCCAAATCCCGATACGCCGTAACCGGCCTGTACTTTTATGACCGTCGTGTCGTGGAACACGCCAAGCAGATCAAACCCTCTGCGCGCGGTGAGCTGGAGATTACCGACCTCAACGAGCGTTATCTGCGCGAGGGTGCGCTGCGCGTGGAGCGAATGGGGCGCGGGACGGCCTGGCTGGATACCGGCACCCATGACTCCCTGCTTGAGGCGGGCATGTTCATTCACACGCTGGAGAAAAGGCAGGGTTTGAAAATCGCCAGCCCGGAAGAGGTGGCGTACCGGTCCGGGTTTATCGACCTGACGCAACTTCGACAGCTGGCAGAACCCCTGATCAAAAGTGGTTACGGCGAATATTTGATGCGAATCGCCGCGGAGGAGGGAGCATGAAGATCACGCCAACCGCCCTGGAGGGGGTGCTGTTGCTGGAGCCCCGCGTTTTCGGCGACGAGCGTGGCTGGTTCATGGAAGCATTCAACGCGGAGAAGTTCGCCAAGGCTACGGGGTGCACCAAGCCCTTCGTGCAAGACAACCAGTCAAAGTCGAGCAAGGGGGTGCTACGCGGGCTGCATTACCAGCTTGGCGCACACCCGCAGGACAAGCTGGTCCGTGTGCTTTCCGGCGAAATTTTCGATGTGGCGGTCGACATCCGCCGGGGTTCGCCGACCTTTGGCCAATGGGTGGGGGAAACACTGTCGGCCGAAAATAAACGTCAGCTGTGGGTTCCGGTCGGCTTCGCGCATGGTTTTGTGGTCACCTCGGAAACCGCGGAAGTGCTCTACAAAGTGACGGATGTTTACGACCCCGCCGGCGAGCGCAGCATCCTCTGGAGTGACAGCGATATCGGGGTGGATTGGCCGCTGGATGGTCCGCCATCCCTCTCCATCAAGGATGCCGAGGCGCCGGTGTTCGCCCGCGCAGAAGTTTTCGAGCCGGCGCCGTGATTCGGCACAAAGTGTTGGTTACGGGGGCGCAAGGTCAGCTGGGCCAGGCCCTGCTGGCGCTGGCGCCGGCCGAGTTCGAGATGGTGGGTTGCTCGCGTGCCGAGCTCGATATCACCAACCCCGAGCAGGTGCAGAACTGCATTGCCGCGCACAAGCCCGATGTTGTGATCAACGCAGCGGCGTACACCGCCGTGGACAAGGCCGAGTCCGAGCCGGAACAGGCCCGTGCCATCAACACGGAGGGTGCCAGGAACGTGGCCGCCGCCAGCGTCCGTTGCGGGGCCTGGCCGATCCAGATCTCCACGGATTTCGTCTTTGATGGCTCGCAGTCCACGCCTTATGCGCCGGACGCCCCGACCAACCCGCTCAGTGTTTACGGCCTGACCAAGCGAGACGGGGAAATCGCCGCCCGCGAAGCGAGTGACGGAAAAGCCACGATTCTGCGCACGGCCTGGGTTTACGGGCCCGTCGGCCACAATTTCCTGTTGACGATGCGGCGTCTGCTACGCGCGCGTGAGCAATTGACTGTCGTCAGTGACCAGATCGGAACTCCGACCAGCACCCACAGCATCAGCCGTGCCTTGTTTGCCATGATCCCGCATCAAATCGGGCACGGGGAAACGCTGCACTGGACCGATGCGGGCGTTGCCAGTTGGTATGACTTTGCTTGCCGGATTCGGGAGTGTGCGGTGCATGCCGAGGCTGGTGAGCAGTTGGCGTCTGTGGTGCCAATTCCTTCATCAGGATATCCGACGCCGGCGAAGCGCCCGGCATTCAGCGTGATGTCGCTGAATGCGGATTTGCTGCGCTTGGTGGGGGCAACACATTGGGCGCAAGAAGTGTCCCGGATTGTCGCGGGTTTCCCTTTGCGATCTCAGCGGGCTTAGTGGGTTTGCAGGGATATCAGATACTTGCGAGCGGGGATGGTCGCTATCTTGATCTTGCGCGCGACTGCGCAAGGTCTTTGCATTACTGGGACTCCCGGCGACCCGTCCAGCTGGTGACCGACCTCGAACACCGTTTGACAAAAAGTGATGCTCCGCTCTTCGACGTGGTCACCCCGTTTTCCCCGCGAGAGGGCTATACCGGTCCGCTGACCAAGCTGCAAATGCTTGAGCACGCCGCGTTTGAAAGCACGATGTTTGTGGATGCGGATTGCCTGCTCTTGAAATCCGACATTGATCATTGGTGGGAGCAGGGGCAAGGCGGGCCGGGCGTAGCGATTGCAGGAACCAAGCGCGGGCGGGGCGAGTGGTACGGCATGTCTATCGAGGCAATGTGTGAATTGGCGAGTGTTGAGTCACTGGTGCAGATGAACAGTGGAGCGGTGTACTTCCGCAAGAACTCGATTGCAGAGATGTTCTTTGACACGGCGCATTCGCTTTTTGCAGACCTCGGAAATTTCACGCAACACACGCATCGCGCCTCTGGCCCACCGGACGAGCCCTTCCTGGCCATCGCTATGGCACGCTGTGGTATTGAGCCGGTTTCTGTCTTTGATGCCGCTGGTTCAGCGTGGATGTTGTCGACGGTGAGGTCGTTTGAGCACAAGCTGGACGCGTTCGATGGAAATCCACGTTTAACCAAAGATCGGGAGCTATCGCCAACGATCTGCCATTTTGTGGGTTTGCAGCCGACCGAACTTTACCGAAAACTCGTTGCGCAGTTTCAAAGCCTGACCGCGGCCTGACTCATCGGTTTAGGACGTCGAAACCTGTGGGGGGATGCCCAGCACCGAGCTGGGTTTTTGGAGGGCCGCGATTCGTGGTGAGGGTCGAACGCCGGTATCCGCTGTAAGAGCGAACATGGTGCCAAGTGTCTGCTTGGCCTTTTCCCCCAAGTGGCATTCCCCAAGAGGTAGGCTACGGTGGTGCAAGTTCGACTCCGCTAGCGCCTTGAAAATGCTGCGGTCTGCGGATGATGAACCGCACTGCGGGCAGGTGAACTCGCTTTGGCCTGAGGTGTTATCTGACGGGGATGGATCCAGCCAGCCGCAAAGATTGCACCGTCTCCCGCGCGCGGATTGGCAAAGCTCCAGCAGCGGAAGCTCATGAGCAAACACGGGATGCACCGCGATGGTGGATTCATCGACGAGAGCTTCGATGGTGGGGCGCGTCTTGTTGGAGAGCGCCACGATTCCCGGGATATCGATCAGCTCAAAGCCCAGGCTTTCGTAGTAGAAGCTCAATTCAACATCCATGAGGTCCTGGGGCCGTTCGGGGCTGAATCCGCCGTGCTGCTTGAAGACATCCATCCGGATGGCGAACAGGCCGCCTTGAATATGCCAAAACTCGCGGTCCGGGCTCCGGGTGGCGAACTCCGGGTTACGGAAGCTGGAGATCCAGGGTTGGGCGGCGTAGGTTTTGCCGTCGAACCAGCGGGGGGAGTACGCGCGCTGGCCGCCGAGCGCCGCTTTGGGGTGCTCACGCATGGTGGCGATCACGGTGCGTTCCCAGCCGCGTTTGAGAATCAGGCCTTCGTTGCTGCAGACATAGATGGCAAATTCGGACTGCGCGAGTTCCAGCGCCAGGTTCGAGGCGGGCCCGCAATAGATGTTCTCCGCCAGCGGCAGGATGCGGATGCGCTCGTCGTTGGCTGCCAGCGCTTGCAGTTGTTCGAGAAAAGCGTGGTCGCTGGCATTGTCGACGATGGTGAGCGTAAACGGTGTGGTCGTGTGCGTGAGCACGCTGCGGATAGCCCGTTCGGTCGCGGGCCAGTTGCCGTAATTTTCACGGTGAAAAGTCACCATGAAGATATCCAGCGGCGGGCGGCAGGCGGTATCCAGGAGGGTGTCTACCGTTTTGCTCGTGCCGACCTGGGTCTGCACGGTTTTGCGTGCGTGTTGCGCCAGGGCCAACAGTTGCTCCGCGGGCAGCGTGGCGAGCTGGTCCAGGCATTCGGCCAACGCCTGACTGTCCCGTGGTGGGACCAGATAACCATTGATGCCGTGAGTGATGAACTCGGGGATAGCGGCCACCGTGGTGCTGACCACGGGCACGCAGGCCGCCATGGCCTCGAACAGCACCGTCGGCATGCCATCGAGGTCGCCGTTTTCCGCCTCAATACACGGCAGGCAGCAAACGTCGGCAGCGTTCAGAATCCGGGCCAGGGCGTCGGGGCCTTCGTAGCCGCCACGGAACTGAATGCGGTCCTGCAGGCCCAGGGTCTCTATCTGTGCCTGGAGGGTTTCCTGCAGGGGGCCATATCCAAAGATGTTGACCTCTGCAGCGGAAGACATTTTGGCGACGGCCTCGATGAGGTAGTGCAGGCCTTTCTTCTCAATCAGGCGCGCCAGCACGACGATGCGCAGGGGGTGGGCGGGGTCACGCTGGCTTGGGGCGCATTGCGCGAGCAGCGGGGCGAGATCCAGTGCCTGCGGTGTGAAGCTGAATTTGTCGCTGGGAACACCGGCCGCTGCCAGAAAGTCGCGATGAAACTGCCCGTGAACCATCACCCTTGCGCAATAGGGGCTCTGCGTGACGGCGGCGATCTGGTTTCGTTCACGGTTGCTGTGGTGAAAAATATCCACGGCATGCGGCATGAACGAAAACGGTATTCCGGCGCGCTCCGCTGCGGGCCAGACCAGTTTGGTGACGGCCGGGTAGGCGAAGTGGCTGTGTATCCAATTGCGCTGGTCGGCACGCAGCTTGGCTGCGAGGTCTTCGGCATCAATGACCGAGTACGCAGGAAGCTCCGGCACCTGGGTGGCGGCTTTGTCCGGTGCGGTGTGGAAATAGACGACCACATCGATCCCGCGGCGCTTGAGTTCGTGGAGTTCTTCGAGCACAAAGGTTTGCGACAGCGCCGGCCAGTCCCACAGCACGTAGGCCAATTTGAGCGCGTGCTCGCCCTCCCGTGGGCTGTGCGCGTATTTACGGCGGACAAGCTGTTCGTTGCGCTCCAACGGTTCGCGGTGGGTGATGTTGTTGAGCGCGTGCGCGAGAAAATAATCGGCCAGCAGGTGGGGCGTAAATGCCGGGGGATAGGTGCGCGTGTAGCGCAGGATCAAATCCCAGTCGACCAGCCGGGTGAGCTCCTCATCAAAGCCGCCCAGTTGCGCATAGACCGCGCGGTGGTGAGCAAAGATATTGAGGTCGATGTAGTTCTGTCGCAGTAGTTCGGGCCAGTCGAACGTGACACAACGCTCGAACTCGGTTTGTTGGGCCTCATCGCGTACACGCAGCCCGGCGTAGTGGGTCCGGGCGGGATTCCGGAGGAAGGCCTGTGCGGTGAGCAACAGATAGTCGGGGTGCCAGCTATTGTCCGAATCAAGATAGGCGATCCAGTCACCTTCGGCGGCGGCCAGGCCGGCGTTGCGGGCCGCGCAGACCCCCGCATGGGGCAAGCTCAGGTAGCGTATCTTTCCGCTGCGGATTGCATCACCAAACTGGGCTTCGATCAGCGCTTCGGAACCGTCGTCGCTGCCATCGTCGCAGATGATCAGCTCCCAGTGCGGGTAGCTTTGGTCCAGCACCGATTGTACTGAGCGCGGCAGGGTGTCGAGGCGGTTCCAGGTGGGCAGCACCACGCTGAATCTTTTGGGCGGTGACTGATTCGTGACCAGCGCTTGTGCCTGCGCGATGCGGGCTGGTGTGAGTGGCTGCGCCACCGATGCCCGGGAATGCTGTTTGCGGACCGCAGAGCTTGCCGCCGAGACCCGCCCCTTTGGTGTAGGTGATGGCCGCGGGTCGCGATCTTCGTAGCGGCCCAGGGTCATGAAGTGGGTATACGCATCCATGCCGGATCCGGCCACGTCGGCGTAGCGAGAGCGGTATGCCGCGCAAGAAAATTCCGGGCCGGGATCGGTGTGCCGGCGGTCCGGGCGTTGCAAATAATGCAACAGCGGGTTGCCGGCGCTCTCCGGGTAACGTGCCACATACCAGCGGCTATCGAACCAGGGGTTGGGGCTGCGCCCTTCGGCGGCTCCATGCTGAATAAAGTGGGCGAATGCTGTGGCGCCGTCTTCTATGACGTCAGAGTTCTGACTGGCGTACCAGTGCACGTCGAAAAACGGTGTTGGTGCTACCGGGAACTGCCGGCTCAGCAGGCTGAAGTGCACAAACGCCACGTCCTGGGGTATCCCGTGTCGCTGCGCATACCAGTGGGCATCGAACCACGGGGAGGGCGAGCGGTTTTCCCGATGGCCACTCTGCGCGTAGTGGCTTAAGGGATCGCGTTCGGCGGCGGCAACATCCGGGGCGTGGCGCAAATACCATTCGGGATCAAACAACGGATGGGGTGTGCGGCGCTCGCGCCACCCGTAGTCCAGATAATGCAGCAACGGGTTGACCTGGCTTTCGGCGACGTCCGGATATCGCGCCAGGTAATACGACAGATCAAACCACAGGCTGGGAGAGCGGCCCTGTGCCCAGCCGTCCTGCAGCCAGTGCAGCAGCGGGTCGATGCCTGAGGTGGCAACATCCGGATTGAGTGCCCGGTAGTGATCCGCATTGAACAGGCGGCTGGCTACCAATGTGCGAAGCTGACGGCGCGTCAGTGTTGAGCGTTTGGCGATGAACTTCCAGGTGCGAAGCCGATAGCCGAACGCGGCGTGTGACCGACCCGTCGCTGCGGACATCAGGTCCAGCGTGTGAGTTGCTGCGCCGGCTGCAATGGCCTCCATCTGCTGGTGAAATCGCCAGCTGGCAATCAGCTGGCGTTCCCGCGTCTGCAGGGATTTCCGGGTTGATTTCAGCTCATCACGGGTGTGCCGCAGTTCACCCCGGGTCGCCGTCAGCGCTTGCGACGTGGTGGCCAGAGACTGTTTGGCTTCGCGAAGCTGGTTCTTGTGCTCGGCGAGGTGGGTATTCAGTTGCTGGATCTGCTCGCGGTCCTTGCTGCGGGCGGCTTCGGTGCGTTGCAGGCGAGCGTCCAGACCCGCGGCTTTTTCTTCCAGTTTGCGCTGCTGATATTCCGCAACATCCCGGGCATGGCGGGAGGCCTTTTCCGCGGATTCGGCGGCAAACCACTCCGGCCCGAAGATCCGACACCCGTTGTCGAAAGCCTCGCGGACCCGGTCCAGCTGATCTTGCGCGCCGGTATCCCGCGGGTCTGCGACCAGACTTTGAAATGCCGCGTACGCCTGGCGTACCCAGGCAAACACCGCGGGGTGCGTGTCGATTTCGGCGGCTAAGTGAGCGTGATGGCGGCTGCCGCGGTTGAGAAATGTCTCGACTTCCTTGGCGATATCGTCCGGTCGGCGCGGCCAGTGGACCTGTAACTGGGTTTCCGCGCGTGTGACCTCAGCCTTCCAGTCGGTCAGCAGCGCGGCAAAAGGCACAACACAGCGGGGAATGGCGCGGCTGTAGAGTTCGGCATCCAGCATGTGGCGCAGCCACAACAACAAACTGCGGTTGGTGCTGAACCTGTCCCGTGCCTGCAGCGAGTCGGCGACTTCGAGCGGGTGACGTAAGGCGATGAGCGCCGCAGGCTCAAACTGGTTTTGCGTGAAGGCCGATTCCCAGAGCGGATACAGCCGGCACATCCGTGGGTCTTTCAAGACGATGAACGTTGCGTCCGGGTAGTTGTCTTGCAGGATGCGGGATTGGGTCTCGGTGTACTCCTGCAGATCAGTCGTGGCCTGGGCTGAGCTGCTAAGCGGGCGCCAGTCATCCCATTGCGAACCGAATGTTTTTAGCAGGTACTCATTGTGCTCGTAGACATCCTGTGGCTCCCAGAACCCCTCGGCATTGTTGTTCTGAGAGGCGGCCATCAGTTTTTTGGGCAGCTGGCCGCCCAGCAAGCTCACGGTGCGGGTCAGCGCCGAGGTGCCACTGCGATGCATGCCCAAAACAAGCAGGGCGGTTTTCTGGTGAGGGTGGGTATTCACGTGGCTGAATTATACTTGCGGATTATTCGGCATCGGCCCGTGTCCCGTCCTTGAGCCCTTTTCCTGCCAATCTTTTTGAGGCCGTCCCATTAAATGTGGGGCTCGCGGGTTCGATATTGGCGAATTTCGTCATCGCCCAATGGCGGGTGTGGCATTTCGACTCGATCAATCTCGCCATCGCGCCGCAGCATGTGCATGCCGGTGAGGTCCCGCGGATGGGGGGCGTGGCCATTCTTACCGCCATGCTGCTGGCGGGGCTGGCAACGCTGCTGGTGCTGGGTGAGGTGTTGCCACTGAGTCTGGCCATGAGCGCAGCTGCCCCGGTATTTATCGTCGGGCAGCTGGAGGATATCCGCGGCAATATCAGCCCGGCCGTGCGCTATGGAGCGACGGCGGTGTCCGCCTATTTACTGGTCGCGATATTTGGGATTGAGATCTCCCGCTTTGATTTCTTCCTGTTTGATTACCTGATCCAGAAACCCGTGGTTTCATTGTTGTTATCGGTGTTTTGCATCGCGGGTGTAACCCAGTCATTCAACATTATCGACGGCAAAAACGGGTTGTCCTCGGGAATGGCGCTGTTGGCGCTGCTGGTCATGTTGATCGTGGCTCAGCAGCACCAGGATCGGGAGTTTGTCGCCGTCACTGCGATGGCCGCAGCGGCAATCGCCGGTTTCTGGTTGGTGAATGTCTCCACCGGGCGCATCTTTCTGGGTGATGCCGGTGCGTATCTGATCGGGTTCATGGTGGCGGCAATGGCAGTGGCCATCGTGGCGCGAAATCCGCAGGTGTCTCCCTGGTTGCCGTTGGTGGCTGCGCTGTACCCCATCACCGAGACGCTGTTCACGATGACCCGACGAATCGGTTTCGAGGGCAATCGATTCAGCGAGCCGGACCACCTGCATATGCATTCGCTGATTTTTCGACGACTGAATGCCGGGCGCGCTGCGCGATTGGGCAAATGGACCAACGCGCTGACCTCCCTGATCTTGCTGGCTATCAGCCTCTTGCCCGGGATGGTGGCTTTGCATTGGGCCAACGATTCCACGGTGCTCAAATTCACCGTTGGTGTCTACGTGCTGCTGTACACCTTCACCTACCTGTTGCTGCGACGGCGAGTGGGCGAAGCCACTCCGGTTTCCCGCCGTTTTAACGCTTGAGTCTATTCCGCCGCAATGATGCGTCCCTGTGGCGCCGCAAGCTTGCCCGTGGTCTGATTCTGGTGGTGGCCCGGCAGTCGGAGTGCGTGCGTCGTCTCGCGCCCACACCGCAGCCCGGCACGGGTGAGTTGCGCATGCAGCCGGTGTTGCACGGCCGTTGTCAGGTCGTGCTTTATCCGATGGCTGGGGCCGCTCTGCCTGCGGGGAGGTTTACCGTGGTCTGGGATGGTCCCGGGGTGGATGGCATCGCCGCGGAATTGGACGTGGCCGCCGGGGCGGGATGGCACGCGGTGGACCTGGTCATACCCGCCATCGCGGAGCGGGTCTGGTGTCGCTTTGCCTCGCGTGATGGATGCGAGCACCCGACGTTGGTGCACTGGTCGCCGTATCCCGGTGGTGCACAGCTCAAGCTGCTGATCCAGGGCATTCTGCGGCGTATGCCGGGGTGGTTGCGCCGCGGGGTTCAACAGGTCTGGATACGGCGGCTCGAAAACCGCAAGCCCACACACCCCTGGAGTTGGGAGCAGATCACCGCCGTCTCCAGACTGGACCGGAAAGCGATGCAGCAACATGCCCAGGCGGCGGGTTGGGACCAGGCGCGTATCCGCATCTGGGTGGATGGTCGCGGGACATCCAAGGCGCAGGTGGAGATGACTTTGCAGTCCATTTCTGCGAGCGCCGTGGACAGCTTGCGTCCGGGCGTGATCGGGGATGCTGGGCCTCTGCAGAACGATATACCGCAGGTCGCGGACATTGCCGAGGCGGTGGCGGTTACGACAGATGCCTGGCTGGCGATTGTCCCGGCCGGGGCGGAACTTGCAGCGAGTGCGGGTTACTGGCTGGCTCACGCGGTGCATTCAGATGCCGAGCTGATCTTTACCGACGCCTGTGATCCGCAAGCATGGCCTGATCAGGGAGGCATGGTGTTATCCGGGGATTTTGACCCGGAGTATTTCCGCGACAGTGGCCGATTGCCCGGGCTGGTATGCATGCGGACAGCCGGCGCACAGCAGTTGACCGAACCGGCTGGCACGGCCGGTTGGATGAGCTGGGTCGCCGCCGGTATCGCGATGCAGCCGCCTACGGCCATTGCGCACGTGGATGAGGTCCTGCTCCGTCTGCCCGAAGCACGGCATGACGGCATGGTGGCGCAGCCGCTGGTTCCCGAAGGTTGGGTGCGTGTTCCTTTGCAATCCGGGGAATTCAGTCTGCGGCCCCAATTGCCAGAGCCCATGCCACGCGTCGCGGTGGTGATCCCCACGCGGGATCGCGTGGATCTGTTGCGCATGTGCGTGGGTTCGCTGCGCGCGCTGACGGCCGCGCCCGAACTCGAAATCTGCATCGCTGATAACGACTCGGTGGAGGCGGAAACACACGCCTATTTCGACGAGCTCAAAGCTGCCGGAGTCCGGGTGTTGCCGTGCCCGGGCGAGTTCAATTTTTCCCGCATCGTCAATCGTGCGGTGGCGGCCACGGTGGCGGATTTTGTGCTGCTGCTGAACAACGACATCGAGGTGACCGACCCCGATTGGCTGCAGGAGATGCTGGCGCATGCGCAGCGCCCCGAAATCGGGTGTGTGGGGGCCAAGCTGTTTTTCCCGGATGGCCGCATCCAGCACGCCGGGGTCACGATCGGATTGGGCGGTTTGGCCGGGCATCCCATGCGTTTCTACCCCGGTGACAGTGCCGGCTACCTGAACCGGTTACGGCACGTGCAGTCCTATCGCGCGGTAACCGCGGCCTGTTTGCTGGTGCGGCGCTCAATTTACGAGCAAGTGGGCGGGTTCAACGAAACCGACCTGGCCGTGGCTTATAACGATGTGGATTTCTGCTTGCGGGTCGAGCAGGCCGGTTATCGCAACATCTGGACGCCGCACGCTCGGCTGATACATCACGAGTACGCCTCCCGCGGGCTGGATATCGACCCGGTGAAAGCCGCTCGCTACGCACGAGAATGTGAGTATCTGCGGGAGCATTGGGGCACGCAGTCGCCGGTGGATCGGTATTACCACCGCTTGCTGACGCACGCGGATGAGACCTGCTCGTTAACGCCCACACCATGGGGTCTGCGTCCGTGGCTTGTTACGATCTGCGACGATGAGTAGCCCAGCTTCACCACACCCAAACGCGGCTCCGGCGCCTGCGTCGGCGGAAATGCCGATATTTCCGCGCTTGCCGGTGCGCAGTCATTGGCAGATTTTCCGCACCTCGGTGTGGGCATTCATGCTGCGTGAGCTGAAGAGCAAATATCTGACCACCCGTCTCGGGTTGATTTGGGCGATCGCAGACCCGGCCGTAATCCTGCTGATCTTTATCGGCATCCACTCGCTCATGGGTGACCCCGGTGAAGCGATTGCCGGCGCGGGTTCCGAAGAGTTTTTCTTCTGGGGGGTGTTGCCGTTTTTCATGTTCAGCCATGCGGTAACGGGCGCCAATGGCGCGGTACGCGCATCCCAGGGTTTGCTGAGCTATCGGCAGATTCAACCGCTGGATATCATCGTCGCCCGCGTGATCATTGAATGGGCGGTGCTAATGGTGGTTGGCGGGCTGGCGATTTCGGGTTGGTGGATGACCGGTCATCCGGTGATGCTCGATAACCCCCTGGGGATTCTCGTCTACCTGTTGGCCCTGGCCGTGCTGGGTATGTGCTATGGCATCTTCGCCGAGGTGGTGGGGACCGTCATTCCGGATATGCGTCGCATTCTGGGCTTGTTGATGCGCCCGATGCTGTTTATTTCCGGGCTATTTTTCACCATGGACATGATCCCCTGGGGTGCGGAGAAGTATCTGGTGTGGAACCCGGTTCTGCACCTGGTGGACTTGACGCGTGGCGCCGCTCTGACGGGGTACGAATCCCCGGGAAGTCTGGGTTATGCCTGGCTGTGGGCCATGGGTTTCCTGCTCGTGGGGCTTGCGATATACCGGCAATACCGTGACCAGTTCCAGTAACCCCCCCATTGTCAGCCTGCGCGACGTGCACAAGTCGTACCGCACGCCCGGCTTCGGGCGGATTCAGGTGCTGCAGGGTCTCAACATGGAAATCCCGGGCGGGGTCAACGTCGGCATCATGGGGCGGAACGGCGCCGGGAAATCCACCTTGCTGCGGTTGATTGGCGGGCTCGAAAAGCCGGACAGCGGGCGCATTGTCGTGCGGGGCACACCGTCGCCGCCCAAGGGGCTGACGGGCGGGATCAACCCGGTTTTGTCCGGGCGTGACAATGCCAAGTTCGTATGCCGTGTTTGCGGCTTGAATGCACAGGAGTCTCGCGAGCGCATTGCCTACATGGAGGATGTGGCGCGGATCGGGGCCTTCATGGATCGCCCGGTTCACACCTACTCCAGCGGCATGCGGGCGCGCCTGAACTTTGCTATCAACATGGCCTTCGAGTACGATTTGTACCTGTTTGACGAGCTCGGGGCCGTTGGGGATGAGGCCTACCGCCGCCGTGCAAGCGCCATGATTGAAGAACGCAAACAACGGGCCAGCTTTCTCATCGTGAGCCATTCGGCACAACAGCTGCGGCGTGATTGCCAAGCCGGCATTTACGTAGCTGATCGCAAAGCCGAATTCTTTCCGCAACTAGAAGACGCCATCCGATGCTACGAGGAAGCGAACGCGACACCCGCATGATTCAGCGTGTTCTCTCCCGTATACCGCGTGGCTACGCACTGGGCGTCATTCTGCCCTTCGTGCTGATCAGCCTGTATTCATTATTTGTCCAGTCGCCCCAATACGAAAGCCGCGCCTCGATCATGGTGCAAACCGCGGACCCGATGGCCTCCAGCCTGCCCAGCCTGGAGTTCGGCCTGCTGGATCTGGGCGGCAGCAACGAAAAACAGGACGCGGCGCTGATCACCAGTTTCATCGAGTCGCGGCGTCTGTTTGACACCCTGAATGACAACCACAAGCTGGTTGACCACTGGCGGGACCGTTCCGTTGACTGGTGGTCGCGTTTGCCCAGCGTGGCGGATCAGGACGAAAAGCTGAACTACTACCACGGGATGGTGGCGGTCAAAGCCTCACCCGAAACCGGGATCCTGCAACTGACGGTTCGCGCCTACAACGGTGAGTTCGCTCAGCAGGTACTGGCCGACATCGTGCGCCGTACCGAAGCCTTCATCAACAAGGTCTCCAACGATCTGGCCCGGACCCAGGTGGAGTTCGCCGAGGGTGAGCTGGTTCGCGCGCACGAGCGCGTGAAGGAAGCCGCCAACAACCTGATCACCTTCCAGGGTCAATCCGATACTTTGAGCCCGCAAGCGGAAGCCGAAGCCTCGCTGCAAATTCTCGGTGCGCTGCAAGCCCGGAAAACGGGCCTCGAAACCGAGCTGAGTACCCTGCGGACCTACCTGCAGGAGGATGCACCGGATGTGGTGGCCACGCGTAACCGCATCCAGGCGACGGAGGAGCAAATCGAGCGCGAGCGCAAACGTCAGACCGGGACCACAAACTCCGGACTGAATCGGCTGCTGGCCGATTACAAGGAAGCCGAGCTTTCCGCCGAGCTGTCGGCCGACTTGTACAAGGTCGGCCTGCAGACGCTGGAAACCGCCCGCCTGGAAGCCAGTCGCAAAGGGAAATTCCTGGTACAGATTGACCCGCCGAATCTGCCAGACGAACCGCGCTTCCCCGATTCCGGGCGCGACGTGATGCTGGCGGCGCTGGCACTCAATATTCTTTATTTTCTGGTGACGCTGATCGGGGCGGCCGTGAGGGAGCACTCAGACTAGGCCATGAACATGCGTGGATTAATTACGGCTCTGGCCCTGGTTGCCGCAATGGGCAGCGGTGCGGCGCAGGCCCAAGGGCGGTTGTCCTATGCGTTGGGGGAAGCCGCGGCTCTTGCGCCCAGTCTCAATTCCGGTTCTTTGAATGCGCTGGCGGGGAGTGCTGCCGCAACGCAACCGCGCCCCGAAAGCCTGCGCAGTCCCACGGATGCGGCGGACTATCCCGAATACCCGCCGGTGATCTCCGACAACTACGGACAATGGTTGTTTGGCGGGCATTTCGCCCGGCAATCGTTCACCGGCTTCAATCCGGGCTATGTGGTTGGCCCGGGGGACCTGATCGATCTCCGGTTCTGGGGAGGGTACGATTTTCAGGCCCTGCTCGACGTGGATAGTCAGGGCACCATCTTCGTCCCGCGTCTGGGGCCGATTCGGGTTGCCGGTATTCGTAATGCCGACCTGAACGATGTGCTCAAGTCCAACCTGCGTCGCGTGTTCCGAGACGAAGTCGGCGTCTACGCGGCGCTGGCTTCGGCGCAGCCGGTCAAGGTCTTCGTCGGTGGAGGCGTGGTGCGTCCGGGGCTGTACGGTGCGACGTCTTCCGATTCGCTGCTGCATTTTCTGGATCGCGCTGGCGGTGTCGAGCCTGAAGCCGGTAGCTACCGGGCCATCAAAGTGCTGCGCAACGGGCGGGAGATCCACAAGGTGGATCTGTATGACTTCCTGGCCCACGGGAAAATGCCTCTGCTGCAGTTTCATGATGGCGACATCATTTTCGTAGCGCCACGCCAGTCAACGGCGACGGTGGAAGGGCTGGTCGCCTGGCCGCGGCGATTTGAATTTGAGAACAGCATGGGATTGGGCGAACTGTTGCAGCTTGCTCAGGTTCAGGCCGAGGCCACCCATGTGCGCGTGACTCGCATCGACGGGCCGGATCGTCGCTCCGATGTCTACGCGCTGGCTGACTCGGCAACCGCACAGGTGCCTGTCGCCGGCGGTGATCAATTGGAAATCTATGCCGATCGCACCAACGCCACGATTGTCGTGCGGGTCAAGGGTGAGCACGAAGGCAGCGGTCAGGTGGTGGTTCCTTATGGGGCCACGCTGGGCCAGGTTCTGGAAGGCGTCGCCCAGACACCGCTCAGCGATACTTCGCAGGTGCGTTTGTATCGCAAGTCTCTGGCGGCGCGGCAGAAGGAAGTGATTGACCAACTGTTGCGCAAACTCGAGGAGTCGGTGCTGACCGCACGCTCCAAGACCACCCAGGAGGCCGCTTTGCGGACCCAGGAGGCGCAACTGATTCTGCAGTTCGTCGAGCGCGCTCGACAGATCGAACCCAAGGGGCAGGTCATTCTGCAAGAGGGTGTGCCCAGTGCCGAGCTGGTTCTCGAAGATGGCGACGTGCTGGAGATTCCGCGGCAGACCCACCTGGTTGGTGTGCACGGCGAGGTGTACCTGCCGGCGGCCTTTTCCTGGGATAAATCCGCCAGCGTCAGTCAGTACATCGAAATGGCCGGGGGGTTTACGCAGAGTGGTGCGCGTGACCGGGTGTTGCTGATGAAACCCAACGGCGCGGTGCGTTTTGCCCGGGTGGGAGCCTGGTTCGGCAAAGGGCGCGTAGAAGCCGGGGACGAAATTCTGGTGCTCCCGCGGGTGGACAAGAAGAGCTTCCAGTTCAGCAAGGACGTAGTCGAGGTGATTTATCAGATCGCCGTGGCCGCAGGTGTGCTGGTGCGGCTGTAGTGGCTGAGGGTCGGTGGTCGCTCTCGATTATTTGCCATGGACACGCTGAGGCGATTACTACACAGCTGAAAACGCTGTCCGCCCTGCCATCGCTGAAGGACGCGGAACTTATCCTGACAATGAACCTCCCGGGGGAGTCGAGGCCGGATGTTTCCGGTTGGCCCGGAACGGTGTTGTGGGTAGAGAATCAGGTTCCCAAAAGTTTTGCGGCCAATCACAACGCTGCCGTCGCGGTCGCCCGGCACGCGCAAGCCGCACTGCTCGATCCGGATCTGACCTGGATCAACGACCCCTTTACCTTGCTCGAGGAGCTGCTAGCTGATCCGACGGTGGGGCTCGCCGCAGCATGCGTCATCGATGAATTTGGCAAGCTGGCAGATCATGCTCGGCCTGTTCCGACTCCCGCCTCCGTGCTGACTCGCCGTTTTCTGGGCGTGGATGATGGGCTACCAGCACCGAAGGAAATGCACGAGGTGCCATGGCTGGCGGGTCTGTTTTTGGCTTTTCGAAGCAGCTACTGGAAGACGCTGGGTGGGTTCGATGAGCGTTACCGGCTCTATGCCGAAGATGTGGAAATCAGTTTGCGCTGTTGGACTCGTGGTGCCCGCGTAGTCCGACATCCCCTGATCGCGGTGAGCCATCAGGCAAGGCGTGAGTCGCGGACCAAGCTGCAACGACTGCTGTGGCACCTGCGAGGCCTGATTCGTTTATGGTGCAGCCCCACCTGGAAAGCGTACCGTCGCGGTCGATGGATGCGCGGGTAGAAGCGGTTGAAACTTTTCTTGACCAATTTTGGGTCTGGGGATATTGTCGATACGCAGTCCACTATTTGCCTTGTAAGCGCCCATCCGAGCTCGGCGCTTTCACGCTTCCCCAAAGGAATCCACGATGAAACTTCGATTTGTCATTCTTTCTCTGGCCCTGTCATTGACCACGGGTCAGCTGTGGGCGGCGACAGGTAATATCGTCGCGCGTGTGCAGGGCGTACAGATTACGGATCCCAACCTTTTCGCCGGTTGCATGATTGAGTTGGATGCTGACCCTGAGAGCAAGTTGCCTGCAATTGGTTGTTCGGCCAAGTTTTTGACGATGGGATGCAGCGGTGTTTTCGGGCCCAAGGATGTGGCTTACCGGAAGTTTGATCTGGCCCAAATGGCGTTTGCCTTGAACAAGCGTGTTTACCTCGAGTTCACCGACCAAAGCAAAGCTGACGGCTATTGCTTGGCAACGCGCATCGATGTGCTGAAGGATTGACGAGCGACTGCGCATCGCTACCGCATCTGTGGGCGCGATGAACAATGAAGTCGCTCGGTCGTTTCAGAGCATTGTTCGCTTCCGTTGTGGGGGCGGCTGGTGGGTTACTAAGGGTAAGTAAAGATGGTTAACGAAATCCCCTTTGGGAAGACATCTCAGGCGGGTCGCTTTGGTGTTCGCCGTGCTGTCCGCACCATGGCCGCGCTGATTGTTTTTTCCTGGTCGGCTAGTGCTGCCGCGCAATCGTTGATTCCGGATGGGCAGCCTTCATCGCAGGTGGCAAGCGTAGCGGAGGTCTTGGATGCGCCACTCGATCATGTGCTTATCTTTATTGACCCGGTGAAAAAAGGGTTGCGGCGTGACCCCACTCCTGCGGAGCGGCAGGCCATGATTCTCAAGAATCGAAATGCACCGCGCACGGGTCATTTGCCACCATTGCAGTTCTTCTTAACTGCAAGCGGAGTCCTGAGTGCGGAGGTGCCACCAGACTATATGGTCAAACGCCATGTTCGCTTAGGACACGGCCCATCAATTGATGACGTCATTGCTGATCGAGACGGTGCGGTCCAATTGAGCACGGGGGTGGCGAAATGACAGTTTCTAAATATATCCCGGCAGTTCTGATTATTTTGTTGATGGCGCCGTATCCCGGGGTATCCGAAGCTGCAACAATCACCATTGACACCAGTCAAGACGGCGCAAATGAAGGCTTTAACGACACTAGTGCCCCAGCTGCTGGGCAAGGCACCTTGCCCGGTGAAACTCTCGGGCAAGCTCGGCTCCGGGCCTTCCAGGCGGCCGCTGACTACTGGGCACAGCGCCTCACCAGCAGTGTGACAATCGTTATCGAAGCGCAGATGTCACCGTTGGCATGCGATCCACAAGGGACGACTACTATCGGCTTTGCTGGTCCAAAGTTTGTGAACGTTGGCCCATATGGCCCTCAGGGACAAAACGTAATCGTGCCGATTGCTCTGTTCGATGCGCGCTCAGGAACGAATAATGAAGCGGTAGATATTAGCGCCACGTTTAATTCAAGCATTGATGATGGTTGTCTAGGTGGGCTCAAGTGGTATTACGGCACGGATAGCAATTCGGCCGGCAACCCGGACTTCTACGAGACGGTGCTTCATGAAATCGCACACGGCCTTGGCTTTTTGACTTTTGCAAACTCGGACGGAAGCTATTCCAATGGAATCCCCGACATTTGGGCCTATTTCCTCTATGACGAAGATCTAGGCAATACCTGGATCAATCTGACTCAGCAGCAGCGTGCTGCGTCTTATGTCAACAGCGATAACGCCGATGGCCTGAACTCTGATCTAACTTGGTTCGGGGCCGCTGTGGCAACCAAATCCGGTCTGCTCAGCACAGGCAGGCACCCCAGCGGTCGAGTGCGAATGTTTGCTCCGAACCCTTTGCAGCAGGGGTCATCCGTGAGTCACTGGGATGAGAGCCTGATTCCCAATGCGTTGATGGAGCCGGTTGCCGACGATGATCTCGGCGTGGAGCTCGCGGGCTGTTTGTTCCAGGATATTGGATGGACCGTCACCAATCTCGCATGCAGCACGGGGGCAACGCCGACCCCAACACCGACGCCGACCGCAGCGCCTACGCCGACGGTGGCGCCGACCCCTACACCCACGGCTGCCCCGACACCATCGCCGACACCGCTACCCGATGATTTTGACGGTGACGGAGACGGCATCCCCGACAATTCGGAAACGACCTATGGTTTGAACCCCAATGACCCGAATGATGCCGCGCTGGATAAAGATGGTGATGGTGTTTCCAACCTGGAAGAGCATCAGGCGGGTTCCAACCCTGACGATAGCGGCGACGTGCCGGATTACTATCTGCCGTCACCCGTCCGGGGTTGGCGCGTCATTCTGGGGCAATAGTTTCTAAGGCTCCTGTGAATGTGCGCCGGGCTTTAGCACTGGCGGTCACCGGGATAGGATGCGTGTCGGTCTATCTCGCCGTGATCGGTGGTTTTGCTGCGCCCGGAACCAAAATTCAAGCCGGGGCTTTGCGAGAACTGACGCGGGCGTCGGTAGCGCCGTTCGACATTGAAGCGGTGGGCGCGATGAGCGCAGAGGGGGAGCTGCTGACAGATCCCGAGAGCGGGGCCGCAGAGATTCCGCGGCGCGACACAGAACGGATGGTTGACGCTGTCGTCAGAGGCCAGGCCAGCCGCAGTGCAGAATCAGTGCGTGCCGAGAATGAAGTTTCGGCGCGGCTGGATTTTCCCGTGGACGCCAGTATTCGTGGCGGCTATGTGCCAGAGCGTTCAACCAGAAGAATCGAAGTGGGTGATCCCAAAAACAGCGCGGAGCGCGGGCTGGATCGGGGTGATTGCGTCGAGTGTGAGTCGAAGATACTGGGTGAGCCATTGAATGCGGACTGGAAGAGCGGCGCTCGCAACCTGGGCCGACTGTCCAGCATTCCGATCATTGTTGGTACACCGGTTGATGCAAGCATTCCGGCCGAGTTGCTAGCGCAGTAGGCCCCCAGTTACGCGTGATGCATGCGTGCATCGTGTTGTGAGCGCCAAAAGGTCTCCGTTGCCAGGAGGATTTCGAACTGGGGGCGGTTACAATGCGGCGCTACATTGACACGCGTTTCTTCGAGAGGCCCCGAGACTTGAATCTGTATCACCTGATTGGCGGAAAATCTCGCCTCGGCGTTCTTGTGTTTCTGCTCTGGGCCCAGGTCGCGGTGGCGCAGACTGCGGCCCAGCTGCAACTTTTCAATCAGTTGCCGGCCAGTGAGCGCCAGCGAGTGATGAAGCAGTTTGGTTTGGATGGCCAAACGACAACGACGGGAAATCCTATTCAGCAGGCTGGCGAGGTCGTCATTCCCGAGCCAGCGGTAGAGACTTCGCCCGCTCCATTCGATGCCCGTAAAAAAGGCGAAGAAGGGTTGAAGCCGTTCGGTTATCAATTGTTTCGCTCCCGGCCCACGACATTCGCACCGGTGAGCGATGCGCCCGTCCCGGCCGACTATGTCCTCGGTCCCGGTGACAAAATGCAGTTGGGGCTGTTCGGTGCGGAGAGTGGAACCTACACATTGGAAGTTGACCGCACAGGTCAGGTGTTCTTGCCCGAGATCGGTCCAGTCACTGTTGCAGGTCTGCGATTTGTAGAGGCACGGGAAGTCCTGCTGAAGCGGGTTGCGGAGAGTCGCATTGGTGTAACGGCAACGCTCGCCATGGGAGAGCTGCGTTCGATCCGGATATTTGTGGCAGGCGACGCGCGAAATCCGGGCTCCTACACCGTTGGCGGTTTGGCGACCATGACCCAAGCCCTTTACGTCAGTGGCGGGGTGCAGGAAATCGGGTCGCTGCGGCGTGTGCAGCTGAACCGGGGTGGCAAGCGTATCGCCGAACTGGACCTCTACGATTTATTGCTGCGTGGCGACTCGAGCAGCGACGCACGTCTGCAAGCAGGGGACGTGGTGTTCATCCCGCCCGTCGGCAAGACTGTCTCCGTATCAGGAGCCGTCCGGCGGCCGGCAATTTACGAACTGCGTGATGAGAAGAGCCTACAAGAGGTTCTCGCTCTGGCAGGGGGGACTTTGCCCGGAGCCTTGCGTGATCGCGTGACCGTGCAGCGCGTCGAGGATGGGCGTCGATTCGTGACGTCGGCCTCTGCCGTTAGTGGGCGTGACGGGCTCACGCTGCGTGCGGGTGATCAGATCGAGGTTCGTGCGCCGATGCAGGATGCTAACGATGCCATCTCGCTGAACGGGCCAGCGTATTGGCCCGGTGCATATGCCGCGGATTCCTCCGTCCGGTTTACCGATCTGTTGCGCTCAGCCGATGACCTGAAGCCATTGTCAGATTTGGACTTCGCGCTGATATTGCGCCGCTCTGCGGACGGCAGTTCCCTGGTGCCCGTATACCTCAACCCGCGGCGTGCTTTTGCCGGTCAGATCGAGGCGGATGAGCGTCTGGTAGCTGGTGACGAAGTCCACGTGTTCAGTGCGATCGTCACCGCTGAGGAGGGGGCGAGAATTTCCGATCAGGCGAGAGGGAAGTTGAGCAGCGCGGAGCAGCGCCTGGCAAAAAGCTTGGGCTTATCCGAAGTTGAACTGGCGCGGCAGAAACGGGATTCCGAGTTGCAAGCGGGGTCGAGCAACGCTGAACTGCAGGGCAACAACGCGAAGCAGCCGAACGCAGATGGTGCGGCCTCGCAAGAGCAGAAGTCCGTCGACGAATCACAGCCATGGCAACGTCCCTCAGTTGATGAAGCGCTTTCGCAGGACTCAGAAGGGGACGAGAAAGATCGGGCGACGCGTCAGCAGCGCATGGACCAATTGGTTGCGCGTCTGAAGGCGCTGGCTCGTGAAGGGCGTATGGCGCCGATTATTGATGTGGTCGGAGCGGTGCGTTTCCCAGGAGAGGTCCCTTTGGACTCCACCCGGAACACAGTCGCGGATGTCATTCGGGCCGTGGGTGGTTTGGCGGAGAATGCGGAGACGGGTTTCGTGGAAATTTCCCGCGCGCCCTCCCGCGCGAGCGGAACGGCTACGGCGACCCGGATGATCCTCCGTGTGGATTCGGAAAAAATGGGCTCGGTGCGTTTGTTCCCGGGCGATACGGTTGCTGTGCGCAGCGTCCCCGGGGCCGCAGACTCACGAACGGTATCCATCTTGGGTGAGGTGCTTTATCCCGGTGCTTATCGGGTCGCAGAGGGCACGACTCTGGCTGAATTGGTCGAGCGTGCTGGTGGCATTACGCGGTCCGGTTTCCCCCAGGGCGCGGTGTTCACCCGGGATGATCTGAGACGCAAGGAAGAAGAACAGGTTCAGCGCCTGCGTGACCGGTTGCGTGGTGACCTTGCCGCAGCCGCTCTGACCAAGGCCGCATCCAGCCCGCAAGGTGCGGCAGGTCTGCAGACACTCGGGGCCTTGTTTGATGAGCTCGCGCAGTATCAGGCGCTAGGTCGGTTGGTGATCGACCTCGAGGCGCAGACCGGTGGGCGTGCGGCGCCGCTGGTCATTGAGGATGGTGACACGCTCATCATCCCCAAAACCCCGGAAGAAGTGACCGTAGTTGGCGAAGTCCAGTTTCCGACCTCCCATCGATGGGAGCCAGGGGTTCGTGCCGCCGAGTACCTCCGGCGGTCGGGGGGCGGTACCAATATGGCGGATGAAAAGCGGGCGTTTATCGTGCGCGCAAATGGATCGGTCGAGAGTGCACGTGGCGGATTGTTCAGGCTGACACCAGTACTGCAGCCCGGAGACTTGATTGTTGTGCCGTTGGATGCAACGCCGATAGAGCCATTGACGTTGTTCTCCAGTGTCACCCAGATCATCTACCAATTGGCGCTGACTGTGGCGGCATTCAACTCCGTTGGAGCTTTCTAGTGAGTGAGAATTCAACGGCGGGTCAGCCGGTACCAGCCCGCAGAACGCCAGCTTCAAGCGTGCCCTCCAGTCGCGACGCGATCGATCTGTTCGAAATTTGGGACTTCCTTTGGTCTGAGCGCTTTCTCCTGATTCCGGTTACGGTGCTGGGAACGCTTATTGCCGTTGCCTATGCCCTCTACACGCCGCCGGTCTATCAGGCCCGAGTGGTTTTCATGCCAGCGGAGGAGCAGTCCGCTGGCGCCTTAAGCGCGCTGACTGGTCAATTCGGTGGGCTCGCCAGTCTGGCTGGCATCGACTTGGGCGGTGGTGGTGGTCAGGCGGCGATTGCCCTGGAGACACTGGAGTCTTTTCAATTTACGGCTGGCTTTCTTGAAGATGAGCGCATGCTGCCTGTGCTTTTTTCCAAGAAGTGGGATGCCGAGTCCGGAGATTGGAAATCAGGAATCACGCGGGTTCCCACGTTGCAGGACGGCGCGCGTAAGTTTGCCGAAGAGGTTCGTTACGTCTACAAGGACAAGTTGACGGGGGTGATTACGCTCACGATCGCGTGGACGGATCCCGACCTGGCAGCGCGGTGGGCCAATGCCTTGTTGGAGCGACTCAACGATACGATGCGCTCGCAGTCGGTGGTGGAGGCGCAAAGAGCCGTAGGCTTTCTGCAGGAGCAGGCGGACAGAACTACCAATGTGGAAATGAAGCAGACGCTCTACCGCCTGATCGAGGCTCAAACCAAAACGATGATGCTGGCGGATTCCCGCCCGGAATACGCCTTCCGCATCGTTGATCCAGCATTTGCACCGGAGCGCCCCAGCAAGCCGCGGAAAGTAAAGGTCGTCTTTATGGGTGCTATCATGGGCGGATTTATTGGCATTCTCGCCGCGATCGGGCGCAGGGTCATTTCGAGCTATCGCGTTCGCAAGAACAAGCTTGATCTGGTTGAAGTGGGCTGAAAAGCCGGTTCCCAGGCTGCGGGGCGACTGCTACAGAAAAGGACCGGGCGTTTCGATTCTCTCTCGCCGGCTGTGGGGGCAATACAGCCGTGCGTGTCCGGACTTGGGGTTGCTGGGTTTACCTATTGCTAGGACTATATGAGTCAATCTGAAATTGCCGTAATCGGTTTAGGTTACGTCGGGCTTCCCTTGGCAGTGGAGTTTGGCAAGAAGCGCCCCACGCTTGGTTTTGATATCAATCCGCATCGTATCGCCGAGCTGGAAGCTGGGAAGGACGCCACGCTCGAGGTGTCCAGCGAGCAGCTTGCAGCCGCCAGTCAACTGCGGTTCTCGACGCAACTGGATGATCTCCGCGACTGTCGGATCTACATCGTTACGGTGCCGACGCCGATCGACGGCGCGAATCGCCCCGACCTGACTCCCTTGCGCAAAGCCAGTGCCACCGTTGGTCAGGTCCTCAAGCGCGGGGATATTGTTGTTTACGAATCCACGGTATACCCCGGTTGCACCGAAGAAGTCTGTGTTCCTGTGCTGGAGCAGTACTCGGGACTGATCTTCAACCAGGATTTCTACTGCGGCTACAGCCCGGAGCGGATTAATCCGGGGGACAAAATCAATACGCTGACGACCATTCGCAAGATCACCAGTGGTTCCACGCCCGAGGTCGCACGGGACATCGACGCCATGTACGCTGAAATCATCACGGCTGGCACCTTCCCCGCGAGTTGCATCAAGGTGGCCGAGGCAGCAAAAGTGATCGAGAACACCCAGCGCGATTTGAACATCGCGTTCGTCAACGAGCTCTCGGTGATTTTCGAACGACTGAATATCGACACCACGGAGGTTCTGGACGCGGCGGGCAGCAAGTGGAATTTCTTGCCGTTTCGACCGGGCCTGGTGGGTGGGCACTGTATTGGTGTCGATCCGTACTACCTGACACACAAGGCCGAGGAAGTCGGTTATCACCCGCAGGTGATCCTGGCCGGTCGCCGAATCAATGACAACATGGGGCGTTACGTCGCGCGGAATCTGATCCGCGAGATGCTCCGCAATGGGCACGATGTTTCGCGCAGCCGGGTTGCGGTATTGGGGATCACCTTCAAAGAGAACTGTCCCGATATTCGCAACAGCAAAGTTGCAGACCTCGTGCGCGAGCTGCGTGGCTGGAATGTGGAAGTAGTGGTGGCTGACCCCTGGGCGAACCCTGCAGAGGTTGAGTCCGAGTTTGGTTGGGCTTTGTCGGAAGTCTCACCTGAAAACCCTGTGGACTCTTTGGTTGTCGCCGTTGGTCACCATGAGTACCGCGATCTGCAACCGGAGCAGTTGCGGAAGCTCTGCCGGCACGACAAGCCGGTAATCGCCGATGTCAAAGCATTGTTTGATCGGCACGCGCTCGCGGAAGCGGGCTTCACCGTTTTCCGACTCTGAACAGGACTAGCCATGCAACATTACGCGCCCATCGTGGGCCGAAAAATTCGCGTTGCACTCGTCGGGTGTGGCCGCATTGCAAAAAACCATTTTGGGGCGATTGAGCAGCACGCGGACGACCTCGAATTGGTCGCAATTTGCGATTCCGACCCCGAGGTCTTGGAGATTCACAAGCAGCGCCTCGGTGTCGCCGGGTTTGCTCACTTGAACGATCTGCTGGCCAGCACGGATGTGGATCTGGTGATCCTGACCACTCCCAGTGGCTTGCATCCGCAGCAAGCCATTGAGGTCGCGCGGGCCGGTCGTCATGTCATGACCGAAAAGCCCATGGCAACACGCTGGAAAGATGGCGTATCCATGGTTGAGGCTTGCGATCGTGCCGGTGTGCGCCTCTTTGTGGTGAAGCAAAACCGCCGAAATGCGACGTTGCAGTTACTCAAAGATGCGGTACGCAAAAATCGTTTTGGCCGCATTTACAGCGTGGCCCTGAATGTGTTCTGGACGCGCCCACAGGACTACTACGACAGTGCCCGCTGGCGTGGGACCTGGGAATTCGACGGCGGAGCCTTCATGAACCAGGCCAGTCACTACATCGATCTGCTGGAATGGTTGATCGGGCCGGTCGAGAGTGTGATGGCCTATACCGGCACTCTGGCGCGGAACATCGAAGTTGAGGATTCCGGAGTCGCGGCTATTCGCTGGCGCAGTGGGGCCATGGGGACGCTGAATGTCACCATGCTGACTTATCCCAAGAATTACGAGGGCAGCATCACGATTCTTGGAGAAAAGGGCACCGTGCGTGTCGGAGGCGTCGCCGTGAACGAGATCCAGCAATGGGAGTTTGCGGAGCCTGAACCCGAAGACCAGCAGATCACCCAAGCCAGCTATGCCACGACCAGCGTCTATGGCTTTGGTCACCCGCTGTACTACGCGAACATGATCAGCACCCTGCGCGGAGAAGCAGAGCCCGAGACGGATGGCCGCGAAGGTCTGAAATCTCTGGAGCTGCTGATTGCGATGTATCTGTCGGCACGCGATGGTCGGCGTGTCGCACTGCCGCTCGAATACTGATGGAGGGCGCGATGGGGGTCATGATTCATGACAGCGCGATTGTTGACGAGGGCGCCAGCATTGGTGAAGGCAGCCGCGTATGGCACTTCGTGCATGTCTGTGGCGGGGCAGTCATTGGCAAGGGGGTCTCCCTGGGCCAGAACGTGTTTGTTGGGAATCGCGTGGTGATTGGTGATCGCTGCAAAATTCAGAACAATGTCAGCGTTTACGACAATGTGACCTTGGAGGAAGGGGTGTTTTGCGGGCCCAGCATGGTGTTTACCAATGTGTACAACCCGCGTTCCCTGATCGAGCGCAAAGAAGAGTATCGCAATACGCTGGTGTGCCGAGGCGCCACTTTGGGGGCCAACTGCACCATTGTGTGCGGTAGCACCATTGGCGAGTTTGCATTCATTGGCGCTGGGGCCGTGGTCAACAAAGATGTTCCTGCGTATGCGTTGATGGTCGGTGTGCCGGCGCGCCAGATCGGCTGGATGAGCGAGTTTGGCGAGCAGCTGGATCTCCCCTTGTCTGGCGACGGGCGCGCTACCTGTCAGCACACCGGAGCCGAATACGTGCTCTCCAATGGTGTGTTGGCCAAGCACTGATTGACGACCTAGCGAAACGGATATGGATATGAAAGCGAATGATTCCGTCGTGGAATTCGTGGACCTGCGCGCGCAGTACGCCTTGATCGAGCATGAGGTCAACGCCGGCATCGCCAAGGTGCTTCAGCACGGAAAATTCATCCTCGGTCCTGAAGTGGCTGAGCTGGAGCAGCAGCTAGCAGCCTATGTGGGAGTAGAGCACTGCATCAGTTGTGCTAACGGGACCGATGCCCTGATGGTCGCGCAAATGGCGTTGGGGATTGGGCCTGGGGATGAGGTGATCCTGCCAGGGTTCTCCTACATCGCCACGGCGGAAACCATTGCAGTCCTGGGCGGCAAGCCGGTTTACGTGGATATTGACCCGGTGACCTACAACCTCGACCCGCGTGCGATCGAGGCGGCGATCACCCCACGCACCAAAGCCATCATCCCGGTGAGTTTGTACGGTCAGTGTGCGGAATTTGATGCAATCAACGCCATCGCGGAGTCGCACGGCGTCGTTGTCATCGAAGATGGCGCTCAGAGCTTTGGCGCTCTCTACAAAGGGCGCAAATCCGGCGGTCTCTCAAAGATTGCGTGCACCAGCTTTTTCCCCAGCAAGCCACTCGGTTGTTACGGAGATGGCGGAGCAATTTTTACCGATGACGCCGAGTTGGCGACTGTGCTTCGGCAGATTGCTCGGCATGGACAAAGCCGTCGCTATCACCATGTGCGTGTTGGTGTGAACAGTCGCCTGGATACTATTCAAGCGGCAATTTTGTTGCCCAAACTTGCTCTGCTTGATCAGGAAATCGAAGCCCGGAATGTCGTGGCAGGGAAGTACCTGGAGCGGATGGCGGGTTTGGCTGTTGATGCTCCGGTGATTGCCGAACATCAGGTGTCCGCATGGGCGCAGTTCACAATTCAGGTTGCGAACCGCGAGAAGGTCGTCGAAGGTATGTCCGAGCGGGGTATTCCAACCGCGGTGCACTACCCGTTGCCGTTGAACAAGCAGCCTGCCGTTGCAGACGATACGGTCAGTTTGCCCGTCGGCGATGCCGCTGCGGAGCGTGTGCTGAGCCTGCCCATGCATCCTTACCTTGCGGATGAGCAAATCGATCGCATAGTTGACGCCTTGCGCCAGTCGCTCGGCTAGGCTGCGGTCGAGATCGCAGGGTGGTGAAAAACCACTTTCTTAAGAACGTCGGCATTCTTACTGGCGGAACGGCTTTTGCTCAAGGTATCGCCATTTTGGCGTTGCCCTTGCTGACCCGCCTCTACACGCCGCAGCACTTTGAATTGCTGGCGGTGTACATGGCGCTATTGGCCCTGGGGACGGATCTGGTCAATCTGCGGTATGCGATGGCAGTCCCACTTCCGAAGGCGGAATCCGAAGCAAGCAACCTGTTTGCGGTTTCCGTGTTGTCCGCACTCAGTTTGTCCACACTGTTTTTGCTGGTCACCATCATTTGGGCCGAGCCGGTTGCAGGGTTGCTGCGACAGCCCGAGTTGTTGCCTTATCTTTGGATGGTGCCGGTGGGTTGGTTTGTGGCATCGCTCTACAACAGTCTGCAGTACTGGGCTTCGCGGCAGAAAAGGTTCTGGCTGGTTACCCGGACACGCGTCACTCGCGCGCTCGGAGGGTTGGGCGTGCAGGTGATCTTCGGAGTTCAGGCCGCATCCGCGTTCGGTCTGATATTCGGGCAGTTGGTATACAGCGGGCTCGGTGTATTCAGCCTGGCACGAAACGCGCGGCGTACCGATTCCCAGGTCTTCTCCGAAGTGAGCATGGCGCGCATGCGGACCGCAGCGAAGTCCTATGTGCGATTTCCCCAGTACTCGGTACCCGAGTTCGTGTTCAATACCGGTGGGGATCAACTCCCTATAATCATCATTGCCGCATATGCGGCGGGCCCTGAAGCCGGATTCCTGATGCTGGCCATGCGAGTGCTTGGGGTGCCGATGGCTCTCGTGGGAAGTTCGGTCGCCCAGGTCTTTCATGTGGAAGCGCCGCACAAGTTTCGAAGTGGCGAGTTGCCCACGTTTACTTTGCAGACGATGTGGGGGTTGGCAAGATCCGGGTTTTTGCCGATGTGCCTGATCGGCGCGCTCGCACCGGTTTTGGCGATGCCTGTATTCGGTCCGGATTGGGAGCGCGCGGGAATGATTGTGGCCATGCTTGCCCCGTATTTCTGGATTCAATTTATTGCGTCGCCGGTATCAGTCGTTCTGCATGTTGTGGGTCGTTTGCACTGGTCTATGTGGCTGCAAGCATTTGGTTTGTTGCTTCGGGTCGGCGCAGTGATTATGGCTACGCGGGTCGAGTGGCTGGACCCGATTGTGGCTTTTGCCGTGGGTAGCGCTTGCTTTTACCTGTGCTACGCGTCCGTAGCCTTTGTTGCCTCCAAGGTTGCCCCGGCGGCAATGCCTGAACAACAGTAGGCCATGTCAGCTGTGCGTGAGAGTGCTCGCAAAGGTGCGTCATCTAAGGCCTCCGGGAGGCCAGAAGAAGGAGGGTGGCGGTTTTTTGCGGATTCTCGCCAAGTGCTGTGGATGAGTGCTGATGCATAGCGGCGGCGTTACGACGGCTGCTGAAAATCACCAGCCACGATTCTGGGTTTCCACACCCTGGCTGTTGCTGGTCGTTTCGGGTGTGCTGTTCAAGGCGGCGCTGGACTGGTCTTACGTTGATTTTGTCTCCCCGATCTTCGAGTACGCCGGCTTTGTACTGAATCCGAATGCGGAGAAGTTCATCGAGGCATGGGCGGTGTTCTTGTTGATGCTGTGCGCTTTGCCTAGGCGTGCGAACAAACCGTCCGATTACCTGCTTGCGGTCGCATTTTTCTGTTTCATCACCCCGCTGCTGGTTTTTTATGGGCATTCGGATGGTGAACGGTGGGTCTTGTATTACACGTTGATCCAGTACGCGGTCATGGTGTTGGTGACGTCGGGGCGCCCGTTGGACATCATTGTGCTTCAGGATGGGCCCACCCGTGCAATGCAGTTGGCATTTGCTGTGATCGTGGCATCGACAGCCTGGATGTTGGCTGCCGGAGGGCTCTCGATATTCAACCTGGACCTGGACGCGGTGTATGACTTCCGCGAGGAGGCCAATACCCACATCTATGCCGGCGTCCTCGGGTATATCGTCGTTTGGTCCACGACCGTGTTTGGTCCCTTCGTGCTGATGCTGGCTCTGGAGAGGAAAAAAACGTTCGCGGTCGTTGCTTTGCTGGCGATGCATGTGTTCTGGTTCGGCTTGACCTCGCATAAGTCAGTGCTCTTTTACCCGCTGGTGATCATCGGGCTCTACGTGATGCTCCGTAAGTCGCGATCGGTTGCCATATTGCCCGCATGTCTTGCCGGTGTCGTGCTGATTTCGCTGTTGAGCTACTACCTCACCGAAAGCTTGTTTCTCAGTGGAATGTTTGTCCGGCGGGTGTTTTTCGTGCCCGCCCACCTCACCTACGTATACATGCAGTTTTTTGAACACCAGCCTATGGTTTACTGGTCGAACTCGGTATTGTCGTGGGCAATCAATTACCCCTACGACAAAAGTATCGCTTTAATCATTGGTGAGTCGCTGGGTGATACCACGCTGTGGGCCAATAATTCATTTTTCTCGACGGGCTATATGCACGCGGGAATATTTGGTGTGATTCTGTATGGCGCTGTGGCCGGGCTGTTACTCAAAATACTGGATTCAATCATCTTGAAAGGCGTGCCTTTCTGGATGGCGTTGGCCATTGTGATCGTGCCGTTCTTCAGCTTATTTACCAGTTCAGATCTGCCGACTTCTTTCCTGACGCATGGAATCGGTGCTGCGATTTTTGTCCTGTACCTGATGGGGCGTCCGATGGATGAGCCAGATGCCGGCGGCAGCAAGGCTGGGGTGGACATCAGGGCCGACTCGCGTCAGCGCGAGGAATTCACGAGTTCACCATGAGCAGTACTCAGGGTTTCTATTTTCGATGTTTATCGTCGGTGATTTTGGTTCTTACAGGCATAGCGGCCTGTGAAAGCCCGGAGAACGATTTCCCGAGCGGTGATAATCAAAGCGCTTCGGTGGTGAGTCGTTTGCTTGACGAGCCTCTTTGGGTTGCGCGGGATGCATACGATGCAAGCCACTACATGATCGTGCCAATGCATGCGGCTTTTCCCGGGAATGCTGCAGTCAATGATGATCTCGAGCCAATGCCGGTTGAAGACATCGCCCCCGACTCGTCGCATAGTTTTCGGTTGCCGCTATTCTTGACCAGCTTTGCCGCTGCAGAAGCCGAAGGCTCGTATGGTCGTACCTACTACGAGCAACTCCTTCAGGGCCTCGCCGTTCAAATCACGAAAAGGGTTCTCTTATTGCCGAGTGCCGAGTTTCCTGGTGTCCGCATGATGAACTACATGGATGGGAGGAACGGAGTGTATCGGTACGGCTACGCAAGCCAAGGAGAGGGCTCGGGCTTCGGCCCTTATGAGCTTTCCGGCTCGTTCAGCTTGGGATGGTGGGGGTTTCTTGGTAAGGCTTTGACGGAAGCCTACGAGGCTCAGCGGCAGTCCTTGCCGTTTCGTGATGAAGTTGTGGAGGTCTACACAGGGCCTAACACGCTCAGGCAGCGGAATATTCAATTCGCCGAGCCAGGGTTCTACCAGCAGGAACTCATTCGCGAAGTACTGGGCGCGGCAGCCTTCGTATCCGTAAATCGTCCATGGGGCGCGCAGAACAAGGTTGCAACAAGGTGAAGAAAGTCGTTCACATTTCAAATACTGATGTCCGCACGGATGCCCGGATACACAAGGAAATCAACTCTCTTTCCGTGCTAACCGGTGTGGAGATCGTCGCAATAGGCGTTCCGGAATCCGACGGCCCGGGGCGCAGCCAAACTGATTTGGCGCACTACATCATCTTTGGTTTGTGGATGCGGGCTTTCCAGTTTCTGCCGCGCTCAATCCGTTATTCCCTGGAGATGCTGGAATTTACGGCGAAGGCGGTGTGGGCGGCATGGCGGCAAAAGCCAGATGTCATCCATTGCCACGACACCTTTGCCTTGCCAGCGGGATGGTTGGTGAAGACTCTGACCCGCTGCAAGCTCGTGTATGACGCGCATGAACTGGAGTCCGACAAGAATGGGCAAAGCGGGACCCTTTCCAAAGCCACTCTGGCCATCGAACGTTTTTGCTGGCGCAAAATCGATTTGCTGATTTCGGTAAGTGACTCGATTCTGGAGTGGTACCAGCAAAACCTGGGTGCGAAAGACAGCATTCTGGTGCTGAATTCACCGATCATCTCGCAGGCAGCGACCACGATTCGCACGGGTGGCAAACAGGATTGCTTATTGCGCGAAGCCTTCGCAATACCCGACAATGCGCTGATTTTCGTGTACGTGGGCATTTATGGCCACGGACGCGGAGTAGAGGCCATACTGGAGAGCTTTTCGGCGAGTGCAGTCTCCGCGCATGTGGTGTTTGTTGGATACGGGCCGCTCGATGAAATGATCGCTGAGTACGCCGCTAGGTACCCCAACATTCACAAGCACGACCCGGTGCCGCACGATCATGTTGTTTCGACAATTCAGGGTGCGAATTACGGTTTGTGTTTTATCGAGAACGTCTCGTTAAGCGACTACTACTGTTTGCCTAATAAGTTGTTTGAGTACGTTTTTTCGGGGTTACGCGTGGTGGCATCGAATTTCCCGGAAATTGATGCAATGATTAACAAATACGCGATTGGTTTTACCTGTGAGCCGACTGCAGCTGGTATTCAGCAAGCCATTTTGAGCGCGCAGGGCAACAGCCTTGACCCACAGGAACACGACCTCTACGAAGTGTCTTGGGAGCACCAGGCGGAACGCCTTCGTGCGGCCTACAGAAGGCTGCTTAACTGATCGCATGTGGTGCGCTAAAGACGAAAGCCTGCCCCAGTTGCGGTTATAAAATTATTTGGAATTACGGAAATGTGCGGAATTTTTGGTGTGGTGTCGCAGGGTGCGGCAAACCCGGGTGATCTTCGGTTTCTTGCAAACCATGCGCAACAGCGTGGCAAGGACTCCAGCGGCCTGATCGTTTACGAAAACGATGCCTATCGCGTCCACCGCGCAGACCATGACGTCAAGCGCCTCATGCGGCATGTTCAGCCCTATGGAGCGTCGATCGTGATGGGGCATAGTCGTTTGATCACGAATGGTATGGTGGATAACCAGCCTGTGGTTCGTGATGGCATCTGTGTGCTGCACAACGGAATCATCGTGAATCATGAGTCGATCTGGGCCAAGCTTCCGGTGGAACGGCGCCAGGAAATCGATACCGAAGTGATCGCGGGGTTGGCTGAGGCCCACCTGCAAAGCGGGCAGTCGGTCGAGACGCTGGCTGCGTACGTGCTGGCAGAGTGCGAAGGGGTGGTGGCTTGCGCCCTGGTACTCCCGCGAGAGGGCAAGCTGGTGCTGTTCTCCAACAACGGCAGTCTCTACGCGGGCAAGAAAGACGGAGCTGTTTGCTTCTCGTCAGAGGAGTATCCGCTGGAGTGCATAGGCTGTACGGATATTGAGCAGGTCAGGGACGCGCTGGTGCTGGATATCCCGGTTTATTCCGCCGAGATCACTGTTCAGGAGAAAGGCTCCAGCCGTAAGAACCTGATTCCCCCGCTGAGCCAGACCGCGGCGGAAGAGCAGATGCTGGTGTACCCGCGGCATAACTTGAAGCGGTGCACCCGTTGCATCCTTCCGGAAACCATGCCCTACATCCACTTCGATGCGCAGGGTGTTTGCAACTATTGCCATCACTACAAGCCCAGAAACCGACCGCGTCCGATCGACCAGTTGCATGAACTGGTGCGCCCCTATCGCCGGGAGCATGGCCACGACTGCATCGTGCCGTTTTCTGGAGGGCGGGATAGCTGCTATGGCCTGCACCTGATTGTGCATGAGCTGAAAATGAAGCCGGTTACGTACACCTACGATTGGGGAATGGTGACCGACCTGGGGCGACGTAATATCAGCCGCATGTGTGCCGAAATGGGCGTTGAGAACATCATCGTTGCGGATGACATCACGCAAAAACGGCGCAATATCCGCATGAATCTCCAGGCCTGGCTGAAGTCGCCGCACCTGGGCATGATCAGCATCCTGACTGCCGGCGACAAGCACTTCTTCCGGCATATCGAGACGATCAAAAAGCAAACCGGGATATCGCTCAATCTTTGGGGTGTGAACCCTCTGGAAGTCACACACTTCAAGGCGGGCTTCCTGGGGGTGCCTCCGGATTTCGAGGAAGAACGCGTCTACACCCACGGGGCGATGAAGCAGCTGCGTTACCAAAAGCTGCGGTTCAAGGCCATGCTGGATAGCCCCGGCTATTTCAATACGTCAATCTGGGACACTCTGTCCGGTGAGTACTACCGCAGTTTCACCAAGAAAGAGGACTACTACCACATCTTCGATTACTGGCGTTGGGACGAAAAGCAGATCGACGACACGCTGGCAGACTATGACTGGGAGAAGGCACCAGACACCAATACCACCTGGCGCATTGGGGACGGTACCGCCGCTTTCTACAACTACGTGTACTACACCATTGCTGGGTTCACCGAGCACGACACTTTCCGCGCCAACCAGATCCGCGAGGGCGAAATGAGCCGTGATGAGGCACTGCGATTGGTCGAAGAAGAAAATCAGCCGCGCTATCCGAACATCAAGTGGTATCTGGATGCGGTTGATCTGGACTTCGCCGAGGTGATCAAGGTCGTCAACGCGGTCCCGCGCATGTACGAGGAAGTCTGAAGCCTCGTGCGCCGTAGCATCTGGTACATCTCCAAGTACGTCGCCACTCCGCAGACTGGCGGCGTCGGGCAGCGGGGCTATTTGATCATGCGCGAGCTGGCTCGCATGGGTCACAACTGCCTGATCATCACTTCGGATTCGAACCAGCTGACACGGGTTCCCCAGCTTGATCGAGCTTACCGAGTGGATCACGTCGATGGCCTCACGCTGTGCTGGGTCAAGACGATGAAGTACGCAGTCGCCAAGTCGATGCGGCGTATTCTCAGCTGGCTGGATTTCGAATGGCGATTGTGGCGGTTGCCCAAGTCGGACTTCCCGCGGCCGGATGCCGTCATCGTTTCCAGCTTGTCGCTGCTCACCATTTTCAATGGACTGCTGTTGCGGCGGAAGTATGGTTGCAAACTCGTGTTCGAGATCCGCGATATCTGGCCTTTGACGATCACCGAAGAAGGCGGATTTAGTCGCTGGAATCCGTTGGTGCTGGGTTTGGGGTTCGTCGAATGGTTGGGATACCGGCAAGCAGACCTCATTGTGGGAACCATGCCCAACCTGGGTGAGCACGTTGCCGAAGTCCTGGGCTACGCAAAACCCACCCACTGCATCCCTATGGGTATCGATCCTGAGATGGCCGAAGAGGCTGCGGAACTACCCGACGGTTATGTTGGGCAGTACATCCCTGCGGACAAATTTATCGTTGCTTATGTGGGAACCGTCGGCATAACCAATGCCCTGGAGGCATTCGTTGCCTGTGCCGAGCAAATGCGTGGCGATGCCGGAGTGCATTTTCTGGTCGTCGGCGATGGAGACCTGCGCGAGGGGCTGATGCGACGTTGCGCCGCGTTGCCAAACATTACTTTTGCCCCCCGGATTGAGAAGCGGCAAGTTCCCACCGTACTGGAATATGCCGATCTGCTTTTTCTCTCCGTATTTCCGTCGCGTGTGTGGAAATACGGTCAGTCGATGAACAAAGTCATCGACTACATGCTCTCGGCGAAGCCCATTGTGGCCTCGTATTCGGGCTATCCCTCGATGATCAACGAGGCGCGCTGTGGTGTATTTGTTCCGCCTGGCGACACACTCGCCTTACAAGACCAAATTGCCCGCTTCCAGGCGATGCCTGCCGACGAGCGTGCTGGTATGGGGGCCAGAGGTCGGCACTGGGTGCTAGAGCACAGACCGTATTCGGTGCTGGCCATGAACTACCTGAAACTGCTGGAGGCGGCGTGACGCCCCCCGCTGCCGCGGTTTCGAAGCGGCGCCCAGCATTGCCAGCAAAGCGCGCCCTGGATTGTGTGGTTGCCGCGAGTGCGCTGCTGGTGCTGCTGCCTGTGTTCTTGACGATCGCCGTTTTAGTGCGCTTTCGGCTTGGGCGCCCGGTGCTGTTTCAGCAGCAACGACCAGGTCTTGGTGGACGGCCTTTTGTCATGCTCAAGTTCCGCACCATGACGGATGCGCGGGACGAGCAGGGGCAACTGTTGCCGGACGCAAAGAGGCTTACGCCCTTTGGGCGGTTTCTGCGTGCGAGTAGTCTTGACGAGCTGCCCGAGCTGCTGAATGTGTTACGTGGTGATATGAGTTTGGTCGGCCCGCGCCCGTTGCTGATGGAGTACCTCCCCCTCTACAGCCAGTCTCAGGCCCGCAGACACGAGGTACGGCCGGGCATTACCGGCTGGGCTCAGGTCAATGGTCGCAATGCGCTGAGCTGGGAGGAAAAATTCGCCCTGGATGTTTGGTACGTCGATCATGTCGGGCTGATTTTGGATCTAAAGATCCTGTGGCTCACCTTGAGCAAAGTTCTGGCGCGTGAGGGGATCAGCGCGCAGGGCGATGCCACCATGCCTCGGTTCTCCGGGTCCCCGCCCGAAGATGGAGGGCGATCATCACCGTGAAGTCATATGCCGTATTTGGAGCGAGTGGCTGCGGGCGAGGTGTGCTGCCACTGGTTCGCGAACAGCTTGCCGGGCAGAAAGATGTGGAGCTGGTCTTCGTTGATGACAAACCACCTGCGGCTGCGGTCAATGGTCACCCTGTGATTTCGTTTGTGGATTGGCTGAATCGAGATGTGAGTTTTCGGGCCGCATGTCTGGCGGTCGCCGCCCCCAAGGTTCGTGAACGCATAGCGCGACGTTGCCAGGATCACGGTGTGGAGTTTTTCCAGGCGCGGGCTGCCAACGTCGTGGAAATGGATGCTGTGATCCTCGGTCCGGGTGCGATTCTTAGCCCCTTTGTAACGCTCACGAGTAACATCCAGATCGGGCAGCATTTTCATGCCAATCTTTACAGTTACGTAGAACATGACTGCGTGATCGGTGACTTCGTTACATTCGCGCCTGGCGTCCATTGCAATGGCAATGTCCATATCGAGGATTACGCTTACATCGGTTCTGGCGCAGTTATTCGTCAGGGTGCCCCGGGAGCGCCATTGATCATTGGTCGAGGCGCTGTTGTGGGGATGGGCGCCGTGGTGACCCGGGATGTGCCACCGGGTGTCACCGTGGTTGGGAATCCGGCACGTCAACTGCACCGTTAATACGCATGCTCAATTCGCCTTTCAGTCCGTGGCCATCCTACAGCGAGGAAGAGGCCGAAGCTGTAGCTGCCGTTCTGCGATCCAATCGCGTTAACTACTGGACTGGAGATATCGGTCGGAAGTTTGAGCAGGAATTCGCTACATGGGTCGGCGTCCCTTACGCTGTGGCGCTGCACAATGGCACCCTGGCTCTGGAAGTGGCGCTGGAGGGGCTGGGTGTCGGGCCGGGAGACGAGGTCATCACGACTCCGCGAACCTTCATGGCGTCCGCGTCAGCCATTGTCCGTCGTGGCGCGGTGCCGATATTTGCCGAAGTCGACCGCGATACTCAAAACATCACGGCGGAATCAATCGCGGCTGTTGCTACCGAACGAACCCGAGCCATTATTGCCGTTCACCTCGCCGGGCAGCCTTGCGACATGGATTCGATCATGCAGGTGGCCAATCAGCATGGGATCAAGGTCATCGAGGATTGTGCCCAAGCGCATGGCGCCCGCTACCGTGGGCAATCTGTGGGTGGTATTGGGCACGTGGGTTGCTGGAGTTTCTGCCAGGACAAGATCATGACCACCGGTGGCGAGGGTGGCATGGTGACGACCTCAGATGAGGCGTTGTGGCGGCGGATGTGGGCGATCAAAGATCACGGCAAGAGTTACGCGGCGGTGTATGAGAAAGCACACCTCCCCGGGTTTCGCTGGTTGCATGAATCCTTTGGCAGCAACTACCGCATGCTGGAAATGCAGGCGGTTATTGGGCAAATTCAGCTGCGCAGGATGGCGGAGTGGACGCGCATGCGAACCGCAAATGCCGAACGCATTAGGGAAGTGGCGCGAGGCTGCAGCGTGTTGCGTGTGCCGGAACTGCCATTGGGGCCAGGTGATGTGCACGCGCACTATAAATATTACGTGTTTGTCCGCCCTGAGAAACTGGGCCGCGATTGGGGCCGGGACCGGATCATGGCGGAAATCAATAACGCGGGTGTGCCGTGTTTTAGCGGTTCGTGCTCGGAGATCTACCTGGAAAAGGCGTTTGACAATACCGGATGGCGGCCGGAGCAACGCTTGCCGGTGGCAAAGGAACTGGGGGAGACCAGTTTGATGTTTCTGGTGCATCCAACCCTGACTCACGACGAGATCGAGCGCACTTGCGAGGTGTTGATCCGCGTCTGCAATCAAGCCCTCTGACAACTTTGGCCCCGATGCTGCGCCTGAGTGCGGGATGCATCGGCAGGCCAGTGGGGGTGATGGCGGTGCTGATCCACCGATCTCTGTGGCGGCGCGCCTTCGTCTAGGCCTTGGGTCTGGCGCAGAAATGAATGGGAGCTGCCTATCTCCTTTCTGGATTATCTCCTTGATATCAGCGATAATTCTGCCGGAAAACCCGTAGGGCCAAAACCGCAACATAATGAAAAATCAGATCAAGCGAACCAGTGGGTTTCTGCTGGGCTTGAGCCGTCCGCAAAAGCGCCGTCTGCAAATGCTGTCAGATGGGGTGAGTATCGCTACGGTACTTGGGCTTTGCGGGATTTTTTCATGGGACTTGCCGCTTGGCATTGCTGTTGCCGGGGCCGCGCTATTCGCCGCTGCCGGTGTTGCGGTCATGAACATGCGCGGGGTTTACCGCGCCTGGGTTCGATACCTCTCTTCAAGCACCGGGCTTGAACTGCTTTCAACCTCTCTCGGCGTCACGCTGGGAATGAGTGTTGTGCAGCGACTTTACTCAGGAGGCTGGCCCGCCGGCGCTTCGGCGCTGGACGTGTTTAGTCTGCTCGCGCTGGTGCTGCTGGGGCCGCGGTTGGCCACCCGCTACGTGTTTGCGTGGGCGGGCGAATTTGATCGCGAGCAGGTGGCGATTTACGGCGCGGGTTCGGCCGGCCGAGAACTTGCGGCGGCTTTGCAAACCGGGTCGGCGTTCCATGTCGTGACCTTCCTTGACGACGATAAATCGCTGCACGGTTCCAGCGTGATGAACATTCCCGTGCGTGGGGCGGATTTTCTGCCGCGCGCGCTCGAAAACGGCGTCACCAGAGTCTTGCTGGCCATGCCACGCTTGAGCGTGGGCCGGCGGCGTCAGATCGTGGAAAAGCTAGGAGAGTATCGCGTAGCGGTGCAGACTGTGCCTAGCTTTGCCGATCTGGTTCATGGGCGCTCGGTTGTTGACCAGCTCCGCGATTTGACCGCACTGGATTTGCTGGGGCGTGACATCGTGCCCCCGATACGTGAACTCGTGGAACACGATGTGCGAAGTCGGGTTGTTTTGGTGACGGGGGCCGGTGGATCAATTGGTTCCGAAATCGCCAGGCAGGTGCAAAAGCTGCAAGCGTCTCGCTTGATTTTGCTGGATCACAGTGAGCCGGCGCTTTACCAAATCGAGCGAGAACTGTGCAGCTCTCCGGTCGCTTCGGCCACTCCGGTGCACGCCGTGCTTGGTACCGTACGCGATGCTGAAGTCATGAAAGCTTTGATGCTCAAGTACGACGTCGAAACCGTCTACCACGCAGCAGCCTACAAGCATGTTCCGATTGTTGAACAGAACATCTGTGAGGGGGTGCGCAACAATCTGCTCGGTACCTGGGCGGTGGCGAATGCTGCGGCGGAGGTCGGCGTAGAGAGCTTTGTGTTGATATCCACCGACAAAGCCGTACGTCCGACCAACATCATGGGGGCGACAAAGCGGGCTGCAGAGTTGTCGGTCCAGGCGCTGGCCAAAGTCCATTCCCGCACGCGCTTCTCCATTGTCCGCTTTGGCAATGTTCTGGACTCTTCCGGCTCGGTGGTACCGCTATTCCGTCAGCAAATTGCGGAAGGCGGCCCGGTCACCGTGACTCACGCTGATGTCATTCGCTATTTCATGACCATTCCCGAGGCCGCGCAGCTGGTGATTCAGGCCGGTGCGATGGGTCGCAACGCCGAAGTATTCGTGCTTGACATGGGGGATCCGGTGCGGATTCTGGATCTGGCCAAGCGCATGATTCACCTGGCAGGCCTTGAGGTTAAAGACTCGGGGCATGCGGAAGGCATCAAAATCGAAATTACCGGGCTGCGGCCTGGGGAAAAGTTGTACGAAGAGTTGCTGGTTGATGGCAGCGAGGAGAAGACTCGGCACCCGCGAATCCACATGGCGGATGAGCCCTCGCTCAGCTTGGTAGAATTTGACCGCCTGTTACAGGCGCTGGAGCAGGCGCTGCGAGGCGGCGATGCCGTCGCGGTCCAAAATGCGCTGCTCGCATTTCCGGTTCAATATTCAGCTCCCGAGCACCGCCTGCAAACGCAGCAGCACGGCTGACAAATTCCTCCTATAGCGCTGGGAGTGCAGCTTCCGGTTCAGGTTCATGCATGTCTAAATCTCTCTCGGCACCGGTGTTTGCGTTTTCCACCGCACTTGGTGTTGCAGCTTTGCCAGCAGTAGGTTTCGCTGCAGATCAGGCATTCGTCTTTCTCTCAGACCAGGGGTATTCGGGATATACCAACACGCCATCGGCGTATGTGACGCCCGAAGGTCAGTTATCCCTGCTCTGGTCCGATGCGATTCCCTCAGCGGATACGCGCGACTACCAGCTTTACGATCAAGCGGACAACTATCTGGTGTCGGTCGGGCTTTTCCCACGGTTGGAGTTCAGTGGTCGGCTGACGAACTCGGGCCAGAAAGGTTTTGGTGCGAACAGCAACACCTTCACGGCTGAGGCCGATGGGGAACGAGATTTATCGACGAACGCCAAGCTTTCGTTGTGGGCGCCAAGGTCGGGGCCGAACGTCGCCGTAGGTCTTCAGGATGCCAGTGGAAACGGACACTTCACGGCGTCCTACGGAGTGGTATCGCACCGATTGGCAGGCTGGGAAGGGTCGGTTGGGTATTCAACCGGGCGGATGGATGGTCTGTTCTACGGCGTGCGGCGAAATATTGGCCGGTTTGCCAGTATTTCTTACGACGATGACACCGTACAGCGCGTGGCTTCCTTGGATCTGCAAAGTGGAAACCTGATTCCAGGTCTTACGCTTGTGGGCCGGTACCGGTTTTTCAATCAGGGTGTGAATGCGGAGCCCGGCATCAGCCTGGGTGCCGTGCTGGAGTTGGACAGCTCGAAGCGGTGGCGCGGGATCGGGGTCAGCGAGCGCGAATTCAGTGTGAACCGGGCTCAGAGTCAATCGCGTATTTCGAGGCTGGCGCTGCGAGGCGAAAATGATGGGTGCGAGGCGGCACTTCAGCGAGAAGCCGAGAAGGCGGGTCTGGAACGTGTGTCTATCCAACAAACAGACGAGGTTGGTAAGAGGCGTTTCTTTCTGGCAACGGATGCGCGACGCTACCCGTACTCGCCAGCAGATGCGCCTGGTGTCGCCATGGGGTTGGTCGTTTCGGTATGCCAGCCGGCACCGGACACCGAGGTGACGGTGCAGATCGCCGATGACGGCGCACCGAAATTCTGGGTGCAAGCGCGGGCGGAAGAAGTGGGGGCTTATTACAACGATGCTGCGCCTGTGCCGCCGCAGTTGGCATTCGGTTTGGGCGCGCACCCGGAGTACGAGGGATTGGGGCGCCGCGCTGGAGCTGAGGTCGACGTCCAGCTTGGCCCCGAACTTCGCTACACGGTAGCGACAGAGTTAGGAGTGCTCGATTACTCTGCCGGGATAAGAACCCGCGTGAGTGTGCCGTTGTGGTGGGGCGCTTCTTTCGACGCCATGGGCATTGATACCGTGGGGAAAACCGACGACTTTGAACGTGGCGAGGCGTTCTCCAGGTCGGCTCTGAAGTCGGAGTGGGTATCGCGGTCGCTGCAGCAGACCGTGCCACTTTGGGGGTATGGGGTTGTACGGGCTCACTTTGGCCGTAATGCCATATTTGACCGCGATCGGGATATGCGTATCGGTGAGCTGGTTCTGTTCCCGCTGCCGCAAACCGGGCTGCAACTGGAGACCCGTTACTCAGAGTACAAACTGCGTCCACGGGAGATCGACCAGCTGTACCAGCCGCCGGAAGATGAGTACACGGCTTGGACGGGTTCTGTGCGCTATATGTTTGGCAGCTCAGGCACGTTGCTGGATCTCACCTGGGGCCGTCACCACTATGGGGACGAGGGGGCGCGCTTGCGTCTGGAGCGATTCTTTGGGGATACCGGAATCGCCATGCTCTATATCCGTGATCGGGAATCAGAAAATGAGGCGCTGTCCGTTCAGGTGTCAATTCCTTTCGGTATGCGACGCACCTATGACCTCGGGCAGGTCGCAGTGGGTTCCAATCCGGCATGGTTCACCGGCTTGACCACGATTATCAACGCAGAGGCAAACTTCCTGCGCCCCAATCTGCTGCGCGAGGTTTTGCCAACGGATACCTTGGGTCGGCAATATCTGAACCGCTATCGGCTCTCACGTACGTACTTGCAGGCCAGTTGGCCACGTATGCGCAATGCATTTGAATCCTACGTCAGCTACGACTAGTCGCAGTTGTTGTGAGGTTGGCCACGGTTAGGGGCTGTGCAAATTCTTCTCCACGCAGGGCATTTCAAAACCGGGACAACGGCATTTCAGCACCTGATATTTGAGCGTCAGGAGGCATTGCGTGCGGTGGGCGTTCACGTGCCTCCGGCGGACCGAAGGAACCATGGGTATGTGTTGAATCCACGACGGGTTCAGAACTTTCCCGGTGCAATGCAGCGACTCCGAGAGGACCTGTTGGAGGCTGAGCGTGCGGGTGCTCGATTTGCGCTGTTGTCGGCGGAGGTTGTCGCGCACCTGTCTGGCGACCAGCTCACGGAAATTCGTGAAGGATTAAAGCCATGGCAGGTGACGCCGCTGCTGATTTTGCGTCGGTGGGAGGAGGCCCTCATTTCACGCTATGCGCAGAATATCCTCGCTGGTGATTGGCAAGGTCTTCCAGCGTGGGTCGCTTCGCTCACCACCGAGGGTCAGCGGCACCCCGACGCGGATTTCGCATTCGTAGTGCAGAGGTTGCGACTGGCGTTCGGGCGGGTTCACGTGGCTCCCTATGAAAGCGATGCCGCGCTGCACTTGCTGCAGACCGTAGTCGGCTCCTATGTGTCAGTTCCTGGTTCTGTTGCACCGATATCGGGGAGAGACAACCAGCGGTTAGGCTGGAAGGAGCGGGAGACTCTGCGGTTTGTGAATAGCGTTGTTGGGGGGGCGCTGGGGCGTGCGCCCGACGCGAAAAATGAGCAGGCACGAGGGCGGGACGGTGCATACGAGCCGATGCTATTGCGTCGGTGGTTAGAGGCAGCGAGAGCTGCGGCTTTTCCGTGGGTCGCCAGGCTGGAGGAGCAGATTGTGACCTCGCGTCGAGATTTCGATTTACTGCCATTGCAGCTGCAGATCAACACCTGGAACGCCGCCCTGCAGGGAGAACTTGCGCTGCCCGAAGTGATTTCGCACGGCGATCTGAGTGGGGCCCACTTCGCCGAGTTCGATCAGCATACTGCCGAGCCGTGGTCAGACCTTCCCGAGCGAAGTGATGCCGAACTGGCTGCCGAGATACTGCAATGCTGGCGCAGCTTTTCAGCTGCGCCACAAAATCCCGGCCAGTGATAGCCCGTCGGGGTTACGGGAATGTGATCTGATTGGGTGAGCCTACGAAGTTCGTGGTGAAACCACGAATGAACGAATGCGGCGAAGTGCTGACGTAGTTTGCGGTGGCGTCGCCATAGAAACGCTCTTTGATACCGAACCCCATGACCGGCAAGCCGCGGGTATACGCCGCGCTGAACAGCTTGGGGTTGGGGCCCGCCACGATGAAGCCCATTGATGCGCCGTCTTCCGGGTATTCACCGGCCGACGCAATTGGTGCCAGGTCGACAGGGGCCACGATTGCGGTATTGCCAACGTTGATCTGGTCGACGCGTCCGAAGAGGTCCAGTTCCATTTTGGCCCAGCCTGCCGTGGGTTCCAGGGCAGAAAGCACAGCATTGGCATTGATTGATCGGCTTGGTTCGGAGCCCAGCACAGGGTTACCCGAGAAATACAGGACGTTAGTTCCGTAGCAAAGCTGTGCGCCCAGGTTCACTGCAGGATCATTCAACGCGATTAAATCTCCCAGCACCGTCGGCAGGACTTCAAGCAGCGTGGTGGCATCGGTTGCCGTGCCGTCGTTCGCGACCTGTTCCTCTGCGCGATTCAGGATTGCCAGGGCCACATCGTTGCATGACATTGCGGTGGACCGTTCTCCGGATACGGTTTGATCAAACGATTCGCGGAACGGAGGGTACGGGTCGACTTCGGGCAGGCCGATTGCTGCTTCCAATGCGGCAGACGTGGTGATGGGGTTCTCCAAGGCGAACACGCGTAGGGTTTCCCGCAGGATGGATTCCGGGCGCGCAGTCGGTGATACCAGGTCGGTGCCGAAAGGGGCCGAGAGGATCGGTGCCGAGGTGCGTGGAGAGATGGCGTTGTACTCGCCGCCATTTTCCTGCAGGAGTCCCAAAGCGGCATCACCGGCCTGATCGGTGTAGAACGGTTTGGTGGGCATCGTGACGATCCAGTCGGAGCCCACCAACCCTTGCTGAGCAGCCCATTCATTGAGTGCCGTCCGGCGCATCAATGTGAGGCTGAGCGCATCAATGCCGCGTTTGTCTTCAGGCAGGTTGTAGCCTTTGGGGTTCGAGGCCAGGGGAATTAACTGCAGCGCATCGTTCTCCCCATCGTGGAAGAAGCGGGCAATCGCCGGGTAGGCATCATTTAAGGTGGGTTCCAGAGCTCGTGCACCAGAATACGCGGTGATCAGATTGCGGCAGCTATGCGCCCCCGGCGTGGTCTGGTTGATGATGGCCTGGATCAGGTTGGAGATTTGCGCCGGGGTGCCATTGTCCAGCGCCAATGCCAAAGCACGCAGAAGGCCGTCAGGGCGAGCGCCGCCGTCCGGCTGCCAGTCGAAGTAGTCTTTCGTACGTTGGGCGTCTCGGGTAATCGTGCACGAGGCGTTGTCTTCAGGAAATACGTAGCGGTCGCGGTCGCTGCCGCAGGCTTCTGTCCCACGCGAGCAGGGCAACGTTGCCGGGTCCAGCGGGGCGAAGTTCTGCAAGGCGGCATCCAATGCATCAAGCACGCTATCCAACTGCGTGCCGGTACGAATTCGGATCAGGTCAACGAGCTGCAAAGCGCCGATGTCAGTCAAAACGCCCGCATTGAGGCCGAGTACGATATTGCCCCCTGTGAGGTCCGCTTCGATCAGGCGGAGATCCTCAGCTGAACGGAGTTGCGCGCCAGGGTTGTAAAAGTTCGCCCAGTGCGTTGTGGGGATGTCCGTTTCCTTCCCGGACGCGATGTTCAACATGCGAACATTGACGCGCAGGGAATTGATCGGCTCGCCAAACTGCCGCGCGGTTTCGAGGATGCGCGGGGTGGTCACCGTGGTGCCTCCCGTTGCCACCGTGTGGACATCCGCGGAGAAAGCTTTGGATACGAGGTCGCAACGACCTTTTTCGATGGCATTGCCGACCAGAATGGTTCCATCCACATCGGTAACCGGGCCATCTTCGTCCACGTAGGCATAGCCCATGGAAATCACTTCGATCCAGCCTTCTTTAGTGCGGTCAATACCTTGCGGGCCGCCATCATCGTTGCGAGGGATGGTGAGCAAGGTTCCGCTGATATCCTCCACCGCGTTACCAATGGCGTTCAATCCCAGGTCGGGCAGCAGCGCGCTCTCCGTGAGGTCGTAGGATGCCGTGGAGAGTGGGAGATCAATGGCGTTTCCAGCTCCGTCGGTAGTTGCCGGAATGGTGCAGGTTTTCTTGATGTTGGGGCCGAAACTGAATTGGTCGGTTGCTCGCAATACCGGTTGGTTGGCTGCATTCAGCCGAACGACCCCTGTCCAGACGTCAAACGGGCTGAGTGCCACCACCAGATTGCGGACCTCGCGACCATTCAGTGACTCGCGGAGGCGAACGCTGACCGCCGTGGATACGTCCTGCGTGTTGGTGATTTGAATCAGGGTCCACCAGTTATCCCGGACGGAATAATAAGGAGCGACCGCTACCTCGCCGATTCCGTCCTCCGCGAAATTGACCGCACTCACCTGCGGAATAAAAAAAGCTGAACACAGGATCAGGATGCGCGAGGCAAGTTTCATAGTCATATTTACGCTAAATGGCTACCCCGATCATAATCATCAGAAGCAAAGGATGCTAGCTCTGGCAGGGGCAGCGAAATTATAGAAATCGTTGGCAGTACTGCGGAACGGCACCGTAGTAGCAAGGGCGTCGATCGGGGCGCCGGAAACGCGCGCCGCGGATCGATTCGTATTCCTGGCGAAAACGGTCGTGGCGCTCGCTACTCGGGTGTTCGTTTGAGGCCGCTCCACCGTGATACTGATGAAAAGTGCCTTCGCCCAGTAGCAGTACCGGATAGAGATTGGCCGAGCCAAGCGCGCGATGGAAGAAATCCAGGTTGACGTAGCCCCCGCCCGGGGAGATGAATCGCGAATCAAATCCGCCTAATTTCAGAAACTGATTCTTGGCGATGGCGAAAAAGTTACTTTCCGCAATGGGACCGAGATAGCCCTGATTCGAAGATCCCGCGAGACAGCAAATATTGAACAACTCATAACCATTCTTTCTCCAGTCAACTGTGGCGAGCAATTGGTCTTCGGCGGCCTGGTCGTAGCCGGTTGTTGATGCGAGCTGCTGGGACTGGGCTCCCAGATGGAACCCGAGCGTGTAAACGAAACTCGCCGGTTGACAGGCCAGCACGTCGAGCGCGGCGCGGATGCAGTGTGGTGAAACAATTCTCGCGCCATCGATAGCGAAAGCGAGATTCGGTGCGCTGGCCTTGTCGGCTCCCCATTGCAGCGCCTCAACGGGAGTGGGGTGTTCGGGCTGGATGATGTGGTGACTGAAGTTGGCACCAAACGCACGGACCCAGTCGGAGTCCAGTGGCTCGCTGGAGCCGCTGTCGATGACGATAACCTCGAACTCCTCCTCGGGTGCGCCGCGTTGGTAGGCAGCTGTTAGCGAGTACAGCGTCCGCTCCGCCTCACGACGCATATTGTGCATGACAACAACGACCGAGAGCTTCAGGGGGGCGTCGGTCACGACGCAAGCTCCGCCATGCGGCACAGCCGGCCGTAGGTCTGTTCGACTTCTGGTGGGAGATCATGCGTCCCTTGCTCATGGTGGTGCACCAGAGTCTCCTCATAGAACAGGGGCGCGGACTCCTCGACATCGGAACTGAGGCCAATCGCGTCCAGGATCTGTCGGGTCCGTTGCGAGTAGCGATCCGGTGGGCTATCGAAATTCACCCAGGCCACCGCGGATTGCTCCGCTAGTGAGATCGCCTGCCGGTTGTAGGCCAGCCACAATGCCATGCCGCGCTGCAGATCCCAGCCATTGCGCGCTTGCAAAGATTTTGCAACTGCTAGCGGATGCCGAAACGAAAAAATCACCGCTCTGGGGGCGTCTCCAAGCGCATCCAGCCAAACTGGATGGGTAAACAGCAGGCGTGGGTCCTTCAGTCCGAAGTGCCCGCCGACCGTGCCGCGTCGTAATGCGTCCAGTATGGCTTGGCAGCGCGTGGTCAGTGTGGGCTCCGAGGGGCACACACGAGGCTGGTCCCAGGTCGCGCTATTTGCGAGCAAAATCTCGTCATTTAGCTGCATGACGGCGGGGTTTTCGCGATTTCCCTTGCGGTTATGAGGGTTTTTCGTATGCACGGAACCCAGGTAAAGCCCGGCCTGTTGCAGGGTTCCGGCAAGGCAGCTCGTTCCACTCCGGTGCATGCCGGAGATCAATACGCAGGTTTTAAGTTCGCCGACCTTCTTAATTTCCACGGCTAACCTTCTAATGGAAAACGGGTTATTCTACGCACGCCCCCGAGCAAAGAAGGTATTGACATGCCGCATCGTTCAATGCAATGTGCGCGTCAGGTGATGCTGTCTGCTGTCGGGTGGTGTTATCTGGCTAGGCTTTTTTGTATGAAGGTGAGCGTGGAGGGTTCTCTTTACTCGCCGAAATATGCGACACTAGCGGCAAGGCGGCGTATGTCGTCTCTTTTTGGGATCCTCATTTTTTTTAGGGAGCTATCTATGTCTATGAAGTTTTCCCGCTTGAGCGCAGTCGCCGGTTTG
>JBFIER010000021.1:0-75765 GCA_041603255.1 Oceanococcaceae bacterium | reverse complement strand
GACGGCCCGACCACAGGACGCCCCGACCCTGGGGGTTGTGCCGGCAGTCTTGGTACTAGGCTTCGTTCACAAGAATAAAAGCGCTGGCGTTGGAGGGTCCGCTGTCCGGGGGGCCGATCGGAGCCCTCAGGCGACCCGCCGGGCGCCGCTGGTGCGAATGGGGGCAAACGGACAGGAGTCCGTTTGAGGGTCTCCACGACAGGACGTCGTGTAGACCCGACCCCACCGAGTACCAGCGGGGACCGGGCACCGCGCAGCGGCGGGGCGACAGGCCCGGTTGGCACCCCGGACAGCGGAGCCCACACGTCGTTACCTCTGGCTCCTGGCTTCTCACTGCTGATGTTCACGCCTATCCGCGATCAACCATAAAAAAGGCCAGGACAAAGCCCGGCCTTTCCCTACCTTGCGCCCCTCCTAGCGGCTATCCAGCCAGTCGGCGATTTTGGGTGGCACCAGCTTTTGCGAGCGCCCGGACACATACAAGCCGATATGCCCGCCCGGAAACTCCACCTCGGTGTAGTCCTCACTGCTGATGTACCGCGGCAGGGCGCGCGACGCATCCGGCGGCACCAAGTGATCATCCCGGGCGTAAATGTTCAGAATCGGCATGTGCAGATTTTTCAGGTGAATCGGCACCCCGTCGATCTGCACGGTGTCGTTAACCAAGCCGTTCTCCAGGTGAAAGCTCCGCACGAACTCGGCGAACGCCAGCCCGGCCTGGGCCGGACTATCGAAAATCCACTGCTCCATGCGCAGGAAATTCTTCAGCCCGTCCCGGTCCGCCGCCACATCCAGCAACCCCAGATACTTCTGCAGATTCAAACGAAATGGTTTCAGCGTGAGATAGGACATATTCAGCAAGTCACCGGGAACATTGCCCAGGGCCTTGACGGTGAGGTCGGCATCCGAGTCCAGCGCCCACTTGGTCAGCAGGTTGTCATCGGTTTGAAAATCCACCGGGGTCACCATGGTGATCAGGTTGCGCACGTTTTCCGGTTTCGCGGCGGCATAGCACAGCGCGAACACACCGCCCTGGCACACACCCACCAGATTCACCTGCTTGCGTCGCGTGAGCCGCTTGACCTCCTCGACGCAGTCATCCAGGAAACCGAAGATGTAGTCGCCCAGTGTAGTAAAGCGGTCGGCCGGGTCGGGATATCCCCAGTCAATCAGGTACACATCGTGGCCAGATTTGGCCAGGGCGCCGATGACGCTGCGGTCGTCCTGCAAATCCATCATGTGCGGGCGATTCACCAGTGCATAGCTGATCAGCAGCGGCTGGCCGCGCTTTTTGCCGGAGGCCGGGTACTTGTACAGCTTGACCGGGTCGGATTGCCAGACCACTTCGCGCGGGCTCACGCCATCGGTCTCGTCGACGATGCCGCGCAGATTCTGCGGCAGTTGCGCAGCGGCCATGGCCATCTTCTGCGCCTCGGCCATCAACGACGCGGGATTGAGATTCAGAATGTGCGTGTTCATGCCCGTGATTCCTCCGTTTTCGAGTTGGCTTTGGCGGCGCGAGGTTTGGCGACGCGGGGTTTGGCGGCGGCCTTCGCCGCCGGTTTGGGCGTCGCGGTTCGGATCCGCGTCTTGAGGTCTTCCACATCGGCCTGTAGAGCGGAGAGCGACCGCTTCAGTTCGCGATTCTCCCGCCGCAAGGCGGCAACCCGGCGATGCGTGGTATCGAGTTCACGGCGCGACGGCAGCCCGATGACTTCAACCGCCTGATCCAGCATCTGCTGGCGTGCGATTTTGAGCTGCATCAGCAGGTTCGAGAGTTCCCCCTGGGCCTTGCCGTATTCCGGGCTGTGCGCGATTTCGGCAAAGGCCAACTCGGCCGCATCGACCCAAAAATCGAACACCGCACGGGCGGAATCCAGAGACTTGCCCTCACCCTCAAGCGCTTTGGCCGCCTCATTCAAATGCCGCTGCAAGCGCTCGGGAAAATCTGCCATCACGGCCTGGAAGGCCTGCAGCTTTTCCGGCAACTCGGCGGATTCCTTGGCATAGGCCTGCCATTGCCGAACGTACTCGCGGGCAGCTCCCAACGGTGCGACATCCAGACCGGGCAGCGTGGCACCGAACCCGGGCAGATCTTTCAATGCACCAAAATTCGGGTTGTCTTCGCTGAAGACCTGGCGCCAGAAGGCCGCGACCGGTTGCTGGGCCTGCATCACCTGGGTCAGCAGCGGCTGAAACAAGGCCGTGATCTGCGCGAAGGCCTCGCGGCCATCCGCTGCGGCGTCGCGCGGGGCCTGGGCCGCACTGGCCATCAGGGACTGCAGCACACCGAAAACATGAGGCAGAGCGCCGAATGCGGCCTGCGGCTCCGGTGGCGGCCAGAAACCCGCCCATGGTGATTGCGTCCCGCGAGCCGCGTTCTGGGTTCGCGCCCAGGCTTGCTGGGCATTTTCCAACCAGGGGGCCCAACCCCAGGGGTCTTTGTGCTCACTCATGATTACTGACTTCCCGTCCATTCAGAGAGGTCATTGTCTATCTTTTTGCATTGCGGAATTATTCGACCTTGGTCGTAACCCCCACCAGAAAAACACACCACTCACTAGTTCAATAAGGAAATCATGATCGATACAGCGTACGTCCAATGAGTACAGACCGTCTTCGACCAACGTCGCATGTCATTTATTTTGCATTGCGGAATTCTTGCGCTAGTATAGATCCCGCACCCCCTTTGGAGTCGATCCACATGATCCCCCTGAACGACACTTTCAACACCTGGGCCGCGCTAAGCGAACAAGCCGCCGCCCCTTTTATGCAACTGGCCAAGGGCTATGAAGAGCTGAGCCAGAATATGGTCAAGGAACACAGCGCACGACTGGAAGCTTTGTTGACCGAAGCCAGCAAAACCGGCGAAACCCTGGCCGGCGCGAAAAGCATTGGCGATACCCTGAGCGCCCAACGCGGCATGCTGACCGCATGGAGTGAATTGCTGGCGCAGCAGGCGGAAAGCTTCGGCCAACAAGCCACGACCGCTGCCAACAACCTCACCCAACTGCATGAGGATGCGGGCCGGGAGGTGCTGGATGTTGTGGCCAAAGCCACCGATCAGGTTATTGCGGATACGGGCCAGGCTATTGACCAGTATCTGAATCAAATGGAAGTCGCCCTGAACTGGATGCTGAAACTGGCAACCCAGCCCACAGCCGACTAAGACACCCGTGTGCTCTGCCGGGCGCGAAGCGCGCCCGGCACCACCACATTCGCTTGGAGGAGCAATGGATATCGTGATTTTGTCTGCCGCGCGGACCGCGATCGGCAGTTTTGGCGGCAGCCTGGCAGGCACGTCGGCAGTTGAACTGGGCCGCGTGGCCACCACTGCGGCCATCGAGCGCGCAAAAATCCCTGTCACCGCGGTGGATGAGGTGATCCTCGGCCAGGTGCTGACCGCCGGCCAGGGCCAGAACACCGCCCGCCAGACCAGCATCAAAGCCGGCCTGCGGGTGACCACACCGGCCATGACCATCAACAAGGTCTGTGGCAGCGGGCTCAAAGCCGTGCATCTGGCCGCTCAGTCCATCGCCCTGGGTGATGCCGAGTGCGTGCTCGCGGGCGGACAGGAAAACATGAGCGCCTCCGCGCATGTGCTGCCGAATTCCCGCGACGGGCAGCGCATGGGCAATTGGAGCCTCATCGACACCATGATCAGCGACGGGCTGTGGGATGCCTTCAACGACTTTCACATGGGCGTCACCGCAGAAAACCTGGCAGCCAAATACGACATCAGCCGCGCCGAGCAGGACGCCTTCGCTGCCGCCTCGCAGCAAAAAGCCGCAGCCGCCCAGGCCGCCGGTCACTTTTTTGATGAAATTGTTCCGGTCGAGATCCCGCAACGGAAAAAAGACCCACTGATCTTCGCCGCCGACGAATTCATCCGCGGCAACACCACCGCAGAAACACTGGCCGGGCTCCGCCCCGCCTTTGCCAAGGACGGCAGCGTGACCGCTGGAAATGCCTCCGGGCTCAATGACGGCGCTGCCGCTCTGGTCATTGCCAGCGGCGAATTTGCCCGCAAGCACAACCTGGAACCGCTCGCGCGTATTCAGGCTTGGGCCAATGCCGGGGTTGACCCCGCCATCATGGGCATTGGACCCGTTCCCGCCACCCAGCGCTGCCTGAGCAAAGCGGGCTGGGCCTTGGATCAGCTTGACCTGATCGAGGCCAATGAGGCCTTCGCCGCCCAATCGCTGGCGGTAGGTCGGGAACTGGGCTGGAACCCGGACCGGGTCAACGTGCACGGCGGCGCCATCGCACTCGGCCACCCGATCGGCGCCTCCGGCGCACGCATTCTGGTGACGCTGATTCACGCCCTGCGCCAGCGCGGCGGCGGCCGTGGCCTCGCCACACTCTGCATCGGGGGCGGCCAGGGCGTCGCTCTCGCCATTGAAACTCCCTAGTTCAAAGGGCTCATCAGCATGAATATTCATCTTAAAGGCCGGGTCGCTCTGGTCACCGGCGGTAGCGGTGCTATCGGCCGCATCATTTGTGTCTACCTGGCCCGCGCTGGCGCCAAAGTGGTCGGCAACTGCTCGTCCATGGATGCCGACAGCGCACGCAAACTGCAAGCCGACGCCAAAGAGCACGGCTGGGATATCGGCATGGCCGCGTTCAACGTGGGCGACTTTGATGAAACCCAGGCAGCCATTGCCCGTATCGAAGAGGAATACGGTCCCATCGACATCCTGGTCAATGCCGCCGGCATCACCCGTGACGCGCCGATCAAGCGCATGGAGATGAGCCAGTGGCAGGCAGTCATGAAGGTCAACCTGGACAGCGTGTTCAACACCTGCCGCAACATTGCACCGGGCATGGCCGAACGCGGCTACGGACGCATCATCAACATCTCCTCGATCAACGGCCAGAAAGGCCAGTTCGGTCAGGTCAACTATTCCGCGGCCAAGGCCGGCATGCACGGATTCACCATGGCCCTGGCGCAGGAAGTGGCGCGCAAGGGTGTGACCGTCAACACCGTGTCGCCGGGCTATATCGACACCCCGATGATTCAGGCGGTGCCGGAGAAAATCCGCGCTCAGATTCTGGAAGGCATTCCTGCAGGCCGTTTTGGCGATCCGCGTGATATCGCGGCTGCGGTGACCTACCTGGCCTCCGAGCAGGCCTCGTTCGTTACCGGCGCCAATCTCTCGGCCAACGGCGGGCAATTCATGCACTAGCCCTTCCTTACCGTGTCTCCTCCGTACAGCCCTGCGGCGCCCGGCCGGCGTCCCGGGGCTGTTTTGACGGAAAACCTCGCCGCCGCGCATTGCCCTTTCCCTTTTTGTTGCGGACTCGGGACAATGCAGCCATGAGTGCATTGGCGGAACTGACAGCGCTACGCGCCCAGACCCAGGGCGACACTCGCTATCCGGACGACCGGCTGGCACTGCTGTGCTGCGACCTCGCACTGGAGGCTTTGGCCCAGCACAACTACGGCGTCGGCGCCGTGGTTGTTGATGTCCGCGACGAAATCTGCGCGCAGGCTGGCAATGCCGTGTTCGGAACCCACCTGAACTCCGCCGGTCACGCGGAGATGCGCGCGCTGGACCAGTTCGAGGCAAGCGCAGACTGCTCTCCCCGTGACGCGGAACTGTTTGTGCTGCTCGAACCCTGCCCGATGTGCGCCGCTCGCGCGCTATATGCGGGACTGCGCGCCGTACGCTGGGTCATCCCCGACCCGGACGGCGGGATGCTGCATCGGGTGCGCCACCTGCCACCGGCCTGGCGCAACCTGGCGGAACTGCAACACCACAGCCGCGCCCGGGTCAGCCCGGCGGTTCAGGCCTTGTGCGAAAAAATTGCCCATGCGGATGCGACCAACCTGCGCCAGCAGTGGCGGGAGCACATGGGCCTTCCCGCGTCACCACCGCGGTAAGCGCGTGTCCGACACCCCGGCAAACCCGCTAGCATTCCGCTGATGAGTGAATCCCGCATCATCCGCAAATACCCGAACCGACGCCTGTATGACACCCATACCGGCGAGTTCATCAACACCGAAACCCTGCGGCAGATGGTGGTGGACGGCGAACTGTTTCGCGTCATCGACAGCAAAAGCAAGGCGGACCTGACCCGCCAGACACTGCTGCAGGTGTTTACCGAAGCCGAGGAGAAAGGCGAACCATTGCTCTCCGAGCAAGTGCTGCGGCAGATGATCCGCTTTTACGGCTCGGTGATGCAGTCAGCATTCCGCCCCTATCTTGAACAGGCCATCGGCCAGTTTCTGGCGCACCAGGAAACCCTGCAGAAGCAGCTCGACTCGTTGTTTACCGAGGGGCCCCTCAGTGCCATGCAGGAGTTGGCGCGCAGCCAGGGCGAAATGCTCAAGCAATGGTCGTCGCTATGGAACCCGGGCGCAGCCAAAAAGCAGCCTGCCGACAAGGACTAGCCCGCACGCCGCCCGCTGCGACCATTGTCGGATGCCCTCATTTGGGCAGGTCTTGTACATTGTGATCTGAACGCGATACTTCGTTTGGAGTGAGACAAACCCATGAGTGACTACCCGATTCATCCGGTTCCCGAACAGCTGGCCAAATCTGCCTGGATCGACAACGCCAAGTACGAAGCCATGTACGCGGAATCGATCCGCGACCCCGAAAGCTTCTGGGCCGAGCACGGCAAGCGCCTGGACTGGATCACGCCGTACACCAAGGTCAAGAACACCAGCTACGACGTCGGTCACGTCAACATCCGCTGGTATGAAGATGGCGAGCTGAATGTCAGCGCCAACTGCATCGACCGGCACCTGCCCGCACGCGCCAACCAGACCGCCATCATCTGGGAAGCCGATGCGCCCGGCGAAGACAAGAAAATCACCTACCAGCAGCTGCACGACGAAGTCTGCAAGCTGGCCAACGGCCTCAAGTCGCTGGGGATCGGCAAGGGGGATGTGGTCACGATTTACATGCCAATGATCCCGGAAGCCGCCTACGCCATGCTGGCCTGCGCCCGGATCGGCGCCGTGCACTCGGTCGTGTTTGGCGGTTTCTCTCCCGACGCCCTGGCCAACCGCGTCGAGGATGGCAAAGCCAAGCTGGTCATCACCGCGGATGAAAGCGTGCGCGGCGGCAAGACCGTGCCGCTCAAGGCCAATGTCGACAAGGCACTGCAGATTCCCGGAACCGAATGCTGCGAGCACGTACTGGTGGTCAAGCGCACCGGTGGCAACGTGGCCCAGGTGGCAGGGCGCGATGTGGATTACGGCACGCTGGTTGCTGAACAGCCGAGCACCTGCACGCCGGAAGTCATGAACGCCGAAGACCCGCTGTTCGTGCTGTACACCTCCGGCTCCACCGGCAAACCCAAGGGCGTTCTGCATACCTCGGGCGGCTATCTGGTCTACGCGTCGATGACACATCAATATGTCTTCGACTATCACGAAGGGGACATCTACTGGTGTACCGCCGACGTAGGCTGGATCACCGGCCACAGCTACATCGTTTACGGGCCGCTGGCCAACGGCGCCACCACGTTGATGTTCGAAGGCGTTCCCAGCTACCCGGACAACTCCCGCTTCTGGCAGGTATGCGACAAGCACCAGGTCACCATTTTCTACACGGCGCCGACGGCCATCCGCGCGCTGATGCGTGACGGCGACGCGCCGGTCAAGAAAACCTCACGCCGCAGCATCCGGTTGCTTGGCTCGGTAGGCGAACCGATCAACCCCGAAGCCTGGGAGTGGTACTACCGCGTCGTTGGCGAATCCCGCAGCCCCATTGTGGACACCTGGTGGCAAACCGAAACCGGCGGCATCTTGATCACGCCTTTGCCTGGAGCCACCGCGCTCAAGCCCGGCTCGGCCACCCGCCCCTTCTTTGGCGTGCAGCCGGCGCTGGTCGATGACAAGGGCGATCTGCTCGACGGAGCCACCAGCGGCAACCTGGTCATTCTGGACTCGTGGCCGGGACAGATGCGCACCGTATTCGGGGATCACGAGCGCTTCGAACAGACCTATTTCTCGACCTACCCCGGCATGTACTTCACCGGTGACGGTGCTCGCCGTGACGAGGACGGCTACTTCTGGATTACCGGTCGCGTGGATGACGTGCTGAATGTCTCCGGGCACCGCCTGGGAACGGCCGAGATCGAGTCTGCGCTGGTTGCCCACCAGAAAGTGGCCGAAGCCGCGGTGGTCGGTTACCCGCACGACATCAAGGGCCAGGGCATCTACGTCTACGTCACCCTGAACGCCGGCGAGGAGCCCAGTGACGAGCTGCGTACCGAGTTGCGCAACTGGGTCCGCAACGAGATCGGCCCCATTGCCAGTCCGGATATCCTGCAGTGGGCACCGGGGCTGCCGAAAACCCGCTCGGGCAAAATCATGCGCCGGATTCTGCGCAAGATTGCCGAGAACGAGTACGCTTCCCTCGGTGATACCTCCACCCTGGCTGACCCCAGCGTGGTCGACAACCTGATCAACGAGCACAAAGCTCTGGTTGACTAGCGTCCGCTTAGGTCACGGGCGTTACCAGAGTGGTGACGCCCGTGAACGCCACTCCTGAGGGGACTGACAATATGCCTTCCTACGTTCTCGTTGCGGACGACCACCCGCTGTTTCGTGCCGCACTGAAACAGGCGGTCGAGAGCACGCTTCCCGATGTGGAAGTCATGGAAGCGGCGTCGATGAGCGAGCTCGAGAAAGCCGTCGAGGACGAACCCAATGCCGACCTGGCGTTGCTGGATCTGCACATGCCGGGCGCTCGCGGTTTTTCCTCCCTCGCCTGGCTGCGTAGCCAGCACCCGCAGATTCCGGTCATCGTGGTTTCCGCCCAGGATGATGCGCGCACCATTCGTCGCGCCGCGGACTTCGACGCTTCGGGCTTCCTCTCCAAATCCACACCGCTGGATGACATCCGCTCCGCCATCGCCCAGGTGCTTGAGGGTGAAACGGTGTTTCCCGAGCTACCGGATGACGACACCGGAGACGCCGAAATTGCCGCCAAGCTGGCCACACTGACCCCGCAACAATTCCGGGTATTCATGCATCTGGCGGATGGTTCGCTGAACAAGCAGATCGCCTATGACCTGAATGTTTCCGAGGCGACAATCAAGGCCCACATGACCGCCGTCCTGCGCAAGCTGGGGCTGTACAGCCGCACCCAGGCCGCCGTACTGGCGCATCAGCTGCAGGACGATGGCACGCCACCGCCCACACTGGAAGACGACGAGTAAGCACGCGCCAACAGACCCGAGGCGATCGATCGCAGCGCCATGCGTTGAATGCGAACCCGCTAGCGAACGACCGTTTTCGCCTCGCTCACTCCGCGCAGACCTGATTCCGCCCGGCCAGTTTGGCCTGGTAGAGCCGACGATCCGCCCGCGCCAGAAGCTGACCCGGGTCGTCCTGCTCGCGACACAGCGCCACGCCGATACTCGCCGTAATGCGCACCGGGCGGTCGGAAATGGCCCAGTCCTTGGTGCGCAACTGCTCCAGCAGCTCTTCAAAACGCGACAGCAGCGACTCCCGCGCCATACCGCGAACGGCGACCACGAACTCATCACCGCCAAACCGCGCGGCCACACCGTCTTGCCCCAATAGCTTGGCCACCAGTTCGGCAACGCCAATCAGCACCGCGTCGCCCTGCGCGTGCGAGTGCTGATCATTAATCGATTTGAAGTGATCGATATCCAGCAGAGCCAGGCTGACCTGCGGGGATTTGGATCCATGGAAGGCTTCCGCCAACCAGGCATCCATCGCCCGCCGGTTCAGCAGTTCGGTCAGCGAATCCCGGCGCGCCAGATCATTCAGCGCCGCCGACTTCTCCTCCAGCTCCCGCGTGCGCTGCGCCACCTTCTCGGACAGTGACAGGCGCAGCTCCGCCAGCTGCTTGAGAATGATCATGCCGACACCCAGGACAATCATGAGCAGGGCGAACTCGGGCACCGGCAGCACGGGCAATACGGCCGCCAGCAGGATACCAATCATGATGCTGAACAATTCCACCGCGTAACCGAACACATTCACGGCGTGGCGCGCGCTACCGGTACGCAAGTACATGAACCACACCATGCACAGCTCGTTCAAACCATGCAGGCAGACGGCCATCAGCAGGAGGGCCAAGGCGTTGTGCGCCGAGAGCTCCTGAATGGGAATGTCCCCACCGGCGGCCTGATAAACCAGACCGCTGATCAGAATGACCAGCGTCATCATGCCGGCGTTCGCGGCAGACGAATCCAGAACCTGACGCAGCGGTTCGCCTTTCAGCAAACGTCGAAACGGAAATACGAAAGACGCCAGTCCGTTGATCGCCGCTGCCGGCACCGGCCCCAACACCAGAATGCTGGAAACCTGGGCGACGCGGTCAAACGAAACGTATCCGTGTTGCGGCAGGGAGAAACCACTGTTGATGCAGAACAGTGCAAACGCCAGCAAGCTCAGCACCAACGCCGGATTCAGCCCTTGCATCTGCTCCCAAAGCAGAAAAAGTGCCCCGCTGGCTATAACCAGCAGCACGATTGCCGAACCGGTAAAGAGGCGCTCCCGCATATGGACTGAGCTTCGTTGGCGGTTGAATTCGCAATCGGGGACCGCCGCAGTCGCGCTCACCCCCCGATCACATCTATTTCACATCGCTGGGCCCGAACCGGCCCGTCACCATCATACGTTGAGCGGCGCATATGTCGTCAGATTCACAAATGAGCCGACTAATTCAGCATCCGCCGTCGATACCGGCCGGGTGATTGTCCCTCCCACTCACAGAAGGCCCGACTGAACGAGGTGCGATCCGCAAAACCCAGCTTGTGCGCGATGTCGCTGATCTCCAGATCCCGGCTGCGCAGCATTTCCCGCGCCAGGCGGTAGCGCACCGATTTATGCAGAGCGCTGTAAGCCGTGCCCGCTTCCTTGAGTTCGCGCTGCAGGGTTCGCGGGCTGCGGCCCAGCTGCGAACTGATCTCCTGAATGGTCAGCGAGGGAGACTGCAAAAGCAGCACTTCAATGGCGTTGACCAACCCGGTCTCCCGCTGCCGTTCCTGCAAGCGGCGCCGCAGCCGCAATTGCGCCTTGGCGTGCAGGGTTGATGATCGGTGCGGCAATTGCAGGTCCAGGTACCTACTGGGAAAACTGACCGCGTTGGTTGCAGCCCCAAACACCGGCGCATGATGAAACTGCCGCTGATACTCGCTGAGCGCAACCAGCGGCTGATGGCGGAACCGGACCCCGTAATCCAGAGGTTGACCCAGAACCTGTTCAATCATGCGCGTGGCCACGACGACCACCACCTCCACATAGGCCGGCGACTCCAACCTGACGCCCTGGCGTGAGAGTTCGAAGGTGATCGTCGTGCGCTCCAGGTCCACCCGGTAATCCGCATGCAACTCCGGGTGCAAGAGCACCGGCAGATTCGGCAACAACGGCAGAATGTCGCGAACGCAGGCACTTGAGGTCAGAAAGGCATCGATCTCCGGCGTGTGATCAAAGGCGAAGTAGTTCCCCAGCATGAACGGGAAATGGGCCCGCGAGGCATACCGCAAAGCGATGCCGTGCAGACGCGTCAGCGTGTCGAACGCCAGGTAGGGCGCACTCTCGGACGTGTCATATCCCTCGGGGTCGGTCTCCAGCAGCACCTTGTCCAGGCTAAAGCCACAGATCACGCTCACGCGCGCCAGCAAGGACAGATCGAGCGGGTTGAGGGTCAGCAATCGACGAAGACGGGAGTCAGCAACATCACCAATGTGCCATAGCTCGGCAGGGGACGGCTCAGGCAGCGCGCAACGTCGCCCGGCTGGCTTCCAGCGGGTCACCGCTGCGGGTATAGCTTTCATTCCACTGCCGGTACACCGTCGGTTCCTGGATGTCGGTGGGATGGAAACCGGGCTTGAAATACTGCAGAACGGCCGGTGTCATGCGGGTGAATACACCACCGTTGGGCTTGTACAGCCACCACAACCCGCCGGCCCAGAGCTTGGCGCGCTGCGTCAAGCTGAAACCATCGCGCTTCAGAATCTGGCGCACAAAATTCAGCGTGAAGACCTGAAACGCAAACAGCGACATGAACATCACCCCAGCCCGGGTCAGATAGCTGGCCCCGGCGACTTTGGTCAGCACGTCAAAGGCGACGGACTTGTGCTCGAACTCCTCGATGGCGTGCCAGGCAAAAACCGCACGCATGCGCTCATCCGCACCATCAAAAAACTCCGGGTGACCAAACAGGGCGTCCGCCATGATCGCGGTCAGGTGCTCGACACCGGCGGTATGCGCCAAGGGCCAGCTCTTGGGCAGCACCCGGAACTGCCAATCGAAATACTTCTGGCAGAAGTCCTCAAACTCGTCCACGGTCACGCCCTGCTCACGAAGGCGGTCATTCCACTGGTTATGGATGATGCCGTGCTGACCTTCCTGGCGCATGAAGTCGCGCACCTCGGCCTTGAGCTGCTCGTCGGTGATCTGGTCGCGGTAGCGACGCACGGCCGAAATAAAGAATCGCTCGCCCACCGGAAACGTCAGCGACAGTGCGTCGACGAAGCGGGTGCGAAACGCATCCCCGTTCAGCCAGTATTGCGGGATATCCCCGTCGAGTCCGAAATCCAGATCGGTGCGTGGTGTGATGTGGGTCTGAATGCTTTCGACGGCCATGTCTGTGTCTCCTGTGCGATGACTGCATGCTAGGCAATGCCGACGGTCCCTGGGTAGGCCTTGTGGCGACAGAACGTGACATCTCGCGCCAATTACCCATGTCGCCTTATGCCACATCGATACACTGATCCGCAGGGCGCCGGCTATTCGGAAGTGTGCTTCAATGAGGCGCATGGATACCCTCAACCCCACGAGTGCGCCCCCGGAACCCTCCACTGGCAGCGGCTGCCGCCTGTTTGCCATCGTCTTTGGGGCCGTATTGGTTGCACTCCTGGTGGTGGCCGTGGGCCTCAGGATCTGGTTGTTTCCGGGCGCGTTGACGCCGGTGCAGCTGAAACCCGCTGAGCAGGTCATGCTCAATCAGAAACTGCGCTCTCTGGGTTACCAGGACCAGGCCTTTACTGTCGATGCTGGCAGCAACGACACCCTGGAGCCGCTGCCCTACAGCGAAACGGGTGCCAGCCGGGAAATCGCCTTCAGCGAACGTGAACTGAACGGTCTGCTGGCCAAAAACACGGATCTGGCCCGAAAGCTGGCCATTGATCTGTCCGACCACCTGGCCAGTGCCCGGCTGGTGTGGCCGCTGGACCCGGACTTCCCCATCCTCGGGGGCCAGACGCTACGTTTGAGCGCCGGGCTGGAAGCCCGCTTCGAGGCGGGGCGACCCGTGATGGTGCTCAGGGGAATCAGCGTGTGGGGCGTGCCCTTGCCGAACGCCTGGCTGGGCAACCTGAAGAACATCGACCTCATCGCCCAGTTCGGCGATCAAGACGGCTTCTGGCAGGCTTTTGCCAATGGCGTGGACGATATGTCCATCCGCGAAGGCGAACTGTTCATCCGGCTCAAACCCTGAGCACCCTCGCCAGAGCCACCTTTGCCAGAGCCGTCTTTACCGGAGCCGTCCTCGCGGTAGCCGCCCTTGCCCGCGCCGCAGTCCGGGTCAGGGTTTTTCCGCCGCCCACACGTGGATCCATGACCCCCGATCCAGGTATGGCATCGTGCTGGAGGGGCCGACCACGCCGGTCAGGTTGCCGATTTCGCTACGCGGATGCACCCGCCGGAACTGATCCAGTTCAGCCACGGACGGGGGATTGCCGGTGCCGTAGGTCTGCGCCAGCGTGGACAACGCATCCTGCAGCACCGCGTGGATCAGCGCATCCGGGTCCTGCCCATCCAGGTAATCCACGCGGGCGGTGAGACCGGAAAACTCGGGGTACAGCACGCGCAGAATCAGGTTATCCATCACCGAATGATCGAAGACATGGCTGCCCACGCCCTGCATCCGGTGAAAGGCATCGTGATTTTGCGCGTCGGCCTCCGCATCCGCGTCGATGATGATGCCGCGCAAGTCGGCGAACAAGGCCTCACGAAAACTCTGCACCAGGGCGCCAAAAATGGTGGCGACAGGCGCATCGGTGGCGTTCTCATCTTCCAGATCGATGTTGGGCCCGAAGGCCAGACCATCCCAGTCCAGGATCATCTCCATCGCCGCGCGCTCGGTTTCACTCAACGCATCAACCTGGCGTGCGTACCACTCGGACAACAGCGGTCGAAAATCCCGTAACCGGTGATCGTGCGTGCCGGCAGTCCGCTCGATGGTGAACAAGTCGGCGTAGGTCAGGTTCTCCGCCCCGGCCAGCTGGTCGAGAATGCTGGTCACCCGCTGGTTGTGCCCCCCGGGGCGGCTGGTGGAGCCCAGCCCTTCGCCGTCAAACCAGCCAACCGCCGGCTTGTTGTTCCAGTTGGCCAGATACCCCTGCGCGGGGTTGTGAACCTGCGGCATCTGACTGAACGGAACCACGCCCACCCAGTCGCGACTGCCGTCCCCCGGCGTGGGGAAGCGCTGGTCCGCTTGCGGATGCCGGCGCGGGAAGTATCCCGGGTGGATGTAGCCGATGTCACCCTCCCGGGTCGCGTAGGTCACGTTCTCGTTCCAGCTCACCTTGCTGGTCGCCGCAATGAATTCCTGCGCATTGGTGGCCCGCGACCAGGCCTGCACGCCCTCGATGTTGTCCAGTTCGCGATCCCACATGAAGTAGGCCAGGCTGCGGGCCAGTCCCGCTTCATCGTCGCGCGCCACGATCGGGCCGTGCACGGTTCGGCAGACCTCGTAATCCTCCGAGTAAATCGCCGGCCCCACCGGCAGCCCCTGCGGAGCCGGGCGGTAGGCCACGCTTTCGCTGCGACAGTCCATGTCCTTCCAGACCCCCTGGTGGAAGTACTGGTTGGCCGCGCAGATTGCGTCGGTCTGCTGCGCGTTGGAGCAGATGGTCTCGATAAAACTGTCGACCGTTTTGGAGTAGCCGGTGGTCAATCCCCAGGCCACATCGTTGGTGTAGCCGATGCCGACAGCCGGCAGCCCCGGCACCGTGGACCCCCGCGCGTGCAGCCCGGCGCCGTGGATTTCCACTTCCCACAGTTGCGTGGGATAGCTGTAACCCAGCTGCGGCTCGGACACCAGCAACGCCCCGCCGTCGCGGGTGAGCTTGCCGGCCACGGCAAACGCGAACGACCCGTGGTGAATGCGGAATTCGCGCAGACTTTTGAGTACATCGTCGACGCGTTGCTGGGCGGCTGCGGCTTCGGCAGCACTCAATTTACGCATGCCGGATTTGGCGGCACTCGCCACCGGCAACCCGGGCAGACCGTTGGTGCAGGGCACGGCGCTATCGCCCGTACCCACGCCCTTCCACACGGTGTCTGGCAGGGTGGCCGCCCAGGCCGCCACATTGCGGAAGACAGCTTCACGCCCTCCGGACGGGGTGTCCTGGTTGCTGAAGGTGCCTTCCGAAGCCGGCACCGTGGTGACCGCCTTCGGGTCATCATCCCAGACCAGGTCGAGGAAACGTTGCAGGCCTTCTTCGTCGCCATATTGCGCCTGCAGGCCCTGCAACATCTTGATGTTGCTGAATTCGTTCCCGCCCTCGGCCGCGACACTGCGGGTGATCAGCACCCCTTCCGCCGCCACGTCCGCCACGCTGAACGGCTCCGGCATGGAGGTCAGCACCACGTACTCCGCAGGCAGATTGGGCGCGTCCAGACTGAGCTCGGAAATGTAAGCGTTGGCCCCATCCACCAGACCCAGCACCGACTCCTTGGCCGCCGGACTCAGGCGCTCGAACTGCGCCATATATTCCGCCTCGGTGTAGGTCTGCACCCGCGCAGCAATATCGTCGGGCACGCTGCCGCACCCGGCCAGCGCGGCCAGGGTTCCGCGCGCCAGGCGTCGCGCGGCGTCCATCAGGAACAGCCGCTGCTGCGCGGCGGCGTAGCCCATGCCGAAATACACGTCACGCACGGTTTCCGCGTAGATGATCGGCACGCCGAAATCGTCGTAGTAGATCTCGACGCCGTCCTTGGGCACCGTGGCCTGGCCAGGCTTTTTGCCGAGCGTTCCGTCTTTGAACTCGAAGCTCCAATAAGGCAGGCGCTGGTCATCCACATGCTCGCCGTAGTCGCCGGGCGCACCGGTCAACTGGCCCTGCGCCAACCCCGCCACCGTCACCAGGCCGGACTGCCCGGGTGGCAGAGAAGTCGCCGCCTTGATGACCAGGTCACCCGCCGGCACCTGAGGGTTGCCAGGGTCGACCGCCGGCCGCCCCCCCTCCCCGCTGCAGGCCGGCAGAGTCAGCAGCAGCAAAACAGGGAGCAGCCGCAGCAATCTGGCGGGCTTGGAAGGTCGGTTCATCAATCGGTCTCCTGAGATGGTCTGCCCGTCGCGCCGCTGATCTGACAGGGGCGCCGGGGTCCCGCAGCCTGGCGGTAGGGCCCGCCATGATATCGCCGGTGGCGGTGGCTGTGGCTGCTGTGGCGGTTATAGCGGCGACATTGCCGCCGCTTACTCCAGCGGACGGGAGTTGTAGGTATTCCAGAACAATACCGTGTCATCGGTCGTGTTCAGCGCGTTGATAAATGCGGCCGCCGCCTTGGCGGTATAGGTCGCCTCCAAGGCATAGCCGCGATCCCGGAACAGTGTCTGTGCCGCCTCGCCAGCTTCCGTCGGCTCGCCGTAGCCGGCGCCGTACCATGCATCGAGCATGACCACCGGTGGTGGCGCAGCCGGCAAGCCGCTCACCGCGCTCTGCAGCCGTGCCCATGCCGCGTCCTGCTGTTTTTGCGCGACCGCGGCCGAGCAGGCATCGAAAGGGCCGAGCTTGGCCGGGGCGACCCGCACGCCCATCACCCGGGTTTTCAAACCGGCGAGGTGACAGCCCAGGTTCAACCCGGCGAGTGTACTGCTGGAACTGGCGGCTACATACAGCTGGTCGGGCTCTGCACACAAACCCTGGCGAATCTGCGCCGCCAGCTCGAAACCCGCGTTCACGTAACCGAAGGTCGCCACCGGGTTGGCGCACCCCGCATACAGAAAATAGCTCGACGGCTTGAGGCGCGCCGGGTGCAGGTAGAAGGCCAGCACCGCATTGAGCAGCGAACCGCAATGCACCAGGCGCGCCCCACTGCGTTGCAGGGCCCGGTAATGCCGATCCACCGTGGCCGACGGTGGTTGCTCGAACAGAAAGATGGTGCAGTCGATGCCTTCGTAGGCACACATGCGAGCGGTGGCCAGCCCCGCGTTGGTACCCGTAGCGCCGAAGGTATAGACATGCCGGGCACCGCGCTGGCGGATTTCTCCGCGAACGAACTCCAGTTTACGGACCTTGTTGCCGCCGTAGTCCGAATGCGTCAGGTCGTCCCGCTTGATCCAGGCCCGGCAGAAACCGTCGGCATTGTGCTGGGGCACCAGGCCCTCCAGCGCTTCCACCGGCGTCGGCAAATCGGCATAAGGCACAAACGGCAATACCAGCTTCAAAGCGGGATAGGCCGTGAACAACGGACGGATCGCTTCGGCTTCCGTGGCCGCTTGCATCGGGGCAGGCATCGTCAAATCAACCGGCTCCGCATCAGACTCCCAGCACGCTGCGCAGATGGCCATTGAGGAATTTGCCCTGCGGATCCAGCTCCGCGCGGATGGCTGCGAATTCGTCCCAGTGCGGGTACAGGTCCCGCAGCTTGCGCGCATTCAGCGTATGAATCTTGCCCCAGTGCGGGCGCCCTTCGTACTTCCAGAATATGGGCTCCACCGCCGCGAAATACTCGTGGTAGTCCAGTTCGAAATACTGGTGTATCGAAATCGACGCGCTGTCGCGGCCCTGGAACTGGCTCAGGGTGATGTCATCGCCTTTGACGTAGCGATACTCGATCGGGAACCAGGTCGGCAGATTGAACTTCTTGATCGCGGCCAGGATTTCACGCAAGCAGTCGGGACCGGCTTCGGCGGGAACCTGGTATTCCATTTCGTTGAATCGCACATTCCGCACGTTGGCGAAAATGGTGAACGACTCGGATACACGATCATCAAATTCGATCTGCGAGGCGATCAGGTTCATGATGCGCCGCCGTGCATTCGGGTGATCGCGACCGTACTTGTACATCATCTGCAACAGGGCCACGTAGGCGTTTCCGCCCTCGTCTTCCTCTTCCCCGTCGGTGGTCGCGGCAGCCTCGGTCGAATTCAGGGCCACGGCCATTGCGTAGTCGGAATGGGTCACGACCTGCATTTCCCAGTGTTCGTTATCGGCTACCAGGTTGTCGATGTCATCGAGCAGGTCTTCTGTTTTGGCGATCCACGAACGCTCATGCAGGCGAAATGCCTCCCGGCATTGCAGGCGATAGCGGGAGATCACCCCCAGCGCGCCGAGCGAAACCTGAGCCGCCTTGAAGATGGCCGGGTTGTTTTCGGCATCGCAGTCGAGCACATCGCCATTCGCCGTGATCAGACGCAAACCGGCGACCTGCGTGGACATGGACCCCAAACGAATACCGGTGCCGTGCGTGGATGTGGCCATGGCCCCACCCAAGGTCTGATAGTCGATATCCGGCATGTTCTCAAGCGCCAGACCCAATTCCTTGAGAGGCGCCCCGGTACGGGAGAGCAAGGTACCCGCGCCAAACTCCGCCTGCTGGCGCGCAGCATCGTGGCTCAAAAGACCATTCAGCCGCCCCAGCGACACCAGGGTGCCATCGGTGGGTACCAGGCCGCTGAAGGAGTGGCCCGAACCGACCGGACGCAGCATCCGCGCACTGCGCACCAGGTCGGCCAGTGCGTCCTCGGTAGCCGGCGCGACACGGGCTTCGGGCATGCAGGTTTGCGCCCCGGACCAGTTACGCCAGGACACCGCGCGCGGGCGACAGGCCGCTGCCTGCGTTGCGCCCGGCACCGCGGCCAGGCTTCCCGCCGCAGACAGGGCCGCCAGAACCTGACGGCGGGTCATTTTCGGCGTCGGAGCCAAAGGTGTGTATTCAGACATGATTATTCGCACTCCAGACCGGACATGTATTCCACAAACGCCGTCAGGTCATCCTGAGAGCACTCCATGCACATTCCCATCGGTGGCATGCCGCGATAGCCGCTGATGACATGGTCCAGCAGCGCATCCATCCCCTGCCGACCGCGTTCGGTCCAGGCCTCCACATCACCCGCCGCGGGGGCGCCCGTTCCCGGAACTCCGTGGCACACCTTGCAGGTGCGGTCGTACACCGCCTGCAGCTCCGGGCTCAGGGTGGCATGGGCACTGAAATCATTTTTCGGCGGGGGCAAATCGGCATCACCGCCACAGGCACCCAGCCCCAAAGCCGCGACGCATACCGCCCACACTCCAACCGCTCTTGTCATTGTTTTCCCCAAATGGCTACAGAAAACGTACCACTTCTTTGATGATCTCAAAATTTGACTGCCGAATGCGGTCGGCGATGGCAACGGCCGCATCGATATCCGCTTCGCTGTTGTAGATATGCGGGCAGATCCGCAGCAGGATGTCGGAATCGCTTTCCTCCGGCACACCGGCCGGGGTGCAATGCACCCGGTTGCCGTGCACGAAGGCCGATGCGATGCCGGCATTGTGCAGGGCGAGGAAGGCACCGTAACTCTTGTGTCGCCCGCCCAGATCGGCGACCACCACCCCATGCCCGCGGCGGGGCTCCGCTGGCGTACGCACCGCGATCCCTGCGTTTTCAAAGGCTTGTCGTGCGTATTGCGTGAGTTCGGCGATTCGCGACTCGATCCTTTCAGGACCGATTTGCTGGTGCATCCGGGCGGCCACACCGACCGCGGCAACCGCCGCCGTATCCCGCTGCCCCAAGGATTCGAAGCGCCGTGCATCCTCCGGCACCGCCTGCTCCGGGTAATCAAAATCGAAGTCGTAGCCCAGAATCAGCGGGTGCACGCGGGTTGCCCAGCGTTCGCGCATGTACAAAACACCGACCCCGCGCGGGCCGCACAACCATTTGTGGGCGCTGCTCGAATAGCTGTCACAGCCCATGGCCTGCACGTCCACCGGCATGCTGCCCCAGGATTGCGCCCCGTCCACGTGCACCAGAATCTCGGGGTCGTAGGCATGAATGGCGCGACAAATGGCGGCCGCCGGCAAACGGGTGCCGCTGATATTGGACAGGTGCGAAAAACTCACCACCCGCGTGTGCGGGTTCAGCGCCGCGACAAAGCTCTGCACAATTTCGTCATCGCTTTTTTGCGCGGCGTTCAATCCCAGCGTACGTACGCGGAAGGGGCTGCGCTGATGCCGGTAGTGCCAGCTCCGGTAATTGGTGGCATGGTTTTCGCGCCACAGCAACACCTCATCCTCCGGCTGCAAATCCAGACCGTTGACGATGACCGCATTCGCTTCCGAGGTATTGCGGACGAAGGCCAGATCGTTGCTGTTAGCGACCCCCAGTAGTTCGCCGCAGTGGCGACGCGCGGTGGCCAGCTCGGTGTGCACCACATCGCGACGATTCAAAAAGCCGACGTCGGCGCTCAGTCGCTGGCCCAGCTGCTGCTGCATCTGCAGCACCGAGGTGAACGCCGGGCACAGGTTGGCCGCATTCAGCGGCGCCTGGCGGGAAAACTGAAATGCGTCGCGCACACCTTGCCACGACGCCGACACCGCCGGGCTCGTGGGCTCGGGTGTGGACGCGGCCAATGCGCCCGTGCTGATGCCAGCAACGGTGCCCGCCACGCCGCTCAGCAGGCGTCGACGACCCGCGTCGATTGGCCCCTGCTGCGGCTGGTTGTGGTCTCTCATTGGGTGTCCTTTAGCTTCACCGGGCAAACAAAGTATTTGCCACAGGGATTCCCCCAGGAAACGGCCATACTGCCAGAGCACTGCGCTATCGTTGCGGCAGACATTGGGGAAGCAAAATGAAACGGCGACATTTTCTACTGGGCACCTTGGGTGCAGGCGCAGCCGCCGCCTGGTTGGCACGACCGGAAGCGCTGCCCGGCGGGGGGCACAGCGAATACTTTCAAACCCTGTCGCGCATGCTGCACCGGGAGAAGCTGGCGCGCCCCACGATGTTGGTGGACCTGGATCGGGTCGATCACAACATCGCCGAACTGAAAAAACACCTCGGTGACAAGGCCTATCGCATCGTCGCCAAGTCCATCCCCGTGCCCGGGCTCATCGACTACGTGATGCAACAGTCACAGAGCAACCGCCTGATGGTGTTTCACCAGCCCTTCCTGAACCAGATCGCGGCAGATGATCCCGGCGCCCAGCTGCTGCTCGGCAAACCCATGCCGGTAGATGCCGCTGCCCGCTTCTACGACCGCTTCCAGCCGGGCGCGTTTGACCCCTCCCGGCAACTGCAGTGGCTGGTCGATACCCCGCAGCGGCTGCAGCAGTATGCGGAGCTGGCCGCCGGCCTGGGCACCGGCATGCGCATCAATATCGAACTTGACGTCGGCCTGCACCGCGGTGGCCTCACGGATCCTGCCGACCTGGTCGACATGCTGCGGGTGATCGAAGCCGACCCCCGGCTGCAATTTTCGGGAATGATGGGTTATGACCCGCACGTGGCGCACGCCCCACCGCTACTGGGGCTGGCCGAGCGCGAATTCGCCAAGGTTCAGGCTCGCTACCGGGCCATGCTGGATGCGCTCTATGCCACCCAACCCGCCGCACGCGATGCGGATCTGGTCTTCAACGCCGCCGGCAGCCCGACGTTCCGCAATTGGGAAAAGGTGAGCGGCATCGCCAATGAGGTCGCCGCCGGTAGCGCCCTGGTGAAAGCCCTGGACTTTGACATCCCCAACCTGGACACCCACCAGCCGGCCCTGTACTTCGCCACACCGGTGCTGAAGAAGCAAAGCGGCGTCGAGATGCCGATCATCCCGGCCATCGGCCAGGCGCAGAGCCTGTGGGACCCGAATCGGGCGCAAAGCTTTTTTGTCTACGGTGGTTACTGGAAAGCCCGCCCGGTTTCCCCTCCGGGGCTGCTCGGGAATTCCGTCTACGGCCACAGCACCAACCAGGAAATGCTCAACGGCAGTGCAGCCGTGCAGCTGAATGTGGACGACTACGTGTTTTATCGGCCCACCCAGAGCGAATTCGTGATGCTGCAGTTCGGCGACATCCTGGCCGTGCGCAAGGGCCAGATTGAAGCCGTATGGCCGGTATTGCCACAGGCGGCCTGATATCTCGGCCTGAGGACTTGGCCCGAGTATTTGGCCTCCCCCCGGGGTGACCCCAGCTGTTGACCCGAGCCACTCACCCGGGCCGTTGACCTTGTCGGGCGGTGCGCGCCGGCCGCTTACCAGTTCGCGCTGAGTGTCAGGCTGAGGTTGCGCCCCGGAATCTGCGTCGCGAAGTACGAGTTGGCGTACAGGTTGTGATCGGCCGCGAAACTCAAGGCCTTGACGTCGGTCAGGTTGCTGGCGCGGAAGGTCAACCCCCAGGTTTCGTCCTGCGGCCCCAGGCTGATCCGGGTACCAATCAATGTCTGTGCCTTCTGGTAACCATGCTCGTCCAGATCCAGGGTCAGATATTGCTGCCCGCGCTGGCTGATATCCGCGGCCAGCACCACACCCAGATTAGTCGTCAAGGGCAACGACACGGTGGGGCTCAGTGAAGCGGTCAGGTTGGGCGCCTTGGGTAAAGTTTTGCCGGTGAGATTCTGGGTGCAATTTTCCGAGTCCGGAGCATCCGTCGGCCCACAGTTCTGCGACTGCTCTGCCGTTTGCGGCCCTTCGGGGTAGCTGATGTATTCCGCCCGCGCGATCGCCAACGCACCGTTGATGCTCAGCCATTCCCACGGGGTGTACCAGGTCGCATCGGCCTCGAAGCCCTGCAGACGGGATTTGGCCGCGTTGAACACATCGAAGCTGACGCCGTTGAAGTTCACCACCTGCATGTTGTTGACGATGGTGTGATACAGCGTGGTGTTCAGCGCCAGGGATTCATCGAGCAGGCGCATCTTTGCGCCCAGCTCATAGCTGTCGCCTCGCTCCGGCTCGAAGACCAGATTCTGGCTGTTGAACGACACCGCGTTGAAGCCGCCCCCCTTGTAGCCCCGGGTCCAGCTGGCGTAGGTCGATATCGAATCGCTCAATTCAAACTGCAGCCCCGCTTTCGGGGAGATTTCCGTTTCGCGACGGCGTAGCGGCTCGCGGAAGTCGGTATTTGGCGGATCGTCCGCGCCCACCACCAGCGCGGTAATTCCCATCCCCCGACTGGTCACGCTGAGCACCGCATCCTTGTCTTCCTTGCCGACCCGCAAACCCAGGATGACGCCGATGCGATCCGTGACCGAGAGCGTGATCTGGCCGAATGCCGCCTGCGATTGCGACTGCTGATCAAAGAACTGATAGATCCCGTCCTGCAAATCCACCGCGGGGATCGGCAACAACGCCGTAAGCAAGCCAATCGGCAGCCCGCTGGGGCCGCCCAGCGCGGCGATTCCTGCCGGCGTCAGCGCAAACTCGACGATATCCGAACCCAGCGCCACATCAACGCCGATGGCCATGTCGCTGTCAAAGGCATACAAGCCGCCGACATATTCGGTATCCATCCCGAGCATGGAGAACCGCCCGCTGGCACGCAGCTCCAGCGAATCCTGTGCATAGGTGTGGTGCACGTTGACGTTGGCCAGATTCGCCGCGCTGACATCGAAATCCATGCGAATTCGGTTTTCCAGCGTGGCGTGCCCGTAAATACCCACCAGATCGTGGTTATCGGAGAGCTGGTAATCCGCTGCGGCATGCAGCAAATCGGTGGAGTGGTCCACGAAACCTGGCAGGTCGAAGGTCGTCCGGTTGTTGTATGGGTTGTCTTCGGTGCTGGGGTCTTTGCTTTGCGCGTAATCCAGCGCATCCGGGTCCAGGTCGTAGAGCTGCCAGTTCGGGTAGTTGGTGTAGATGTCCGCCATCTGCCCGCCCACCCGAATCTGCAAGCGGTCGCTGACGTCATAGCTGGCCTTCAACCGCGCACCGAACTGATCGAAGGCCAGCTCGTTGCGCTCCAGGAAGTGGTTGCGCACTTCGCCGCCGTTTTTCCACGACACGGCCGAAAAGCGGGACAGCAGGTCATCGGTCAGCGGCTGATTCACCACCACCTCCATCCGCTGCTGATCGTCTTCACCGGCAGTGAACAGGGCCGATCCCGAGCGCTGGTGCTCGGGCTGCCCGGTGCCGAAGATCAGCACCCCGGCGATGGTGTTCTTACCGAACAGCGTGCCCTGCGGCCCGCGCAGGACTTCCACCCGGCTGATATCAAACAGGCCATCGGGAATGAACTCGGTACGGCCCAGGGAAATGTCATCCACGATGATGCCCACCGAGGGCTCCAGCCCGACGTTGTAGGAATCGGTGCTGAACCCGCGCACGCCGATGCTCGGCGCCTGGGCGTCAGTATCCAGTTCGATGTTGGGCACCAGGTTTTCGATACCCTCGGCTCCGAACACGCCGGAGTCCCGCAGCGTATCGCCGCCGACCACGCTCACCGCGACAGGGACTTCCTGCAGCGTTTGCTCGGTCTTCTGCGCGGTGACCACGATTTCCTCCACCACCCGACCGCGCCGAGGCGGTGCAGGAGTGGCACGATCGGCATCCGGTAGGGCGATGGTGCGGGAATAGGGCTCGGCGGTGGGCTGGGGCGCGGCGGACCGTGCAGCCTGGGACGGCGTCGAGCTCGCCGCTGGCGCCGGTGTCGGTGTGGCGGGGGGCTGACTTTCGCTGGCGGGCGCGTCGGAAAACAGCAAGTCCAGCTCGTAGTCATCGGCCTGTGCCTGCGCTGCGCCCAGCCACGCCGTGGCGGCAAGGCACGTGGCCCCGCAGAAGACAGTGATTTCCCGCCTGTACTCTATGCTTAGGACTCGCATCGACCCCGTTCACTCCCACCGATTGCCGTTTTTTCACGATACCGTGAATCCCGGCAGCTTTTCGTGCAAAAAGTCGGCCAACGCGTAGTAAATATTGCAGTGTCGGGAGAAAAATCGCTCCTCCCGCGAAATATCCTTACAGCAGGCGGGACAACAATGCCCTGAGCGCCGCGGGTTTGACCGGCTTGCGCAGCACCCGCATTTTGGCGGCGGTCGCATCCCGGGTGGACACTTCGGAGTTTTCTGCGGTGACCAGAATCGCCGCCAGCTCCTGCCCGGCCCGTACCCGCAAAGCCCGCACCACGTCGACCCCGACGACGCCATCGTCCAGCTGGTAGTCGGCCAGAATGACCTGCGGCAACCAGCCTTCGATGTGGGTCATGGCATCCTCGAGCGTGGCGGCGACTCGGACTTCGCAACCCCAGGACTCCAGCAAGGCCCGCATTGCGGCCAGCACACGAATATCGTTGTCGATGCACAGCACCCGCATACCGACGAGACGAGAAGTCTGGCGGGTCCGCAGATCCGCACCGGTGCCAACCGGCACGGGCCGAGACCGGCTGCGGTTCAGCTCCAGGGCAAAACACGAGCCGCGACCCGGCGTGGAATGCACGATGATCCGGTGCCCCAGCAAGCGCGCCATTCGCGCACAGATGGCCAAGCCCAGGCCAAAGCCCTTGTCGGTCTCAACCTGGTCTGTTGTCAGCCGGGCGAACTCTTCGAAGATCTGTTTGCGGTCTTCGGCCTTGATTCCCGGCCCGGTATCCCAAACCTCCACCCGCACCTTCTCACCGCGTCGACGCACGCCGAGCAAGATGCGTCCCTGCTGCGTATAACGCAGCGCGTTGCTCAGAAAATTCTGCAAGATACGGCGCAGCAACGCGGGGTCACTTTCGACCACGACCCGACTCTGACGAATCCGCAAGCCGATGTTCTTGCTCTCCGCCACCACCGTGCATTCGCGGCACAGGGGGTCCAGGATGTCCGCCAGGCATACCGGCTGTGGACGTACTTCCCAAACGCCGGCGTCGAGTTTGGAGATGTCCAGCAGATCTGAGAGCAGGCTTTCCATCGACTGCAACGAGCGCTCCGCGTTGAGCAACGACTCCTGCACCGTGCGCGTGTCGGTCACGGCCGTCTGGTTGGCGCTGGCGATGAACAGACGGGCCGCATTCAGCGGCTGCATCAGATCGTGGCCGGCAGCAGCCAGAAAACGGGTCTTGCTGCGATTGGCCGACTCGGCCGCCGCCTGTGCCACCTGCAACTGCGCATTGGCCTCTTCCAGCGCCTGGGTGCGTTGCGACACGCGCTGCTCCAGCGTCAGGTTCGCGCGCTCCAGCTCCTGTCGCACATGAATGAAATCGGTGATGTCGGTAAAGGTGGTGACAAAACCTCCGCCGGGCATCGGGTCGCCGCGCACATCCAGAACCCGGCCATCGGGCATACGCCGCTCATGACGGTAGGCGGTGTGCGAGCGCAGGTGCTGCAAACGCCGCTGAATGCTTTCCTCGGCGTCGCCATCACCCAGCCAGCCGCGCTCGGCGTTATAGCGCAGGATGCGCTCGATGGACTCGCCTTCCGCCAACATGTCGTCCGGTAGCTGGAACAGGCGTTCATATGAATGGTTCCAGGCCACCAGGCGCTGTTCGGCATCGACCACGCTCACGGCCTGGCTCAGGCTATCCAGCGTGGCTTGCAGCAAATCCCGGTTGAACCGTGCCACTCCGGAGGCTTGCTCGATGGCACGCGCGACCTCGCGCACGATTTCAGAGGAACCCGAATACAGCGCGCTGAGCAGAGAGCGCGCCGTGGATGACCCCATCGCGGCGGCCAGCCGCTGCTCGATAAAGGTGATCAGGGCATCCGAAGCCATTCCACGCGGCAACGCCGTATCCCCCTGTGAGCGCGCGAACTCCTGCAACCAGCTGCGCGCGCGCTCGGCCCCATAGAAACGCTCGACCACGACCTGCAGGTCGGCAACACGCAGCCGCCCGGATCGCGGTGTCAGCGCAGGCTCGAAGCGCTGGCTGTCAAAGTGTTCCAGCAGCGAAGTGCGGGTGTTGTTCGACACCAGCACCGCCACCAGTACATGCAGGGCCAGACTCCAGACCGTGGCATGCGATACCGGATCCAGCCCGGTCAGCCCCAGCAATCCGTAGGGCGCCAACAACCGAAAGCCCCATGGCCCCTCGTGCAGCCACGGCGCGTCGGTATAAAACGCGGGCAGCAATAGCGTGTAGATCCACACCAGCATGCCGACCACCAGACCGGAGAGCACACCGGTCCGGTTGCCGCTCCGCCAGTACAGCGCCCCGAACACCGCCGGTGCCAACTGCGCGATTCCGACGAAGGAAATCATGCCGGTGGCGGCCAGCGAAGCTTCGGCCGCCATCCACTGGTAGAACAGATAACTCCCGATGAGCAGGCCGACGATGGCAAACCGCCGAACATTGACCAGAACCCGACCCAGATCCTGACGGTCGGACCAACGCGAGCCCTTGAGCAGCCGTGGCATCACCCATTCGTTGCTGACCATGATCGCCAGCGCAATGCTGGAGACGATCACCATCGCGGTCGCCGCGGAAAAGCCGCCGATAAACCCCAGCAACGCCAGGTAACCGTCGCCTGCCGCCATCGGCAGTTGCAGCAAATAGGTATCCGCATCCACGTCAGCACCCAGTACCGCTGCGCCTTTGCGGGCCACCGGCACGATGAGCGTGCTGACGGCGATCAGGTACAGCGGCAGCACCCAGCGCGCCGTCCGCAAATCATCCACCCCCTCGCTTTCCACCGAGACCAGATGGAACTGCCGTGGCAGGCAGATGATGGCGCAGCCAGCCAGCAGGGTATTGATGACAAAACTGATGCCGCTGAACGAGGTCTTCTCGACCGGCGCGGCAGCCAGCTCAACCGGGGGCAAGCTGAGGCCAATGGCACTTACCGCCACGATGACGAAGGCGCTCAGCTTGATGACAGACTCGAACGCCACCGCCAGCACCAGCCCGTTTTGCCGTTCATTGGCGGCGACATGCCGGGTACCAAACAGCACCGCAAAGAACCCCAGCCCCGCCGCCGTCAGCAAGGCCACGTCGATCTGCGTGGATTGTGGCGCCAGCACCTGGAAGCTGCTGACCACCGCTTTGAGCTGCAAGGCCATGTACGGCAGGATCGCGAGCACGGCGATCAAGGTGATCACCGCGCCAATCCGGGCATCGCCGCCGTAGCGCACGGCCACGAAGTCCGCCAGCGAAGTGATGTTGTGCTCCTTGGCCATCACCACGATACGTCGCAATACCGGCTGCCCGAACACGAACACCAGCACCGGCCCCAGATAGATTGGCAACCAGCCCCAGGTGGATTCCGCGGCCTGACCCACGGCGCCGAAGTAGGTCCACGAGGTGGCATACACCGCCATGGCCATGGCCAGCGTCAACGGCCGCTGGCGATAGCGCCCCTGTTCCGCTCGCCGGTCACCCCACCACGCAACCGCGAACAGCACCATCAGATAGGCGCCGGCGGCCAGCAGAAGGAGGACGGGACTCATCGCGGACGCCTGTTTATTTGAACTCCATCGCCCCGTCGCGCAAGCTACCCCAGCCCAACGTCAGCCGATCACGGAGGTAATTCTGGTAGAGCTTCCAGGGGGCCTTCGAACCCTGCCGGGGCAAACGATCCAGCGCCCGCTGAACATAGCCGGAGGAAAAGTCGATGATGGGTTCGCCGGCCACCGAGGCGTCGTTGAGCCGCGGCGTGCACTGACTGAGCGAGTTCTTGCGCATGTAGTTGAGCAGTCGGCAGACGAAGCTGGCGACCAGATCCGCCTTCAGCGTCCATGAAGCGTTGGTATAGCCGACGGTGAAAGCGAAGTTGGGCACGTCCTGCACCATCATTCCGCGGTACACCAGCGCCTCGCTGGGCTCGCGGGCCACGCCATCAATCTTGAGGGTCATCCCCCCCATCAGTTGCAGATCCAGGCCGGTGGCGCTGACCACGATGTCCGCCTCCAGCTCGCGCCCGGAACGCAGACGAAGCCCTTTCGCGGTGAAGGTTTCGATGCTGTCCGTGACGATCTCGGCCTGGCCCTCACGCACGGCCTTGAACAGGTCCCCGTTAGGCACGAAGCACAAACGTTGATCCCAGGGTTTGTAGCGGGGGTTGAAGTGCGTATCCACCGGATACCCCTCCCCCATCGCCGCGACAACCCCCTTGCGGAGCAGACGTCGCACAAAATTCGGCCGCCAGCGCGCGAGGTTGAAAAAGAGCGTGGCGAAACTGATGTTTTTCCAGCGCGACAGGCTGTACGCCAGTTTGGCCGGCAGATGTTCGCGCAACCACACGGCAATGCGGTCGGTCGCCGGCAGCGACAAGATATAACTGGGCGAACGCTGCAGCATCGTTACTTTGGCCGCGGTTCCGGCCATCGCCGGCACCAGCGTCACCGCGGTGGCGCCACTGCCGATCACCACCACCTTTTTGTCGCGATAGTCCAAACCCTCCGGCCAATGCTGCGGGTGGATCAACTGCCCGTCGAAATCCGCCTCGCCGGGGAAGTCCGGCTTGTAACCCGTGGCGTAGTTGTAATAACCGGCGCAGCAGTGCAGAAACCGGCAACGGTACTGCCTGACGGCCCCTTGGTCATCGGTGGTTTCCAGGGTCCACCGCTGTTCCGCGGTGGACCAGCTCGCCTGCGTCACCCGCTGCTGGAACTGAATTTTGTCGGTCACCCCGTATTCATCGGCCGCATCGCGGACGTACTGACGGATGGCCGGGCCGTCTGCCAGCGCCTTGGCACCCAGCCAGGGCTTGAAGATGTAGCCCAGCGTGTACATGTCGGAATCGGAACGAATGCCGGGATAGCGGAAGAGATCCCAGGTTCCGCCGATGGCGTCGCGCGCCTCCAGAATCAGGAAGTCTTCCTCGGGGCACTCCCGGGTCAACATGCAGGCGGCGCCAATCCCGGAAAGGCCGGCGCCGATGATGATGACATCCGTGTCGATCACGGAAGCTGCAGTCATGAAATGTCTCCTCGGGCTGCTGGGGTTCAGCGTCGGTTGCTGATCCACACCGTTTCATAGGGCGCCAATTCCACCACATCCGCCAAGGAGGTGTAGTGACGCTGGCCGCCGATCAGGTTGAACCAGTCATCGGTGATACACAGGTTCAGGCGATCCAGGCGCAAGGTGACCGTTTCATCGGTGACATTGCTGACGCAGAAAATGCTTTGCCGGCGATCCACGCTCTGCCGCCAGAACCCCAGCAACTGTTCCCCCAGGTGCAAGGTGAACTGCGTGGCGTTGGGGTGGAATGCCGGCTGCGCCTTGCGCACCGCAATCAAACGGCGCAACTCCGCCAAGACCCGACTTTGCGGCGAGTCGCTGTCTTTCAGCCGTTGCTGCAAATCGGCCAAAGACCACTGGTGCCGGTTCAGGGACCGGTTGCGGCCGGTTTTGCGGAACCGCTCGTAGTCGTTTTCGGTGGCCAGGATGCTGTTGAGATAAAAGGCCGGCAGTCCTTCCAGGCCGAGCATAACCGTGTGCGCGCACAGATAGCGATCCAGATGGAAGCGGTCCTCGCCCTTGTGCGAACCGCGCAGGGCGTCAAACAGCGCAATGTTGATTTCGTAAGGCTTGCTCTCGCCACCCAGGCTGCGCCAGCTCACCTCGCCACCATGCCGTTTGCAGGTATCGATCAGCTGGCTGATTTCCTCGTCGCTGAGCAATCCTTCCGCGGGACGCAGCCCGATACCGTCGTGGGAAGCGATGAAGTTCAGAAAACAGGTGCCGGTCTGCGCCGGCGGCATGCTCATCAGCCAGGTCTTGAGGTGCTGGCAGGAGCCGGACAGCAGCGTATGCAGCAACAGCGGTGGCAAGGAGAAGTTGTAAACGATATGGGCTTCGTTGCCGTTGCCGAAATAGGACAGATTCTCGCGGTTCGGGATGTTGGTTTCCGTTACCAGAATGGTGTTGGGGTCGTAGGCCTGCACCAGCGTGCGCAGCAGGCGCACGATTTCGTGGGTCTGCATCAGGTTCAGGCTGGTGGTACCGGCTTCCTTCCACAAAAAGGCCACGGCATCCAGCCGGAACGCGCGTACGCCCTGATCCAGCTGATGGCGGATGATGCGCACAAACTCCAGCAACACCTCGGGATTGCGAAAGTCCAGATCGATCTGGTCATGGCTGAAGGTGCACCACACATGCGCCAGGCCGCTGGCGGTGGGTGTCGGCCGACGCAGGTCCGAGGTTCGTGGACGCACCACGGCCGACAGATCTTCATCCGGCTCGATGGTGCGGAAATAATCCGAACCGCGCCCTTCTCCGGCACAGAACGCCTTGAACCACGGGTGCTCGCTGGAGCAGTGATTGATGACCAGATCCGACATCACCCGATGGCTACGGGCGATGTCGCGAACGTCATCCCAGTCCCCCAGCGAGGGGCACACCGTATCGTAGTCCTTGACCGCAAAACCGTGGTCCGAGCTGTACGGGAAGAACGGCAGGATATGCACGCCGCTCAGCACCCCTTCCAGCGGCCCGTTGAGGAAATTGCGCAGCGTCTGTAGCGGCACCTCCTCGGGGTCGAAGATGCTGTCGCCGTAGGTAATCGCCCAGATGTCCTGCTCGTCCCACAAGTTCTTCGGAATCTGCGTGCCGTTCATCGAGGGCTTCAGGCCCATCAGAGCGATGGCCTCCTGCGCCAGCGCCGGCAGGTCAACCGCCACATCACCGTAAACGCGATAGAGGTGTTCGCCGACCTGGGTCAACAGATCACGATCAATGGTTTCCATGGGCGTCTCCAAACTGCTGCTGCGCATCCGCCGCAACCGCTGCATTCAGGGCCTCAAACACTTCCGGCATCGCGCTGCGCACACGGTTCCAACTGGGAACAAAGGGCTGTTCCATCGGGTTATCCAGAAAATGCTGGCCGGCCAACACGATGTTGTGGGCAAAGGTTTCCACCGCCTGCTCTTCCGCGTGGTTATCGAAGCTCAGGCCGTTCAGCGCCGCATCGCTGGCGTAGGCCTCGATGTAATCGAGCGCCATGCGGTAGTAGGTGGCCTTGATCGAACGGAAATGCTCGCTGGTGAACACCACGCCGGTCGTGGCCAGCTTGCGGTAGAAGGCCTTGATGATGTCAACCGACATTTTCGACAGACCGTTGCTGGCATCGTCGGCGGAGAGCGTCTGGTGTTTGTGATCATAGGTATCCGCCACATCCACCTGGCAGATGCGGTTGGGCGAATAGTTGCGGTACATCTCCGACAGCACGCCAATTTCCAGGCCCCAGTCGGTGGGGATTTTCAGGGTCTCCACCACCTCGGTGCGCATGGCGAATTCACCCGCCAGCGAGTAGCGGAAGCTGGCCATGTACTCCAGGTAGGGGTGGTCACCGAAGACGGTGCGCAAGGTGCGACACAACGGGCTGACCAACAGGCGGCTGACACGCCCGTTCATCTTGTCGTGGGCAACCCGCGAGTAATACCCCTTGGCGAACTGATAGTCGAATGCGGGATTCGCGACGGGATACAGCAACCGGGCCAGCATGGAACGGTCGTAGGTCAGGATGTCGCAATCGTGCAAGGCGACCGCGCCGACTTTGTGCGTGGATAGCAGGAATCCCAGGCAGTACCAGACATTGCGCCCCTTGCCGGCTTCCAGCGGGGCCAGCCCCTGCAGCTTGAGCTGCTCGTGCACGGCCTGCAGTCGCGGTCCGTCATTCCACAGGATGTAATGCTGCTGCGGCAGCCGCGAAAAGAACTCCCGCGCATGCTGATACTGCTCGGCATTGGCCTGATCGAGGCCGATGATGATCTGATCCAGGTAAGGCACCTTGGCCAGTTCATCGACAATGCGATGGATCGCCGGCCCCTCCAGCTCAGAATACAGACTCGGCAGAATCAGCGACAGGGAACGGCGCTGACAGAACTCGCTGAGGTCGGCTTCGAAATCCTCCAGCGGCCGGGCACGCAGGTTGTGCAGCGTGTTGATCACGCCGTTCTGGTGGAAATCACTCATCGAATAATCCTTCTTCCAACAAAGCGGTAATGGCTTCGTTCCAGCCCGTCGGGCCGGTGCCACTCGTCACGCGCACGCCATCCGGGCGAGCACCCTCAAAGGGGGGATTGCCAACCGGCGAGCGAACCCAGAATGCGCGATCGGCCGCTTCCAGCATGGCCAGATCATTTTGCGAGTCGCCCAGCGCCACCATCAGTGGTCGCGTATCGGCAGAGATATCGTTCAACAGCGCCAGGGCCGCCCTGCCCTTGTCGCAATTTCCCTGCAAATGCACGAAACGTCCGCCGCGCAGCATATGAAAACCCGCCGCTGCGACTTCCTCGCCAAACGCCTGCAAAGCCTCAGCGCTGTCCTCCCACAACAGCGGTTCACTCCAGGCGCGCTGATCGGCCTCAATGGCGTGCTGAAGATCCAGTCCGGTGGTGCGCATGATGCCCTCGACTCCCATTTCGGAGAACCCCTGAAATCGATAGCGACCGTGGCATTCGCTGGTCGCCAGCCACTGCAACAACGTCGACCGAGGGCAGCCCAAAACTTTGTCGCCCGAAGCGCTGGCGATGCAGGACCCGTTTTCCACGATGACCGGCCCGGAAATATTCATTTCCCGCTGCAGCCGACGGGATTCGCCGCGTGTCTTGCTGGTGTTGAACACCACCGGGATGTGGCGCGCCCGCAAGGCATCCAACGCCGGCTTGGCAGGCTGCCAGTCGTAGCTGTGGTGATCAAGCAACGTGCCATCAAGGTCCGTGATTACGAGTGCCCGGGGCGTGGAGTGTGTCATTCGAGTTTTTCGACACGCACGGAGTGCGCCAAATCCAGTCTCAGAACCGCATCCGCGCGCCCTGGCAATACCCGCAACGCGTGTCGCGTCAATCGTTCGTAATGCGCCATGAATCGACGCAGTGCCGCGCTGTCCATGATGCCGGCTCCCTGCGGGTTGGTCGCCGCGGTGTCCTGCTCCTGCTGACTGCGCCAGGTGAAGACCGGTTCCCAGCCCGGTACCGCCAGCATGATCAGGGCATCGAGCATCCCGAACCAATGTGAATAAGGTCCCGCCAGCTGCTGATTCACATACCGGCGCCAGCGCCCGTCCTCATCCTCGATCGATTCCAGCGCATTAACCGGGGCGAGCAGTTCCGCTTCCGACTGCGCCGGCACGCCCACGCACCAGCCTTCAAACAGAATCAGGTCAACAGGGCCCGTAACCACCGTGCTCTGCGCCTCCGGGCAGCGGTCGTCCGTCGCTTTGTCAAAGCGCGGCAGCCGCACCTGCTCGCCCGGGCCGGCTTCACGCAACGCGGCAATCCGTGTCATTCCCAGCGCCACGTCGTGAGTCCCGGGAACACCCCGGGTCGCCAACAGCGGATGGACGGTGGACGCAACCCGCTGGCGCTCGGCATGGGTGAGGTAGAAGTCATCCAGCGACAACACCGCCACGGTGAGGCCGAAGCGCCGGGCCAGCTCGTCTCGCAACCAGTAGGAGCAGGTGCTTTTGCCCGAGCCCTGGGCGCCATTGATACCGATAACCGGCGCCGCCCCGGCATGCTTCTGCCGCCAGGTGTTCAGCCACTCCGCGAGGCGGTTGTAGCTCTCCTGTGTGCTGCTGCTGAGTTCAGCCATGGGTTGCCGTGGTGTGCGAACCTCATGATTCTTCCAGACTCATGCAGTTTTTGCGTAGCTGGCCTCGGCTGCGAGCGCGGCGGCCTTGCGCGCCAGACCCCATCGATACCCCCCCAATGCACCGCTGGCCTGGATCACCCGGTGACAGGGAATCAGCAAGGCCACGGGGTTCTGACCAATTGCCGTCCCGACCGCGCGCGCTGCACGCGGCTTGCCGATGGCCGCCGCCAAGTGCCCGTAAGAGCGCAAGCTGCCCGCAGGAATGGACAACAATGCCCGCCAGACCTGCACCTGAAAGTTGGTTCCGCGTACCAGCACACGAATCGGGGTCCCGGCAGGGCCTTGAAAGATGCGCCGGGCCAGTTCCGCACTGGCAGCCGGGTCTTCCACACAGGTCGCTAGCGGCCATTCGCTACGGAGCCCTTCGTAAGCGCCGGCCTGCGTATCGGCCAGAAATTGCAGATGACAGACACCGCGCCCCGTCGCACCCAGCATTGCCGGCCCCAGGGGGGTCTCGACGATGCCACAGCGAATTTCCACACCGGCGCCCTGGCGCCGACACTCATCCGGGGTCATCGCGTCCAGCGTCACGCACAGATCATGCAGCCGCGAAACACTGGACAAACCGCCCTCCTCGGCCACTTCCAGCAGCGCACCATCACCCACCAACCGCTCGCGCAGTTGCTGGCGCATCAGCACCCGGGAGAACTGCGCCGGACTCAAACCGGCCCAGGCCGAGAACTCCCGCTGAAACTGAAATGGGCTCAGCGCCACCGCTTGGGCCAACTCCTCGAGCTTGGGCGCCCGCGGGGCGGATGCCACCAGGATCTGTATGGCACGTTCCACCCGTTGGTAGGCGACAGACTGATCGGCGGCGTTCATTGCGACATCCACAGGACTACGGTTCACCAATCTAAGGACATGCCCGGCGGCCAGCAATCCGAATCTTGCGCCTGCCGAGGCATCGGCTACGCGGCGGGCTTACCGCGCAGGCGCAGCACCAGTTGCATCAACCCGACAGCCAGTGCGCCAGCGACGAGGCCGGTGAACGCGCCCACGAGCGGGTCGGCCAGAAACCCTGCGCCGGCATACTCCAGTGTCAGCTTTACCTCGTGCAGCACGTGATGTAGCGGCGGGATGCCATGAACCAGGATGCCACCGCCAACCAGAAACATCGCCGCCGTACCCAGCACCGCGAGCACCTTCATCAATCGGGGCGCGGCGGCCAGCAGGAACCCGCCCAGCTTGCGGGCCACGACGCCCGGCTTCTGCAACAAGTACAGACCGGCATCATCCATCTTGACGATGGCGGCCACCAGCCCGTAGACACCCGCGGTAATCAGTACGGCAACCAGGCTCAGTACCGCCACGCGGGTCACGAAATCGGCCTCGGCCACCGTGCCCAGGGTGATCACGATGATCTCCGCCGACAGGATGAAGTCGGTACGCACCGCGCCGCGAATCTTGTCCTTTTCAAAGGCGACCAGATCCTGCGCGGATCGACGCGCGGCCTGCAACATCTGCGCGTGCTCCCGTTCGCCCTCGGAATGGCCCAGCCACTTGTGGGCAATCTTTTCGAAACCTTCGAAGCACAGATACAGGCCACCCGCGACCAGTAACGGCGTGATTGCTGCGGGCAGTACGGCGCTGATCAGCAACGCGGCCGGCACCAGGATGAGCTTGTTCAGCAGCGACCCCTTGGCGACCGCCCAGACCACCGGAATCTCACGCTGGGCGCGCAGGCCGGTGAGCTGGTTCGCATTCAGCGCGAGGTCATCGCCCAACACACCGGCCGTTTTTCCGGTAGCGGTCTTGGTCATAACCCCGATGTCATCCAACAGGGTGGCGATGTCGTCGATCAGGGCGAGCAGACTGCTTCCGGCCATGGTCCAGCACTGTGAGGTTCAGGGCAGGCATTCTGCCCCGAACCCCGTTCATGCGTCACGGAGCGTCGGGGCTCCATTGGGCCGGGAACAATGCCGGGCTACCCGCGAATGCCGGTGCCTCTTGGTCGACATCCATCGCGAGTGTCACGCAGCCATCGATTCCGGTCTGCACCTCGGCTCCCGAAGGCGGGAACAGAGTCAGATGGGGCAACCCAAGCTGATTGAAGGCATTGCGCAGACATACGGCCCGCTCCGAATCGCCGGGGACCAGCACGGTTGGCAGCTTGCGCCGTGGATCAGCAGCGGCCTGCCGCGCCCGAATCACATCGGGCTGATTGACCTGCGCGCCATCGATGCCGCGGGCGCGGCCCAGATCCCACTGCGCGCCCTCGTGTTCATCGCCTTCATCGTAGGTGTGCGGCAAGACAAGCATGCAGCGGTCATGCACTGCGGCGATGTGCTCGGCGCTGAACTTGGCCAGCCGGGAGCCAAATAACGATGACTGCTGCGCCTGGTTGTATAAGTCCTCGGGGGTCTCCCCGTCGCCCACGTTGTAAATGAAGCGCGCGCGGGGCTGAATCAGGCGAATCAGCTCGGCGCCCGCGCCATTGGCCGCGTAGTAGGAATCTTCGACCAGCCCGTACTCATCCAGGAGCAGGACCAGGCTGAGGTAGTTGCGGATGAACTTGATGTCCATCTCCACGCCACCGCCCACCGCAGCGGCCAGTTCCAGGATCTCTTCCAGCCGCGGAATGGGTGTGGGGTTGTAAGCGGTCTCCCGCCAGGGCTCGAAATCGGCGGCATTGAGCGCGTCAATCTGCAGCGAAGTCATCAGCGCCAGTTCACCACTACCGTCGGTGGTGCGATCCACCGTACTGTCGTGCAAGGAATAGATCACACCATCCAAGGATTCCCGCAGATCGATTTCCACCGTGTCGGCGCCATAGGCGAACGCGTGCCGATAGGCCCACAGCGTATTTTCCGGCGCCAGCAGGCTGGCACCTCGATGCGCCGATACGAAGGGCGGGTTGGCACCAACGTCCGGTTCTCCCGCCTCGCTCCAGCGCGTCGGATCGGCCTGTTCAGCGCAGGCGTCGTCTGGGTGTGGCAGGGATGCCGTGGCCGGGTCTGCTTCCGCACTCAGGGCGCGCCCGGCGGTGCCAGGAAGCGACCGCCCTCCATCGCAGGCGACCAGAACGGCAATCAGCAGTAACGGAGCAACGGTGCGCATCGGCGGCAGTGTCAGGGAGGAGCCGCCAGCCTAAAAAGGCGTCATGACACGGCGATGACGCTGTTATCGGATTGTCACAAAAACTCCATACAGTGCGGCGTCTTGATTGGAACCATATGGGACGCAACCGCGTGACGAACACAACTTTCCCTTTCGAAACCGTTCTTCGGCAGCGTATGCAGCGCCGCGACCTGCTCAAGGGCGCCGCGGGCATCGGCGCTGCCGGTACGGTGCTGGGCTCTCTGGGCCTGACCGGCTGCCTCGACGGTGGTCGCCTGGGCACCAAGCTCGGGTTTGCCGCGATTCCGCCAAGCCTGGAAGACTATGTGACGCTACCCGAAGGCTACGCCGCGCAAGTGGTTTTCGCGCTCGGCGACCCCCTGACCGCCGACGGTGCGGAATACAGCAATGCCGGCACCGAGGCCGACTTCAACGAGCGTGCCGGTGATCATCACGACGGCATGAGCTATTTCCCACTGCCATTCGATTCGGATAACTCGACCAACGGCCTGCTGGTGATGAACCACGAAAACATCACCCAGCAATACCTGCACCCGAACGGCCCCACCGCCGGCCAGCGCCCGGCGCAGGAGGTCCGCAAGGAGATCTCCGCGCATGGCGTGAGCGTGGTGGAAATCAATCGCGACGGGCAAACCGCCGCGGTGGTGCGCGATTCGCTGTTCAATCGCCGTATCACCCCGATGACGCCGATGCAGCTGTCAGGGCCCGTCGCCGGTTCCGAGTTCGTGGCCACAGCCTACGATCCGAACGGATTGACCTCTCGCGGCACCCTGAACAACTGCGCCAACGGCTTCACCCCTTGGGGCACGTACCTCACCTGTGAAGAAAACTGGCACGGCTATTTCAAAACTGACGAATCCGCACCCGGCCGCGAAGTCACCCGCTACGGCATCGGCGACAGCAGCAGCTACGGCTGGGAAACCGCCGCCGGCGACGCCAGCGAATCCGACAACGAGTTCGCACGCTGGGACATCACCCCCAAGGCCGCAAGCGCTGCGCAAGACTTCCGCAACGAAGCCAACACCTTTGGCTGGATTGTCGAAATCGACCCTTACGATCCCGATGCCACCCCGATCAAACGCACCGCCATGGGCCGCATTCGCCACGAAGGCTGCATCCCCAGCCGGGTGTTGCCGGGCCAGCCACTGGCCTTCTATATGGGCGATGACAATCGTGGCGACTACATCTACAAGTTCGTCACTCAGCAGGCCTATCAACCCGGCGTGTCCAACGGCTCGATGCTGGACCAGGGCACCTTGTACGTGGCCCGGTTTGATGCCAACGGCCGCGGCGCCTGGTTGCCTCTGACGCTGGATAACCCCGCGCTGGCCGCGGAGTTCGGCAGCATGGCGGAACTGCTGGTGAATACCCGCAGCGCCGCCGACATCGTCGGAGCCACGCCGATGGACCGGCCCGAGTGGGCCGCGGTCAACCCCCGCTCCGGCGAGGTCTACATGACGCTCACCAACAACAAATACCGTGGCTTGCGGGAAAACCAGCCCGTCGATGCGGCCAACCCGCGCAGCTACGATGCGGGCGAAGGCAACCCCGACCTCGATGGCAACGACAACGGTCACATCATTCGCTGGCGCGAAGACGGCGACCGCGCCGACGCCACCCAGTTCACCTGGGACATTCTGCTCTTCGGCGCACGCCCCGATGCCCCGGCGGACGTCAATGTCTCCGGCTTGACCCTGGACAACACATTGTCCAGCCCCGATGGCCTGTGGTTCGACTATCGTCGCCCCGGCAGCCCGCTGTGGATCCAAACCGATGACGGCGCCATGCGCGACCTGACCAACAATCAGATACTCGCCGCCGTCCCCGGATACGTTGGCGATGGCCAGGTCACAGCCATCGGCGATCAGATCACCTATGTGGGTGCACCACTGGGAGGGGACCTGCGGCGTTTTCTGGTAGGACCCAAAGGTTGCGAAATCACCGGGATCACCATGACGCCGGACGCCCGCGCTCTGTTCATCAATATCCAGCACCCCGGCGAGAACGGCACGGTGACCGACCTGGAGAGCAGTTGGCCGCACCCCAGCGGTGATGCCACAGCGACCCCGATCGCCGGTCACCGGCCGCGTTCGGCAACTTTGATGATCACCCGCAAGGATGGCGGCATCATCGGCGAATAGTCCGCGCCGTCCCATCGGCAAAGAAAGCCAGCCGGGGCCTCAGGGTCCCGGCTTTTTTTTTGGTTCATCGCGCATTGGCGGGAAACGCGGCGCTTTGTAGCGCCTCAGCACGGGATGACCTGAGCTAGCAGGACCTGTCAGACGCGCCACCAACCGGGTCGGGGCATCCGGTAGCCGGGCGGTCTTGCGCCGCTGCGCGGTTCCCTGCCGGTCATGCCGCTTGGTGGGGTCGGCTCTACAAGACTTCCTGTCTTGATAGAGCCACGATTCGCCATCCTGGCGAATCGCCCCCAGTCGCGGCATGCCCGTCAGGCGGAAGACCTGACTGCCCGGCCACAGGACGCCCCGACCCTGGGGGTTGTGCTCACAGTCTTCGTATCAAGCTTCGTTCACAAGAAAAAAACGCTGGCGTTGGAGGGTCCGCTGTCCGGGGTGCTGACCGGAGCCATCAGGTGACCCGCCGGGCGCCGTTGGTGCGAATGGGGGCAAACGGACAGGAGTCCGTTTGAGGGTCTTCACGACAGGACGTCGTGTAGACCCGACCCCACCGAGTACCAGCGGGGACCGGGCACCGCGCAACGGCGGGTCGACAGGCCCGGTTGGCACCCCGGATAGCGGACCTCACGAGGGCGGCCTGGCTCCCCGCTCTCGGTTTCCGGCTTCCGATGTTCACGCCAATCCGCGATGAGACTTTTATTGGCCGGCGAAAGCCGGCGGCTACGCACGTTCGCGCATCGGCCGGAATCTGCGTTGGCCGCTTGTGCAACTCCTGCTAATCTCAACGCTCTGGAGAACAAATGAGGGCCCAATCGGCCCCGGGAGTACACCATGCGCACCTTGATGACGGCAGCGACTTTCGCTGCATGCGGAGTTTTTGGCCTCAATGCCGCGACGGCCGCAGAACCTGCCGAAGCCACTTTGAACTTCGATCAGCTGGAAGTTCAATACACGGCGGGTCCCTTCGTAAACGCCAATGTCGTGCACCAACAGAACAACGGCGAGGAACCCACCTGCCTTTCGCCGGTGCTGGAATGCGATGAGTTCACGGTAACGCTGGACTTCCCGGAGAATCTTCGCGAGCTCTACCCCACGGCGCTGGTGCGCTTCGTCTGGAGCTGGGAAGACCCCTCCGGAGCGGGCGTTATCGATTTTGATTACTTCATCGCTGACGCCGATGGCAACATCGTCAACAACGGCGGTGCATCCAGCGCCAACCCGGAATCGGCGTCGTTGCTGCTACCCGAAGGCAAAACCACCTTCACCGCGATTGGTGTGCCATTCCTGGCCCTGGGCCAGAGTTTCACCGGCACGGTCACTGTTGACCTGGGCCTGCCCGCGGAAGTGGAAGAAGGCGAGGAAACCGCCGAAAGCCGTGCGCTGCGCAGCACCCTAGCGGGTGGCGGCGCCTTGAATCCCTGGTTGCTTATAGCCTTGCTGGGCCAGGGAGTGCGCGCTCGGCGACGGATCAGAACGTAAAGACAAAATCCTCAGACCAAGCCGTCTTTCGCGTGAGGCCGATTCAACGAATCGGCGGCGGGCAGCCGAAGTCGTTTTCCACCAGTACCCGGCGGTAGCGATCCGGGAAGTTGGTGAACAAACCATCCACGCACCGAGCCGCGACGGCGGCGAGATCGTCGTCGCTGTTCACGGTGTAGGGGTGGATGGCCAGACCAAGCTGGTGCGCCTCGCTGACCAGAAACGGATTCAGGTCCAGCTCCGCGGTCGCCGGCCCCATACCAAACGCATAGGCGGCAATCAGGGGCGCGGTCAGCGTCGCGCCCGCTGCATAGAGCTGAACCAGGGGAACCGCGGGGTCCAGCGCGTACATGGTCAATAGCGAGGTCGGGATAAATGACTGCACGAGTACCTGTCGCCGCGCGATCATCCCTTCATACAGGTCGTATTGCTTGATCAGATCCAGCAGCGATTGCTCAACGCTGCCGTCGGATGTGGTGTTTGGCTTGATCTCAATGTAGTAGTTCGCCGTCGTGCCGTAACGCTGAAACACCTCTTCCAGCGTGGGAATCTGCAAACCGACATACTCTTCACGGGCCCGTTCCGGGTAGGCCTCGTTAAACCAGGACCCCATGTCACAGGTTTTGAGCTGCTCCAGGGTTTTATCGCTCACGTTGCCGGTGCAATTTTCCACGGGGCCTCGGGCCGTGCGGTCCAGGGTATCGTCATGAATAACCACCAGTACGCCATCGGCTGTTGGCAACACATCCTGTTCGATGTACTCCGCGCCCATGTAAATCGCCAGATCGTAGGCGGGAATCGTGTGCTCCGGCGCATGCCCTGACGCGCCGCGGTGGGCCACAATGACCTGATCGGTCAGCAACGGCGGCAACGAGGGGTCGGGTGTTGGAACCAACGCCTGCGTTTCCGGAGCAAGTCGCAGACTGTGCGGATCTTCGCGCCCACCGTCCATGCATGCGGCCGTGCCCACGGTGATTACGAAACACGCAAGAAATCGATACATTGTCTGCTTCCAGCCAGCATTCTTAAAAAATCGTTACCGCGCATTATGTGGACTTTTTGTGACGCTTTGATGTGAGCACGACAACCGCCATGGATCTGCTTTCCCAAGTGCGGAGCTGCACGCGATGCACGGATTTGCCGCTGGGTCCGCGCCCGGTCCTGCAATGGCATCCGGATGCACGCATTCTGATTGCCGGCCAGGCCCCTGGCCGCAAGGTGCATCAGAGCGGCGTTCCATTTGACGACGCCAGTGGCAAGCGCCTGCGCGAATGGCTGGGGGTCACTGAGGCCGAGTTCTACGATGCCCGGCGTGTGGCCATTCTGCCCATGGCGTTCTGCTACCCCGGCACCGGTGCATCCGGCGACCTGCCACCACCCGCAGCCTGCGCCCGGCACTGGCGCAAATCCCTCATGGACGGTTTGCGCGGAGTTCAACTGACCGTGCTGCTCGGTCGGTATGCGGTGGACTATCACCTCGATAGTGTCTACCCACTGGTCACGGATGCGGTCCGCGACTGGTCCCAGACCTGGCCACAACGGATCGCGTTGCCGCATCCCAGCCCGCGAAACAACCGCTGGCTCAAGCAAAACCCCTGGTTCGAGCGCGAGGTTCTGCCCCCGCTTAGAAGGCAGGTGGCCACCATCCTTCATCGGCCAGAAACCGAATAAACACGTCAGATCAGGCAGCGCTCCACGCCGCCTGATCTTCGCCCTGAGGTAAAAATCCGCATAATCGGGGTTCGTCATTTCAAATGGAGACTGTCGTCACATGTCCAATGAGGGATATCACGAACCGATTAGCGAACTCAGCGACGAAACCCGCGACATGCACCGTGCCATCGTTTCGTTGATGGAGGAGCTGGAAGCCGTGGATTGGTACAACCAACGCGTGGATGCCTGCAAGGACCCTGAATTGAAAGCCATCCTCGCCCACAACCGGGATGAAGAAAAAGAGCACGCGGCGATGACCTTGGAATGGATACGGCGTAAGGATCCCAAGTTCGATCACGAACTCAAGGATTTTCTGTTTACCGACAAGCCCATCGCTCACGGCTGACAACGCGTCGACCCGAACCATCGGGCACAAAAAAGCCCACACAGTCCAACTGTGTGGGCTTTTTCAATTTCAACATACCCTGGTAACTTGCGAGGCAACCATAGGTGTTTTGCGTTGCGTCGGGCTTCGTGCCTGACTGCTACTTTTTGAAAGCTCTCCAGCTTAGCGTGACATTTTTTTACAACGCCTCAGACTTTCTATTTTACGCAACGTCAGAAATTTGAAAAGCGTAAATATTTCGTAACAGTGAGCGTGCGCCCCCTGGAATGCCCCATAAAAAAGCCCGCATGAGGCGGGCTTTTTGTTGCAGCAGCTGGAATCAGCGCTTGCTGTACTGCGTAGCACGGCGGGCTTTGTGCAAACCCACTTTCTTACGTTCAACCTTACGCGCATCACGAGTCAGGAAGCCTGCTGCGCGCATCATTGGCTTGAAGCTTTCGTCGAAATCGACCAGAGCGCGGGCCAGACCATGACGGATCGCGCCGGCTTGACCGGAAGCACCACCGCCTTTGCAGGTCACTTTGATGTCGAACTTCTCTTCGGCATCCAGTTCAACCAGCGGTTGACGCACGATCATGCGCGACGTCGGACGACCAAAGAATTCGTCCAGCGGCTTGCCGTTAACGGTGATCTCGCCGTTGCCAGGCTTGATGAAAACGCGTGCGGCTGCCGTCTTGCGGCGACCCGTTCCGTAGTTTTGAGTCGTGGGCATATCAGTTCAGTGTCAGTGTTTGCGGTTGCTGGGCTTCATGCGGATGCTCGGCACCGCTGTAAATCTTGAGCTTCTTGAACATGGCACGGCCCAGTTTGTTCTTCGGCAGCATGCCTTTTACAGCAGCTTCCAGAACACGTTCCGGACGTTCAGCCAGTTGCTTGTCCAAGCGGGTCTCATGCAGGTTGCCCGGGCGACCGGAGTGACGGTAGTACATCTTCTGGTTCGGCTTGTTGCCGGTGACCTTCAGCTTGTCTACGTTCACCACGACGATGTAATCGCCCGTGTCAACGTGAGGGGTATAAATCGGCTTGTGCTTGCCACGCAGACGGTGCGCGATGTGAGCTGCCATGCGGCCAAGAACAAGGTCGGTCGCGTCAATCAGCAGCCAATCGCGGCGAACATCGTCAGCCTTGGCGGAAACGGTGGTGGTCATCGGATCCTCGCGGTGCAGCGCCTAAAAGGAACTGCCATGCGTCAAAAGGTATTAGTGAACTGCGAATTGTAGGTCGGTTTGCGCAGGAAGACAAGCATCCCGCACATCATCTTTTTATTTGCCGAATTTCCAGAGCAGTGACACGCTGGTTACGGTATCGGTGGAGGCTTCATCAGGCCCGGTATCGCTGTTGTTGCGCAGATCGAAACCCAGCTGCGCCCACACCGAACCCACGATGGAGAGCTTCAGACGTGTTTGCGAGTCGGTTGCGGTATTTTCCTCACCGTACTGCACGCTGATCAGCTCGCTCAATTCCGCGCGCTCCCCCCATTTGGTCGAGAAGCGGATACCCAGCTGGCCGATGGCTTCGCTCACGGTTTCCCGGGTGTCCTGCGCTTGTTCCTGCCGCGCACCCGCGCCCAGTTCCAGATCCAGCGACAGGTCGTCGCGCGCGAGCAATCGTCGCCCATAACCCAATGTCTGGCTGGTCGTCATTCGCACCGACGCAAACAGATCTTTGATGAAATCCGCGTTGGCGAAGAAGTAATTCTGCTTGTCGACGCGCCGCTCCACGCGCAGGTTTGCGCGGTAATTCTCCGCGGTGGTCTGGGTCTGTTCCGTGGTCGTCCCGTCCGTGAGCTCGGTGACGACGCGGCTGCGGGCCTGCAGCACCTTGCCGGCGCTCAGAAACGCCCAGGCGGCCTCCTTGGCGCCGTAGCGCAGCCCGTACTCCGCATTTTGGCTTTGGCTTTGGGTATTTCCGCTTGCAGAGACCAAACCGATGGAGGCATTTCCCGACCAGGGCGACTCTTGAGCCAGAGCGGAACTACAGAAAGACGCAGCGAACAGCGCGGCCGCGAAGCCGCTGAAAGGTATTTGGAGTTTCATCCGCGTATTCTGACCGATGTCCACGCCGCTCGGCAGCGGCGCAGTCACAGGGATATCCTTGCGCTCATGCGCCCCCCATTTCCTTTCGAGCTGAGCGACCAGTGCGTCAAATGTGGCCTGTGCCTGCCCCATTGCCCCACCTATCAGCTAAGCGGCAGCGAAAGCGAGGGACCGCGCGGGCGCATCGCCATCATGGAGTCCGTAGCCGCAGCCACGATTCCGCTCACCCGAGGCGCCGTGGAACACCTGGGCAACTGCCTGGGTTGCGGTCGCTGCGAGCAGGTCTGCCCGGCCAAAGTCGCTTACCTGGAGATTCGCGACCACCACCGCGCCCGCCAACTGACGACCTGGCAGCGCGGATTCCTCTGGCTGCTCTCGCGTGGTCAGTCTGCGGACTGGCATCGCCTGCTCTCGGTACTGCAGTATTTGACCGGCTGGATCCCGGCCCGGATGTTCCCGGCGCGCACACGCGCGGCCCGCCGCCTGCTGGCCACGCAAACCCACGCCCCGCGCGAAGCCCGTCACAGCGAAGGCTCACATCCCGGTGTGGATGCGAATGCCCAGTTGTTCCGCGGCTGTGTAGCCAGCGGCCTGGACGCACGGGCGCAGACAGCCGCCGCAACAGTGCTTGCGCAACTCGATCCTCCTGTCCGCCCCGCCCCCAATGCCCAATGCTGTGGCGCTCTGGCCCAGCATGCTGGCGCGATCGATTTGGCGCAGCAGCAGCGTGATCTGCTGACCGCACAAACCATACCCCTGGTCGCGCTGGATAGCGGCTGCATCGCCGACCTCCGCCGGAGCGGGCGTAGCGTCACCGAAGCCTGCCGCTACGTGCTGGATCATTGGCCGGCGCACTGGCAGCCACTGCTGCCCGCGCAGGCCGTCGCCCTGCATCTGCCCTGCACCCACCGCAACGGTTGCGGCGATACCGACGCGGTGACCCATCTGCTCGCCCGCATTCAAGGTTTGCAGGTCGTCACCATCCGCGGGCTGGGCTGCTGCGGCGCCGGTGGCACTCACCTGCTGGAGCGCCCGGATCACGCAGCGGAATTCGCCCACAAACTGCTGGCGGAAATCCCACCGGGCGTCACGCAATTGGCATCCACCAATGTCGGTTGTCGCAGTCATCTGCGCGCGATGGCGCCGCAACTGCGCGTCGTGCATCCGCTAGAGTTGCTGCTTGATGCCTTGAGCCACACGCAAAGCGATGCCCCCTGAAGACCCGGCACACCACCTGCAGGAATTCCTGCGGACGCGACAAACCACCCATGACTTCGTCAGCGAAACCGTTGACGATGCCATCGTCGTGCGCGCGCTGGAATGCGCGATCCGGGCACCCAATCATTTCCTGACCAATCCCTGGCGTTTCACCCGCCTGGGACACGTGGCCAAATCGCAGATTGCCCGGGCGAATGCGCAAATCACGGAAGAGCGCCATGGAGCGGACGCCGCCCAAGCCAAGTACGCGCGCTGGATGGCCGTCCCCGGCTGGCTGGTGGTCACCAGCCTGCGCGACGATGACCTCACCCGCGAATCCGAAAACTACGCCGCCACCTGCTGCGCGGTACACAACTTCTGCCTGGCCCTACACGCCGAGGGCGTAGGCAGCAAATGGACCAGCGGAGCAGTGACCCGGCTGGCGTGCTTTCCCGAGTTCTGCGGTTATGACCCGCAGATCGAGCAGTTTGTCGGGCTGATCTGGTACGGCTGGCCGCGCAAGCTTACAAATCCGACGAAGCGCCTGCCTCTGTCGGAGGTGGTTCGGTCGCGGCGCTGATCCCGCGAAGCTCCGCCTGTACCCGCAGTATCAGCAGCTCGGTCAGTTCCCGGGTCAGGGCCGTCACGATCAAGGCCTCTTCCTGCTGCTTGGCCAGCGCCAGATTGGGGTCGAAGCTCAACCGCCGCTGCGCGATGACACTGAAAGTTGGTGATAGCCGCCCTGCTGCCAGAACACGGAACTCCACTTTGCGCTGCAGTTCGAACTCCGCCGCCTGACCGCGCGCATCCAGCGCGCTGACAATCTTGCGCTGGCCCAGCTTGAGCAGTCGGATGGTGACCGCCGGCTCGGCATCGCGCTGAACCCCGCTCTGCTCCAGGCGCAACTGCAACGCATCGGCAAAATCCTCACCTTCAATGCCCTGCAATTGATTATCCAGGCGATACCCCGACCAATCGGAGGGCCAGCTGGACTGGCCTTCCATGCGGAAGCCGCAGGCGACAAGCAAGCAGATCGCCAGCCCTGCGGCCAACCCGCGGGCTGCGGTCATGCCACCACCAGGTTAACCAGCTTGCCGGGCACAAGAATTTCCTTGCGCACGGTTTGACCCTCGAGGAAACGCGCCACGTTCTGATCCGCGCGCGCGGTCGCCAGGATGCTGTCCTTGTCGGCATCGACCGGCACGCTGATGCGACCACGCAATTTGCCGTTGACCTGCACCACCAGTTCCACGGCGCTGACCTGCAAGGCCGATTCGTCAACCGCCGGCCACGCAGCCACCGCAACCACCCCCTCACGGCCCAGCGCCTGCCACAGGCTTTGCGCGATGTGCGGCGTGATCGGAGCGAGCAGCAAGCAGACGCTTTCCAGCGCTTCCTGTACCGCAGCAAATCCGGCCTTCTCGCGCAGACTGGTCACGCTGTTCATCAATTCCATGATCGCGGCGATGGCCGTGTTGAAGGTTTGCCGGCGCCCGATATCGTCCCCGGCCTTGGCGATGGTTTCGTGCACCTTGCGGCGCAACTCACCGCGTGCGGAGTCATCCACAAGCGCATCCCGCGGGCTGTCCAAATGCTCATGCACCACGCGCCACAGCCGCTTGAGAAACCGGGAGGCGCCTTCGACGCCGGAATCCGACCATTCCAGGCTGGCCTCCGGAGGGGCGGCAAACATGATGAACAGACGCACGGTGTCCGCACCGTAGCGCTCGATCATGGCCTGTGGGTCGATGCCGTTGTTTTTCGACTTGGACATCTTGACCATGCCCTCGTGGTTCAGCGCCTCGCCACTGCCCACCAGGCGCCCGCCCACCACGCGCCCTTTGTCATCGCGCTGCAGTTCGACGCGATCCGGAGCGATCCAGTCCTTGCGTCCATCCAGGTCCCGGGACCAGCTATCGGCCAGCACCATGCCCTGGGTCAGCAGTCGGGCGAAGGGCTCATCGGAATCCACCAGCCCTTCGTCGCGCATCAAGCGGTGGAAGAAGCGCGCGTAGAGCAGGTGCAGAATGGCGTGCTCGATCCCGCCGACATACTGGTCCACCGGGGTCCAGCGCGCTGCGCGCGCATCCAGCATCGCGTCATTTGCGTCGGGGCACGCGAAACGCGCGTAGTACCAGCTGGACTCGAAGAAGGTGTCGAAGGTATCGGTTTCCCGTTGCGCCGGTTTGCCGCAATGCGGGCAGTCCACGGCCTTCCACGCTTCCATGGTGGTCAACGGCGACGCGCCGCCGGTGACGACCACGTCTTCGGGCAACCGCACCGGCAGATCCGCTTCCGGAACCGGTACGTCACCACAGTCCGCACAACGGATAACCGGAATCGGGCAACCCCAGTAACGCTGCCGGGATACGCCCCAATCGCGCAGGCGGAACTGAATCCGCTCCTCACCCAGGCCTTCCTCGGCCAGCGCATTCCGGATCGCGTCGAATGCCTGTTCAAAATTCAGCCCGTTGAATTCATCGGAGCGGATCAGCGGGCCTTTATCCACATAGGCCTCTTCCCGCACATCCGGCGCTTCTCCACTCGCATCCGCAATGACAGCCCGGATCGGCAGGTCGTAAGCGCGGGCAAATTCCCAGTCGCGCTGGTCATGCGCGGGCACGCTCATCACGGCGCCGGTGCCATACCCCATCAACACGAAGTTGGCGACCCAGATTGGTAGGATATCCCCCGTCAACGGATGCCGCGCGAGCAGTCCCAAAGGCATGCCCCGCTTTTCCTGGGTCTCAATATCGGCCGTCGAGGTCGAACCGCGGGCACATTCCTCACAGAAGGCCGCCACATCTTCACGCTTCGCCGCCACATGCTGGGCCAACGGGTGGCCGGCCGCAACGGCCAGATAGGTCACACCGTAGAGCGTGTCGGGCCGCGTGGTGAAGACCTCGAGTTCCTCGCAGGCCGAGCAATTCTCCACGGGGAAGCGAATGGACAAACCGCGTGAACGGCCGATCCAGTTGCGCTGCATGGTACGCACGGCTTCGGGCCATTGCTCCAGCGCATCCAGGCCATCGAGCAACTCGTCGGCGTACTCGCTGATGCGCAGAAACCACTGCGAGATCTCCCGCTGCTCCACCAACGCCCCGCTACGCCAACCTCGCCCGTCGACCACCTGTTCATTGGCAAGCACCGTGTTATCCACGGGATCCCAGTTGACCACCGCGTTCTTGCGATAAGCCAGGCCCTTTTTCATCAGCCGGGTGAACAGCCATTGTTCCCAGCGGTAATAGTCGGCGTCGCAAGTTGCGAACTCGCGCGACCAGTCGTAGGAAAGGCCCAGGCTTTTGAACTGCCCGCGCATGTGCGCAATGTTGTCGCGCGTCCATGCGGCGGGCGCCACCCCATGCTGAATGGCGGCGTTCTCGGCCGGCAGCCCGAACGCATCCCAGCCCATGGGATGGAGCACGGCGCGCCCCTGCATACGCTGGTAACGCGCAATGACGTCGGCAATCGTGTAGTTGCGCACGTGCCCCATGTGCAACTTGCCGCTGGGGTACGGGAACATGGCCAAACAGTAAAACGGGTCGGCCGTGCTGTTGTCATCCGCGCGGTCGACACCGGTTTGTTCCCACAATTTTTGGGCATCGGCTTCGACCGTCGCCGGGTTGTAACTTTCTTGCATCAGTTGTGTTTTGGCGCCCAAGGGCGCGAGGAGGAAATTCGAAGAAGGTGCGGCCGGCTCAAACCGAGCAACGCCAGCACCGCCAAAATGGTCAGCGGCCAATCGTGCAGCCGCATGTACGGGGTCGCGCCATCACGCGTTGCGATCGTGGCATTGAGCACACCACGCTGGTCCCAGCCCAGACTCTCGACAACCCGACCCTGTGGATCGATGACCGCACTAATACCGGTATTCGCTACCCGCAACAATACGCGCCCGGTTTCCGCCGCGCGTGCGCGCGCGATCTGGAAATGCTGTTCCGGCGCCAGCGAGCCGACAAACCAGGCGTCGTTGGTCACGTTGACCAGCACCTGACTACCGATCGCACTGCGGGAAAATTCGGCAGGAAACACGTCCTCAAAGCAAATCGACATCGCGATCGACGTGTCACCGGCATGCAGGTAACGATCACTGGTGAGGTCGGTCCGGATATCGCTGAACGGCAGGTTCAGCACATCCAGCAGCGGACGTATCCAGCCCGGCACGGGGAAATATTCCCCAAAGGGCACCAGGTGCTGCTTCACGTAACGACCCGGGGTTTTTCCCAGGGCATACACCGTGTTGTAAGCGCCCTCGCCATGCCGGGTAATCACGCCAGCCAGCACGGTTTGTCCCGCTGCGTCGGCTTCGGCCTGCCATTTATCGAACCAGGGCAGCACCTGTTCGTAGGCTGCGGGGATCGCAACTTCCGGCCAGATCACCAAGTCGGCCTGCCGCTGAGTCTCGGTCATACCGGTGTAGAGCTCCAGCGTCGGGCCCAGATTTTCCGGGCGCCATTTATCGCCCTGCGCGATATTCCCCTGCACCAGGGCAACATCGAGGGTTTTGCCGGTATCACGGGTCCAATTGCTGGAGGGCGGTACAGCGACGGCAACCAGGACCAGGCTCAGCATCACGGGCAGCGCAATCCGCCAGCGCTGTTGCAGCAGCAACACCCCGCAGCCTGCCACCGTCCACCACTGCACACCCAGACCCTGGACCCCCATCAACGCGAGCAAACCACTCACCCCCGGCAGATCCACCCATTGGTAGCCGGTGCTCAGCCAGGGGAACCCCCCGAGGATGCCGTCGCGAACATGCTGAATGAGCAGCCATGCCGCGGGCATTGCCAGCAGCACGCGCGATGCGCCGGGTACAGCCACGGCCCAGGCCAGCCCCCAGGCCAGCATCGGAAATACCGCCAGGTAGGCCGCCAGTGCCACCACCAGCAAGCACGCCAACCAGATCGGCGCCCCACCGAAACTGTGGACACTGACGAAGACCCAGGAGACACCGGCAACATACAGGCCAAAGCCAAACAGATAGGCCGGCAGCAATACGGAGCGCGCGGACAGTTCACGGACCTGCCAGAGCCAGAGCACGGCCACGGCCAGGCTGACTGGCCACAGGCCGAAAGGCGCATAGCCCAACACCTGGATCGCACCCGCAAGGCCAGACAACAGGACGGTTCGCACGCGCGTGTTCACCGGAGTATCAGTTGCCCTCACGGGTGGAGGCCGGCGCGTCACCGACCTTGACCTGCAGCAATTGCACCCGCCGCGAGTCGGCGCGCAGCACCTTGAACTGGAAGTCATCCAGCACCGTGGACTCACCGCGACGTGGCACATGGCACAACGCCTGGGTCACCAGGCCACCGACCGTGTCGGCGTCGTCATCACTGAAGTTGGTACCAAAGAACTCGTTGAACTCGTCGATCGTGGCCAAACCGGTGACCAGATAGTGTTCGCTGTCCTGGCGCACGATGGGTGCCGACTCGCTTTCGTCATGCTCGTCATCGATCTCGCCAACGATGGTTTCGAGGACGTCCTCGATGGTAACCAGACCGGCCACCCCGCCGTACTCATCGACCACAATGGCCATGTGGTGCCGGCCGCTGCGGAAATCCTTGAGCAGAATGTTCAGACGCTTGGTCTCGGGCACGAACACCGGCTCGCGCAGATGCGCCCGCAGATCGAACTCCTGCCCGTCTTCACTGGTCAACGCCATGCCCTGCAGCTTCAGCAGGTCCTTGGCCAGCAGGATGCCGATGATCTGGTCGCGATTTTCACCAATCACCGGGAACCGGGAGTGCCCGGACTCCACCACCGTGCGCAGGATTTCCTGGGGCTCGTCATCCAGCTCCACGACCACCATTTGCGAACGCGGAATCATGATGTCCTCGACCGGCGTATCCGCCGTGTCCAACACCCCTTCCATCATTTCCAGCGCGTCACCGTCGATAACGCGCAGGTGCGTTGCCTCCTCCAACAACGCCGTGATCTCTTCCTTGCTTCGGGGAGCCCCAACGAGAGAACGCCCAACGCGGCGTAACCAGGTATCAGGACTCCCCTCGGGACTGGGAGGTCGATCGTCGTTCATTTACGTGTTTTCCGTATCAGTAGATAAATAAGGGTTGGCAATGCCCAGGCTGGCGAGCAACGCGATTTCCCGCGCTTCCATCTCCTCCGCCTCGGCATCGTCCTGGTGATCATAGCCAAGCAGATGCAGGCAGCCATGAATCACCATGTGCGCCCAATGTGCGTCTGTGGTCTTGCCTTGTTCCTCGGCCTCCCGCCGGATGACCGCTGCGCACAGGGCCAGGTCGCCGATCAGCGCCACGGGAAAATCCTCCGGAACCTCGGCCGGAAACGACAGCACATTGGTCGGCTTGTGCTTGCCGCGAAACTGCGCGTTCAGCCGCTGCGATTCCACCGCATTGATGATGCGCAAATTCAGCTCGCCTTCGGCCTCGCCCAACGCCAGTCTCGCCGCCTGTTCCAACCAGGTATCGACCGGCACGCCAGCTTCATTCGCAGGCACATCGCGCAGAATCTGGATCGTCGCGGCGCTCATGCGGAATTCCTCTCGTAGGCGCGCACGACGCGTGCGACCAGCGGATGCCGCACCACATCATCGGCGGAAAAATGCGTGATCCGCACGCCCTCGACATCGTGCAGAATATTGGCCGCATGGGCCAGCCCCGAGCGTTGGGCTTGCGGCAGATCGATCTGCGTGACATCCCCGGTCACCACCGCGGTGGAGCCGAAGCCCAGGCGTGTGAGGAACATCTTCATCTGTTCGATGGTCGCGTTTTGCGCCTCGTCCAAGATGATGAAGGACTCGTTCAGGGTCCGTCCGCGCATGTAGGCCAGCGGGGCGATTTCGATAATCTGCCGCTCAATCAAACGGCCAACCCGTTCGAACCCCAGCATCTCGTAGAGCGCGTCATACAACGGCCGCAGGTAGGGGTCGACCTTTTGCGCAAGGTCGCCGGGCAGAAAGCCCAGACGCTCGCCGGCTTCCACCGCAGGCCGCACCAGAATGATGCGACGCACGGCTTCACGTTCCAGCGCCCGTACGGCGGCAGCCACCGCCAGATAGGTTTTACCCGTACCCGCCGGGCCCACGCCGAACGACAGATCGACCTCCATGATGCCCTGCAGGTAGCTGCGCTGGTGTGGATTCCGCGGGCGGACCAGACCACGACGCGTGCGGATACTGAGCTCGTCGCTCGCCGGCAAGGTTTCGCGCGCCGTGATGTGCACGTCCTCGGATTCGATTTCGCTGCCACCTTCCGCCGTGCGTTCGTACAGACGCTCGATGGTCTGCGCGGCAAGCTGTGCATCCTGCGCCGGGCCCTCGATGAAGAACCGGTGACCCCGATTGCGGATTTCCACCGCGAAATCCTTTTCGATCTGGCGCAGGTGACCATCCAGGGGACCACACAGTTGCGCCAATCGCTCGGCGGACTCCGGAGCCAGCGACAGATGTTCGATGACGTTGGTCGTCATGACTTACGAGGTCGCGTCGGTGACAAGACGCCCACGCAAACTGTTGGGCAGGCTCTCGGTAATCTCCACGGTCACGAACTGGCCGATGGCTTCCAGCGGCGCAGCGAAGTTGACCCAGCGGTTGTTGTCCGTGCGACCGGCCACTTCGCGGGCATTTTTCTTCGACAGGCGCTCGACCAGCACCCGCTGCCGGGTACCGACCATGGCGCGGGTGAACTCCTCGCCACGGGTACGGATTTGCTCCTGCAATGTGGCCAGGCGTTGTTTCTTTTCCGCCAGCGGCACGTTGTCCGCGAGCTTCTCGGCAGGCGTCCCGGGGCGCGCCGAATACACGAAGCTGTAGGCATGATCGAAGTCGGCGAACTTCGCCAACTCCAGCGTGGCCTCAAAGTCCTCGGCGGTTTCGCTGGGAAAGCCCACGATGATGTCCGTGGACAAACTGATCTCGGGCTTGGCGGCGCGCAGGCGCTGGACCTTGGCCAGATACTCCTCGACGCTGTGGCCGCGTTTCATCATCATCAGAATGCGGTTGGAGCCGGATTGCACCGGAAGGTGTAGATAGGCCGCCAGCTTGTCCACCTCGGCATGCGCCGCAATCAGGCTGTCGCCAAATTCCGCCGGATGCGAGGTGGTGTAGCGAATCCGCCCGATACCGGGGATTTCCGCCACATGCCGGATCAGCAACGCCAGATCCGCCGTGGCGCCATCCTGCATCTCGCCAGCGTAGGAGTTCACATTCTGGCCCAGCAGCGTGACTTCGCGCACGCCTTGCTCGGCGAGTGAGCGAACCTCCGCCAGCACATCGGCCAGTGGCCGGCTGATTTCTTCACCGCGGGTATAGGGAACGACGCAGAACGTGCAGTACTTGCTGCACCCTTCCATCACCGACACGAACGCGCACACACCTTCGGCGCGGGGCTCAGGCAACTGATCGAACTTTTCGATTTCCGGGAAGCTGATATCGACGGCTGCCTGCCCGGAGTGCAGGCGTTTCTCCACCAGTTCCGGCAAACGATGCAGGGTCTGCGGCCCAAAAATCAGGTCCACATAGGGCGCCCGGGCCAGAATCTCATCCCCTTCCTGACTGGCCACGCAACCACCGACACCAATCAGGATGTCGGGGTTTTTGGCCTTGAGCGCCTTCAAACGACCCAATTCCGAAAACACCTTCTCCTGGGCTTTCTCCCGGATCGAACAGGTGTTCAGCAGCAGTACGCTGGCCTGTTCGGGATCGTCAGTGCGGGCGGTGCCATGGGAACGCTGCAGAACTTCGGCCATCTTGCCGGAGTCGTAGTCGTTCATCTGACAACCGAAGGTCTTGATGTAAACCTGTTTCATTCGAGCGCGTGCATGCGCGCAGTAGTATCGACAGAACCGGGTATTTTAGCCGCAGATGCGCGACAAGTCGCTAGAGGCGGCCAACCCAGGCGTCCACCGCCGGTTCCAACAGCTCCCAGGTTCGCTCGAACGCTTCCCGACCCTGGCAATACGGGTCCGGTACCGGAGCATCTCCCTTCAGCCAGTGCAGCATTGGATACACCCGCCCCCGCGCTTGCGGAAAACGGTTCAGCAACCAGCGCGCGTGATGGTCTTCCATGGTCAGTATCAGATCGTGCGACGTCACCAACGCACTGGTGAGCTGGCGCGCACGATGCGCCTGCATATCGATGCCGTGCTCGGCCATCACGGCTTGGGCATCTTCATCCGCCGGCCAGTTGACCATCGCCGCAGTTCCCGCTGAACCTACCTTCGCGGCGGGTTTTTTCCAGCGCTCCCGCAGCAGATATTCCCCCATGGGGCTGCGGCAGATATTGCCGGTGCACACGACCAGTACCGACTCAAACATCCGCAATCCTTACGCGCAATTTGCCCTGGGCCTTGCGCGCCAGCAAATCATGCAGGGCCTGGGGAACTTGTTCCAGCGTGTAGTCCGCAGAGACCCGCGGCTTGAGCTTGCCCTCTCGCCACATCGCGGCCAGATCCTCGAAATTCTGTTGATTCAGTACCGGTTCGCGCATGGCGAACGCCCCCCAGAACACACCCACCGCGGACGCCCCCTTGATCAGCAGCTTGTTGATCGGCAACTGCGGAATTGTTCCCGCAGCAAAGCCCACAATCAGCACCCGCCCACGCCAGGCGAGGCAGCTGGGAATTTCGTCGAAGAGATCACCACCGACAGGGTCGTAGATCACATCGACCCCCTGCCCCCCGGTCAAAGCCTTGATCTGTGCTTTCAGCCCATCGCTGTAATTGATGACCTCATCAGCCCCGTGTTCACGACAAACCGCCATCTTCTCTTCGCTGCCCACTGCCGCGATGACCTTGCCGGCCCCCATTGCCTTGGCAATTTCTACCGCGGCCAGTCCCACGCCACCCGCGGCGCCAAGTACCAGCACGCTTTCCCCCGGTGCCAGCCCTGCCCGCTGCTTCAGCGCGTGATAGGACGTGCCATAGGCCATCGGAAAAATCGCGGCGGTCTTCAGCGGCATCCCATCGGGCACCTTCAGCAGCCCGGCCGCGGGGGTGACCAGTTCTTCCCGATAACACCCGTGTGAAAGCACCGCCATGACCTTGTCACCCACGGCCAGCTGGCTGACCTTCTCGCCCACTTCGGTCACCACGCCGGCCATCTCAGCCCCCGGAGAAAAAGGCGGTTGCGGCTTGAACTGATACTTGCCCTCGATGACCAGCGTATCTGGAAAATTCACCCCGGCTGCCGCAACCTTGACGCGGGCGGCGTACGGCGTCATGGGTTCGTTGGGAATATCTGCCACCACCAGTTTTTCCGCTGGTCCCAGCTCTTTGCACAGCAACGCTTTCATGCTTGTTCGTCCCCGAAAAATCCCATCACCTTAGCGAAAACTGACCCGACTTCGTCATTCACCACTCTTCGCGGGGTGCAGCCCCTCACTGACCAGTCCGTAGCGAAAGGCCGCCAAGGTCAGCTCCACGTCGTTGCGAACGTCGAGTTTGTCGAAGATGCGCCGCCGGAAGCTGCTGACGGTGTTGGTATGGATATGCAGCAACTCGCCGATTTCCTGGGTGGTGTGCCCGGAGACAATTTTCAGCGCCACGTCCAATTCGCGCACGGACAAACGGCCGAACGGAGAATCATCCCCCCCCAGGCTCTCGGCCATGTTCCCGGCCACTTCTGCCGTGATGTAGCGCCGACCCGCAACCACCAGACGGATGGCCCGCTCGATTTCAGCCTCATCAGACTCTTTCGAAACAAACCCCCGCGCACCAGCAGCCAGTGCCCGCGACGGATAAGGCTCCTGCACATTTCCCGAAACAATGATCACGCGCACATGCGGAAATTGCTGACGGACCAATTCCGTGGCGGCCAACCCCCCCATGCCTGGCATTTCCAGATCCATCAGCACCACATGGGGCTGGAGGGCATCGATGAACTCCAGCGCTTCCTCACCGGAACTCGCCTCACCGACGATTTGCATGTCCGGGGCCGCATTCACCATCTGCGCCATGGCGCGATGGATCAAACGGTGATCATCCACCGTGAGCAATCGAATCATTTGCGACATGGTTCATCAACAGTTGGGTATGCATTTGCATTATGCCGACCATGTAGTGAAATCACTACATGCACTCTGGGGCCCGCCTACAGACGCCTCTGAATCCTTCTCTTACTGTTGAAGCGTCTATGAGGACCACCTGCATCGCAGGTTTTTTGCGCCACGGAGAGTGGCGTTTTCGCAACACAATTAGGACTGTGACCATGAAACTGATCACGAGTGTGGCTGCCAGCAGCCTGCTTTTTTCGAGCATTGCCAGCGCCGGTCTGTTTTCCCGCGTGGCCGAACCCGAGATGTACATCGTGCAATTGGACCCTGCTGCTGTCGCGACGCAAGGGATCAGCCAGTTGACGTCTTCGGTACTGGGGCTGGTCGGCGCTGATGCCGCCATCTTCGAGTACGACACCGTGCTGAAAGGCTTTGCCGCCCCGCTGACGGAACTCCAGGTTGGACTGCTCGCCAACAACCCGCTGGTGACCGCCATCGAGAAAGATCGTCTGATCACCCTGGACGGTGTTCAGAGCAACCCGACCTGGGGCCTGGATCGGGTCGACGAAACCAGCATTCCGATGGATGGCGAGTTTGCCTACCCGGCGCAGGCCGGCGCGGGCGTGCACGTTTATGTCATTGATACCGGCATCAACCCGGATCACAGCGAGTTCACCGGCCGTGTTGGCAATGGCCAGAACTTCGTCAGCGACGGTCCGCTGGGGCTTGGCGGCCTGCTCCCGGTCGATGTACTCGGCCTGCTCGGCCTGGGCGAAGTCGACCCGGATGGCTGGCAGGATTGCAATGGCCATGGCACCCACGTTGCCGGCACAACTTCCGGCACCACCTACGGCGTCGCCAAGCAATCGATTGTCCACCCGGTGCGCGTCCTCAACTGCGGCGGCTCCGGCTCGGGTTCGGGCGTGATCGCCGGCATGGAGTGGGTCGTTGAGAACGCCCAGTACCCCGCCGTGGTCAACATGAGCCTGGGTGGCGGCGCGTCCGATGCGGAAGACGCGGCGATTCAAGCCCTGTTCGATGCCAACATCCTGCCGGTGGTTGCCGCCGGGAACGACAACGCCGATGCGTGCAGCACCACCCCGGCGCGCGCACCTGCCGCCATGACTGTGGCTTCGTCTGACAGCGCCGATAACGAATCCAGCTTCAGCAACCACGGCACCTGTGTGGACATTATCGCCCCGGGTAGCAACATTACCTCGGCGGATTACTCCAGCAACACTGGTTCCACGGTGTTGAGCGGCACGTCCATGGCATCTCCCCACGTCGCAGGCGCCGCCGCCCTGCTGCTGGGTGAAACACCGTCGCTCAGCGCCGGCGCTGTCGCCAGTGCACTGATCAGCAACGCGACCGTCGGCAAGATCGCACTGAGCCCGGCAAATGCCGGCACGCCCAATCTGTTGCTGAACGTGCTTCCCGAAGCATTGAAGCCTTAAGAACGGCTCTCCAGCCTAGCGGGTGCGGCATCCGCATCTGCGCCCAACAAAGCCCCGCCAGTCCGCGGGGCTTTTTTATGGACAAGTGTCATTTCTCGCGCTAGGGTGCAGACAAACTGCAACGTGGTCCGCACATGAACTCAGCCACGGCCAGCCGGCCCTCAGACGCAGCGCAGAGAGCGCCCGCCATTCATCCGCGAAAAGGCCCGGATTTCGGGCTCGATGGCGACATCCCGCAGTACTGGCTTGATAGCGACGCCTTCAAGTCCCGCTTTTTTGATGCCTTGTCGTGCCTGTTTCCCGATGGGGAACGGTTCTTCATTGCCTGCGTCCGGGATTACAAAGACCAGATCACGGACCCCGACCTCCAGCACCAGGTCAAGGAGTTCATTTATCAGGAAGGTCAGCATGGCCAGGTCCACACGCAATACAACGAACGCCTGAAACGCCAGGGCGTAAACGTCGACAAGATCATCGAAAAGCAACACCGCATCATGTTTGGTCTGATGCGCAAGCGTCTGCCCAAGGTGTACACGCTGGGTCAGACCGCTGCGGCTGAACACATCACGGCACTGATGGCGCACAGTTTTTTCGACAGCGGCGTCATGCTGGGTGCAGACGAACGGATGCGTGCGGTTTTTGCCTGGCATGCCATTGAGGAAATCGAACACAAGGCCGTCGCCTTCGATGTGTTCCAGAAGATCGCTGGTGGCGGCTACTTCACCCGCACCCTCGCGATGCTCCAGGTTGCCGTGACCTTCCCCCTGCACACCTTTGCCATCATGGCGCACATGTTCAAGGTCGACGGGGTCGAAAACCGCGGGCGCGTCTGGCTACGTGGACTTTGGTGGCTATATGGCCCGAGTGGGGTTTTCATTCGGCTGATCCCGCACTTCGCCGCTTATTTCAAACCCGGGTTTCACCCCTGGAAACACGGCAGCATGGATACCTACGAAAACTGGCAGCGGCGCTATACCGAAACCGGCGACCCGATCGCCGCCGGGAATGCCGCTGCGGGGCTGGCTTAACAGCCTTCCGGCATCAGCTGATTTCGTCGCCCAACTCGGCAATCAGCGGGCCCAGCCAGGTTTCATAACGCTTCCAGCGGCCGACGGATTTGCTGTACATCGGCTGTCGCACCTGCCAGCGGCTGGGTGTTAGCACCGGGCGATCCTGCTCGTAGAATTTCAAGCAAACGTCGTTCCAAGGCAGCCCAACGGCGTCGATAAGCTTTTTCGCCTGGATCTCCGGATCGGCCACAAGCTCTTCATAGACGCACTCGTACATCCGCCCGGGCGCGCATTGGCGCCAATGGCGCATCAGCCGCATGTATTCACGGAAGAAAAAGCCCAAGTCATCAAGCTCGATGGCGAAACTCTGCTCCAGTGCAAAGTTCTCGCCATAGATCGACATGCACACGTCACGCGGGTCCCGCTGGCACCAAATGATCTTGGCGTGGGGGAATAGCAACGTAATTAAACCCACATGGAAAAAGTTCAGCGGTGCTTTATCAACGAAACGCGGCGCCGTGAGTGGCTGCCGCCGCTGCACCAACCCCAGATAGTCAGCCGCTGCCTGCTTCAATGTGGCCTCGTCAGCTGACGCGATGACCTCAGGCCAGCGCTGAATTGAGCCGATACGGGCCGTCATCTGGCTGGCAATCTGTGAAATCTCGCGTAATTCCCCGTATCCCATCGCATCAGGATGTGTGGAAATGATCTGCTCGACCAGCGAGGTACCACTACGCGGCATTCCCAGAACGAAGACCGGACGCTCGTCCGGGTTTCCCAGCCCTGCCAAGCGCGCAAAGAGCTCGGGGGTGAATGCTTGAATGGTGCGGTCCACGCGCCGCGTCAGTCGGGCTCGGTCGTACGCACCAACCTGGGTACGTCGAGCCGCATTCGCAATCCGCCAGCTTTGGAAAGCTTCCGCGCGCCGGTCCAGGGCGTCATAGGCCTTGCCCAGACCAAACCCCACGTTCGCGCGGTCCTGTGGAGGGCGTTTGGGGTCGTTCACAATCGACTGAGCCTGCTCAAGCAAGGTTGACTCGGCTTTGCCGCGAACCAAGGTCAGCAAACCCTCCATGGCGAGCGCCCAACCGGGGCGCAGTTCGAGCGCTTTGCGGAAGGCCGCCTCCGACCCCTCCCGGTCTCCAGTGTCCTCCAGCATCTGCGCCAGCCCCATCTGCAAATCGGCAGAATCCGGAACTGCCTGCGCACCGCGACGATAAATCTCGATCGCCTGATCCAGGTGGCCCTGCTCAAATTGAACCTGCGCCAGCCCCTGGTAGCCTTCCATGAGGGTGGGCTCGATACCGATCACCCGGTTCCAAAGTGCTTCGGAGCTGACATAGTCTCCACACTGGGCCAACATTTGAGCGTAGGCCATCAGCGTCATCACCCGCGCCGGCTTCAATTGCAGTGATCGCTCGAATGCCGCCCGGGAAGGCTCCAACTGCCGCATGTCGCCAAGTAATTTGGCGTAGTTGTGCCATACGTCGGCGTCACCGGGGCGGTATTCAAGCACCCGTTCCCATTGCGGCAGTGACTCTTCACGCCGACCGGACAACATCAGCATCAAAGCCAGATCCGCCCGCACGTCCACGCTGTCCGGATTGATTTTCAGCGCCTGTTGCAGAAATTCCAGCGCGGAAGAGCGTTGGCCTCGCCGCCAACTCACGGCCGCCATCCCGCGAAAAGCATCAATACCCACGATCGGGTCATGACACAGCTGAGAGAACGCGTGAAACGCCTGTTCCAGCTGGCCGGATTTGAATGCTGCCGATGCGTGTTGCAGGCGCTCGGCTGGCGTAGGTACTTGAGCTTGATCCATAGTCACTGTGTGTAATTGCTCACTGTGGCGACGATTGTCCAACCAAAGAGATGGGACTGTTCATGAATGGGAGCGACATCGACATGCTGCATGCCGATCGCCCGCAGCCGCTGACACCAGCCCGTCACGGCGCTCTCATCCAGAGCGCAGGCGACCAGTTCCAGTGCCCGTAAACGGCTATCTTGCACGACAGTCCGTAATTGCTGCATGGCAACGTTTGCACGATCTTGATTACCAGCCACGGAACCCATTTTCAGGATCCGCATGACCTGCTGAGCGACATCGTGCAACACCTGCCCGTGCTGATGGGAATGTGCGCGCTCCTCCAACGCCATCAGCACCTGATTGAACTCCGCGCGTTTTCGATTTGCGACAGGGTCCTGACCCACGCGCTGCGGCCCCAGAGCAGCGAGGTCGAAGAATACGGGGAGCAACGCTTCCGCGTTGTCCAGCACGCCATCCGGTGAAAGCAACCATTCGCAGTGTTGGCATTCTGCTTTCGCCACCTGGCTGAGCAATGAGTCGGCATGGTGGCTGATCACCGAAACAGCGGCCTCGGGCGCCAGGACCCGTTGAATCTCCGCCCACACATCATCAGCAGCGAAGTACTCAAGCGCGTACTGGCTGCACAGGTGCGTCACGCTGTGGTCCGGTAGTGGCAGCGCCTGCGCGGGCGTGCCCGCATACAGCGATAAACGCTCGTTCATGGCTGTTGGCAGGGTCGCTACCCAGGACGGGTCTAGCTTTGCCGAATCCACGGCGGAAATTCCTGCTGGTAAAGCGGAGTGCATTTCGGCCAGAAATCGCAGCAACGATCCATTGCCACACCCCAGCTCCAGCAGATGATCACTCGGCGTCAGCTTTGCAAACTGCTTCCTCCAGAAATCGGCCGTAGCCTCTCCATAATGCCCAACGAATGAACCTGCGCACGAATGCCGTGCTCCGGTGGCCCAGTAACGGCTCCAGGCTCCCGCACGCTCACTGACGGCCATTTCCTCGCCGGGAAACTCGCGGCTGACTTCATTCATATAGCACTACAACGAAAAACAAGGGACGCAAAAAAAGAGAGCCCCCGAAGGGGCTCTCGTCAAACTCTAGATCAACAGCGGCTTAGAACCGTTGCGTGTAACGCACGTAGGGCTGCATGCCGTACTGATCATAGAGGTAGTAGTTGAACGGACGACCGTTCGGATCGGCCCCACCGGAACGCTGATCAGGCTTCTTGTTCAGAATGTTGATCGCACCGACGGTGAGCTGACCTTTCCATGGCGTGTAGTACGACAATTGCAGGTCGTGCGTCACGTAGGTCGGAGTTTTACCCGCGCGAGTCACCTTGCCGGCCTCCTGGCCCACAGATTCAGCCTGGTCACCGATGATGTTTACGTTCCAGCCCGCGGCCAGATCCCAAACACTCCAATCCGTGGACACCGTTGCACGATACTCCGGAATGCCCGGATCACCGACCTCGTTTCGACCACCATCAAACGCGTAGTTCAGGATGTGAACGTAGCGTGCTTGCGAAGTGATGTTGCCGTACGCACCCAGGTTGAAGCGGAAATTCGCTTCGAAATCCAGGCCGTCAGTCTCCAGCTTGCTGGAGTTGTCATAGCCGAAGACCAGGCCAACGATCCGACCATTGGGGTCATTGTTGTTACCACGGGTAATGACAAAGGCATCCGGTACCGGATCGCCAATCCGAATCGCATCCAGAATTTCTTCGGGCTGGAACTGGTCGATCACGTCCGTGACTTCGATGTTGTAGTAATCCAACGAGAAGTCAAAGAACGACGCCACGTCGTAAGCAAACCCGATGGAGTACTGATCCGATTGCTCGGAAGCCAGATCCGGGTTGGAAATCGAAGTCGCGTTGATCTGGATCGATTGCACCTCTCCATCGTCATTGCGACACACATTGGAGACAGGGTCCCAGGTGTACGCAAAGAACTCACAGGTCGGCTGGTCGTTGGTGATCGATTCAGCGGAGAACGCAGGCTTCTGGCTGATCAAATCCAGCGACGGCGCCCGGAAGCCCTGACCATAGGAACCACGCAGTGTCAGCTGTTCAATCGGCTGGTAGCGGAAACTGATCTTGGGCGACGTATCGCTGCCATAGTCAGAGTAATCGTCGTAGCGCACAGCGGCCGTGACTTCCAGATTATCCAGAATCGGGAACAGGGCTTCACCGAAGAATGCGGTGACATCACGTTTAATACCAGCGGAGTTACCCGCCGAGCCACCGATTGCACCACCTTCAGATAGTGAGTCGTAAAGGTCACTGTAGTCGGCTTCACGATATTCGAAACCAACGCTGACCTGCGCTTCACCTCCGGTCATTTCGAAGATCGGCATGCTGGCATCGGCAAAGACTTCACGCGTCTTCCAGGTCGATACCCGGCCAATCGTGGCCTTCATCGAGTTCAGGATCGCATCGTCGTTGTTACCCGGCTCGGTGTAGTCGTAGGTGTCGTTGTCCAGATACGATTGGACGATTGGCAGCACCACGAAGTTACGACCCGTTTCATAGAACTTGTACAGGTTGTACCGCGCACCCGCATTGATCGTGGCGGGACCAACCGTGCCGGTGAACACGCCGCTGATGTCGTACACGTTGGCGTCGGTATCGGTATTCCGATTACCCAGAGCCGCAAAACGGTGGTACAGATAAACCGGAGAGGAGATCAGGTCCGTGTCATAACCGGCCGATTCCAGATCCAGAAATGCATTGTCCAGCGGGATTGTCAGCGCAACGTCATTCAAGGACGGAGCGTAACGACCAAACGAGGTCGCCCGGTTGATGCTCCCGTTGATGCGGATCTGCCAGTCATCATTGATGCTGTAGGTACCGATCGCGAAAATGCCCTGGTTCCCGGTTTCCGCTTCATCTGCTGCGACCTGGTTGAAGTCGAAGCCGCAAAGCCCGGAAGGCGTGATATAGAAATCAGGATTCGAGTTTGGACACCCACCTGGCACCGGCTCGTAGACATAACCATCAGGCTCGCCGTCACCGTCTTTATCCCCGTCGTAACCGAAAATCAGGTTGTTGGAGAAGAAACTCGCACCCGGTGTGCTGAACAACGCATTTCGCGCGAAGATGATCTGACGCCGGAAGAAAGACGCACCGAAGACGGCGTTACCCCGATCGCTGTTGATGCCGATGGAAATCGAGCCACTCTCGACGTCGCCACCTTCAAGGTCGGTGGTTTGGTTCTGGTAGCTGATCTCAACACCTTCGAAATCCTTCCGCGTAATGATGTTGACAACACCACCAATCGCGTCGGAACCGTAAATCGCGGAAGCGCCGTCTTTCAGAATTTCGATGCGTTCAACGGCAGCGATCGGAACCGCGTTCAAGTCCTGAGCTGTTGGAGCGAACGGAGCTTTTGGCGCACGTCGACCGTCGATCAGCACGAGGGTCCGTTCGGAGCCCAGACCACGAAGATCCGTGGCCACCAGCGACTGTGCAGAGCTGCCAGACTGGGCGCGGAAAGCCCCCTGGGAGTTGAAGGTCGTATTGCGCAGCAATTCACCCACGGAACTGAAACCGCTCGTTTCAATGTCTGCACGATTGATAACGGATACGGGTAACGCGCCTTCAATCGCCGCGCGAGTCAGACGGGAACCCGTCACCTGAATCTTGGTTAGATCGACCGCCTCTTCACTCTCGGTCGCTGTGGCGTCTCCGTCCTGAGCCAAGGCAGCGTGAGGTATGAAGGTCGAACCCACGACTGCGGCCATCGCAGCGTATAGCGGATTCAACGCCAAGCGATCACGAAGATCGTTTTCATGCTTGAGCATTAAATTTTCTCCTCCAGGAGTTACTTATTGAATTTCCTCAGAACCCTATTACCCGACGGCGTCTCAACCGGCGGTGTAGTCCGAAGACTAGCCCTCTTTTTTCGGCGGCGTCAATTTATTGGAAGGAACAATTCATGCGAAGTGTGGTCCTGCCTGGATAGCCCATCATTCGCGGCATTCGGAACCGTCGGCGGTATCGCTTCGGAAACCCAACTCATTTTATGGAATATCCTTTTTCCGCCCTTCCGAAACAACGCAAAGTATTGACCACTAACCGCATGATTATTAAGACTTTAATAACCCTTCACACTGAGTTATCGCCGACGTAGTACGGCAGCCTGCGAACGCCCGTACTATGATGCCCGGATGACACCGCTTCGCAGCTACGCATGCCAGCCCGAGCACTCGCTTGGTCGTCTTCACGGCGAACCGCGCCCGGAACGCCGAAGTGAATTCCAGCGCGACCGTGATCGAATTGTTCACTCTTCCGCATTTCGACGCCTGGTCTACAAAACCCAGGTGTTCATCAATCACGAGGGCGATCTTTTCCGCACCCGCCTTACGCACTCTCTGGAAGTCGCTCAGATTGGACGAACCATTGCTCGAAACCTCGGCCTCAATGAAGATCTGACCGAGACTATCGCTCTCGCGCACGACCTCGGGCATACCCCTTTCGGCCATGCTGGGCAGGAGGTTTTGAATCGCTGCATGCGTGAGCACGGTGGGTTTGAGCACAACCTGCAGAGCTTGCGGGTGGTTGATGAACTCGAGCACAAATACGCCGCATTCAAAGGACTGAATCTCACCTTCGAGTCCCGGGAAGGCATTCTCAAGCATTGTTCCAAGACCAACGCCCGAGAGCTTGGCCTGGTGGGGCAACGTTTCCTGGATCGCACGCACCCGAGCGCTGAGGCCCAGCTGGCCAATCTGGCGGATGAGATTGCCTACAACAACCACGACATCGACGACGGCTTGCGTGCCGGCCTTCTGGATTGGGACGCACTTTGCGAAATCGAACTGTTTGGCCGCTACGAGCATGCTGCGCGCGCCGCCTATGGCGACCTGCCCAACCGTCAATTACGCCATGAAGTCATCCGCCGCATTATCAATGCTCTGGTGGTGGATCTGACGACCGAATCGGAACAGCGGATGCAAGCGCTGAACCCGCAGAGCGTTGACGATATTCGACGAGCCGAGATCCCGGTCATTGCCTATTCGGAAAAAACGGCAACGGAATCCCGAGCGCTGAAAAAGCACCTGCATGAGCACCTGTACAACCACCATCGGGTGTTGCGATCCACCGTCAAAGCCCAGGGCGTGCTGCGGGATATTTTCGCGATCTATACCGACAATCCTCAGCTTCTGCGCCCCGAACTGGCCGCAGCAGCCGAAGCTTATGGACTGCATCGCGCGGTGGCGGACTATCTGGCTGGGATGACCGACCGCTACGCCATCGACGAGCACGAACGGCTGTTCAACCCACGCCGTCTGTAGCGGCTTTCTGCCCCGCACAGGCCGACTTCCGGCGGAAATGTAGAAGCCCCTGCTATACTCAGCCGGCTCGGCGACAGAGAAATCCGCCGCACTGTGCCAGGCCCCATTGGGGCCGTCCGGATGTCTTGCTGCTCCCTCCAATCGCGAAATTGGCCCGCGGTGTGCTACGCCAACGGCAGGGCCACCTGCGCAAAAGAGGAAGGTGAAATATGGAATACAACACCCTCTACCGCCCCGAATTTGAACGTGACAGCTGCGGATTTGGCCTGATAGCCCATATCCACAACAAGCCAAGCCATTGGTTGGTGAAAACCGCCATTGACGCGTTGGCCCGGCTGACCCACCGGGGCGCCGTTGCCGCCGACGGCAAGTCTGGCGATGGCTGCGGCATCTTGATGAAGAAGCCGGATCGCTTCCTGCGAAACATTGCCGCCGAAAAAGGCTGGCAGCTGGGGGAAAACTACGCCGTTGGCAATGTTTTCCTCAGTACCACACCGGAAATCGCTGCCAAATCCCGCGACGTGATGGACGCGGCCTTGGTTGCCCAGGGCCTCGAGAGCGCCGGCTGGCGCGTCGTGCCGACCGACCCCTCGGTCTGTGGCAAGCAAGCCCTGGCCATGCTGCCGTCCATCGAGCAGGTTTTCGTCAAATGTGGAAGCAGCTGCAATCTGTTCGATTTCGAACGCAAGCTGTTTCTCGCGCGGCGTGCGGCTGAAAAAGCGCTGGCTGAGACGGATCGCGACTTTTACGTCTGCTCGCTGTCGGCCCGCGTGATTCTCTACAAAGGTCTGGTGATGCCGGCGGCCCTGCCGACTTTCTACCTGGACCTGGCCGACCCGACGCTGGCCTCGAGCATGGCGGTATTCCACCAGCGGTTCTCGACCAACACGCTGCCGCAGTGGCGTCTGGCACAGCCGTTCCGCTTCCTTGCGCACAACGGTGAAATCAACACCATCAAGGGCAACCGCTACTGGGCGACCGCCCGTGCCGGCAAGTTTGCCCACGGCGAAATCGAAGACATCGAAGCCATCAAGCCGTTGGTCACGATGGACGGTTCCGACTCGCAAAGCCTGGACAACATGCTGGAAGTGCTGCTCGCGGGCGGCCTGGACGTGTTTGCCGCCATGCGGATGATGATTCCGCCGGCCTGGCAGAACATCGAGCAAATGGACGCAGACCAGCGTGCGTATTTCGAATACAACTCCATGCATATGGAGCCCTGGGACGGCCCTGCAGGTATCGTCTTCACCGATGGGCGCTACGCCGCCTGTTCCACCGACCGCAATGGCTTGCGTCCGGCACGCTGGGTTGTCACCGACGACGACCATGTCACGCTGGCTTCTGAAGTCGGCGTTTGGGACTATCGCCCGGAGCAAGTCGTTTCCAAAGGCAAACTCGGCCCCAGCCAGATGATGGCTGTGGATACCGAGCGCGGTGAGATCATCACCAGCAACGAGATCGACACCCGCCTGTCACGCCGGCACCCCTACAAGCAGTGGCTGAAGCATAACGTGCAGCGACTGGAATCCCGCTTCGACGAACACACCGAAGAAGGCCCCAGCTTTGCGCCGTCAACGCTGAACATCTATCAGAAGCTGTTCCAGATCAGTTTTGAGGAGCGTGATCAGGTGCTGCGTGTGCTGGCCGAAGCCGGCATGGAAGCCGTCGGCTCGATGGGTGATGACACGCCGTTCTCGGTGCTGTCGCAAAAGGTTCGCAGCCCCTACGACTACTTCCGGCAGGTATTTGCCCAGGTCACCAACCCGCCGATTGACCCGCTGCGCGAGCAGATCGTCATGTCGCTGGAATGCTGTCTGGGTGCGGAGCAATCCGTGTTTGCGGAGACCCCGGAACGCGCCTCGCGTCTGCTGGTCGACTCCCCGGTCCTCTCGGAAGGCAAGTTCCGTCGCCTGCTGGCAATGGACGATCCGAAATACGCCCACGAAGTGATCGACCTGAACTACCCGGCCGACTCCAACCTCAAGGATGCGGTCACGGCAATTTGTGACAAGGCAGAAGCTGCCGTCCGCAATGGCAAGGTGGTACTGGTGCTCAGCGATCGCGCGGTGAGCCGCGATACCTTGCCCGTGCACGCCCTGCTGGCCACAGGCGCCGTCCAGCACCGCCTGGTTACCGCCGGTCTGCGCTGCGACTGCAACCTGGTCGTGGAAACCGCAACGGCGCGCGATTCCCATCAGTTCGCCTGCCTGATCGGCTACGGCGCATCCTGTGTCTACCCTTACCTGGCCTACGAGTGCCTGGCCGACATGGTGCGCACCGGCGAAATCCGCAATCAGGACCCCACCGCGCTGACCCGCGCCTATCGCAAGGGCATCAACAAGGGTCTGTACAAGATCATGTCGAAGATGGGGATCTCCACGATCGCCAGCTATCGCGGCGCGCAGCTGTTCGAAGCCGTGGGTCTGGATCCCGAAGTGATAGAGCTGTGCTTCCGTGGCACCGTCTCCCGCATCAAGGGCACGCGTTTCGTGGACTTCGAAACGGATACCCGGTTGCTGGCCAAGCTGGCCTGGAACCCGCGGAAGACCATCGAACAGGGCGGCCTGTACAAATACGTCGAAGGCGGTGAGTACCACGCCTACAACCCGGACATCATCCGCACACTGCACACGGCGGTGCGCAGTGGCGACTATGCGGATTACAAGCTCTACGCAGATCTGGTGAACAACCGTCCGGTCTCCTCGCTGCGCGACATGCTGCGGCTGAAGCCGCAATCGGCCATCAGCCTGGACGCGGTGGAACCGCTGGAATCCATCTTCAAGCGATTCGACTCGGCCGGCATGAGCCTCGGCGCGCTGTCACCGGAAGCCCACGAAGCGCTGGCCACGGCGATGAACCGTTTGGGCGGGCGCTCGAACTCCGGCGAAGGCGGTGAAGACAAAGCGCGCTACGGCACCGAAAAAATGTCCAAGATCAAGCAGGTCGCTTCCGGCCGGTTTGGGGTGACGCCGCATTACCTGGTCAATGCCGAAGTTCTGCAGATCAAGGTTGCACAAGGTGCAAAACCCGGCGAAGGCGGCCAGTTGCCCGGACACAAGGTCAATGATTACATCGCGGAGCTGCGGTTCTCACGCCCTGGCGTGGCTTTGATCAGCCCGCCGCCGCACCACGATATTTATTCCATCGAAGACCTCGCGCAGCTGATCTTCGACCTCAAGCAGGTCAACCCGGAAGCTCTGGTGTCGGTCAAGCTGGTGTCCGGCCCGGGTGTCGGCACCATCGCCGCCGGTGTTGCCAAGGCCTATGCCGACCTGATCACCATCTCCGGTTACGACGGTGGCACCGGCGCCAGCCCGTTGACCAGCGTCCGCTACGCCGGTACTCCATGGGAACTCGGCCTGGCTGAAACCCATGAAACCCTGCGCCGCAACAACCTGCGCGACAAGGTTCGAGTTCAAGCCGACGGTGGCATGAAGACCGGCCTGGACGTCATCAAGGCGGCCATTCTCGGTGCGGAATCTTTTGGATTCGGCACGGCCCCGATGATTGCGCTTGGGTGTAAATACCTGCGGATCTGCCATCTGAACAACTGCGCCACCGGTGTCGCCACGCAGCACGACGTACTGCGCAAGCAGTACTTCATCGGCGAGGCGGAAATGGTGATGAACTACTTCACCTTTGTCGCCACCGAAACCCGCGAGTGGCTGGCCATGCTCGGCGTTCCCGATCTGCAATCGCTGATCGGCCGCACTGACTTGCTGGAAGTGATCGAGGGCCAAACCCCGCGGCAGGCCAACCTGGATCTGACACCGATTCTGAACGCCGCCAGCCTGACGCTGGACGCGCCGCATTACTGCGTCACCCCGTCGAACGCGCCTTATGACAAAGGCGAGCTGGCGGAGCAGATGGTTCGCGATTGCATGCCCGCCATCGAGGCAGGCACCGGCGGCACCTTCAGCTACGAGTTGAAGAACATCCATCGTTCCATCGGCGCCCGGCTGTCCGGCGAAATCGCCAAACGGCACGGCAACCATGGCATGGCGGAGAACCCGCTCATCCTCAAGCTGCAGGGCACCGCGGGCCAGAGCTTTGGTGTGTGGAATGCCGGCGGGCTGCACCTGCACCTGGATGGCGACGCCAACGACTACGTGGGCAAAGGCATGGCCGGTGGCAAGATCGTCATTCGGCCACCGGTGCAATCACGCTTCCCGGCACACGAAGCCGCGATCATTGGCAACACCTGTCTGTATGGCGCGACCGGCGGCAAACTGTTTGCCGCGGGCCAGGCTGGCGAGCGCTTCGGTGTCCGCAATTCCGGGTGTACCGCGGTGGTGGAAGGCCTTGGCGACCATGGCTGCGAGTACATGACCGGCGGCGTGGTCTGCTCGTTGGGCCCCACAGGTGTCAACTTCGGCGCAGGCATGACCGGCGGATTTGCCTACGTTCTCGACGAGGACCGGCATTTTGTGGATCGTTACAACCACGAATTAATCGACATCCACCGGATCGCTTCCGAGTCAATGGAAGCGCATCGTCACTTCCTCTACCAACTGGTACGCGAACACTTCGAGGAAACCGGCAGCAAGCGCGCCGAGGCCATCCTGGAAGACTTCCGCGACTACCTGCCGCGGTTCTGGCTGATCAAGGCCAAGGCCACGGAGATCCATGCCCTGTTCGACCAAATTCGTGAGGCCGCGTAATGGCAAAGAACGCACTGCAATTTCTGGATTTGCCGCGGCATGACCCGGCAAAAAAGCCGGTTGAGGAGCGCATCCTTGAGTTTGGCGAAATTTACGGACAATTCTCCGCCGAGCGGGCCTCGAATCAGGCCGGCCGTTGCCTGTCCTGTGGCAACCCCTACTGCGAATGGAAGTGCCCGGTGCACAACTTCATTCCCAACTGGTTGAAGCTGGTCTCCGAAGGCAACCTGTTCGAAGCGGCCGAGCTGTCGCACAAGACCAACACCTTGCCGGAAATCTGCGGCCGCGTTTGTCCGCAGGACCGCCTGTGTGAAGGCGCCTGTACGCTGAATGACGACTTCGGCGCAGTCACCATCGGCTCGGTGGAGAAATACATCACCGACACCGCCCTCGACCAGGGCTGGCGTCCGGACTTGTCCGAGGTAGTGCCGACCGGCAAGAAGGTTGCCATCGTCGGTGCGGGCCCGGCGGGCCTGGGTTGCGCCGACATCCTCGTCCGCAACGGCGTCGCGGCGGTAGTCTTCGACAAGTACCCGGAGATCGGCGGCCTGCTGACCTTCGGTATCCCGCCTTTCAAGCTCGAAAAATCGGTGGTGCAGCGGCGTCGTGAAGTGCTGGAAGGCATGGGTGTGGAGTTCCGTCTGAACATCGAAATCGGCAAGGACCTGCCATTCCAGGCTCTGCTGGATGAGTACGACGCCGTTTTCCTGGGGATGGGCACCTACAACTCGATGAAGGGTGGCTTCCCCGGTGAGGATCTGGACGGCGTGAGCGAAGCGCTGCCCTTCCTGATCAACAACGTCCGCAACGAGATGAACCTGCTCGATGGCGAGGCCTTTGATTCGGTCGCCGATCAACGTGTCGTGGTGCTGGGCGGCGGCGATACCGCCATGGACTGCAACCGCACATCGATTCGCCAGCGCGCCGCCAAGGTCAGCTGTGTGTACCGCCGTGACGAAGAAAACATGCCCGGATCGCGCCGGGAAGTGGCCAACGCCAAGGAAGAAGGCGTGAACTTCCTGTTCAACCGCCAGCCCGTCGAGATCGTGGGCAACGGCAAGGTGGAAGGCGTCAAAGTCGTGGAAACCCGCCTGGGCGCCCCCGACGCCGCTGGCCGACAGCGCCCCGAAGTAGTCGAAGGCTCCGAGAGCATCATCCCGGCAGACCGCGTGCTGATCGCCTTCGGTTTCCGTCCCTCTCCTGCCGACTGGTTCAGCGATTTCGACATCCGTCTCGATGACGGCGGTCGGGTAGTTGCCAACCAGAACGCTCACAGTTTCCAGACCACCAACCCGAAGGTCTTCGCCGGTGGCGATATGGTGCGCGGTTCGGATCTGGTGGTGACCGCGGTTTTTGAAGGCCGCCAGGCAGCGGAAGGCATTCTCGATTATCTGGAGGTTTGAACCCGGCCATGCGCGCTGATATCCCCACCAATGAAAGACTGATCTTTGCCCTGGATGTGCCGACGGCAGACCAGGCCAAGCAACTTGTCGACACCCTGGGCGACAGTGTGGTCTTTCATAAAGTGGGGTTGGAACTCGCCATGACGGATGACTATTGGCACCTGATCGACTGGCTGCTGCAGCGAGACAAGAAGGTGTTCGTCGACCTCAAGTTTTTCGACATCCCCGCTACCGTTGGGCGTGCGGTCAAAGTGCTCTCCGAGCGCGGCGTGCACATGTGTACGGTGCACGGCAACCAGGGCATCATGGAATCCGCCGCCGCCTCCAAGTCCGGCGCGATGAAGGTTCTTGCCGTAACCGCGCTGACCAGCCTGGACCGTGGCGACCTTGATGACCTTGGCTTCGCCTGCGACGTCGAGGAATTGGTCGCCTCCCGTGCCCGCCGGGCATTTGCCGCAGGGTGTGATGGCGTGGTGTCGTCCGGTATGGAAGTAGGCCGGCTGCGGGCCGAAGGGCTGGACAAGCTGGTTGCCGTCACTCCCGGCATTCGCCCGGTCGACAACCGCCCCAGCGATGACCAGAAACGCGTGCTGTCACCCCGTGATGCACTCGCCGCCGGTTCGGACTACCTGGTTATCGGGCGGCCGATCCGCGATGCCGCAGATCCTCGTGCCACCGCACTGGCCATTCAACAGGACATTGCCGAGGCCCTGACGTGAGTACATTGCAGAACGACCGCTTTCTCAAGGCATTGCGGCGTGAACCCGTAGACCGGCCTCCGGTCTGGATCATGCGTCAGGCCGGACGTTATCTGCCGGAATACCGGGCCACCCGCGAAAAAGCCGGCAGCTTTCTGGCCCTGTGCAAGAATCCCGAGCTTTGCTCCGAAGTGGTGCGCCAACCCCTGGATCGGTTTCCCCAAATTGACGCTGCCATCCTGTTCTCCGACATCCTGACGGTCCCGGATGCGATGGGCCTGGGCCTGCGCTTCGAGACCGGCGAAGGTCCGGTATTCGACAATCCGGTTCGCAGCGCCGCGCAGATCGCTTCCCTTCCGGTACCCGACCCGGAAACGGAACTGCGTTATGTCATGGACGCGGTACGCACCATCAAAGCCGACCTGGCCGGCCGCGTACCGCTGATCGGGTTTGCCGGCAGTCCCTGGACGATCGCCTGCTATGCCGTCGAAGGCGGCTCCAGCAAGAATTTCCACCGCGTGAAAGGCCTGCGATTCACCGACCCTTCCGCACTGCACCTGCTGCTGGACAAGATCACGCAGACCACCATTGCTTACCTGCAGGGGCAACTTGCCGCGGGCGCCGAAGTCCTGATGGTGTTCGATACTTGGGGTGGTCAACTGAGCGCGGCCGACTTCGAGGAGTTTTCGCTCGCCTACGGGCGCCGAATTCGCGACGCCATTCCGGCTGACATCCCGATGATTTGGTTCACCAAGGGCGGTGGCCAATGGCTGGCGGCCCAGATCAACGCCGGCTTCAATGGCTTGGGCCTGGACTGGACTGCGGACCTGCGCAAAGTTCGAGCCGAATTCGGGCACCGCGTCACCTTCCAGGGCAATCTGGACCCGGCCACCTTGCTCGGCAGCCCCGAACTCATTGCCCAAAGCACCCGCAGCACGCTCCAGGCGGCCGGCCCCGAGCCCGGATACATCTTTAACCTGGGTCACGGAATCACGCCAGATGTGGGCCCTGAAGCCCTGGAAACGGTGTTGCAGACGGTCGCAGCGTTCCACTACTGAGTACCGTTCTCCCCGAGAGGCGCCGAGTCAGGCACTATCCGTCGCTGATCTGCGATTGAGCTGGCCGATGCAACAGCAAATCTGCCCCTGGGCGACCAAAACCGAAATCGAACGGCTTTACCACGATACCGAGTGGGGTCGCCCACAGTTTGATGATCGCAAGCTTTTCGAGTTCGTCATTCTTGAATCGGCACAGGCGGGCCTCTCCTGGCTGACGATCCTGCGCAGACGTGACGGATACCGCCATCGCTTCGCTGATTTCGACCCCGCGAAGGTCGCAGTCATGACCCCCGAAGACGTGGACGCCGCACTCCTCGATACCGGGATCATCCGTAACCGCGGGAAAATCGAAGCCGCCATCGGCAATGCCCGCGTCTTCTGCGAACTTCAGGCCAAACACGGCAGCTTCGCCAATTTCATCTGGGGCTATATCGAAGGTCAACCCATCGTGAATCAGTGGCGCGAACAGAATCAGGTTCCCGCCACAACCGCCTTGTCGGATCGCATTTCAAAGGATCTGAAAAAAATGGGGTTCCGTTTTTTTGGCAGCACCATCTGTTACGCGCACATGCAGGCTACCGGCATGGTCAACGACCATATTCAGCAATGTCCGCAGCACCGGGAATGCCAGACCCGTTGAGAAAAAGCAGATAGGCAAAAAAATGGTTCATCGCGCATTGGCGGGAAACGCGGCGCTTTGTAGCGCCTCAGCACGGGATGACCTGAGCTAGCAGGACCTGTCAGACGCGCCACCAACCGGGTCGTGCTCACAGTCTTCGTATCAAGCTTCGTTCACAAGAACGCACAACCCTGGCGCTGGCAGGTCCGCTGTCCGGGGTGCTGGCGGGAGCCATCAGGCTACCCGCCGGGCGCCGCTGGTGCGAATGGGGGCAAACGGACAGGAGTCCGTTTGAGGGTCTTCACGACAGGACGTCGTGTAGACCCGACCCCACCGAGTACCAGCGGGGACCGGGCACCGCGCAGCGGCGGG
>JBFIER010000020.1:0-80590 GCA_041603255.1 Oceanococcaceae bacterium | reverse complement strand
CGGAGCCATCAGGCGACCCGCCGGGCACCGCTGGTGCGAATGGGGGCAAACGGACAGGAGTCCGTTTGAGGGTCTTCACGACAGGACGTCGTGTAGACCCGACCCCACCGAGTACCAGCGGGGACCGGGCACCGCGCAGCGGCGGGGCTGCAGGCCCGGTTGGCGCCCCGGACAGCGGACCCCACACATCGTGGCTCACGACTTCAGGCTCCTGACTCCCGATGTTCACGCCAATCCGCGATGAGCCAAAAAAAAGCCCTCTCGAAGAGGGCTTTTTCGTTGATGAGCCGATCAGCGCTTTTGCGCGATCTTCTGCATGTTTTGCGTGCGGAAGTGCTCGAGGTCGAAAGTCTTCTGCTCGGCCAACGGCTCTTCGTTGCTGACTTCCATCGCCAGATACCGGCCCGACTGCAAGTCATACACGGTGCCGCCAGCGGGACCAATCGACTGCGTCCACGGAATCGTGACCTGATGATACTCCTGCACACGCCACAACTCATCGCGTTTGTCGTAGATGTCGGCCAGAACGGCAGTCCAGGAGTCCTCGTCCACGTAGAAAGTACGACGCTTGTAGATATGGCTGGTGCCGTCGTTGACTTCGCTATCGATCACCCAGACCCGGTGCTTTTCATAACGCAGGTACTGCGGGTCCAGGTGGCCGGCCTTGGCAATATCGGTGTACTTGAGGCGATCGTCCATCAACTTCATGGCGTTGTAAGGAATGATCATTTCCTTCTTGCCGACGACCTTCCAGGTGTAACGGTCGGTTGCCCCGTTGAACATATCGAGCTGATCGTTGGTGCGCAGACCATCGGAACCATTGCCCGGGTTGTCGTAGGCCACATTCGGCGCCCGACGCACACGGCGCTGACCCGGGTTGTACAGCCAGGCACGACGCGCCTCCTGAACCTGGTCCATGGTTTCATGGACCAGCAACACCTGACCAGCCTGCCGTGGTGGCGAGGTGGTGAGCTGCAGGAAGTAGATCATCACATTTTCGAGATCGGCCGGGCTGGCGTCATCCCGTGAGAACGCGAACATCACATCTTCACGCAGCTTGTACGGCGTGAAGCTGCCGTTGACCTGCACTGCCAGCTGCGTGTTGTAACGCGTGGTGGACACCCCGCGGTAACGCGTTTTGTGGTTCCACATCACTTCCTTGCCCGATTTGGGAATCGGGAAAGGAATACCGTAAATCGCATCAACCAGGCTCTCACCATCGTTTTCGAGCTTGGCAACCAAGGCGTTTTTCTTGGTGGCGGCGTAGAAATCCTCTTTCCCGAAAACCGAACGCACGCTTTTGTAGACAGGGATTTTGAAGCTGTCCGGATACTGTTTGAGCATGGCTTTCAGCCCCACACTCAGCTGATCCGCGTAGTCATCCATGTTTTGGGCGGTGATCGTGAACAGCAGTTCATCGGGAATCACTTTGGTATAAGCCTCCCAGTGCCGTTCCTCGCCGGGGGCCGGGCGCGGAAAGCCCTTGATACCGCCGGTCCAAGCGGGAATGGAGCCGTCAGCGTTCGCCGCTTGTTGAGCTCCGACCGGAGTCAGGTCCTGACCCAGCCGGTCCGCCTCCGATTGTGAAACCGCTCCCAGCGCAATGCTGGGCACCATTAGTGCAGCGGTGGCCAAGCCGAGTGGCATAGAAACACGCATTGGGGATCTCCTCGTGATTTTGTTCAGTCTGTACAAGCTGTCTTGCTTACAGTGGCAATGCTAGCGTGATTTGCCACCGAACTACAGCGTGGCGTCGAATCCCATGCGTTCGAGCAGCCCATCCAATTCGTCAAAACTATGAAAATGGACCTGCATGGAGCCCTTCCCGCTGGCATCACCGCTGAGGACAACGGTATTGCCAAGGTGTTCTTGCAAGGCGCGTTCCAGGCGCTTCCAGTCATCCGAAGACTGGTTGATTGCGCGAGGTGCTACCGGAGCCCGCAAGCGCGCTTCCAGGGTGCGGACCGACCAGCCGGCATCGGCGCAGCGCCGTGCCCATTGCTCCTGCTCCCGCGGTTTGAGCGAGGCCAGCGCGCGCGCATGGCCCATGCTCAGACGGTTTTCGTTCACCATCTGCTGCACGGCTGGACCCAGATTCAGCAGGCGCAGAAAATTGGTGACGTACACCCTGGACTTGCCGATTCGTTCCGCCGCCTCCCCGTGTGTCAGCTCCAGCTGTTCGGCCAGCACCTTGAGCCCATGTGCGGTTTCCATCGGTGTCAGCGACTCGCGCTGCAGGTTCTCCACCAGCCCCAGAACCACCGCCTCGTCATCATCGATATCCGGCCGGATCACCGCCGGGATTTCGTGCAAGCCCGCCCGCTGCGCCGCACGCCAGCGACGCTCACCGGCGAGCAACTCGTAGTAGTCGCCGCACGGGCGCAGCACGATGGGCTGGATCACCCCACTCTGCCGGATCGACTCCGCCAACCCCTCAATCGCCATCGGCTCGAACTCGCGGCGCATCTGCGCGCGCCCCGGACGAATCTGATCGATGCCGATCTGACGTATATGCAAGGTGTCCGCCAAAGGCGGCGTGCGATACTTCGTTTCTTTCTCCCGATTGATGGAGCTCATATCCGTGCAGGATCTCTACTTGCAATTGCTTAACGCGGTCGGTGAAAACCCCGATCGTGAAGGGCTCAAAGATACTCCCAAGCGCGCCGCGGCGGCGATGGAGTATCTGACCAGTGGCTATCAGATGAAGCTGGACGAAATCGTCAACAACGCGATTTTCGAGTCCGGCTCCGACGAAATGGTCATTGTGCAGGACATCGAACTGTTTTCCCTGTGCGAACACCACCTGCTACCGTTTATCGGCCGCGCCCACGTCGGCTATCTGCCGAACGGAAAGGTGATCGGGCTGTCCAAGATCCCGAGGATCGTCGACATGTACGCCCGCCGGCTGCAGATCCAGGAAGCCATGACCCGGCAAATTGCCGAGGCGGTTCAATCAGTTACCGATGCCCGCGGCGTGGCTGTTGTCATCGAATCGAAACACCTGTGCATGATGATGCGCGGTGTCGAAAAACAGAACTCCAGCATGACGACCTCCGTGATGCTGGGTACCTTCCGCACTGACCCGCGGACCCGCGCAGAATTTCTCACTTTGCTGCGCAAATAGCTGTCAGGAGAATTCCGATGCAAGCGTTCAACCCCGAATCCATCGCCCCGCAACGGGAAGTACTGAACCACCTTGCGCCAGAAGTCGAAGCACTGGTCGAGCGCCACCTGGAAAAGCGCAATTTGTGGATGCCCAGCGAACTGCTCGACGAGGGCGACCGCGATCAGTTACGGGAAGCGGCCAAAGGCCTGCCGGAAGCTGCCCGCGCAGGGCTGGCTCTGAACCTGCTCACGGAGGAAGGCCTGCCCCATTTTCACCGCCTGATCGCGGTACATATGGGCGAAGACAGCATCTGGAATCGCTGGAACAACATCTGGACTGCCGAGGAGGATCGTCACGGCTGCGTGCTGCGCGATTACGCACGGGACTCCGGCATCTTTGAAATGGCCGCCCTTGAGCGTCTGCAATACGCCTATCTGGAAGCCGGGTTCAACCCCGACTGGGGGCGCGATCCCTACAAACTGCTGGCCTACACCAGCCTGCAGGAGAAGGCGACGCAGCGGGCCCACGGCAATCTGGCCCGGTTGGCGGCCAGCAGCGAACCGCGCCTGCAGCACATTTTGTCGCGCGTCGCCGGCGATGAATCCCGCCATCACATTTTCTACCGTGATGCTTTCGCGATGATCCTGCGCGAGGATCCGGAACGCGCGCTGCGCGCCGCCTGGGCCGTGATGCCGAATCTGGCCATGCCGGGCCACACCATTCCCGGCTACAACCAGCTCTCCGACGTGGTGCGCGCGGCGGAGATCTATGGCCCGCTGGATTACTGCCATATCGTTACCGACCTGCTCGGCATCTGGCGGATTGCCGCCGCGCGTGGTCTGTCATCCAAAGCCGAACAGCTGCAAGAGAAGCTCATGCAATTGCCACGTCGGCTGGAGCGTTTTGCCGACCTGGTGGCCAAGCGGCGCCCGACGATTCCGGACTTCGATTTCGATTTTCTGCCCCGCGCACGCGCGGCTTAACGGCAGAAAACCCCGAAGCTCTCCGGCATCCAGAGCGCGGTCACGATAATCACCGCACCGATGGCGCTGATGCCGTAGCCCCGCCATTCCGGGCGAAAACTCAAGGTGAGCCATGCCCGGCGCAACACTTCGTTTTGCAGGACGAAAGCCGGTATCGTGCCCAGCCCGAAGGCCAACATCAGGGCACTGCCGCCGATGGGCGAAGCGGTCAGCGCGGCGACGAAAACCGCGCCGTATAACACGGGGCAAGGAACGATTCCCCACAGCATGCCCCGCAACAGAGGCCGCCACAGCCCCTCTGCCGGGCGTTCCTGATGGGCGGCACAACCGGCATGTTTTTGCTTGTGCACATGCAGCAGCCCCAGCAGCATGACAGCGGCACCGAGCCCGACCCGCACCGGTGTCGCCAGATCCCCCCCCGGAAGCTGCAGCAACAACCGCTGCCCGATGAATCCGGCGGCCAGCCCCCAGAGCATGTAGCTGAGCAAGCGCCCGGCATGCAACATTATCCAGCCCGGCCGGTTCGTCGTCATCGAGGCATTGAACCCGGCGCACATCACCACACAATGGGCGCTGGTCTGCATCCCGGCCAGCAACAGCGCTGGCACCGTCAGTGCGGTGGGCGTGAGCATCAGAAGTCGTCCGGCATCCGGTTCTCGTAGCGCTTGAGGTCATCGAACTGGCCACGCTTGACCGCAACCACCAGCACAACCGCGGCCAGAGCCACGAAACTGATCGACAAGGGAATCAACAGGTACAGGCTGCTCATGCAGAAACCTCATCCGCGGTGGAAGGCGAGCGCACCAGGCGCAGGGCATTCAACGTGACCAGCAACGAGCTGGCACCCATGCCGATGGCTGCGATCCAGGGCACGATGTAGCCCATGAAAGCCACCGGAACCAGGGTCAGGTTGTAACCCAGTGCCCAGGCGATGTTTTGTACGATGACGCGGCGCGCCTGCTGGCCAACAGTGAACAGCGTGAGCAGGCCCCGCAGATCATCCCCCATGAGGATGGCATCACCTTGCGCCTGTGCGAGCGCGGCGCCGGACCCCAGGCTCAGCGACACGTCCGCACCGGCGAGCACCGGCCCGTCGTTCATGCCATCACCGATCATCAGCACACCGCGCCCTCGCTGCTGCAACGAGCGCACGTAAGCGAGCTTGTCATCCGGATGCTGGCCGGCGTCGACGGCCTGAATCCCGAGTCGCGCGGCGATGGCTTCGGTGGCGGTCAGTTGATCACCACTGAGCAGATGGACCGTCAGCCCGCGCTCGCGCAAACTGCGTGCAACATCCTCGGCGCCATCACGCAGTTCCTCACGCAACCCGAATACGGCCTGGACTCGGTCATCCAGCCGCAACTGAAACCAGCGCCGTTCGGCGCTGCGGCCCTGTTCCGGTTCAGCCGCCAACGGCACCAACGACCAACGCTGGCCTTCGATCGTGGCGAACACGCCCTGTCCCGGCACCACCTCCCGGTCTGCCGGCGGGATGAACTTCTCGGTCCCGCGAAACGCCCGCGCGATCGGGTGCTCCAGGCCGGCCTCAAGTCGGGCGGCCATCTCGCGGGCGTGAATCTCTTCGACCCCGCTGGAGCAGGTTACGCTGTCAATCTGCATGTCGCGGGTGGTCAGCGTGCCGGTTTTGTCGAACACCACATCGGTGACATGAGCGATTCGCTGCAAGGACTCCGGATGCACCAGTAATACCCCCTGCCGCCCCATCCGCGTCACCGCGGCTGCCAGCGTCGTCGGCACCGCCAGAGACAGCGCACAGGGACAGGTAATAACCAGCACCGCCAACGCTGCCTGGGTGGCGCGGGTGGTATCTGGCATCCAGTACATCAATGCCCCCAGCGCTGTCAGCAACACCCCAGGAACCAGCCAGCGAGCCACCCGATCCGCCAGCGACATCACGGCCGAGCGCTGCAGATGGGCCTGCTGCACGAGGCGCGCGATCTGCGACAGCACCGTCTGCTCACCGGTGGTTTGTACCGCGATGCGGATCGAACGCTGACCGAGGTTGATACAACCAGCCAGCACCACATCCCCCGGCTGGCGTCCCTGTGGCAGAGCCTCACCGGTCAACAATGACTCATCCAGCTCCACCGCATCCAGAAGCTGACCATCGGCCGGCAGGGCGCTGCCGGGAGCGACCACGACGATATCCCCGGCCCGCACTTCGGCCACCGGTACCTCTTCCAGCCGACCTGCGGACTCGCGTTGCGCGGTAAGTGGCTGCGCCGAAACCAGACGCCGCAGGCGATCTGCTGCCAGCAGCTGCCCGCGTGCCTGCCAATGGCGTGCCAGTAGCAGCAGGAATACGAACATGCCCACCGAATCAAAATAGACCTGCCCGGTGCCGGTAATTGTGTGGAACCCGCTCAGGCTGTACGCGCCGATCAGGGCGATAGCGACCGGCGTATCCATCACCAGTGCGCGGTTCCACAGGCCGCTCAAACCCGCCACCAGCATTGGCCAGCCCGCATACAAGAGTACCGGTGTCGCCAGGAACCACTGGGCATACCGCAGCAGCGGCAGGTACGCGGCATCGACCTCGTTGAAGTACTCGGTCGTCGCCAGCATCATCACCTGCATGCCGAACAATGCGGCCACCCCGATCCGGATCAGGCTGGTGCGTTGCTGCTGGCGCACATCCTCGTAGTGCGTATCCGGCGCCATCAGGGTCGGCTTGAGCCGCGCCTCGCGCACCCGGTCGAGCAGCTCGGAAAGATCCGTTTGCCGCGGATTCCAGCGCAACTCGCAGGTCCCCGACGGAATATCCACCGATGCCTCGGCGGAACGACCCAACGCTTTTTCCAGGCGGGCGACGCAGGCCCCACAATGCAGGCCCTCGAGGTGCAACATCACCGCCGCAGTATTGGAATCCACCCGAGTGGTGGCTGCAGCCACCGCGGCGGAAGACAGCGCAGAAGGCGCTGAAGCCACAGCTGTGTTCACGGTTTGTCGTCGACCCTTTGTTCTTGTGCGAAGCGATCCGTTTTGACTTCGGAGTGCGGCTCAAAACCCGAATTCGTTGCAATTGCCATCGTGATGATGCCGCCAATCACGGCCAGTGCTGGCAACGCAATCACGATGACCAGTTCCAGACTCCAAACACGCGGCTTGGCACCCGGGGGCGTCGCCTTTTGACTCATCGGTTGCTCCCAATAAACCGGGCTTGCGCCTCGGAAGACTCATCCGGGTCTTCCACCCAGTGCGCACGAAAATTCAAACCCATCGTCGGCTTGCCGGGTTCGGTGCGCGCTCGCACCGAGATCACTTCGCGCGTAGTCGCAAACGGCGCTACCTGGAAGCGATTCGCCGACAGCTCTATCGGCTGACCGTTTTCATCCTCAGCGATCAACACAGCCTCTTTGGGGAAATCGGTCTTGTTGGTCAGCTTGACCGTGTAGATGTTTTCAACCAATCCGCCGCCGACGTTGCGACTCATCGCGTGACGGTCACGAATGACGTCCAGCTCCATGCTGCTGCGATTGAACAGCACAAAGGAAAAACCGATGACCACCGCCAGCCAGACGACCGCATAGCCAATGGTGCGCCCCCGCAGGAAGTGGGTCACCCCACCGGCATCCTGATGCGCCGTCGAGTAGCGCACCAGTCCTCGCGGTTTGCCCACATGGTCCATCACGCTGTCACAGGCGTCGATGCAGGCCGCACACGCAATACACTCGTATTGCAAGCCATCGCGGATGTCGATACCGGTCGGGCAGACCTGCACGCACATATTGCAGGCCACGCAATCGCCGGCGGCCTGATCATCACCTTTCTTGACGGCACTTTTGCGCGGCTCACCGCGCAGGGCGTCGTAGGAGATGATCAGCGTATCCTTGTCGAACATGGCGCTCTGGAAACGCGCATAGGGGCACATGTAGCGACACACCTGCTCGCGCATGAAGCCGGCGTTCCCCCAGGTAGCAAAGGCGTAGAAAAAGGTCCAGAACAACGCCCAACCACCCAAAGTGCCAGCAAACAGCTGCCCCACCAACTCGTCGATGGGCATGAAGAACCCGACGAAGGTGATGCCGGTCCAGAACGCGAATGCAAACCACAATGTGTGCTTCGCCACCTTGCGCAGGATTTTCTCGCCGGTCCACTTCTGCTTGTCCAGCTTCATCCGGGCGTGGCGATTGCCCTCCACCATCCGCTCCATCCACATGAAGGCGTTGGTCCACACGGTCTGTGGGCAGGCGTATCCGCACCACAAGCGCCCCGCCAGCGAGGTGAACAGGAACAGCGTCATCGCGGCGATGATCAGCATGCCGGTCAGCAGGAACAGGTCCTGCGGAACCAGCGTCAGCCCCAGGATATGAAACCGACGTGCGGGCAGATCCAGCAACACCAGTGGCCGATCACCCCAGGTCAACCAGGGCACGATGTAGTAGATACCCAGCAGGGCCAGGGTGGACACTCGACGCAGGCGCGCGAAAGTCCCCTTTACGTAACGCGCGTAAATCTTGGGCGCCGACGCATACAGCGTCTGCGTTCCACCGGCTGACGGAGAAGGAGTCGTACTCACGATTTATCCACGTTTGGAGGCCCGTACTTCTTGTCCACACATGGGGGACGGGCCAAGGCCAAAGTCATCAAAGCACTCAGCGAGGCGATCACCCAGCCGATCAGGAACGCACCGGTCAGCACGCCCCAGGTTGGCTCATCAATGCGGACCAGGATCGGGTCCCAGGCAAACACCAAGGCGAGCATCATCATGGCCGCACCGAGAAAGCCCGACCAAAGCACCACCGCAATCTTTCGACCGGTCGGCGGCCATTCGCGGAGCTTTTCGCAGTCGAAATATTCAGGAAATGATTGGTCGGGCTCGGTACTCATGATGCGTCTCGTGACAACCAGTAGAGGTAACCTGCAAGCAGCTTGATCTCGGTATCGGACAATAACTTTCCGTGTGCCGGCATCCGACCCTGCCGACCGTCAAGAATGGTCTGCTTGATCGTTTCCAGATCACTGCCATACAGCCAGATGTCATCGGACAGATTAGGCGCACCCATATAGATGTTCCCGGTTGCTGCCGGCCCATGACACATCGCGCAGCTCTGCATGAATGTCACCTTTGCTGCCGCTGCCCGCTCCGCCGGCAAACCGCCATCCGGCCAGTTCGCTACCAGCGCGACCAGATCGTCCACTTTTTCCGGGGCCAGAATCGCTTTCTGCGGCGGCATCATGCCAGTACGTCCGTTGCGGATGGAGGTCAGGATCTGATCCGGGGTGTTGCCGTACAGCCAGTCGCCATCGGTCAGGTTGGGGAACCCGACCGCACCCTGAGCCTGCGGCCCGTGACAACCGGCGCAGTTATCGGCAAACAACCGCCCCGCAGCCTGAATGGCCTGATTATTGTCGGCCAGTTCTTCCACGCTCTGGCCTTCGAACTGGGCAAAATGGGCCGTTCGCTTCGCTTCCACCACGGCCAGGCGCTCATCGTGCTGCTGCGCCGAAGACCAGCCCAGCACGCCTTTGGTAATGCCAAGCCCCGGGAACAAAGCCAGGTAGATAAAGGCGAACACGATGGTCAGGATGAACATGTTCAGCCACCAGCGCGGCATCGGATTGTTCAGTTCCTGCAGATCACCATCCCAGGTGTGGCTTTTCACCGCACCCTCGGTTTCTTCGTTGGGTTGCTTTTTCGCGGTCCACCAGATCAGCCAGAGACAGGCGACGATGTTGGCGACGACGACAATGGCAACAATGATTGCTGTTGAGGAACTCATGATTTCCCTCCTTGCTTGCGCGCCGGCAGGTCATCGGTGAGCGGCAGGTTAGCCGCCTCGCGAAAACGCTCGACATTGCGCTTGTCCCAGGCCCAGTAAACGATTCCCAGAAAGGCCAAAAAAGTCAGGCTTGTGAAGATTCCGCTCGCCATTAGTTCACTCCTTCGGCCGGAGCCTTGAGACCCTGGAGGAAAGCGATCAACGCTTCCATCTTGTTTTTGCCAGCCACTGCCGCAGGTGCTGCCGCGATATCCGCATCGGTGTACGGCACGCCGGCAGTCCGCAGCGCGCGCATCATTGCGGCCACTTCGTCGCCATCCACCGCATGTTTTTCCAGCCAGGGGTAGCCCGGCATGTTGGATTGCGGTACGACGTCGCGGGGGTTGATCAGGTGCAAACGGTGCCAGTCATCGGAGAACCGACCACCCACCCGTGCCAGATCCGGCCCGGTACGCTTGGAGCCCCACTGGAAGGGGTGATCCCACACCGACTCCCCGGCCGTGGAGAACTTGCCGTAGCGCAAGGTCTCCTCGTGCAGGGTACGCACCATTTGCGAGTGACAGTTGTAGCAACCTTCGCGAATGTAGACATCGCGCCCGGCCACTTCCAGCGCCGGCCGCGGCTTCATCCCCGGAACCGGATCGGTACCCGCGCCTTCCACCATCAGCGGGACGATTTCCACCAACCCGCCAACACTGATAACAAGAACAATCAGGATGGCCATCAGGCCAATGTTCTTCTCGACTCTTTCGTGACTCATGCGTGTGCCTCCGCTTGCATTACGTTGACAACCGGTGCCTTGGCGCCGGCAACTGTGCGCCAGACGTTCCAGGCCATGACCAACATGCCGGAAAAGAAGATCACCCCACCAAGCAGACGCAGTGCGTAGAACGGATAAGTGGCCTGCAGGGATTCGATGAAGCTGTAGGTCAGCGTTCCGTCTTCACCCACGGCGCGCCACATCATTCCCTGCATGACCCCGGCGATCCACATCGAGGCGATGTACAGCACCGTGCCGATTGTTGACAGCCAGAAGTGCAGGTTGATGGCAGGCACGCTGAACATTTCCTTCTTGCCATAAAGGCGCGGAATCAGCACATACATGGAGCCCATGGTCATCATGGCCACCCAGCCCAGCGCACCGGAGTGCACGTGGCCAATGGTCCAGTCGGTGTAGTGCGACAGCGCATTCACCGTTTTGATCGACATCATCGGACCTTCGAAGGTGCTCATGCCGTAGAACGACAGCGACACGATCATGAATTTGATGATCGGGTCTTCGCGCAGCTTATGCCACGCCCCCGAAAGGGTCATGATGCCGTTGATCATGCCGCCCCAGCTCGGTGCCAGCAGCACCAGCGAGAACACCATGCCGATCGACTGCACCCAGTCCGGCAGCGCGGTGTAGTGCAAGTGGTGCGGGCCCGCCCACATGTAGGTGGAGATCAGCGCCCAGAAGTGCACGATCGACAACCGGTAGGAGTAGATCGGACGCCCGGCCTGCTTGGGCACGAAGTAGTACATCATCCCGAGGAAGCCGGCGGTCAGGAAGAAGCCCACCGCGTTATGGCCGTACCACCACTGCACCATGGCATCCACGGCACCGGAATACAGCGAATAGGATTTAGTGATGCTGACCGGCACGGCCAGGCTGTTGACGATGTGCAGCACTGCAATGGTCAGAATGAAAGCGCCGTAAAACCAGTTCGCCACATAAATATGGCTGACGGTGCGCTTCATGATCGTGCTGAAAAACACGATGGCGTAGGCCACCCAGACGGCCGCGATCAGCAGATCAATCGGCCACTCCAGCTCAGCGTACTCTTTGCCGGCCGTCATCCCCAGTGGCAAGGTGATCGCTGCTGCCAGAATGACCAGCTGCCAACCCCAGAAGGTAAAGGCCGCCAGCTTGGGAAACGCCAGCGGCGCATGACAGGTGCGCTGGACCACCCAGTAGGAAGTGCCGATCAGCGCCGACCCCCCAAAGGCAAAAATCACGGCGTTGGTATGCAAGGGCCGCAACCGGCTGTAAGTCAGCCAGGGAATATCAAAATTCAGGGCGGGCCAAAGCAACTGGGCGGCAATAACAACACCGACCAGCATTCCGACCACTCCCCACAAGATGGTGACCAGAGCAAACTGCCGAACCACCCGATCGTGGTACTGCAATTCGCCCACAGCTGCTGTAGACATGAAAGACGCTCCCTATTCAGTGATAGCGGCGCCGAGTCTAGGGGGGACAGACGCCCGAACACTTGACTTGGATCAACTCTGCACAAACGCGTATCGGGCAAGGTTCATCCCTCATGAGCCTTACCCCGTGCCCTATCTAAACATGTCGTCTACCAACATTCCAGACATGAATGGCCTGCGCGTTCGCGAATTGCGGGCACCGCGCTATACGTCGTACCCCACGGCGCTTGAATTTCGCGACCGTTTTCCTGCCGCCACGTTCTTCGGCGAACTTGCTCGCACCAACGATGAACCGGTGCCGGTGCCGCTGTCGTTGTACGTACATATTCCGTATTGCGCCGCAGCCTGCTTCTACTGTGGTTGCCACCGGATCATCAGCCGGAACGCCGCCACCCACAATGCCTATCTGGAGAGGCTGCTCGCGGAGATCGAACAGACGTTGTCGCTGGTTGACCGCGACCGTCCGGTGCAACAAATCCATTTTGGCGGCGGCACCCCCAACCTGCTTCGCCCCGACAGCCTGCGACGCATCCTGCTCGCACTCACCAAGCGAAACCGCGCCACGCCGCAGTGCGAAATCTCCATTGAAGTGGATCCTCGGCACGTGCTGGCGGGTGATGCCCAGAAATGGGTGGACATCGGCTTCAACCGCATCAGCCTGGGAGTGCAGGACGTGGACGACCGCGTTCAGCAGGCAATCAACCGGGTGCAGCCCTCCAGCCAGGTTGCCTTCGTGGTGGACGAGGCGCGCGCTGCAGGCATTCAGAGCATCAATTTCGACCTGGTCATCGGCCTGCCGCGGCAAAGCCTGGAAACGATGACCGAAACGCTGTCCTGGCTGCAGACCCTGCGCCCGGATCGGGTCGCGCTGTATCAATATGCCCATTTGCCCAGTCGGTTTCCGGCCCAGCGCGCCATCGCGGATTCCGACCTGCCCTGCATTGCTGACCGCTTTGCGATGCAGCAGTTGTGTAGTGACGTGTTGAACACCGCCGGCTACGTCAATATCGGCCTTGATCACTATGCCTTGCCCGAAGACGAGCTATCACGCGCCTTGCGCGACGGTCGACTGCGACGCAACTTCCAGGGCTATACGGTTTTGGGCGAAAGCGATCTGCTGGGATTCGGCGTGAGTTCGATCAGCAATGCCGGGCGCTGCATGGTGCAGAACGAGCGAGAGCTTCTGCAATATCAGCAAAAAATCGACCATGACGAGTCACCGATCGCACGCGGTTTGCTGCGCAGTGACGACGACCAGATTCGGGCCCGCGTCATCAATCGCCTGATGTGCGAGCGTGCTCTCGATACCCGCTTGATTGGTTGCGAAGAGCACATCGAATTCGCCAGCTACTTCGCCGATGCAATTGTTCGTCTGCAACAGCTCGACCCCGAGCAGAACTTTCTGGATCGCAGCGCCGTGGTGTGGAAGGTCACGGCCACCGGTCAGCAGTTCCTGCGACTGCTGGCGCAGTGCTTTGATCGCTATACCGGGGGGGCGCCACGAGCCACCTCTCCGCAAGCGGCGCAACATGCGCATGTCACCTGAACAACCCGCAGACGCCAGTCGTATACAACGCGCATGACCTAGAATGCCCCACTCTGGATCTCCACAGAGTGAGCATGGCGGAGCGTATGGATACTCCAGCGGCCGTAGAGGCCCGATTTCGCGCAATTCTGGCTGCGGCTACCGATGCGATTATCGTCATCGACCTTCACGGCCTTGTTCAGGAGTTCAACGCCGCGGCGGCCGCCATGTTTGGCTATGAACCCCACGAGGTCATCGGCCAGAATGTCTCCATGCTGATGGGCGAGCCCTATCACGCCGCGCATGATGGCTACCTGCAACGCTATAGGGACACCGGCGAAGCCCGCATCATCGGCATTGGTCGCGAAGTCGAAGGGCGCCGCCGCGATGGCAGCCTGTTTCCGATGGAACTGTCGGTCGGCGAAATTCGCGAGCACAACCTCACCGGCTTTGTCGGCCTGATCCGCGACATTTCCCAGCGACGGGAAATGGAGGACGTCCTTACGCAGCGCGAAGCGGAGCTGCAGCTCACGCTCGACCGCGCGCCCATGGCCATCGCCACCTGTGACCTTGATGGCACGATTCGCTCGGCGAATGCGGCGTGCTGTCGCTTGTTCGAAGCCAGCGAAATGCTGCTGCGCAACACCCAACTGCAGGATCGGCTCATCCCCAGCGATCGCGCAACGCATGCGAAGGCCCTGCAACAGCTGGCCGCCGGTGAGATCGATGAGCACCAGTTATCCGTCCAGTGCTTGTCGCAGACCGACAGCCGGCTGCACGTCGACCTGTTTCAGGCCCTGGTCCGGGATCGCCATGGCGAACCGCAGATGATTCTGGCTGAATTCATCAACCGGACCGCAGAAATCGAGGCCGAGCACGACGCCGCCCTGCACCGGGATCGGCTGGCCCAAGTCGGCAGGCTGGGGCTGCTGGGAGAAATGGCCGCCGGCATCGCGCATGAAATCAATCAGCCACTCACCGCCATCGCAACCTATGCCCAAGCCATCCAGCGCATGGCGCAACGGGAGGACTGCAAGCGCGAGCTGGTGATCGAGACCCTGGAGAAAATCAGCCGGCAGATCGAGCGCGCCAGCACCGTCATCGGCCGCATCCGGCAATTTACCCGCACGGCTTCGACGCCGTCGGGAACGGTCGACCCCACCGAAATGCTCACCGATTTGAAAGTCCTCGCCGAAGTGGATCTGCGCCGCCACGGACTGAACCTGCAGCTGGATATCCCCCCCCTGCTTCCGACCATTCGCGGCGACCTGGTGCAACTCCAGCAGGTTCTGCTCAACCTCATTCGCAACGCGGCAGATGCCATGGGTGAGCAGCGCAGCGGCGATGTCATCCTGCTGACGGCGCAGGCGCAAGGTCAGGACTGGTTGCGGATCACTGTCGATGATTCCGGCCCCGGCATTTCCCAGGCAATGGCCGAGCACCTGTTCGAACCCTTCTTCAGCTCCAAACCCGACGGCTTCGGCCTGGGGCTGTCGATCTGCAAGAGCCTGATTGACGGCCATGGTGGAGAAATCCAGCATGGAACCAGTCCGCTGCTGGGCGGAACCCGATTCACTTTGTTACTACCGACCTTCGATGCCCCAAACAACTAAAACCGCACCCGTCGTGCACATCGTGGACGACGACGACGCCGTTCGCGACAGCCTGGCCATGCTGATGAATTCGGTCGGCATTGACGCACGACAGTATCCATCGGCAAACGCTTTCCTGGAAGCAAGCCCCCCGGACACCACCGGCTGCGTGGTCCTCGACGTGCGGATGCCCGGGCTGTCCGGGTTACAGCTCTTCAAGGAAATGAACCGGCGGCGCATGTCCTGGCCGGTGCTGTTTATTACCGGCCACGGTGATGTCCCGATGGCGGTGGAAGCCATGCGCGATGGTGCTTTCGATTTTGTGCAGAAGCCGTTTCGCGAGAACGAGTTGCTGGAGCGCGTTCAGCAAGCCATTGCCCAGGACCGGGCGGACCGGGTTCAGGAATCCGAGCTGGCGTCGATCAAGGACCGGCTGACCTCGCTCACCAACCGCGAACGGGATGTGCTCGGGCGCATCGTGGATGGTTGCGCGAACAAGGTAATCGCCATCGACCTGGACATCAGCCAGCGCACGGTGGAACAACACCGGGCACGCGTCATGGAGAAAATGCAGGCCCGCTCGCTGGCCCACCTGATTCGCATGGTCATCAGTGTGGATGCGGATTGATTAGGTAGTTTCCACTAGCAAACCCGCGGCAACTCCGGCTACTCACGGCACCGGGAGCACGGCAATCTCTGCACTCAGCCTGCATTGGGAAAGTGATGTTGACCGCGACCGCCAAGTGTTCTGTGCCCACCGCCCAGACCGAATCCTGCGCACAATGCTCTCTCTCCTCGTACTGTGCGCATTCCGGTCAAGCGGCGCCCTCTTCTCCCCCTGTGCATGAGGGCCAGAAACTCGCCGCCGGTGAACATCTGTACTGGCACCATGATCCCATGCAGGCTTTCTATGCCATACGTTCCGGCTGTGTCAAAAGCTATGTGATTGACGCTGACGGCACGGAACGTGTCCGCGGTTTTCTGCACCGCGGCGACTTGATCGGCCTGGATGCCCTGAACGCCCGCACCACGCAATCCAGCGTCCAGGCTCTGGTCGACACTGAAATCTGCGAAGTGCCGCAGTACATGCTGCACCGCGCGAGCCCCAGCCAGCCGGTTCTGCAGCAAACGCTGGTTGCCGCCCTCAGCCAGGCCCTGGATCAGGCGTATACCTTGGCCGGTGACTACAGCGCCGATGAGCGCATCGCACGGTTTCTGCTGGAGATTTCCGCCCACTCGGAAGACCCCGACCAACTGGAACTGCACATGGGCCGCCGCGATATCGCGAACTACCTGCGACTGGTTACCGAAACCGTCAGCCGCACCTTGACCCGGTTCCAGAACCGCGGCCTGATCCGGGTGCAACGCCGCCGGGTGACGTTGCTGCAACGGTCGGCGCTGATGCGCATGGCCGGCAAGGATCCGGTCATGCTGGCCCCGACCAAAACCCACAACGCGCGTATCCACGCTGCCGCCTGAGGGCAGGTCCACAGCCATGATGTCGCCCATGCAAAGTCGCCGTCTCAGCGTTGATGCGTTCTATGACAAGGCGACGTTCACGGTGACCTATGTCATCGCCGACCCGGAAAGCGGCCGCTGCGCGGTGATCGATCCGGTCCTTGACTATGACCCGCGCGCGGCGCGGACATCGACCCGCTCGGCCGACGATGTCATCGCCCATGTTCGCGAACAGCACTGGAAAGTGGACTGGATTCTGGAAACCCATGCCCATGCCGATCACCTCAGTGGCGCGCAATACATCAAGCGCGAACTGGGCGGCCATACCGTCATCGGTGAACATATCCAGATCGTCCAGGACACCTTCGCCAAACTGTTCAACCTGGGGGATGACTTCCCCACCGATGGTCGGCAGTTCGACCGCCTGGTCTCCGACAAGGAAGAACTTTCGCTGGGTCGCTTCTCAATCCAGGTCATGCACACACCTGGCCATACTCCGGCCTGTGTGAGCTACGTCGTCGGTGACGCGGTGTTTGTGGGCGATACCATCTTCATGCCGGATTACGGCACCGCCCGCGCGGATTTTCCCGGCGGCAATGCCCGGACCTTGTACCGCTCGATTCGGCGCATCCTGGCCCTACCGACCAGCACACGGGTTTTCACCTGCCACGATTACCCCCCGAACGGGCGCAGCCCCGCCTGGGAATCCACCGTTGAATATCAACGGCACCACAACATCCAGATCCATGATGGCGTGGATGAAGAAGCGTACGTGCAGGCCCGCGAAGCCCGCGACAAAACCCTGCCGGCACCGGTTTTGATCTGGCCGTCGCTACAGGTCAATATCCGCGGTGGCAACCTGCCCGAACCGGATGCCAACGGTATTGCCTATCTGCGTCTGCCTCTGAACGTGCTCGGCGGTTCCTGACGGCACCGCGGCCGTCGCCTCAAGGCAACAGCAACGCCAGACCAAAGGCCGCCAGCAAGGCAGCGATCATGCGCTGTACCGTGCAATGGGCCAGCAGCCGCGCGAGCGAGCCGCCAGCATAACTGGCCACCGCGTACCAGCCGGCGTCGATCACGGCGGCCATACCTGCCATACCGGCCTGTTCGGGATAAGAAGCCCCCGCAGGCGCCAACGCCGCAAAGATTCCGGCGAAAAACAGCATGACCTTGGGGTTGAGCACGGCGACCAGAAACCCGGCTCCAAAAGCGCGATGCAACGCCGGGGCCGGGCGCTCGGTTTCGTCCGCCAAGGAAGTTTCTGCGGAGGTCACGCGAGGCCAGATATTCCAGGCCAGCCACAGCAGGTAAATCGCGCCCAGCCCCTCGACCATGCGCGCCACCATCGGGTGCGCCTGAGCCACCGCCGCCACGCCCAGCACTGCCGCCAGGGCGTACAGGCCCACACCCACCCCGTGGCCCAGCGCCACCAGCAAGGCCGCTTGTCGGCCCTCCCGGGCGCGGGTTGCCAGCACGAACAACAGGCTCGGCCCCGGGCTCACGGCACCGGCAAGGCACACGGAAGCCAACATCAACCAGTCGGAGACACTCACGCCAATCGCTGCGACGACCCTTGGGCCGTCAGCCCCCGTACAGCCACTGCGGCAGCGCGGTCGCCAAGCCGGGGACCAGCGCCACCAGGGCGATGATGCCGATCTGGATGACGATGAACGGCAACGCACCGCGCCAGATATCGGTGGTGACCACAGACTCCGGAGCAACGCCGCGCAGATAGAACAGCGCAAACCCGAATGGCGGCGTCAGGAAAGAGGTCTGCAGATTCAGCCCCAGCATGACGCCCAGCCAGATGGGGTCGGCCCCCAGCATCAGCAGGGCCGGCCCGACGATCGGCACCACTACGAAGGTGATTTCGATGAAATCGAGCACGAAACCCAGCAGGAACACCAGCAGCATCACGCACACCAGGGCTGTGCCCAATCCCCCGGGCAGATCCGCCAGCAGGTTCTGCACCGTGTGATCACCGCCGTAGGCATTGAATACCAGCGAAAACAGGGCTGCGCCGATCAGGATCAGGAATACCATCGCCGTCATTTCGACGGCCTTCATCGCGCAGCCCTCCAGCGTATGCAGATCCGCCCGCCGGCGGACCAAGGCCAGCAATATCGCCCCGGCGGCGCCCAGTGCCGCCGCTTCTGTCGGCGTTGCCACACCGCCGAGTATCGAGCCCAGCACGGTGAGCACCAGGCCCAACGGCGCCAGCAGGGCCAGCCCCATTGAGGGCGCGGGTTCCTGGGGCTGCGGAACATCCACTGGCACCGGGTCACGCGGTGCGGCGATGAAGACCCAGAGCAGATAGGCCACCACCAGAATCAGCCCCGGCAGCAACGCACCGGCGAAGAGATCGCCCACCGACACGGTTTCCGTGCTGAACACCCCCATGCGCAGCTGCGCCTGCTGATAGGCCGACGACAACACGTCGCCCAGCAATACCAGCACGATGGACGGAGGAATGATCTGCCCCAGCGTGCCCGCGGCGGCCACGGTGCCGCTGGCCAGCGCCGGGGAATACCCCTCGCGCAGCATGATCGGCAGACACAAGATGCCCAGCGTGACCACCGTCGCACCCACAATGCCGGTCGATGCGGCCAGCAAGGCCCCGACCAGCACCACGGTATAACCCATGGCGCCGCGGCGCCCGCCCCACAGACCACTCAGCGCATGCAGCAGGTCATCGGCGAGACGGGCCTTTTCCAGCACCACACCCATCACGATGAATAGCGGGACCGCCACCAGGGTTTCGTTGGCGAAAATGCCCCACAGCCGTGACGAATAGTCCAGCAGGGTCGCAGCATCGAAGGTTCCGGCCAGCACACCGCCCAGCCCGAACCACAGCGCCACACCCCCCAGCGTCAGCGCGACAGGGAAGCCCAGCAGCAGCACGGCGCAGGCCACCAGAAACATCAGCAACGCGATCACCGGGAGGTCTCCTCGGTGCGGGCCGTGCCGTCGCCGCCCCAGCCGACCCACAGTGCGGCCAGTAGCAGTTGCACCGGAAAGACCAGCATCAGCGTCTTCAGCAACCACAACCAGGCCAAGCCGCCTGGCTCTGCCGAGCTTTCCTGGCGCTGCCATGCGACCTGCACATAATCGAAGCAGGACCAGAGCACGAAGATGGCAAACGGCACGGCCAGCAACAAGGTTCCCACCCGATTCAGCCGGCGCCGTTGCTGGGCGCTCCAGTTGCGGTAAAAGATATCGATGCGCACATGCCCATCCCGCTGCCAGGCTCCGGCCAGCCCCAAGGACAGCACCAGGGCGTGCAGATACATCACGGCCTCCTGCACGGCGATGGAGCTGAGCCCCAGGCCGTAGCGCACCAGCACCAGGCCGGCGCAGGTCAGCACCATCAGCAGCAGGCTGACGGCGGCGATGTGGAAGGTGGCGGAATTCAGCGTGGCGCCCCATTGCAGGCCACGTTGCAACGCTCTCACTACAGCGGCACCCGGTGTTCCCGGTGCCAGCGGAGCAAACGCTCGAAGTCGCCGGGGTCCTTGCGGTAGGTCAGTTCGCCATCCCGCGGAAAATGCCAATCCTGCAACCGCGACAGCCAGAATCGCAATGCCGCGCGGCGCAGCGCCATGGACCACAGGCTGCGCTCCGCCGCCACCAGCGGGCGGGACTGCTGATAGGACTGCAACAGGCTGGACGCCACGGCCCCGTCAGCCGGGTGGCCGGCATTCAGCACCCAATCATTGAAACTGACCGCCAGGTCGTAGATCCAGGCGCCATCACAGGCGTAATAGAAATCGATCAGGCCGGTAAGCCGATCTTCATCAAATAACGCGTTGTCACGGAACAGATCGGAATGAATCACCCCATGCGGCAGCGTATCCCAGGGCGCGGCCAGCTGCTCATCCAGCTCGGAACGAAGCAGCTCGTGCTCCGCAGCGGACAGCGCATTGGCGAGTTGAGCGGCGACTTCCTGCATCCACTCCAGCCCCCGATCGCTGGTGCGCACATCGGAAAACTCGGCCAGCGTCAGGTGCATCTGCCCCATCACGGCGCCCAGCTGGGCAACCTGCAAGCCGTTGGGCACCACCACACCGCCGCCGGACAAGCGGGCGACCAGACTGGCGGCTCGACCGTTCAACCGGCCGAGCACTTCGCCATCGCGGCGATGCACCGGCGCCGCGCTCGGCAAACCGGCATCGGCCAGGCGTTCCATCACCGCCAGGAAGTACGGCAGGTCTTTTTCTGGCGTGCGCTCAAACAGGGTCAGCACGAAACGGTTGGTCGTGGTGCGCACGAAGTAGTTGGTGTTTTCAATACCCTCAGCAATTCCGCTGTACTCGATCAACTCCCCCACCCGGTATTGGGCCAGGAAATTGGATAGCTGTTCAGCTGATACGGCTGTGAATACGCTCATTTTTCTGAAGCTTCCATGCGCCTGAGAAAGACACTGATCTGTCGCTCGATTTGCTTGTCACCCTGGCTGGCGGCAACGTCCAGGCCCCGCTCAAACCAATTCCTTGCAGCGACCACGTCACCCATCGCCTGGGCGGCCTGACCGGCTGCCAATAGCGCGGCAGAGTACCGGCTATTGCCGGCGAGTGCTTGCTGGGCATACTCCAGCGCGTTGCGGTAATCCTTTTCCCGCAGGCAGAGCTGAGCCAGAGCCAGCGCCAGATCCACCCGCTCGGGGTGTGCGCGCAGCAGCGTCTCCAGGCGCTTGCGCACGACTCAGCGCCGCCAGAATGCCGGGGTGAAAACCACCAGCAAGGTGAAGATTTCCAGACGACCGAGCAGCATGCCCAGAATCCCAAGCCACTTGGCCGGGTCCGTCGCCGAGGCAAAGGTCGAGCTGATTTCACCCAGCCCCGGCCCCAGGTTGTTCAAGGTTGCCGCCACGGCGGAAAACGCGGTGACCTGATCAAACCCGCTGAGCATGAACAGGATGGTCATGACCACCATGATCGCCGCGTATACCGAGAAGAATCCCCACACGGCTTCGATCACCTTGTTCGGAATGGCCCGCCGCCCCAGCTTGACCGGCAACACCGCTGCCGGGTGCACCAGGCGGTTGACCTCGCGCACGCCCTGCTTCGTCAATAGCAGGACGCGGATCATTTTCAACCCCCCGGTGGTGGAGCCGGCTGCCCCGCCTAGAAAGCTCACCAGGATCATCAGAAACGGCAGCGCGGTGGGCCAATCGTTCACGGGCGCCAATCCAAAACCCGACGTGGTGGCGTGTGATACCACCTCAAATGCCGCCACGGTGATCGCCTCCAACGGATTGGTCATCACCCGGTAGGCAACCAGCAGCCCGGCGGCCAGCAGCGCCACACCGCCGTAGACGATCAGCAATGCCCGGGTCTCGGGATCGCGCCAGTAGCGGGTTACGCCGGTAATGCTGCCGGTGCGCACCACCGCAAAATGCAAACCGAAATTGATTCCCCCCGCCACCATGAACAGCGTGCAGACCCAGGAAATGAGCGCGCTGTCGTAGTAGGCAATGCTGGCGTCATGGGTGGAAAACCCACCGGTCGAGATCGTGCTGAAAGAATGCGTCAGCGCATCGAAAGGTGGCATGCCGGCCAGCCAGTAGGCCACGGCGCACAGCAATGTCAGCGACATGTAGATTTGCCACAGGGCTTTCGCCGTCTCGGTAATGCGCGGCGTGAGCTTGTTGTCTTTCATCGGACCGGGGGTTTCCGCCCGGTACAGCTGCATGCCACCCACACCCAGCATGGGCAGGATGGCCACCGCCAGCACGATGATCCCCATGCCCCCGAGCAGCTGCAGCTGCTGGCGGTAGTACTGGATCGCCAGCGGCAGATCGTCCAGCCCGGTCATCACGGTCGCGCCGGTGGTGGTCAAGCCGGAAACGGACTCGAAAGCCGCATCGGTGAAACTCAGGCCGTCCGCCGTCATGAACGGCAACGCCCCGTACATTCCCAGCACGCCCCAGAACGCCACCACGATGAGGAATCCGTCGCGCAGCCTCAGATCGCGCTCCAGCTTGCGTACCGGTAACCAGACCACCACGCCGGTCAGCAGCGTCATGAAAAACGCGCCCACAAAAGCGCTGATGGCCTGACCATCGACCAGCGCGATACCCAGCGGAATCAGATGGGTCAGCGAGAACAGCATGAGCAGCAGGCCCAGGACCCGCTGCACCGCGGCATAGGGGTGCTCGCACAGGAGCCGGATGAGCGCCTCTTTCACAGGAAGCGCGGATCCGCCTGGAACAAGCGCTCGACCTCGGTGAGGTGTTTGCGGTCCACGATGAACAGAATCACGTGATCCTCCGATTCGATGACGGTGTCGTGGTGCGCCATCATGACCTTGTCGCCGCGAACCAGGGCGCCGATGGTCGTGCCTTTGGGCATCGGAATTTCATCCACGCGACGCCCTACCACCTTGGAGCTGGCGGCATCGCCGTGCGCCACGGCCTCGAAGGCCTCGGCCGCGCCGCGCCGCAAACTGTGCACCCGGGCCACGTCCCCTCGACGCACGTGGGAAAGCAAGGCACTGACGGTGCTCTGCTGGGGCGACACCGCGATATCGATGACATGGCCCTCGACCAGATCCAGATAGGCCGGACGGTTGATCAGCGACATCACCTTGCGGGCACCCAGCCGCTTGGCCAGCATCGCGGACAGGATGTTGGCCTCGTCGTCATTGGTAACAGCAATGAAAACGTCGGTGTTTTCGATGTTTTCGTCCAGCAGCATGTTCTCGTTGGCGCCATCGCCGACCAGCACGATGGTATTGGCCAGATGCTCGGACAAATAGCGGGCGCGATCCCGGTTGTGCTCCACCAGTCGCACCCGACAGCGGTTCTCGAGCGCCCGCGCAAGACGGAACCCGATGTTGCCGCCGCCGGCGATGACCACCCGCTTGACCGGTTCGTCGCTGGTCCGCAATTCGGCGATCACCTTGCGGATGTCATCCGCGGCGGCGACGAAGAACACTTCATCCTCCGCCTCGATCAGCGTGCTGCCCTCGGGAATGATGGGCTGCCCACGGCGATAAATGGCGGCCACCCGGCTGGCCACACCTGGGATGTGCGCCGCCAGTTCCTTCAGCTGCTGGCCGACCAAGGGCCCGCCGTAGTAGGCACGCACGCCCACCAGCCGCACCAGGCCATCCGCGAAATCCACCACCTGCAGTGCACCGGGGTGCTCGATCAGGCGAACGAAATAATCGGTGACCAGCTGCTCCGGGCTGATCTGCATGTTGACCGGAATCGAGTCGTCCTGGAACAGCAGTTCGGCGTGGTTCTGGTACTCACTGGAACGCACCCGGGCAATCCGGGTCGGCGTCTGAAACAGCGTGTAGGCAATCTGGCAGGCGACCATGTTGGTCTCGTCGCTGTCGGTAACCGCGATCAGCATGTCCGCATCCCGCGCGCCGGCTCGAATCAGCACCTCGGGGTGCGACGCAAACCCGTGCACGCTGCGAATATCGAGACGGTCCTGCAGCTCTGCCAGCAACTGGGGATTGATGTCCACAACCGTGACATCGTTGTTCTCCTGAGCCAGCGTGTCCGCCAGCGTGGAGCCGACCTGACCCGCACCGAGAATGATGATTTTCATGGTGTTAGCGGCTTCCTGAGCCGCGCATAGTAAAAGCCGTCCCAGGCGCCCCCGGGGGGAATCCGCCACCCGGCGTCCAGTGCCTCGCCCACCGGCAAATCGAGCGCGTCCGGTGTCGCATCAGCATGCGCACGCAAGAAGTCGGCGACCACGGCTTCGGTTTCGTCGAGCAGGATGGAGCAACTGGCATACAGCAGGATGCCACCCGGCTTCAGCAGCGTCCATGCGTGCTCGAGCAAGGCTTTTTGCTCGCCCACCAGACGCGCGATATCGCCTTCACGCCGCAGCCAGCGAATCTCCGGGTGGCGCCGCATGATGCCGGTGGCACTGCACGGCACATCCAGCAAAATGCGATCGAACGCGGCGCCTTCGAATTCCTGCAGGTGCGTGGCGATGCACTGCGCCGAAAAACCGAGTCGCGCCAGCCCGGTTTCGACATCTTCCAGACGCTCGGGGTCGGCATCCAGCGCCGTCATGTGCAAGGTGGGCTCACGCTCCAGCAAGTGCGCGGTTTTACCCCCGGGCGCGGCGCAGGCATCGAGAACGTCCAGACCCGGGGCCAGCGGCAGCAACTCGGCCGCCAGTTGCGCGCTGGGGTTCTGCACCGAGACCATGCCTTCGGCGAACCCGGGCAAACGCGCCAGCTCCACGGCCTGATGCAGCACCAGACCGGCCTCGCCGACCCGCTCGGGCGCGTAACCCGCCGCCGACAGTTCCGCGGCATAGGCATCGACCGTGATTTTCTGCAGATTCACGCGCAGGGCAAAGGGTGGCGGGGTATTGCTGCCCCCGACCACCGCCGGCAACTGCTCGCCCCAGGAACGGCGCAATTTGAGCAGCAACCACTCCGGCATTCCGGCATCAACCGCGTCTCGCCGCACACCGGTCAACTCCGGCAATGGCAACTCGCCCCGGCTGGCCCGGCGCAGGATGGCGTTGACCAGCCCCCGCAGCGGTTTGGGTGCGGCTTCCACCGTGGCACTGACGGCCGCGTGCTCGGCCATTTCCGGGTCATCCAGCTGGGCCAGGCCCAAAGCCAGCAGGTCGTGCAGCCAGCGGGGTTTAGGCGCCCGCTTCAATGCCGGCTTGAGACGCGCATCCAGACGATTGCGCTGGCGCAGGACCTGCCCGGCCAGGCGACGCGCAAAGGCACGGTCCGCCGGCGGCAGGTCATCGCTGCCCGCCTCCGCCAACGCATCCGGCAGTGACGCGCCAAAGCGCACCGCATCCAGGGCCATGGCGGCAACACGCCGGCTTGCGCTGCCAGCGCTCTCACGGGACGCAGCCCAGGGATCAGTCAAGAAAGTACTCCGGCGGAATTCGAAACGACGCCCAGGCGATCGCCCACGCGCACTTGTCGGCTGTTCAACGCATCACGTGCGGGCAAGCGGTTGCGGCCCGGCCATTGCAGCGCCGGTATTTGCAACACACCCGCACCGGTGGCCACACAGACGCCAGCGTCTTCAATACTCAGCACCGTGCCCGGCGGCTGGTCGGTGTCAGCATCCAGGGCCCTTGCGGCGCCCAGGAGTCGCAAGGGCTCGTCCCCATGCGAGATGGTGGCAACCGGCCAGGGGTCAAAAGCGCGGATTTTGCGCGCCAGCGTCCGCGCGTCGTCTGCCAGATTCAAACGCGACTCCGGCTTCTGGAGTTTGTGCGCGTAGGTCACGCCAGCCTCGGGCTGTGGGTCGGCAGACAACGCCCCGGCCTCAAGCTGCCGCATCCAGGCGGGCAGAGACGCACAAGCCTGTGCGCACAGCGCGTCGTGGAGATCCCCCGCGGTGAACTCGGCTGCGATCGGCAGCGTTATGCGCGCCAGAACCGGGCCGGTGTCCAGCCCCACGTCCATCTGCATCAGGCACAACCCGGTTTCCGCATCCCCCGCCTCAATCGCCCGCTGTATCGGGGCCGCTCCCCGCCAGCGGGGCAGCAACGAGGCGTGCACATTGACGCAGCCAAGCGCCGGAATCTGCAGCACATCGGCCGGCAGCAACAGGCCGTAGGCGATGACGATCATCAGGTCGGGCTGCCACTCCCGCAGCACCTGCTGATTTTCCGGTGTCTTCAGATTGATTGGTGTGGACTGCGGCAAATCATGCTCGATCGCCACCTGCCGAACCGGGCTCGGCGTCAATTTCCGCCCGCGGCCGGCAGGACGGTCCGGCTGCGACAGCACCCCGACGATATCGGCGCCACTGGCGATCAAAGCCCGGAGCGGCGCCGCTGCAAATTCGGGCGTACCCGCAAAAACGATGCGCATACGGAGTTATTTGCGCCGCATTTCGCGCTCAAGCTGCTTGCGAATGCGATTGCGTTTGAGCTGACTCAGATAGTCAACAAAGAGTTTGCCATCCAGGTGATCGATTTCGTGCTGGATGCAATGGGCCAGCAAACCATCCGCTTCGAATTCCAGCGGCTTGCCATCCTTGTCCAGCGCGCGCACCAGGATGCTGGTGTAGCGCCGGACCAGCTCATGCGCGCCGGGAACGGACAAACACCCCTCCTCCAGATCGCAGGCATCCTTGCCGGAAATGATCTCCGGGTTGATCAGAACCAGGGGCTCCTGTTTCCCCTCACTGACGTCGATCACACTGAAGCGTTCGTTGATACCAACCTGCGGCGCAGCAAGCCCCACGCCCGGCGCGGCGTACATCGTCTCGAACATGTCGTCGAAAGTTTTCCAGTACGACTTGTCGAAGCGGTCCACCGGTTTGGCCAAGCGCCGCAGACGCGGATCGGGAAATTGGAGGATCTCAAGTTCAGCCATGGCTCGGTTCTGGGCAAATGTTGGTTTTTCGTCTGCGCCAAAACTGCTACATTCGCTTGCGTATTCTTGCAAGGCTTGGCAATAGAGTCATGACGCGACTGCGGCATTTTCGCACGATGGTGTTCCTGGTGTTGGCTCTGGCCTGCGGGCTGGCCCGCGCCGAAGTTATCGCAATCAATCCGCAGATCGATGCGGAATACGTGGTGAAGAAGGGGGATACCCTCTGGGACATTGCCGCCTACTACCTGCAAGCGCCCTGGGAGTGGCCGCAGGTCTGGCAGGTCAACCCCCAGATCGAAAACCCCCACCTGATCTACCCCGGCGACATCCTGGTGTTGAGTTTCATCAACGGCAAACCGGTCATCGGGTTCCGCCAGGACGTGCTTGATCGGCGGCTGTCGCCCAGCGTGAGGCGCAGCAATCTGGATGAGGCCGTTCCCCCGATTCCGCTGGACGCCATCGGCGCCTTTTTGCGCGGACCACGCATCATCGACACCAGCACCTGGAAGCGAGCCCCCTACGTGCTGGCCTTCGAGGACGACCGTCTGCTCGGTGCAGAAGGGAACGCGGTGTATGCGCGCAATCTTGGCGATCACACCGAACGTTTTTGGCAGGTGCTGCACAAAGGCCAGCTGATTCGCGACCCGGACAACGGCAAGAAACTGGGCTACGAGTGCACGCCGGTCGGCGCGCTGGAACTGACGCTGTTCGAAAATCCGGCGGCCGGCACGATCACCCAGGTACGTCGCGAAATCCTGCGTGGCGACCGGCTTTTTCTCGAAGCCATGAAGCCCCTTCCCGGCAGCTTCATGCCGGCCTCCCCCAAGGAGGCGGTTGATGCCCGCATCGCCGCCGTTTACGACGGCCGCACTGCAGCGGGGCAGTACCAGATCGTAGCGCTGAACAAAGGCCGGCAAGCCGGCCTCGACCTTGGGCATGTGCTGCAGGTTCACCAGGATGGCGTCAAAACCAAGGACCCCACCAAATCCATGTTTCGGGAGGTGCAGCTGCCACCGCTGGATATCGGTCGCGTGATGGTCTTCGACGTCAGCGAAAACCTGAGTTACGCATTGGTCATGGACGCCACCCGCGGAATTCGTCGGGGTGACAAGGTAACCGAGCCGCGATCCTGACACCGGAGGTCCACGATGCCTGGGTCGCGCTGAGCATCGCTCCGCGCGGGCTCCAGCGACCCTTGCGTGAATCGCTGGCCGCCGGTCACGACGCGCAGACCACGCTCAGTCGCATTCGCGATCTGGCGCGCCGTAAAGCCGCAGAATCCGCCGGCAACGCACAATCGCTGCGTGGCTGGCTGAATGGGCCGCTACCGGCGCAGCTGCAGGCGAGCCGCGAGTGGCTGGCCGCGGCACCCAACCGCCACTTCATCACCTGGGGTGGGCCGAACTGGCCGCGGGCTTTCGCCGGCCTACGCGGCATGCCGATCGCCCTGTACGCCGAGGGCGACCTCGATTTGCTGGCGCATCCACAGGTGGCCATCGTCGGCAGTCGTAATCCTACGCCGACCGGCGGTCGGGTTGCGGAAAGGCTGGCCTTCCAGCTCGCCCAGGCCGGCGTCGGCATCGTCTCCGGACTGGCGACGGGGATCGACGCCTGCGCCCACCTGGGGGCGCTGCGCGCCGAGGGCATCACGATTGCGGTCTGCGGGCGTGGCCTGGACGACACCTACCCCGCCAGCAATCGTCGGCTGGCCGCGCAAATTGCCGAAAGCGGATTACTGCTGAGCGAATACACCCCGGGCACGCCACCCCAAAAGGCCAATTTCCCTGCGCGCAATCGCATCATCGCGGCCCTCGGCCAGGGCACACTGGTCGTGGAGGCCACCCCGCGCAGCGGCTCGCTGATCACGGCCAAACAGGCACTGGGTTTCGGCCGCGACGTTTTTGCCGTTCCCGGCTCCATCGACAACCCACTTGCGCGGGGCTGCCACCAGCTGATTCGTGAAGGCGCGCATCTGGTTGAATCTGCGGCAGATATCGTGGAAGTACTGGCGCCGAATCTGATAGAATCCGTGGATCGTCGGGAAGCAGCTGAGATTGTCACCCCGGCGGCAGAATCTGCCGTGACCCCGGAGGAGCAACAACTCATCGATGCACTCGACGGCACACCGACGACCATCGACGCTCTTGTTACCCGGACGGGTCTCAAAGCGGCAGATATTTCTTCCATGCTGCTGATCATGGAACTGCAAGGCACCGTGGCGATAGCACCCGGTGGCGGTTACCAGAAGATCGGCCAAACAACTTGATGCAGCCCAACGTACTCGACGCTCTGCTTTACATTTTTGATGTCGTTCTCGACGACATGCCCACCGATGACATGGATTCCGACCACATCGAACAGGCCCTGAGCGAGGCGGGTTTTCCCCAGAATCTGATTGACAACGCCATGGATTGGTTGATGGAACTCGCCGATGGCGAAGGCCTGGCCGCACCCACGACCGCGATGCGTTTGTACGCACCGGAGGAACAGGCCCGTCTGGACGTGGACAGCCGCAGCCGGCTCACCCACCTGGAGCACCAGGGCATTCTCTCGGCGGAAAACCGCGAGCGGGTGATCGAGCGCCTGCTGGCGTTGGACACTCCGATAATCAGCGCAAATGAGGTCGACTGGGTCACCCTGATGGTGCTGCAGGCGGATCGCGCGGCGGAAAACGAATTCAACGCCATGGAAGGGGTGTTGTTCGACCCTGCCGGAGCCTGCTTGCACTAGGTGCAAAGACGGCGCGTTGACGCGCCGATACGCCGACGCTCCGGCCCCCGAGATGCAGGCTCCGGGCCGCTTAACGCACCCCACGACCGCCGTGGTCACGCCCGCGAAGCTGGACATTGCCGGTTGACGACATTGCGGTTTCAAGCCACCCGGTGAGCGGCTGCCGAAAAGGCAAAGGTTGACTTCGCCCCCCCACTCTGCAACAAACTGCGCCCCCTCCACCGCAGCCTGACAGGGGCATGACCCAAAATCTCGTCATCGTCGAGTCGCCCGCCAAGGGCAAGACCATCAAAAAATACCTCGGACCGGACTACGAAGTTCTGGCGTCCTATGGCCACGTCCGCGACCTGGTCCCGAAGGAAGGCGCGGTCAACCCTGACCAGGGTTTCGCGATGCGCTACGACGTCATCGAAAAGAACGAAAAACACGTCAACAAGATCGCTGCGGCATTAAAAAAAGCGCACACCCTGCTGCTGGCAACTGACCCTGACCGCGAAGGTGAAGCCATCGCCTGGCACCTGCTCGAATTACTGCGCGAACGAGGCTTGCTCGAAGGCCGCGAAGTCAAACGGGTGGTGTTTCACGAAATCACCAAAACCGCGGTGCAAAACGCAGTCGCACACCCGCGTGAAGTCGCGGACGAGTTGGTCAACGCCCAACAGGCCCGCCGCGCTCTGGATTATCTGGTGGGCTTCAACCTGTCCCCATTGCTGTGGCGCAAAGTCGCACCGGGTCTGTCGGCAGGGCGGGTTCAGACTCCGGCGCTACGCCTGATCGTGGAGCGCGAAGACGAGATCAATGCCTTCGTCGCCCGCGAATACTGGACGGTAGAAGCCCATAACGAAAAAGACGGCCAATCCTTTACCGCCAAGCTCTCGCAGCTGCGCGGCGACAAGGTCGAGCAGTTCTCGCTGACCAACGAGACCGACGCCATGGCGGCGCGCGATGCCTTGCTCGCCGCGGCCAACGGCGCGCTGGAAGTGCGCGAGGTCAAGAAAAGTCAGCGGCGCCGTTTCCCTTCACCGCCATTCACCACCTCCACGCTGCAGCAGGAAGCCTCGCGCAAGCTGGGGTTCGGCGCCTCGCGCACGATGCGTACGGCCCAGGCTTTGTACGAGGGCATCAATCTTGGCGGCGAGACGGTCGGTCTGATCACCTACATGCGGACCGACTCGGTGAACCTGGCGCAGGACGCGCTCGACGAGTTGCGACTGGTCATTGCGGATCGCTACGGCGAGAAGGCCCTGCCCGCGGAAATCCGCCGCTACAAGTCCAAATCCAAGAATGCACAGGAAGCGCACGAGGCCATTCGCCCGACCAGTGCAGCCCGGCACCCGGATGAAGTGCGGGCGATGCTCACACCGGATCAGGCTCGGCTCTACACGCTGATTTGGCAGCGCACCGTCGCCTGCCAAATGGAAGCGGCGATCTTTGACACCGTGGGCGCCAACCTGCACGCCGGCGATGCCGGAGTCTTCCGCGCCACCGGGTCCACGCTTGTCAGCCCCGGATTCATGGCCGTGTACATGGAAGGGCGCGACGACGATGCCGACGACGACGATGCGGACAAACGCCTGCCGGCCCTGACCGAGGGCGACACCGTCACGCTGAGCCAAATCGTTGCCGACCAGCACTTCACCGAACCGCCGCCGCGCTACACCGAGGCCAGCCTGGTGAAAACGCTGGAGGAATTCGATATCGGTCGCCCTTCGACCTACGCCAGCATCATCAACACCCTGCAAAGCCGCGAATACGTGGAGATGGATGGCAAACGCTTCATCCCCACCGACCGCGGACGGGTGGTGGCCCGTTTTCTCGGCGAACACTTCCCGAGCTACGTGGCCTACGAATACACCGCCGAACTGGAAGATCAGCTGGATGCGGTTTCGCGTGGGGAAAAGGAATGGATTCCGCTGCTGGAACAATTCTGGGTGCCGTTCGCAAAGACCCTGGAAGACAAGGCCGATGTGCCGCGCCCCGGTGGGCGCGAGCTCGGAATCGACCCGGACAGTGGCAAACCGGTCTCGGTTCGGCTGGGCCAGTACGGGCCGTTCGTGCAGATCGGCAGCAAGGACGACGAAGACAAACCCAAGTTCGCCAGCCTGCGCCCCGGCCAGCACATGGACACCATCACCTACGACGAAGCGATGGTGCTGTTCAACCTCCCGCGCGAGGTGGGCACGCTGGAAGATGGCCGCAAGATCAGCGCAAACATCGGGCGTTTTGGCCCGTACCTGCGCTATCGCGACCCCGAAGCCAAGAAAGATGTGTTTGTCAGCCTGAAAGACGACGATCCGTACACCATCGATGAAGCGCGCGCGCGTGCGGTGGTCGCGGAGAAAATCGAGGAAGACGCCAAGAAATTCATCAAGGATTTCGATGATGGCGCGATCCGCGTGCTGCACGGTCGCTGGGGCCCGTACATCACGGACGGGGAGAAGAATGCCCGCATTCCCAAGGATGTCGAAGCCGAATCCCTGACCCGCGACGCCGCGGTGGCCCTGCTGGAAAAAGCCCCCGTCCGCAAAGGCCGCGGTCGCAAACCCGCGGCGAAGAAGCCGGCAGCCAAAAAGACTGCAGCGAAAAAGCCGGCGACAAAGAAAGCGGCCACCAAGAAGAAATCGACCGCCAAGAAGGCTGCAAGCTGAATTAAGATCCTTTTCTTCTGTGACAGGTTAGAAAACGATGGTCGTGAACGAGCCGTTTTGTTGCCCTGTTGATGGGCTCGGACTCCGATCTGCCTGTGAGTGAAAACACGTTAAATGTCCTGCGTGAGTTCGAGTTCCCTTTCGAAGTCCGCGTCTCGTCCGTGCGCAGTGCGCGAAGCCAATGCCCAGGCCATCATGGAAAAAATGCCGGTATGCAGGAGCAACCATCTTCAGAAGGCTGATCAGCGCTGGCGTTACCGGGTGATGACGACGGCCACGGCGATTCGCCGTGGTGGCGTGGTTCTGTACCCCACCGAGGGTGTTTGGGGGCTGGGGTGCGATCCGCGCAACCCGCAGGCCTTGCGTCAACTGCTGGCCCTGAAACGGCGCTCCGCAGACAAGGGACTGATCCTGTTGCTGGACAGCCTTTCTGCCGCGCGGCCCTGGGTGCGGGTTTCCGAAAATGCGCTTCCGGTTGACGACTCACCGCGTGCGACCACCTGGCTGGTACCGGCGCGACGCACCTGCCCACCCCTGCTGCGCGGTCGATTCCGTTCGCTGGCCATCCGGGTGACCCGGCATGCGCCTGCGCGCGCGCTGTGTACAGCCGCAGGAGGGGCGATTACCTCCACCAGCGCGAACATCAGTGGCCGCCCCACCCCGTCCGGACGCTGGGCCGTCCTGCGCCAATGGGGTCCCAAGGTGCAGGCCGTTTGCGCCGCGCCACTGGGCGGACAATCCCGGCCGAGCCGCATCTTTGATACCGTTTCCGGCCAATGGATACGACCCTGACACAGCGCGAACGCGCCGAAACCGCCCTGCATGCCATCCAGGATCTGATTTGCTCGCAGATGGAATCCGTCGAACGCGGCGGAACGCGCTTTCGCGTGGATTGCTGGCAGCGCGAGCATGGCGGCGGCGGCGAGAGCCGGGTGCTTGCCCAGGGCGAGACCTTCGAGCAGGCCGGAGTCAATTTTTCCTCGGTCTTCGGCGATGCGCTGCCACCGGCAGCCAGCGCCCGTAAACCCGAACTCGCGGGCCGGCCTTTTTGCGCAATGGGTGTCTCGGTGGTGATCCATCCGAACAACCCCCATGTGCCGACCTCCCACTTCAACGTGCGGTATTTCGAAGCCGGGGATATCTGGTGGTTCGGGGGCGGCTTCGACCTCACGCCCTATTACGGCAACGTGGAGGATTGCGTGGCCTGGCACGCGGCGGCGCAACGGGCCGCAGGTGCCAATTACCCGGAATTCAAGGCCGAGTGCGACCGCTATTTCTACCTGCCCCACCGGCAGGAAGCCCGCGGCATCGGCGGAATATTTTTCGATGACTTCGACGCCGGCGGCTTCGATAACGGCTTGGCGCTCATCCAGCGCACGGCGCAGGAATATGCCACGACCTACGCCGATATCGTGCGTCGTCGCCGCGACCAGGCTTACGGCGACCGCGAGCGCCAATTCCAGCTGTACCGACGCGGCCGCTATGTCGAATTCAACCTGGTCTACGACCGCGGCACCCTTTTCGGGCTGCAAAGCGGCGGTCGCACGGAATCCATTCTGATGTCGATGCCGCCGCTGGTGCGCTGGCAATACGACTGGTCGCCCGAGGCTGGCAGCCCCGAAGCGGCGCTGTACACCGAATTTCTCCCGGCCCGCGACTGGCTGGGCCTCGCCACGGATAAAACGGCATGACCCTCACCGAACTGCGTTACGCAGTCGCGCTGGATGAAACCCGGCACTTTGGCCAGGCCGCCGCCCGCTGCTTTGTCAGCCAGCCCACCCTCTCCATCGCCATCCGCAAGCTGGAAGACCGGTTGGGCGTGACCTTGTTCGAACGCCACCGCGGGCGCGCCGAGGTCACCCCGGTGGGGCGCCAGATCCTGGACCAGGCGCGACGGGTGCTGGCCGAATCAGCGCTGCTGGAAGAAATCGCCGCCGGCGCGGTGGATGAACTCAGCGGTCCGCTGCGCCTGGGTGCGATTTATACCGTCGCTCCCTACCTGCTCCCGAATCTGGTTCCCGGGCTGTCGAAGATCGCGCCGAAAATGCCGCTGATCATCGAGGAGAACTTCACCGATGCGCTGTCCGAGCGCCTGCGCCAGGGTGAGCTGGATGTCATCGTCATCGCCATGCCCTTCGCCCCGCCAGGTGTCCGCGTGTGGTCCCTGTACGAAGAAGAATTCGTGGTGGCGATGTCGCCACACCACACGCTGGCGGACGACAGCAGCATCGACCCGGCCGAGCTGGCCGAGGAACGCCTGTTGATGCTGGGCCCGGGTCATTGCTTCCGCGATCAGGTCCTCGCTGCCGTACCCAACGCCGGAACCCAGTCGGAATTTGCCAACCCGCTGCAGGGCAGCAGCCTGGAAACCATTCGTCACATGGTGGCCAGCGGCCTGGGTGTGACCGTGCTACCGGCCAGTTCCGTGGACCTGCAATCGCAAACATCCAGTGGTTTGCTTGTCCGCCCGTTCAAGGAGCCGGTGCCGAAACGGCGGATTGCCCTGGCCTGGCGTCGCAGCTACCCACGCATGCGCGCCATCAAAGCGGTGCGCGAAGCCATCCTTGCGTGCCCGACTCCGGGCGTCGTGTTGTTGCCCGAGAGTGAACCCACTGAGTAAATATCGGCCGGCCGAACCGGCACCGCCCGGCCGCTGCTATCTGGTGGGCGGCGCGGTGCGCGATGAACTGCTGAACGCAACCTTCAGCAGCGACCGCGACTGGATGATTGTCGGCAGCAACCAGAGCGCCATGGAAGCCGCAGGCTTCAAAGCCGTGGGTCGCGATTTCCCCGTGTTTCTGCAACCCGGCAGCGGCGAGGAGTTTGCGCTGGCGCGCACCGAGCGCCGTGCAGGCCGCGGCCACCGCGGCTTCGTCATCGATGCCGACCCGGATGTCACGCTGGAACAGGACCTGATTCGCCGCGACCTGACCATCAACGCGATGGCGCGCGATGCCGATGGCGAGCTCATCGACCCCTACGGCGGCCTGGCTGACCTCGAGACACGCACCTTGCGGCATGTCTCGGATGCTTTTCGCGAGGACCCGCTACGGATCTTGCGGGTGGCACGATTCGCCGCCCAGCTGGGCGCCTGGGACTTCCGCCTGCATCCGGACACCGAGGAGCTGCTGCGGGCGATGGTAGCCGAGGGAATGCTCGACGAGCTGACACCGGAGCGGGTCTGGAAGGAACTGTCACGCGCCCTGATGTGCAGCCACCCGCAGCGCTTTGTCTCGGTGCTGCGCGACGTTGGCGGGCTCGGCGTCGTGTTACCCGAGCTGGATCGGCAGTTCGGCGTCCCGCAAACGGCGAAGTACCACCCGGAAATCGACACCGGCATCCACAATTTGCTCTGCCTCGAAGCCACCGCCCGGGCCAACGACACGTTGCCGGTTCGTTTCGCCGTGCTGTGTCACGACTTCGGCAAAGGCATCACACCGCCCCATATTCTGCCCAGCCATCGAGGGCATGAAAAAGCGGGAGTTCCGCTGGTCGCCGATGTGTGCGAACGCATGCGCGTACCCAAGGAATGCCGGGATCTGGCCCTCAAGGTCTGTGAGTGGCATCTGCACGCCCACCGCGCCGCTGAGCTGCGCCCAGAGACCTTGTTGAAGGTGATGGATGCCCTGGATGCGTTTCGCCGCGAGGAGCGGCTGGAGGACTTCCTGGCTGCCTGCACCGCGGATGCCCGCGGGCGCCTGGGTTATGCCGACGCCGAATATCCCCAGGCCGATATTTATCGCCGCGCATTCGCGGCGGCGCAGTCTGTGGATGCCGGCCAGATCGCCCGCACAGCGGAGCAGCCCGCCCAGATCCCCAAGCTCATTCAGCAAGCGCGCGTCGAAGCGATTCGGCTCGCCGGTCCATCACATTAGAAGGCGGTGCGGCTCCCGCGTTGGCGGATGCTAAACAGCCACCACCAGAATCACGCCTCCCAGCAGCAGGCGGTAGACCACAAAGGGCCAGAACCCCACACGCGCCAGAAACCGCAACAGGCCGGCAATGCAGAGCAAGCCGCTGATGAAGGCGACGGCAACGCCGATACCCATGTCCTGCCAATCCACCGGACCTTCCGCGGTCAGGAGCTCCAGAAGTTCGTATCCACCGGCAATCGCGATCACCGGCACCGCCATCAGGAACGACACCCGCGCCGCATCGACGCGGTCCAGCCCCAGGGCCAAGCCGGCGGTCATGGTGACACCGGAGCGCGAAGTGCCGGGTATCAAGGCCAGCGCCTGGGCCAGCCCGAGCAGCAAATAGCCGCCCATACCCAGCCCCTGCAAGCGATTGTTGCGCCGGCCCCAACGATCGGCCGCCCCCAAAAGAATGCCGAAAATCATGAGGTTGGCGGCCACCAGCAACGGACTGTCGAATTCGATATCGAAGGCGATGCGCAACGCCGCACCCAGCACACACGCGGGAATGGTGGCGATCAGCAGCCCGCGAGCCAAGCGCGTGCGGTCGTCCTGGGCGGAGGTGACAATTCGCGGTACGGCCGGGATCAGGCTGACAAGATCGCGCCAGAAATAGACAATCACGGCGAGCAAGGTGCCCATGTGCACGGCCACATCGAAGGCCAGCGACTGGTCCTCCCAGCCAAACAGCCACGGCGCCAATACGAGGTGGCCGGAACTGGACACCGGCAGGAACTCAGTCAATCCTTGAATAAGGCCAAGTGCCGACGCCTGACTTGCATCCATTTTCTAACGAGAGCCCATGGCCGAACAAAGCGCGCATTCTACCGACCCCCGGCCCGCAGATGCGTCACTCGCCGTGATCACGGGTGGCAGCAAACGCATTGGCGCCGTCCTTTGCCGCACCCTGCATCAGGCCGGCTTTGACATCCTGCTGCACTACCATCGCTCCCACACCGATGCCGAAGCGCTGGCCGCACAGCTCAACGCGTACCGACCGGGCAGTTGCCGGATTGTTCAGGCGGACCTGGCCAGCACGGATGCAGCAGGCACGATTTTCGATGCGGCGCGCGATTTTCACCCCGAGGGCGCACGGTTGCTGGTCAACAATGCGTCCACTTTTTATCGCACCGCCCTCGCCGATTTGCAGGCCACGCAGTGGGAAGATCTGCGCCGCACCAACCTCGACGCACCGCTGTGGTTGAGCCAGGCCTTCGCCGCGCAAACCAGCGCCGGCGTGATCATCAACATCACCGATGCCATGGTCCCGGCCGGTATCGCCAACTTCGCGCCCTACGCAGCCGCCAAAAGCGGCCTGGCGAATCTCACCCGCAGCCTGGCCGCCGAGCTGGCGCCACAGATACGGGTCAATGCGGTCGCCCCCGGGTCGATCCTGTGGGCCCATCCGGAACCCGACGCGGCGCAGAAGGCTGCACATTTGCAAAGCATTCCGCTGGGCCGACTGGGTTGCCCGCAAGACATCGCCGATACGGTGCTGTTCCTGGCGCAGGCCGATTACATCACCGGCCAGGTCCTCGCGGTCGACGGCGGACGCAGCCTCTGATTCAGCCGGCTGCGGGGTCGCCTGCCAGCGCCGTCAGGGGGTCGGCGTGCTGCTGCCGCCACTCCTGCCAATGTTCTGCCAGCGTACGCTGCGAGAGCGGATGGACCCAATCCGGCTCCAGTTCGGCACAGGGCCGCAGCACGAAAGCCTCGCGCAGCAATTCTTCCCGCGGGATGCCGGAGCCCTCGGGGTGGATTTCATCCCCGAACAGCACCAGGTCGATGTCCAGCGTCCGGCTGGCGAAGCGGGGGGCCGTGCGATCACGCGACGCCGCATCTTCCAGGGCGCGCAGCGCACTCTGCAGCGGCTCCCGGCCACCATCCCAGAACCCGGCCAGGGCGCTGTTGACGAAATCCGGCCCGGCAAAACCCACTGCCGGCGCGCTGTACAGACGCGAGGAGCGTGTCTGCGTCAAACCCGGCAGCGCCTGCAACTGTGCGACGGCCCGACGCACATGGCTCTCGGCATCCACGTTGGAGCCCAGGCTGAGCAGCACCTTAGGCATAGTCGGCCGCAGTCCGTTCGATTTTCAGCCCCACGCCGACGGCGCCACGCAGGGCTCCGATTTTGTCCACGCACAGGCGCAGGTGGGGCACGCCGAATTCCTGGATCACCATGCGCGCCACGTCTTCGAGCACCGACTCGATCAATTCGTGCTCGCTGGCTTCCACCAGCGCGATGATGCGTTTGGAGACCTGCTTGTAGTCCAACGCATCCTGCAAGGCGTCACTGCGCGCGGCGGGCCGGATATCGGTTTGCATCTCCAGATCAAAAGACAGGTTCTGCAGGATTTCGCGCTCCCAGGCGAACGCCCCGATACGCGTCTGCACTTCCAGCCCACGGATGTAGACCCAATCATTCATGGCAAATTTCGGTTAACGGTTGGTCAGGGTTTCCAGGGACCAGCGTGCATGCACCGGCACACCGCCGGCAGGCACCTGCAGATCCAGGCCGCGGAGAGCCGCGAGGTGGGCAATCATGGCGCCATTATCGGTGCACAGCCGCTGCGGCGGACATTCCAGCACGGCGCCCAGCGGCTGCAGCTGCGCGGCCAGCTGCGCCTGCAAGCGCCGGTTTGCCGCCACCCCGCCACCGACGACCAACCGTTTGCAGCCGGTGTCCTGCAACGCCCAGGTGCACTTGCGCACCAGGGTTTCCACGGCGGCATCCTCAAATGACCGGGCCAAACCCTGGCGTACGGCGGGCTGGGTCAGATCCTGCTTACCGGCGGCAAGCGCGAATGCGGTTTTCAACCCGCTGAAGCTGAAATCCAGGCTGCGCTGACGGGTCATTGGGCGCGGCAGTTCGACATCGGCCAACGCCGACTCCGCCTGCTCCGCCAAGGCCGCCAAAGCAGCCCCGCCGGGATAGGGCAGCCCCATCACGCTGGCGCTTTTGTCGAAAGCCTCGCCGACCGCGTCATCCAGGGTCTGGCCCAGCACCCGGTAATCCCCGAGCGCCACGCAATGCACGAGCATGGTGTGACCGCCGGAGACCAGCAGCGCGACAAAAGGAAACTCCGGCGGCCTTGCTTCGGCCATGAACGGCGCCAGCAAATGGGCCTCCATGTGGTGCACGCCCAGCAACGGCTTTTGCCAGGCCGTCGCCAGCCCCGCCGCGGTGGCTGCACCGGCCAGCAAAGCGCCCACCAGCCCGGGGCCCGCGGTATACGCCACCGCGTCGATCTGCCCCGGTGTCAGCCCTGACTCCGCGAGGGTTTGCGCGACCAATTCGGGCAGACGCCGCGCGTGATCCCGCGCCGCCAACTCCGGCACCACACCGCCATAGGTGGCATGCAGGTCCACCTGGCTGTAGAGGGATTCGGCCAGCAGCCCGCGTTCACGGCAATACACCGCCACGCCGGTTTCGTCACAGGACGACTCAATACCCAGTACGCAAAAACTCATGGCGCACAGCATGTTGCAAAGCTGCAGACTTTGCATTCTTGACGAGGCGAACGTACAATTCGCGCCCCCTAGTCCGGGCCACTGTTGGCCCACGCACCAGATAGACTAAATGCCCTCAGTACGTGTTAAGGAAAACGAGCCCTTTGAAGTGGCTCTGCGTCGCTTCAAGCGTTCCTGCGAAAAGGCCGGTGTCGTTACCGACGCTCGCAAACGTGAATTCTTCGAGAAGCCCAGCCAAGAACGCAAGCGCAAAAAAGTCGCTGCGGTGAAGCGCGCTGCCAAGCGCCTGTCCCGCGACGTGACACGTCGCCGCCGGATGTATTGATCCGTGTCGGGCTCCGTCCGCGATCAGCTTTCCGCGGACATCAAGTCCGCAATGAAAGCCCGAGACTCCGAGCGCCTCACGGTGCTGCGGATGCTTTCGGCTGCGATCAAGCAGCGCGAGGTCGATGAACGCATCACCCTGACTGACGCCGATGTCATCGCGCTGACCGACAAGCTGATCAAACAGCGTAAGGATGCCGCCGAGCAGTTCACTGCCGGTGGCCGCGAAGACCTGGCCACCCAGGAGCAGCAGGAGATCGCCATTCTGGCGGCCTATCTGCCGCAGCAGCTCAGCGAAGCGGAAATCAGCACGCTCATCACGCAAGCACTCGCCGAAAGCGGCGCAGCCAGCGTGCGTGACATGGGCGCCGTCATGAATATCCTCAAGCCGCAACTGGCCGGCCGCGCCGACATGGGCAAAGTGTCCCAACAGGTTCGCGCGCAACTTTCCAGCTAATCGCGCCCGCAACCGCCGCGGCATGAGCATTCCTCAGGCGGCCATCGACGACATCCTCGCCCGCATCGACATCGTTGATGTGATCCGGCCGCGCGTTGCGCTCAAGCGCGCCGGCCGGGAATGGCAGGCCTGCTGCCCTTTCCATAACGAAAAGACCCCGTCGTTTACGGTGTCGCCGAAAAAGCAGTTCTATTACTGCTTCGGCTGCCACGCCAGCGGCAACGCTTTGAAATTCCTGATGGAATTCGAGCACCTGGCTTTTCGCGAAGCCCTGGAAGCCCTCGCATCCCAAGCCGGCGTCAGCCTGCCCGACGACCGCCCCCAGGATCACGAGGCGGCCGCACAGCGGCAGGCCGAGCGTGAAGCGCTGGAGCAGGCGCAAACCGCCTACCGCAAACAACTCGCCGGCAGCCCCGCGCAAACCTACTTGCAATCTCGCGGCATCAACGACGCGATGATCAGCACCTTTGGCCTGGGCTACGCGCCGGAACGCGCGGGCCTGCTCAACGGGCTGAATGCCCCGGCAGCGGAACGCGCCGGGCTGCTGCTGACCCGGGATGACGGCAGCCATTACGAGCGCTTCCGCAACCGGCTGATGTTTCCGATTCGGGACACCCGCGGTCGCATCGTCGGTTTCGGTGGCCGCACTCTCGGCGATGACAAGGCGAAGTACCTGAACTCGCCCGAAACCCCGCTGTTCCACAAGGGCCGGATGCTCTACGGCCTGTACGAAGCCCGGCAGGCGCGCCGCGACCCGCCCGGCTTCCTGATCGTCGAAGGCTACCTGGATGTCATCAGCCTGGCGCAGTTCGGCATCGACTACGCAGTGGCCACCCTGGGCACCGCGGCGACGGCGCACCACATCGAGCAATTGCTGCGCATCCACCCGCGCATCACCTTCTGCTTCGACGGCGACAAAGCCGGTCGCCGTGCGGCCTCGCACGCCCTGGAAGTCGCCCTGCCCCTGGTCCGCGACGGGCACCAATTGCATTTCCTGTTCCTGCCGGAAGGCCACGACCCCGACACGCTGGTTCGGGAAATCGGCAAAGACGCTTTCGAAGCGTTGATCACCGAGGCCCAGCCCCTGTCGCAGTACCTGATTCGCACGCTGAGCGAAGGCCTGGACCTGGCCACCGTCGAAGGCCGGGCGGCACTCAACGAGCGTGCCCGCGGCACCCTGGGCCAGATTCGCGCCCCGGCCTTTCACGCCGGCCTGATCCAGGAGCTGAAGAGCGTCAGCGGCCTGCCCAGCTCCACGCTGGAAGGCAGCTCACCACCCCCGGCCGCCCCGCAACGCCAGACACAGCGGCCGACACAACGCCCGATACTCCCGGCACGCAATCGCCGCACCGGATACAGCCGCATACAACGCGCCTTTGTACTGCTGCTGAACTGGCCGTCGCTGGCCGAGTATGCGGACGATGTGGAGGCCATTGCCGACCTGCCGGAACCGGGGGCCGAACTGCTCTCCCGCGTGATCGACACGCTGCACACCGAACCCGGTCTGCACTGCGGCGCGCTGCTCGGCCGCTTTTCCAACGAGGCGGAAAGTCAGACCTTGCTGCAACTGGCCAGCGAAGACGTGGAAACCGCCGAAGCCGACGCCCGCGACGAATTCGTGGGCATCATTCGCAACCTGCAGGAACGCGATCCGCGCGCACGTTTGCGCGAACTCTCGGATCTGGCGCGCGGTGGCGCGCTCAGCGCCGCCGAGCAGGTCGAGCTCACGGAACTGTTACAGCAAATTTCCGGTCGAAGCCCCTCGACCTAATCCCCGCCGCATCGTATACTTGATTGTTTACCATCATGCGGCAACTGCGCGCTATCACTAGCGTGCACAACCTGTTACGCGGAGCGTATGAGCCAGGAAAAGCAATCCAAACTCAAACTTCTGATCGCTGAGGGCAAGGAGCGCGGCTACCTGACCTATGCACAGATCAACGACAACCTACCAGACGACGTTGTTGATCCCGATCAGATTGAGGAAATTATCTCGCATCTCAACAACCTCGGCATTACGGTGTACGAGCAGGCACCGGATGAGGAGCAGCTGTTGCTGTCCGACTCCGTGGCCGTCGAAGTTGAAGATGACGATGACGACACCGAAGAAACGGTAGCCACCCTGGCCGCACTGGATGACCAGTTCGGCCGCACCACCGACCCGGTGCGCATGTACATGCGCGAAATGGGCAGCGTGGAACTGCTCGACCGGCATGGCGAGGTTCGTATCGCCAAGCGGATCGAAGAAGGCCTGGCCGAGGCCATGGCCGCGCTGTGTTCGCACCCGGAAACCGTGGCCATCGTGCTCGAGCAATGGGCCGAAGTCGATGCCGGCAACCGCCGCCTGGCGGATTTCGTGGTGGGCTTCCTCGACCACGAAACCGGTGACCCCCTCACCGCGCCGGGCCTGACGCTGGACGAAAACTACGTCGCCCCCGAGCCGCCCAAGGTTGTCGAAAAAGCCGCTGAAGAAAGCAGCGACGACGATGACGTGGACGACGATGATGAAGAAGCCGAGGTTGAAGAGGCCCCGGACTACAGCGTGGATATCGCTGAAGTCGCCAAGGCCATGGAAACGCTGCAAAGCGGTTTCGACACCTTCATCGCCGCGCTCGAGAAGAACGGCCCCAACCACAAGACCACGCTGGCCGCGCAGGAAATTCTGGTCGGCCAGTTCATGGGCCTCAAGTTCCACGCCAAACTGATCGACGAAATGATGGGCAACTTGCGTGCCCACATTCAGTCCATCCGCGAAATCGAACGCGACATGATGCGCCGCATCGTGCAGCAATCCGGCATGCCGCGGAAAGACTTCATCAAACAGTTCCCCGGCAACGCCACCAGCATCGACTGGCTGGACAAGCTGATTCGCGCCAAGCGCAAGTACTCCTCCTCCATCGCCGCCCAGCGCGACGAACTGGCGGAGCTGATGCAGCGCCTGGAACAGATCGAAACCGACACCTTCATGACGATTTCCGACATCAAGGAAATCAACCGTCGCGTCTCCATCGGCGAAGCCAAGGCCCGCCGCGCGAAGAAGGAAATGGTTGAGGCCAACCTGCGTCTGGTGATTTCCATCGCCAAGAAGTACACCAACCGTGGCCTGCAGTTCCTGGACCTGATTCAGGAAGGCAACATCGGCCTGATGAAGGCCGTCGACAAGTTCGAATACCGCCGCGGTTACAAGTTCTCGACCTACGCCACCTGGTGGATTCGGCAGGCCATCACGCGTTCCATCGCCGACCAGGCCCGCACCATCCGGATTCCGGTACACATGATCGAAACGATCAACAAGCTGAACCGGATCAGCCGCCAGATGCTGCAGGAAATGGGGCGCGAAGCCACGCCGGAAGAACTGGCCCAGCGCATGGAAATGCCCGAGGACAAAGTTCGCAAGGTGCTGAAAATCGCCAAAGAGCCGATCTCCATGGAAACCCCGATTGGCGACGACGAAGACTCGCACCTGGGCGACTTCATCGAAGACGCCAACGCCATCGCACCGGGCGAAGACGCCACCGCGGAATCGCTGCGTGAAACCACGCACGAAATCCTCGCCACGCTGACCCCGCGCGAAGCCAAAGTGCTGCGCATGCGCTTCGGTATCGACCTGCACTCGGATCACACACTGGAAGAAGTCGGCAAACAGTTCGACGTCACCCGTGAACGCATCCGCCAGATCGAAGCCAAAGCCCTGCGCAAGCTGCGTCACCCGTCCCGGGCCACGCACCTCAAGAGCTTCCTCGACGAGATCTGAGCACCGTCGGCACAGACAAAGAGACCGCCGCCCTGGCGGTCTCTTTATTTCTGCACCCAGCAACCCGCCCAGCCCCGCTCAACAGCTACAATTCATCACCCCAAGCGCGACCCGCAAAGGTATCCTTTCACCCCGCGCATCCAGGCAGAAAGTCTCCCTGGAGGGCGTCACAAATTTCGTACGGGCCAAGCCCCCAGCGAGAGCGACGCCAGACAATCGAAAAAGCGGGCCTATAGCTCAATTGGTTAGAGCAGCGGACTCATAATCCGTTGGTTCCAGGTTCAAGTCCTGGTGGGCCCACCATATAAATCAAGGCGTTAGAGCGATTTACACACTTCTTGCGCCGCCTCTATGAACTCCGGTTACCTTTTGGTTACCGATTGCTCCCGCAACCTGTTTCGGTTGCGTTCCGCAATTTAATCGCGCAAAACGCCTGGCGAACTTCATCACCATGCGAACGCTGTAGAACGACACGGTACCTCCTAAACGTCACAACGTCGTGACGAGTAGATTTAGGAGTTGAAATGAGCAACAAGACCTACGGCTGTACCCACCCGCTTTTTGAAGCAGTCAAAGTGGACGCCGCCAACGTTTTCGATGCCGCACGCATGTTCTCTCAGATCCTTGCGGTAGGGCTGCTGGGAGACGATGGCTTCCCCCTTTCCATTCACGACCATGGCGGGTGCTTTGAGTCGCACCTGGGAATTGAAAGTCCTAGCCATGATCAAACCGTGACCATGCCCGTCTTTTTCGCAGTGATCCCCAAGTAGCCAGCCCAGACCGCTGACGTCGATGGCCGACGTCTGCGGTCATTGTCCGCCCAATCGCACACCGCAGCGGACACTGTAGAACTGCAGGGTACCCCCTTATTACGCCAAAACTTTTTCTGGCGGAATAGCATGAGGTTAGAACATGAATAATATTTGTTTTGGGTGCGATCACCCACGCGTGAAGCACCTATTTGTCGAAGCGTCTGATGAGCAAGACGCCGCTCGTCAGTTTGCGCTGATCATCGCTCGCGAGTTGTACGGCCCTGACGGCCATGTAGCCACCCTTCAAGACAAGGGCGGCTGTTATCGGTCATTCGTTGGCGTTGACAACGATGAACGCAATGGAACCGCTGGCGACGACGTCTGGTTCGCAATTTTCCCTCGGTAGTAAACCATGGAATCCGCAGACGCCAACGGGCAGCGTCTGCGGTTCCCAAAGAGCATTTTTGATTACGGCACAGTATTCATCCAACCACACCAAATATCGCCCGACTGAAAAAGGATGATCCCGCCGCGCCTATTTATACCGGCGGCTCAGACCAGGCTCATCGCCCCCTTGCAGACTCGGCACTAAAACCCAAACACACGAAAAAACACACTGTCGGAACCCACGGTACCAACAATCTACATTCGTAACAGGAAGTAGAAATGCTGGTATCAGCAGAAGATATATTGCTCGCTCGAGAAACGGACCCGACGCACTATTTGGAATCGCGTGGCTTCACGGTCAGAAGTGATGGCCGCTTGCATTTGTCAGTACGCGACGGCTCGCACGAAATCGCGAGAGCAACCCTGATGGCCGATGGACATTACGTAAGCTGCGACAAGTACGAGAACGGCATTGGAGACAATATTAAGCTCGTACAACACGTTGAGCCCGGGCTCTCATTTCCAGAAGCCGTATCCCGCCTTGTTGGAATCTCGCAAGCGTCGCCTATAGCGCACACCAGGACGTGGAACAACAGCAAATCGCTGAATCTCCCGACGGCACAACAGCCCGACATCGCCAGCGGTCGAAAGTATCTCACCGCTGAGCGCCACATTTCTCTTGCAACAGTTCTTGAGCAAGAAAGCCAGGGCGCCCTCAATTATGGCGATGGTTTCGTCCTTTTCATCGGCCGCGATGACCAAGGCAAGCCAATGTGCGCCACACGCCGCTACATTGGCAACGGCGAAAAGCGCGACATCTACGGCAGCGACAAAAGCTTCCCATGCATTATCAACGGATCTCCCGAGACTGTGTGGATCGTTGAAGGCGGCGTTGATGCCCTGGCCCTGGTCGACTTGCACAAGCGTAAATCGCTCAAACAGCCCACTGTAATTGTCAGCGGCGGCGTCAACGTCCGCTCCTTTCTCCAGACTGCCCACGTAGCGGCACTGCTTTCGGAGGCCAACACGATTTTCGTCGCCAAAGAACGCGAGAAGAATAAATCGGTGAGCGATAGCTGCGGTGCCGCACATGAAAAATTGATGCGAGCGATCAATAAGATTGCCACTCGGACAACCGTACAAGGCTACCTGCCCCCCAAGGGTAAGGATCTCGCTGAGTACAACGCGATTTTGGCGACCGGAGGTGCGAAATGAACGCTTGGTTCGCTTCGCTGCTCCATCGGCTGACAGGTTATGCGGCAACAGCACTCCAAAAACTCTTTGAACGCGAGACTTCATCTCAGGGCAATCGAAAATCGACAGCACCCAAGCGTTCGGTTCCGCACCGTATTGCTCGAATTCATCCAATCCTAGGCAATACTCGTGGCCTTTTCCTCCCACAGACCCCCACCACTGAAATCAAACCCGCAAAGGGTGGAGACGAGGTTTATGGCCACAGCGGTTGGTCTTATAACTTCGAATCCCCGGTTCCGCTAAACCCTACAGACTTCCTGATTTTTTGCGCAGTGGCCATTCTCGTGGAACGTGAACTCGCCAAAACAGAGCGTTGGCTAAATAAACAGACGAAGAAGAAACAGGCCAAACGGAAACACCATAAAGACCCTACAGCTTGCGCTCTTCTCTATGCAAACTTTCGGCTATCAGATGTACTCAGACTTATTCACAGAACGACTAGAGATACGAATTCCGTTCGCGCATCGCTGGGACGCCTTCAGAACGCCAATCTGAAAGTAACTGTAGATGGGAAATCCTACTCTCGCGGTCTGTTGACGTGCTCGTTCCAAGACGCCAGTGGCAAAGGCATCATTCACTGTCGGCCACACCCCGTCTTTTATCCCAACTTCGGCGGCTCTTGCAAAAGGCAATATGCCCAATACCACATCGACGATCTCGTGGCCCTAACCCGTGCCCGGCGGCTTACATACTTGCAGTTGGCAACCTGGATCAGCCCCGGATGTACCAGAAAACTCACAATCGAGACACATGCCGAGAATCTCTATGGCGGCTTGAAGGGAATGCCCGCAGCAGAACTTAAGCGTAGCCTTTCAAAAGCACGCAAGGCTCTTCTTGGACTCCAGGATATTGGGTGGAAAGTAGAACAGATTAAGAAAGGAACCTTTGAAATTACACGCCCGAAGTATGACTAATGGGAAATATGTAGATTTCAATGTATCACCCAAGGTAGCACCAAAACTATTTATCACTACACAACGATGTATTTATTATGATTCTTAGCCGTCAACCCGTTGACAAAAATGGCGATGCGTTGTTTACTGTCGTTGGCATTCAATTTGAAGGAACTCTGAATTCTTTGTTTTTTTAAAAGAGGATCTTTGTTCCATGTTTTATACTGAAATTCAGCTCATTCGCGAGCTTCTTCTTGGCATGTCCTGCGAGGAATTTGCCAGTTATCTCAACGTCGACACCGATGTCGTCCGGAATTGGGAGAACACCGGTTACAGCAACGACGACGGCGCCTCAGCAGCAATCGCACGTGTTGTTAGTGAGAAGTTCGGACGCACCATCGATCCGTCAGGCGTTATTAAACTGCTTCATGAAGAACTCCGCCGGTGTTATCGAGATTGGGTCAATACCCTCACTCCTGAACAACTCACTCTAACTGCAGACTCTTATCACGCCGTACATTTTGATCGCATTAGCGGGAAATTCGTCCAAGCACCATATAGCGATGATTTCGATGACCGTCTTGCCTATATCGATGGCGGGCATCCTGGCGACACGTCTGATTCAGACCCTCTGTTCGTCTATCTCGAGTCGCACTTCCAGACCAGGATTCAAGAGGCCGGATACGTTGACGCGGACATGTTGGTGGATTGGGCTCTAGAGTCAACATCAACTAAAACCATTGTTGCCAACCATCAGCTTCGCTCTCTGAAGGAACGCGAAGCACAAGTTCCCGAAATCATTCAGTTCCATTATGAGCAGGTGTTTGATCGGGAGCAGCTAGATGAATATATGCGGCAGCAGCTAGATGATGAACACATGTGGCAGCGGCCAGATGAAAACATGTGGCATCTTGCTGACTGAAACATTCCAGGGTCGGCAGGGCGCATCACGGTGCTCCCTGCCCCCATCACGACAACCTAAGCGTCCGTTACAACGACTCGTAATACGCCCGCAGCTTCTCAGCCATCAGCGCCCGGCGCTGCTCCAGAAACTCTTGGTACCCAATGCCGGACTCATCAAGCATCCCTGCCGGCAGGGCGTTTTCATCCAAATTCCGGCGCATATCCTGGTCATTCACAATGCCGCCGTACTTCGCCTGGCCGGAAACACATTGCTCACGTAGCTCAGAAAAATACAGGCTCGGCGGCGCATCGCCGATGCGGATATTGGTCTCCTGCTGCACGTAGACGAAGTTCGCGACCTGGTTGTACTGGGCCTGGGTCAGATGCAGCTGCTTTTTCAGGTATGCCTTCGGGAAGATGTGGTGTACATCACCGCGGTGTAGAAGCATGCTCGCAACAGAAATTTCCTTCGACAAAAACCCGCGGGCCTGGCTCCGCACCTGTGCCGCGATGAAGGTCTGAAAGGCCGCGTTCCGCTGACTTGAGGTTTTTAACTCCTGCACCAGCACAACCGACCAGAAGGTATCGGACAGCACCGTCCCTTCGACCGATGCCAGGAATTCGCCAAAGTCGCGTCCGTCAACTTCCTTGATGTCGCTATCCATCTGTGTTTCAGCTGAGCCCGAGTAACGCCCCGTCAGCATGCCCAGCACAAACCACTTCCGAACATACCGCTCGATGAGATGGGCTTCATATCCCTGCGCTACAAGCCTGAGGTAGAGGGCGTACGCGAAATTCAACGCCCCCTGGCGGCTTTTCAGCAGATGGCTGGTCACAAAACCTGCCGACTTGATGATCATGACGAATCGCTTGAAGTGCGTCTCACTCATGAACGCCACCACACCCGCCTTCAGGGTGGCGAAGGATCGCTCGGCAATCTCCTCTTCGAAGGTCCGCGCCTCAAAATTCCTGCCAGATAACAACGCCACCAGGTCAGCAAGCCGGCCCCGAGAGAAATGCGACATGAATGCAACACGTAGCATGTCCGCGTATCCAGGGTCGTACAGATCGTCGTTCTCATCCTTGAGCCACCGCATCCCCTTGAATAGGTCTGTCGCTGCAAAATCCTGATCATTGTTGGCGATATGACCGAAGAACTCTGGCGCAATTGCTAGATGACAGAAGTAGTCAATCGCCTTGCGCAGGTTGTTGCCCCCAAACGACTCATTCGCAGCAATCTTCGACATCGCGAAGTCCGCCTGACTAAGCGCCACACCCTCGCGATTGATCCGTATGAATATTTCGGTGACGGTCTCTATGTCCAAATCCGCCGCCAACTCAATCAAACCGATCTGCTTTTTGGTGATGCCCGTCAGCCGCGTAAAAACTGATTCCAGGTGATCTTCATCGGACTGAGGGTTGGCAGCCTGGTACTCACGAATCAGCCTCAACAGGCTGACTTGCCCGCTCATGATCGGTGAGACGTCCGCGATCCAGCTCTTGTCCTTCTCAATGGCCGGATTGCGAACCTCAAACCGCTCTTCCAAGGGAAGAAATGCGATCCGGATATTGACCTGCTTGTAGTGCTTGTTGATCACCGGCTGGCCGACCACTGCCGCCGTCAGGGCCGTGATCCGTTGCTGCCCATCAATGAGCACCTTTTTTCCTGCAGAAGTCGACCCATCTTTCAGCTTTACGTCCGGGTTCTGCCACACGATGATGTAACCCACTGGATAGCCCTGGTAGAGGCTATCCAGCAGGTCACGCACCTGCGACGCGTCCCACACAAATGGACGCTGAATCTCCGGTATCGCGATTTCCCCAGACTTCACATACGCCAGCAAGGTCTCGATCAGGTGCTGATTGACCGCGTATTTCTGCATGTTCTCCTCCCGTAGCTTTTTACGAGAAGGATACACAGAGGCCACCACCAGCCACAGCTAATCGTGCGGGTCGTAGTCTCCGGAGTAGATCATGTAGTTGTGCCACTTGCGCTGACGGGCCTCACGATCCAGTCGTTGCTTTCGTGCACGTCGGGCTTGTGCATGCACCCACTCACGCTCTTCAGCGAAATACTCCTCGCGCTCGTCGTCGCTTAGTGAATTCAGCCAAAGCTGATGTTTGCGACGTTCCTGACGCGCGACCAGCCATTCCAACAGACCCCAGAAGACAATCAGGCCCGGAACGAACCAGTACCAATTCGCGACAAAAAAATCCTGAGCCATCTCATTCATTGCCACTACCCTGGCAAGACAGAGACCCCACCCGGTTTCCCTGACTCACTCTCATAGGGAAGGCACCTCCCCCATTTGGCCTGCCAGACGCCACCCTCTCTCCACCGAAATCTTCCGTTACAAGTTCGCCTGACAACCGCTCAGGCAGCCCTTCAACAGCTGAAAAGGGAGGCCGCGGAAATGCCGTTGGGCAAAGCAGGCCGACAACCACACGCGCCGCCTCTCGCCGCACCTGAAACTCATGGCCTTCGAGGGCAACTACGTTTACGCAGTCGTTAGCTGCACACCGAGCGGCCGCAACCTGCCCGGCAACGAGAATCAAATCTCCAGACTCCGGCTCAAGCCATCGATCCGTCACAACTAACACGTTGAGGTGAACCACCACGCCGGCTATTCGCAACGGCACTTTCGAGGCAACGATTTCAAATGCCGCAGCCGAAAAATCCGGCAACCTCCACTCAATAAGCTCTTTCATATGAACGCACTCCGCCTAAAGCCAGCAACCGCATAACGCGTGTCTGCCGGCGCAAATGCGTGCGCTTATTGATCAACTCTTCCCGGTTAAATCTAGTGTGTTTCTGAAATTACGCAAGCCCAACACGATTGCTAAAACACTCGGTACCTAATGAGCATGAATGGATTAAGGGTTCACCAGCTCAGGGGTCGTTGCCAGAAAATGGCGAGGACGTTGCGTGCGCTCCCCGCCGCCAACTCCTTCAAAAATGCCGGCAACGGCCCCTTCTTTAGCAGCCAAGAACAACAAGCCATTCATGCTTTTATTTTGGCCAAATAAGGAGCCTATCAATGAAACTGAAAGCACCACCTGTGCCTCCGAAAGCTCGCCTGAGTGCGACTATTTCGGGCGAAGTGAATAGTGACCTTGAGCTGTATATCGAGCTGCTTGGAGAAGACGGCTATGAGCCCACTTTCTCATCTGTTGTCGAGGCCATGCTCGAAGACTTCATGAAAAACGACAAGGAATTTCAATCGCTCAAGCGCAAACGAAAATCCCAATAAGGCGTACCTGGCCAGGCTCACGTTTTGAGCCTCCCATACAGCATGATGCAATGCCCCAACCGTCATTTGGCCGTTGGGGCATTTTTCTGTGGGGGAGGTTTTCATGCTGCAAGGGTTTATCGCATTGGTACTGCTTTGGCTGTTTTTTCCAAAATCAGCCGCGCAAAATCCTTACGCCGTTATCGGTGGTGTTTTGCTGCTAATCGTCGCATTCGCCGCCATCTTTAGATCGTGAGCATGCCCGCCAACCATAAGCGTCCGACTTTCTTGGAGCAACCAGCCGCAGCGGGCACAATATCGGCTCAGAAATTCCCGGTACCGACAGTCACCCCGTCATCCCACAACAACTACATGCCCATCGAACTCGGTTTCAAGAACAACAAAGGCGGTGCCCACGCAGCCCGCACCATGATGCTGGAAGAGCTCAGAACCCTGCTGGACTATGTCCGGGATGACGAGCGTTCCTTGCTGGCGTTTCAGCGTGCGATTGAAGACGACAACTGCCTGAACAAACGCTCGGGCAAGTCACGCTCGCTCACCTTCAGGCACCTGATTGATCTGTATGCGCTGGAGCCCGACGTTCTGCTGTTCCGCGGCCTGACCTACTTCTGGCAGCGCGACGAATCCGCCCAACCGCTCCTCGCACTCACGATGAGTCTTGCCCGCGATGGCCTGCTTGCCGCCGCCGCCCCCTTCATCTGGAAAGCCGAACCTGGCAGCACGATTTCTCGCGATTCGGTGGAGCAAAACATTGCCTCGCGCGACCCCGATCGCTTCAGCCCCGCCACGCTGAAATCGGTCGCCCAGAACATCAATTCCAGCCTCACGCAAAGCGGCCACCTGGTCGGTCGGGTGAAGAAAACTCGCCAACAGGCCACGCCAACCGCCGGGTCCGTGGCCTACGCTTTGCTGCTCGGATACGCCACCGGTGTTCGTGGCCCCGAGCTGTTCAAAACACTCTACATGCAGGCGCAGGATGTCCCCGCAGAATCCTGCATTGCGCTGGCGGAAGAAGCCGCCCGCAAAGGCTGGATCAATTTCAAGCGCGTCGGCGATGTGATGGAAGTCGCCTTCCCCAACATCATCACACCCGCAGATATGGAGGCGATCCGTGAGCAAAGTTAAGCGACTTGCACAATCCTACGGCCGCTTCATCAGCACACCGTGGCGCGACGATGCCGCCGCCGCCCAGCGCGTGGTGTTTTGCGTCTACAGCGAAAACGAAGAACGTGCCTTGCGGGCGAAAGTGGACGAGTTTGAGCTGAGCACCCGCGCTGCGCACCACGGCTGGCATCTGTTCGACCTCACCAACACCTTTGCCGAATGGCTGGCCCCACAACGCTACGCCCCGAAATACTTCGACGATCCCAATTTGCTGAAGAACCGGCTGCCGCGTTTCCGCGAAGACCTGGCCGAAAAGTTCAAAGCCTTCCTGCAACAGCAAGCCACCGGTGCCGATGATGTCGTGGCACTGATGGGCGTGGGCTCACTCTTCGGAATCGCCAAGGTGAAAGATGTAGTCGACCTGTTCGCGCCGCTGGTGCCGGGCCGACTGCTGGTCTTTTTCCCAGGCAGCTTTGAAAACAACAACTACCGGCTACTCGACGGGTACGATGGCTGGAATTATTTGGCGGTACCCATTACCGCCGACAAAGACTTCTAACACACAACAAACAACGAGCTGAGGGGAGCGCCATGCTCAATAAAGAGATCTACGTCAAAGATCCAACAACGCGAAAACTGGTCAACGAGGGGGTCGCCAACGTCAACGACGACACCAATGAGCAAGCCCTGTCGGTTCTGCGTTACGAACTCGAGACCTTCGTCTGCGACGGCCAGTACGAGAAGGGCCTGGCGCACATCCTCGAAACCTACCTGAAGAACATCGACCAGGCCCAGCAGCCCGGCGTGTGGATTTCGGGCTTCTACGGCTCCGGCAAATCGCATCTGGTCAAGATGATGCGCGCGCTGTGGGTCGACAAACCCTTCGCTGATGGCTCCACCCCGCGCGACATCGCCAACCTGCCCCGCAACGTTCAAGACCTGCTTAAAGAACTCACCGTCCAGGGCAAACGTCACGGTGGCCTGCACGCCGCCTCCGGCACGCTTGGTGCGGGTGCCAGTGGCAGCGTGCGTCTGGCTTTGCTGCGCCTGATCTTCAAATCCGTGGGGCTGCCAGAGCAATACGCCAGCGCCAAATTCGTCATGTGGATGCAGAAAGAAGGCATCTACGAGCAGGTCCACAAAACCGTCATCGACGAAGGCTACGACTGGGAAGAAGAGCTCGATGTCTTCTCCATCGCCGATGGCATTGGCGATGCCCTCATGCAGGCCAAGCCCGACCTGTTCGCTTCACGCGCCGCCTGCACCGCCACGCTCACGCAGATGTTCCCGTCGCGGGAGGACGTCAGCAGCGACGACATGCTCAAAGCCATCAAGCAGGCACTCACCACGGATGGAAAATTCCCGCTGACCCTGGTCGTGCTGGATGAAGTGCAGCAGTACATCGGCCAGGACAGCCAACGCTCTATCGATGTGCAAGAAGTGGTCGAAGCCTGCTCCAAGAACATTGGCGGCAAGATGTTGTTTGTTGGTACCGGCCAAACCGCCGTCACCGGCACCAGCAACCTCAAGAAGTTGGAAGGCCGCTTCACCATCCGCGTCGAACTCTCCGATGCCGATGTCGATGCCGTCATCCGTCAGGTCATCCTCGCCAAGAAACCGGAAACCCTCACCCCCATCGCGGATGTGATGCAGACCAACCTGGGCGAGATCTCCCGTCATCTCAGCGGCACCACCCTGCAGCATCGGCAGGACGACATCGCCGTCTTCCCGCAGGATTACCCCATCCTGCCTGTGCGCCGCCGCTTCTGGGAGAACGCCCTGCGCGTGCTCGACCAAACCGGCACCGACAGCCAACTGCGTAACCAGCTGTCGATGATCCACAAGGTCATCCAGACCAACCTCGGCGCCCCCTTGGGCAATGTGGTACCTGCGGATTACATCTATTTCGATGGCGCCGAAAAGCTCCTGCAAGCCCGCCTGTTACCTCGCAAGGTCTATGAAAAGACCCAGGCATGGATGAAGGGCAGCCCCGATGAAAAACTCATGGCCCGCGCCTGCGGCCTGGTGTTTCTCATCAACAAAGTGGCCGCCAGCAATACCGAACTCGGCATTCGCCCCACCATCGACACCATTGCCGATCTGTTGATCGAAGACCTGCCTGCAGGCTCGGGTGCCCTGCGCAGCCAGCTACCGGCCGTGTTGGATGGCTGCGAGCTGCTGATGAAGGTAGGCGAGGAGTACCGCATTCAGACGGAAGAAAGTGCCGCCTGGACCGACACCTTCCAGAACCAGCGCGCCAACCTGGCTAACCAGGCCCATGCCATCGAGCATGAGCGCGACACCCGCATTCGCAAGATGTTTGGTGACGTAGTTCGCCGACTGTCGCTCACCCAGGGCCAGTCCAAGGTCAGCCGTGATGCCTCCCCACTGTTTGATTCCGAACTCCCCAAAGATGCCGACAAACGCATCTACCTGTGGGTGCGCGATGGCTGGAGCAGTGACGAAAACTCCGTGAAAGCGGAAGCCCGTCAAGCCGGAAGCGACTCCCCCACGGTGTTCATCTTCCTACCCAAGCGGCACGCCGATGACCTGCGCAGCCAGTTGATGGAATACAAGGCCGCCAAATACACACTGGACGAACGCGGTGTACCCAACACCCCCGATGGCACCGAAGCCCGCGAAGCCATGGACACCACCATGCGCCGCGCCGACGTCCGCATCGAAAGCATCTTGAAAGACTGTTTCAACGATGCCCGCGTCTTGCAGGGCGGCGGCAGCGAAATCCCCGGCAACGACCTGCAATCCATGGCCCTGGAAGCCGCCGACAATGCCCTGATTCGCCTCTACCCGCAGTTTGGCACGGCAGACAACAACGGCTGGGCCAAAGCCTTCGAGAAAGCCAAGCAAGGCGCTCCCGACGCACTCAAAGCCGTGGGCGATGAAGGTGAACCCGGCAAAAACCCCGTCTGCAAAGCCATCCTCAGCTTCATTGCCGGCGGTAAGAGCGGCACGGACATCCGCACACAGTTTGAAAACGCCCCCTACGGCTGGTCAGGCGACGCCGTGGACGGTGGCCTGCTTGTATTGTTGGTCGCCGGCCTGATCCGGGCTCAGGACGAACGCGCCAACCCCATCGATGCGAAAGACCTGGACCGCCGTGCCATCGGCAAAACGCAGTTCAAGGTGGAAGCCGCCACCATCAGCACGCCGCAGCGCATCCAAATTCGCAAGGTGTTGCAGCAACTCGGTATCAACGCCAAACCCAACGAGGAACTGCGGCAGATACCCGACTTCCTGATTGCACTGGGCAACCTTGCCCAGAAAGCCGGCGGCGACGCTCCCAAACCCCAACTGCCGGACACCGCCTTCATCGACGACATCCGTCGTAGCGTGGGCAACGAGCAACTGCTGGCCGTTTTCAATCAGAAAGACCATCTGATCAGCACCATCAATGACTGGCAGGCCACCAGCAAGACCATCGATGAGCGTTGGCCCGATTGGCTCACCATCAAGCAGCTGGCCCAGCACGCCCAAAGCCTGGAAGACACCGAACCGCTGCGCGCCCAGGTCGAAAACCTGGAAAGTGCCCGGCAATTGCTGGCAGAGCCGAACCCGTGCCCCAGCCTCACCAAGGGCCTGGCACAAGCCCTGCGTGAAGATCTCAACACGCATGCCCAGGCCTACAAAGACCAACATGCCGCCGGCATGCAGCGTCTGTCCAGCGATAGCAACTGGCAACAACTGGAACCCGAGCAAAAGAACGCCCTGCTCGCCGCACAAAAACTCACCCTGACCGATGAACCCAAGATCGAGGTTCAAACCACCAAGGACGTACTGAGCACCCTCAACGCCTACCCGCTGACGGGACTGGCCGACCGCATCGCCGCCATGCCCGGTCGCTTTGGCCAAGTGCTGGAACGAGCCGCGCAGCTCTGTGAGCCCAAGGTGCAGTTTGTTCAGTTGCCACACCGCACCCTGCAAACCGAGGCGGAGATTGATGAGTGGGCGCAGCAGGCCGCTGAAAAATTAAAGCAAGAGCTGGTCAAGGGGCCAGTGATGCCCAGGTAGGTTGGTGATTCTATGGAGCCAGCAGACTTCTGGAAACCCTTCGAGGTTCAGATTAATTCCTACAAGGAATTGGTTGATTCAATCGATGCCGTCATGGCCAAAGCTGCAACGAAGAGCATCGAGTTCGCGTGGCGTGGGCAGTCTGATGCTGCGTGGGCCTTGCATAGTTCGCTGTACAGGCGACTCATCCTCACAAAGAGTCGCATCTTGCCTGAAGATGATGTCACCAAGGAGGAGCACGAAATCCTGGCGGAACTGCATCGCTGGGGGCTTCATTCTTCAGCATCTACCGGCCGCATGTCGGTAATGAATCAGCTTGCGATGCTCCAGCACTACGGCTCTCCGACCCGGTTAATCGACATCACTTTCAACGCATGGGTTGGCGCCTGGTTTGCCGTTGAAGAAAAGTGGAGCAATGGCGAAAAGGTCCGCGACGACAAAGACGCGCGACTCTTTGCTTTTGATGTGACCAATCGTCTGATAAACGAGAACGATGACTTGCGCGGTTGGGAAGATGCCGTAAGCCGGCCCTGGAAGCTCGCTGAAGATGACAAGGCATGGAAGAAAGAATGGACCACATCCGTCTACGCATGGAAGCCCGCCAACCTCGATGCTCGAATCGCTGCACAAAATGGTGGCTTTCTGTTCGGCGGAGTGCCCGCAAGTAGCAAGCCCAACAATAAGAAATTTCAATTCCCGAAATCGCCGAATTACAAAGACGGCTGGTGGAAGATAGAAGACGGCCGAAAAGCCTGCTGTCTTGCGCTGCGACCACACGTATTCGAACCAAAGGCCGGAAGTGGTGCCAACAGTGGCGCGCTCTATACCTTCAGGATTGCGGCCGGCGCGAAAAACGAAATCCGCCAACGCCTCGAACGCATGTTTGGTTACAAACATTCAACGATCTATCCCGACTACACGGGCTTTGCATCCTTCGGCACGAAGAAGCTCAAGAGTTACTGACCCATGATCATGTACCCGCTCGCAAAGCCGCTGCGCAACAAACTCGAATCCACAGTCAAAAAAGCCCGCGATCTGGCCGAAGATGCCGCCCGCTCGGCGCTGGATGAACTCGGTGTCGGCGACGCCGAAGCGCCGGCCCACCTGAACTCCGACCAACGCGACCTGCGCCGCAAGCTGCGCGTCCATGGCCGCCAGCTGGGCGACCACCGCAAGCCAGATGCCAGTCAGCAGCTAGATCGGCTGGCGGAGGAAGTGGCTTACGAACACTGGCACCGCATGTTGTTCGCCCGTTTTCTGGCCGAGAACAACTTGCTGATGTACCCGGACCCGGATGAGCCGGTGCCGGTGAGTCTGGAGGATTGCGAAGATCTGGCGGCGGATGAAGGTGCGGCCAATGCCTGGGAACTGGCGGCCCGCTACGCCGGGCAGATGTTGCCGCAGATTTTCCGGGTGGATTCGCCCGTGTTTGCTTTGAAGTTTGGGGCGAACTATCAGGTGCCGCTGGAAAACCTGCTGGCCGAGCTGTCCACCGAAGTCTTCACCGCCTCCGATTCCCTGGGCTGGGTGTACCAGTTCTGGCAGGCAGACAACAAAGACCGTATCAACGCCTCCGAGGTGAAGATCGGTGCGCGGGAGCTGCCGGCGGTGACGCAGCTCTTCACCGAGCCGTACATGGTCAGCTTCCTGCTCGACAACGCGCTGGGTGCCTGGTGGGCGGCGCGGCGCTTGACCGAGGACGACCTACGCACCGCCACCAGCGAGGACGAGCTGCGCCGCAAAGCCGCTATTCCTGGCGTGCCGCTGGAGTATCTGCGTTTTGTGCGAGAAGCCGATGCGGAGGGTATTGAACGCTGGACACCCGCCGCCGGCACCTTCCCCGGTTGGCCGGAGCACCTGAGCGAGCTGAAATGCCTGGACCCCTGCTGCGGTTCCGGCCATTTCCTGGTCTCACTGCTGCTGATGCTCGTGCCACTGCGCAGGGAGATGGAGGGTCTGGATGCCCAGGCGGCCGTCGATGCGGTGTTGCGCGAAAACATTCATGGCCTGGAGCTGGATCAACGTTGCGTGGAGCTGGCAGCTTTTGCCCTGGCGCTCACCGCTTGGAAAGTCCCCGGTGCCGGTGGTTACCGGCCGCTGCCGGAGATTCAGGTGGCCTGCTCGGGCCTGTCCGTCAGCGTGGCCAAGGACGAATGGAAAGCCCTGGCCCGCGAGGGCGGTATGGGCGGCCAGAACCTCACGATCGCGATGGACTGGCTCCACGACACCTTCCGCGATGCACCGGTGCTAGGCAGCCTGCTGAACCCGGCCAAAACCGATGCCGCCAAGATCGTGCAGTGGGATCAGCTTTCGGCGGCGCTGAACAAGGCGCTGGCGCAGGAAACCACCGACGAGCAGCATGAAGTGGCCGTGGTGGCCCAAGGCTTGGCCAAAGCCGCCACCCTGCTGGCCGGGCAATACGGCTGGGTGCTCACCAATGTGCCGTATCTGGCGCGCGGCAAGCAGGATGAACGCCTGCGCAACTACTGCGAAAAACACTTCCCCGCTGGCAAGAACGACCTGGCCACGGTGTTTCTGGATCGCTGCCTGGAGCTGTGCCGCGAGGGTGGCTCCAGCTCCGTGGTGCTGCCGCAGAACTGGCTGTTCCTGACCAGCTACAAGGCGTTTCGGGAAAAGCTGTTGAAGCAGGAAACCTGGAACATCATCGCGCGACTGGGACCGAAAGGTTTCCAAACCCCTATGTGGGATTTCAACGTTCAGCTAATCACCCTGACCCACGGCCATCCCGATGGCGCGCACGGCGGCCTGTTTGCCGGCGAGGCCAGCGGCCATGTCCTGCGCGGCGTGGATGTCTCCGAACCCAAGACGGCGGCGGACAAGGCGGCAGCTTTGCTCGGTGCCGAGGTTAAGAGCGTGGAGCAGGCGGGGCAGTTGGGGAATCCGGATGCGATCATTTCCCTGGACGAAATTGCCAACTCGGGGCTACTCAGCGAATGCGTGGCTTACTCAAATGGTATCCAAGCGGGAGATTCGTCAAGGTTTATTTTCCAGTTTTGGGAAATCCGACTTGGTGGTGACTGGGTGGGCATCCAAACTCCTGTCAATCGTTCAGCCGATTTTGGAGGTCTAGACTCGGCTTTACGGTGGGAAGCTGGCCAAGGATCCTATTGGGAATACGTTACGGCACGACTGGGTGATGGTGGGCAACGCGCTTGGGTGCGAGGTACAGATCACCACGGGAAAGACGGCGTTGCAATAAGCGCAACGGGAAGCATCAATACCGTTCGCTACGTAGGGCCATTTTGGAACGACAGCGTATTGGTTCTGATACCAGAAACACCATCGCTGGTTCCAGCAGTACTGGAGTTCTGTAGATCGCCGGAATTCGAAACTGCCGTTCGCCAAATCGACCAAAAACTGAACGTACGGAGCGCCGTCACTAAAGTCGCTTTCGATCCTCAAGCAGCATGCACGATCGTCGCGGATTGCCTGCCCAACGGTCTCCCCCAGCCCTACACCAACGACCCCACCCAATGGATCTTCCACGGCCACCCCTGTGGCTCGGTGATCTGGGACGACGCCACCAAATGGACAGCCCAAGGCCCACTGCGCAGTGACGACACCGTGTTGCACATCGCCGTCGCCCGCCTGCTCGGCTACCGTTGGCCGGCGGAGTTGGATGCCGAGATGGAACTGGCCGACGAACAACGCGAATGGGTGAACCGCTGCGAGACGTTGCTGCCCTTCGCCGATGACGACGGCATCGTCTGCATCCCGCCCGTGCGTGGCGAGGCCAATGCCGAAACTCGCCTGCGCGGCCTGCTCGCCGCCGCTTATGGCAGTGATTGGTCCAACCAGATCGAAGCCAAGCTGCTGGCCAGCGTCGGCCATGCCGGCAAGAGCCTGGAATCCTGGCTGCGTGAAAAGTTCTTCACCCAGCACTGCAAACTGTTCGGCCACCGCCCTTTCATCTGGCACATCTGGGACGGCCTGCCCGACGGCTTTGCGGCCCTGGTCAACTACCACCAGCTCGACCACAAAAATCTCGAAACCCTGATCTACACCTACCTCGGCGACTGGATCAGCCGCCAGAAGCAAGACATCGCCTCCGGCATCGACGGCGCCCAGGAAAAACTCGCCGCCGCCGAAACCCTCAAACAACGCCTCGAACTCATCCTCAAAGGTGAAGCCCCCTACGACATCTTCGTCCGCTGGAAACCGCTGGCCGAACAACCCATCGGCTGGAACCCCGACCTCAACGACGGCGTCCGCCTCAACATCCGCCCCTTCCTCGAAGTGCCCGACATCAAGAAAAAAGGCGCCGGCGTGCTCAAAGACAAACCCAACATCAAATGGACCAAGGATCGCGGCAAGGACGTGGAATCCGCGCCCTGGTTCAAGGAGTTTGGTGGTGACCGGATCAATGATCACCATTTAAGTTTGGCGGAGAAGCGCGAGGCGCGGAGCAAGGAGTAGACACATGGGGTTCTGGCACACGGGGTATATGGAATTCCATGAACCCATTGGCATCGAGGAATACACGCCTATCAATCGTGTGTTCACCTGCTCCCAATGCGGGGAAGAATTCTCCCTGGAATCAGACCTCCGTGAGCATCGGTTTACCGCTCACCCCGTCTTACGACCGATTTTGCTGGTTGCCGGCCAGGATATTACCTTCGCACCGATGCGGTTTGTCGCCGCCTTCCAGCCGCATGATGTGGCGACTTCCCATGCTGAATTTTGTGAAGTCAATGGCGAGCGAGTGGACCTGACCGCCCTGGGTACCGTGCTGGCCGGTCAACCCAACCAGTCCACCACCCGGGTTGTGCTTAAAGGCGATGGCACGGACGCGGAGTTCACCATCGTACGAGATATCGCGATGGAGAAAGACCTGTGTGGCGTTGATACAAAATTTACCGAACTCGCTCACCAACACCGCTTAACGTCCCACTCAGTGCAGGATTTCATCAGCGCCTGTCAGCCCTACAAATCCGCAGCAAGCTACCTGGAAGGGCTTTGTGAGTACCTTTATGGCGCCTTGGCCAGAGAGCGCATCGCGGATACCTCTTTGCCCTACGATGCCTATGTTGCAAAGCTCAACCGGGCCGCCGAGATCCTGTCGCAGTATCAGCGGCCATTTGCCGCGACCACTTGCGCATTGATCGCATTTCACTTCAATCAATTTGAATCCGCTGCTGCTTTTGTACCGGGTTCACGCGTGGCCAAAGCGGCTCATTTGATGCTGGGTCATGTGGAGCCGCCTGGCGAACGATACCCCCAGGCGGCTGCACATGAAAAGCTGATTCATGTGGAACGCATGCTCACGGATCATGATACGGAAAGCATCATGCTCGGGCTGTTTGAGCCTGACAACGTGAAACACCACGATCACTTGCGGAACCTACTGAGAGGTCACGCGAGTAGCTATGACATTCCCAAAATCCACATGATTCTGGCTATTCACGCGCAGCATTCTGGTAACCATTCTGAGGCACGACGCCACGCCGGCGAGCTCCGGAATAATCGTGCGTTTGAGACCTGGGCAGACGGCTTTATCAGCTCGCTCGCCCCAATCGATATTGGCAGTGAAAACGAATGACTAACGACAACCATCGCAGCGAACGTTCGAGAGAAAAGCTCTCGCTGCCAAAAAAAACACCGCAAACGCAACCAAAAAAAGATGGCACGCAGCAGTCTGACCCTAAGAAAAAAGCTGCTAAGGAAACACCCCTCGTCACTCTGCTCAGAAACGCTTACAAGAACAGAAACCGGCCGGTCACACGCCCGAAAAAAATTGGGCCAAAAGGCGCGAATGGCCAATACCTAAGCGACGAAGAGAGGAGCTCGTTGCTGCGTACGGCCAAGGCCGAAGATATCGTGCTGGCGGTCCCGCCTCGCTTGCTGGCCGCGTTTCAAAGCCCCCACAACGACGCGGTGAAGAATTACGCTGCAATTCGCCGTGATGTTCTTGAGTTCACACGCGAAGCTCTGAGCGTTCACCCTTTGCTCCGACAGGCCGCAGAACAAAAGTTTTTCATAAATACGGATGACGCGCCCAAACCGGAGGAGGTGCTGGAATTCATTCGCAGATTCGATTTCGCGGAAAGCACGTCGGCCCAGTTGAAGGATCTCAAGCCCAAAGATCAACGCATCATTCGAACCAATGCCGCGAATGCTGTAGGTCTCTGGCTGATGGCGCAACGCAGCTTGAGTTTGGCTGGCATGTTTCGCCTTCTGGGCAATGACTTTTGGTCACTCGAGGCCCAGGAAGATGCCAAGGTCGAGAACCAACTGAATACCCTACTGAGCTTGGCCAGCGTCACCCCACTGGGCTTGGTACGAAACATATTTCAGGAAGCGGCAGACGAACAGGCGCGCATCGCGCAACAGGCACGGCAAGAAACGCAGCATTTGCAGAAAAAACTGGCCGAACTGAACGGCGAGCTGGAAAAGGCTAATGCACAAATAGCCGCGCTCGAAGCGCAAAACCAATCCCTGAGTGGGCAACTGGACGCTGAAAGAAACCGGCATGGCGACCAACGCTCCATTCTCCGTGATGAAAAAGAAGTGCTCAGATCGCAGGTGCTGAATAGACTGCGCGATGATATTCGGCTCCTCGACGATGGTTTGCGCGCCTTGCGTCGGGATCCGCCCAAAATTCATGTAATGGAAAACTTCGCTGAGCGGGTGATCTCCGCCTTGAAGTCGCAAATCAGCGAGCTGGAGGATCATTCAGCATGAAAGTTTTAGGTTTCGATTTCGGCACGACAAACAGCCTTATTTCGATCATCCGCGGCGGTCGCGCCATCAACATCCTCAAAGACGGCATGGCGTTTCCCTCGGTCGTTTGTTACGAGGGCAGCCGAACGATTGTTGGCGCCGAAGCGAAGGAGCGGCTCGGAGAGGCTGGCCTTGGGATTCACGGCAATGTGATTCGCTCCCCTAAACATTTTCTGGGAGAGGACAGCATTCACGTCGAGGGTGTCGACCGGAACCCGATTGATGTCGTGAAAGACGTCGTTCAGTACGTGTATTCCACCGCATCAGACCTCAGACCGGATGATCTCGCAGGCTATCAACACGCCGTAGTCACTATTCCCGTGGATATGGAAGGGTACCGGCGCCGTGCACTGCGCGACGCCTTTCGCAAGGCGGGGCTTTCCATTGTGCAGTTTGTTCACGAGCCTCTTGCGGCCCTGTATGCCTATTTTCGTTCGAAGGAAGACCCTGCGGCGGCGATGCGTCAGTTCGAAGGCAAGCTACTGCTTGTCTTTGATTGGGGCGGCGGCACGCTTGACCTCACCTTGTGCCGGATGACCAATGGGCTACTGGTGCAGTTGGTCAATGACGGGACCTCCGAAGTGGGTGGCGACGAATTCGACGAAATCATCAGAAACGAGGTGATCAAGCGCGCGTTAGAAAAACAGGAAAACAGCGGTTCCATTAGCGTTCATCCAGATGCAAGGTTGCGGCTGGTTCATCAATGTGAACGCGCCAAGATTGACCTTTCCAACGACCAGAAAGCATTGATCTATGCGCCCGATGTGTTGATCGGAGCAGAAGACCCGGACCTGGACTCCTGGGTGACGCGTGAAGATCTTGAAGACATGGTCGAGCCGCTGGTCAAAAAGGGTGTCGAACGCATCCAAAGCATTCTCGAGAAAGCTAATGTCGCTCCCGCGCAGGTGGCGCTTTGTCTGGCAACGGGCGGCATGTCCAATATGCCCATCATCCGTACCCGACTCCATGAGTGGTTTGGTGCGCAGCGGGTGGAAGTGAGTGACCGAACCGGTTCTTTGATCGCCGAGGGCGCTGCGTGGATTGCCCATGATCGAGCGAGACTGAGCTTGGCAAAGAATGTCGAGCTCGAGCTGGCGCGCTGTAATTACCTGCCGCTGATCAAAGCCGGAGCCAAAATGCCCGAAGCTGGGGAAAGTCTGCGTTCGGAACAGATCTTGTACTGTGCCGACCCGCGCGATGGCTTCGCCAAATTCTCGCTGTGCATGCCTTTGCGCCCAGGCAACAAGATTCGACGCCACGATCAGCGCAGACCCTTGGAAACTTTCCAGGTGCAGGTCGACCCGAAGGCCATACCGTTCCGGGAACGGATTGAGATGCAGCTCACGCTTGACGAGAACTTGATCCTGCATGCCTCAGCAACCTCTACGAATGAGCATGATCAGGATGGCGTGGAAGTTCACGATCTCGAGTTTGGACTGGGCATTGGGCCCAATGGCGATGAGTCCGAAGGCGAATGGGATGTACCTGAATCGGAATCGGATTCCCAGCGTCACCAAGCCGGGAATCTTGTCCTTCGATCAAACATCACAAATCGAGAGGATTACACGATGGTTCCGGGGGAGTTGCTCTATACCTACGACAGGGGAAAGCTCGACCCTGAGCGACGCCCACCACAGGTGCTCATCGAAGAATCCCTCTACTACCAGCCGTGCTCGCTGTGCGGCCGGAAGTACAACGACCCGAATTGTCGCTGCGGATCGAGCTTGGGCAGTGCTTCCACCCAGTAGTTAACGACCAGGCTCACGTTTTGAGCCAGTGCCTTTGCAGACTAGAGTCCCCCTTTCTGTCTGGCGATGTCATGACCACCCTTTTCAGCGAAACCGTCACCTGTGACGTGTGCGGCACCGAGAACGAAATTTCCGCGATTGGCAGCACCAATGCCTTTGGCAGCCCGGATCTTGATTTGCGCCCGCCGGAAATGCAGCGTTCAACCATGAGTTTTTGGGTGAATGAATGCAAAGGCTGCGGCTACGTAGCGGCTGACTTGAGCGAAGAATCTGACGTGGGCATGAGGGACATTGACGATGCAAACCGCGAGATTCGGAAAGAGTTTCCTTCTGCGCCATCACTGGCACGCCAGTTCTTGCAGGTGGCCCGATGGGCGAAATCTGACTATGGCCGCGCCATGCAGTTGCTCCACGCAGCCTGGGCCTTTGACGACGCCAAGCAATCGGCCAACGCTAAAAAGGCACGCATAGAGGCAGCAATCAGCTTTCAGGCCGCCATGCCCAAAGAAGACGCGGAAGATCAGCCTTCGCTGCGCGCCCTACTTACCGACGTTCAGCGACGAAGCGGCGATTTCTCGGCAGGTATAGAAACAGCCAACTCGCTACTGCGAGACCCCACTGCGGATGACACTCTCCGACAGGTCGCCAGTTTTCAACTGAGCAAGTGTACGGCGAAGGATGACGCCTGTTATACCGTAGCCGATGCCGTCGCTTGAGTAACCATGGCCAGTTTCATCACTCATATCATTTGCATTGCTCTCGGCTTGATGCTGCTGGGCCCTTTGGGAGGGTTTTTCGGGTTCCTTTTTGCGCTCTACCTGAACCACAAGGCGAAAAAGATCGAAGCCGGCTGGGCGCGCGGGGAGAAGCCGGAATAGTCATTCCGGACACGTCATAATCGGCAGGCAGAATAAAAACAATTGCGGAGAGCGAACAATGAACGAAATCATCTGCCCCCATTGCAGCAAAGCTTTCAAGATTGATGAATCGGGCTATGCCGACATCCTGAAACAGGTGCGCGACAGCGAGTTCGAACAGCAATTGCACGAGCGCCTGGAGCTGGCTGAGAAGGACAAGCTCAGTGCCGTCGAACTGGCCAGGCAATCCGTCAGCAATGATATGCAGAAGGCTGCCGCGGCCAAAGACAACGAAATTCAGAGCCTGAAGGCCAAGCTGGAAGGCGAAGAAGTGCAGCGTAAGCTAGCTGTCACCGAAGCCTTGAAGGCCATTGAGCAGGAGCGAGATCGTCTGGCCGCCGAGTTGGCTCAGGCCAAGCAGGAAAAGCAAGCGGCTTCACAGCTTTCCGAAGCCCAGTTGCTGCAGAAGCTGCAGGAGGCAGAGGCCCGCAAGGATGCAGAAATCCAGCAGCTCAAGGCGAAGATCGAGGCGGGAGAAACCCACAAGAAACTAGCCGTCAGAGAAGCCGTTAGCGCCATCGAGAAGGAGCGCGACACGCTGCGTAATGGGCTGGATCGTGCCGCCCTCGAAAAGGAATTGGCCGAGAAGGCTCTGAAAGACAAATACGAAACGCAGCTCAAGGATCGCGACGAGGCCATTGAGCGGCTGCGTGATATGAAGGCGAAGCTGTCCACCAAGATGGTCGGTGAAACCCTGGAGCAACACTGCGAGACCGAGTTCAACCGCATCCGGGCCACCGCCTTCCCACGAGCCCACTTCGAAAAGGACAACGACGCCCGTACCGGCAGCAAGGGCGATTACATCTTCCGGGATAGGGATGACGCGGATACCGAGATCGTCTCGATCATGTTCGAGATGAAGAACGAAAGCGACACCACCGCGACCAAGAAGAAAAACGAGGACTTCTTCAAGGAGTTGGATAAAGACCGCACCGAAAAGGGCTGCGAGTACGCGATTCTGGTGTCACTGCTGGAACCGGACAGCGAGCTGTACAACACCGGCATTGTCGATGTATTTCACCGCTACCCGAAGATGTATGTCATCCGGCCACAATTCTTCATCCCGATGATCACGCTGCTGCGCAATGCCGCCATGAAGTCGCTGGAATACAAGACCGAACTGGCCCACGTGCGGGCGCAGAACATCGACATCACCAACTTTGAAGAGGAGCTGGAGTCGTTCAAATCAGCGTTCGGCCGCAATTACGACCTCGCCTCCCGCAAGTTTCAGACAGCCATCGCCGAGATCGACAAATCTATCGATCATCTGCAGAAGACCAAGGATGCCCTACTCGGCACTGATCGCAACCTGCGCCTGGCGAACGACAAGGCGCAGGATGTGACGATCAAAAAGCTGACCAAGAAGAACCCGACGATGGCGGCGAAATTTGAGGAGCTGAAGGACTCCAGCGCGGAGTAGCCGCCACCAGGCGATTATCATTACCATTTATATTTATCACTACCATTTTTTATGGTAACGACAGATTTTTATGGTATCGTCCAAAAACGATGACGACACCCTTGCCCACGTTCAGCAGCTTCCTAACCGAAACCACGGGTCACGAAGTCGTTGACGAAAAGCCTATCAAGGTTGCGCTGCCCCAGTATCTGGAGGCGCTGTACCGCCCCTACAAAATCACAGTGGATGGGCAAGAACTGTGTGAAGTCAGGGCTCAGGCTGCAGATCTTCCACCGCCCGGCAGTCTAGTGAAACAACTCCATCGCCTGGCGGACAAGCTGGGCTTTCCACCCGAGCAGTGCTGCCTTGTATCGGAGAATCTCGATACCTACAGCCGCAAGCGCCTGGTTGAGCTGAAACAGCCCTTCTGCCTGCCGGGGCGCCAGCTTTACTGGCCCGCCGTGGGCTACATGCAAACACGCACCCGCAGCCACCCTCGAACGGCGGATTCCAACGGCCCGCTCTCTCCCGCTGCCCAGCAAGTTTTGCTGGCCGCCCTGCTTCAGCGCGTGCAGTTACCCAGCGCCGTCACCGCACTCGCTGAACCCCTGGGCATGAGCCCGATTTCGGCAAGCCGCGCAGCGAGCGATCTGGTCTCTGCCGGATTGTTCAAAGCCACCGAAGAATGGCGACATCGTTGGGTTGATCTCAGTCAGGAGCGTGCTGCTGTCTGGCAGGTCGCCCAATCACGCTTGCGAAACCCGATCATGAAAATCATTCGGATACGCAAGAACCTGCGCCCCGAGCAAGCTCGCCTGCTGGCCGGTGAGACGGCCCTTGCCGAGCAAACGATGCTGGCCGAGACAGGCATCCCCACCTATGCCATGGCGCACAAGAACTGGCGAGAGGCCGGCAAAGGCATAGAGATTATTCCGCATGATGACGATGGGCTTTGCCGCATCGAGCTGTGGCGCTATGAGCCCTTGCACCTGACGGACGGACCTTGCGTAGACCCGCTTTCGCTCGCGCTCAGCCTGCGCGACAACGAAGACGAGCGGGTGAGCCAGTCCCTCAACGAACTCATGGAGAGCCTGCCATGGCACGCGGCTTAGATCATTTTGCCCAGCACTTTGTCGGTGCCGAAGATCAGTATGTGTTGATCGGCGGTGTACCAACCGTGCTTCTGCTCGAAGAAAACGGTTTGGATGCTCGGGCCACCAAAGACCTGGACATCGTGCTGTGCGTTGAGGCGCTGACCGAGGAATTTGGCCGCAGGCTCTGGGATTACATCGAACAAGGTGGTTACGAAATACGTGAACAAGGGCCTGAGCCCCGCCGGTTTTACCGTTTCATCAAACCTGCGAACCGCGAATTCCCGCAAATGCTGGAGTTCTTCGCTCGAGAACCCGGCTTTGCCCCCTTGGCAGAAGGCGCACATCTCACACCGGTTTCACTCGGTGACGCAGTGGCCAGCTTGTCCGCGATTTTGCTGGACGAGGACTATTACGCTTTCATCCACGCTCACAAGCTTGTCATTAACGGGCTCAGCGTTGTCAGTGAGCATTGCCTCATCCCCCTGAAAGCGCGCGCCTGGCTCGACCTGAGCCAACGCAAGGAAGCGGGCGAGCCCGTCGATGAAGACAACATCCGCAAGCATCGCAAGGATGTGATCAGGCTCAGTCAGCTGTTGAACCGGGAATCCAGCATTACCCTGCCGGCGGCCGTTGCCCGGGACCTGGATGCGTTTCTCATGGCACTGCAAGCTGACCTGACCACACAACAACTCAAGAGCTTGTCCGTAGTCGGCGTATCGCCGGAGGAACTGACGGGCCTCTTACGCACCTCATTCGGGCTTGATGGCCATGACTGATATGACAACACCTTTGGCGGCCTTGGCCAGTTCGCTGCGCCGAGCCGCCCGCTACAACGCCGATGTGGAATGTGCGCCGCATTGCATCTTGTGGCCTGATCGCGAGGCGCAGTGGCAATCGTTGATCCCTTCCCTGCAGGCTGAACTCCCTGAGCTGCTGGCGCTTGGCCCATACAGCCCGGAGCAGCGACGCGGCCCGGCCATTTGGCTACGCTGTGCCTTGGCAGGCCAGCTCGATGAATTCTGCCCGGAAGCGCAGCATCCGCCGATCATTTATCTGCCGGGCGTCAGCCGGCAAGACCTGCGGGCCGTGGAGAACTGCCCAGAACATCTCAAACCCCTGGCAGAACTGCAATATCGAGGCGTGATCTGGTCACAGGTCAACGCCAAGGATTGGACAGTGACCGCGTTTCTGAAATCGGAACAAGGCGGCCTGGGCCTGGATGTAAGCCAAGACCGCGAAACCAAAACGGCCATGCTTCTGGCGCTGGGCCAGGTGATGGATGAGCGGCTGGATGTACTGCAGAGCAAGCGACTCGATGCTGCGTATTTCAATACCCTGCTGACGGGCGGCGACCCGATTCGGGACGTGCTGCAATGGCTGGATCGCCCGGACACTTTCCGAACTGAGCGCGGTGACAACGCCTGGGCCGCTTTCGAGAGCGTGTGTCAGTCGCAATTCGCCTTCAAACCCAAAGATGGCGAACTGGCTGCGGCGAATCAGTTAGCCAATCACCAGGGGCCTTGGGATTTGATTTGGCAGCGATACTGCGAAGCCCCTCGCCGCTACCCGAACATCCCCGCCCTCATTGGACGCTGCACACCGCCAATATTCGACTTGCTGGCGGATGCTGATTCGGCGGGCGGTTGGCCGCAATGGAATCAGGCGCGCGAGGAAGAACTCAAAAACGAACTCATCAGCCTAGCCACAGTGCCCCCGCACCAGGCGCGCGAGAAGCTGCTGAAGATAGAACGGGAGCACAGCCGACGTCGTTCTCTTGTTTGGGCAGAACTCGGCGATGCGCCTCTGGCCTGCGCCCTGGAACCCTTGGCCGTGCTTGCTCGGATTACAGAGCGCAGTTTGGCCGCCGGCCACCTGGACGATTTGAAAGCCGCGTTTACGCAGGAAGGATGGCAAGCGGATGATGCGGTTCTGAGGGCACTGCAGTTCGCCAAGCCGGGTGACACCCTTGATGCCATAACGGCCGCCATTCGCAGCATGTACCTGCCTTGGTCCGAGGATGCCGCGCGGCACCTGCAAAAGCTTGTTCACGACACCAAGGCACCTGGTGGTGTCGCTGAGGGCAAGCCACCGAGCTACATCGCGAAGAACCAATGCGTGATGTTTGTCGACGGTCTGCGGCTGGACACTGCGAAACGCTTGATCGGCCTGTTGGAACAGCGTGCGTTGGAAGTCGCGGAACAGGCCACCTGGACGGCGCTACCCAGCGTAACCGCTACTGGCAAAGCCGCCGTATCTCCGGTAACAGACCGCATCACCGGGGATGTGGGTAGCACCGACTTCGAGCCCCGTGTACTCGATGGTGACTCGGCTCTGAGCAGTTATCAGTTCAAGAAGCTATTGGCAGATGCCGGTTGGGCCTGTTTGACGGGTCATGACGTGGGCACAGGCGCCGGAAATGCCTGGTGTGAATTCGGTGACATCGACCACGAAGGTCATGACCGTGGCTGGAAGCTGGCCCAGCATGTGGACAGCATGCTGGCGGAAATTGCCGAACGCATTGAAAACCTGTTGGCTGCTGGCTGGTCGCAAGTCCGAGTAGTAACCGACCACGGTTGGCTGCTGATGCCCGGTGGTTTGCCGAAGATTGAGCTACCCAAAGCCCTGGCGGATTCAAAATGGGGGCGCTGTGCCGCCATCAAGCCGGGCGCCCAGACCAATGAACGCCTATTCCCCTGGTACTGGAACCCCATGCAGACCTTCGCTTTGGCCGATGGCATCTCGTGCTTCAAGCGGGGCGAAGAATACGCCCACGGTGGCCTGAGCTTGCAGGAATGCCTGACTTTGCAACTAACCGTGAAATCGCATGGCGGAGCGAGCGGTTCAAACATTGCGATCAGCGATCTGACCTGGAAAGGGCTGCGTCTGGTTGTGGCCTTGGAAGATGGCTGGGATGGGCTGACGGCAGATGTGCGGCGGAATGCTGGTGATCCCGCCAGCAGTGTCACGGTGTCGCCGAAGCCGTTTAGGGCCAATGGCACCAGTTCGCTGATTGTGGAAAACGAAGACCTGGAGGGCGAAAACGCATTCCTGGTCATAACAAATGAAAGTGGCCAGTTGCTCGCTCAGCAGGCCGTGATGATTGGGAGGGACTGATGAGCGTTGAATTGGATGATATTGATCGCCTGGCCGTAGATGCCCTGGATGGTTTTTTGGTCCGCAAGGACTTGGTGCGAACCTTCAGCCGGCAGTTCCCTGTACCGACTTACGTGGTGGAGTTTTTGCTGGGCCGCTATTGCGCCAGTATCGACCCGGAAGAAATCGAGGAAGGGCTGGAAATTGTCCAGCGGCAGCTGCAATCCCGCACGGTGAAGGCCGGCGAGGAAGAGCTGTTCAAGTCCCGTGCTCGCGAACAGGGTGAGATCAAGCTGATCGACCTGATTACCGCTCGACTGGACACCCGTACCGACAGTTATGTCGCGGTGTTGCCAAGCCTGCAAATCAAAGATGCTCGCATCAACCCTGAATATGTGAATGAGCATGAACGTATGCTTACCGGCGGCTTTTATGCCGAGATCACACTCAGCTATGACGCAGCCATCGCCCAGGAAAAGAATGGGCGACCGTTCGGCATTGAGGCCATCCGGGAAATTCAGCTATCCAGCCGCGATGTCCTGGAAAAGCTTGGCCATGCTCGTGAACAGTTTGATACCGAGCAGTGGAAAGACTTTCTGCTCCGGTCAATCGGCATGGAGCCTGTCAGCCTGGATGAGCGCCAGAAGGACGCCCTGCTACTCAGGATGGTTCCGTTTGTTGAACGCAACTACAACCTGGTGGAACTGGGGCCGCGTGGCACGGGTAAGAGTCATTTGTTCCAGCAGGTATCACCGTACGCGCACCTGATATCAGGCGGTAAGGCGACTGTCGCAAAGATGTTTGTGAACAACGCCAGCGGCCAGCGCGGCCTGGTTTGCCAATACGACGTAGTCTGCTTCGATGAGGTGTCTGGCGTTTCCTTCGACCAGAAGGACGGCGTGAACATCATGAAGGGCTACATGGAATCCGGCGAATTCAGCCGCGGCAAGGAAAGCATCCGTGCCGATGGCAGCATCGTACTGGTCGGCAACTTCGATGTAGACGTGGAGCACCAGCAGCGCATCGGTCACCTGTTTGGCCCGATGCCACCGGAAATGAAAGACGACACCGCCTTCATGGACCGCATCCACGCCTTCCTGCCAGGCTGGGATGTACCAAAGGTCAACAAAGAACTGCTGACCAGCCACTTCGGCTTGGTGAGTGATTTTCTCAGCGAGTGCTGGACCCAGCTGCGCCAGCAAAGCCGCGTGAGCGTGATGCAGGGCCGCGTGATGTTCGGCGGCGCCCTCTCCGGTCGCGACACCACCGCCGTCAACAAGACCGTTAGCGGCCTGCTGAAACTGCTCTATCCCGTGGGCGGTGAAGTGTCTGACGCGGACTTGGAATGGGCTGTACGCATCGCATTGGAAGCACGCCGACGCGTGAAGGAACAACAGAAACGCATCGGTGCCGCCGAATTCCGCAATACGCACTTCAGCTATGTGCTCGGTGAAGATGGCGTGGAGAAATTTGTGGCCACTCCAGAACTGCAGAGCACCGGCGGAATCGGTGACGATCCGTTGGAACCCGGCCAGGTGTGGACCATCAGCCCCGGCGCTGGCGAAGAAAACCCCGGCCTATTCCGAATTGAGGTGAACGAGGGGCCTGGGTCAGGGGTAAAGATCCTGAACAAGCCCGTTCCACCCGCTTTTCGCGAAAGCATGGGTTTCGCCGAACAGAACCTGTATGCCCGGCCGCAGCAGCTCATCGGTGACAAAGACCCGCGTCAGCACGAGTTCACCGCTCAACTCCGTGCCTTTGATGCGGCCAAAACGGGTGGCAAGATTGGTGTGGCTTGCCTCATCGCCCTGTGTACCGCGGTGCTCAAACGCAGTGTGCGCGGTGGCCTCATTATCGTTGGGGAGATCAACCTGGGCGGTTCCATCGAACCCGTTCACGACCCGGTCAACATCGTCGAAATAGGTGTGGAAAAAGGTGCCACCGTCATCATGATGCCGGTCGCCTGTCGCCGCCAGCTCTTCGACTTGTCAGACGACATGGCAACGAAAGTCGATGTGCAGTTTTATGCCGATGCGCGTGATGCGCTATTGAAGGCCATCGCCGAATAGGCCCTAACGTAAAATCAATGACTTACGTCTCCGGATTCCGTGAATACTCCGTGATTATTCACGGAGCCCTCACAAAGTTCTCACGGAGTATTCGGTGTTTGCTCACGGAATATTCATGGAATTGACCGGCGAGACATACCGCCGAATGCGGAACTAGCGTGTCCCGTGGAGGGAAGCGAGCGGGGGCCGGACGCCCTGCTGGAAGCGGACGATTCGGTGAGAAGACCATCCCGGTTCGCGTACCAGAGAGCCTGCTGCCTACTGTGCTGGATTTGATCGCGAATCACGCGTCTGCTTCCGATCAGACTGCCTCACCGAGCACCAGCCCAACTGCCCCCTTTACCTGGCCCGCCGAGCGCGACACGCTGATCCTGCCGCCACGCACGGCGGAATCCTGTCTCCAGCAGCTGCGCAATGTGGGTGTCTGCGCCAAGACAACTGTCTTGGACCCATGGTATTCGCCATCACCCAATCGTCGCGATCTCAGAAGCCACCGAGACCTCGTTGAGCTTTTCGCGCTTGCAGGCGCCATCAGCGAACACGTGTTCATTTGGGGCTGGCCAGTCGATATCGCCCCCTTGGTCGAACGAATTCCTCCGACACTCGTGTTTCGGCAATGGCTCACCTGGCATTACCGAAACGTACCCTCAAAGGCCAACGGCTGGCGGCCAAGCCAGCAGGCGTGCTTGCATCTTTCTCGCGCCGGCGCAGCCTTGTTTCCTGGAAACTTCAAAGCCAACAACGACGGCAGCCTTTTTAAATTCTCTGCGGACTCCGTCATCACCGCAGGCGCGCTGGCGGGGTATGCAGGACGAAGCCAACGCGCAGGTCACCCCGCTCAAAAGCCGCTGGACGTGATCAAGCCTTTGATCTTGATGACGTCGCAGCCTGGCGACATCATCATCGACCCAATGGGTGGTTCTGGCACCACGGCCGATGCGGCCCGACAGCTCGGCCGACGATGCTTAACCAGCGATGTATCCGACAAGTACACCCGCATGATGGAAAAGCGCCTGGGGGTTGAGCGTCACGACTGGCTGCCTGGGAACACCGAATCCTGCGTGAGTACAGCCAGCGGGGAACTGCTGACTTGATGCTTCATCTAAGCCAGCGCGCGCCAACATGACTCCAGCAACTGGCTGCTCTCATCGCCCAGCTGCTTCTCCCCGCCGGCCTATTCGTAGGCTCTCAGATTCAACCTTCTAAACCGGTCACTTATCCAACCATCGGAAAAGCTGGTTTGCAACGTCAACTCTCGCTACGCGAAGTTGACTAGGCGGGGGTCTGGGGGCCGGCTATTAGGCCCCCAGGGAATACGGGCCTCGTGGGGGAAAGCTGCTTCGCAGCAGCCACAAGCAAAGCTTGCGTCTTTGCCGATTTCCCCCACACCCCATCGGCGTTGCACAAACGTTGAGCATTTGGACGGCCCTAGATGCTCCTATCAAGCATAATTGACTGATTTTAGAGCCCCGCATTAGGAAATGATTTTCTCATTCATTACAGCCACTTAGAAGCATTCTACATCCCCGTTTTCGTGAAATTCATGCCGGACTTTCGTGAAACGGGTGAATATTACGACACGGTTTTCGTGAAAATGGCCCCGAGATATGTCACGCAAGCCTACCGACTTAAATGTATCGTTGGTGAACCAAAATTGAAGGACTGGGGGCAAGATGGCGCTGACAATCCCAACCCACGATGAACTGAAAACCTACCAACGAGCTCATCGGGATGGTTTCGGTGTAGGGCTTGGTCTGCGGGTGCATCGGGCGCTGAGCTGGCTGTCGCGGGCCGGCACCTGTGAAGACGCAGACGGGCGGTACGTTTTCCTCTGGATCGCCTTCAATGCGGCGTACTCCCAAGATTTGAGTGCACTCGGCCGTGTCACCGAATCTGACCGGGTCCAGCAGTTTCTGCAAAAGCTGGTCGACCTGGATTCCGAGCGCCAGCTATACCAGATTGTCTGGGCCCGATACCCAAATGAATTACGCAATCTCCTGGCCAACAGATACGTTTTTCAGGCGTTTTGGGATAGCCACAATGGGCTGGCCGAACCCGATGATTGGATCCCACGATTTGAGAAGCATCGCAAAGCAGCAAATGCGGCACTTGGCAGCATGGACACAAGCCGCTTGCTCGAGATCGTGTTTCATGCGCTGTACACCCTACGAAATCAAATTATTCACGGCGGCGCCACTTGGAACAGCTCTGTCAATCGTGAGCAGGTCAACCTCGGCGTAAGAGTGCTTTCTGACCTGGTTCCGGTCATGGTGCAATTGATGATGCACCACCCCAATGCTGTTTGGGGTGATGCATGCTATCCCGTTGTTGAGGGATGATCACCGAAAGCTCTCAGCTAACGGTTCACGCAACCAAATCTTGCCTGCACTTTCCCCCTGAACCCTTGGCAACACGTGGCCGACATTCAGGGAAATCGCCGTCCCGATAAACCCGCTGGCGAATCCAATCATGCACCTGATGCTGCAGCCAGCCCGAACGACTGTTGGAAAGGGAGAGCCAGTTCGGAAAGTCACCCTTAGAAACAAGGTCGTACAACGTCGATTTGCGGAGGCTCGTGATGCTGAGAACCTGATGCAACGTGAGCACCTTGATCGCGACATCTCCGGACACCTCATCCACCACGCCCGCCCGGGCGAGAATCCATGCCCGAACATCACTCAGCCTCCATGCGACACGCCGGGGAGAAATTCTCACAGGACGGGGGAATCGTCCCTCTTTCATCAGGGCGTAAATCACGGTTTTGCTCAATGAAGTCAGATTCCGAACTTCAGGCAGAGCAATCAATTGACAGTAAAACGACACGGGTAGGTTCCTCTTAGTTTGTACCTGTTCAATAGGTACCTAGCTCGCTAGCAATGCTGTCGACTGAAATCTCACAGATGACCGGATTACAAGATTTCATACAAACGCTCCAGGGCCCGCTTCTTCTCGTCGAAGTACTCGTACTTGTTGTAGTGCCGTTCCTGAACACCAGACAAGCCGTGTGATTGCAGATGACCGCGCACCTCGCGTGGCACCGCCATTTCAGCCAACCGTGTCTCAACCGTCGCCCGAATGACTCCGGGGGTGAACACACCGTTCTCAAGCTCGCCGCTTTCTTCCATGGCTGCCAAGACCGGGCGCTGACCATCTCGAATCGTCCAGCTGCTGGCACCTTTATAGCCTCCACTGATCGTGAACAAATGCGGCCCAAATTCGCCACCGCCCATCTGGCGAATCGCCTCCAATGCTGGCGGGATCAATGGAATCGTATGAACACGAGGCACTTCACGCTTACCCTTCGGATCCATCATGGTGAAACTCTCACCTGAACGGTCCAGGTCGGACATGAGCACGCGTTGCAACTGATCCATCCGCTGCCCCCCAGTCAGCAAATGAAACCGAAGCAAAGGGCCAAACGGTTCAGGCATTTCACTGATGTGCTTCCAATAAGCCTTCAACTCCGCCTTGGAGAGATGACGATGACGAACACCCCGTGAGCCCCGAATGGCGACCAGATCACGAGCAGGGTTTGAGATGATTCGAAGGTCCCGCATCGACTGGCTGTACAGGGCATCTTGGTGCGAGCGGATCGCCGCCGAATATGCCGCCCGGATATAGGAGCGGGTCTTGTCTGCCTGACGCAACCTACCCGTTTCGACAACCCGGCGAACGACCTGAAGAATTTCCTCTGTCGTCACTTCAGCTGCAGGCCGCTGCCAAAGCTGAGGCCACGGCTTTTCGATGTGCAACCGAATGGAAGATTCAACCTCCGGCGCTGAAACTTTCTCGTCAGCTTTGAGCTGCTCAATATATGCGTTCAGCATCGCACCAAAGGTAGCCCGTTGCTTCTCTTCCTCCTCGCGCCGACGCTGATCCTCTGCTGCCTGGCGAAGGCGGGCCTCTTCTTCCAGCGATTCCCGAAGATCACGGTCTCCCGCCACATACCGACGAGAAAGCTCACCCGCCCGTTCACGGGCCTCTTCCAGTGTCAGCCCGGCACGCCCATCTCGATCAAAACTCCCAACCGGAAGATAATCACGTTGACCGTCGGTTCTAGTGTGCCGAAAGTAGAATCCCGCACCACCGCCGCTGAGCCCCTTGACCCACAACACACCGGCTCCCCGCCGGCCAATATCTGCCTTCCACTTCCCTGGCGGCAAAGCCTCAACTTCACGAATCGAAAGAGCCATAACTCACCTGCTGTACAATCTGAAATTGGTCGCCTAACGGTTACCGAAGAGAATCGGACAACCGCGAACTGCGATCTACAACATTAGACAGCAAGCTGTTGTTTATGTTTAGGTTTTTCCGTTTGTGCGAACCACCCTGGACCCCAATTAGCCAACAAATTTCGCCTCATAATCCGTTGGTTCCAGGTTCAAGTCCTGGTGGGCCCACCATATTTATCATGATGTTACAGAGGCTATTCGCAGCCAGCCATGCCAGATTGCCTAAACATGGTTACTTGTATGGTTACTTCGACCGATGTGCTGCAAATCAGTGCCAGACAATCAAACGACCAACAGCGTTAGGCTGCTGATTGATTCGGCCTGAAGCATTAGAGGCTATCACTCTCGTCGTTCGCCAGATCAGCCGTTCGACTTGCAGCCCATGCGGCACTGATTGATAGCGCCACCCTAGCCCTCTACTGCCTCCTCTCCTGAAATTCGCGCAGTCTTTTTCTGGATTCTTGCATTTCAAGGTTGGATGCCCAGAAGTTTCAACCCTGTGTTGCAAGCAACAGACTTCCGCCTTGTAGCTATTTCTGACCCTGTTCATTGGACAGCGCAGCCTGGATAACGGGGGCCACAGTGTCGCGCGTAATTCCACGATCAAGGCAATATTTCGACTCCAGCCAATCAGCTAAGAGTTTCGCGCCCTTGCTGGCGTTACGGTAATCCCCCCATTTCTAGCCGAAGGAATTCGTAGAAGTTAGGCGGCCTGATCGAGCTTCATCATGGGAGTGATGCCGCCCAGGGCCATGTTGGGTCGCTCGTGATTGTAGGTCCAGAGCCATTCGGTGGCGTGATCCTGAACCTGCGTGATGGTTGAAAAGGAATATTGTCCGAGCCACTCGTATCGAACGGTTCGGTTGTATCGCTCAATGTAGGCGTTCTGCTGGGGGTTTCCGGGCTGAATATGTCGGAGTGCAATACCTCGCTTTTCCGCCCAATCCCGCAGGACATGACCGATGAGCTCCGGCCCGTTATCGCAACGAATTTCTTGAGGCCGTCCTCGCCATTCAATGATCTGTTCCAGTGCGCGCTTGACGCGCTCGGCTGGCAGTGAGAAATCCACCTCAATGCACAAGCCTTCACGATTGAAATCGTCGATGACGTTGAACAACCGAAACGGCCGCCCATCGTCCAAGCTGTCGTGCATGAAGTCGATGCTCCAGACATGGTTGATGGCTTCAGGAATGGATAGTGGTTCGGGTTTCTCACGCACAAGGCGTTTCTTGGGCTTGATCCGAAGGTTCAGCTCAAGCTCCCGGTAAATCCGATACACGCGCTTGTGGTTCCAGCCGTAGCCTTTCACGTTACGCAGGAACAGATAGCACAGCCCGAATCCCCAATTCCGCTGGTTGTGGGTTAGCCGAACCAACCAGTCTGCGATCTCGGCACTCTCACTGCTCAGCAGTGGTTGATAGCGGTAACAGGTTTGACTCACGGAAAAGGCTTCGCAAGCCACTCGGATGCTGACGCTTTTCTGTGCTACGGCCTTCTGGGCCATCTCGCGCCGGCGAGATGGCCTCACCACTTTCCCTCAAGAGCCTCCTTGCGAAGCTCGGACTTGAGGCGCTCCTCCGCATACATCTTCTTGAGCCGACGATTTTCGTCTTCCAATTCTTTGAGGCGCTTGATCATCGAGGTGTCCATGCCGCCATATTTGCTGCGCCAACGGTAGAACAGGGCGGTGCTCATACCGTGCTCGCGGCAGAGCTCGGGAACGGGTGTGCCAGCCTCAGCTTGTTTGAGGATCGCCATGATCTGGCTGTCGGAATAACGGGACTTGCGCATGAAAATTCTCCTGCGAGTAGGTTACGAGAATTTTCTACAAATCGCTCCGGCTAGTTTTCGGGGGGATTACCGACTCATCAAATCCACTCGAACAACGACGGCGAAAGTACATAAAAGCCAACTCGCATTTCAGTGGGTCCGAGAGCTAGGCGACAAGTCTTACAATTCTGGTTCCCACTGGCATCTTTGGCTAGCGTGCAAAAAAAACAATAGCCTTCAACCCATCACTCAAGCGCAACTTCTTCAAGAGCAGGTTGCCGAGCAGTGGCACTTCCGAGTACCCGGCGGGCGATCCCACTACGCCGGATGGTTTTACCTGGATCGAAACGAATTGGAAGTGAACATCAGAAACGACCAGCATTTTGAAATGCTAGGAGCAATTCAAAACAACATAGCACTTTGCAACATGCCACTAGAGGGCATCCGATCCCGTATCGGCCCGCTGAGGGTGCTTGGTGGACGAATTGACGAGTGCTTTTATGCTCTGTCCTACCTATCCAAGGTATTTACAAAAATTAGGCATCATGAACAGCAGAAGCTGACTAGCGCCTCTAGGCTGCTGTGGGGTTCGCCTCCTAATCCACGGACGGTTCCAGGAAGGTGGAAATCTTCCGATCTAGGTTGGCCACTCTCCGCCGCATGCGGGGATTGTGAAACATTTCGATGTACTGAAACAGGTCCGACCATGCCTCTTCTCGCGTGCGG
>JBFIER010000019.1:0-86247 GCA_041603255.1 Oceanococcaceae bacterium | reverse complement strand
TGAAGACCCTCAAACGGACTCCTGTCCGTTTGCCCCCATTCGCACCAGCGGTGCCCGGCGGGTCGCCTGATGGCTCCGGTCAGCGCCCCGGACAGCGGACCTGCCAGCGCCAGCCTGGCGCGTTCTTTTGCACGCCGCTCGAGGCGATGAATTCAGCGGCAGCCCCCAGGGTCGGGGCGTCCTGTGGCCGGGCCGTCGGGGCTTGCGCCTGACGGACATGCCGCGACTGGGGGCGATTCGCCAGGACGGCGAATCGAGGCTCTAGCTAGACAGGATGTCTTGTAGAGCCGACCCCACCAAGCGGCATGACCGGCAGGGAACCGCGCAGCGGCGCAAGACCGCCCGGCTACAGGATGCCCCGACCCGGTCGGTGGCGCGGCCCGCTAACTCAGGCCATCCCGCAATTGAGTTGCAACAAGGCGCCGCGTTTCCCGCTAAAGCGCGATGAACCTTTTTTATTGGGGGGCATTGCTTACAGGGTTGGACACCAGGCGTATTCACGCAGGACGTAGGTCAGCTGGGGGCGCAAGCCAGAAGTCAGACAGTAACCGCCGAAAAGGCCGCTTGCAGAAAAAAGCCGACAGCCTTGTTCGCGGACAGGTAGCCCTTCATACCCAGGCAAGCTGGCAGATGGTGAACTCGGCGTCGGCACACATGCCACATTCCGGTGCGTACCCGGGGCAGGGCACGATCACGCATTCCTACGTTTGCCCGGAACGCAAGAACCGGGTTTTTGACGTGGCGGGGATGGGAAAAGCTTGAACCCGGCACCCCGGTGTCTTTCCGCGACCGCCCGCGGACGAAAGACCGGGTACGCCCTGACCCCCATCAATGACAGCGCCCTGCCAGCGGTTTAGCATGCTCCTAACGGCCCCTCACCCGTTACGCGGAGGTCACCGACACCATTGATGCTCGCCAATTCCTTGAACCTGCGTCGGCCAGAAATGGCATCAGCACGCACCGTGGCAGCGCCAGCATGACACACCAGCGTCATGCCCTGTCGCACGCTGAACTGGGTCGCTTGCTCGCCGCCCTGAGCGCACAGGACTTTCGCCTGATCGGCCCTCATCAGCGGGATGGTGCCATCACCTACGCAGAAATCACCGGTGTTACCGATCTGCCTGCAGGCTGGACCGACGAGCAGGCGCCAGGGCACTACCGGCTGAACCGGCGTGAGGATCAGGCCCTTTTCGCCTACGCGGTTGGCCCGCATTCATGGAAGCAGGAGCTGTTTCCCGCCCGGCAGCCGGTCTGGCGCGCCCAGCAACAGGGCGATGACTTCACCATTGAACTTGAAGAGGTTTTGCGCGAAAAACGCGCATTCATCGGTGTCCGCGCCTGCGAACTGGCGGCGATGGCCATCCAGGACCGCGTTTTTACCGGTGGCATCGCGGTCGATTCGGCCTATGCCGCGCGGCGGCAGGATGTCTTTATCGTTGCCGTACATTGCACGCACCCGGCCGCCACCTGTTTTTGCACCTCCATGAACACCGGCCCTCGCTGCGCACACGGGTTCGACATCGCACTGACTGAGCTCATCGAGGACGGGGTGCCGCGGTATGTTCTGGAGGTTGGCAGTCCGGCGGGCCAGGACTTGATTGCCCCCCTGCGACTCGCCCCCGCTGCTGCGGAATCGGTGCAGTCAGCGGACACCGCAATTGCGGGAGCCGCAGCCAGCATCAGCCGCTCACTGGATACCGATGGCATTAAGGAACTGCTTTACACCAACGCCGAACATCCAGGCTGGGACGCCATCGCCGAGCGTTGTGTCAGCTGTGGTAACTGCACCATGGTCTGTCCGACCTGTTTCTGCTCCAGCGTGGAAGACACCACGAGCCTGGATGGGCTCACCGCAGAGCGCACGCGGCAATGGGCGTCCTGCTTCGACCCGGAATTCACCCACCTCGCCAGAGCCGGCCCCAGCCGCTCGAGCACACCGAGCCGCTATCGTCACTGGCTCACGCACAAGCTGGCCAGCTGGCAGGACCAATTTGGCAGCTCCGGCTGTGTGGGCTGCGGGCGTTGCATCACCTGGTGCCCACCGGGCATCGATTTAACGGAGGAAGTGCACGCAATCCGTGTCACGATCCCCCGGGATACTCGCGGAACTACCGATGTCTGAAACCGAAGCCCTGAGCGCCAGCCCTCTGTTTGCCAACCTGGAACCGGCCCAGCTCGAGCGGCTTGGCCTGATGGCCGAGCGGCGCTGCTTCCTGGCGGGTACGGTTATTTTGAAACAGCACACGCCCGTGGAGGATTTTCACCTGATCCTCAGCGGCCAGGTCAGCCTTAGCGTCGACGGTCTGACGGTGCAGACTCTTCAATCTGGCGAGGTGCTGGGTTGGTCGTGGCTGATTCCGCCCTACGAGAGCCACCTGGACGCAATCACCGTAACCGACACCGAGACAGTTTCTCTGGACTGCGTGGCTTTACGGGCCGCGATGGACGAAGACCATGACCTGGGGTATGCGCTGCTCCGTCGAGCCATCCGACCCATGCTCGAACGGCTCCAGTCCTGCCGGCTGCAGGTATTGGATGTCTATCATCAGGGCGGCACTCGCTGACAATGGCGGCACCGCAGAACAGCCCCTGGGCACCTCGGCGCTATCGCGTCGAGGCACACCAGGCTGAGACCCGTGATGTGTTCACGCTGCGCCTGCGCCCGCTGGCAGGGCCGCCGCCGACTTTTGTTCCCGGGCAGTTCAACATGCTGTACGCCTTCGGTCACGGCGAATCTGCCATTTCGATGGGAGGCGACCCGGTCGCCGATGTTCGTGAGGGCTACCTGCAGCATACGATCCGGGCCGTTGGGAACGTCACCAACGCCCTGCGAAAACTTCCACTCGGCAGCAGCATCGGCGTGCGCGGCCCCTTCGGGGTTGGCTGGCCGGTGGACGAAATCCGGGGCCAGGATCTACTCATCGTTGCTGGTGGATTGGGACTCGTTCCCCTTGCCCCCCTGGTTCGACAGGTCTTGCGCCAGCGGGCAGATTTCGGTCGCATACAGATCCTCTACGGTAGCCGCAGTGTGGATGACCAGCTGTTTGCTCCGGAGCTCACCCAGTGGGCCGGGTTCGAAAGTGTGGAGGTCTACCGAACGGTGGATGCGGCAACACCCGGCTGGAGCGACCACATCGGCACGGTCACCCACTTGATTCCCAGCCTGCGCCTGAACCCGGACAACGCCGTGGCCCTTGTCTGCGGACCGGAAATCATGATGCGGTTCACCGTCATGGCGCTGGCCCAGGCGGGCCTGCCAGATACCGCCATCTATATGTCGCTCGAAAGGCACATGCAGTGCGCACTGGGTTTCTGTGGGCACTGCCTTTTCGGCCCCGAACTGGTCTGCCGAGACGGGCCGGTTTTTCGTTTCGACCGGCTGCGACGCTGGATGGGGGTGAAGTCGCTATGACACCGACCCGCCCGCGGCTCGCGGTTTTCAAACTGGCCTCGTGTGATGGCTGCCAGCTCACCTTGCTTGACTGTGAAGCCGAGTTGCTGACCCTGAGCCAGCACATTGAGATCGCCTATTTCCCGGAGGCCTCCAGCCGCAAGCTGGAGGGGCCTTACGACCTGGCACTGGTCGAGGGTTCGGTCTGCACAGCGGCCGACCAAGTGCGCATACAGGAACTGCGTGCCGCTTCGCGGCATCTGGTCACCATCGGCGCCTGTGCCACTGCCGGCGGTATTCAGGCACTGCGCAACTTTGGCAACAGTGCGCACTGGCCGGCGCTGGTCTACCCCTCACCTGAATATCTGGATACGCTGCCGCAGTCGACCCCCATTGCCGATCATGTCGCCGTGGATTTTGAACTGCGCGGCTGCCCGGTCGACAAGACCCAGTTGCTGGAAGTGATCAATGCCTTCCTCAACCAGCGCGCGCCCTCCGTTCCGAATCACAGCGTCTGTATCGACTGCAAGCGCGCCGGGCGCGTCTGCGTCATGGTCGCGAAGGGCACTCCTTGTTTGGGCCCGGTGACCCATACCGGCTGTGGCGCCATCTGCCCCGGTTTTGATCGCGGCTGTTATGGCTGCTTCGGCCCCAAAGCACCGCCGACCAGCTCTCTGGTCAGGCCACTGGCGGCGCTCGGCCAGCCCGCTGATGCCACCCGCCGTCTGTACCGCAGTTTCAATGCCTGGGCTCCTGACTTCCGGCGCGAAAGCGAAGCCTTGGAGGACGAATGAGCACGCGACGGATCGAGGTCAATTCCATCGCCCGACTCGAGGGTGAAGGCTCGCTCAAGGTCCGCATCGAAGATGGCATGTTGCGCACGGTGCAGCTGAATATTTTTGAGCCCCCCCGGCTTTTCGAAGCCTTGTTGCGCGGGCGGCACTTTCAGGAAGTCCCGGACATCACGGCACGCATTTGCGGGATTTGCCCGATTGCGTATCAGATGAGCTCGGTACTCGCACTGGAATCGGCACTGGGTGTCGACGTTGCGCCTGAGCTGCATGACCTGCGCCGGCTGATCTACTGCGGTGAGTGGATTGAAAGTCATGTACTGCACATTGCCATGCTGCATTTGCCCGACTTCTTCGGCGTGCCCGATGGCCTGAGCCTGGCCGAGGCACACCCGGAAATCGTACAAAATGCCCTCCGCCTGAAGGCGGCCGGGAACCAGCTGTTACGCGTTCTGGGCGGGCGGGAAATCCACCCGGTGAATGTCTGCGTCGGCGGGTTCTACAAGGTTCCGCCTCGCAGCGCGTTCGACCCCTTGCGTGATGAGCTGGCATGGGGTTTGGATACGGCACGCGAGCTGCTGACGTTTGCCAGCAGTCTCGATTTCCCGGTGTTCACAAACGACTGGGAGTTGCTCGCACTGCAACCGGCCACCGAATACCCCTTCAACGGCGGCCCGCTCGCCACCAGCACCGGGCTGCATTTTTCGGTTGAGGAATACGACCAGCACTTGATGGAATTCCAGGTTCCTCATTCGACGGCCTTGCACAGCCGGCGGCGAACCGCCGAAAACGCCGCGCCGCTCCAGCTTGGCCCGCTGGCCCGATTGCGCCTGAATCATGATCGACTGACCCCGCAGGCCCGGCAGGCCGCAGACGCCGCCGGCGTACGCCCGGACGAGAACAACCCTTTTCGCAGCCTCCTGGCACGTGCGGTGGAGGTGGTTTTTGCCTGCGAAGAAGCGTTGCGCATCCTGGATGACTACCGCATGCCCAAGGTTCCCAGAGCGACGGTCACGCCGCGGACCGGGGAAGGTTTCGGGGCCAGCGAAGCTCCGCGGGGGACCTGCCACCATCACTACGGCGTTGACGAGAACGGCCTCATCACCTCAGCACGCATCGTCCCTCCCACTGCGGTTAATCAGACCGCCATCGAAAGCGACCTGCACCGCTACCTGAGCCAGAACCTGGATGCCGACGACGAGACCTTGCGTCACGGCTGCGAACGGGTGATCCGCAACTACGACCCCTGTATCTCCTGTTCTGTCCATTTTCTGGAGCTGGACATCCAGCGTGGCTAATGCCACCGGTCATGACACGCTGTACATCGGCCTGGGCAACCCCTACCGGCAAGATGATGGCGTCGGCACCTATGTGGTTCGCGCCCTGGCGGCAGACCCGCGACCCGGCATGCAGACCGCCATCGATATCGGTGACAGCCTGCAGTTGCTGAGCCGGATGCAGGGATATCGCAGCGTGATGCTGATCGACGCGATGAAAGCCGGCACGTCTCCCGGGCTGCTGCAGCGTTTTGATGGCCACGGCAACCGGTGGCGCGATGCCGCGTTTGCGGTATCCAGCCACGTCCTCGGTCTTGGCGAGGCCATTGACCTCGGGCGCAGACTGCAGAATCTTCCCCCCGACCTGACGATTCTGGGTATCGAAGGGCAGCAGTTCGATTTTGGAATCGGCCTGAGCCCGGCCGTCCGCGCGTGCGCAGACACCCTCATCAGTGAGCTGACCGCACGGCATTCGGTACCTGCCGCGTGACCGCGTGCACGGCGTCAGGCTGGCTGATTCGCGTCCACGGTCGGGTGCAGGGCGTGGGTTTTCGAGCCGCCGTTTTGCGGCTGGCCAACGCCCTCAAGCTGCACGGGGATGTCTGCAATGAAGGCGATGCCGTGCGCATTCGCCTGCAGGCCAATCACGAGGACAAGGACCGCTTTCTGGCAGAGCTGCAAAAGTGCGCCCCCCCACTGGCACGAATTGACCGCGTGGAGGTCGACGCGCAGGTTGCCCTTCTGGCAGATGACTTTTGCATCGTGCCAAGCGAGCCCGGCCCCGTGACTGGTGGGGACATGACAGACATCGCACCCTGCGCCGACTGTTTGCGGGAAATCGACGATCCCCAGGACCGGCGCTACCGGTATGCGTTTACCCATTGCACACAATGCGGCCCCCGGCTCTCCGTTCTGCAGGCTCTTCCTTATGACCGCCGCAACACCAGCATGGCGGCCTTCGTACCGTGCTCCGCCTGTCAGGCCGAATATACAGACCCGGGGAACCGGCGCTTTCACGCGCAGCCGATTGCCTGCCCGGATTGCGGCCCCCGCTTATGGCTGGAGGATGCCGACGGCCGCATCGAAACCGACGATCCGATTCGCACGACCGCGCAGGCCTTGCGCAGCGGCAAGATCGTCGCGGTCAAGGGCGTTGGCGGCTTTCACCTGGCCTGCAGCGCCAATGACGACGACGTCATTTTACGATTGCGCCGGAAAAAGCACCGGCCTGATCAGCCACTGGCACTGCTGGCTCGTGACACCGCCATGGTTGGGAGCTATGCCCAGCTGACTTCCACCAGTACCGCCGCCCTGCGTGACGCCGCGCGTCCCATCGTTCTGCTGCCTGCCCATCCCGGCACCGGGTTGAGTGCAAAGATTGCCCCCGGCCTCAGGGAGTGGGGCTTCCTGTTGCCGGCATCACCGCTGCACCATTTGCTGATGCAAGCACTCGACCAGCCGATCGTGCTCACCAGTGGCAACCCCTCCGGCTGCCCACCCTGTCTGGACAACGAAACGGCACGCAGGGAACTCGCAGGCATTGCCGATCTCTGGCTGCTGCATGACCGCAAGATTGCTCAACGTGTCGACGACTCGGTCCTGCGCCCGGCCGCCGAGCAACTGCTACCACTGCGACGTGCGCGGGGTTTTGCCCCGCAGGCCCTGACTCTCCCCAGCGGTTTCGATTCCGCCCCTGCCGTGCTGGCGTGCGGCAGCCAGATCAAGAACACCTTTTGTCTGCTCACAGCGGGTCGCGCTGTACTGTCGCCGCACCAGGGCGACCAGCATCAGCTTGATGCCGAGACGCAGTGGCAGCAGAGCCTGGGCCTGCACCAACAGCTGTATGCGCCGCATCTGGATGCTATCGCCATCGACATGCATCCTGACTATGCGCCCAGTCACCGGGGCCGCGCGCTGGCGGAAAAGCAGGGACTGGCACTGCATGAGGTGGCACATCACCATGCCCATATCGCCAGCTGCCTGATCGACAATGGCATTGCGCGCAATACCCGGCCGATCTGGGGGTTGGCGCTGGATGGCACGGGGTATGGCAACGATGGCCAGCTGTGGGGCTGCGAACTGCTGCTTGTCGACTACACCGAATGTTTGCGGGTTGGTCGCCTGGTTCCGGTGGCCTTGCCCGGCGGGTCCCAGGCCATTCGCGAACCCTGGCGCATGGCCTATGCGCATCTGCGTCGCCTGCCGGATTGGGATCACTGGCGCGAACAGTTGGCTGCACAGGCGTTTTTTATCGCACTCAGCAAGCAACCACTGGGCACACTGGATGGGATGCTTGCCAGCGGTTTCAACAGCCCCCTCGCCAGCTCTGCCGGGCGACTGTTCGATGCCGTCGCGGCCGTTCTCGGTCTCCGCCAAACCGTCAGCTACGAAGGACAGGCCGCGACCGAACTTGAAGCCCGCATCGACAGCACTGCTGACCCGACATCACGGGCATATCCGTTCCTGATCCAGCGCCATGCAGGCCTGTGGGAAATGGAGACCATCCCCATGTGGCAGGCGCTGTTGCAGGATCTGGAGGAAGGGGTCCCTACCGGAATCATTGCCAGCCGCTTCCACGCGAGTTTTGCCCAGGGGCTGGTGGCGTTGCTGGAGCAGGCCGAACCAGACACGAGCACGTCACCGACAATTGCTCTGAGTGGCGGCGTGTTCCAGAATTGCAGCTTCACCGCAGAATTGACCCGACGGTTACAGGCCCGCGGCATGCGTGTCTTGTCCCACCAGCGCGTACCGGCAAACGATGGTGGCCTGAGCCTCGGGCAGGCTGCTGTCGCCGCCGCCCGCCTGCAGCAAGCCACAGGAGCAGACCCATGTGCGTAGGCATCCCCGGACAGATCATCGCCATCCTCGACGAGGCTCAGCATCTGGCTAGCGTGGACTTCGCTGGCACCCGGCGCGCCATCAACATCCGCTGCATCCTGGACCCCCCGAACACCGCCCCGGATTGCATCGGCGACTGGGTGCTGGTGCATGTGGGCTTCGCCATCCATCGCATCAATGAGAATGAAGCCAGGCGCACCCTTGCCCTGCTCGAAGAAATGGAAGCCGGAGCGATGGAGGGCACCCCGCTGGCTGCCGGAAAAACCCCATGAAGTTTGTTGATGAGTTTCGCGACCCTGCCAAAGCCCAGGCGCTGATAAAACGCATTCATGCGCAGGCGAAAAATCTTCCCCCCGGGCGCGACCAGCCGCTGCAGATCATGGAAGTCTGTGGGGGCCACACCCATTCCATCTTCAGGTATGGCCTGCAGGCCTTGCTTCCCGATGCGCTCGAGCTCGTCCATGGCCCGGGGTGCCCGGTCTGCGTACTGCCGATGGACCGCGTTGATGCGGCGGTGTCGCTGGCTGAGCAGGATGGAATCATCCTGGCCACGTTCGGCGATGCCATGCGTGTACCGGGCTCCGGCGGGAGCCTGCTGCAGGCCAAAGCGCGCGGCGCCGATATCCGCATGGTCTATTCGCCGCTCGATGCCTTGCAGTTGGCGCGTGATCACCCGGACCACACCGTCGTATTTTTCGCCCTGGGTTTCGAGACCACGATGCCCGCCACAGCCCTGACGCTGCTGCAGGCCGAGGCGGAAAACCAAAGCAACTTCCGGGTGCTGTGCCAGCACATCACCATTATTCCCACCCTGCGCGCCCTGCTGGACATGCCGGGGCTCGCGCTTGATGCTTTCATTGGCCCCGGCCATGTGAGCGCCATCATCGGCACGACGCCGTACGCCTTCATCAGCGATGACTACGGCAAACCCGTCGTGGTCGCCGGGTTCGAGCCCCTCGACATTCTGCACTCGCTGAGCATGCTTCTGGAGCAGTTCGTGGATGGCCGCTGCGAGGTGGAGAACCAATATCAACGGGTGGTCGCCGAGGGCGGAAACACGGCAGCCCAGCAGGCCATGCACGCGGCCTTCGTCCCGCGACCGCGCTCGCAGTGGCGTGGCCTTGGCGAGATTGCTGAGTCGGGTGTCATGCTCCACCCCCGGCTGCGGCGGTTTGATGCCGAACCCCTGTGCATCACGTCAGGCCATTCCCCTCCCGACCCCGCTGCCACCTACTGCGGCAACGTGCTCACCGGCCGCAGCAAGCCGCAGCAATGCCCGCTGTTTGGGTCTGCCTGCACGCCAGAGAACCCCGTGGGCGCCTTGATGGTCTCCAGCGAGGGGGCATGTGCAGCGGTCTACCAGTACCGAAACAGCGACACCACCGCATGAACAAGACCATCACCCTGGCTCATGGCAGCGGGGGGCGCGCCACCCACGAGCTGGTTGACACGGTCTTTCGCAGCGCATTCGACAATCCTCTGCTGAACACGCTCGAGGACCAGGCGCGTATCGACCTCGCAACACTGCAACAGCACGGCAACCGGCTGGCTTTCACCACGGATTCCTATGTTGTTGACCCGCTGTTTTTTGCCGGCGGCGACATTGGCTCACTGGCGGTGCACGGCACGGTGAACGACCTGGCCGTATCCGGTGCGCGTCCGCTTTACCTCTCCTGTGCGGTCATCATCGAAGAAGGGCTGTCATTGGACGTGCTGCAGCGGGTTGCTCAGAGCATGGCGCGGGCAGCGGGCGAAGCCGGCGTGCAAATTGTTACCGGCGACACGAAAGTGGTGCCACATGGTGCAGCCGACAAATTGTTTATCAACACCAGCGGCATTGGCGTTATCCCGGCGGCACGCCAGATTGCCGCACGCCACGCCATGCCGGGTGATCGTGTTCTCGTCAGCGGCCCGCTGGGTGATCACGGCGTCGCCATTCTGGCGGCGCGTGCCGAGTTGGCACTGGATACACCGGTGCACAGCGACAGTCAGCCACTCAACGGGTTGATCGAAGCGCTGCTGGAAGCCTGCCCGGGTGTGCACTGTCTGCGCGATGCAACGCGAGGTGGCCTGGCCACCGTTCTCAACGAATTTGCCCAGGCGGCAAATGTGGGCATTCACATCGAGGGTCAGGCCATCCCGGTTCGCCCCGAGGTCCGCGGTGCCAGTGAGCTCCTGGGACTCGACCCGCTGTACTTCGCAAACGAGGGGCGCATCGCGATCATCGTTCCGGCGGAGTCAACCGACCGGGCATTGGCAGCTTTACGCCACCATCCAGCCGGCGAGCAAGCGGCAGTGATCGGGGAGGTTCGCGAGATCCCGCGCGGCCGTGTCGTGCTGCACACCGGTTTTGGCGGCCAGCGCGCACTGGAAATGCTTGTCGGTGAGCAATTGCCGCGCATCTGCTGAACCTTCGTGCACGAGCTTTCAGTCTGCCGCAACATTCTCGCGATCTGTGAACAGCGCGCCCCAGGCGCAACGATCCGCCGAGTGACGCTGCGCGTTGGCTGCCTCACATGCATCGCGCCTGATGCCCTGCGCTTCGGCTTCACCGCGATCACCTCCGGCACCGCACTTGAAGGTGCCCAGCTGGAAATCACGCGGGTCCCGGCTGACAGTCGCTGTCTCGCCTGTGATCGCCCGCTCACGCTATTCTCTTTCACCCAGGCCTGTCTCTGCGGGAGTCGGGACCACTCTGCACCCGTAGGCGGCGACCAGCTCGTCATTCAATCCATCGATATTGAGGACCCGAACGGATGTGCACCACCTGCGGCTGCGGACACAACGCTCAGCCCACCCTGACAACAATGCCCGGTCTGGAAGCCGCGCGTTTTGTGCCGCTCAATGCCAACCCGTCCCCGGCAGCCGGGAAGCCGGAAACCGCGGACGCCGCCACACAGCAAGCCGCGCGTGCCCATGGACGCACGCTGGAACTGGAGGCCCGGATACTGGAGCACAATGACCGCCTGGCACAGGCAAACCGGGAATGGCTTGCGCAAAACCGCATCCTCGCGCTGAACCTGGTCAGTGGCCCCGGTGCGGGCAAGACCACGCTGCTGGAACGCACGATTCGCGACCTGGCTCCGCAATGCCCGGTTCAGGTCATCGAAGGTGATCAGGAAACGCAATTCGACGCTGAACGGATCCGCGCCACAGGCGCACCGGCGGTGCAGATCAACACGGGAACCGGCTGCCATCTCGAAGCCGATATGCTGGGCCAGGCACTGCAGGCGCTCGACCCGGCATCAGACAGCCTGGTCCTGATTGAAAACGTCGGCAACCTGGTCTGCCCGGCGCTGTTCGACCTCGGCGAATCCGCCAAGGTCGTCATCCTCTCCGTCACCGAAGGGGCTGACAAGCCGCTGAAATATCCCCACATGTTCCGTGCCAGCAGTGTCCTGTTGCTGAACAAGATGGATCTGCTGCCACACGTGGATTTTGATGTTGCTGCCTGCGTGCGCTACGCGCGCCAGGTCAACCCGGACATCCTTGTTTTTCCGGTGTCGGCCACACGCGGTGATGGCATGGACGACTGGTACGGCTGGCTGCAACAGCAGCTGCGCGCAACGCGGGCCACTACCGCCAGCATCAAGTAGCGCCACTCGCGCTGCAGCGGGAACCGCAGGGGCGAGTCCTCCGGCGCGATCAATAGAGGAGTTCGTGCCAGCGTCCGGCATCTTTGAGCTGCTGCTTGCGTTCCTGCCAGTCCTCATCAACGTTCCCCCGATTTGATGGTTGCGACCGGGCGACGACGCAATGTTCGTTGATGGGCGGCTTTGACCGTTGTTCAGGCGTAGCGCCTATCTCAGCTCCAGGCACGACGCGTAGCCCGGTTCCCAGCATTCCCGTGAGAGGAGACCGATGAACTCAATCAGCGAGTGCAGATCACCGAAAAATGCACCCCGCATTTCAGTGCGGCGTATCGCGACTGGTCTCGTCGTGTTTACCGCACATGTGAACTTCGTTGGAAGCCCCGCTAGGGCGGCGTGGGGGAAAACGACGCGGCTTCCTTCTTGCCTGGTGAGGGCGCGAAGTCGCGCTGTGCCTGCGCGGTCGCGGCACGCCGTCCGTAGGTCACCATGACGAAGGCACCGGCGTACATGAGCAGCCCATAGATCGCGCAGGGGATGGCCAGCTCGACGTTGCCAATCAGGGTCAGCGCCACCAGCAAGCCGATGGTGGTGTTCTTGAGGCTCAACTCGACCATGACGGTCAACCGGTCGGCATGATTCAAACCGGCGACACGGGCCAGTAGCCAGGCCCCCGCGATGGCCGCAATGTTCATCAAGAGCGCCGGCCAGAAGCCGATGGCCACCCAGTTGAGCAGGTTGTCCCATTGAGTTGCGACGATGGCGACAACGATCGCAAGCAAAACCAGGGCGGAAAACTTGCTGATACCTGGCTCGAGCCGCTGTGCAAGACGGGGCTGCCACGCGCGCAGCCCCATTCCCAGCATCGTGGGAATCAGCACGATCACCGTCATCGTGATGAGGGTTTTGTTGAACGGAAGGTGCACCACTTCGCCGTTCCCCGCGTACAGTTCGAGCGCCAGGTTGAGCAGGGGCGGGATCGTGAGGATGGTGAGGAAACTGGAAATCACCGTCAAAGTGATCGACAGCGCCAGGTCGGCCTTGGCCAGATAGCAAATCAGGTTCGAGGTGGTGCCGCCCGGACAGAGGGCCACCAGCACCATCCCTGCCGCCAGGATGCCGCTCGCCGGACTCAGCATTGCCGCAACCAGGAAACCCAGCAGCGGTACGCCAATCATCTGACCCAGAGTTCCCACCAGCACGCCACGGGGTTGCTCGACCACCCGGTGGAAATCACGCGGTGTGAGGCTGAGGCCCATGCCGATCATGATGATGAACAGGGCGATAGGCAGCCCCACCTGGATGAATGGACTCGATTCCACGGGTTGTTCTCCTCATTCCCCGATTGAAAGGCGAGATGCGTCCCGCCGCTGACCGCGCGGCAGCGTTTGGAGTATCCCCCGTGCTTCTGCGCGCCGACACTATGCCAGTTAGCCGCTGTGACGTATTGCGACCACGCGCCGTCAGGTTGTGATTTCGTGCGACGACCTCACCCACCGCAAGCGAATCCTGCGGTGGGTGGGGGTTCGGTTTATTTGATCTGCCAGTTGCCGTCTTTGTCCTGGTAGTACCAGCCGCTGCGCGCGTTGCTGATCCAGCGTTCGGCGAAGACTGCGCGAATCTCCGGTTCCCATTCGGGGTGCTCGTTGGCAATGGCGATCTCCCGATACAGGGCCGCCCGTTCGGCATTTTCGTCGGCAACCATCTTGCGCAGCGCATTGCGTAGCGGCAGGGCCACCGCGCCCAGTTCACGCACGCTGATCTCACCGTTGTTGGTCATGCCCACAGCGCCGGTTGCGTAGAAGGGCTCGAGTTTCAGGTGCCGATCCTGGAGCGAGGACTTGATTCGCTGGATGGCCGGGGAGCTGGCATCAAAGTCCGCGGCGGCATGGGCCGGCGAGATGACGAAATCCAGCATGGCCAGCAGCGCGCGTTGCGGCATTGAGAGTGAGGACTGCGGGCCGGTTTCAGGTGCCGCCGGCGGATTTCCCGCATCCGCGCCGTACACATCACGCACAAACTGGTCGGCAACGCGGTCGGCCACCGCGGCCGGGAAGTACACGTTGATGGTGACGCAGGCGGCCAGCACAAGCAGGGAGGGAGTGGTCAGTGACCAGCGCAGAATGTTCATCGTGTGTCTCCGGGCGTGGTAGCGGGGTTGGATCGGTGATCGGGTTGGCAGAAGCTCATCGTACGCTGGGTGGTGGGCTGGTCGATAGGGTTTGGAGTTGGCTCAGCAGAGTGTCCCAGCTGACTTCATCCGCATAACCGACCACGTCGATCCGTGGCAGGCCTTTGCCTTCGACCAGGTAATACCCCTTTTGATCCCCGGTCGGGCCCGCCCCGCCCATGCGGCACACGCCTTTTCTGAGCACGCAGGACCAGCCGATGCGCTTGTAGCCGAAGTTCTCGAAGTAGCGCAGGAAGCTGCTGGACAGCGCCGCGGCGGCCCCACCGCCACCCACCCGGGAGATGTTGTTCACGGCTCGCTGGCTGATGCGATGCGGGGATTTATCCCCGCGTGGGGTGTACAGGTGGGCATCGAAGGCGACCGGGATCCACGCCTGCAATTCCAGACCGGAGATGTCGGCATTCACCGGGCCTTCAATACGCCCAAAATCGAAGACGCTGGTGAGTTGGGCCAGGTCCAGGTTGCGCAGCTGAATGTCGGCACTGGCGCGTGGAACCAGCCCCAGCGGTTCGTCCACCTGCACCTGCGTGACGCACAGCGTCCCGCCGAAGGCCTCGGCCGTGAGCGGGCCGTCGAGGCGCAGCTGCTGGTTTTGGTAATGCACCGGTGGCAGGCGACCGGCCACCTTGCCGGGAAAGCTGGGCAAACCCAGGGCGGAGGTGATCAGGGCCAAGCTCACCGGTTCCAGCGTGGCCTGGAAGTCCAGCTGGGGGTTGGGCGTGGCCAGCCCTTGCGCGTGCAGGCTTTCAAGCGCGATAGCGCCATCAAAAAAACCAACCAGCAGTGGCGCGGTGCTGGTGATTTGTGCACCGGAGGTTTGAAACGCCCAACGCGCCGAGCCGAAGGGAAGCCGGCCGAAATACAGGCCGTCCCAGCGCAGTTCCGATGCCTCGGCGACGGTGGCCTGTTGCCACCGAACCGTCCCGTCGAGGCCATACAGCGCAAAGCGGCGCTCACGGTCGTCGATATGGATCTGGGTGAGGTCCAGGCGGAGGCTTTGCGGCTGGTTATTGACGATGTGAATCTGGCCGCGAAGCGTTCCCGCTGTGCTCAGCTCGTCCAGCGGTGTGCCGGCGAGCAACGGCTCCAGCAGCTGGCTGTACAGACCGGGGAAGTCAGCTTGTTCAATGCTCAGCTGGACGTCCTTCAGCGGCGCTGCTGCTGCCGGCACCACGGTGCCAGTGGCGTTGACCACCGCAACCCCGGGTTGCTGCCAACGCAGCGCGCGCAGGCGCAATTCGGAACGTTGTGGGCGCCAGTCGGCGCTTAGCGAGAGAGTCGCGGGAAACCGGCTGTAGTCGTGCAAGACCGGGTTGGCAAAGGCGTAGCCGGCCTTCAATTCGGCCTTCAGCGTGTAGCGGGCGCTGTCGGCGTTGAGCACGAAGCCCAGTTCGCCGGTGGCCTGGAGTCCGTCGGTGGCGATGGTGCTTTGCGCGTTATTGAGGGCGAGTGCCGGCGTTTGCAGGCTCGCGCTGCCTTCCACGCTGCCATCAGCATTCCCGCGGGCTTGTAAGCGCAGTTGCAGGGTGCCGTCCGCAGTCAGCTCCAGGGGTTGCGGCAGGAGTGCCGACAAAACGCTGCTGAGTTTGCCCAGATTGGTCACGGTGAGCCGGGTCTGCGTATCCCAGCGCGCGCCGTCGCCGTGGAGCTGCAGGCTGGGGATCCGTGCGATGACACCATCGGAATCTCGCAGCCGTCCATTGGTGCAGCGGAAAGCCCGTCGCTCCAACGCGATGACCTGACACTCCAGATGCACATCCTGCAATGTCATTGCCGACGCCATGTGGCGCACGCGTTTGGCGGTTACGCTGCCGGTGAATTGCGTGCCTTGCGTGTGCAGTTCGACGCGCGCTTGCTCCATCACCCAGCCAGCCACCTCCAGACGGCCGACTTCCAGCCGGGTGCCAAGTTCGGCCACGGCGGCGCCGGCTGCAGAAAGCAGCATCAGGCAAGCAATCAGCCGGGGGTGGAAAATGAGTTTCGGCACGGAGTCGACGGGTGTGGGGGCGGTGAAAACGGACACCGCCCGATTGAGGGAAGCGAGTGCGCAGTGTGCAGGCGCCGGGGGGGTGTTGAACAATGTGGCGGAGTTCCGGTTCGTGAGTTTTGCGGGATCTTGCAGCCGAGGGCGGGGTGGAAGAGATAAGTGGCGGGCTGCCGTAAGATGAAAGGCGGCCTGGCTTTATTCCCAAACATGTTCGAACTCGATGCCATCGTGATGGGTAACTCGAAGGCGAGCTGGATTGTGGCTCTTTGCCTCACCACCGCTTTATTGCTGGGGGCCGGCGTTCTGCGCTGGCTGCTGAAAACACGGATATCCCGCCTCGTCGCGAAGACCAAAACCGAGCTGGATGACTGGGTGGTGAAGGCCGTGTGCGGAACCCGGCTTTCATTGCTGGTGTTCCCTGCCGTGTTTCTGGGCGCGCGCGTTCTGGATCTACCCGAGCGGATGAACGCCGTACTCGCCGGAGCGGCGACGGTCACGTTGCTACTGCAGGTGGGGTTGTGGTGCAACTCGCTGCTGGTCTCATGGATCGAGCGTACGCGGAGTCACGCGCTTTCGGACAATGCCAGCAACGCCACCCACCTGGGTGCGATGAGCTTTGTGATTCGCTTCCTGCTCTGGTCCGCGCTGACCTTGATGGCGCTGGATAACCTCGGGTTGGATATCACAGCGCTGGTGGCCGGGCTTGGCGTGGGGGGCGTCGCGGTGGCGCTGGCGGTACAGAACATTCTGGGTGATCTGTTTGCCTCGCTGTCCATCGTGCTCGATAAGCCCTTCGAAGTCGGTGATTTCATCATCGTCGACAGCTACCTGGGCACCGTGGAAAACGTGGGGCTGAAGACCACCCGCATTCGCAGCCTGGGCGGCGAGCAACTGGTGTTTTCCAACAGCGATCTGCTGGGGTCCCGGGTCCGCAACTACAAACGGATGCGCGAGCGGCGCATCGTCTTTGGTTTTGGCGTGCTGTACCAGACCAAGCCGGAGCAGCTGGAAAAAATCCCCGCTCTGGTGCGTGAGATCATTCAAGCCCAGCACGATGTCCGCTTTGATCGCGCGCACTTCAAGGGCTTCGGGGAATCCGCCTACGATTTCGAGGTGGTGTACTGGATGCTCAATCCGGATTACAACCGGTACATGGATACGCAGCAGGCGATCAATCTGGCGATGGTCCGGGCGTTTGCCGAGGAAGGCGTGGAGTTTGCATACCCCACACGCACCTTGTACCTGACCCAGACCGACGAATCCTGAGTCGACCAAGGCATGCCGTGGCTTCGGTGGGAATCGATCCCTAAGGGCGAGCTGCCGTGACCGAATCCGTCGCTGTTTGGCCGGTTCCGCTTGTTGCAACCGCTTTTGCGGCGGGCGGCAATGCGATCCGTGCCAAAGGCGCCGGGCTTTTCTCGGAGCTGATCCAGAGCGAGCCAGCCTCCGCCGCGAAGGCGACGGCTTCGATCATGGGATAGCGCGGAAGCCTGTAGACGCGTGGCTCTTGTTGCAGGGCCTGCTGCCAGCTGTGACCCGGCGCACGGCTATAGATGAATACATGGGTATATGTCGTCAGCGCCAAAGCTCGCCCGTCCCTGGCGAAATCCATTCCAGTCACGCCGTTCAAGCGCCGAAAATTGCGGTTGCTCTGCGGGGCGCGCGGTATACGTATCGGGCCGATGGCTTCGGCGTCGACCACCTCCTTGCGGGTGGCTTCATGGCCCGCGGACAGCGGAACCCGGTACAGCTGAGGAATGGCGTCACGTTTCGACAGCAGGTAGATGTACCCCTCCACGGGGTCCACCGCGACGCTTTCCGCATCTCGGGAGCCGTCCGGATAGACCACTCGAATCCGGCGGAACCCGCTGGCGTTCAAACGGAAGGGCGCAGTGGTCGCCGGCAGCACCGGCTCGTCGACGATGTACAGATCGACCACCGGGCGAAAGGCGTAGTTGTCGCCGATATCGGCCAGCAGCAATTTCGGCTCACCGTTCACCGTGAACGCCGCCATGTCCTCCCAGTCGACGTTGATGGCGGGGCTGAGGTCCAAAGTCCCGAGCACCTGTCCATCGCGACGGACCGCAAAGACTTCCGCACCGCCGCCGCTGTCGTTGTGCGTCCACAGCACGTCCGGCCGACGTTGTGAGAGCGCCAGCCCGGATGATTCATTAATCCGCGCGTCGTCGATGCGGCTGTGTTCCAGCAACTCCACTGAGAAGGGCTTACGAAGCTGCGAATCCGGCATTTCTGCGAACGCCGCCGGGGCCAGTAGCAGACAGAGGGTGATGGGAATCGCCCTTTTCAACATTGCCGGCATCCGCTTTCGCGCGTTGTCGATGACTGAGAAGGGAAGCGCATTCGGTGCCAGCTTGGATCCAGGGTGCCAACCATGGCACAGCTGACCAGAATGGGTGGGATTGATTCCCACGACGCGCGTCGAGCTGTTGCCGGCAGGCATGAACGCCTGCTTGAAATTGGCGAATTCGCTTTCCTCTGCAGCCCCGCTCGTGTCTATGATGAGGCCAATACGCCGTGGCCAGAGCCATCACGGAAATGCGTGACGGGTGGCTGTCGGCAGCGCTGGCGGGCGCGGCAAATGCCTGACCCAGCGATGCGTAAGGGGCTGATTTAATAACGGGAAACGGAAAGATTTCCCTGTTTGTCCCCGGTGGGTACGGAAACTGCAAGGGGGCGGGATCAGGTCACTTTGTCGCCACAGCACGCCGGCGCATGAAACAAGGACAGGCGGAATGAATGAGATTGTCGATAGCGAACGCACCAGCTACTTGTTGATCAAGCGAGCCGCGGGGTTCCTGATCCTTGAAGAACTGGGGGCCGTGCGACAGGCCGTGAGCCAGATTCGCTCGCTGGTGTCCGACGCCGTTCCTTCATTGAGCAATTTGGTCAGCGCGGCGGGCGCTGCGGTCGATGACGATATCAAACGCGATGCCGTGCGTTCGCTGCAGTTCGCCGACATGGTTGAGCAACTGGGCTCTTACTGCGACGCCGAGCTGGATAATGTGGTGTGCCTGGCCCGCGACCTGAATCATCTGGTCAACGAGATCATGGATGGCAACACCGACGCGATCCAGCAGCTCTCCGATTTTCGTCACAACCTGGATTCCCGGCTGGAAACCCTGCGGGTGCGTCTGGCTGATCGTGGCCACAAATCCGTGGTACAGGAGAACATGACCGAGGGCGATATCGAGTTGTTCTGATGCGCCGGTGGGGGCAACACCGCAACACAGTCGCTTGATACAAGCCAGCCTGCGGATGCCGAACATATATTCCTCGTCTGCACGTTTCCGTGCAGGTGAGGAGACACACTAATGAACAAGGCGTTTTGGGGATGTATCACCGGCAGCATGGTTTTTCTATCCGCCTGCCAGTCCCCCGGTTCCGGAACGGCGTTACGCGATCAGAATGTCGCGAGCGCTGGCGAAGAGCCCTGCGCAGTCAGCTCTGAACCGGCCTATCAGGGCCTGCCGACCACCGAACATATCTACGGGTGGATCGAGGGCCTCGTCGATTTGGGGCGCCGTATTACAGGCACACCTGCCGGTTACGCCGCCGCTGCCTTCGTCAAATGCGAAATGGAGAAGATCGGCCTGACCGATGTGCACTACGAAACCAGTATCTCGTGGTTGTGGGAGGCGGATAGCGCATCGGTAACCGTCGGGGGAACCGCTGTTGACGCCTACCCCTCGCGCTTTTCCTTCGTCACCCCGGACCAGCCGGCTGAGTTCGGTACCGGGCCGGAGGGGATCACCACCGAGCTGGTGGACGTGACCCTGGGCACACCGCTGGACATGCAACTGGCGAATGTGGCCGGCAAGGTGGTGCTGTTCGATCTCAAGTTCCTGTTGCCCCCGGCCGGTTTTGCGCCGCTCACCGAGTTTTTCTGGGACCCAGAGTTGACCGTGGTCGAGCCGTCATTGGTCGTGGGGAATCCGTATCTCACCAACTATTCCGATGTCATCAGCGCCGCCATGGACGCCGGCGCGGTGGGTTTCATCGGGGTGCTGGCGGATTACTTCGAATCAAACCGCTACAACAACGAGTTTTACCGACGGCTCAGCGTGACCATCCCCGGATACTGGGTCGCGCCATCAGAGGGGCGGCGCCTGCGTGACTTGATCAGCCAGGGAGGTGGGTCGGCGACGGTCACAATGAAAATGGAAGGGCGCCGAACCCAGGTTGAGGCGCGCAGCGTCGTCGGTTTCCTCGAAGGGCAGACCAAAGACACGATCATGGTGCAGTCTCACCACGATTCCGTAACACCGGGTGCAGTGGAAGATGGCAGCGGTACGGCTTCGGTGCTTGCTCAGGCGCAATACTTTGCCCGGCAATCTCCGCAGGCGCGTCAGAAGACGCTGATGTTCGTCACCTTCGATACCCACTTCACCGGTTACCAGGCGCACCAGGATTTCATCAGGAAATATGTTGCCGACCAGGCAACCCCGTACAACCTCGTCGCCAACGTGACGCTGGAGCACGTGGCCAAACAAGCGGTCACCGGCGCGGATGGGCAGTTGGAAGTAACCGAACTCCCCGAAATACGCGGCGTACTGAACAGCTTGAGCCCGTTGCTCAAGGCGGCGATGGGGGCGGCGATTATCGAGCACGACCTCCGACGCACCTTCATCCTTTCCGGTCACGGCCTATGTTCAACGGTGGGTGTGCCAACCGATGCCTCCTGGGCCTGCCTGTACGGATTGCCCACGGCCAGTTTCATTGCCGGCCCCAGCTATCTGTATGACGATGCCGATACGCTGGACAAGGTGGCTGTTGACGACCTGGTGCCGGTGATGAATGTCTTCGCCGACCTCATCACGACCATGGATGCCACGCCGAATGCATTGATCGGTCTGCCATTGCCACACCTGGGCCCGCAGCTCGGCGTGCGTTAGCGCGCCAGCTTGCGCAGCATGAGGTCGGTGAGTTGAATGGTGCCAGCGGGGGGGCTGCCAAAGCGGAGTTCAAGGGCCTCCAATGCGCCGAGGTTGACACCTTCAAACAGCGAGAGCGGCGCCTGGATGCCGTTGAGGGTGGTTTTTTCCGAACCGCCACTGGCAAAGGTGTCTCCGGGAGGATCGAACAGTGCCGTGCCCAGATCGGCCGCATGCACGACCGCTTCCTTGCCCGCGCGGTCGATCAATACGAGATCGAAGTCCTGGCCTTCGGCGTTGGCGCCGTCGCCCAAAGCCAGGCCGACGCGCAGGCTGAGGACATCGTAGGCCGCGGCGTTCAAGCCACCGAGGTTGCTGCGATAAATCGCCGGGCCGGTCCACTGCAGGTAGATCTGCGACGCGGCGGCGAAGGTGGGTTCGGCGACAGTGCAACCCTCGCCACTGCGACCATCAATGCTGCAGTGACCGAAATCTGCAAAGCCGTCGAAGGTGACCGCAAGACCCAGTGCGTTGTGATTCACTGAATCAGCGGTTTCGGTGCTGTCGATCACCAGCCGGTCCGCAGCAGCCGGCTGGATGCTCAGGTGATAGCGATCTTCGCAGGGGGCTGCGCCATCCGGACAGGCGCTGGCCGGGACCTGCGACAGACCGTGCCAGTACGCGGCGAATTCGTCCTCCTGACCGATGAAGTAACGGAAAAAGGAGGCCATGAAGAATTGCCCCAGAGCGCGCTGGCCGGCTTCACTGTCGCGCCCATTGCTCAGCGATTGCTGGCCACAGTGACTGTCGGTGGGCGTGCCGTGGATCTCCCAGTCGTCGGAAGTCCACACGGTATTGAAGTAGTTGTGGTTGGCGCCCATGGCCAGAATCTGGAACTTGGGCCACGGGTCCCGGGTATCGGCGTAGCGGGCATGGTCGTAAGCGAAGCTGCCCATCAGGTCTTCCACATCCCCATCGCAATAGGGGAGAAGAGTCGCAAACACCACGCCCTCGACTGCCTGCGAGTTGTAATCGGTAGGCGCCAGCGCAAACACGGCGTGGATGTTGTGCGGATGTTCGCGGGTGGCGTTGACGCGAATGGTCTTGTTCACGCCTTCGCCGCCACGCGAGTGGCCCATGATGCCGACGCGGCGGAAATCCAGTTTGCCGGCCAGTTGATCGAATCCCGCGCCCCCCTGGGCGTTGATGTCGCGAAACGCATCCAGGTGCGCGAGGATCAACTCCGCTCGCGCCAGAGCGCCGGTGTCGCTGCTGCCGGCGCTGCCGTCGTTGTCGTTGATGTCATTGGTATCGATCGAGATGACCGCATACCCATGGCTGGCCAGGTTCTCCACCAGGTAGTCATAGCCGCGGTAGCTGTTCGCTGGGGAGATGATCGGAGCGAGATCCGGACAGTTGTCATCGCCTACGGGCACCGGGAGCTGGCCGATGCCGGTTTCACAGGTCTGGTGGCGGCCATGCTGGAACAGCAGGACAGGGAAGGGGCCGTCCGTGTTTTCGGGGTAGCGAATGTAACCGTGGATATCGGTTTCGTAACTATCGCCGGTGAGTTCATCGCTCACCGTCATGCGGCCGAAGCTGTACTCCACATCAACGGTGTTGAATTCGCCGGCTGGGGCGGCGTCTGCCGCAACTGCTGGGAGATCAATCGGCAGTGTCGCGGGCGCGATAGCGGGACGGCCGCCGCCCGGTTGGCAGGCAGCCAGCATCAACAGCAATCCCCAGGGGACCAAGCTTCGCATCGTTTGGGTTCTCCAGCCTGGCCCCCGGTCAGCACCTCGGGATGGGTGCTCGTGAGCTCCCGGCGGCAGGCTTCAGCGCTAAAGCAAGCCTTGTGCCAATTGACGGTCTTTGGCGGGAGCGTGGTACTTGCAAAGAGCTGCCCAAGCGCGCCTTTGCGCCGGAAGATATCTACAAAGACTTCTAGCGCCCACGATCACGGCTTCAACAGTCGGTGGTCAGTCCCTTTCTGGCCGGCGCGGGTGCGGGCTCAATGGTGTGACCCAGCGAACGCGGTGCTTAGTCCGAACCGGAGGGCTCCGCCGCGTGCTGCTGCAGAAAGGCGGAAAGGCCGGCGAGATCATCGCTGTTGATATGGTCCTGACCTTCGGTTGCCAGGACGGTCCAGAGTGCATCCCGGGCGGGGCCCGGGGTGTCCGGTGTGGCCCAGAATCGCAGGCGCGCGCCCAGCGCATGGGTGCGTTGGATCAGTGATCGCAGCAGCTCGCGCTCTTCTTGCGGCATCGGGCCGTCGCCCTGCCAATCGAAAACGTTGTTCCAGTTGTCGCTGATCAAGGGCATCAGCTCAACCGGTAGTGGCTGCTCCAGATCGCCGAGACGGCCGTCAATGAATGCCAGGCGTTGCGGCAGCGCGGCCAGGGTGTCGGTGGGCCGATTCCCGGAAATGACCACACTGACTGCGCCCGGGATCAGCCTGCCGTTGTCGTAGCGGGTCAGCATGGGGTCGTATACGGTAAGTTGCTGCTCCAGAATGTGCCAGGTGGTTTCGGCTTCGGTTTTGAAGTCGATCAGCAGTTGCAGCGGCGCGCTCTGACCGGGATAAATCGCACCATGCTCGGCAAAGCGCGCCATCAGCGGTTCCAGATACAACGTGCGCAGGGTCCGTTCCGGGCGGATGTCCTGCGGGTCGTGCGCCACATACAGATCCACCAATGCCGGCAGGGCCGCCAGCGATGCGGTCAATTCTGCGGGCAGGGGCGGTGCGTAGACATCCGCCTCCACACTCATGAAGCCAAAACTCAAGGCATCCAGCAGCGGCCGTTCATGCTGGTAATCGTTGTGGGCGTGGGCCTGCAGTAGCGGGGTCGGGGTAGCCTCGCGAGCATCCCGTGCAGCCGACGGCAAACGCCCGCCGTCACAGGCGGTCAGCGCCGCGAGCGCCAACGGGGCGATACGCAGCAGGGAATGGGTCAGCATCATCGCAGGGTTCACCTTCAGTGCGCCGTGGCGTAAATCGGTGCCGGTTCGCCTTCGCTACCGATCAACAGCGCGGGTCCGTTGCCGACAAAATCGCCGGATTCGATCTGTTTGTACGCCGGTACTTTGATCACCTTGGGCGCGGTATTCAGCGCGTCCAGCCAGCTTTGACCGGGCAGGCGCTGATAGCGATAGGTGTGCTCCAGCGTCACGATCATGGCGTAGCGGCCATCGCCGCTGAAGGCCAAGCCGGTGGGCGACACATTGGTGATGGTGCCTGCGGGTTCACGCTGACCGGACTCCGGCAGTGGCAGGCTGGCAATTTCTCCGATGAACTCGGCGGCGACGGGAAGGCCCGGCAGGCTGTCCAGCGGAATGCGGTAGAGGCGCGGGAGCGGATCGCGTTTGGAGAGCAGGTAAATCGCGCCCTCTTCGGCATCCACCGCGACGCCTTCGCAATCACGCGGGCCGTCGGGATAGACCACGGTCAGCGCCGACTGCACCAGCAGGGTGCCGGTGAAAGGCGGGGCACCTGTGGGTTCGGCGGCGATGTAGAGATTCACGAAAGGACGGATCGCATCGTTATCTCCGACATCGGCGAGCAGTAGATACCCCTGACCATCGCGGGTATAACTGCCCATGTCTTCCCAGTCCAGAGCGGCTGCCGGAAACACGCTGAGGCTGCCCAGATCGCGCCCCCGGCGGTCGAAGGCGAACACGCGCGGGCTGTCGCCCGAATCGTTGTGGCCCCAGAACACGCCGGGAAATGACGGGCTGCGGGCCAGGCCGCTCAGTTCGGTGACTTCCGGGTTGGCCAGCTCGAATTCACCGGTCGGTGCCAGTTGGGAGTCGCGTAGCCACTGCAGCCGTACCGGCTGATTGGTGATGATGCCGTCCACACCCATTTCCAGGAGCTCCTGCATCCGTTCGGAATCGTCCACGGTGTAGGGGCTGGTACGCAGGCCCCGGCTATGGATCTCGGCCACCAAATCGGGTGTGAGGGTGCTGTGGCTGGGGTTGATCCAGTCGCTGTAGGGCATGACCCGGGCCCAGGTCGCCTCGTCAGCGGGCGCATTGCCGAGCAGGCCGATGGGAACACCGGGATGCAGCCGGGCGTAGGTAGCCATGGAGTCCCAGTTGAAGGATTGCACGATCAGCGGTTGCAGCGGCTGCCCATTGCGAACCCAGCCCGCGTCCTCCAGTTCGGCGGCGATCGCGGCTTCGATGCCGGGGTACCGGTCCGGGCTTTTTACTTCCAGCAACAAGCCGGCGCGGCCGCGCAGTGTTTCCAGAATGATGCGCAGGTCGGGCACCGGTTCGCCGGCGTAGCGGAAATTCAGCGGGTCCTGGCTATAGCCATACCAGGTTCCGGCATCCAGCCCCCGCATTTCATCCAGGCTGAAGTCCGCCACATTCCACGGAGCCCGCGCGGGGTAGGCGAAGGGGGCGTTGGTGGTGCGGCTCAGGGTGGTATCGTGCATGACGACCAGCCCGCCATCCGCCGCCATTTGCACATCGATTTCCACGAATTCGGCGCCGACGGCAGCGCCCAGGTCCACCGCGGTGGTGGTGTTTTCCGGAGCGATGGCGGAATACCCGCGGTGGGCGATGACCAGCGGTTGTGTCAGCGCATGGACCGGCTGCGCCTGAGCGTGCAGGTCGGTCCGCGACAGCGTGGAGGGCTCGGCTGGGGCGGCGCCGCAAGCGCTCAGCGCCAGTGCGGCCAGGCAGGACGCAAGTCCACACCCGTGGTGACGGGTGAAATCAACGATTTTCATGGGGTTCCGGGGTTCTCAGCTGGCCCGAGTGTGCCCGCCGAATGTGACAAATCGAAAAAATTTGTCGATGGTGTCGAAATGGGCATGCGTCATTCGACTAGAGGGTGACAATGCATCGCAGCCCACGCGAGGAAAAACCCCATGCGCTATCTATGTCTGGTCTATGCCGAAGAAACCGAATTGCGGGATTTTGACGACGCGGAATGCGTGGCTTTTGATCAGGGAATTCGGAACAGCGATCACTGCCTGGCCTCGGAAGCGTTGCAGCCAGTGGCGACCGCAACAACCGTTCGGGTCCGCAAAGGTCAGGTGGATATCACCGATGGCCCATTTGCCGAAACCAAGGAGCAACTGGCCGGGTTCTATCTGATCGAGGCCCGCGACCTGAACGAAGCGATCCAGATCGCCAGTCGCATTCCACCGGCCCGGGTTGGCTGTATTGAGGTGCGCCCCATCCGCGATCTGCAAGGGCGCCCGGATCGTCCGGGTGGGATTTGAAACGCATCGTCGCGCGCACAAACCCGTTTTTCAGGGGATGGCCATGGTTCTGAGTCCTTCTGGTCCGAGCGCTTCGGCGCTGTCACAGACCGCTACGGTGTGCCCTGGATGATCAACTGCAACAAACCCCTGCCGCAATAGCGGGGTACCGGCCCACAGCGCAAGGAGGAAATCATGCGCTTTATGTTGATGATGTTGCCGCAAGGTTACGAGACCGCGGCTGATAGTTCGGAGCTCGACCCGGCTCGGGTTGAGGAAATGATGCAATTCAATGCCGACCTGCAGCAGGCGGGGGTGCTGCTTGATCTGAACGGATTGCACCCGCCGGCCATGGGCGCCAGGGTCAGTTTCGCCACCGGGGAGCCGTTGGTAACCCGTGGCCCCTTTGCTGAGGCTGCCGAAGTGCTGGGTGGCTACTGGATCATTCAGGTTGACTCGCTGGACGACGCGATTGCCTGGGCGCGCCGTTGCCCGGGTAGTCCGCAGGAAACGATCGAAATTCGGCAGATTCAGGAGATGGAGGATTTCACGCCCGCGGTACAGGATGTAGCGGCTGGCTACACCGACCTGCTGAACAGCGCTTACAGCCATAGCGTCTGATACCGGTTCGGTGTCGATTTATCACTCAAGGAGATTCAGGCATGGGAAATTATGTGGATGGATTTGTGGTGCCGGTGCCGAAAGCGCGGTTGGATGATTACCGTGCGTTAGCGGAGTTGGCCGGCAGCATTTGGAAAGAACACGGCGCGCTGGCCTATGTGGAATGCGTTGCCGACGATGTCTCGCCGGGGGAACTCACGTCCTTCCCCCGGGCGGTGCAGCTCAAAGATGATGAGGTGGTGGTGTTCGCCTGGATCGTTTATGCCTCGCGCGAGGATCGTGATCGCATCAACAGCCTGGTCATGAGCGACCCACGGTTCGAAAACATGAATCCGGATTCCATGCCCTTTGATGGCAAACGCATGTTCTGGGGTGGATTCCGGAAGCTGGTCGAGCTGTAGTTTCGCTGTCGTCGCCCGGGCAGCCGGATGGCCGCGGAAGCTGCAGCGCCTCAGCTGCTGGATCAGGTGTACCGGCAGGAGTCACGCCGGATTCTGGCCACCTTGATTCGTCTGCTGGGTGACTTCGAGCGTGCCGAGGAGGCGTTGCACGATGCCTTTGCGGTGGCGCTGGAGCAGTGGGTGCGCGACGGTGTGCCCGACAATCCGCGCGCCTGGCTCGTCTCGACGGCACGTTTCAGAGGGATTGACCGCATGCGCCGTCAGCAGCGGTACGCGCCTCTGCCGGATGACGCTCAGGAAGAGTGGGCGTCGCCTAACGACACGGAGTGGGATGAGCCCAGCGTCAACGATAACCACTTGCGCTTGATCTTCACATGCTGCCATCCGGCTCTGGCCGCGGAGGCGCGGGTGGCGCTGACGCTGCGTGAGGTCTGCGGGTTGAGCACGGAGGACATCGCCGCTGCGTTCCTGAGCAAACCGGCCACTCTGGCCCAACGGATAGTGCGGGCCAAAAGCAAAATTCGCAGCGCGGGCATTCCTTATGAAATCCCGGCAGCCGAGCAATTGCCGGCGCGTCTCGCGAGCGTGCTGCAGGTGATCTACCTGGTGTTCAACGAAGGCTATTCCGCCAGCAGCGGCGAACAGGTCCTGCGCACGGAGCTGTGTGATGAAGCGCTCAGGCTGGGGCGCTTGTTGTGGCAGCTGTTACCCGAGCCCGAGGTGGCCGGGTTGCTCGCGCTGATGCTGATACATCACGCCCGCCGCGCGGGTCGCGTCAATGCGCAGGGGGATCTGGTGCTGCTCGAACATCAGGATCGTTCGCTGTGGGAACGGGACCGGATCGAAGAAGGGGCGCTGCTGGTGGAGCAGGCTCTGAAGTCCGGTCGCGTCGGTCCCTATGCGTTGCAGGCCGCGATTGCCGCATTGCACGCCCAGGCGCCCTGCTATGCGCAGACGGACTGGGCGCAAATCGTCGGGTTGTACGGGTTGCTCTACCGCATGAATCCATCGCCGGTCATCGCACTGAATCGCGCCGTTGCGTTGGCGATGCGCGATGGGCCGGCTGCCGGCCTGGCCATCGTTGATGCATTGTTCGCACAGGGCGAGTTGCGCGAGTATCACCTGGCGCATGCGGCGCGGGCAGATTTTCTGCTCCGCCTGCGGCGCGTGGAGGAAGCGCGTCTGGCCTATACGCAAGCGCTGAAGTGCGTGATACAGGAGCCTGAACGGCGTTTCCTCTGGCAACGGCTAAATACACTCATGCCGTCGACATGAGTGCGTGCGGCGGGTTACTCAGTCGGCTTCGGCGGGGGTGACCAGGCAGCGATAACCCATCACCAGCAGGATGCCCATGATCATCAGAATGCCGACGTAGAACAGGAAAAACGCGAGATTGTTGGTGAACGGCCCGCCATAGGCCAGGCCCCGGCTGTCGGTGTACAAGGCGTCCAATGATGATGCGATGGTGAACATCCAGCCGGTGGCGATGACCGCCAGGCTCATGCGGCGCAGCGTTTTCACGGCAAATGGCATCAGTGGTAGCAGTGCCGCGAACAGCCAGTGGATCAGCCCGCCCATGATTCCCTCAAGGTGTGTCATGCGCCACGCTTTGACGGATCCCGGCATCTGATATTCGTAGGTCGGGAAGGGCCACAGACGGATCTCCCCCAGCAGGAAGAACAGGAAGCCGAACCCGGCGACTCCGCCCATGAAGATCAGCAAGGCGCCGCTGCCCATCAGCAGGCGTTGCGTGTTTTTGAGTTGGATAGCGGGATTCATGTCTTACCTATGCGTTGACGAATTTCATTTCGGGAACTGGCATCGCCGGGTCGCTGGTATCGACCAGCGGGGCCTCGGCCAGGGTGGCCTCCTCGGGATAGCGGCTGAGCCATTCCTTGACCCAGGCCAAATCCTCTTCCGAGCGTGGCGAATGCCCCGGCAGTGTGGCGCGCAGCAGGTAGGGGCCGGCATAGCGGGTGAAGCGGGCGATCTGCCGGAAAAAGCGCCAGCGGGTTCGCCAGCTGCTCCACAGGCCGTCTTTCTTCAGCATCAGGATGGCAGCCCGGATACCGGGGAGTAACACCCCGAAAGTGCCATGAAACACGCCGATGGCGCGGGTGAAGTAGCCACCGCAGGCCGCCTGATAGGCGTCAAAGGCCACCGTTTTGTGTTCGGTTTCCTCGACCATGTGCCAGAGCCAGAAAGATGCGACCCGGGTATCGGCATTTCGGAACAGCTTGCAGCGTTCGCCGATCAGGAAGCGAGTCACACCCAGCGTCATCGATTCGAACCCGGCGCTGTAGGCCATCCGCCGCGCCAGCGATTTCTTGCCCAACTTGGCGTAGTAGGCCTTCATTTCCTCTTCGATGTCGGCCAGCTCGGGATAGCCGCTATTCTTCAACAGGTCGTTGAAACGCTGGTGCGTCTGATAGTGCTGGCCTTCCTGGGCCATGAAGGCTGCTCCATCGGCCAGTACGGCCGGGTCGGTCACGTGCTTCAGCCCCTCGCGCATCGTGCGTATCAGGTAGGGCTCAAGGTAGGGCATGGTCAATGAGAATCCATTCCAGATCTGGGCGAATTCCGGGTCTTCCGGGGTCCAGTGCGGGTGGATATCGTCAGGAAATTCAAAGGGAATACGCCGCGTTACGATGGCTGACCCCGATGGCTGGTTCATATGTTGTCTCCTCGGCTGCTGCAATTCCGCACAAAGAACGGAGTGCGGAGTCATACAACAGTAGCGACACCATAAGCGGGCGTTGCAACGACTGAACCGACTAAAAGTTGGGTGGTCGGTGCTGCGTGCGGTTTTCGTGACTGTGGCGGCTACGACGAAGGTCGCAATATTCGACGGGGTATCTGGCATGGTTCTAGTCTGTAGAAGTCTTTTCCCGCTATGAGGAAGCCCGCACCGTCATGACCATCCGCAATCTGGATCACATGTTCAGCCCCGCATCGGTGGTGCTGATCGGCGCCAGTACCCAACCGGGCTCGGTGGGCGCGGTGCTGGCACGGAACCTGTTTGGCGGCAGTTTCAAAGGCGCGCGTTACTGCGTTCACCCCACGCAAAAATCCATCGAAGGAGTCAAGGCTTACCCGCGTGTTGCCGACCTTCCGGAAGTGCCGGATCTGGCGGTGATCGCCACCCCCGGGGATCTGGTTGCGCCAATGGTCGCCGAACTGGGGCAGTTGGGCACCAAGGCGGCCGTGGTGATTTCCGCGGGTTTCGCCGAAGTCCGAATTGGTGGTGCAGCCCGGCAGAAAGCGGTGCTGGATGCTGCGCGTCCGCATCTATTGCGCGTGATGGGGCCGAACACACTCGGTGTCCTGGTCCCGCGGCTGGGGTTGAACGCCAGCTTCTCCCATATCGACCCGCTACCGGGACATCTGGCATTCGTGGCGCAGTCCGGCGCCGTGCTGACATCGGTGATTGACTGGGCGAACGCCCGAAATATCGGGTTTTCGCACCTGGCGTCGCTGGGCGATATGGCCGATGTCGACTTTGGCGACATGCTTGACTATCTGGCCAACGACCCGCAAACCCACGCCATATTGCTCTACGCCGAGTCGCTGAGCTCGGCTCGCAAGTTCATGTCGGCAGCCCGAGCGGCGGCGCGCCGGAAGCCGGTGATCGCGATCAAGGCGGGGCGGGTGGCCGCCGGTGCGCGCGCGGCTGCGAGTCATACCGGGGCGATGGCGGGTGCGGACGATGTCTGCGATGCCGCCCTGCGTCGGGCCGGCATTGTCCGGGTCGAGGGTCTGGAAGACCTGTTCGCGGCCGCCGAGGTGCTCGCCAGTGCACGCCACCCGCGGGGGGAATACCTGACCATCGTAACCAACGGTGGCGGCATGGGTGTGCTGGCCAGTGATCAGCTGGTTGCAAACGGCGGCCAGCTGGCCACACTGACGCCGGAGACCTGCGCGGCGCTTAACGAGGTGCTGCCCCCGCATTGGTCGCATGGAAACCCGGTGGACATCGTCGGTGATGCCAACGGCGAGCGGTATGCGAAAACCCTGGAGATTCTTGCCGCTCAACCCGGTGTGGGGACGCTGCTGGTGATGAACTGCCCCACCGGTGTGGCGTCCAGTAACGAGGCGGCGGATGCGGTGATCGAGGTTGCCCAGAAAATGCCCTCGCAGGCCATTCTGGCCGCCTGGCTGGGTGAGCAGACGGCGCAGTCAGCGCGCCAGCATCTCGCGCGCAGTGGCATTCCCTGTTATCAGGGGCCAAACCATGCGGTGAACGCATTTCTGCACCTGCAAAGGTATCGCCGGGGCCAGGAAAACCTGATGGAGACGCCGGCGTCGATTCCCGAGGACTTCTACCCGGATCGAACCCTTGCCGCCACGCTGATCGACAGCTGCGTGCGTGGTGGCCGCGAATGGATGCACCCGCTCGCGGTGCGCGAGATGCTGGCGGCGTACGGCATCCCGACACTGGACAGCCACCTGGCGCATTCGCCCGAGGAGGCCGCGGCCTGCGCGGCGCGGTTGGATCGGCCGGTCGCCTTGAAGCTGCTTTCGCAGGGCGTCGTGCACAAAACCGAAGCCGGCATGGTCGCCCTCAACCTGCGCGGGGCGGAAACCGTGGAGCGCACGGCGGCGCAGATGCTGGAACGTTTGCATGAACACAACCCAGCAGCCGTATTGGATGGCTTTCTGATCGAGCCCATGCTGCAGGTTCGCGATGGCATCGAACTGATTACCGGCGTCAGTGAAGACCCGGTGTTCGGGCCGATGATTCTGTTTGGACACGGTGGAACCCGCGCCGAACTGATCGACGACAAAGCGCTCGGCCTGCCACCGCTGACGATGCACCTCGCGCGGGATCAGATGAAGGAAACCCGGGTCTGGAAGTTGCTCCAGGGCTATCGAAATCAACCCGGTGTGGATTGCGATGCGGTGGCGATGGTGCTGATCAAGCTGGGCCAGCTGGTGACCGACCATCCCCAGATCCGGGACATTGAAATCAACCCGCTGGTGGCGCACCCGCAGGGGGTGGTGGCGCTGGATGCGCGCTGCCGGATCGACGCACATGGCAACCCGGACCGTCTGGCCATCCGCCCTTACCCGAGCGAGCTGGAGGAAGACATCGCGCTGGCCGACGGGCGGCTGTACTGGCTGCGGCCAATCATGCCCGAAGATGAGCCGGCTCTGGCCGCCGCGTTCAAGACGCTGTCGCAGGATGACATCCGCATGCGCTTTTTTACCTTCATGAAAAGCCTGCCCCATCGCTACGCGGCACGCCTGAGCCAGATCGATTACGACCGGGAAATGGCTCTCGCGCTCACCCAGCATGGCCGCGCCGGTACCACCGATGTGTATGGCGTGGTGCGCATGTTCGCGGACCCGGACAACGAAACCGCCGAGTTCGCCGTCATCGTGCTGCAGGCCGTAAGAGGTATCGGCCTGGGTACCTTGTTGATGCAACGGCTGATCAACTACGCTCGTCAGCGCGGTGTACGAGTGATGTACGGAGACGTGTTGCAGGAGAACAAACCGATGCGCGGCTTATGCCAAAAACTGGGATTCGTCACCGAGCGAGTTCCCCATGAACCGGGGGTGGTGCGGGTACGCCTGGACCTCACGGTCAAGCAGCCCTGGATGTCCGAATGAAGACGGCCTATATCACCCACCCGGTGTGTCGCGAGCACGACATGGGGCGCGGCCACCCCGAGCAGCCCGCGCGAATCGGCGCCATCGAGGATCGCTTGATCGCCGCCGGCTTGATGGACTGGCTGACGCATTACGACGCCCCTGAAGCAACACTGGCACAGCTCAGTCATGCGCACGATCGGGTGCACATCGAAACACTGCGGGCGCGTGCCCCGACCGGTGATCTGCGGGCGCACATCGATCCGGATACCTACATGAACGCCTACACCTGGGACGGGGCCCTGCGTGCAGCCGGTGCTGCGGTGCTGGGTGTGGATCTGGTGATGCGGGGCGAGTGTGACAACGCGTTCTGCGCGGTACGGCCGCCGGGACATCACGCGGAACGTGGCGCGGCGATGGGTTTTTGCTTCTTCAACAACATTGCGATTGCGGCCCTGCATGCCCTGGAAGAGCACGGCCTGGAGCGCGTCGCCATTGTGGATTTCGATGTGCACTACGGGAACGGCACGGCGGATATTTTCGCCGGGGATGATCGGGTGCTGCTCTGCTCGTCTTACGAATATCCGTTGTACCCCCTGGAGGGGCCGGCCCCCGAGGCGCCGAATTTTTCCAATCTGCAATTGGCGCCTGGCGCGGGCGGTGCTGAATTCCGTCATGGGGCCGAGCAGATCTGGTTTCCAGCCTTGCAACAGCATCAGCCGCAATTGTTGTTGATTTCGGCGGGGTTCGATGCGCATGCCGAAGACCCCCTGGCCGAGCTTCAACTGCGTGAGTCGGATTACGCCTGGGTCACGCGTGCGCTGTTGGAACAAACCCAGGAGAGCGCACAAGGGCGTTGTGTCTCGGCGCTTGAAGGTGGTTACAACCTCAGTGCGCTGGGGCGCAGTGCTGCGGCACATATTGCCGTTCTTGCCGGCCTGGATGCGGCATGAATCCGGCGGCGAAACCCGCAATGAAATAGGCGGCCTAGTTCACCGCCCGAATTTGCGTCAGGCGGTAGTGCATCGCCAGAAAGTGCCCCACCAGGATGGGCGTGGACAGCCCAATGGCCGCGGCGATTTGGTAGCCGTGGTGCGTCCAGTTCGCCGGCACCATGCCGATCAGGTCAACCATAAACAGCTGGCCGTACAAAATTCCGGGTGCTACGCTCAAGGCGATGGCGAACCACAGCCATTCGCGGGCCTTGTCAGCTTGCTGCATGATGTAGCCGCGAAGAAACAGCAGCACAAAGCCCAGCAGGATGACCGCCAAGGCCGCGTAGAAAACACCGGCAACCAAGCGCTGATGGTCGGGCATTCCCAGGCTTGTTCCCCAGTGCAGATAGATGCCGGCAGTGATGACACCGCCGCTGCAGATCGTGACCGCGGTCGCGGTAGCAATGCGGGAATGCGGTTTCATCATTACAGACCGCAAGGCCGTCGCCAAAAAGACGGTGACACTGGTTGCCAGCAGCCAGGGGGCAAATGACCCGATTGTTGCGTCGTGCCATCGCACCGCTCCTCGGTTTCCAGAATGCCGTCCGCGCCGTAAGCGTGGTTTTCGGAACCCCATTCCGCCATCAGGTTGATCCAGAACGGCAGCACCTGTGTTTCGGGTTCTCCGGCCATTGAGGTGCCGCGTTCGGTCTGCTCACGGATGTGCGCCACGGTGGCGTCTTTGGCCGTGTCGTCACTGAATGCCGGTGACAACTTGGTGCCGGCATTGAACGCGACCAAGCCCTACAGTGCCAGGAACAGGCCAATAACGACCCAGACGACGGCCCGCACGGAAACGCGCTTTTTGCAGGTTGATGGATTCGGCTGTGGTTTGCAGCATGCCTTTGTCATCTGAAGTGGTTAGGCTTGGCAGCTTGTTATGGCTTCCAGCCGTCACTGCGTCGAGATGGAGATGAAAACCGAGATGAACCCACTACTGAAGCAGGCTCAGCGCAACGGTTGGTCGCGCCGGGTGTTTTTACGCAATCTGTTTTTTTCAGCGGGCAGTGTCAGCTGCGCAAGTTGGTTGACTGCCTGTGGGGGGCAAGGGGGTTTTCCCAGCGGGGAGGGCGGAAATCCTCCGGCGGGTGCAAAGAGTCTGTTTCGCGAGATGGGGCCCTTGCTGGAACCCGATGCCAATGGTATCCGGCTACCTGCAGGTTTCAGCTCACGCTTGCTTGCGACCTTCAACCAGCCGCCACTCGCCAGTGATCCCAGTTTTGTCTGGCACTCTGATCCGGATGGTGGTGGAACCTTTCGTACCGATGATGGGGGCTGGATTTATGTCAGCAACTCGGAGGCCCGCGACGGGACGACGATTCGCGACCAGGACCCGAGCGGCATCTTTCGCGCCGGGGTTTCCCGCGAGCTTGCAGCTCTGCAAGGGTTGCTGTTCGCTGGGGGTGTGAGCGCCCTGCGCTTCGATGCCGGGGGAAATCTGGTCGACGCCTACGCCTGTCAGCGCGGAACCACGACCAACTGTTCCGGCGGGGCGACCCCCTGGGGCACCTGGATCAACGGGGAAGAAATCTGGGACGGCTACATGTGGGAGTGCAGCCCCTTGCGTGATGGCGGTGAGCCCCGGCGGCTGGACCGCTTTGGCCGCAAAGCGCATGAAATGGTTGCGATTGACGAACAACGTCGGGCGATTTATCACACCGAAGATATTGACGGTGACACGGATCGGTTCTACCGGAACGTCTGGACAAACTCCGACTGGCCGTCCGGTGGTCGGCCCGACATGGAAGCCGGGAAATTGCAGGTGCTGTACGTGCCCGATGGCATCGAAGCCGCGCGCGCTGGCCCAGTTCCGATTATTTGGAATGATGCAATTGACGATGGCCGGCCTCAGCCGGCAACCGTGGGTGAAGTCGAGGCGACGATTTTTGCCGGTAATGAAGGGGTCTGGTATCTCAACGGTTTCATCTTCTTCTCAACCAAGAGCGACGACAATATTTGGGTCATCGACATCGACGGCAATACCATCGAAAGCATCTACGACCCGGCTCGTGGCGTACCCGGTTCGCCTGTTGACGAAAGCGAGCTGCCGATGGCAGGTGTGGACAATATTTGCATGACGGACGACGGTGAAATGCTGGTTGTCGAAGACGGCGGCAACATGCGGTGCATGGTGTTGCTGCCCGATGGCAGCACCATTCCCTTGCTGCAGTTGCCGGGCAGCGCCGAATTGACCGAGGTTACCGGTGTCGCTATCGGTCCGACCGGGGATCGGGTGTATGTTTCCGGTCAGCGCAGTTTGCCGCTGGGCCAGGTGCCGATGATTGGCGGCGTGCTGGCGTCACCGATTCCCACCCGGGTGTCGGGCGTGACCTATGAGATTCAGATGCCGTTCAAAGTCCGGGTAACGCGGCCCTTGGCGCGAGCGCTCTAAGGTTGAACACCGCGCGAAGAAACGCGCGGTGCACCCGGTGACAAAGAATTGGGCAAAGGCAAGATCGAACATGGCTAGCTGGAACTACGCATAAGCCTCGCCCAACCCCGGGCTGGTTACTCGGAAGTGCAGAGTTGCCTGGCTTGCCGGGGGTGTCACTTACATGAACCGATTGCTTTGCAGCGGACTATAAACCCACCAAAGGCACTCGCACCGAGGCGCGAACATTGACCGGTGTGGGTACGGCGGACGCCGAACTGGGGTATTGCAGGCTGTATGCCGGGTACAGCATGAGACCCAGCTGGTCCCCCGGGTTCAGCTTGACCGAAACGCCGACCAGTTCATCGATTTCGCGGCCGTATCCACGATAGGTGGTGACCTGATCCATCAACGGCTCCCAGGTGGCGCCTCCATCGGCCGAGCGCCCAATGGCGACGAACAGTATCGGGTCCAGCACGCCATCCACACCCAGCAGCGGGTCGGTAATGCTGATGTCGATGGCCGGGATACCGACCAACGCCGCACCTTTGTCGCCCACGGTGATGCCCAGATCCAGCGTCGTGGCACCCAGGGTTTGATCCTGCAGCTCCTGCAGAATCAGGTTGTCCGCACGGACTTCAATGGCATCCTCGGCAGGAATATCGTGTCCTTTGGGGATGTGGTCCAGTGTGACCGAATCGTCGCCATCCATGCCCAGGTGGAAGCAGTACTGAGGCACAAACTTGGCTTCGCCGCGGCGGCCGTACAACTTCTCATTGAAAAAGGCGAGGCGGGCGTCATCCATCTCCATGCTGCCGCAGCGTTGATGCGCGCCGCCCGAGTGCCCGGCGGGTTTGATCACCAGGCGAACATCACCACCCAGGGCTCCGACGCACTCCACGTTTTGTACGGCCTCATTGAAGTTGAACAGCGTGTCGCCGGCGCTTTGTGAATACAGCGCGTCGATACGACGCAAGGGACGACCATTGCCATCACAGTTGAAACCGATGCTGTTGCGGTACAGCAGGGCCTGTTGTTCGGCGGTGAGCTGATTGGCCGCCAGAGCCAGCGCGAGGCCGGCGTTGACGTCCGGATGCTGGCCATTTGCCAGTACATTTCCGCCAGCCGAGAGCAGGGTTCCCCAATAGGACTTGAACACGCGATTGGGGTACAGGCTGTAGTTCAGGTTGTGCCAGGTGATATCCGGCGCCATCGCATCCAGGCGGTCCTTTTCGTCGATACGATAAATCAGGTGCTGAAACCCACCACCGTAACTGCCGCCATAGGAACCAAGCACCGGGTCGGGATTGCCCTGAGCGTCTTTCTTGGTCATGAGCCAGTCCAGGTTCTCTTCCACCCAGTCCAGCACCTGCATCCAGTCGGCGCCGGCAAAGTCCGGGTCCAGCACGCGGATCAGGCCGCCGCTCTCGCCATGCCCCCGCTCATCCAGGCTGAGGATGCCGTAGCCGCCAGCCAGAGCACGGCCGTCGAATGATTCGCCGGTGCCGCGCGATTCGGCATTGGTGCGGGTGCCGCCGTAGCCATGGCTGTGCAGCAGCAAGGGGTAGCTGCCACCGGCACGGAGCTGATCCGGTTCGTGGATCGTGAAAGCAATGGTTTCGCCATCAACCTCAGATGCCAGGTACACGTCATAGCTCTCTCCGGCGCGGGTTTCCGCGGCGCCGGTGCCCGCGAGGGCCGCAGTCCGCGGGGTTGCGGAAGGTTGCCCGCCGCTGCAGGCGGCAAGAAACAGAAGGGCAAGCGCGCCCAGAGCACGGTGTGCAGGCAAGGTCATAGGTTTTCTCCAGCTGTCGATTGGACGCATGGCACGTCCACAGTGGACTCAGTGTAGAGCTGGAGATCCGCCCATGGCGAGCTCTTGCGAAGTATTTATTACCTCGCAGGCCGTCACGGAAGACAAAGAATTAATAACCGGCGATCAGGAGGGCGCGAAGAAAATCGGGTAGTTGATCGTGATCGACGACACATCTTTGGCGCCGAAGTTGATCAGCTTGACCCGTGCCACGACCTTGCGTTCCAGGTCTTCGTCCCGTAGTTCTGATGAGATCACTTCACAGGCCGCGATCACACCCGAAGGTTCGATGGTCAGCTTGAGTACGACTTTGCCTTGCAGGGCCGGGTTACGGCGCAATGCGCGGTTGTAGATCGCGTACAGGCCGCCCTTGTTGCGGTCCATGACCAGCTGGATTTCTTCCAGCGAGCGTCCCTTATTGCGCACGTCGCCGCCATAGCCCGGACGGCTGGTGTCGGCGCCCAGACCGCTGCCAGAAGCCGAGATGGTTTTCTGTCCGGCATCGCTGCGTTGTCGCGGCCCCAGAGTGGTGCTGCTGGATTGCTCGCGTTTGATATCGCTGACGCGGGCACCACTGCCCCCGCTGAAATTGGAGGACACCACATTGGCGCTGCCCACATCGACTTCGCTTGCGGTGCTGGACTGGCGTAGCGGCCGATTGTTCGCCGCGGTGACCACGGGCTCGCTCTGCAGGCTTTGCAGCGCGCTGAGCGCACCTGCCAGCTGACGCTGTACCTTCTCCCGGGCCTGCACGCTGCGATCAATCGGCGGCGCGGTGGGCTTCGGCGCTTCTTGCGGCTTTACCGGTTCGGGCTCGGGGGCCGTTTCCTGTTGCGGTTCCGGTTCGGGCTCCGGGTCGGAAGTCTGCTCATCCGGGGCTTCGGGCTCCGGTTCCGCAACCGGCTCAGGGATTGGCTCGGGTACAACTTCCTGCTGGCGAGCCGCCTGCTCAAGCAACAACGCAGCGTAGCGATCAGAAACCGGCTCACCACCGCCTTCCTCAAGACCGGAAAGCTGCCACAGGGGTACCAGAATGCCGAGAATGATGGCCGGAATGGCCAGAATGACGATGATGCGGCGAAAACGCGCGTCGTCGCGCTCCAGGTCCGCCCAGATGTTCGAGACGTATACGGTGGAGGTCACGAGTCACCTCCACTGAGCATGACGCTGCTTTGCTCGCTGCTCAGAACCGCGAACGAGACCTTGCCGTAGTTGGCGGTCACGCAGCTCTGCATGATCTTGCGAATAAGCGAAAAGGGCAGGTTCTTATCGGCCATCACGGTGACCTCACCGCGATCATCCGCGTCTAGGGCATCTTCATCCTGGGTGATGCGCTTGGCTTGCGAGGCCAATGCGGCCTGCAGCGGTTCAAGGGGGGCAGCTCCGGCTTCCAGGGCATCCGGGGTCTTCATGACGGACTGCCCGTTCACCAGAATGTCATCGCTGGTGACCATGACCAGCACGGTTTCCCGCGCGCGTTCCTCGGCTACTGATTCCGGGAGTTCGAGGGTGTCGGCATTGGGCAGCACTTCAACCTGCGACGACTGCACCAGCAGGAAGAACACCAGAATGGTGAAGATGTCCATCAGCGACACCATGTTCAGCGAACCCGCGCGTTTGCTGCGTTTGGTTCGTCTCTGCATGCGCTGGCCGCGCCGGCTATGAGCAGCAATCATGGGGTCTGGTCTCCGCTTTGCGCGGGCAGTTCGCCCAGCGAGATCTGCGGGAACAGCGGAACGTTCACGATTTCGTCGCCATCTTCGACTTTCGACAGACGGACGGCATCCATGACCTGAATCAGCGTGTCGTACTCAATATCGCCTTCCAGCAGCACAACCGCGGCGTCCTTCTTGGTGTCGGTCGCCTTGATTGCGCGCAGCGCATCATTCAGCGCCTGCAGCGGATAGCCATCGGCGCCTTTGTCCAGGCCGATTTCGGTGCCGTCCGGTGCGCGCAGCACCAGCTGGTTCTGACGGACCAGAATGGAGGGCGGTGGCAACGGCTCTTCCTGCGGCTGCTCCTGGGGTTCGCTGGCCGGTGAGGGCAAAGCGACTTCCAGGATGGCCAGGCGCGAAAACACCGCCGTAATCAGCAGGAAGGGAACGAGGATGACCATCAGGTTGAGGAACGCGGTGATGTTCAGGTCTTCCTGATCACCGGTTCCGCGATGGCGGTGCCTGCGTTGAAGCATCGGAGTGCTGCTCGTTTGCCGGGGCGATTAGTTCGCGTCGCGCGCGATCAGGTTCAGGAACTTGACCGTGGTCATCTCCAGAGCGTCCACCACCTCGGTGGTACGGGCCTGCAACCAGGCATGGGTCAGCAACAAGGGGATGGCGGACATCAGACCGAACGCCGTGGTGTTCATGGCTACCGAAATTGAGGCCGAAAGCAGGTTGGCTTTTTCCGCCGGGTTTACGTTGGCCACTGCAGTAAAGCCCTGGATCAGGCCGATGATGGTGCCGAGCAGGCCCAGCAGCGTGGCGATGTTGGCGAACACGAAGATAAACGGCGTGCGGCGCTCCAGACGCGGCATGACTTCCATCAGCGCCTCTTCCATGGCCATTTCGACGTCGTGACGCGGGGCTTTGGCAGCACTGCGCTCGAGGCCCATGCCGAGCACCGGTGCCAGCGGGGCGTCGGAAGTCTGGACGTGGTCGTGTGCAGCCTGGAACTGACCACCGGCGATGTCGTTGACGACTTCGCTCCACAGGCGGCGGTTGCTCTTTTGCGATCCGCTCAGAAACAGAATGCGCTCGACACTGATGGCAAGCCCGAGGACCAGCACCACGACGATGGGATACATGAAGGCCCCACCGTTTTGAAAGAAGCGTATGGCAAGTTCAAGCATGGTTTTTCACTCTCTCTATCGTGAATCAGCGCTGACGCGTTGCGGCGTCCAGGGCCTCGTAGTATTCAATTTGTCGGGCAAAAACTTCAGGGTCCAGCAGCGCCGGACGCACATCCAGTTGGCGGGCGGGCCGGGCGAACTCCGCCTCCGGGTTCGCACTTCGCCAGGGCGAGATGTACAAACCGATAGGCAATTCCCGGTCCCCCACGATGGTCGCGCCTTCCAGCGTCACAGTCGCGGGTTGCTTGTCGTTGGCGGACTGCGCATGCGCCGTGGGGACCGCGAATGCTGCAGTGCACAGAAGAAATAGTAAAGGCAGTTTACGCATCTGGCTGTTTCTCATCAGGCACCCCGGTCCAATCGGCGCTGCAAGTCCGCAATCCAGCCGGCAACCCGAGGGTCGCGGGAGTCTTCCGGTGTAAGTTCCACGTACTTCTCATAGGCCTGCATGGCGGCATTGAGTTGCCCGCGCCAGATCTCCAGCAGAATGCCGAGGTTGAGCCAAGCCGGCGCGTAACGGCTGTCGGCGCTGATCGCATCCCGGTAGGCTTTTTCGGCAGCATCCACATCGTTGATTTCGCGTGCGATCACACCCTGCAGGTTCCATGCCGGAGCCAGCTTGGGGTCGCGGGTCAGTGCCTGTGCCAGATATTCACTCGCGCCGTTGGCATCTCCGCGCTTGTGCCGGAGCAGGGCCACATTGAGCCAGGGTGTGGCGTATTCCGGGTAGGTGCGGGTGAGCTCCAGAAAGAGGTCTTCGGCCTGGGCCGCATCGCCACTCTGCACCAGCGACACCGCGCGGGCATGCAACTGCCCCTGGGGTGTTTCAGGCTTGGCCGTTGAGGCGCCAGGACCACCGCCGGTGGACGCACAACCGGCAATCAGCAGCGCCGCGGCCAGGCTGGTAAGACCTTGAAACCATCGCATGCGTGTATCAACGCAGGACATCGTAGACCTCCTCGACCATTTCGGTTTTGCCGTATCGGGCCGGCAGAATCTGTTTCAGCTGCGCCATGCTGCGTCGCACCCACTCGTTGTCGATGCCTTCGGCCAGGCGGCCGGCGTTGGCTTCATGGGCTTCGGCGGCGCGATCTTCCAGCGGGAAGGCCTGTTCTTCCAGCAGGATGGTGTACTGCTCGGCCTCGAGCGGGTCCATTCCTCGTGGCGGCGGCAAATTCATCAAGCCTTTGGCCAACTGGAAGTACAACTCACCGATACGGAAGGTTGCCTGCGTGGTGCTCTCGACGAAGCCGTAGGACAACACTTTCTGATACGCGGCCAGCGCCTTTTCCAGCGCGGCTTTCTTGCGCTTCAGCGTGGCTTCCAGCGGTTGCCCCAGGCGCACCGCGGTGTAGCGGGTCATGTCGGCTTCCGCCAGTTCCAGGCTGGCTTCGGCGGCCAGAGCCCGCAGCGGTTCGCCTTGAGGGCCACCGACCTGACCGGCCAGCGCGATGGCGGCTTGCAGCCATTTGGCGCGATCCGCCGACGCGGGGGACGTCATTGCCAGCAGACGTTGCAGGGCCTTGGTCTGGCGGCCGACATTGTCACGACCGTACTGGTTGAAGTACTCGGCATAGGTCTTCCGCGCCGAGTCCAGAACATCGTTCTTGTCGTACAGCGTGGCGGCCTGCCACAGGGCATCACGACGAATGCTTGGCGCCAGCGTATTGGCACCGGCCAGACGCTCCAGTTCACCGGCGGCGGCGACTTCGTTACCCACTTCCAGATAGGCCGCGGCCAGTCGCCGGGTGGCTTCCAGTTGCAGACGGTGTTGCGGCCAGGCGTCGCGGAAGGCGAGCAGCGTCTGGATGGCCAGGTCCCATTGCTCCAGCTGCAGGTAGGCCGCGGCGGCGTCGTAGTCGGCATCTGCTGCGAGGTCGCTGCCCGGCAGGGCGGACTTCACGCGCAGGAATTCCTGCGCTGCCAGCATCAAGTCACCGGCCTCACGCGCGGCGACGGCCTGTTTGTAGATGCTGTTGGCTTGCGCCTCCATCAATGAACGACGGTTCGGGGCATCGGCCGGCAGCTCAGCCAGCCAGCTGGCAAAGGTGGTTTCCGCCTCGGCATAGCGGCCATTGTCGTAGTGGGCGTAGGCCACGATGCGCCAGTTGGCGAGGCGAATGTCCGGTGATGCTGCCGGCGTCATCGCCAGTACATCGATGGATATCGGCAGGGCTTCATCCGGGCGCCCGGCTTTGGACAGTTCTTCGGCGCTGCGGGTCAGCACCCGTGCCAGTTCCGGGTGTCCGGGGTAACGGGCCTGCAATGTACGGCTGGCTGCTACCAGATCATCCAGGCGTGTGGGTTTTTCCGCCGGTGCTGCGCGGGCCAACAATTGCTCGCGGGCCAGCACCAGCGAGTAGGCGCTGTCCTCGGCACGGGCATGCTGCGGGTGCTGCTCCAGGATCAGCGTGAACTGCTCCGCCGCCTCATTCAGCGCGCCGGTGGCATAGAGCACGTCCGCCCAGTTGTAGCGCATCTCGATGTGATCTTCTTCCTCGGGGAAGTCGGCCACATAGCTGGCGTAGTACGGCAAAGCCTTGCGCAGGTCGGCCTGTGCAGCCGCGCCTTGCGACTGGCGGGCCAGCGCGTGGTAGTGCTCGGCCAGCTCGCGGGTCGTGCTGACCAGGGTTTTGTAAGCTTCGGCGGAGGCCTGGCGGGTGTTGGCCGACCAGAAAGGCTGACCCAGCTTGTAGGTTGCCACGTAGCGCTCTTTGGCAACGATGACCTGTTGGGCGAACCCGGCTTTGTCGAAGATGTCCACAACCCGGGCCGCGTAGATCGGGGCCAGGGGGTGGGTCGGGCTGCGATCAGCCAGACCGTAGTAGGCCAGGGCGGCGTCGTTGGCCCGTTCTTTGTCGATGAACAGCTGAGCGAGGTTGCCGTAAAGCACCGGCTCGTAGGAGCGCAGCGGACGGTCCTGCAAAAATTCGGTGATGGCGGGGCCGCCGCCAATCTGGGCGAATGCCAGGGATACGACACGGAGCACGTCGCGAACCAGCTCACGCTGCGCCCGCGGGACCACTTCCAGCGTGGCCTCCAGATTCTCGACCGCACCGACCGGCAGTTCGCGATCGAGCACGGCCATGAAGGTGTCCAGTGCTTCGTCGAAGCGTTCCTGCTTGTAGAGCGACCAGCCGTATTTGTACTGCGCCTGCTCGAAGAAGCCTTCGCCGTCCTTGGCCTTCATCACGCGGGCGTATTCCTCCCCGGCTTCTTGATATTGCTGGGTCTTGAACAGCAACTCGGCGCGGCGGAAGTGGGCGTCGGTTTGCAGCGACGACGCTGGGAAGTCACGGGTCAGCTCGGCCAGCGTGGAGATCGCTTTATCGGACTCGCCAAGGTTCTGATAGGCGCGCGACAGCTGATACAGGATGCGATCGTTGTTGGAGGCATTGGGGCGGGCGTCCAGCAGGCCGTTGTACAGCGACACGGCTTCGGACTGACTCACCAGGCCCCGGCTCTCCAAAGTCGGGTTCAATTCGCTGGCCTCGACCTGCAGGTCGGCGAGCCGACGCTGGGTTTCGAAGCGCAGGGCGTCATCGTCTGGTGACAGTTCCAGAATGGCGCGGTACTGCGCGATGGCTTCGGAGACATTGCCGTCCGACTCGGTCGCGAGCATGTCGCCGCTGTCCTGGCCGGGTGGTGGCGCCTCAATGGCCGGCAACGGCTCGCCTTCGCGTTGGGATACCACGCTTTCCTGTTCGGCCAGCAACGCGTCCAGCGACGGCGCGTCCTGCCTGAGCAGGGTGTCGAGGTTTTCCTGATCGGCGGCGTCGTACTGCGCGGCACAACCTGCCAGCAGCAAGGCCGCACTGGCCATGGGGGTGATGAAATGTCGGCGCATCATGGTTCCTTGTCTTCCGCACCGGTGCTGGCGTCAAACAGACGGGCAAGCGAGAAGCGCGCTTCGATCTGATACTTGCGAATGGCTTCGCGCTGGGCGTTCAGATCACGCAGGGCAATATTTTCCAGGAGCTGTCGTTGTGCCGGGACGGCGTCGCGAATATCCGCCAGCAGCGCTGCCGCTTCCGTGAGCAGCGGCTTGGCCGCGGCATCCACCGAGGCCGGCGTCATGCTCAGGCCCTCGGTCAGCGTTAACGCGTACTTGGGGTTGAAGCGGTAGGTCCAGCTCAGCAGACCTTCGAGTGTTTCGTTGCGCGGGAATTTGCCCAGCTCGGTGGCCATCTGCAGTTGAGGCGACAGGCCAGGGAACAGGGGATCCGTGTATTTGCGCCGCTCGCGCAGAATCAGAGCCTCCGCGCTGGCGGGCGCGAGTACACGTTGGCTGCCACCTTCGAGGTCGGCGATTTCCCGACTGATCCGGCGTTCCAGTTGACGCAGATCGCGGTAGTTCTTGAGTGCTTCCTGGAAGATGGTGGAGGCCAATGTATCCGCGAGATACCAGGTCTCATCCGCATCCGCCAGTTCGGTTGCGCGCCAGTCCCAGCCGCTGTACTGCTCGGGCTTGTTGCGGACCAGGGTTTCGAACATCCGGCCGTCGCTGACGGCGGCAATGGCCGAGTCCAGGCGTTTGGCTGCAACTTCCAGCCGGGCCAGGCCGACCTTGTAGTAACGGCGCGCGGCTTCATTTTCGCCCAGCTGCGACAGCGCCCAGGGCAAAGCAACCTCAACCTCGAGGACCGCGGTTTTGCGGATGTCGCGTTTGGCCAGCGTTTGCCAGGCATTGATGGCGCGGCGATAACGCAGGGTGTCGTCCTGATCCGCTTTGCGGGCCCGCATCATGCCCAGGCGTTGGCGCAGCTCTTCATTGATGCTTCCGGGGCGGAGGATGGTGCCAAGAACGCCACCGATGGTGTCCTGGGTTTCGCCCTCGCGCAGCCGCACGGCATCGGCGGCAACCGCGCTGAGTTCAGCCCAGCCCAGCGCCAGCAGTGCCTCATAGGAAAACGGTCCATCCAGACGGATGCGCTGTAGCACCGGAAGCGCCGCAGACCCGTTGGCCACCCGCAGGTAGTCATAGGCCAGGGTCAGGTTGGCCTGGTCACGCAGCGCATGCTCCAGGGGATCATTGACGATTTCGCGACCGATCTGATCGAGGTTGGCGCGGGCCTCACGATCTTCACCTGCGGCAAACAAGGCCATCGCCAGGTTGTACTTGCCGAAATTGGTGCGCCCGGAAACCCGGCGATTTTCCAGTCTGGAAATGCTTTCCTGCAGCTCGCCGCGGCGCCCGGCAACCTGGGCGGCAAGCAATTCGCGGTCGTAATAGCGATCACTGCCCAAATCGCCTTCCATGGCTGTCAGTGTCGCCGAGGCCGCATCGTCATAGCCCCGCTCGAAGGCATATCGGGCAAGGCGCAGATAGAGCTCGGCGCGTTCGGTGCGGCTGATGCCGCCCTCGCTGAGCAGGCCCAGGAAGCGTTTTTCCGCCGCGTTATACAGGCCGTAGTTGAGCAGTTCGTGGGTTGTGAACAGAGCGTGATCAATATCCCCCCGGCCATGGGTCAGCAGCTCCAGCACGGCATCGAGGTGATTCCCCATGGCGTACTGGTACAGGGCGCGATTCTGGGCCAGGTCGCCTTTTTCCGGCTCGTAGGCGGTGACCGAGAGGGGGACTGCCAGCGCCAGCAATGGGAGTGAACGCAGCCAGGAGCTCATGGGCGGGTCTCCTGTTCGATGGCATCAAGTCCGACACCGCTTCCTCGCGGTACATCCTTGACGCGCAGCTCCAGTGCCAGCGGCTGCAGCGTTTTTTGCAGCGACATGCTGGCTTCATGGGTGACCTTGCGGCCATCGCTCATGACACCGTCCATGACGACGACCAGGCTGAAGCGTCCCGGAGGAACATTGCCCCGGTACAGAGGAGCGCTCCCGCCCAGGCGCATGGCGTATACCGAGTCATCACTGAGATCCTTGGCGCTGAGAACCTGATCCCCGGAGCGGAGTTCGATGTGTTCGACGGTAAAGCGTCGGGCCGGGCTGGTCAGATAGATTTCCAACCGCTGCTCGGCAGGGTAGAAGTATTCGTCCTTGTATTCGGTAATGGCGCCGAGGACGTTGATGGTGCGGGTTTTCAGGTTCTGCACCACGGCGTCGTTGTTGCGCAGCGTCTGCAGATTGAGGTCGTCCTCTTCGACGGACGCGCCGGCAATGCCGACAAAGGCGGACAGAATGAGGAGGCTAAGTGTCTTGCTCATGAAAGGCTGGCCGGATCCGGATGAGGCAGGCAAACGGTGATGCAGAAACCGGGCCGGGACCGAGGTTTCTGGTGCGGTTTTGCACAGTGTAACCGTAGCGGCGAAGCAGGGATGTGGGACGAACACCATACGTGACGCCGGTTCATCGCGGGGCGAAGACCAGCAGTTCACGTTGATTGCCCAAATGGGCGCTGCCCAGGCGATTCCAGCTGCGCAGTTCGGCCACGCTGACGCCGTAGCGATCGGCGACGGCTTGCAGGGAATCCTGGCCGGATAGTGCGTGCATGAGCGGCGCGCGCCCGGGTGGAGGGGCAATCCGCAGACGCTGGCCCGGATGCAGGGGTTCGTTGTTTTCCAGGCTGTTCCAGCGCCGCAGATCCGCAACCGACAAATGGTAGCGGCGGGAAACGCTCCACAAGGTTTCGCCCTGATGCACCCGATGCCACTCGGTGGCGCTGGTGGGTGGCTCGGTCGGGGTCAGGCGACGCTCGCGGGCCGCCGCGGCCACGATGGTAGGAGACAGGCTCTGGGCGCCGGCCGGGACGTGGAGTTGCTGACCCACAAAAATCCGGTCAGTGTTCAGAGCGTTCACTTTTTTCAGCAAGCTGACCTGGGTGTTCCAGCGCGCCGCAATCACGCCCAGCGAATCGCCGGGGCGAACGGTGATCGTTTCCCACCGGGTGCGCTTCTCGGGCGGGATGGATGCCAGGCCCTTCTCCGCCTGAGGCCAGGCGGATGCCGGCACCAGGATCTGCCACGGCACCCGTGGGGGCAGTGTCCACAGTTTGATGTTGGGGTTGTAGCGGTAAATGGTGTCGATGGACAGGCCGGTGGACTGCGCGATGTCCTCGATGCTGGCAGGCCCGCCGACGTTGATCCGCACCGGTGCGCTGGCCGGGTTGACCCACGGCAGGTTCATACCTTCCACATCGGTCAGTGCGCGTGCCAGCCCGAGCAACTTGGGCACATAGCTGCGAGATTCCACCGGCAGCTCCAGCCCCCAGTAGTTGGTGGCCTGGTTCTTCGAGCGGGCCTTGCGGACAGCGCGACTGACGCGCCCCTGGCCGGCGTTGTAGGCCGCCAGTGCCAGCGGCCAGGTTCCAAAACGCTGGTGCAATTGATCCAGGTAGTCCAATGCGGCGGAGGCTGCCAGCAACGGGTTGAGGCGGTCATCCGACCACTTGTCCATCGTCAGACCCAGATAATCGGCGGTTGCCGGACGGAGCTGCCACATTCCCACCGCATCGCGGCGGGATTGGGCATCCGGGCGTAATTTGCTCTCGATCACCGGCAGCAGCGCCAGCTCGCCGGGCAGACCGCGCTCCACCACCATGTCCAGTATCGGGTAGAGCCAGTGGCCCTGGGCTTCGAAAATCACCCGCAGTTCCGCGGCGCGCTGGCGCCACTCCCGCTCCCAGCGGTCAATTTCGGCGTTGTTGAGGTGATCCAGCGCGTGCGACTGACTCAGCCGGGACCAGAGTTCGCCGTCACCCTGCGCCTGCGCGCCGCCGCTCAGCACGAGCAGCAGCATCAGGACGCCCAATGTCACCCATTTCTTCAACCGCGGAACTCGTCTTTCCAGCGCCGCAGGCTGGTGAAGGTGCTCACCGGGTCGGCGGCATCCCGGCCCTGCGCGATCAGTCCGGCTTGCAGCGCTGCGTCGTCCACACACAGAAAAGGGTTGGTCTGGCGTTCGTCGCCGATGCTTGTAGGCAAGGTGATCCGGTTGTCCTGGCGTAGCGTGCGGACCTGCGCCAGCCGTTGCAGCGTGGCCGCATGCTGCGGGCGTGCGGCGGCGGCGAAGGTGAGGTTGGCCAGGGTGTACTCGTGGGTGCAATAGACGGGTGTTTCCGCCGGGAGTTCCGCGAGTGTCTGCAGCGACCGGTGCATCTGCTCCGCGGTGCCTTCGAACAGGCGTCCGCAGCCCCCGGCGAACAGCGTGTCGCCGCAAAAAAGCGCTTGCGGATGGAAATAGCAGATGTGATCCAGGGTGTGTCCGGGGGTGGCGATGATGCGGAATTCCTGACTGCCGATACGGAACGTATCACCGTCGCTCAGCGGGTGGGTGCTTGCCTCAAACGGACTGTTCGCCGGGCCATATACCGGAACCTGCGGATAGGTCTCACGCAATCGCCCGATGCCGTGCACGTGATCCGGATGATGGTGCGTGACCAGAATGCCCCCCAGCGTCAGATGATTGTCGGACAGATAAGCGAGAACCGGGCCAGCATCGCCGGGGTCAACGACGAACGCGACCCCGTCTTCCTGCCAGGTCCAGATGTAATTGTCGGTAAAGGCCGGCAATGCCAGCACCTGATCAAGCGGATGCACGGTAGACTCGTTTGTGAAACTTGCACAGCACGGAACGGAGCAGTTTATCGCCATGAGCGCCACGCTCAATCTTAGTGAATGGCTGGATACGCCCCGCGGCCACCAGATGATGCGCTGGGAGCGGGATGTGCTGGCCCGGTTGTGGACCCGGTTTTACGGTCATTCCGCGCTGGTTATCGGCAGCTGGGGAGAGCATCTCCCGGTTTTTCCGCCGCGTTGGCGAGTGGAAACTGTCGGCCACGATCCGCAATTGCACTGCGCCGCGCTGACTGATCTGCGGCATTTGCCGTTGATGGACGACAGCGCGGATCTGGTCATCCTGCGCCACAGCCTGGCGTTCGCGCCGTCACCGCACCAGCTCTTGCGTGAGGCGGATCGCATTCTGAGCCAGCGCGGGCAGTTGGTGATTCTGGGCTTGTCCCCGTGGAGTCTGTGGGGCCTGGGTTCGCGGTTGCCGGTGCGCCGCGCGCAGTTGCCGGATGGGCTGCACATGCTGGGGAAGACCCGGCTGGTGGACTGGCTGCACCTGTTGAATTTTCGCGTTGAAGAGCAGGGCCACTACGGCCCGGAACTGCCGCTCTGGGCGCACCGCCTGAAGCTGGAAGCTTTTGTGCAGCCGGGGTACTTCATTCAGGCGCGCAAGCAACGCACGCCTGTGCGTCCGCTCTGGTCGGCCCTGCGGGAATCCGAGCCGGTCTTCGGGGCGGTCGCCATGCCATCGGCACGGGCGTCGGCGCGAGTTATCGATTTTCCAGGGCGTAAGTCGTGACTGCGGTGGTCGAGATCTGGACCGATGGGGCCTGCAGCGGGAACCCCGGTCCGGGGGGCTGGGGCGCTTTGCTCAAATTCGGTGCGCACAGCAAGGAAATCTGCGGCGGCGAACCCGACACCACGAATAACCGCATGGAGCTGATGGGCGCCATCGAGGCGCTCAAAGCATTGAAGGGAACCCAGAAGGTGATCCTGCATACCGACTCCAGCTATGTGAAGCAGGGAATCACCACCTGGGTCAGCAACTGGCAAAAGAAAAACTGGCGGACCGCCAGCGGCTCGGCGGTCAAGAACGTGGATCTGTGGAAGGCGCTGCTGGAAGCGGCAGCCGTGCACGAGATCGACTGGCGCTGGGTCAAGGGACATGCCGGGGATCCCGGCAACGAGCGCGCCGACGAATTGGCCCGCCGCGGGCTGGAAGAGGCACGGGCCCATGCTTAGGGAAATCATTCTCGATACCGAAACCACGGGCCTGGACGCGAAGGTCGACGAGATCATCGAAATTGGCTGTGTGGAGGTGTTCGACCGTCGTATCACCGGGCGTCACTATCACCAGTACATTCGACCCAACGGTCGGATCACTTCGGGCGCCGAGGCAGTGCATGGCATCTCCAACGAAATGCTGGCGACCAAGCCGCGATTCGCCGAGATCGCCGACGCCTTTCTGGAATTCATCGGCGATGCGCAAATCGTGATCCACAACGCGGATTTCGACTCGGGCTTTCTGGCCGAGGAATTCCGGCGGATTGGTCGCGATGCCGACTGGCCGCCGGCTGGCGCCATCGTCGACACCCTGTTGCTAGCGCGCGCGCGGCATCCCGGGCAGCGCAACTCGCTGGATGCATTGTGCAAACGCTACGAGGTCGACAACTCGGGCCGCGAGCTGCACGGCGCGTTGCTCGACTCCGAACTGCTGGCCGAGGTCTATCTGCATCTGACCGGGGGGCAGAACGAAATCGACCTGGCGGCTCCCGAACTGGTTGATGCTGGCGGCGTACGCCGGGATGTGCAGTCGGTGCTGGCCGGGGCGGCCACGCGGCCGCAGCGGGCGGAGGTGGACCCGGAAGCCGCCGCGGCGCATGCCAGGTTTCTGGCGGACATGCGTCAGCAGGGGGCATGTCTGTGGCCGGAAGCCGCCGAGGCCTAGACTTTCCCGGGGCTGGGGCCGATTCCAGGGCGGCGAGTGATGTCGCTGCCTAGGTCGTCGTTTCTGTCGCCGCCTAAGTTGCCGGCGGGGAAAACAGATCCCGGTTGAGTGCATATCCCACCCCGTAGACGGTTCGGAACGGGTCGCGATCGTCCAGCCGGGCGCGTAACTTCTTGCGCAAATTTTTCATGTGGCTATCGATGTTGCGTTCGTAGCCGGCGTAATCGGTGCCGCGGGCGGCGGAGAGCAGTCGGCTGCGTGGCAGAACTTCATTGGGGTGAGTGGCAAAGAGCGCCAGCAGCTCGAACTCCACCGGGGTCAGCTCGAGAACGCTGCCGTTCCAGGACGCCTGGAATGCACCGCGGTCAATCACCAGCGGCCCCAAGCTCAGTCGCTGGCCTTGCGCGGTGCTTTGCAGGCGCCGTAAAACGGCCTTGGCCCGGGCGACGACCTCCCGCGGGCTGAAGGGTTTGCAGATGTAATCGTCAGCACCCAGCTCCAGGCCCAGCAGGCGGTCAATTTCATCCACGCGCGCGGTGATGATGAGGATCGCCAGATTGGGGTCACCGGCAAGCGCCCGACAGATCTCCAGCCCGCCCTTGCCGGGCAGCATGAGGTCCAGCAACAGCAGCTGGGGTTGCTCCTGGCGCACCCGCGCTTCCACCGCGCTGCCATCCGCCACCCAGCTGCAAGTGGCGCCTTCGGCTGCGAAGTAATCCCGCAGCAGCTGGGCGATTTTGGGCTCATCCTCGGCGATCAGCACCCGGCAGTTCATGGTCGGCTTTCCTGTGATGATTCATGGCGCGGCAGCGTGATCTCGATGGTCAGGCCACTGATGGGCGACGCCAGTGCGCGGATCTCGCCACCGTGTGTCTGCACGATGCCACGACAAATGGCCAGCCCCAGCCCCGAGCCGCCGTGGGCACGGTCGCGTGCGCTGTCGGTTCGATACAGCCGGTTGAACAGGCGTTCCCTCTCTGCGGGAGGAACCCCGGGGCCACTGTCACTCACCCGGATCACCACGCGGTCGTCACGCGTGAGCGCGGTGAGTTCGACCGGTCCCGGCGTCGCATAGCGCTGCACATTGACCAGCAAGTTGTCGATGACCTGCCGGATGCGGTGCTCATCCACCCAGGCGGCCAGTGTGGGCGGAAGGTCGATTCGCAGCCTCAAATCGCGTTGCGCCAGCTCGGCTTGATGCGAGCCGGCCACGCTGCGCAGCAGCTCGGCCAGATCGGTGAGCTCGCGATGCAAAGACAGCTGGCCGGATTCGCTGGACGAGAGCAGATGCAGGTCGTCGATCAGGTGATTCAGGTGGCTGACCTCCTGCTGCAGTGAGGTAATCGCCTGCGGTGAGGTTTCCCGCACCCCGTCCTGCAGGGCTTCCAATTCCCCGCGAAGCACCGCCAGCGGTGTGCGCAACTCGTGCGCGATATCGGCCAGCCATTGCTGCTCACGCTCGCGGGATTGCTGCAGGGCACCGCTCATCGCGTTGATATCGCGTGCCAGTTGGCCCAGCTCGTCGGAGGAACGATCCGCCAACTGCCAGGCATGGTTGCCACGGGCCACGCCGGATACCGCCTGCGACAGCAGGCGGATACGCCCCAGCATCAGACCGGAAAACACCCACGCGGCAATCGTCGCGAGCAGAAAGGCGGAAAGGCTGATGATGATCATGTTGGCCTGCTGTTCCGCCCAGAAGCGGCTGTCCAGCGGGTGGTTATCGGCTTCCGGCGTGGCCCATCCCAGCCAGCCTACACGCTCACCCTGTACCGTCAGCTCCAGCCATTGCATGCGGGCCTTGCCCGGGTGACCCTCGGTCAGCGGCACGCGGTCGCGGTCATAGAGGGTGAAGTAACGCAGGTTGTTGCCGACACGGTTCTGAGCGCCCGCCGGACCGGCCGCGCGAAAGGCATCGGGTGGGGGCTCCCGGGGTGGTGGCGCCGCGCGTAACCGGGGTGCATCATCCGCCGCCTCCAGCCCTTGTGGAGGTGGACGACGCGCACCAGGGCGCCCGGCGGCATCACGTGGCGGCGGCGGTTGCCGGTGCAGCGGTCGGTTCATTTCCGGCCACCGCCAGGCCTGACGCAATACGCCGCGCCAGCGTTCGGTATCCGCATAGTTCTGCAGCAGTTCCTCGGCCAGCTGCTCGGCCTGCATTTGGCGGCTGGCGATCAGGTACTCGCGAAAACTGGTCCGCACGGTCTGTTGCTGAACCGCCAGCGCCAGTCCCGCGATTCCGGAACCGACCAGCAGCATCACGATGAATGTTTTGGCACGCAAACCCATGGGCTCAGCTTAGCGGCTGCGCCGTGCATTCCACAGTAGCCGCAGCTTTTCTCCACAGTTACTCCAGATTTGCTGCCTAGCATGACTTTCCGTCGCCACCCGATGTGTCGGCCTCACCGAGGCCCGCGCGGTGGTTTCCAAGAACGGAGCAAGCAAATGGCTGTGAAATCAAATAAACGGAGCTTTCGGTATGTGTTGCTGCTGGGGCTGGGACTGGGAGTGGTGGCTTTCGGGGCGGGAGCGCAGGGTGAGCCACCGCCACGTCCTTTCCCACCGCCGCCCCCGCAGGAAGCACTGACCGCCTGCGGCGGCCTCGCCGAAGGAGAAAGCTGTGGCTTCGTCACCCCGCGCGGGCACGAGCTCAACGGCAGCTGCCGACTGGTTCGGGATGACGCGATGGCCTGCGTGCCCGCAGGTCACGGAAAGGGACATCGCCCGATGCGGCCGCAACCGGAGGAGCAGTCATGAACCCCTGGATCAGCCTGTGTGCCGGGGCCGGCATGCTTGGCGCCTGTTCATCGGGGCAGGCGCCATTGCCAGAAATCGAACCTGCAACGGTCGAGGTCAGCAGCGTGTCACCGGTTCGGAAAATCCGCCGGGACCAGGCGCCACGCCCGGCTCCCGCGGGTGGCCCGGCCCGCGGGGAGGATGCTTTTCGAAGCCTCGATGGCACCGACAACAACCTTGATCAGCGGGACATGGGCGCGGCAGGTATCGCCTTGAAGCGGCGCATGCCCGCCGCTTATGCCGACGGTTACCAGGCCCTGGCGGGCCCTGACCGTGCCCCTGCGCGGATGATCAGCAATGCCGTTTTCGCCCAGGAACGCAGTATTCCCAACCCGCAAGGGCTCAGCGGTTATCTGTGGCAGTGGGGGCAGTTTGTGGATCACGATATCGACCTCAGCGAAGGCACGGATCCCGCCGAGCCCGCGCCGCTGGCGATCCCGACGGGCGACCCCTGGTTCGACCCGGCCGGCAGCGGTGGCGTGCAGCTGGCGTTCAATCGCTCGATCTATGCTGCGGATAGCGGAACTGCCGTTGGAAACCCGCGCCAGCAGCGTAACGAGATCACGGCCTGGATCGACGCTTCGCAGGTGTATGGGTCGGATGCGGCGCGTGCGCGCGCCTTACGCACGCTCGACGGCAGTGGCCGTCTACGCACCAGCCGCGGGGATCTGTTGCCCTTCAATACGACCGGTCTGGCCAATGCCGGTGGACCCTCGTCGGCGCTGTTTCTGGCCGGTGATGTGCGTGCCAATGAGCAGGTGGGACTGACCGCCATGCATACCCTGTTCGTGCGTGAACACAATCGACATGCGCGCGAGCTGGCGGCCCGTCAACCGGACTGGGACGGCGAGCAGATTTACCAGCAGGCGCGCCGCCTGGTCGGCGCCGAAATGCAGGTGATCACCTACCAGGAGTTTCTGCCGGCGCTTTTGGGGCCGGATGCCTTGCCACCGTATGCAGGCTACAAGCCAGACGTCGACGCTAGCATCATGAACGAGTTTTCCACGGCCGCTTATCGCCTGGGGCACAGCATGCTGAACCCGGAAATCTGGCGGCTGGATAGCCGCGGTCGGGAGATACACGCCGGCCACCTGGAGTTGCGGGATGCGTTCTTCAGCCCGAGCCGGTTGATCGATGAGGGCGGTATCGAACCCCTGTTGCGCGGGCTGGCGGCGCAGCCCAGCGAGCGGGTGGATCTGTTTGTGGTCGATGACGTGCGCAATTTCCTGTTCGGTTTCCCCGGGGAGGGCGGGTTCGATCTGGTGGCGCTGAATATTCAGCGTGGGCGCGACCATGGGCTGCCCTCGTACAACGTCGCGCGGGCGCAGATGGGATTGGCTCCGCTACGCCGGTTCGCGCAGATCAGCGCCGACCCGGAGGTACAGCAGCGCCTGGCGGCAGTCTATGCCTCGCCCGATGACATCGATTTGTGGGTAGGCGGATTGGCCGAGGATGCCACCGGTGGCGGGCAGGTCGGGCCGTTGTTCCAAAGGATTCTGATCGAGCAGTTTCGTCAGCTGCGTGACGGGGATCGCTACTGGTATACGCGTGTTCTCAGCCCGGAGGAGATCCGCGAGGTGGAACAGCTGCGGCTGGCCGACATCATTCGCCGCAACACGGAGATCGGCGCGGAGCTGGCCGACGATGTCTTTCGGGTTGCGCAGACAACGAACCGCTGAGCGGCGAATCAGGCAATACGCCGGCTCAGGTCAACAGACTGCCCACGACGGCGGCTAGCAGCAAAAAGGCCGCCGTCATCCAGCCGATGGCCGGGGTGCCGCCAACCACGCCAGTGTCATCCCCGTGGCGGGAGAGGTTCTGCAGCAAGGCGCTCAGACCACGCTGGCGCAGGGCGGTGATTTTCTGTCCCCAGCGGCTGCCTTCGGCATTCAGCATGAGTACTGACTGTGGAATCCAGCGTCGGTAGGTCACGTCGAAATCCAGATGGACGGCGCGTATCTCATCCGGGTAACGCCCGCTGCGGAACAGCCAGATGAAGGCCAACCCGGCAAACAGCAGCAACTGCATCTGCGTCACCAGGTGATCCGCCGTGTACGGCACGAATTCCGACCCCTGGTTCGGCAGCAGCTGATACAGCAGCCCGGGCGCGACGCCGATCAGGATGCAGGCGCCCGCGGTGATGCCCATGGCAATCAGCATGGGCAGTGGCGCCTCATCGACACGCTTGCCGGAATCGTGGGCAAAGAAGGCGAAGAACGGCACCTTGATCCCGGAGTGATCCAGCACCCCGGCGGAGGCAAACAGCAGCGCCATCCACACCACCGGATGGCCTTCATGAATGGCGGCCGCCAGGATCAGCGATTTGGACACGAAACCGGACAGAAAAGGTACGGCGGAAATCGATGCCGAGCCGATGATGCAGAAACGCGCCGTCCACGGCATCGAGGAATACAGCCCGCCGAGTTCGGTGGCTTTGGTCGTGCCCACCCGGTGCAGCACCGCGCCCATGCTCATGAACAGCAGCGATTTGTACAGGATGTGGCAGAAGGCATGGGCCGCCGCGCCATCCAGAGCCAGAGGTGTGCCGATGCCGACGCCGACCACCATGAAACCCAACTGGTTGTTCAGCGAGTAGGCGAGAACCCGGCGCAGATCATTCTCCAGCACCGCGAAAAAGATCGGGAACAGCGTCATCACCGCGCCCACGGTGATCAGTATCTCGGTGCCGGCGTAGCCCCGAATCAAGGCATAGATGGCCAGCTTGGTGGTGAATGTGGACAGCAGTACGGTGCCTGCGGGGCCCGAGCGCGGATAGGCATCCTGCACCCAGTTGTGCAGGAAGGGAAAGGCCGCCTTGATGCCAAAGGCCAGCAGGATGGCCAAGCCGCCGGGGACACCCAGCCCAATGTTGTTGAAGTCCAGATCCAGACCGGCCGCCAAGCGTTCCGCCAGCCCGAACAGCAGCAGCACACCGGAGAGGATCTGAATCGCGAAATAGCGGGCCAGCGCCGATATCGACAAGCCATAGTCCGGGTGCCGATGAATCAGCAAAGGTAGTGAGGCCAGCGCTGTCAGCTCCCAGAACAGGAACAGCGTGGGCAGGTCGCCGGCAAGTGTGGCGCCCACCGCCGAGCCGCAGTAGGCCAGGCCGCCCGCAAAGATTCGCCGCTGGTCTTCGGCCCAGGCGTAAAGCATGCCGATGCTGCCGGCAAGCAGGAAAATGGTGCCGAAGATGCGTGCCAGCCGATCGGCGCGGAAAAACTCCCAGTCGATACCGGCGAAGTGCAGCACCATGCCGTCATCCAGCCGCCACAACATCAGCAGTGCCAGTAGCGGCGCGGCCACCGCGAGCAGGCGGGCCGGGGCTTTGGGCGCAATGGTGACCAGCGCCGCTGCCAGATACAGCAGCATTGCCGGGTGCAGCAGCAGCTCACTCACCATAAAAGTCCTCCGGCCGTTTAAGCAGGGGACGGATTGCTTTGGCGCCCAGCACTATGATGCAATAGGCCGCGAAGCCCACAAGGGCATAAAAACCCGGGAAGCTGGAGAAGGCGAATTCGTGATGCCGGTGAACGAAAAACTCGGCAATCAGGCTGAGAATGCCGGCGCCCAGAATGACGCGGATCAGCAACCGGATTTTGGCTTCGGTCGCGTCATCAGTCATGACCCACCCCCGGTATGGTTGATAGTTGTGTGATCACCGGGCCCACGGCGAAGAACCAGAACACCGTCAGCAGGGCGGTGAACACCAAGGGCAGCACCATGGCCAGGGGCGCTTCGGCCCGCGAGGTGGACCGGTCTTCCGGTTTGCCGCCCAGGAAGGCGCGCAGCGGTATGGGCATCAAGTAAGCAATGTTCAGCATGGTACTGCCCGCCAGCACGGCAAGAACCAGCCAATGGCCGGATTCAATGCTGCCGATGGCGATGTACCACTTGACCCAGGAGCCGGCGCCGGGCGGCAGGCCGATGATGGACAGGGCGGCGAGCAGGAATGCACCGAATGTCAGCGGCATTTTCCAGCCCAGACCGTCCAGCTCCGAGACGTACTGTTTGTGGGCTGCGGTATAGATCGCGCCGGCGCAGAAAAACAGCGTGATCTTGCCGAAGGCGTGGGCCAGGATCTGAATGGCGCCGCCCAGCAGGGCTTGCGGCATCAGCAAACAGGCCGCGACCGAAACATAGGCCAATTGGGAGACGGTGGAATAGGCCAGCCGTTGCTTGATGTGGTCAGCACGCCAGGCCTGTACCGATGCCAGCAGCAGGCTGGCCGCACCCACCACCAGGATCGGGTTTGCGGCGCCGGTTCGTAGCAGCAAGTCCGGCCCGAATATGTAGATCGTGATTTTCAACACGATGAATACGCCGGCCTTGACCACCGCAACCGCGTGCAGCAGTGCGGACACCGGTGTCGGCGCCACCATGGCCGCGGGTAGCCAGTAGTGCACCGGCATCAATGCGGCTTTGCCGGTGCCGAACATGTACGCCGCGAACAATCCCATCAGCAGCGGCGTGGAAAGCCCCAACCCCGACAACAGGCCACCATCGACAAAATCGGCACGCCCGCTGAGCACCACCGTGGCGACGATCGCCGGCAACAGCAGTCCCAGGGATGTCGCCAGCAAAAAACCCAGATAGATCCTCCCGCCGCGCTGTGCATCGGCATTGCGCTTGTGGGTGACCAATGGCCAGGTGGCCAGCGTCAGCCACTCATAGCCGACGAACAATGTGAGCAGATCGCCGGCCAGCGCAATCAACTGAGCGCCCGCGATGGATGCGGCGAAGGCGGCAAAGAAGGCTTTGTGATTCTTCTCCTGGTTCGCGCGCATGTACCCCGCGGCGTAAATCGTGGTCACCGGCCAGAGCAGGGCGGCAACGGTGCCAAATAGCAGCCCCAGCGGCTCCAGGTTGAGCTGCAGCGTCAGCCCAGGAACCGGCTGGATCAGGTTGAGCGCCGGGGGAACACCCTGAATCCACCAGCTCAGCCAGAGCCCCGCATTGCCGATGCCGATCAGCACCGCTAACCCCTCGCGAAGATTGGCGCGCGGGTTGGTCACGGCGATGAACAGGGCCAGCAGCGCAGGCACCACCACGGGCAGCAGGAGCGGGTGGATGCTCATTGCGTGTACCCGAGCGTGGCCGCCGCGAGGTAGCCCCATTTTGCGGCCCAGGGGGAGGTGCCGACCGCAAACATCGCGATTACCGCGACGATGGAGGGCACCAGAAACACGCCGCGCAGTGGCGGGATGTGGGCTTTCTCCGGCGCGCTGCGCAGCCAGACCGGTTCCATCAAGCGCAGGCAGTAGACCACCGCGATCAGCGAGCCCAGAACCAAAAAGCCCAGGGCGATGTAATGACCGCTGTCCAGCGCGGCGGACAGTAGCGACCACTTGGCCGCGAACCCGGCCGTCAAGGGCACGCCGAGCAGGCCCAGCGTCAACAGCGTGAGCAAGGCCGTGCGCAGGAAATCCCGGTCCCGCAGGCCGGCGATGTCATCGAAACTCCGGACGGGACCGAGGGTCAGGAAGATGCCGCCCTTGATGGCCGCGTGGGCGAAGAACTGCACCATCGCCGCAGCGACACCGGCAGCCGTGCCCAAGCTGAAGGCGAAGACGATATAAGCCAGTTGCGATACGCTGGACCAGGCCAGCATGCGCCGGATGTCGCGCTGGAAGCAGGCCGCAGCCGCCCCCCACAGCACCCCGGTGAGCGCGACGAAGCCGAGCACGGCCCGGCCCTGAATACCCAGCCCGCCGACTTCCAGCGCCAGCCGAGCCATGGCGTAGATCGCCACTTTGGTTGCGCAGGCAGCGAGGAAGGCGGTGACCGGCCAAGGGGCCGCGGCATACACGGATGGCAGCCACTGGTGCAGCGGAAAGCTGGCGGCCTTGAGGCTGAACCCCAGCATCAGCATCAAGGTGCCGGCCAGGCCCACCGCGGCGTAGGGAGTCTGGGTCAGCAGTTCACGGGTGTCGGCCATGTTCAGCGAACCGGTGGCCTGAAACCACAGCCCGATGCCCAGCAAAACGAAGCTGCCACCCAGTGTGCCCAGCACCAGGTACTGGAATGCCGCCAGCGCGGAACCGGCCCGCGGCCCGGCCGCCACCAGGCCATAGGTGGTCAGCGAAGAGATCTCGAGGAACACGAAAACATTGAACACATCCCCGGTGGAGAGGATGCCGTTGAGCCCCGCCAGGCACAGTAAGAACAGCGCGTAGAACACCGGCCGCCGGTTGGCGAAATTCTCCTCTGTGGAGGTGGGCGTGGCCGTCATCAGTGCGAGCCCGGCCGCCATGCTGCTGAGGAGTAGCAAGGGGGTGTTCAGCGCATCGAGCACGTACTCGATGCCAAAAGGTGGCGGCCAGTTGCCAAAGTGATAGTGCACGGGCTCCACGGCCACCGCATCCAGCAGCAGCCAGGCGCATGCGGCGCTGCCGAAAGCCGCCAGGCAGGAGAGGATCCAGCCGATACGCGCGTTGCCGATCAGCACCACCACAGGGGCGGTCAGCATCGGCAGCAGGACCGGTGCAATCAGCAGGACATCGGTCATGGGTTGCGCTCGCGGTGCCGCGCTTCGTCTTCTTCGCTGCTGCCGAGTTCCTCTTGCACCCGCACTACCAGAGACAGCCCGACGGCCAGCGTCGCAATGCCGACAACGATGGCGGTCAGAATCAGCACATGCGGAAGCGGGTGCGAGTAGTTGACCACCTCACCACCGAGTATCGGCACCGCACCGGGGAACAACTTCCCCTGCGCCAGATAGAACACGAAGATGGCGGTCTGAAATACGCTCAGCCCGAGCAACTTCTTGACCAGGTTGTCCTGGGCGATAACCAGATACAGGCCGGTTACCAGCAGCAACCCGACCAGAGTGAAAAAGATCTGCGACAACAGAACCATCAGCGCGGTGGTCTCCGCCCGGCAAAGGTATAGAACAGCAACAGCATGGTGGAGGTCACGGTAATGCCGACGCCCAGCTCTACCAGCAGCAAGCCCATGTGCTGGCCGTGCTGGGGGTCGTGTTTACTCAACTGGTCGTAATCCAGGAACAGGCCGCCTTGGAGCACGCTGTATAGGCCGGTGCCGGCGTACAGCAAGACTCCCACGGGGGCCATTTTCAACAGCAGCCAGCGCGGGATCACCCGGTGGGCCGCATCAATGCCGAACACCATCGCGTAGAGCACCATGCCGGAGGCAAAAATCACCCCGGCCTGAAAACCACCACCCGGGCCGTAGTCGCCGTGGAACTGCACATACAGCGCAAACAGCAGGATCAGCGGCACCAATTGCTTGGTGGCAACCTTGACGACCGCCGGGCTACCCGTGCGCATCATCGTCCTCCAGGGGGCGTTGGCGGCTGCGACCCAGGAGCAGGTACACCACCATGCCGGCGATGAAAATGACGAAGGCCTCACCCAGCGTATCGAAGCCCCGATAGCTGCCCAGTATCGCGGTGACCGTGTTAGGGATGCCGATTTCGGTCGCCGTGCCGTCGAAGTAGGTGGTGGTCAGCGGATGCACCTGCAGCGGCGAGTGCGGGTCGCCGATGATCGGCATTTGCGGCACCACGCTGACCCAGAGCAGGAACAGGGCCGAGCAGGCCAGCAGCGCCATGCCATGATTTCTCGGCCGCGCGGCGCGGTCGCGATAGCGCAGCAACGACAGCGCCCCGAGTACCAGTGCGGTGGAGATCCCGGCCCCGACGGCCGCTTCGGTAAACGCCACATCGGCGGCATCCAGCACCATGAACAAGCTGGCGCCCATCAGCGAGAAACCGCCGGTAAGCAGTGTTCCGCTGAACACGTCACGGCTGCGCACGATGACGATGCCGATCGCCAGCTGCAGGGTCAGCAGGCCGAGCATCAATGTCCAGATCAGCCACGTGCTCATCGTTCCTGCCTCGGGATAACGCCGTCATTCAAGGCGGCCTGAGCCAGGGCATGGGTGCCCGTGGGCGACGACACCAGCAGAAAAATCTGCAGCATGCACAGCTTCAGCACGATGATCGGCGTCGGGGCCATCAGGAGCAGGCCGCTGACCATAATGAACGAGGCGAAGGCGTCGGTCAGGCTGGTTGCGTGCGAGCGGGTGAAGACATCGTCAAAGCGGAACAGACCCATGGTGCCGAGCAGGACGACCAGCACACCCAGCACGACCAGCGCGCTGCCCAGCCAGATCACGATTTATCCTCAAATTTGGCGCCCGGTTCGTCGTTGTGCAGGCCGTAACCCAGGTGCCGGTAGTGCAGAAACTTCAGGATGGCGATGGTGCCGATGAAATTGATCATCGCGTACACCAGCGCCACGTCGAGATAATCCGGGCGGCCGGTGGCGAAGCACAGCACGGCGATGAACAACACGGTTTTGGTGCCGATGGCGTTGATGCCGAGGATCCGGTCGTAAACCAGCGGCCCACGCCAGACGCGTACCACGGCGATCAGCATGGCACCGAGCAAACCGAGCAAGGCGGCCTCAAGCATCGCGATGTTCCTCGGAGGCGTCGGGGCGGTCGAAAGCGTAAACGCGCTCGGGCATGTCCCCGTTCTGCAGTTCCTCCAGCAGGGCGCGGTCCAGGCTATGCACCTCGATCTCGCCAGGCAGAATCCGCAGGCTTAGCGTGCCCGGTGTCAAGGTGATGCAGTTGGCCAGGGTGGCAATTCCAAGCTGTGTGGTTTGCCCGGTTTTGACGCGACCGACGGTGGGGCGGTAGCGGCCATTGATCACGATCCGGAGCACGGCAAGCGACGAGATCGTGATCTCCTTGATCAGCCAGAGCAGAAACATCGGGATGCGCGGCACCAGATGTGTTGGCCGGCCGTCACGATCAACTATACCCATGCGCTGGGACAGGATGGCCACCAGCGTGATGCTGGCCGCGCCTAAAGCGAGTAGCAAGGGCGAATAATGGCCGGACAAAGACAGCCAGTAGATTGCCAGTAACACTATGAAGCTCAGCTTGCGCTTCACTTCCTCTCCTCGATAGGCGCAGTGGCCATATTTGTCGGAATTTTTTGCATTCGTCAACCGTGCTCGTCGGCAAGCATTTCCCTTAACTCATACAGAGCGGCATGGGCTTCGCGGGGGGTGAGGTGATCGGGTTCCAGGGCCGCAACCGCATCCCATAAGGCTTTGTGCTGGGATACCCCCGGGGGTAATTCCGGCTCGTTGCTGCGGCTGGCAAACAGATCGAGCTGGGGAGCATCGGCCACGACGGCCTGGTTTTCCAGCTGGCGCAGCACCGTGGATGCGCGCGAAATGACAGCCGGTGGCACCCCGGCCAGCCGGGCTACCTGCAAGCCGTAGCTCTGGTTGGCGGGGCCATCGCGCAGCTCGTGCAGAAAGACCAGACGGTCGCCGTGCTCCACCGCGGCCAGATGCACATTGCGAGCACCATCGGCCATCTGGGGCAACTGGGTGAGTTCGAAGTAGTGCGTGGCGAACAAGGTCATCGACTGGTTCTGCAGCAGCAACCGCTCGGCACAGGCCTGGGCCAGCGACAGGCCGTCAAAGGTCGATGTGCCGCGACCGATTTCATCCATCAATACCAGGGAGTTCGGCCCGGCGTGGCGAATGATTTCGGCAGTTTCCTGCATCTCCACCATGAAAGTAGAGCGCCCCGAGGCGAGATCATCACCGGCACCGATGCGCGTGAAGATGCGATCGATGGGCCCGATATGCGCCGCGGTGGCGGGAACCGGCGCCCCCAGCCATGCCAGAACGCAGATCAGCGCAGTCTGGCGCATGACCGTGGATTTACCCCCCATGTTCGGGCCGGTGATCACCAGCAGACGCTGTTCGGGGTTCAGTTCAATGCTGTTGGGGACGAAGGGGTCGCGGCTGAACTCCTCCACCACCGGGTGGCGCCCGTCCTGGATGTTGATGCCAGGCTGTTCGCTGAGGGTGGGCCAGTTCCACTGGCGGCGCTGGGCCAGCTGGGCCAGGCACAGGCTGACGTCAATCTGCGCCAGCGCATCGGCCAGGTGACGCAACGCCGTGCGGTGGTCCTGCAAAGCATCCAGCACCTGTTCGAACAACGCGGATTCCCGGGCCAGCGCGCGTTCGCGGGCAGACAGCACCTTGTCCTCGAAGCTTTTCAGCTCCTCGGTGATGTAGCGCTCCACGCCTTTGAGCGTCTGCCGGCGCGTGTAGTGCGTGGGTGCGCTCTCGGCGCGGGACCGTGGCAGCTCGATGTAGTAGCCGTGAATGCGGTTGTAGCCCACCTTCAGGGCGTCCAGACCGGTGCTTTCCTTTTCCCGTCGCTCAAAATCCCGCAGGTACGAGGCGGTATCGCTGGCCAGTTGCCGCAATTCATCCAGTTCGGCATCAAAACCGGTGGCGATCACGCCGCCATCCCGCGCCAGCAACGGGGGCTCTTCGGCAATCGCGCTGCGCAGCCACACCGCCAGCTCCGCGTGCCCGAGCAAGGCATTTGCGGCGTCGCTCCAAAGTGCTGTGCCGGGCAATGCCGCAGCCACTTCCGGCAGGCGTGCCAGCGTGTTCGCCAGCGCATCCAGATCGCGTGGCCGGGCGCTGCGCAAGGCGATGCGGGTGGTGATGCGCTCCACATCGCAGACCGGAGTCAGCGTGTCGCGCAACGCATCGACATGGCTCTCCAGCGCCTGTACCCGGGTCTGGCGTTGCCGGCACAGGTCAACATCGGCCAGCGGGCGCAGCATCCATTCCCGCAGCTTGCGGCTGCCCATCGTGGTGACGGCGCTGTCGACCAGGCGCAACAAGGTCGGTGTATCGCGCGACTGGGAATCGGGCAACAGATCCAGATTGCGCCGCGAGGTGTCATCGATCTGCAGAAAGTCCGCAGTCGGCCGGCGACGCAGGTTGTCGAGGTGCGGGAGTGCGGTGCGTTGCGTGTCCTGTGCGTAACTCAACGCGGCGCCGGCGGCGCAGATCGCGGCGGGCAGGTCCTCGCAGCCGAAGGGCCGGAGATCAGGCGTGGAAAACTGCTCGGTCAGTGCCCGGTAGGCGCCCTGGTGGGTGAAATGCCACTCCGGCCATTCGTGGACACCGGTAGCGCCCCATGCCTGCAATTGGGGAACCAGCTCGGCGGTGGCTACGCATTCCGCGGCGTTGTATTCGGTCATCGCCCGCGCCAATTCGTCCGCGGCAGCGAACTGGCCCACTTCCATGCGGCCTGCGGCAAGATCCAGCGCGGCCAGGCCCCAGTGCTGCTTATGCCGGGCCACCGCCAGCAGCACCGCGGCGCTGCGAGCTTCCAGCAGGCTGTCGTCGGTCAGCGTTCCGGGGGTGACGACCCGCACCACCTTGCGCTCCATCGGGCCTTTGGCCTTGGGGTCGCCGAACTGCTCGGCAATCGCCACGCATTCGCCTTTGCGCACCAGCCGGCCCAGGTATTGCTCGCAGGCATGGACCGGAATGCCGGCCATCGGTACTTTCTGGCCGCCGCTTTCCCCGCGGCTGGTCAGCGTGATGTCGAGGAGCCGGGCGGCGCGTTCGGCATCGGCAAAGAACAGCTCGTAAAAATCGCCCATCCGGTAGAACAGCAAACGTCCCGGGTGCTCCGCCTTGATGGCGAGGTATTGGGCAATCATCGGCGTGTGCTGCATGGCGAACGAGCGCGGATCGGACAATGGGCCGGGTATCCTATCTCGCCCATTCACACCAGGTGGTCTGAACCCCATGTCGGCAACCGAAAACCCCTGGCGATCCCTGGGCGAGCACCTCGTCGCACGCGGCGAATCACTGTTTTTGGTCGAGGCCGGCGCCGGGGGCGTAGTGTGCGCCGCGGCGACCGCGTTACCCGGTGCGTCGCGCTGGTTTGCGGGGGGAGTGGTGGCGTACGGCGATCATCTCAAACGCGGGTGGCTGTCGGTGGCGCCGCAAACCATCGTCAAACACGGCGCGGTGAGCGCTGCGGTGGTGGAGGCCATGCTCGAAGGCGCCCCCGAAGAGTTCAGCTGGGTCTGGGCGGAAACCGGAATTTACGGCCCCGGAGGCGCCCGACCCGGCAAACCGGTGGGTACGGTGCATATGGGGCTACGCGACCCGGACGGCCAGTTGCATGCGCAATCTGCGCAGATGTCCGGCGACCGCGAGCAATTGCGTAGTCAGATTCAGCAGCTTGGGGCCGCCTTTGTGCTGGAACACCTGATCCGCCGTGCAGACCGCTAAACTGACCCTTACCTAGACCGGACGAGACCATGGACGAGAATCGCAAAAAAGCGCTAGCCGCAGCGCTGCAACAAATCGAAAAGCAATTTGGCCGCGGGTCGGTCATGCGGATGGGCGACAAGAGCGCCATTCGGGACATCGAGGCCATTTCCACAGGGTCGCTGCAGCTGGATGTGGCGCTGGGAATTGGTGGCCTGCCCAAGGGCCGCGTGGTGGAAATCTACGGCCCGGAGTCTTCGGGTAAAACCACCCTGACATTGCAGGTGATTGCGCAGGCGCAAAAGACCGGCGGCACCTGCGCGTTTATCGACGCCGAACACGCGCTGGATCCCGAATATGCCCGCAAGCTGGGCGTGAATGTGGATGAAATGCTGGTCAGCCAGCCCGATACCGGAGAGCAGGCGCTGGAAATCGCCGACATGCTCGTGCGCTCGGGCGCTGTGGATGTGGTGGTGATCGACTCCGTCGCCGCGCTGACGCCGAAGGCCGAAATCGAAGGCGAGATGGGCGATTCCCATGTCGGTCTGCAAGCCCGTCTGATGAGCCAGGCCCTGCGCAAGCTGACCGGGAACATCAAACGCACCAACACGCTGGTGATCTTCATCAACCAGATCCGGATGAAGATCGGTGTGATGTTCGGCTCACCCGAAACCACCACCGGTGGTAATGCGTTGAAGTTCTACGCCTCCGTGCGCTTGGACATTCGCCGCATCGGCGCGATCAAGAACCGTGACGAAGTGGTCGGTAACGAGACCCGCGTCAAGGTGGTTAAGAACAAGGTGGCTCCGCCGTTCAAGCAGTGCGAATTCGAGATTCTGTACGGCGAAGGCATCTCGCACGAAGGCGAGCTGATCGACCTGGGCGTGGCCAACGGTCTCGTCGACAAGGCCGGCGCCTGGTACAGCTACAACGGCGAACGCATCGGCCAGGGAAAGGACAACGTCCGTCAGTTTCTGAAAGACAACCCGGAAACTGCCGCAACACTCGACAAGCTGCTGCGCGAGAAGCTGCTGCCCTCCAAGGAAGCGATTGCTGAAGCTGCCGCGGAGGCCAAAGAGGCCAAGGAAGCCACCGAGGCCTGATCCGGACTGTTTCGGTTTTGGCCCGCAGCGAACCACTCACTGCAAAAACCGCGCCCGCCGCGGCCCGGCGTTGGCTGGCCCGGCGGGATTACAGCCGCCAGGAACTGGCGGCGCGGTTGCAGCGAGAAGGGCTGAGCACGGCAGACAGTGAGGCCCTGGTTGCGGAACTTGCCGACGGCTGGTGGCAATCCGATGAGCGCTTCGCAGTGACCTTGGTGCGCACCCGGGCGCGGCAGGGCAAAGGCCCGCGAATGGTGTCCGCGGAGTTTTTCCAGCATGGCTTGAGTGAAGCCGATTTTCGCCAGGCCTGCGACGAGGCCGAGGTGGACTGGCATGCTGCAGCGCTGGAAGCCCTGCGGCGATGCAGTCATTCCGACCCCGTCAAGCAGCGCCAGGTGCTGGTCCGCAAAGGCTTTTTCAGCGAGCAGATTCGGGACGCCCTGGAGGCATCCGCGGACTGAACTCAGCGCGGATGCGCGGACTGCCGATAAAATGCGCTGTTTGCTGCGACTCACCACAACCCTATCCGCGCCATGATCAGCACTAATGCCATTCGCGCAAGTTTCCTGCGCTACTTCGCCGATCGCGAGCACACCATCGTGCCGTCGGCGCCTTTGGTGCCGGGCAACGATCCCACGTTGCTGTTCACCAACGCCGGGATGGTGCCGTTCAAGGATGTGTTCCTCGGCCTGGAACAGCGCTCGTACACGCGCGCTGCCAGTGCCCAGCGTTGTGTGCGTGCGGGCGGCAAGCACAATGATTTGGAGAATGTCGGTTACACCGCGCGGCATCACACCTTCTTCGAAATGCTGGGCAACTTCAGCTTCGGGGATTACTTCAAACGTGAAGCCATCCAGCTGGCCTGGGAATACCTCACGCGGGAGCTGCAGATCCCGGCAGAAAAGCTCTGGGTCACCGTCTTCGAGGAAGACGACGAAGCCGCCGACATCTGGCTGAAAGAAATCGGTGTGCCCGCCGATCGCCTGTCGCGCATCGGCGCCAAGGACAATTTCTGGCAGATGGGCGACACCGGGCCCTGTGGCCCGTGCTCCGAAATTTTCTACGACCATGGCCCCGAAGTGGCCGGTGGTCCTCCGGGTACGCCGGAGGAAGACGGCGACCGCTATATCGAAATCTGGAACCTGGTGTTCATGCAGTACGACCGCTCCGCGGACGGGACGCTGACACCGCTGCCCAACCCCTGTGTGGATACCGGGATGGGCCTGGAGCGCATCGCTGCCGTACTGCAGGGTGTGCATGACAACTACGACACCGACCAATTCCTGGCGCTGCTAGGCGCCACCCGCGAGTTGTTGCCACAGGCCGATGCCGGCAGCCGTTCCCTGCGGGTGATTGCCGACCACATCCGCTCCTGCGCCTTTCTGATCACGGACGGTGTGCTGCCGGCAAATGACGGCCGCGGCTTCGTGCTGCGACGGATTTTGCGGCGTGCGGTGCGCCACGGTCACCAGCTGGGTGCGCGGGCACCGTTTTTCCACAAGCTGGTCGCGGCGCTGGCCGAGCAAATGGGTGCGGCGTATCCGGAACTGAAGGAAAAGCAGGACTTTATTGTCCAGGTGATCCGGCAGGAGGAAGAGCGCTTCGCGGAAACGCTGGACCAGGGCCTCAAACTGCTGGAAGACGAGCTGCAGAAATGCGGTGGTACGCTCGACGGCGCAACTGCCTTCAAGCTCTACGACACCTTTGGCTTCCCGCTGGATCTGACTCAGGACTTTGCCCGCGAGCGCAATGTCGATGTGGATGTGGCGGGTTTCGAAGCCGCTATGAACGAACAGCGCCAGCGGGCGCGTGCGGCCAGCCAGTTCGGTGTCAAAGCCGGCCTGGGCGAGGGCGCCCGTCGACAAACGGATTTTCGTGGCTATGACGAACTGAGCGGCGAGCACACCGTGCTGGCCCTGTGGCATGGCGAAGAGACCAGTACGGAGCTGGGCATCGGCGAGCGTGGCGCCATCATTCTGGAGGCCACCCCGTTCTATGCCGAGTCGGGCGGGCAGGTGGGCGACACCGGTCTGCTGCGGGGGCCGAATGGCGTGTTTGCCGTGGAGGACACGCGCAAAGACCCCGGTGGCGCCATCGTGCATTTCGGCACCGTGCAATCGGGCCGCGTGGCCAATGGTGAAACGGTACAGGCCGAGGTCGATGCCGCACGCCGCGCCGCCATCATCCGCAACCACTCGGCCACGCACCTTTTGCATGCCGTGCTGCGTGATGTACTGGGAACGCATGTGCAGCAGAAAGGCTCGCTGGTCGCCCCTGACCGCCTGCGTTTCGACTTCTCGCATCTGCAACCGGTTAGCGCAGACGAGCTGCGCATCATTGAGCAGCGGGTCAATGCCGAAGTGCTCAAAAACCATCCGGCCGAAGTGCGGCTGATGGGCTACCAGGACGCGCTGGAATTTGGCGCGATGGCCTTGTTTGGCGAGAAGTACGGCGAAGAAGTTCGCGTGCTGCGCCTCGGCGATGCCTCCTGCGAGCTCTGCGGCGGCTGCCACGTGCGGGCCACCGGTGATATCGGTCTGTTCAAGATCATCAGCGAATCGGGTGTGGCGTCGGGTGTGCGTCGTATCGAGGCGGTGACCGGGCAGGGCGCGCTGGACTGGTTGCGTGGGCGTCTGGATGTGCTCGAGCGCGCCGCGGCCGTCCTCAAAGCCCCGGTAGACGAACTGCCGGAGCGCGTCAGCGCCCTGCAAGCCAAAACCCGCGAGCTGGAAAAAGCGGCCGAGAAGGCTGCCGAGGGTGATGCCATGGCGACAGTGGGGCAGTGGATCAAGGCCGCAGCTCAGGTCGATGGAGTGGCCCTCATCGTCGAAAAAGCACCGACCGGGGATTCCAAGATACTTCGTGAGATGGTTGACGCCATCAAAAACCAGACCGACTCCTGCGTGGTGCTGCTGGGCGGCGAGCGTGACGGCAAGGTCGCATTGATTGCCGGGGTCAGCAAGAACGCCACCGACCGGGTCAAGGCCGGAGAGCTGGTCAACGAGGCCGCGCAGCGAGTCGGTGGGCGTGGTGGCGGCCGACCAGACATGGCGCAGGCCGGCGGCAGCCAGCCGGAAAATCTCGTGGCCGCATTGAGCGCAGCGCGCGCCTGGGCGCAGCAGCAACTCGGAAACTGATATGGCTCTCATCGTTCAGAAATTTGGCGGCACGTCCGTCGGTACCGCCGAACGCATCGCGCATGTGGCGCGCAAGGTCAAAGCCAGCCGTGAGGCCGGGCACGACATTGTGGTCGTGGTATCCGCCATGAGCGGCGAAACCGACCGGCTGACCGGTCTGGCACGTGAGCTGAACCCGCAAATGCCCGCGCGGGAAATGGATGTGCTGCTGTCCACCGGCGAGCAGGTCACCATCGCCCTGCTGGCCATGGCGCTGGAGTCCATCGGCCAGCCGGCGCGCAGTTATACCGGCGCACAGGTGCGGATACTCACCGACTCGGCGCATACCAAGGCACGCATCGAGAAAATTGATGACGCCCCGATTCGGGCCGACCTGGCCGCCGGCCGTGTGGTCATCGTTGCCGGATTCCAGGGTGTGGATGCGCAGGGCAACATCACGACCTTGGGACGGGGTGGTTCCGACACCACGGCGGTAGCGCTTGCCGCTGCCCTGAAGGCGGACGAGTGCCAGATCTACACCGATGTGGATGGCGTGTACACCACCGATCCGCGTGTCGAGCCGCGCGCCCGTCGACTTTCGCAAATCACCTTTGAGGAAATGCTGGAGATGGCCAGCCTTGGCTCCAAGGTGCTGCAAATTCGCGCCGTGGAGTTCGCCGGCAAGTACGCCGTGCCCCTGCGTGTCCTATCCACTTTTGAAGAGGGGCCGGGCACCCTCATCACGCTTGAGAAAAATCCCATGGAAGCACCCGTCATTTCCGGCATCGCATTCAACCGTGACGAAGCACAGATCACCGTGGCCGGGGTGCCGGATCATCCCGGGATCGCCTCGCTGATTCTGGGGCCGGTAGGCGCCGCAAACATCGAAGTGGACATGATCGTGCAGAACGTCGGTGACGGCGTGACCGACTTCACCTTCACCGTGCACCACCGCGACTACCAGCGCGCACTCGGCATCGTGCGCAAGACCGCGGAAGAGCTGGGTGCGCGCGAAGTGCTGGGCGATGACACCATCGCCAAGGTCTCCGTGGTCGGCGTGGGCATGCGCAGTCACGCGGGCGTCGCCAGCAAAATGTTTGCTGCGTTGGCCCGCGACAACGTCAACATTCGCATGATCTCCACCTCCGAAATCAAGATTTCCGTGGTGATCGCCGACAAGTACCTCGAACTGGCCGTACGCAGCCTGCACAAGGATTTCAATCTGGAAAACGACCCCGTTCAAGAAACCTTGTAAGCTACGCAGTTGGAGGACCTGTGCAGGGATGCTGCTCGGGCGTGCACGGGAGAAGCACTAACAATGTTAATACTGACAAGAAAGCGCGGAGAAACCGTGCTCATCGGAGAGAACGTGACGGTTACCGTCCTTGGAGTGAAGGGGCAACAGGTGCGAATCGGTATCGATGCGCCCAAAGATGTTGAGATCCATCGCGAAGAAGTCGTGAATCGCCAGAACAGCCACGAAGACGACGACCTGGAAGGCACCGCCAACCAACACGTCGCCTGAAAAATAACGTGGGAAAATAGCGGCAAAGTCGGGTATCATTCCCGCCCTTGCCGGGGTGTGCAGTTCCTGCACAGCCGCATTGAAGAACGGAGAAGTGGCCGAGTGGCTGAAGGCGCTCCCCTGCTAAGGGAGTATGGGGTTTATAGCCTCATCGAGGGTTCGAATCCCTCCTTCTCCGCCAGATACAAAAAAGCCCGCGCAAGCGGGTTTTTTTGTATCTGATGGAGGCAGGAGTTGTGGTCGAACCCTCCGGTTCGACAAATCGGCAGGACAGCCGATTTGGAGCGCAGCGCAGCTGCGACCCCGCAGGGGCCAGGGCCAGGATGGCCCGCAGTCAATCCCTTGCCAGAGAACCACTGCGCCTGACTCAACGTGGACCAGATATGGACCACGGCGAGAAAATGTGACCGTATCTCTTAGCCCAGCTGGTGCTTGTTAGCGCCAGAAGTGGTTGATCTGCGGGAGCCCGCTATGCAGCTCAGCAAGTTCGCAGCGGAATTGAGCTTCGGGTGTGCGCGAAGGCCAACATGCCGCGCAGCGAGCGCGATGCAAGGCCGGCTTTGCCGCCCATTGGGATTAGCCTTGCATCGCTCGGTGGGTGTAGTGGCAAGGTTTGCCGGAGCGCGGCCAGGTTATGCGATGCAGACCTGGATGATCTTGCGGGAGTAATCCAGTAACTTTGACTGTTGCGCGCGGGTTCTCGCCCGCTACATAACCAGAAGAATCACGAGACGATCCTGCCGCTATGGCTATCAAGAAATCCGAACTCTATTCCCGCCTGTGGCAAAGCTGTGATGAGCTGCGTGGCGGCATGGATGCCAGCCAGTACAAGGACTATGTGCTGGCGATGCTGTTCGTGAAGTACATCAGCGACAAGTACGCCGGTAAGCCTTTCGCGGAAATCAAGATTCCGGCCGGTGCCAGTTTTGACGACATGGTCGCGCTGAAGGGCAAGTCGGATATCGGCGACAAGATCAACACGCAGATCATGGAGCCTCTGGCGCAGGCCAATAGTCTGTCCATCACGGCCGACTTCAACGATCCGAAACTGTTGGGCGACGGCAAGGAGATGGTGGAAAAGCTCACCAACCTGGTAGGCATCTTCGAAGATCCGGCACTGGATTTCAGCCGCAATCGCGCCGATGGCGACGACATTCTGGGTGATGCCTACGAATACCTGATGCGCCTGTTCGCGACCGAATCCGGCAAGAGCAAGGGGCAGTTCTACACCCCGGCCGAGGTCAGTCGGATCATGGCTCAGATTATTGGCATCCACGCGGCGCAAACCAGCGCCCAGACGACCGTGTATGACCCGACCTGCGGCTCGGGCTCACTGCTGCTGAAAGTGGGCGAAGAAGCCGGTACGCGCGTCACCTTGTACGGGCAAGAAAAAGACGCCGCGACGTCCGGCCTGGCCCGCATGAACATGATCCTGCACGACAATGCTGGCGCCGAGATCAAGCCGGGCAACACCCTGGCCACCCCGAAATTCGTGACCGACCGTGGTGAGCTACGAACCTTCGATTTCGTGGTGGCCAATCCGCCATTTTCGGACAAACGCTGGAGTACCGGGTTTTCACCCGAAAACGATGAGCACGACCGTTTTGCCGACTACGGCATCCCGCCCGCCAAACAGGGCGACTACGCCTACCTGCTGCACATCGTCCGCTCGCTCAAGAGCGCCGGTAAAGGCGCCTGCATCCTGCCGCACGGCGTGCTGTTCCGGGGCAATGCCGAGGCGGAGATTCGTCGCAACCTGATCCGGCGCGGGTATATCAAAGGCATCATCGGCCTGCCAGCCAACCTGTTCTACGGTACCGGTATCCCGGCTTGTATCGTGGTGCTGGACAAGGAACACGCTGCCGCCCGCAAGGGCATCTTCATGATCGATGCCAGCCGGGGCTTTGCCAAAGATGGCCCCAAGAACCGCCTGCGCAGCCAGGACATCCACAAGATCGTGGATGTGTTCAACAAGCAGATTGAACTTGCCGGCTACTCGCGTCTGGTGCCGCTGGATGAAATCCAGCACAAGAACGATTTCAACCTCAACATCCCGCGCTACATCGACAGCCGCGAGGCCGAGGATATTCAGGACATTGATGGTCATCTGAATGGCGGGATTCCCACGCGCGACATCGACGCACTACAGGCGTACTGGGACGTGTGTCCCAGCCTGCGCCAGACCTTGTTCCGGGATAACCGCCCGGGCTATCTGGACCTCGCCGTGGCCAGGGAAGAGATCAAGACCACGATCTATGAGCACCCCGAATTTTCCGCCTACATTCGCCAGATGGAGGCGGTATTTCAGGACTGGCGGGAGCGTAGTGCGGCAGAGCTCAAGGCGCTGACCGCCGGTTGCCAGCCCAAAGCCATGATTCATGAGCTCTCGGAGGATTTGCTGGCCCACTACAACGACCGCCCGCTGATCAGCAAATACGATGTGTATCAGCACCTGATGGATTACTGGGCGCAGACCATGCAGGACGACTGCTACCTGATCGCCGCCGACGGTTGGAAAGCCGAAACCTATCGCGTGCTGGTCAAGGACAAAAAGGGCAAGGAGAAGGACAAGGGCTGGGCCTGCGACCTGGTGTCCAAGGCGCTGATCGTCAACCGCTATTTCGCGGCCGAGCAGGCCGCCCTGGATGAACTGGAAACCCATCTGGAATCCACCCAGGCCGAACAGACCGAATTGGAGGAAGAACACAGCGGCGAAGATGCCGCCTTCTCAGGCTTCGACAAGATCACCCAGGCCGAAGTCAAAGACCGGCTGAAGGAGATCGGGAATGATGCCGACAGCGCAGAGGAAGTGGCGGTGCTCAAGAGCTGGCAGAAGCTCAATGCCCGCATCGCCAAACTGAAGAAGGACATCAAGGCGGCGGATGCCGAACTGGATGAGCTGGCCTACCGCCAATATCCCGAACTGAGCGAGGACGAAATCAAGTCGCTGGTAGTGGATGACAAATGGATGGCCGTAGTGTCCGCAGCGGTTCATGGGGAGATGGATCGGGCCAGTCAGGCGCTGACTCATCGTGTGGCTGAGCTGGCAGGACGGTATGAAAACCCACTTCCAAAACTGTCGGAAAGGATTTCAAAGTATCAGTGTGCGGTTGACGGGCATCTTGAGCGGATGGGTTTTTCATGGAGGTAAGGGAAGTATCAGCGCAATACACTCACGGATTGGATCGATTCCGAGATACTGAGCTGGGGCTGTTGCCAGCAGACTGGTCTGTGTCCACGGTCGGTGCGGAGTTCTCTATCCAGCTCGGTAAGATGCTGGATGCGAAGAAGAACGAAGGAATCCAGAAGCCATTTATCGGTAATCGTTCAGTCCAGTGGGGGCGTATTGAGCTGAATGACATTGGTACAGTGCCAATGACCGACAAAGATCTAAAAAAGTACCGTTTGCGCAGAGGAGATTTGCTCGTTTGTGAGGGTGGCGAGGTTGGCCGCGCCGCAATTTGGCGAGATGAGCTGCCCGAGTGCTACTACCAAAAAGCACTCCACAGGTTGCGGCCAAGAAAGGCTTACAGTCCTGAGTTATTGGTCAGCGTCCTTAAATATTTGGCTGACGAAGGGGCGCTGAGTAACTTTGTCACCCAAACCAGCATTGCTCACCTGCCGAAGGACAAATTCGAGACGGTTCCGATTCCATTGCCGGCAACGAAGCGCGAGCAAGATGAAATCGCCAAGGCTCTCAGGGACACGGATGCCCTGATCGAATCCCTGGAACAGCTCATCGCCAAGAAACGCCTGATCAAGCAGGGCGCGATGCAGGAACTGCTGACCGGCAAGCGGCGAGTCAGTGGTTTAAGTGGTGTGGGTCGCCGTAACTCCGAGTCGATCTTTTCAGATTTGCCGGCTGATTGGGAGGAAAAGCCTTTAAGTTCCGTTCTAGCGCCGCTTAGGGCGGGAACAAGTGTCAACTCAGTAGAGCGCCCAATCGGGGGGCGAAGTCACAAGGCGATATTGAAGACTTCGTGTGTGGCGCAGGGGGATTTTAAGCCCGATCAGAAAAAATGGATTCACCCAAAGGATTTACACCGGGTTCAACTTTCCGTTAGGCGTGGTGCAATATTGATTAGCCGCATGAATACGCCGGACCTTGTTGGGGAGTGCGGATACGTTGATCAGGAATATCCGGATCTATTTTTGCCGGACCGTTTGTGGGAGGCTGCCGCTCAAACTAGTGTGCGGTGCAACACTTTTTGGTTATCCAAAGTATTGAGTTCAGTCGAAGCGCGAAACTTCATGAAATTGGTCGCAACCGGGACGAGCGGCAGCATGAAGAACATCTCGAAGGCGGCTCTGCTTTCCATGGTCGTACCGTGGCCTGATCCGGATGAACAAGACTCAATGGCCAACTTGTTTCGTGATATGGACCACGAAATTGAAAGTGTTTCGAAGCGACTGGGTAAGTTGCGTTTGCTCAAACAAGCAATGACCCGCGAACTCCTCACCGGCCGGATCCGTCTCGTATGAGCAATCCGACCTGCTGGATCATCGCCGGTCCCAACGGCGCCGGTAAAACCACTTTCGCCCTCAAATATCTGCCCGAAGTCGCCGGTTGCCGTCACTTCGTCAATGCCGACCTGATTGCCGCGGGGCTTTCGCCGCTGGCGCCGGAATCCGAGCTGGTGCAGGCGGGCAAGCTGTTCATGCGGGAAATCCGCCAGCACATTGCCCGGCGGCAGTGTTTCGGCTTTGAAACCACGCTCTCCGGTCGCAGTTATCTGCGCTTGATCGAAGACCTGCGTGCCGACGGATGGGAGGTGCAGCTCATCTACCTGGCCTTGCCGGAGGTGGAAACGTCTCTGGCGCGGGTGGCGGAGCGGGTCGCTCATGGTGGGCATTCCGTGCCGGAGGATGTGGTCCGGCGTCGCTTCCCGCGCAGCATGCACAACTTGTTGCATGACTTTGCGGAGGTTGCGAGTCAAACCCTCTGTTTTCTGAATTCCGGCGATCGGCCGGAGTTGATCTTCTCTCAGGTGGGCGTGCAGCGGCAGGTGGCCAATGCCGAACTCCTTGCAATGCTGGAAGGGATCGCGGAATCTTGAGCTTATGAATACCAACGATATGGAATCACAATCGCGGAAAGTTGCCGAGGTGCTGAACCGCGCCGTGGCCGATACGCTGGACCGCAAGCGTCGCCTGGGCCAGTACGCGGTGATGTGGCGCGATGGTCGCACCGTGCGGGTTGAAGCGGCAGACCTGCCGACTTTGCCGAACGACAGCGTGGCGCAGGCCCGCGCCAGCGCAGCGGACTGAATCTCTTTTCGGCTCGGGCATGAGTGATGTTGGCAAGCCCGAGCGGGCCACCCAGAACCGTATCGTCCAGCTGTTTGAAGAAGAGCTGGGTTATCGCTATCTGGGCAACCGCGAATATCGCGCCGGCAACAGTAACCTTGAAACCGAGGATACCCGGCAGCATCTGAGCCGACAGGGTTATAGCGAAGCGCAAATCAACCGCGCGCTGGAGACCCTGCGCCGCGAGGCCAACAACCCCGGCCGCAGTCTCTACGACAACAACAAGGCGGTTTATGGCCTGCTGCGCTACGGCGTGCCGGTGCAGACGGCCGCCGGGCAGAACACCGATACGGTTCATCTGATCGACTGGGCGAAGCCCGCCAATAACGATTTCGCCATCGCCGAAGAGGTGACGGTCTGCGGTCAGCACGAGAAGCGGCCGGATATCGTGCTGTACCTGAACGGCATCGCTATCGCGGTGATGGAACTGAAAAGCAGCCGGGTGTCGATTGGCGACGGCATTCGTCAGAGCATCGTCAATCAGCGCCCCGAATTCATCGGGCCGTTTTTCTCCAGCGTGCAGTTCATCTTCGCCGGCAATGATTCCGAAGGCTTGCAGTACGGCACCATCGGCACGCCGGAGAAGTTTTTCCTCAAGTGGAAGGAAGACGAGGCGGACAACAGCCGCTTCAAGCTGGACAAATATCTGCTCAAGATCTGCGACAAGGCACGCCTGCTGGAGCTGATGTACGACTTTGTGCTGTTCGATGGCGGTGTGAAGAAGCTACCTCGCGTGCATCAGTATTTCGGCATCAAGGCGGCGCAGCAGCATGTGCGTCGTCGCGAGGGCGGCATCATCTGGCACACCCAAGGCAGCGGCAAAAGCATCGTGATGGTGCTGCTGGCCAAGTGGATTCTGGAAAACAACGCCAATGCGCGGGTTGTGATCGTCACCGACCGCGATGAGCTGGACAAGCAGATTGAATCCGTCTTTACCGATGCCGGCGTGCCCATCAAACGCAGCAGCAGCGGGCGGGACTTGATGAGCCAGCTCGGCCAGCCACTGCCGCGCCTGTTGTGCTCATTGGTGCACAAGTTCGGGCAGAAGGGCGTGGATGATTTTGAAAGCTTCATCCGTGAACTGGAGGCCCAGCCGGTGCCCACCATGGGTGAGCTGTTTGTGTTTGTGGACGAGTGCCATCGCACCCAGGGCGGCAAACTGCATCGGACCATGAAGGCGCTGATGCCCAATGCGGTGTTTGTCGGCTTTACCGGCACGCCACTGCTGAAGCAGGACAAGGCCACCAGCCTGGAAATCTTCGGCGGCTACATCCACACCTACAAATTCAACGAGGCCGTTGAAGATCAGGTGGTGCTGGATCTGGTTTACGAGGCGCGGGACATTGATCAGCGCCTCGGTTCCGAAGACAAGGTGGACCAGTGGTTTGAGGCCAAAACGCGGGGCCTGAACGACTGGCAGAAGGCGGCCCTGCGCGAGCAGTGGGGCACGATGCAGCGGGTGCTCAGCTCCCGCTCACGCATGGACCGGGTGGTGAGCGACATCATCTTCGACTTCAGCGTGCGGCCGCGTTTATCCAACCAGCGCGGCAACGCGGTGCTGGTGGCATCCAGCATCTATGAAGCCTGCAAGTATTACGCGCTGTTCCAGAAAACCGGTTTCAAGGGACATTGTGCGGTTGTCACCTCGTACAACCCGCTGACCCAACACATCACCACCGAAGACACGGGCGCCAATACCGAGACCGAGAAAGAATTCATCTACAACCTGTACACCGAGTTGCTCGAAGATGTAAGCGCGCGGCCGGGGATGAGCAAAACCGAAACCTACGAGGAGCAGGTCAAGGACCGGTTCAAGAAAGAACCGGCGCGGATGAAGCTGTTGATTGTGGTCGACAAGCTGCTCACGGGTTTTGATGCGCCGAGCTGCACCTACCTTTATATCGACAAGAGCATGCAGGACCACGGCCTGTTTCAGGCCATCTGCCGCACCAATCGGCTGGATGGGGAGGATAAGGAAGTCGGCGTGATCGTCGATTACAAAGATCTGTTCCGCAAAGTCGAAAACGCGATTTCTGTTTACACCGCTGAACTGGCACATGAGCCGGGCGAGACGGTGGACCCCGAGATTCTGCTGCAGGATCGCCTGAGCAAGGGCAGTGATCGCCTGGATGAAGCGCGTGAAGCGATTGCCTTGTTGTGTGAGCCGGTACAGCCACCCAAGGGTGAACTGGAGCACATTCATTACTTCTGCGGTAACACTGAAATCGCCGCCGAATTGCAGGCGCGGGAGCCCAAACGGGCGGCCCTGTACAAGGCTACGGCCGTGCTTGTCCGCGCCTTCGCCAACATCGCTGATGAGCTGGAACGTGCGGGTTACAGTGCGGCACAAGTTGCGGCGATCAAGAAGGATATTGATCACTACCTGAAGCTGCGCGAAGTCATTCGCATGGCCAGCGGCGAGACCATCGACCTCAAAGCCTACGAGGCCGATATGCGGCACCTGATCGATACCTATATCGAAGCCGATGAGCCACGCAAGATTTCTCCCTTCGATGACATGCCGCTGCTGGAACTCATCGTCAACACCGGGATCGCCAAGGCGACGAGCGAGCTGCCCGAAGGCATCAGGGGCAACAAGGATGCGGTCGCCGAGGTGATCGAGAACAACGTTCGCAGCAAGATCATCAAGGATCATCTCAACGATCCGGCGTTCTACGACAAGATGTCCAAGCTGCTGGACGAGATCATCAAAGCCCGCAGAGCCAAGGCACTGGATTACGAGGAATACCTGAAGCGCATCGCTGAATTGGCGAAGACCGTGCAAGCGGGGCGGGCCGATGACACGCCGGCGCAGCTCGACACGCAGGGCAAACGGGCGCTGTACAACAACCTCAAGGCACGTGAGGGCCTACGGGCGGTTGCGGACGAATCCCCGGCCTTCGGCGACGGGCTGGATCAAGCCGGTAAGGTGGCGTTGAGCCTGGATCAGGCCATCAGGGAGCATCGGCCGGCCGACTGGCGCGGTGTGCCCGCCCGCGAAGCCCTGGTCAAGCAGGCCATGTATGCGGTTCTGGATGATGTAGAGGCCGTGGAGGCCCTGTTTCCAATCGTCGTCGCACACCCTGAATACTGATGGCGGAGACCATCCAGTTTGGCGACATCCGCGCGGATGTCGTTCACAAGGACATCAAGAACATCCACCTGAGCGTGTATCCGCCAGCCGGCGCCGTGCGAATTTCCGCACCCCTACGCATGGATCTGGACACGATCCGCGTATTCGCCCTGAGCAAGCTCGGCTGGATTCGTAAACAGCAGAAGAAGCTGCGTGACCAGCCCCGCGAAACCCCGCGCCAATATGTGAGCCGCGAAAGCCACTACTACTTTGGCCAGCGTTGCCTGTTGCGGGTGGAAGAGAAGGCAGCCCCGGCGCTTATCCGCAAGGCTGGTGCCCGAATCATCATGCGACTACGCCCCGGAACCGCCACGCAGAAGAGGGCGGAGTTGCTGGACGCCTGGTATCGGCAGGAACTTAAAGCCGCCGCGGCTCCCATTCTGGAGCGATGGCAGCGAAAAATCGGCATCGAGCCCCGCCGCGTTCTCGTTCAGCGTATGAAAACCAAATGGGGCAGTTGCAGCCCAAAGACCGGCATCATCCGGCTCAACCTGGAGCTGGTGAAGAAACCACCGGAATGCCTGGAATACATCATCGTGCACGAACTGGTGCACCTGATCGAACCGACCCACAACGACCGATTCATTGCCTTGATGGACCAGCACATGCCGCGTTGGCGGCACTGCCGCGAGGAACTGAACCGATTGCCGGTTCGGCATGAGGATTGGTTGTACTGATAAGTTGTGGGGGGCAGTAGCGGTCCCCGGTTACTATTGGCGCGAATAAGAACAAGGGGCGGATCATGCGAATTCAACTGACTCAAAGCCAGCGTGCAACGGCGCTGTTGATCGATGTTGGGGTGCTCTTAGTAGTATCACTGATCGCTTTCGGTTCGATCATTCCCCCTATAGGGGACAAGGGTTTTTGGTTTTACACGGCACTGCTCGGCATTCTCGTCGGGACAAAACTGGTTACCCCTTTTTACGTCAAACCGGTTGATGCAGTGGCGTATGCCGTTCCTGCATTTATCGCCCTAATGCTCAGCAACAGTTGGTCGCAGTGGGCGACCAATGCACAGGTTGCCTATGTCGTCGCGGTTGCGATGAGTGTTTTTGTGGGTGCGGGGGCTTTCCTGGCGCTCCTACTGCATGGATGGCAAAAACCGAAGTTGCAGGCCCTATCCAATCGAATTCGCATGATGGTTGACGGGGCGTCTGCACCTGCAGTTCTCTACTGCCCCATCATGATTTTTGCGATGTTCGCGTATCACTACGATGCTCCGAACGAGCTGGTTGCTGTTGCAATTGCCATGCTGCTCACGACGACATTCTCTGTCGGAGGAATCGTAATCACGACTCTGGTGAGAGTTCGTTTGGTTTGGGTAAATGGGCCTGCGGCAGCTGAGTTTGGTGTGGTTGTGGCCTATCAGAAGCCGGGTATATACCTTTTGCGATCAGAATCCTTGGATGAGCGTCATTTGCCAATGCCGATTCTGGTTAACGACGAATTGACTGGTCCGCGTTGTGCTTACGCAGTGGATACGATTGGTCGAGAAAACGGGCATTTGTGTCGTGCTATTGAACTGTCATCGTCGCCACAAAACGAAATCACACAGTTCGCCAGGGGAGTGCCGCCAGGTAGCTCAATTCAATTGAGCGATGAAACGGTTCAGGCTGCCAGTTCAGAGATTCGCGATGCTGTCGAAGGTGCTCGCTCAATTGTTGGACTGGTTGCGCCAGAGACCACAGTATCTCGTTTGTACATTGAAATTACGGGTGGCGAGGGAATAGAGGTTGGTCGCCTGGTTTCGGTTATGGTCGGAAATGTGAAGGTGCTCTATCAGATCGTCGCGGGCGCGACACGAGAAGAAGCAGTCCACCAGAAAAATACCTACGGTTTCATTCGTGCTCAAGCTCAGCAGGTTGGAGTTTGGCAAGGGCGTAAATTCACCCAGTGTCGTTGGTTACCTGAGATGCATACCCCGGTCCGTCTTGAGGAGCAGGTTGAATATGCAATGGAGGTGCAAACGATAGGTCGGTTCCCCAAAACGAACTACACAGCCGAAATAGGGGACATCAACCAGCTCGTCACCCACAACACTGCGATTTTGGGCATTTTAGGGGTGGGCAAGTCAATGTTGGCCATCGAGCTTGTCGAGCGAATGCTCGCTGAAGGGATCAAGGTGATCTGCCTGGATCTGACCAACCAGTACGCGATTGAGCTATCGGATTACTACTGCGAGGAACGGGAGGTGGAGAGCCTTCAGGCAATTCGCGAAGCCTGCGAACGTGATCAAGATGCCAGTAACGATAACCCGGAGCGTGGAGGCAGCCTCCCGCACCTTAAGGAGGCAATTAGGTCTGACCTCGAGCAATTTGTGAGCGAGGAAAGCAATCAGTTACTTAAGATCTACAACCCATCTGAATTTGTGGCGACCCGCCAGGAGACTGAACCAAGAAGCTATCAGCAGGATGGGAGATGGCAGCGGTCAGCTGGCCTTTACTCGGTTACGCCGGTCCAGGCGACACAGATTATTTCCGAAACAGCCCTCAACTGTTTGTCTGGTGCGATGTCAGATCGCGCGAAGGTTTGTTTGGTCTACGAAGAAGCGCACGCGCTTGTCCCTGAGTGGAATTCCGTAGTTGTGGAAGGAGACAAGCGGGCTACGTCCGGAACCGCTAGGGCGATCCTGCAAGGCCGAAAATACGGATTGGGTTGTCTACTTATCACGCAACGCACGGCCAATGTGACCAAGAGCATTCTAAACCAGTGCAACAGCATCTTTGCGATGCGGACGTTCGATGAGACAGGCAAGGAGTTCCTGTCAAATTACCTTGGGCATGACTATGCAAATGAGTTGTCGTCGTTGCCTGAACGCCATGCTGTATTTTTCGGAAAAGCGTCAAACTGCGAAAACCCTGTGTTGATCGCACTCAATGATCGTGCCGATTTCTTGTCGACTTTTCGTGGGGCGAATCCGCCTCCTGAGAAGTCCGAAATGTGTCGTGAGCGAGGACATGAAGATGAGCCTGCGCATGATGGTGGCGATGATTTGCCTTTCTGATAAGCGACTTCGGTGTGAAGGGATTTGGATTCGCCATGAGTGTTTTGTGGACCAGTTGCGGACCATTACCTAATCAGCGGAGTCGTAGGTGTATGAATATTCAGTAAATATGGTTTCCAGTATCGAGGGTTTGAATCCCTCCTTCTCCGCCACCTTTGACTGCACGCCGGAACCCGGCCTCAGTTAAAGGTTGGCGTTACCCCATCAGCCAGCCCCCATGGATACCACCCGCCTACTGGCCTTCAGCGGCAGTTTTTTCCTGATTGCGATGTCACCGGGCCTGTGCATGACCCTGGCGATGTCGCTCGGCATTCGCATCGGGGTTCGGCGAACCTTATGGATGATGCTCGGGGAGGTCGTCGGCATCGCGCTGGTTGGTTCCTGCGCCATGCTTGGCGTTGCCGCCGTGTTGTTGGGCTCACCCACGCTGTTCACCATCTTCAAACTGGCCGGCGCTACTTACCTGGTGTGGACCGCCGTGCACGCCTGGCGCGCCGCCGTATCCACTGTGGACGGCCCGACTGCGAGCGGGGAGCTATCGGCCCTGAACCTCACTACGCAAGGTTTCGTCACCGCCGTGGCCAACCCAAAGGCCTGGGCCTTCATGGTCGCGCTACTGCCGCCGTTTCTGGTCCTCGACCAGCCACTGGCGCCACAGATGGCGAGCCTGCTCGGGTTAATGGTGGTGATCGAGTTCACGGCCCTGATGATCTACGCCCAGGGTGGTCGCAGCCTGAGTGATTGGCTGGTGCGGCGGGGCCGCGGCCACTGGCTCAATCGGATATCCGCCGCGTTGATGTTTGGCGTGGCCGGCTGGCTGGTTTGGGGCTGAGATAACCCCGCGCCGTTCGCAGTACGCCTTCAACAAATTCCTGCTGTGAGCGCACTCTCCGCGCAGCGACATGCAGGCCATTTGCATTTCAACGGTGACCAGACGGCTGCGCACAGCAAACGGCAATACACACATGCCGCGCTGGCTCTGCCAAAAGCCAAGTGCCAAAGAATGCGTGATTTCCCTTTTTGAAGAACGGCTGGGTATAGTGCGAAAAAACCAAAAGCACCCACTGGTACAGGTGCACGACGGAGGGGCAACACCATGGCCGGGTTCCATCAATCGTTGGCCGCTTATCAGCGATGTCAGCGCCCGTATTCCTTGCATTCAGGGAAGGCGGCTATTTCAAACGCGGCCATGGCGCCGTTGTTAGATGGTCTGCAGGCTCGGTTTTTTTGGCCGTCTAATTGGCGTTAGCTGCTTTGGGTGACTAATGAGCCTTGAAGCGTTCAAAGTTGATCTCGGTGCGTTGACGTCAGACCAAATGGTGCAGCGTTGGCTGTTAACTGGGTCCTGCGCGATGATCGAAGATGCTGATGTTCATGCGGTCTGTGATGAAATCGCTAGGAATTTTGGGATCGAGTACAACGACGTCGTAGTCGTAGGTTCTGCTCGTCTCGGGTTCAGTATCAAACCATCGAGAAGGTTTGAGTCATTTGGCGAGGAATCCGATGTCGATGTGGCAGTAGTGTCAACGCCGCTGTTCGAGCGAGTTTGGAAAGAAGTTTACGCATACGACAGGTCGGGAGCGTACTGGCCAGACAAATCATCGTTCAGAAAATACCTAAGCAGGGGGTGGATTAGGCCTGACCTATTGCCCCCTGAAGACACATTCGAATTTTCAAGGGGCTGGTGGCCATTCTTCAATGACTTGAATGTTGCCGGGTGCCCGTACAAGATCACATGCGGTATTTATCATTCGCAATTCTTCCTTCGCGAATACCAAAAAATCTGCATAGAGCAGTGTAGAGACGAGTTATAGAAATGGACACTTCAGCATCAAATAGACGTCTACGTCAGCTGTTGACGGCGATTCGGAACGGCACGCTGGAGCCGCGCCCAGAATTTCAGAGAAGGCTGGTATGGACGACCAAAGACAAGACCCTGTTCATTAGCACTGTGCTGGAGGGCCTTCCGTTTCCTGAGGTCTATATAGCAGCTGGGAAAGTCGACTCCAAGACAGGTGAAGGCACCGAGCTTCTTGTCGATGGGCAGCAGCGAATTACAACCTTGTATCAGTACTTTACCGGCTCAAAGGACCTCAAGCTTTCGGCTGATATGACCGCGTACGCCGATCTTGAGGAGGCGGATCAATTGGCGTTTCTAGAATATAAGGTCGTTGTTCGTGACCTCGGATCACTCTCGCCAGAGACCGTTCGCAAAGTATTCGAGCGCATCAACTCCACGTCTTATGGACTCAATGCAATGGAGTTGAACAATTCTCGTTATGGGGGGGCTTTCAAACAGCTATCTGAGTGGCTCGCGGAACAGCCGCTGTTGGGTGATCTTGGGGTTTTCTCGGCCACTGACGTTCGACGAATGAACGACGTTCGCTATTGCACTGGGTTACTTGCTAGCGTTTTAGGCCCCTACTTCAATAGGGACAAGGAGATTGAGAACTTTCTATCTAAATTTAACGAGGAAGTCCCGGATGAAGAAAGGGTAAGGAAACTTACAGAGCTGGTCCTTTCCACTATTTCTGCCATGAATTTTCCGAGAGGTTCGCGCCCTAGTAAAAAGGCAGATTTTTTCACGCTGTTTGTTGAAATGTATGGTGCCATTAGCTCAGGCTGTTCAATCAAAGCCTCTTCTCTGCGCTCCGACTTAGACGATTTCTACAATCGTGTGGATTTGGCAAATACAGACGGTGATGACGACGCGTCGAAATACTACAGAGCCTCGCTTCAAGCAAGCAATGATCGAAGCAGCCGTATTTTGCGAGGCGAGAAGATCCGGAAAATTATTGAAAACAGTGCGGGCCGCAGCTAACAACACGTATATGGACTCCCCCCGCAAGGCCTTGAACTGACTTAAGTAACAAGACAGGGGTTGCAGTCGTATATCCGGCCTGTTTGAGTGATGCCTTCGGCATCTGGCCATCATGCAATCCGCACAGAGGGAGCCAAT
>JBFIER010000018.1:0-88455 GCA_041603255.1 Oceanococcaceae bacterium | reverse complement strand
TCTTCTCATCGCGCTCAGCGCTCTATCATTTGCTTTGGTTGTATTCGGTCATGTGGACTGGCCAACTAAAAACCATATCGCGGTGACCGTGGCCACGGTGGTGGTCGGGGTTGCGTACACCATCTTCAGTGAATGGCTGAACCTCAACATTCGCCAAAGCTGGGCCTACGCCGACTGGATGCCGATCGTGCCTGTCATCGACGTCGGACTATCGCCATTGCTGCAGTGGATTGTCATTCCCTGGGCGGGATTGGTGTTGAGCTGCCGTCCTATGGACAGGTTTTATTCAAATCCCTTAGCAAGAAGCGAGGAGACATCATTATGAGCATTTCATACGGATTCGGAACAACCGTTTCGTATTCATTCGACGAAGCCCTGGAGCGTGCGTCGCTTGCACTGCAGAAGGAAGGCTTTGGCGTGCTATCCGACATTGATGTGGCGGCAGCCATGAAGAACAAATTGGGTCTGGACATGCCGCCATACCGGATTCTCGGTGCCTGCAATCCACCACTGGCCCATCGCGCCTTGGAAGCAGAACCGTCCATTGGCCTGCTGTTACCGTGCAATGTTGTTGTTCGACAGGAGACCGACGGGACCGTACGCGTGGAATTCATGGACCCGGACGCGGTAATGCAAGTCGTGGGAAAAGCGGAAGTTGCAGAGGTGGCATCCGAGGTCCGTGAAAGACTAAACCGGGTCATGCAGTCGCTATGAATGGGTCAGCCTCCATTACCATCGGCCGCTTGGCCAAGGCCACCGGGGTGAACATCGACACCATTCGTTTTTATGAGCGTGTGAGATTGATGCCAGCGCCAGCCCGACGGCCATCCGGATACCGGGAATATGATGCCGAGGCCGTGCGATGTCTTCGGTTTATCCGGCGGGCCAAACATCTGGGTTTCACACTGACCGAAATCGCGGAACTACTGAGCCTTAGCGACGGTACTGACATGGGCGCGGTGCGCGACGTGGCAACGGCCAAGCTCACCGATGTGGAGTCACGCATCCGTGAACTCAAACGCGTACACAAGGCCTTGCAAAATGTGGTCGAAGCCTGCCCCGGACACGGCGATCCGCAGCATTGCCCGATCATCATGTCGCTGGCTGGCGGCGAAGAAGATTTCATATGACGAGGCAAACCATCACAGTCCCCAACATCCGAGTCCGACATGAGTAATTCTGATCGAAAATCACATTGGGAAAAGATCTACACGGAGAAAGAGCCAGACAAGGTCAGCTGGTTTCAGGACCGTCCGGCACTGTCGCTGGAACTGATCAGCAACTGTCATCTGGCGCCGGACGATCCGATCATTGACCTCGGCGGCGGCGCGTCAAGCTTGGTCGATGGCTTGCTGGATGCCGGGTATACCGATCTCACCGTACTGGACGTATCGGGCGCTGCGTTACGCGCGTGCCAGCAAAGACTGGGAGACGAGGCCTCACGCATCCGCTGGATCGAATCCGATGTCACACAATTTTCACCAGCCCGCCCATTTGCGTTGTGGCATGACCGCGCAGTGTTTCATTTCCTGACGGATGTTGCCGATCGCAGGGCCTACGTGTCCGCGCTGAAGGCCGCATTGCGGCCTGGCAGCTATCTGATCATCGCATCGTTTGCCATCGGCGGCCCGGCGAAATGCAGCGGCCTGCCGATCATTCAATATGATGCGGACAAGTTGCTCGCTGAACTGGGTTCGGGCTTTCAGCTTGTCGAGCAGCGTGAAGAAACGCATACCACGCCGGTACAGCGGACCCAGGCTTTTGCCTACTTTCGATTGAGCAGAACCGCCACCGCATAGCCAAACGCGAAATTGGCGCTCACCGTTTGGGTGTGGCTTGACTCTGCACCGAACTCTGGTGGCTGCGCCTGTTGTACGCGGCCTGGGTTCGAAAGCCCGCTGCTGGCAACCATCAGGTTCAAACTCAAGCACAGCGTTCAGCTTCCATTTCTAGCGTAGTGTGGGCAATGTCGAAGACGGATTTCAGTTCATGTTTCAAGATGGCTTTCACCGCGTCCATGCGCTTGATATCGTCGATACGCACATGCGCTTCCATGGCACTGCGGTGCTCGTCGAGCTGCCAGATGTGCACATGATGGACATTGTGCACACCATCGACCTGTTCCATATGCTTGATCACCTGTTCGATCGACAGATGCTCCGGCGCGCCCTCCATCAGGATATGGATGGTTCGCGGCAACATGCTGGCGGCCTGGTACAACACATAGCCAGCAATGAGCAGGGTGAGTGCGGTATCCGCCCAGTACCAACCGTAAAGCAGGATCAAGCTGCCAGCCATAACGACACCTACCGACGCGAGCGCATCGGATACGTTGTGTAGAAACGCTGCCCGAATGTTCAGGCTGTGCTTGGACATGGTGTAGGTCAGCACTGCGGTGATGACATCCACAATGAGTGCGATTCCGGCCACGATGACAACCGTCCAGCCTTCGATGACTTGCGGCTCGAAAACCCGCCACATTGCCTCGTAAATCAGGTACAAACCAACGATTACGAGGGTCACCAGATTAACCAGTGCAGCAATAACCTCGGCGCGCTTATAGCCAAAGGTCTTGAAACGATCCGGCGGCTGTCGACCGATTTTGCGGGCCACTACCGCAATCAGCAGGGCGGCGGCGTCGCTGAAATTGTGCAGGGCATCGGCGATTAGCGCCAAGCTACCGGAGACCATACCGCCGACCACCTGCGCCAGCGTGAGCAGCATGTTGACAGCGATAGCGGCAAACAGCCGCCGATCACCCATCGCATCGACATCGTGATGATGCTGATGCTCACCCATTGTCATTGCCCTCTTGCATACTCTTGAATTTCACCCCTGCCAGAATCCTTAGGCCAGCGCGAGGCACCAGCAGTGCAGATTTATCGCTCGGCTCCTCGTGTATCTTTGATAAGCATAGTATGTGGTGCAATTCAATCTGTACAAGTAGCACCTCAGCTCAATAGTTCTCTCATGCTCCCGGACCATGAGCGCTTGCGACGACCTCCCAAGCCCGCAGCCTTCCTTCTGACGTGCTGCTCTATAGCACTTCTGCCTCTGACCAAATTTAGGATGCTGTGCGTTCAGGATCGCCACTATTTTTTTATTTGGTATGAACTTTCACGCCGATCCGGTATCTTGAGTACATGGTTTTCCCCTCCCGCCCATTTTTGATCCGCCTGCTCATTGCTTTGCAATGCGTGCTGGCCTTCGGTGGCCCGACGGCGGCGTCTATGGATCAGAGCGTCCACGCGGCTGATGCAAGCCATCAGGAAGCGCAGCTCAGGCACGCGGCTGACGATGGGGATCACTTGGCGGGTGGCGCCCATTGCTGCCATTTGTCAGCGCACATGGTGGGCATCCCCGCGCTTGCCATACCACTACCAGAATCACGCGATTCGTCGTTGCATTCCTTAGGCAGCCACGCCTACTCCTATGCACTAGTCAGTAGACTGCTGAGGCCTCCAAAAGCCTAACTCCAAGCCTTCATGCGCGGCCCCATGTGGTCGTGTTTACTGATATTTGGAGTAATTCATGTTTGTTAATTTTTTGGCGGCGACTCGCGGGTCGTTGCTGTTTTGTATGCTCATGCTGGCTTTACCGTCATGGGCAGATTCCTTAGTCGCACCCCGTTGGCTCGCCGATATTGTTCGCGAGCACCCCGACACTCAGGCAGCATTGGCCCGGCTAGATGCGTCCAAACAGCGTGTCGCTGGCGCGTCCAGAATGGTTTATGACCCTAGCCTGGAGTTGGGTGGTGATAGATCAGACGGCACTGATTACGACGTGGGCATTTCCCAGCAACTGGATCTTTCTGGTCGCCGCCGCGCCCGCAGAAAAACCGCAGCCGCACAAGAAGAGGCTGCGTTGGCTGAGTTGGCGATCACAGTCAATCGGGTAGCGCAGGAAGTGATGACTGCCAGAGCCAACGCTCTCATCTCACAAGAGAAGCTGGGCTTGAGCCAACAGCGCGTAGAACTGGTGTCGCGGCTCACTGATCTAATGCAGCGGCGCCAATCAACTGGCGATGCCTCGCAAGCCGATGCTGATCTGGCATTGTTCTCATTAGGCTCAGCCCGCAATGCCTATGGCGAGGCCGCGATTGCTGCCGATGCCACTCGCGAAGCCCTGGAACGGGCCGTGCTACGGCCAAATACGCTCATTGGCAGCTTAGCCGACACCCCGTCCGGACTGATGCTTTCCGAAACTCCGCTGGAAGAGCTACCTGAATTTCGGCTGACACAGGCCCAGGTCGCCTTGGCGGATGGCCAGATTCAGATCGCTCGTTCAGACACACGCATAGATCCGACTCTCAGCTTGTCAGGCGGGCGTGAAGAGGATGAGTCACGTGTCGGTCTGGGCATCTCAATCCCTCTGCCTTTCTTTGGCGGATCACGCCGTGAGTTGGCGGCGAGCATCAGTGACCGCTCGGCCATGGACCATGAATTGGCCCGCCTGAAACGAGATTTAGAGCTTCGCATAGCAGCGAGCAAGCGAAGGGTAGCCATCGCAGAGAAGTCCTATCAAGGCTGGCAAAGCGCCGTCGGCAATCGCTTAGAACCCTCTGGCGAACTACTGGAACGCTTGTTCAAATCAGGCGAACTGGATGTCAGCAGTTATTTGTTCCACCTCGAGCAGCGCATCGCCGCAGAAGAATCTGGCTTAGATGCCCGCGCCCGATGGTGGTCCGCCTGGAATGACCAGGCCGCAACACAGGCGGCATGGTCCAGCCTGCTTATGAAAAAAATTACAGGTCACAACCAATGAAGAACGAAAACAGCAAAATTCTAATGAGCTTGATGTGCGCATCCCTGCTCGTCAGCCCCTTAGCCATCGGCAGCGGAAAAGATGCGGGCGCACATGCCTCGCATGACGATCACGCCGAGGCTGAAAGCCATTCCGACGAAGCTGCGGATAATGCCCATGATGAAGGCAGTGAAGTCAGCCTCAGCGTCGAGCAAATGCAAGCAGCAGGCATTGTGCTGAAAACACTGAAACTGGAAGCCTTACCGCAAACCGTCGGCGTACCGGGCGAAGTGCAATTTGACCGCTATCGCAGCGCGCAGGTTGCGCCGTTGATCGATGCGATCGTGATTGATCGCTTGGCCAAGCTTGGTGATCATATCGATAAGGGTACGCCCCTGGTGAGATTGGCCAGTGTCGAAGTGGCTCAGGCTCAGGGTGATCTGGAAGTCACCGCCCGCGAATGGCAGCGGGTCAAGAAGCTAGGCATTGCTGCCGTGGGCGGAAAACGCTATGCCGAAGCAGAAATCGCCTACGAGCAAGCCCGCTTGAAACTGCAAGCCTATGGCGTTTCTCCGCTGGCCATTAAAGCCATAGCCGATGGTCGTCGCGACTTGCCGCTGGGTCAATTTGAATTGACGGCACCCTTGGCTGGAACCGTACTACAAGATGAATTTGTGTTGGGACAACGTGTTGAGCCCGGTCAAATTCTGTTTCTGCTGACAGACGAGTCATCCATTTGGGTGGAAGCCCATGTGCAACCGTCGGTGGCCGCGCATATCGACAAAGGCATGGGTGCCCGCGTGCGCATGACCGACGGCTGGCATCAGGGTGCCGTGATTCAACGACACCACTTACTGGATGAGCGGACCCGGACGGTACCGGTGCGCATACAACTCAGCCTGCCCGAGGCACATCACCACCATCGTGGTGAATTCGTGCAGGTCGAAATCCAAACCGGCGACGGCGAGCCAGCCTTATCCGTACCTGAAGAGGCATTGATGCGCGTGCCCGATGGTGACTGGGTGGTTTTTGTTGAGGACGAGCCCAATACCTTCCAACAGGTAGAAATCGAGCGTGGTGAAAGCCGTGCCGGACGTGTCGTGATTGCCGGTATCGCACCGGGTTCACGGGTGGTTACCAGCGGTGCCTTTTTTCTCGCCTCGGAACTCGCCAAGAGCGGGTTTTCCATCCACAACCATTGAGGACATGACATGCTGAATTCAATGGTGGACTGGGCGGTCAAGAACCGCCTATTGGTCCTGCTCGCCCTATTGGTTGTACTGGGTGCATCGGCCTACTCACTTAAAAAACTCAATCTGGATGCGTTTCCGGACGTGACCAATATCCAGGTCACGGTCAATACCGAAGCACCGGGCCTGGCGGCCGAAGAGGTTGAACAGCTCATCACCTACCCGATTGAGGCGGTGATGTATGCCTTGCCGGATGTCGCCGAGGTGCGTTCCATCTCAAAAACCGGCTTATCGGTCATTACCGTGGTGTTCGATGAAGGTACGGACCTGTACTTCGCTCGTCAGTTGGTTTTTGAGCGCCTGCAAGCGGCAAAGGAGAATATCCCTGACGGCGTGGGGGTACCTGAAATGGGGCCGAATACCTCAGGCTTGGGTCAGATTTTCCAATACGCGTTGCTGGCTGAGCCGGACAGTGGCTACGATGCAACCGCACTGCGCAGTTTGAATGATTGGGTCGTCAAATTACTCTTCATGCCGATCGATGGTGTCACTGAGGTGTTGTCTTTCGGTGGCGACGTGAGGCAGTACCAAGTCCAGCTCGATCCCGCCAAGTTGCTGTCGTATGGAGTCACCGCCGCAGACGTGGTAACGGCCATTGAAGCCAACAACCGCAATGCCGGTGGCTGGTTTGTCAATCGAGGCGCGGAGCAGCTTGTGTTACGTGCTGTGGGTTGGGTTCGCAGTGGCGATACAGGCCTAAGCGACATCGGCCAAATCCCTGTGAAAGAGGCCGATGGCGTGCCCGTGCGTGTCACCGATGTGGCTCAAATCGTCTATGGCGGCGAAATCCGCCAGGGCGCGGTCACCATGACCAACAGGGATGCCAACGGCGCACCGCAGTCACATGGCGAGATCGTTGCGGGTATCGTACTCAAACGCATGGGAGCGAATACCAATGCCACCATCAATGGTATCGCCGATCGATTGCCGATCGTGGCGAAAGCCTTGCCCAAAGGCGTAAAGATCGAGCCCTTTTACGATCAGGCTGATTTGATCAACCAGGCCGTACATACCGTGGTCAAAGCCCTGCTGGAAGCCTTCGTGCTTATCGTCATTGTGCTGGGCGTGTTCTTGATGAATCTGTCCGCGACTTGGCTGGTGCTTTTATCCATCCCCTTGTCCATAGGCATCGCCTTGACCGTCATGGCGTACTGGGGCGTTTCGGCCAACCTCATGTCTTTGGGAGGACTCGCGATTGCCATTGGCATGATGGTCGATGGATCGGTCGTGATGATGGAAAACATCTTTAGTCATTTGACTCGACCGGATCCAGCCCATGCCGACAAGCACCTTGAGGCCGATGAGTCGGGACATAGAACTTCCTCTGAAAGCCACCGCAGTGGCGCTGGCATAGGTCTACGTATCCAGGAAGCCGCACGCGAGATTGCACGGCCGGTGTTCTTCGCGGTGATGATTATCATTGTGGTGTTCACCCCTTTGTTCACACTGGAGGGTGTCGAAGGCAAGCTGTTCAAACCCATGGCCATCTCCATCACATTGGCGATGATCGCTTCGCTGTTTGTGGCTTTAATTGTGATGCCGGCCCTGGCCAGTTACGTCTTTCGAAAAGCGCCACGGCATCGCGAAAGCCCAGTGCTCCTGCCACTGGAGCGCGGCTACCGCAGGCTCCTGCCGTGGGCCTTGCAGCAGCGAAAGATCGTGGTTTTAACCGCCTCTGGCTTGTTCATCGCGGCGTTACTCTTGTTGCCACGACTCGGCACCGAATTTGTGCCGGAATTGGAGGAAGGCACCATCGGTATCCGTATCACGCTAGGCCCATCGGCCAGCTTGGATACGGCGGTTGAACTGGCACCAAAGATTGAGGCCATGCTGCTGGAGTTTCCAGAAGTGACTTATGCCTTGTCGCGTATTGGGCGGCCAGAACTGGGCGGCGATCCGGAGCCCGTATCCAACGTTGAGTTGTATGTGGGCTTGAAGCCGGTGTCGGAATGGACCTCAGCTCCTGATCGATACGCTTTGCAGGCTTTGATGGAAGAGCGCATGAGCGTGCATCCCGGCTTGCTGTTTTCTTTCTCCCAGCCTATCGCCACCCGTGTAGATGAGCTTCTGTCCGGGGTGCGTGCTCAATTGGCGATCAAGCTGTTTGGCCCGGATCTCGACACTTTGGCTCAGCGCGGCGCTCAGATCGAGACGCTGACCAAGACCGTAAACGGCACGCGCGATGTGGCGATGGAGCAAGTCGCCGGTGAAGCGCAATTGGTGGTGCGTCCAGATCGTGAGGCTTTGGCCCGTTACGGCATTGCGGTGGGTGATGTCGTCAGTCTGATTTCTGAAGGCATTGGTGGCACATCTGCCGGGCAAGTCATCAAAGGCAATGAGCGTTACGACATCTATGTGCGTTTGGCGCCGGAATCCCGCAATAGCGTTACGGCTATTCGGCAGCTCCTGCTGGCCAGCCCCAGCGGCGCATGGGTGCCTTTGGGTGATGTGGCCAGTGTGGATGTGGAGGCCGGGCCGCCGCAAATCCGCCGCGACGATGTGCAGCGACGGGTGGTCATCCAGGCCAATGTTGAAGGGCGCGACATGGGCAGCGTGGTTGCTGAACTGCGTCAGCGTATCGATGCCGAAATAGATCTGCCGGCTGGATACAGCGTGGTGTTTGGTGGCCAGTTTGAAAACCAGCAACGGGCTCAGGCCCGCTTGATGATCGTGGTGCCATTGTCCTTGGCAATGATTTTCTTGTTGCTGTATTTCGCGTTCGGCTCCGTGGGCCAAGCCTTCCTGATCATGATCAACGTGCCATTAGCCATGATTGGCGGGATCGTGGCTTTGTGGGTATCCGGGCAATATCTCTCGGTCCCGGGCTCTATTGGTTTCATCGCCTTGTTTGGCGTTGCGGTGCTCAACGGCGTGGTGATGGTCACCTCCATCAATCAGCGACTCTCCGGCGGCAGCGATGTCATGCAAGCCGTGACAAAAGGCGCCATGTCTCGCCTGCGCCCCGTGATGATGACGGCCTTGATTGCCGCCTTGGGCTTGATTCCGTTGCTGCTGTCATCCGGCATCGGCTCGGAAATTCAGCGCCCTCTAGCGACGGTGGTGGTCGGCGGACTGGTGTCATCGACGCTGCTGACCTTGGTGCTGTTACCGGTACTCTATGAGGTCTTTTCTCGCCGCTGGCTGGCTGACCAAGCTTAATTCAACGTTACAAGCGAAAACTGCTATGCATAGTCACAACATCCAACACTGGCAACACGACCATACCTTTGCCCAAGACAGCAAAAGGCCTGGTGAATCCCGCACCCTGATCGTGATTGGGATTACCAGCATCATGATGGTAGTTGAGCTCAGCTCTGGTGTGCTTTTCGGCTCCATGGCGTTACTGGCAGACGGCCTTCACATGGCTTCGCATGCTGTCGCACTTAGCATTACCGCCTTTGCCTATGTCTATGCGCGGCGTAATGCGCGTAATAGCCAATACAGCTTCGGCACCGGAAAGGTAAATGCGTTGGGCGGTTTTACCGGCGCGGTTTTGCTGGCAGTTTTCGCAATTTTTATGGGATTTGAAAGCATATTGCGCTTACTAAACCCGGTTGAAATCGTGTTCAACCAAGCCATTGTGGTCGCGGTTCTTGGCTTATTGGTCAATGGCGTGAGTGTTTTCATACTTGGCGTAGATGACCACGGCCATGATCACCAGCATCATGGCCATCATCACGCGGATCATCACCACCATGATCACAATCTAAAGGCTGCGTACCTGCATGTTATGGCCGATGCATTGACTTCAGTGCTTGCCATCATTGCGCTGCTGGCGGCGAAGTATTTTGGGCTCGTGTGGATGGATCCCATCATGGGTATTGTGGGTGCAATATTGGTCGCACGTTGGTCTTACGGACTGCTGGGTTCTACGAGTGCAATATTGCTGGATCGGGAGGCGCCAGAGAGCTTCCGAGAAAAAATTCGCCTTGTGATTGAAGCTGACGACGACACGCAAATAACCGACTTGCACGTGTGGTCTATAGGCCCGGAGATTTATTCCGCTCAAATTGCCCTAGTTGGACACAATCCGCTGACTCCTGCCGAGTACAAGGCACTGATCCCGAAGTCACTAGGTCTGGTGCACGTATCTGTAGAGGTTCATGTTTGCCCCAGTCAGGAATCGGATATCGCCATTACTACATAGTCGTCTCAATGACGCATCTGTATTTCACATATCACACTGCAACCGGAAATCACCGAACACACGCTTCATGCCATGAGTCGACAAGATGGTAGCGAAACCAGCTAAGTGCTGATTGCCCCTTGTCTAGCTGCGCGGGCCTCTCCAAGGATTTCACCGGCCTCACGGATCACATACAGTCCAATCAAGGTTCCGATAACAAGATCGGGATAGTGCGAGCCGGACGCAAAAACCAACCCCCCTGAGGCGATAACCCCAAGATTGGCGACAATGTCTGCGCGCGTAAATATCCAGCTGGCGCGCAAATGCACTTCGCCGGAACGCAGCGGACTCAGCATGCGCAGCACCACCCAATTCACCAGCAATGAGATGATCGCCACGGCGATCATCCAGTCGCCCAGTGGCTCACTGCCATAGATTGCGCGGCGGCCCACTTCAAACAAGATGCCGAAGCCTAGGAGTAACAACACACTGCCACTCAGGCGTGCCGCATTCGCCTTAAAGCGTAATGTGCGCCCAATCGCCACCAAGCCTATGGCATAGGCGGTTGCATCAGAGAGCATATCCAGTGCATCGGCTAGAAGTCCCGTCGATTGAGCGATCCAACCGGCGATGGAGCCAATCACGGCCATCGCGGCATTGAGGCTCAATGCGATCCAGAGCACGCGTCGTTCTTCGCTATTTTTAGCTTCGTGATGGCAGCCGCAATCACTCATTTTTGTACTCCTAATTCTGCGCTGACTTGCGAAAAGCGGCTATTCAGGAAATAACCGATGATGGCAATCAGCAGCACGCCAAGCTGTGCCAACAAGGTCTGGGCGGATGGATATATGCCCAGCCAATCTATGCGCGGAACGGCCACAAGGGTCTGCCCAATCCAACCCGCTTCCTGCAAGGCCGCAATGCCTTTGCCCGTTAGTACCAGCGCCAGAACCGCAATCAGTAGCGCACTGATCGAGAAGAACTGGCCCAGCGGCAATTGCTTGCTGATGCGCAACATCACATAAGCAATGACTGCCAGCACACCACTGGCTGCCGCGATACCCGCCAGCAAGGCGCTGCCGTTATGAGCACTCCACATCGCAATCAGGAACAAAATGGTTTCAAAAACCTCCCGATAAACCGCCACAAAGGCGAGCAGAAATAAAAACCAAGCCGAGCGCCGCGTAAGCGCAGCGGACACTTTTTGTTGCAAATACGCCTGCCATCGCCCTGCCATACTTTTTTGGTGCATCCACAGTCCGACACTCAGCAGGACCACCGCCGCAAACAATGCCGACAAACCTTCGGTGACCTCGCGGCTGGCTCCGCTAATCGCCACAACGTGCGTAGCAACAGCCCAGGTAAATCCACCGCACAACAAAGCCGACAGCCAACCTGCGTGAACATAAGGCATCGCTTCGCGGCGACCGGCTTTGCTGAGAAAGGCAATGATGCCAACCACGATCAGCAAGGCCTCCAAGCCTTCACGCAAAAGCACGGTGAAACTGCCCAAGAATGCAGCCGTTGGGTCCATCGTGCTGCCGGCCAGTACGTCTTCGGCTTGACCAAACAGGTCTTCGATGGAGCGTGCCTGCCGTTGCAATTGATCCCAAGAAACGCCCTGATCGATGCCCGCCCGGTACTGAAGCATCGCGGTTTCAATCTGCCGCATTAAGGCACGATCCTGCGTGGCCAGCATCGCTTCATAAGGTTCAACCCCATCCAGGTAAGACATGAGCGCGATTGTTTTTGCGCGTTTGGCATCTCCAGCGCGGTAAGCCTCAAGACTTTCACCCAATTTATTGCGCGCTAAAGCAAACGAATCGCCGCCCGTCGTAGTCTGCACAACGGCTTCGGGGTGCGAGCGCAAGTACGCCAACACCGCATTTGCCTGTAAAACGCCGAGGCTTTCACCCAGATCCTGCTCGCTGGTGCGGGTGAGGGTTTGCAAATCAGGAATCGCTTCTCGCCATTGTGAGGCTGTATTCCACAAGGTCTTACCTTGTTCTTGCGCTGGCGCATCAAAGGCTAGCCCACCGACATAAAAAGCCAGTGCCCAGCGTTGGTCTTCGGAGAGCTGTGCGTAGCTGCCCATGGCGGTTCCATCCAGCCCCTGAAAGATCACTTGGTATAAAGACAGCACGCTTCGCTGAGCGGCACGCTGTGCATCTGAAAAGGCAATTGGTGGTGGGTCCAGCGCAGCAGCCAGAGGGCCATCACCAGCGCCTGTGAGGCCGTGGCAGCCCGCGCACTGCTCTGCATAGAGCGTTGCGGCTGCGGCCGGTTTGGGCGCTGTCGCAGGGGGCAGAGAAATGGGATAGGCGGCAATCAAGGCAGCGGCCAATTCATGCGCCGTCTTGGCCACAGTCACGGGACTGGCGCGCTCCACTATTTCTTGGTTAAGCCTCTGCGCCGAGATGATAAATGTATTGTTTTGAGCGGTTGCCGAAGTCGCCTGTAACTTTTCTAGAACGGTCGTGGCGAACTCCTGCATTTCTGCGTACTCGCCAGCTTCAATGATCTGACCGTCATTGACCGCCGCGCCGTAATCCACCGCGATGTAATCCAGTAACTGCCACGCTTGCCTCATCTCGGTGAGCGTATCGCTGGCCCAGGCGGCACCACCACCGAGTCCTAGCAGCAGAAAAGCGAGCATTACGCGCAGGAAAGCGCCGCCCGAAAAACTACACTGTTGCAAAGGGTTCATGGCCGGTAAAACTCAAAAATAGACGACAAAGAGGACATAGCCTAAAGTCTGTAGCTACTACAGAGTCAAGTCGCTACCATGAAAATCAGTCAAGTTGCAGACCTCAGTGGCTGTCACCTAGAAACCATTCGCTACTACGAGCGTATTGGCTTGATTCCAGCCCCTCACCGAAATTCGAATGGCTACCGCGAATATCAAGACAGCGACGTTGAACGGCTCCGCTTTATTGGCCGGAGCCGGGATCTTGGTTTCAATCTTGAACAGATTCGCAGTCTGCTCGATTTAGCCCACAACCCCGCACTGTCTTGCGTGGCCGTTGCCACACTGGCGAGGGAACATCTACAGGACATTCAGACACGCATTGCGGATTTGCAGCGGATGGAATTGGAACTGGAGCGCACGATTGATACCTGTCAACTGGAGGTACGTCAGCAATGCACCATTCTTGGTGCATTACAGCAGTAAAACTAATCGCCCCCTCCAGAAGGCGTCTGAATGCGAGCATTTTGCGAGCAGCGCAAAAGGGTGGCTTTCCAGCACGATACAACGGCTAAATACAGTTCAAAATATGTCGTCAAGATCTTGAAGTGCATCAATGACCATGCCGGTGCCGATCGAAATCAAGAGCAAGTCAGTCCCCACGCGAACAATCCTCTGTCCTTCAGGTGTGCGTCCAAGCTGATGAATAAGCTCAGTTGGTACGTCGTAATAAATCACGTCATTCGGCAATGGCTGGCCTTTACGCCATTTTTTGGCTTGGCCTGGGGGTTGGCAGCCATTATTTTTCTTGGCCAAGCCTGGAGGACAGTTAGTAGAACTCTTGGATTGCGAGTAATAACTTCTGATTCTCGATTTACGTTCATCGCTGAAATAGTTCTGGTGTGATGTGCTTTCGCTAGCAGCCGAAGAATCATGCGAATGGTGGTGCTCCGATTTGTTTTTTCCACTATTTCCGGGTGAGTCCGGCTTCTTCGCAAACGCAGGCCCTGCAGAAAACAGTACGACACTGACAATAACTACGATTTTTTTGATGTGGATGTTCAAACTCGTCACCCCTAATTGTTGCGGCATGCTAGTAATTCCATACAACGTGTGAGAACACATTACGTTGACAGCCACCATGGGTGAGCGGCTTCGAGTCAATATACGCTTAATACCTAAGTTTCCTGTGTTATCAGCACGCAGCTTTCTTATGGCCATTCTCGAGTGAGGCATTTTATTGCACCATCGCGCTACGCCAAACTTCAAAAGTATGCTGTCCAAAATTAGCCACCCAGACTCGCCCATGGGTGTCGACATCCACCGCCATGGCAGCATGCGTCAGCCGATTAGTAGACGACACTGTAAAGCTACTCAAATAGCCTCCGCGATCACAAAACTTCTGCACCCGATCATGATAAAAATCGGCAACCAAGACGCTACCGTCCGTTGGGTCTATCGCGACTGAAGATGCTGTTGCAAACCAGCCTTTGAACGGCCCGTGGATATTGCGCCCAAAGGGTCCGCCCCACATGCGGATAAATCGACCAGCGGGATCGAATTGCTGAACGCGGTCGTTGTAGCCATCCGCCACATAGAAACCGCCGTCGGCGCGAATCGCCACATCCGTGGGGTAATTGAATTGCTCGGCTCGACTCCCTTTTTGGCCGCTTTCGCCCCAGCTCGCCAGAATTTGGCCGTCGATATCCAATTTAACGATACGATGATGGTAGGTGTCAGCAACCAGAACGCTGCCGTCGGCAAACGCATCCACACCGCCAGGGTTTTTAAGTCCGTCTACGGCCTGAATTTCACGCTGTAGCCTGCCTTGCGCATCAAATACCAATACGGCGTCAGCAAAAAAATCAGCCACATAGAGCAGGCCGTTTCGCCAACTCAGATTCATCGGTCGTTGCAGCTTGTCGCTGGTCCAGATTTCCACCAGTTCACCCTGGTGGTTGAAGACTTGTATGCGTCGATTACGGGCATCGGCGACGAAAATCTGCTCGGGTGATACCGCTATTCCTGTGGGTTCCTTGAACTCGCCAGGCGCCGAACCTTGTGCGCCCCAGCGTGTCTCAAGCTGATACGGCGGCTCCCTATCCCACTGGATGGCCCCACCCCAATACGCCAAGGCGAAAAATAGGCCGAAAAGTCCGAGGCCAAGTAGCGATGCGGCTTTCATTCCTCTGTGGCTCATCAGAAGTTTGTCCGCAGACTCAGCCGAGCAACGTAACTGTCCGTCAGTGCTCCGACGGGAAGATTTTCAACGATTGGGATCTGCACGGCGGATTCCACGACCCAACGTTGGCTGATGTACTGCAAGCCAGGTGCGAGCAGCCATCGGCTTCCCCCGGAGGCGGTATCTTTTCGGCCCACCTGGTCGGCGGTACTGTCAGACCATTGGCTTTCCAATACGCCGTACACAAACCCCGGCACACCACGGCCCAAGCTGCGTGGCCAAATGCGCCACTGGCCGGACAAATCCAAAGCCACACGCCGACCAGGGCGATAGCCTTCATCATGCCCGGTGTGAGTGTAGGCCAGCTGGCCATCCCACTGCCACGCCAAGGTTTGGCGCGTGACCACAACACCCGCCATACCCGCCCAGGACCCAGCGCCCGTTTGCAGCGGCCGGGGCAGACGGCCAAAACGGTCATGTTCAGCATCCTGACCAGTAGGGACGGTGATGCCTAACAGCGGCGCAATACGCAGTGTCGAGCCTGGTCCGTCCTGTTGCCAGACCGTGTAGCGCCCAAACAAGCTGAGGTCACCAAGCCCTTGGGCGGTCCGCTTTGCAGTTCCTTGCTTGGGATTCAGCTGTTTTTGCATAAGCGGAATGGCGGCAAAAACAGCCAGCCGGCTATTCAGCCCATAGCCCGTCGCCAAGGCCAGAGCAGAAATGTCCACTTCTGCTCCCGGAGAGTTTCGCTCACGGCGAATCAACTGGGCACGGACTATGCCTTCGCCCTGCGTTACCGGCAATGCCGTGTTGAAGCTAATGGGCGCTGCCCACGTCGGTACGGCAAGCACGCCCAGGATCACGACCAATAGCGTCTTCATGGCTGTACCGGTGAAAATTCACGCAAGCTGAAACCCGCCTCCTGTACCGCCGTCTTTGCGGTAGCTTCATCCAGGGTATAACCCTCTTCCAGGTCCACCAGGGCCTGAGCTTTGGTCAGGTCGATCTCCACATCACTCACACCTTCGAGTTTATTCAGGCGCTTTTCCAGACCATAGGAGCAAAATGGGCAGGCTAAGCCGTCCACCTTGAGGGCGTAGCGGGCACCATCGGCTAAAGCTGCCGTAGCAAGAAGCGAGAAAAATACAGTGATTGGCAAAGTAAAACGTTTCATCCGCAGGACCTTCTATGAACGTGAAACACCAGCCTAAGACTTGGAGCCCACTCCAGGTCAAGCGTTCCCGCGCAATTTTTTCAGGAGGCCCGCGTGTCGCCTTCTTTACCTTCAATCCCCTCAATAATCGGGCAGCCGTCGGCATTTTGCGTGCACAGGTTGACCAATAAAGTTAGTTCATTGCGCAGATGGGTGAGGTCTTGCACATGCTGCTCGATCAAAGCCAGCTTCTCGGTGGCTAAACGTCGAATTTGCGGCTTGGCCTGCTGCGGGGCGGCACGAAAGTCCAATAAATGAGCGATTTCGTCCAAGCTAAAGCCCATTTTCTGAGCGCGCTGTATGAAACGCAGCCGCGACAAATCCTGTGGTTCAAACAGGCGCTGCCCCCCTTCGGTTCTCGCGACACGGGGCAATAGGCCAATTTTCTCGTAGTAACGCAGTGTGTCTGCGCTCAGTTGCAGTTGTTGGGTGACTTCGCCGATACGGAGCAATTTCATAGCCAATGCCATTCATGGTTAAGCAGGTATAGACCGACAACGATCATGCTGATGCCGCCTATGCGACGAAAGCTTTGTTCCCAAGCCGCCAAACTTTGCCGATGTTCAAGCCAGGCGAGACTCCAGGCCCCCACCAGCAAGGGAAGGCTGCGCCCGACCCCAAAAGCCAACAATAGCAGCGCACCGTAGCTCGGCGAAGCAATGGCGGCGCTAGCCCCCAGGCTAATCCACAAGCCCGGAGAACAGGCCGCACAGATGCCCAGCGTAAGTGGCAAACCCAGCAAGAAAGCGCCGCCAAGCGTGGCAATCTGGCGACCACGCCAGGGCAGCGTGGGCAATGTCAACGGCAGCCAGCCGGTCCAAACCATGCCCAACGGGATCAATAAAACACCCAACCAGGCCCCGAATTCAGCATTCACCAGCTGTTGAACCGAAGCTCCACCCCAAGCCGCCATCACACCGAGCAGCACATGCGTGGTCAGTAAGCCCGCACACAATGCCGCCGCAAATATAACGCCCTCCTGCCGAGAGCGGGCACGGGTGACGTAGGCCAATGCCAGCGGTATCGCCGCCACTGCCGAGGGCGAAAAGCTGAACAGAAACCCACCCAGTAATGCAGCAGCCAATCCACCTACTCCGCCGATCTGCATACCAAGCTCGGGATTCAAACCAAGCCTCGATCAGCCATTCGCTTCAACAGCGCCTGGCGGAATGCAGCGGCGCTCGGAGCGCTGCGAAACACCAGCTCGCCATCAATCGCCACTGCAGGCGTGCTCAGCACGCCCAAGCCCACCGCATAGTCGAGTTCGTCAAGCACGTCGATTTCCCGAAATTGCAGCTGCGGGCGCCCGATGTTTTCGATGACCGAGATGATTGCGGCTCGAGCCGCATGGCAGCGGGAGCATGTTGTCGCGGTGAGCAGTTCAATGCGCAGTACCGCACTAGACTCGGAATTAAGACTGGATTGCATAATCCTTGAATATGATTCCCTTGGTTTGGGATGGCGACAATGACATATGGAGCTGACTCCAGGTCAAGTATCGGCTTACGAGTGCCATAACCATGCGAACGCGAAAAACAGAAGAATGCTACCGACCCGGCCACTGCGCGCGTGTACGATCTTCATTATTGAGACATCTCCCCCGGATATGCGCGCCCTGTCTACACACCTCGCCATTCAGGAGATGACGCATTGGCTCCAAGTATCTCCGCTGCCACATAGATGACTTCTGCATTTTGCGTATCACGCTGCAGCCGGAAATTGCCGAACACACAAATCAACCAATTCAAGCGAAAAGACCGATGATTGGACTTCAAATCCACCGGCGTACCTGCGCCGTATATTGAATATACGCCTCGCCAAATTTTTCCCGCATCTGTCGCTCCTCGGGGGCAATTTGAAAGCGGTTCATATAAACCACGAAAAACGGCAGGAAGACCAAACCGGCCCAATTGCCGAGGAACAGCCCCCAAGCACACAACACCAGAAGAAACCCCACATACATGGGGTTTCGACTAAAGCGGTAGATGCCTCGAACGACCAGGCTCACTGCTTGATCAGGCACACGTGGATCGACAGTTGTTCCTGCGGACCGAAATTCCATGACACCAAGCATCGCGACCAAAATGCCTACCAGCGCAATCCCAACCGCGATGGGTGTCGCCCAAGGGAAATCGAAGCGTAAATCTGGCAAACCGATAGACACCGCCCACATAGAGAAGGCAACAACTATCACTAATGCCACTGGCGGAATCTTAAGTTCAAGCCAATGCACGTCGATTACCTTGCGGCCCTCTGTCCAATTGCTTGAAAAGTCCGAATTGGATCAGCTCTGACACATCGTTTGACACTATTAAAAGCAACCATTGGGTAATTTCCGCCACGGGCATAAGGACATAGTACTGAACCTGCAATAAGCGGAAAACGTGCCGCGAACGGCAAACACCGAATCACTTAGACGCATACAGTGCATCAATCAACGGACAAGAAACCTGCCCCTGATTTTTCTCACACTGATGACGAAGATTCTCCAGCACGTTCTCCATTTTCTGCAAGTCACGAATCTTCGCCCGAACATCGGCCAGTCGAAAGCCTGCGGCCTGAGCCGCCTCTCTACAGTGGGTGCCGTCATCAAGCCTCAGCAGCCCCCGAATGTCGCTCAAGCCAAAGCCAAGTTTCTGCGCCGCTTTGATAAATCTGATCCTGGCCAGGGAACTTTCGCTATAGCGACGAGTGCCGCCGAGAGGCTTTTCCGGGATTTCTAGCAACCCCTTTCGTTGATAAAAACGAACGGTTTCGACATTAACGCCAGCAGCATCAGCCAATTTGCCGATCGTCATGTTTGGGGCGTTTTGCATCGACTTATTGACTCCGTACCTATGTACGGGATTAGCCTAGCATCAACTGTTGCACTCGACGCCCTTCAAAATGGATGAAATCAAAAAAACCCGCAGTGTTCTGGCTTTTGGTGGCATCGCCGCAATATTGGCGTCGACTTGTTGTCTGGGGCCGTTAATTCTCGTTTCTTTGGGCTTTTCCGGTGCCTGGATCGGCAACCTCAGCGTGCTGGAGCCGTATCGTCCTGTGTTCATCGTGGTGGCTTTGGTGGCCCTGCTGCTTGGTGCTTGGCAGATATATCGCCCGAAACAAGACTGCGCTCCCGATGAGCTCTGCGCTGTGCCCGAGATAAAGCGTAGTTACAAAATACTGTATTGGATCGTCGCCAGCCTGACCGTGATTGCACTGACTTTTCCCTATGTCTTAGCCCTGTTCTATTGATGGAGGCCCGCCTCATGAAGCACTTACCCCAATTACTCTTGTTGAGCTTGATCAGCATTTCAGCCGTTGCTGCGCCGCAAACTGTCACATTGTCGGTTCCAGGCATGACCTGCGCAGCCTGTCCATTTACGATCAAAAAAGCACTCTCCAGAGTGGATGGTGTCGATCAAGTTGAGGTCAGTTACAAGATGAAATCGGCCACAGTACGGTTTGACGATCAACAGACCTCAGCAGAGGAGCTGACGCAAGCCACTGCAAATGTGGGCTATCCATCCACTGTGCAGGGTGAAGAGTGAATGCATCCCACGAGAAATTTGAGGCGTATTCAACGATAAGCTGCCCTCAGTGCGGGCACCAGTCGAAGGATTTGATGCCCACAGACGCTTGCCAGTATTTCTACGATTGCAAGGGGTGTGGGGTTGTTCTTAAGCCAATCACGGGCGATTGCTGCGTCTATTGTTCGTATGGCGACGTGAAATGTCCGCCCATCCAACAAGACGCCTCATGTTGTTAAAAGTCCCTTACTTAGGTGTAACGGGGCCGTAAATAATAATGAGCATGCCTAATATGGCCCCTGAGACTCCGAGCCCATCTGTAAACGAAGGGCGACACGAACAATGAGGCTACCGGCTAGCGCTGCATAAAACCCATGATCTGTTTGAAAAGCTTGAAATACGGTCGCGCAAACCGCTGTTGAAAGCTGATTAAGAAGCTGTCTTGTTTAGCATCAACACGATCATTAAATAGCTTTTCTGCATATCGTTGATTAATTTCCCCCCATGCTTGCGCCATTTCTCTTCTATTTTCTGGCCCAGTCACTTTGTCTGCGTCATGAAAGTTCAAGAACATCGAATTATTTATCGAAACCCATAGCGAAACAATACGCACAGCTAAAAAGTTCTCACTACTTGCACACAACAGAGAGGGAATAAGTAGCTTTGGGAAAAGATAATGCAGGTTATTTAACTCGCCTAAGATGAAGGCCATATTCCAGCTCAAGTACAAGCGCACCCACTCTTCGTTGAGCGCCACCACCGGAACGTAATTATCATCTGTCGCCAGCGATTTATAGAATTCTTGGTTGGCACTTTGCGGGTATACCTGCCTCAACTGGAAGGACTCTCGATGGCAGCTTTTTAAGACATCCTCTGATAAAGCATGAGCAGCCATAGCGTTCATGACAAAGCCGTTCTTGTATTCAGTCACTCCGGCTTCGTAAATGTTAATACGCAACCAATCATTACAAACACAATGCGTCTTGTCGCAAAATGGCAGCAACAACTTATGCTCAAGAAACGAGATTTTCTTGCCGTTATACAACTCATCGATAGCCGCTTTGTTAATCGGCCTGCCGCCCAGCTCACGCGTGACACGAAAGTAAACCATGGCCATATCCAGTGAAATGGCTTTTGCTGAGGCGAATAAATTCAAAGAACCCGGCAGTTTTCGAATGAACGACTTAAGCACATGCTTGCTATCAATGCCAATGTCCTGTTGCTTTACACGAATATGCTTGACATATTCATCAAAGAACACCGGGCTGTTGCACATGGCAGCGGTAATCGCTTCAACAATATAGGTGACATGCACCGATTTTATGATGTTGGGTGAAGGTGCCAGCCAATGCTCATCAAGCGCACGCTTCAAAAATTCCAGTACCGCTGATCCATTTTTAAGCAACCCCCATTGAATTTGCTCAAACAGGGGTGCCAAACACTGAGGCCGCGAAACAATATCATCCAAGAATTGTTTCATGGGGACAAAGGACGTCTGAAAATCGTCTAATTTTGCTTCACAGAGTATGTCCCGGATCAACACCGGGTCTGTTTTCATGTCAATGCTCAGACCAAGCACAGCGATGGCGTCAGTAATGACGCTTTCAGACTCTTCTGGACTTAAATTCATTTATTGACTCTGAGATTGATGTTGCTCTTTTTTATCAGCATCCATACATGTTCCACCCACGCACAGAATCGAAGCGGAATCATCATAACGAACGACAAAGCAGCTTGTACTCTCCGATGTGCCCAGGCACCTTGTCCTGGGGTAAATATGTCAACTCACTTCACTGTCACGATCCGCAGCAACGCCATCGCTTGACGAATTTGCCCTTTCATTGACACTGGCTTGAGCCATAAGTTGTGCCCATTGACCTTTGCGGGGGAAGAACATCAGTAGCCGGCGCGGACATCAGCTTCCAGCATCAGAATCGAATGTACTATAGCTCTCAAATATGTAATCCATAGATAAATCGAGAAAACCGTGCAAAAGTACGAAAAAAATAGCTTGAGCCTGCCTGGCGCTGTAGCCATGGGCACCGGGGTCATGATTGGCGCGGGCATCTTTGCCTTAACCGGTCAAGTGGCCGAATTGGCCGGGCCTCTGTTCCCCTATTCCTTCTTAGTCGCTGCCATCGTCACCGGTTTTAGCGCTTACTCCTACGTCAAAATGTCGAACGCCTACCCATCTGCGGGCGGCATCGCGATGTTTTTGCAAAAAGCCTATGGACCCGGTTTGATGACTGCGGCCTGCGCGCTGCTCATGACCTTATCCATGGTCATCAATGAGAGCTTGGTCGCACGAACTTTTGGTACCTACACACTGCAGATCTTCAACGTAGAAAAAGACAGCGGGTTGGTTCCTGTACTCGGGGTCGGACTGATTGTTTTTGCTTTTTTGGTGAATCTTTCCGGCAACCGTGCGGTCGGGCTGTTTTCGCTCATCATGGCTTTTTTGAAAGTCGGCGGTATTGCCTTAATTGGCGTCGCCGGCCTCTACGCTGCCGGCTTTTCGCTTGATGTGGCGGCACGTCCAGAACAGGGCACTCATGTCGGTGGCTTTATTGCCTCGGTGGCCTTGTCGATTCTGGCCTTCAAGGGTTTCACCACGATCACCAACAGTGGCTCGGAAATTGTTAATCCCCACCGCAATGTGGGCCGAGCGATCATCTACTCTATCGCCATCTGCGTAGTCGTCTATTCCTTGGTGGCGTTTGCGGTCGGTGCCAGCTTGTCTTTGGATGAGATCATCGCAGCGAAAGATTTTTCTTTAGCTGAAGCTGCCCGTCCGGTGTTCGGTGATGCTGGACTGTGGTTCACCGTGGGCATTGCGATCATTGCCACGGCTTCGGGTCTGTTGGCCAGCGTATTTGCCGTTTCTCGCATGCTGGCCATGCTGACCGATATTCAGCTCATTCCTCACAGCCATTTTGGTATGCCAGGGTCCATTCAACAGCACACTTTGGTGTACACCGTGGTTATCGCTTCGCTGTTGACCATTTTTTTTGACTTGGGTCGCATCGCCTCTCTAGGTGCCATGTTTTACTTGGTCATGGACATCGCGGTGCACTGGGGGGTCTATCGTCACCTACGCGCCGAGGTCAAAGCGCACGCCGGAATCCTGCTAACCGCTATGCTGCTGGATGTTGTGGCACTGAGTAGCTTTTTGGCGCTCAAGGCGCGTAGCGACATCACGATCGTGCTCGTTGCTACGGTCAGTATCGTGACCGTGTTTATCGCGGTAGGCGTGTATCTACGCCGTCACCCTGTAACGTCCGCTTCCGGTCACACGCACCATAAAATGTGACGATTAATCAGCACCAGGCCAGCCGATGCTGGGTGGCAGGGGCCAATCCAGCGCCCCGGCAAACGCGCGCAGTAGTTCGGCTTCCAACGGGGCAATCTGTTGGTCAAAGGCGATACAGCTTGCACAGGCTTTGAGTAAATTCAATTTCTTTGCAGCCGGCATCTGCTCCAGGGTTGCCAAAGCCTGATCCAAACCCTGCCCCGAGATGTCTTCTTCAGTCACAAAGGCCAGTTCCCTGAGCTGCAATTCTTGGGCAGCCTGCGAAAACGCTGCAACTTGCTCGGCATGATCTGCTGTTCCGACATGAGCCACTACCGAGAGCAGCATGGCTAGGCTTTGTTCATCGGGCATCGCCGTCTTGCCACGCGCCTTACCATACACTTTGGCCATCGAAGCCTGAAAGAATTGTTGGTCAAGATGGTTAAACAGAATTTTTTGCAGCGACCATTCGATCAGATCAACCTTGCCGTCCGATGCGATCAAGGCCAGCAGATTCTCCCGAAACGACTCATATTGTGACAGCGACAACTGCTTTAGCGCCGGTATCGCCATATTGATCAAGGGCAAGCGATAGCGTTTATCGGGATAGCGCGCATCGAGTTCTTGCAGGGGCACCACTAATCGCAGCGTCAAGGCGTACACGTCGGAGTCAGCGTGGATCAGCAATTGATCCAACTGCTGGCCGCGCTGTTCAGCATCGGGGTCAAGCACCAGCCCATAAATCAGCGCTCGAGCACCATAGGGCTCACGCGCTGCATCAACAATCGCCCTCGGCAATTCATCCAGCAGGCTCTGGACATGCTCGATAACCTGTTGCTGCGGTTGCCCGATGTGGCTTATCGCCGCCACCGCTTGAGCCACGCTCACTGCGGTAGTGACCGCTGCGGTTTTGTTGCTCATAGCAGACTGGACAGAGGCTTGAGCATTCGCAGCATGGGATGTATGAGATGACCGCTCCGACTGATCGGTAGTATCAAACTTGCCGTCCCAGTGGGGATCAACCCGCAAAATGCGCTTAGCCAAGGGTGGATGAGTCGATGCCAAGCCTTGCATGAAGCCGGAGACACCCTGGGCAAAAAATGCATGGCTGACTTCCGCAGCCCCCGGACTCTCGACCTTCGAACCAAAGCTTAGACCGCCGATTCGTTTCAGGGCACCAGCGATGCCATTCGGATTACGGGTGAACTGCACCGAAGAGGCGTCGGCCAAATATTCCCGCTGACGACTGACGGACGCCTTGATTAAGGCACCAAAAAAGGTGCCTGCATACCCAATGACCATCAGCCCAATGGCCAAAGCGAGTATGGCCGCCGCCCCTTTGTCGTTGCCTCGCCGCCGCCCGGAAAATGAGCTGGAATACAACAGGTAGTAGCCCAAGATTCCGAGAATCAATATGCCGTGAAGTGCGCCCATTAAACGGATATTAAGCCGCATATCGCCATTGAATATGTGGCTGAACTCGTGTGCAATGACGCCCTGCAATTGCTCGCGGTTCAAATGCTCAATGGCTCCGCGCGTCACCCCAATCACCGCATCACGCGGCGTCAAGCCGGCTGCGAAGGCGTTGATCCCCTGCTCCTTTGCCAGCAGATAGACCGGTGGTGCTGGTGTACCCGACGCGATGGCCATTTCCTCCACCACATTGAGCAGCTTGCGTTGCTCCGGTTCCTTAGTATTTTGCGGTATCAATTGCCCGCCCAAGGACTCTGCCACGACTTTGCCGCCAGCGGACAGGGTCGCCATTTTGTAAAGGCTACCGAGAAAAATCACGGCACTCACCCCAAGCCCAACGACTGCAAATGTTGTCCAGTCAAATGTTGCAATAGAAAACGCCGGGATGGCGGCCTGGCCTTGCGATATCTGGGCATTATTGATATAGCCAAACACAAACATAACCAAGACATTGGTCACAATAACCAAGGCTATAACTGCAAGTCCAAACAGCAAGACCAGCAAGCTAGTGTTTTTACGCACACGCTCTTGTGATTCGAAAAAGTTCATGATTTAACGGCCATTCGTTGCCCGAAATATATGTGCAAACGCAATTAAAAGCTGACTTTAGGTGCAGCCTGTATCGCTGCACTGTCTTCAAATTCCAGCAAGCTGGCATCTTTCGGATGGCCAAAACGCGCAGCAAAGAAAACGGGCGGAAACGACTGTCGGTAAATGTTATACGCCATGACTTGATCGTTAAACGACTGCCTGGCGAATGACACTTTGTTTTCCGTCGTTGTCAGTTCTTCACTGACCTGCAACATATTCTGGCTGGCCTTCAAATCTGGATAGGCTTCCATCACCATTTTGAAGTTCATCATGGCCCCCGACAGTTTGCTTTCAGCGCCGGCCAGACCCTTGATCGCATCAGCATCACCTGGCGCTGCCGCAGCATTGGACAACTTGGCCGAAGCCTCATTGCGCGCGGCTACCACTGCCTCCAGCGTCTCACGTTCATGCTTGATATAGCCTTTCGCGGTTTCGACTAGATTGGGTATTAAATCGTAGCGTCGTTTCAACTGCACTTCGATTTGTGCAAAGGCATTTTCATAACGGTTTTTCAGGCTAACCAGCTTGTTGAAAATCCCGATGATGTAAAAAACAAGCAGTGCAATGGCGACAACGACACTGATAATGATAACGATGGAGGTGTCCATAATTTTTCCTAGGTTAAAACAGCTCAAGCGTCTGAGCTCATGGGGCGACAGGAAAATTCCCGACGCAATATTTGGCTTGATGAATTCGAGTCAGCGGCACGCTTATTCGTCCCAAGCTTATCGTTAGGTTGAACCGCTAGCGCAAGCATTCAATAGACCTCTCGCATTGGGCGGGCCGATTGCTTAGGGTTTGTCGTATGCACTGCACTAAGCCCACAGCTCCAACGCGTAATGCTGCATGACGGCACGCAGCACGTCACTGCGGCAGATCATCCCCTGGGCGACACCGCTGGCATCCACGATCGGCATGGCGCCAAGCCGGTCCAGAACAAAAACCCGAGCAATGTAGCGCACATCCGTATCGACCGTGGCGGTGAGGACAGCGGTTGTCATCACCTGCGCGACTAGCGTCTCGGCCGGTGCTGAGTCGAGGACTTCGTAATCCTTCCCCAAGCGAGCCAGATGACGAAGCATGTCCCGCTCCGACACCATGCCGACTAATTTTCCAGAATCCAGCGCCACCGGGGCATGGCGAAAGCCCTGAGCTAGGAACACTCCCAGCGCATCCGCGACGCTGGCATCTGGAGGCACAGTGACCAGCGGTGACGACATGATCTGCCCCGCAACCACTACCGGCACATCACCCGGCAACTCCTCGACAGCGCGGTAGGCTTGAGTGACGACATCCCGGTGCCCAGCCTCTTGGACAGCATGATGATGATCGTTTTCCTGCGCTCGCAGCAGCGCCTGGGCAGCATCAATCTTGTCCACGCTGAGCGGCTTGATCGGGCTCTGGGTCGGCATGAGGTCATGCACGTTGAGGGGGCCATAGATTTGGAACATGTTCGACTTCCTCTTGCGGCGTGCTATGCGCTATCAGTTAAGCCGCTCATTTCAGGAAGGCCACTGGGCTTAACCGCGAACGACCTAGTGGGTTTCCACAGCCGTCACCATCATTCTCATTGTCTACCTGCCCGTGTTCGCATTGAGCGGCATCGAGAGCAGGATATTCCACCCGATGGCGCTCACTGTGGTGATGGCCTTATTGGCTGCGTTGGTTCTGTTGATCACTTTCATTCCTGCCGCCCTTGCGCTGCTGTTCAGCGGCCGGGTGGCGGAACATGAGGCCGCCGCGCTACTTTGGTTGTAAGGAGCATACACACCCTTGCTACGCGCGGTGCTGCGCCAGCTCTTTTTTGCTGCATCTGGCGCGGTGGTGCTGGTCGGGCTTTCACGGTTGGCATCCAGCCGTAGGGGGCGGAGTTTGTTCCGCAACTGGATGAGGGCGACATTGCCCTGCACGCGCTACGCATTCCCGGCACCAGCTTGACCCAGGCGGTGGAGAAGCAACTCGCGCAGATTCCCGAAGTAAAGCGGTTTTTTCCAAGACCTGCACCGGCGACGTGGCCAGCGACCTCATGCCTCCGGCGGTGGCGGACACTATTCTGATCATCAAGCCACGCAGCGAATGGTGTGATACGGACAAGCCCCGGCAGCAGCTATTTTACGAGGTTCTACGTGTTACCCAAGCGGTTCCGGGCAACAAATACGAGAGCATTCAACCGATACAAATGCTCTTCTAACGAGTTGATCGCCGGTGTGCGTGCCGACGTGGCGGGGAACATCTACGGCGATGATCTCGACACATTGGTGGCGCCGACCGAGCAGGTCGAAGGAGTGCTGTCACGCTTGCTGAGCGCGACAAGCTGGCTCGCTACGGCCTGAATGTGCAAACCGTGCAGGATACGATGCAGGTGGCGATGGGCGGTCGTGAGGTCGGACGCATTTACGAGGGCGATCGTCGCTTTCCCCTAGTCGTGCGCCTGCCGGAGAGCTTACGCACAGATTTGACCCGCTAGCGGGAACTGCCGCTGCCGCTTCCGTTGGATGGCGCCGCGATTGAGGGCGATGCAGATGCTTTGGGTGTGGTTCACGCGCCGCCAATTCACGCGCCTCTTGGAGCGGCAGCCGAGGTGCGTGAAGTCTTGGACCCCAACCAGATCAGCCGTGAAAATGGCAAGTGGCGCATCTTCGTCACCGCGAACGTGCGCAACATGGAACTGGCCAACTTTGTCGAACCAGCCCGGGCCGCAATGACTCGCGAACTGGACCTGCCACCCGGCTACTGGCTGGATTATGGTGGCGTGCACATGCGTGCGAGCTGGATATTCTCCAGCTATGATGTTATCGCCAATGTGGGGGTTATCATTGCCGGTGGATTGGTTTGGTCATTCGGCGTTGCCTGGTTGGATCTGCTCATCGGCTGCCTGATTGCCATCGTTGTCCTGCGCGGTGGCTTGCGGATACTGTCGGAGGTCGCGAAAGAAGCCAATGGCGACGAATGCCAAAGTCAATCAACGTGCTCAGATGATTGACTTTGGAGCGCAGTCAAGACTTATTCTTCTCCCATGATCAAACTTCTAGAATGTCGAGTGCAACCGCTGGTATTGGTTTTGCTGTTTTCTGCGGCGATGTAGGCCTTAAACGCGGCCTTTCCCGAGGTTCGCCTGTCCATCCTAGGTGCCGAGTTGCTTGCCGTGCTCGTCGCAATCGTCGGCGGGTTCATCGCCGTGCTGTGTGTTGCAGCCTTTCGCAAAGCCAAAACGACGGTTGACCCGCGAGATCCTGACCAGACCGCGCGAATCGTCAGCACGGGAATCTATCGAATCAGTCGAAACCCGATGTATGTCGGGTTCTTCCTCTTTCTGCTGGCCTGGGCTGTCTATCTTCAGCAGCTTATGACGATACCGCTGTCAGCAATTTTTGTTGCTTACTTCACCCGATTCCAGATCATCCCTGAGGAGCGTTTTCTTCGAGCAAAATTTGGAGAGGCTTTCACCGCTTACTGTGCGCAGGTTAAACGGTGGTTTTAAAGCATTGACAGTAACGATGTCGGCTTTTTCCGGTGACGGTCCTTTCTTGTCAGTCCGTGAACGTCAGGTACGGAACCAGTCAACCCCCGGAGTGCGTTTCGATCACGGCTGCACGGACCAGCGAAATCTCCGTTCGGCCACTCCTCCGACGCCATGAATGATTAAATCCACAGCCTCCGGCGGCGTGGCAGGCGCTTTGAAAAGTAGCACCCCGCCACGGTGATGGCCAGAAGGCCCATCGCCTTGCCAGACACCAGGGTTATAGCTTTGGCCATCCGAGCCCGCGAGCGTCACAATCTCAGTCAGTTCGTAGTTGAGTTCGACGCTGTGGGTATCGAGCGCAATCTCGAATTCCCAGGTATCCACTCCGGCCACGAGTTGCTTTGGCGTCACCGCCACGGTGACCGGCCCCTCCCCGCTGATCTGCGTCAGCGGATTACCCTTCTCGCCAACCGAGCAGCCCAGGCTGGCCAGCACCAGTGCCAAGCAGGCCGCAATCCCAATCTTTTTCATGACGACATCATCTCCTTCATATGCCGCGAGGCCAGCAGCAATTTGCGTCCAATGTAGGCTAACCCGGCAAGGTTAAAAGCGATGCCCACCCAGAACAGCTCGATCTGGTACTGCGCTACCAGGGCGACGAAACCGGTTGCGCCAATGACCGGCAGCACGTTGACCAGATAGTGTGTGCAGCAGGAGATCATTGCGGCTGTTGACGTCCCGCCGGATACAGCTACTACCGCGCCGCCACCGCTCTGATGACGAGCAATGTCGCGCAGACGTATAAATAAACTGACCTGGAGGCCAAAACCGGCGGCCAAGCTAAGTAGAAAAGGCCAGTAGCTAGAAAACTGCCGGATTGTTTCGACCCAGCCTGATATCACACTGAGCAGTGCAAAGAAAAACAAGAGCAATGTACTAGCCGCGCCACCACCGAGAGCCAAAGCTCTTTGCCAGCTATTTCGGGTTGTCTCCATGGAAGTCTCCTGATAGTTGCATCAGACTATTGGGTCATATGCAGTCCGTGCATTGATGCAGGTCACGGCCCTTTTTCAACAGCTGCGCACAACACATCGTCCAAACCGGACCAAAGCTCCCAGCCTACTCGCTCGCTGTACGGTGCGAGAGCGCTCGTTGCCTTAGTGCAATTTCAAGGCCGGACGCAGCCGCCGGTTGATCATGCCTACAAAGACTAACAACGCGGTCCGCCAATATCCGTGCAGTGCCAACTGGTGGAAACGATACAGGGAAATATACAAATGCTTGGCAATGCTTCCTTCTACAAAAAAAGAACTCCCGAGTAGCCCTGCGATCACGCCGATCGCACTGTAGTCGGCGAAGGAAACCAACGACCCATGATCCCGGTAATTGAAGGGCCGGGGCAGCTGACCCTTTATTTGTCTCAAGAAGTTGCGATACAGGTAGGCCGACATTTGATGAGCCGCCTGGGCACAAGGAGGAATGGGGCGTCCGTCTCCCTGCACGCAAGCTGCGCAGTCCCCAAGCGCATAAATTGCCGGATCGTCGACCGAACACAATGACTGGTCAACCACCACCTGATTGATGGGATTGACAGTAAGCCCGCCAAGGTTCCGCAGAACCTCGGGGCACTTGACACCCGCACACCAGATTACGATATCTGCATTTTGCTGTGTACCACTATCAAAATACAACGTATTCCGGTCAATTGAGCTCACAGCTAGTCCCGTTATGACTCTGACCCCCAATGCTGCCAAAACACTGCTGGTATGTTCGGAAATCCGTTTGGGCAGACCGCTCAATATGCGCGGGGCAGCCTCAATCAGTGAGACTTCCAGCGATTGCCGTTGAATGCCGCGAAACCCGTAAACCGGCAGACTGTCGACCAGCTTGTACAACTCGGCCACCAGTTCCACCCCTGTGGCACCCCCACCGATCACGGCCACCGACAACTTATCCGCCTTCTTCATCAGCTTCAACCGCAAAAACTGCTCAAGCAAGACTTGGTGCAGCCGCTCAGCATCGTCGGTTCCATCTAAGGTGTGACAGAACTCGTGAACACCCGGCACCGCAAAATCGTTGCTTAAGGAGCCAACGGCCAGTACGAGGATGTCGTAATCCAACCGTCTGGCGGGCACGAGAACCGAGCCGTCCTTGGAAATGACGGATTCCAGCTCAATCTGATGCCGGCTTCGGTCGATTCCGCACAACGTACCCAATTGAAAATCGAAACCGTTTTGGGTGGCGTGGGCACGATAATCGACACCCTCCAGGTCAATCTCCAGCGAGCCGGAGGCCACTTCGTGTAATAACGGCTTCCAGATATGAAGAGGTTGCCGGTCCACTAGGGTCACTGTGCCCCGGCCCCCTCTTCGAAACCTTCTGCCCAATCGTGTAGCGAGTTCCAGGCCACCAGCTCCCCCTCCCACGATCACGACACGCAGCGGCTTATTCTTTGCACCTGCTCGAAGCCAGTACAGGGGGCGTCTTGCCATCATTGTGCGAGCCTGGAGCGGAGATCGTCGCGATAGGCGAAAACAATATCCTCGTCAGGCATGAAGGCGTGCGCATCCACGTCGGGGCAGGCGATGCGGCTCAACAGATCCCGGATCACATTGAGGCGCGCGGTTTTCTTGTCGTCCGCATGCACGACGATCCATGGCGCCTCGACGTGGGACGTTTGCTCGAGCATCGCATCGCGGGCTCGGCTGTAATCATCCCAGTGCTCCAGGGCCACCGCGTCCACAGGACTGATTTTCCATTGCTTGAGTGGATCCTTTCGGCGATCTGCCAGACGCTGCTCCTGTTCATCGCGCGAGATATCCAGGTAGTACTTGATGATCTGCAGGCCCGATTGCGACAGCAGGCGCTCGAACGGGATCACCGCCGTCATGAAGGTCTCGTACTCCGCTGTGCTGCAGAATCCCATCACGGTTTCGACCCCGGCCCGGTTGTACCAGGAGCGATTGAACAACACGCACTCACCTTGGGCCGGCAAGTGGCTGACGTAGCGCTGGAAATACCATTCATCCTGCTCGCGGCACGAGGGTTTTCCCAGGGCCACGACGCGGGTTTCCCGTGGGCTCAGGTGCTGGGTGATCCGCTTGATCACACCGTCTTTGCCAGAACAGTCACGCCCCTCGAATAGCACCAGCAGTTGATGCCCATGTTCGATCAAATGCCTTTGTAACGTCGTAAGCTGAATCTGCAATGTCCGCAGCTCTTCCTTATAAATGCCCACAATTTGCCTCCTCGAGGGGGTCGTCGGTCGTCTGTGCGTTTAAAATCATTGCGAAACACCATTAATGACCGCGCGGCGTCGCCACAGCAGATATACCGCCGGCAGCACGAGTAGCGTCAGGATTAAGGCGCTCGCCATGCCGCCTACCATTGGAGCGGCGATCCGTCGCATGACTTCGGAACCCGTACCGCTGGAAAACATGATGGGCAGCAGGCCGATGGTGACTGCAGCAGCCGTCATGACCACGGGTCGTAGCCGTAGCAAAGCTCCTGCCTCGATCCCGTTGCGCAGATCAACTTCCTGCACCGACTGCCCACGCGCCTGCGCTTGCTCGCAGACTTTCGCGTATGCCTGATTCAGGTAAACCAGCATCACTACGCCGATCTCAACCGCCACCCCAGCCAGCGCGATAAAGCCGACCGCGACGGCAACCGACAAGTCATAGCCAAGCAGATAGAGCAACCAGATTCCTCCGATCAATGCCATTGGCACCGTGCCCAAAATGATTGCCACCTGCGCCAAGCTGCGAAACGCCAAATAAAGCAGCAACGCAATGACAGCCAGCGTGGCAGGCACCACCAGAGTGAGTTTTTTCTTGGCCCGTTCCATGTATTCGTATTGGCCGGACCAGTGCAATGCATAGCCGGCTGGCATATTCAGCTCGCGCTCGACCACGGCTTTTGCCTCGCGCACGTAGGAGCCCACATCTCGGTCGGCGATATCGACAAAAACCCAGCCAGAGAGGCGTGCGTTCTCGCTTTTGATCATCGGAGGGCCATCCTCGACGCGCACGTCGGCAACATCGCCGAGTGCCACCTGCGATCCAGCCGGCGTCACGATCGGCAAACCGTCGATTGCCTCGACCGAATTGCGCATATCCTGTGGGTAGCGCAGATTAACCGGGTACCGCTCCAGGCCCTCGACGGTCTGGGTGACGTTCATGCCGCCAATGGCGCTACGGACTACAGCCTGTACGTCGGCAATATTCAACCCTAGGCGGCCAGCTCGTTCACGATCAATATCGACGGTGATGTATCGCCCGCCAGCCACACGCTCGGCGTAAACACTTGCGGTGCCCGGCACCTGCGGCAGAATTTCCTCCAGTTGTCGTCCAATCGCTTGGATTTCACTTAGATCAGCGCCGCCAATCTTGATGCCCACCGGGGTCTTGATGCCTGTCGCGAGCATGTCGATACGGGTTTTGATCGGCATGACGAAAGCGTTTGTGACACCGGGCAACTTAACTCTTTGCTTGATCTCCTCGCGAATATCGTCCAGCGTCATGCCTTCACGCCACTCGCTTTGCGGCTTGAAGGTGATCGTGGTCTCGATCATGGTCAGCGGCGCGGGGTCGGTTGCGGTGTCGGCGCGACCGATCTTGCCGAAGACCGAATCCACTTCCGGAACCGATTTGATCAGCTTGTCGGTCTGCTGCAGTACCTGACGGGCCTTGCCAATGGAGATGCCGGGCCGGGTGGTCGGCATGTACATCCAGTCGCCCTCATCCAGCGGTGGCATGAATTCCGACCCAAGGCGACTGGCCGGATACCAGGTCGCCGCCAGGGCCACGCCACCCACACCCAGCATCAGCCAGGGGCGGCGCAGCACGGCTTCAATGACCGGTCGATATGCCGCCATCAGGGCCCGGTTGATCGGGTTTTCGTGTTCGGGACGCACTCCACCCCGCACGAAATAACCCATAAGTACCGGCACCAGAGTGATTGCCAAACCGGCGGAAACTGCCATCGCATAGGTTTTGGTAAACGCCAGCGGCGCAAACAGCCGACCCTCCTGGGCCTCCAGCGTGAACACCGGCATGAAGCTTAGGGTGATGATCAGCAAGGAAAAGAACAGCGGCGGCCCCACCTCGCTGGAGGCATCGATCACGCGCTGCCAGACGTCGCGATCATCATCGGGCCGCTCCATGTGCTTGTGCAGGTTTTCGATCATCACGATGGCTGCATCGACCATCGCGCCGATCGCAATCGCAATGCCGCCCAGGGACATGATATTGGCGTTCAGGCCCTGCCAGCGCATGATCAGAAAAGCGGCCAGAATCCCGACCGGCAGACTGACGATGGCCACCAGCGCTGAGCGCAGGTGAAACAGGAACAGCGCACAAACCAGTGCGACGACAATGAATTCCTCAAGCAGGGTGCGATAGAGATTGTCCACCGCGCGACCAATCAGTTGAGAACGGTCGTAGACGGTGACCACTTCGACCCCCGCCGGCAGGCTCGAATGAAGCTGAGCCAACTTGGCTTTGACCCGCTCGATGGTCGCCTGGGCATTGCCGCCGAAACGCATCACGATCACGCCACCGACAACTTCGCCTTCGCCGTTTAGCTCGGCAATGCCACGACGCAACTGCGGCCCGAGCCGGACCTCGGCCACATCGGCCAAGCGCACGACCACCCCCTGCGGCGTCGTCCGCAAAGGTATCGCTTCCAGGTCGGCGATGCTGGTCAGATACCCCGTGGCTCGCACCATGTATTCCGCCTCTGCCATCTCGACCACGGCGCCGCCGGATTCCTGATTGGCGGCCTGGATGGCCTTGTGCACCATCATCAGCGGCATGTTCAGCGAGCGCAGCTTGTCTGGGTCGACCACGACCTGATACTGGCGCACCATGCCGCCAACAGTCGCGACCTCGGAGACGCCCTCGACCGTCTGCAGCTCGTACTTTAGGAACCAGTTTTGCAGCGAGGTCAGTTGGGACAAGTCATGCTGACCGCTGCGATCGACCAGCGCGTACTCGTAAACCCAGCCGACCCCAGTTGCATCCGGTCCCAGTGCCGGACGGGCATCGGAGGGCAGGTTTGGTGCGACCTGCGACAGGTATTCCAGCACCCGGGAGCGCGCCCAGTACGGATCGGTACCGTCCTCGAACAGGATGTAAACGTAGGAATCGCCGAAGAAGGAGTAGCCGCGCACCGTGGCCGCACCGGGCACAGCAAGCATGGCGGTGGATAGCGGATAGGTGACCTGTTCCTCGACCACGCGCGGTGCCTGGCCGGGGAAGGGCGTGCGGATGATGACCTGCACGTCAGACAGATCCGGAATTGCGTCCACCGCCGTGTTCTTGACCGCCAGCAAACCGGCTGCCACCAGGAACAGCGTCGCGATCAGCACCAACGGGCGGTTGTGGACCGACCAGTGAATGATGCGGGCGATCACCGCGGTGGCTCCAGCTTGTCAATCATCATCGTCCCTTCTTTAAGGCGAAAGCGAACGTGATCACCGGGATTCAGCGCATCCAGATCGACATCTGATCCCACCGGGAACGGCATGGTCATGCCCGGCATCCCGTGGCTTTCGATGCGTTCGTGCTTCAACGTGAGGCGTCGCTTTTCGCGATCAACGGCCACGACATCGCCTGAGGTCATTCCGTCGCTCATCCCGGTCGGCATGCCAGGAGCATCCATTGCGTGTTCTCTTCCTGCATCGGGCGTTGTATGGCCGCTCATGTCGTGGCCCGACATGTCATGGCCCTTCGAACCCGCAATTACGGGCGTGGACGCGGCACTCGCGATAAACGTCAAGGCGAGGGTCATCATCGAGGTTTGCTTGGTCATTTTCTGATCTCCAGTTGGTTGACGGCCATGGAGTGAGGATCCAGGCCGAAGGACAGTTCATCGCCGGCTTTCACGCCGTTCAGGTCAATCGAGGGGGCGACGGGAAAAGGCATGGTCATCGCAGGCATGTCCATGGATTTGATCGCTTCGTGCTGCAGCGTGAGGCGCCGGTTTTCGAGATCGACCGCGATAACTTGCGCCCGGGTCAGCATCTGTGTGGGTTGCATGGCCATGGGTGTCTCTGCCATCGCCGTCCCCGTCATGGATTCGGGCGCATGCTTCATATCCATGGTGTCTGCGCCCGTCATGCTGTCGCCACTCAGCGCCGTGCCGCTGCTGCCCATGCCGGGCATTGCCCCGTGCGGATGCAGCATTGTCACCTGATAGCGCCCCGCTGCCGGCTGACTGATGGTGACGTCCACCGTGTCGCCCGGCTGCACGCCGGCGCTCTCGGCGGTAAGCTCGAAGGGCATGGTCATGCCGGGCATGGACAGACCGTTCTCGCCCAGCGGCGTGATGGGCCCGTGCTCCAGCGTGATGGTACCCGCGGCGACGTCCATTTCGCGGACGACGCCGGTGGTCTGGCCACGCGGCAGGGCGGCCTTCAGGCGCAGTGCCTCGGCATCCAGGTTGGCTTCAGAGTCAATCAGGAATTGGCCAGACACGACGACATCATCACCGGCGCTCAGACCTTCCAGCACCTGGATGTGCTCACCTGCGCGTAGGCCCGTTCTCACCGGTACGACATCAAACGCACCATCACCGATGCGTTTCACCACGCGTTCGCCACGGCCACTACGAATCACCGCTGCCGCGGGCACACTCAGAACGTTGGCCAACGCCTCGGTTTGAATACTGGCACGGGTGAACATGTTGGGGCGCAACGCTCCATCACTGTTGTCAAAAATCAGACGGACCTTTACGGTGCGCGTAGCGGAATCCAGGCTGGGATAGACGTAGTCCACCCGGCCATGCCACTCACGCCCCGGATAGGCATCGACTCCCGCTGTCGCGGGCAACCCTTGATGCACCATCCCGGCATCACGTTCCATTAAGTCGACCAGCACCCACACCGTCTTGAGGCTGGCCAGCGTCATCATGTGCGTGCCGGGGGCGATGAACTGACCATCTCGGACACCCAGCATGGCCACCACCCCATCGGCCTCCGCCAATCGACGCAATTGCTGGGCTGGCTCACCCCGACTGCGCAAAGCCCGAACCTGTGCGCCGCTATAGCCCAAGGCGACCAAGCGTTCACCGGCCGCTTGGATCAGAGCCTCGCGGCCGGATGCTCGCGCCGTTAAATACTCCTGCTCGGCAGCTACCAGCTTTGGGGAGAACAGCGCATACAATGGGTCGCCCGCACTTACAGCAGCCCCTTCACTTTCCACGGACAGCTTTTCCAGCCAGCCTTCAGCGCGAGCGTGGATCATCTGAAAGCTGTTCTCGTCATAAGCAACCGTTCCAACAGCCGGAATTACACGCGAGAGCACACGTGGTTCCGCGGTTGCCGTGCGCAAGCCAAGGTTCTGCACCACCGCTGGGTCGATCGTGACATCGGCCCCATCAGCGCTACCCCCACCCGGGCATACCGGGACGAGGTCCATTCCCATCGGCGATTTTCCGGGCCCATCCCGTGTGTAGCTGGGATCCATCGGAGCGGCCCAGTGGACCGGGGGTACCCCGCCCGCACAGGGCCCGGTGCTGCCAGCCTCTGTACGAGATGCGTCGTGTGAGGCGCTGCCGGCAAAAAACCAGCCAATTCCGCCACCCAGGGCGAGCAACAGCACACTTGAAATCAGGGTGCGGCTTGTCATGGTCGTGTCTCCTCAAAAAGATTCAGATTCGGGTCGGCCACCTGACGGTCCAAGGCGGCTCGCGCTACCCATTCATCGACACGGGCACGTTCGGCGCCCAGGCGGGTATTCAATAGCTGCTGTTCGGCATCGACCACCGCTTGAAAGTCGCCGGCGCCACTGCGCCAGTCCGCCTGTGCCGCAACCAGGTTTTGTTCAGCCAGTGGCAGCAACTCCCGGCGATAAAGCAACAGGGTCTGACGCGACTGCACGGCTTGTGCATGCGCCGAAGCAACGGCCGCCGCGATTTGAGCTGCCAGGTCACGCTGGGCCCACTGGCTTCGGAGTACCTCAGCCTGCGCAGCGTCGACTTCCTGACGACGACGCGCAAAATTCAACGGCACATTCAGACTGATGCCCGCCTGCAAACGCTTTTCCGGTGGATCAAGCGTTCCCAACTGACTGAGATTCAATCGCAGGTCCGGGAAATACTCACGTTTGGCCAGCCTGACCCGACGCTCGTACATCTGCTCGCGCGCGCCCAGTGCTAAAAGACCCGGTTGAAGCTTCCATGCGGCGTCGACTAATACATCTACGGTAGGCAATGCGGGGGGCTCCGGCCAAAGCACCGGCTCTCCAACCGGCGTTTGCACGGGTCTGTCGCGCAGGGTGTTTATTGTTGCTGCAATGGTTAATTGCTGCTGGCCAAGTTCGAGCGCCTCACGTTTCAAGCTGGCCTCACGCAGCCCCGCCTGCAAAACGGCCTGCTGGGTGCCGCGACCGCTGGCATAGAGTTGGTTAGCCACCGCCTCCAGATCCCGGAGCAAGGCCTGGTTATCGGCATTAATGTGCAATGCCTGATGTACGAAATACCACTGTCCGTAAGCACGCCGCGCTTTTTCGGTGATCTGCAGCCTCAGAGCCGCCAAATCTTCGGCTTGGGCGTCACTGGCAGCGGCGGCTGCCGCACGCTTCAACCCCAGCTTTCCCGGCCAGGGAATTGCCTGATTCAGTTGCCAGATCTGGCGAGTGCCAATCTGTTCGTCCCCAACTGTATCCGGCGCGATCGCCCAGCCCAGCATCGGATCGGGTAGTGCACCCGCCGGGCCAATGCGGGCCTGGGCGGCCTTCAAAGCCTGAGCGAGCGCCTGCGGGCCCGGGTGTCTTTCCAGCACCTCATTCACGAAGTGATCGGCTCGCAGCTCGGTCTTTGCGCCGACATCAAATGAAATCAGAGATACCCATGCCACTACTGTCACCGCGGTAAATCGGCGCAATCCGTATGCCCTGGTCCGAAGATTTGATTGCAAAACCGAGCAGGTCATTGACGGCCCCCAAATTTTTCGCGGATAAACTTCAGAACAGCCTGCAACTCCTTCTCATTAAGCGAGGGATTGCCCCCCTTGGCGGGCATGGCCATGGCGGTCCCTGGGCTCTGCAAACCGGCCCGGATGCTGCGCATCAATTCGACATCGCTCTTGACCAGTGGCCCGCGCGGATGGGTGAAGTTCGGCACGCCCGGCAAGGCGCCTCGTCCGTTCGCGCCATGACAGGCCTGACAATTCCGGCGATATACCGCTTCACCATCGGTGCCATTGCTTGCCGGGGGCGCTTCGCTGGCGACTTCTGCTGCGGGCAGGGTCGGCGAATTCGCGATCTGCAGGAAGGCCAGAATATTGCGCGCTTCCTGGCCGCTGAGCTGACCACGCACGCGCATGTGGCTGACGATGGGTTCCCATTCGTCATCGCGGAAGTCGGTCGGCGCGCGCAGGCGGTGGCAGCGCACGCAGTTCTGCGCCCAGTCCTCGGCACCGCGTTGCGGATCACCGGCCGGCTTGCTGAGATCACGGGCCTGGGCGGCCTGTCCAGTCAGGAGTAATGCAGTCAGTGCGATGCCGAATCCGAGGTGGCGAACGCCTGTCATTGTGAAAATAGTCATCGGAGATCTCCTCAAAATCCGTAAGCGACTTGGCTGAGCCAGCGGTCGCTGCTAGCCAGGGCCTGGTCATCGCTTCCTTCATTGCTCTCGAAGGCCAGCTTGACGACGACACTGGGTGCCAACAGGTAATTGATACCGTAGGCCCATTGCTCCTGGATCAGTTCATCCACGCTGGAATCGAAATCCGTGTAGCGCACAACGAATTCCCAAGGGCGTGTTTCCAGCGCATAGGCGGCCTGGGCATAAAAAGTCCGCCAGTGCTGCGCATCCGGCGCGGCGCTGCTATCCAGGGCAGCCACTTCGCTGCGCACGTACTCCGCACGTAATTCCAGGTTGCGTAGTTGCCACCACAGATCGGCGCCGACAATGGTGTGATCGCGGTCGGCCTCATCCGGCAGGGCGACGGCGCCGCCGGCCCAGGACAGGCCCAGCTCCAGATTGGACCAGGGCAGGAGACCCAGCCGGCCACCGTAGGCTGGGTTACCGTCACGGTCAGCACCAAAACCCTCGGTCATCAGCGCTTCAATCACTGCCACCTCGGGTTCTTCGTCATGCTCGTCGGCGGCTGGCTCCTCGTCGGCATGATCGTCCGCCGGGACCGCTTCCTCATCCTCGTGACCGTCTTCGCTTCCTTCGTCCGCATGACCGGCCAATTCCAGCTCCGGTCCGTTGCCCAGAAATAAGGCGTAGGTCAGACGCATGCCGCTATCAGACCGCCATCCACCGCGGGCCTGCACGCCGACTTCCGCCAGGGGCGCGGCCCCATCGTGGCCAAATCCGGGTGGCGCCGAGGGCAGCTTGTTGATCCAGGCCGGGTGCAGGTTCTGACGAAAGTTACCGACCGGGCTCTGAAACTTGCCCACAAGAAGGGTCAGATGGTCGTTCAGCAGCAAGTCGATCGACGAATATTCGAGGGCGAATTCCGTTTCGCCATCCTCGCCGAGTTCGATCTCCAGCTCGGACTCGAACAGCAGGATGTCCTTGTACTGGTAGTGGAAAATCGGATTGAAATTGGCGGCGCCGAACTGGCCGTCGCCGCCTTCCGGGCGCACGTAGCCCGCCGCGGCGTACCCGGCCAGATGCACAGTCGAATCCGGTGAGATCCATTCCCGTTGTTGACGTTCCAGGTCGCCGATTCGGCGCTCCAGGCTTTGAGCTTCGGCCGTTGAAGGCTGAGCCATCGCGTTCGTGCCCAGCAATTCGATGACAAGCACCGCGACCGCCGCAAGATACGGCGGCATATTTTTTTTGAGTCTCAATGTACTGACTCCCTTCAATTGCACACAAACAGCATGCAAGGTGAATCGGTCGCGTATCAGGCCCTCAGGCCCTGCGAGATATCGATTTCAAGGAGACGATCAATGTTGCGCAGTGCGAAGCACTTGTCGCGCCCCCCACGAAAGCAGGGTGGTAATGCGCAGGGTCAAGCAGCCGTGGACATCAGCCGCACGGCGGAGACGGGCGTGATTGATCGCCGGGAGCTAGCTAAGGGCCGGTGGGCGCAGTAAGCGACCGCGATGGGCCACTGCTGTCAGGCAATGCCATGTGCTGGCACCCTCAGGCGCCATAAACGGAGCGATGAACCCTATGGACGATGCGAGCACGGCACAACTCCCGCAACAATGCGAGCTGTCGGCCTGGTCGCCCGGTGAAGACTCGGAATTGGCATGTTCGTGGTCATCGTGGTCGTGATCACCAAACGATTGGCCATGGCCCCCATCATCCTGATGCATGCCATGGGCATGTTCGGACATGCCGCTCTCGGTAGGCGCGCAGTGCGAAGACGGAAACAATTCCATTTGTGCCATCAACTGCCAAGGTACAAGCAAGCTGAGCACAAGTGCTAACAGGAATTGTCGTCCCGCACTTTTCATTGCCTCATGTTGCTCCTGTACCGATTGCTCATCGTCAACTCTATACCGTTTGGACGCAGTGTTTTTGACATGGATCAATTCCGCTACTGTCGTGCGGCAAATACTTGAGTTTTGCCGTTTTCATCAAATAGAAGAACTTCATAAGGGTCCGCACGACTTCCCATTTCCATTCCCGGCGAGCCGACCGGCATACCGGGCACGGCCAATCCCCTCGTGACCGGGCGTTCGGCCAGTAGCCGCTGAATGTCCTCGGCGGGAACGTGACCTTCGATGACATAACCGTCCACGACCGCCGTGTGGCAGGAGCCCAGCCGCGCTGGAACGCCCAGTGCCTGCTTGCGCGGTGCGACATTTGCTTCCTCGACGACCTCAACTGTAAAGCCCGCTTGGCGTATGTGATCGACCCAGGCACCACAGCAGCCGCAGGTTGGGCTTTTGTACACGGTCATTACCGGCGCGTCCTTGGCGAGTGGGGCGAGGGTGGGAGCACCTGGGCTACTACCGGACGAGCAGGAAGTGAGCCATACGAATACGGCGGCTATCAGACAAGCTCTCATTGGATTCATTAGCGTGCCTCCCCGGAAGACCAGTGAATGTGCTGCACCTTCCATTCGCCATCATCGGTGAGCTTGAGCAACAGGGTTTCGGTGCTGAGCAGATCGACCGGCTTATCCTTGAATTCGCCGGACAGGCGCACGCGGCTGGTAACCAGTGCGTGATCGCCGAGTTCGAATATTTTCTGGCTGAGCGGTTTGCGCTGTATCCTGCGCAGAAAAGCCATGTCGGCCGGCATGTGATGACTGGCATAGTCCGTAAAGCCGTCTTCAAGGCCACCGGATTCGAAGATCAGTACGTCCTCGGCCAGCAAATCCTGCAAGACAGCGGAATCACCCTCGCTTAGCGCGTGGCTCATCCGGGCAGACATGGTGGCCGGCGTAGCCGCATCGTGGTGATGACCGGAGCGATCAGCATCAGCATGTCCGTGATGGCCGGTGTCGGTGCGCATCTCATCATCGTGATGGCCATCTCGGTGATCATCGGCATGCTCATCGTTGTGATGTTCACCATCCTCATGATGGTGGGGGGCTTGATTGACGTCTGATTCCGCATCCTCGCCGTGGCTGTGGCCATGACCATCGCCTGCACTGTATCGCTGGCGTGCTTTGCTGACCAGGGTCCGATAGCCATCGCTATCTTGCGCTCGGGAATCCTGCAAAAAAGCGATAAGGGCCCACAACTCCTCATTCTCATGCGTGGGGCCGAAAGCCGGCATGGCGGTCATGCGCACGCCGTTTTCAATTACCCAGAAAGCTTCCGCCGGTGTGCGCTCGGCCAGCAGCTCTTGCAGTGGCGGCGGTGAAGGGTTCATGCCTTGCGATTGCACGCTGCGCTCGGCACCGGGCGGCGTGTGGCACAGGCTGCACATGGCCTGGAAGTTATACGCACCGCGGAGCACATTCGCGTCTTCGCCCAGGTTGTCAGGAACAGTGATCTGGGCGGATTGGCGCGTGACGGACTGTTCATAGGCCGTGTGGATCAGTCTCTGGATGACGACTGGCTCTGCGGCTGTCGCTGAGACGGGGAACCTGCCCCCAAAGACGATGAGCAAGACCAAAGCGGCTGCCGCCAGCACGGCGAGAAACAAGCCGATCAATACATTTCTCATAAGGAATTCCTCAGTTAAAACCAGATTCGTAGACCGGCTACGGCACGCAGTTCATTGGTATCTTCGTCGGCAGAATTACGCAGATCAGCGGTATTGCCAAAAACCTGTGCGTAGTTCAGCCCGATATAGGGTGCGAATTCGCGACGGATCTCATAGCGCAGGCGCAAGCCGGCTTCGACACCTGAAATCCCGGCGCCAATGCCGTGCTGTAAATCCGAGCGCGACCAAGCATTAATCTCAACACGCGGCTGCAAGACCAGACGGTTGGTCAGCAATTGCTCGTATTCCAGCTCCAGCCGTGCGCCACTCTGGCCGGCTTCGCCCGCATAGAGGGTGAACTGGGTCTCGAACCAGTAAGGGGCCAGGCCTTGCACACCCAGCGCGGCGTAGGTGCGTCCGGGGCCGGGTTCAAAGTCCTGTCGAATACCGGCGACCAGATTCCACCACCGCGCGAACGCACGGCCGTAGAGCAGGTGCGCTTCGGCGGCTTCGAATTCGCCGTCCTTGCGTTCGCCTTCGCTGCGCAGCCACAGCCGGTTGAAGTCGTAACCCAGCCAGCCACTGATGTCCCAGGCGCCGGCATCGCTTTGATCGGCGTCCTGCCATTCCAGCTGATCGATGAGCAGATAGCCGAGCAATGGCGTGCGCATGTGGCGGCGCAGATCCATGCCGCCCAGATCGGGAAAGGCGGCTTCATGCTCTGCCGCTGTGGGTTGTGGAAGGAGGGGGTCAGTGTAAGAAGGCGTGTTATTCGCATCGCTGGCGTCGCCATGATGCTTGCCAGATTCGTTCGCTGCCTCGCTCATTGTGGGTATGGTGTGATGATGCTCGTGGCCCTCGGTTTGCGACCACGCCAGCGGCATGGTGCCGACCAGCAGGCAGAGCGTGAGTACGCATTGGATGGATTTAGACATCGATCCGCACCTCCCGAAACATGCCCGCTTCCATATGGAAGAGTAGGTGGCAGTGGTAAGCCCAACGGCCCAGCGCGTCAGCGCTGACGCGGTAACTGCGCCGGGTGCCAGGCGGCATGTTGATGGTGTGCTTGCGCACCCCGAATTCGCCATCGGCTTGCTCCAGGTCGCTCCAGACCCCGTGCAGATGAATCGGGTGCTCCATCATCGTGTCATTTACCAGCGTGAGTCTCAGGCGTTCGCCGTATTTGAGACGCAACGGCTCCGCATCGGCAAAGCGGATGCCGTCGAAAGACCACACGTAGCGTTCCATGTGTCCGGTCAGATGCAGCACGATCTCGCGGCCGGGCTCGCGGCCATCGGGGTCATTGAAAGTGCTGTGCAGGTCGGCGTAGCTCAGCACGCGCCGGCCGTTGTCCCGCAAGCCGATGCCGGGGTCATCCAGCCGATGGCTGGGGGCCATGGTCTGCATGTCCACACCCGGATTGCCGCTTTCGCTGGCCGGGTGCGGCAGCATCGCCGCCATGCCGTGGCCGCCGTGCTGGGGCATGGCATGGCCCATGGCCGCGTGGTTCATGCCGTCGTGCGTCATGGTCCCGGTCGTGCTGGAACCGTGCGCCATGCCGCCGTGGCCCATGTCCGCCATGGTTAGCAGCGGACGTGGGTCCAGAGCGGGAACTGCCGCTTCAAGGCCCGCTCGGGGCGACAGCGTGGCGCGTGCATAGCCCGTGCGGTCGGCTGACTGGGCGAAGATCGTGTAAGGCTCGTCCTGATCGGGCTGGACGATCACATCGTAAGTCTCCGCCACGCCAATGCGGAATTCATCGACCGTGACCGGATGCACCGGCTGTCCGTCGGCGGCGACTACGGTCATCTTGAGGCCGGGGATGCGCACATCAAAAAAGCTCATCGCGCCACTGTTTATGAAACGCAGCCGGATTCTTTCCCCGCGCCTGAACAATCCCGTCCAGTTGCCTGCCGGTGTCGCGCCGTTGACCAGATAGGTGTAGGTGTAGCCCGACACATCGGCCAGATCGGTGGGCATCATGCGCATGCGGCCCCACCTCGCCCGCTTTTCAACGGTCGCGCCCAGTCCATCGTGGCGGGCATCGCGGATGAAATCGCCGGCGGTCTGCTGATGGAAGTTGTAGTAGTCGGACATCTTCTTCAGCTTGGCAAACACCCGATGCGGATCCTCGTCGCTCCAGTCCGACAGCTGGACGACATATTCGCGGTCGCAGGTCACGGGATCATCATCACGGGGGTCGATGATGATCGCGCCGTAGAGGCCGGTTTGCTCCTGAAAGCCAGAGTGGCTGTGATACCAGTAGGTGCCGCTTTGCTTGACGCGGAAGCGGTAGGTATAGGTCTCGCCTGGCGCGATGCCGCGAAACGAAAGTCCCGGCACGCCGTCCATTGCAGCAGGCAACAAGATCCCGTGCCAGTGGATGGAACTCGTTTCACCAAGACGGTTGGTGACCCGCAGGGTCACTTCATCGCCCTCGCGCCAGCGCAGAGTCGGGGCCGGCAGAGCTCCGTTGACCGTAGTCGCGAAGCGCGGAGTCCCGGTGAAATTGACCGGCGTCTCGCCAATAGTGAGATCGAACTCGGTGCCGGTGAGGATTTGCGGTGAGGCCACCGGGGACGCTGCGAAGGCGGGGGTGCGTAGAAGCCCGAACCCGCTCGCTACACCGGTGACAGCAAGGCCCTGCACGAATCGACGACGTGCAGGATTGAACAGGGGATGCATGGAATTCCTCCAAGATGCGAAAAGACAATATCTGGCTGCGTCATGCAGTCAGAAAGGCATAGCTTCAGGAGAAATCGATGGGGGGGCGTAGCAGGGGAGAATCGTGGGCTGATAATAACGACGCAGTCGGCCAGACAGGCAGCCGACGATCGTGGAGGTCGGCCGGTGCAATGCTGGTGAGTGTGACGACCAGACCATGACCGGAGGCTGCGCAAGCGGTGATACAGCCAAGATCAACTGTCTGCTTCTCAGAGGCGTCCGTCTCCTGAGCGCAGTGCTCTGCATGATCAACAGCTTGATGCACGTGCTGCATCGCACTCATCGGGCAGCACAGCGCAGCGGCCTGACTGACAGGCAGCCAGAGAGACAATGCAAGAATGAGCCAGCGAGCATGAATCCACATAACTGCGGCGGAGTATAGACCCTGGAGTATGGTTCAGAGTCAAGCGGGTAATAGGATCTGGCTGCTGAATGGTGGCACTCAACCACAGTGTGCCGCATTGCGTTACGGACGTATTTGCTCTGCGCCGGCAGTCCCATTGCTATTTCAGACACAACACGACCTAGCAGCTTGCTGTGTTAGCAAGATATTTGAGAGCATAACCCGCGTAATGTCTTTTGATGGCTCACCTCCGGCGTACCGGAGTTCGGTTGGCTGGCCGGTGTGCGGTGGGTTGCGGCCATTCGACGGCTGAAGGCCTGCTTTCTTTATCTCGAGGTTTCAGCCGCTCGCACGTCGGATGTCTGTTGGTGGCACGTCTCGCATGTTCAGCTCTATTGACGACTGACTGGTCTGCGCCAGATAGCCACCGTTTCTCGCGTGAACGTCAGCTTACGCCCAGACTGACCTTATCGCGGCAAAAACAGGGAAGGCCGGCAACTGGCCGAAAGCAAGGTTTCGCCGCTGCTATTCCTCAGTATCTGGAATGTACTCGACGATATCGCCAATGGCGCATTCAAAGTACTTGCACAGCCGGTTCAGGTTATCAGTGCCCGTGTTGTAGCCGGGCTCATTGGCGATCTTTGACAAGGTTGCCCGGTGGATCCCGGACTCCTTGGCCACTTCGTTGATCGTGATGATCCGACGCTCCTGAAATTCCTTTTCGGCGAGCCTTTCCTTAAGCCTAAATCTGATCATATCCTCGTCATGTGTCGATTAAACTCGACATAAGGGGTTGCAAAGCGACAAAAGTTTGCTATATTGGCCAACAGATGTCGTACAAACGCGACATCGGAATTGTTTTCTCTACAACTGACGAGGTTAACAGATGACGACGAATGCAGTCACCTATCTCACGACCGAGGAGCTTGCGACTCGGATCAAATACGAAGCGCGGACCATCCGTACCCGCCTGAAGGACAGCGTCCTTATTGAGGGCACCCATTACATCCGGCCATTCGGCGGCCGGAAGATCTTGTATCTCTGGGAGGCAATCGAGCGGGATATGGCCAAGTCGTTTGGTCGGGCTTCCAACGCGATCAACATTCCGATGGCGTCCGGAGGTGTTTGTCATGGGTAGTGTTTCAAACCGGGGCGGGTATCTCTACTTTGATTTTCGTGCGCAGGGCGAACGTTGCCGCGAATACACGAAGTTGAAGGACACGCCGGCCAACCGCAGGAAGATGCAGAAGGTGCTGGACCGGATCGAACAGGCCATGGTGGATGGCACTTTTCAGTACAGCAATTTCTTCCCCCAGAGCCGGAAGGCCGAGAAGTTTGGTCCGCTGCTGACGCCAATGCCGCAGACGGCGGTTCAGGCCGCGATGGCCAACATTGCCAACGGCGAGCCGCTTCCCACCTTTGAAGGTATGGCGCGCCGCTGGCAGGAGCAGAAGCAACCGGAGTGGCGTCGTACGTATGCGCAATCGGTGGATTCGATCCTGGAAACGCACTTGCTGCCGGAATTTGGCGCGACTCCCGTGGGTGAAATTGATCGTGGTGCGCTGCTGGACTTTCGCAAGGCGTTGAGCGAACGCAGTCCGCGTACAGCAAAGAGTGGGGAAGGCAAGTCTCTTCGCCCGGCCACGGTTAACCGCATCATGGGTATCTTGCGGATGATCATGGAAGAGGCGTCTTTGACTTACGGCTTTCCGAATCCGTGTATCGGCATAAAGCGGCTCAAGAATCCGCGGATCGATATCCAGCCTTTCACGCTTGATGAGGTGCGATTGTTGATCTCATCGGTTCGTTCGGACTACAAGCCGTACCTTACGGTTCGCTTCTTCACGGGTATGCGATCCGGCGAGGTTCATGGTTTGATGTGGAAACACATCGATTTCGAGCGGGATCAGGTTCTGGTGCGCCAGACCTTCACCCAGGGTGAATTCGACGATACCAAGACGGATGGTTCACTTCGTGAGGTGGATATGAGCGCCACGGTCCGTGAAGCGCTGATGTCGATGCGCCCAGTTGGCTACGACGAAAAACCTCGTGAATTTGAAGATCAGTTGGTTTTCGCTACCGGGGCGGGTAAGCCCATTGATAACGGCAACTTCATTGCTCGTGTCTGGAACCCGTTGCTTCGCAACCTGAACTTGCGCGTGCGCCGCCCCTACCAAATGCGTCATACGGCTGCGACCTTGTGGCTTGCCGCGGGCGAGGCGCCCGAATGGATTGCTCGTCAGCTCGGTCACACGACCACGGAAATGCTATTTCGGGTGTATTCCCGTTACGTCCCCAACCTCACCCGCCGCGATGGCAGCGCCTTCAACAACCTGCTCGCGGCAGCCATGAATGACGGTGTAAACGAGGAGAACTCCCATGCTGCTTAACAACGGAAACCCGCTGGTCGATGAGATCAGTCGTCGCATCCAACAGGCGGAACATTCCCGTGAGCTGTGCCGTCTGGCCGATGCTCTGGTCTACAGCCTGAAAATCGTTCACGGTTCGGCGTTGGTTCCGATCATTGCACCAGGCCGTGCAGCCAATAATCGTGACGCGGTTCTGCAATGGCTGCGCCAAGAGTTCGACACGCCTTCCCTTGAGCTTTCGCAGGCTTGCGTACAGGTGCTGTTGCCGAAGCTTCATCGCAAGATTGAAGATGGTATGGAGGCGGCAAATGATGCGTATTTCTAAAGTCGCAGACGCTGCTGTCGGCGAATACGAAGTCGTCGGTATGCTCATTTCCATCCGTGAGTCCGAGTGGAATGGTGAGAATTATCGTTCCCCACAACTGCAAGTTGAGGATTGTTCGGGGCGGGCCTGTGTGTTGGTTCCCCGAGACCTTGAGGGGCAATTGGATCGGCTGGCTGTTGGTCAGATAATTCGCATGGTCGCCAATTTCAAGACTCACGATTGGGGCTTGGGCGGATTGGTGCGAAGTTGGATTGTGCTGCCTAACGAGGCCGTTCCCAATTTGGCGGCGGCTCAGCCCGTGAGCCGGTGCCCGGAACCCGTTCGCCATTTCCTGGTTGAGCTGGCCGACGCCATCGACGAGATGGAGGTTCCGGCCATTCGCAATTCAGTGAATCACGTGCTCGCTGATGCCATGCCGGAGCTGCTCCACGCCGGGGCGAGCTGGAGCCACCATCACTCCGAAGCGGGAGGTCTGCTCAAACACACCGTCGAGGTGGCACTGTTGGCCCGCAACGAGGCACGCGAATGTTTTCCGGATGAACCGTGGCGAGTGGAGGTCGTCTTTCTGCTTGCGATCATCCACGATCTGGCCAAGGGGCATATCCAAAGGGTTGATCGGGGAAATGCCTTCATTCGGGCGGCAAGACACGAGCTGGGGTCGATGGCGATGGCCTCGCCGGTCCTGATGCAACTGGCCGAGGCCCATCCGCCAGCGGGGGCTGTTGCCGGAACGGTCTTACGTTGGCTGCTGCAGGAGAAGGTCTATCGTCGCGACTTCCCCTGTCCCGAAGGTGAAATCATCCGTCAGGCGGACATGACCAGCGTCCGGCGCTACATCTGTCGTAAGTCGATGGCAGACAAGGCCGCCAATGATGATCACTTTGATATCGCGGTCAATCAATCATGAGTATTCGGAATTCGGAACCCAACGGAGCCGTTCCGAACGGTTCCAAACCGGGCCGTCCGCCCATCATGACGGATGATGAATTGGATGTTTGCGTGGCCGAACTCGCTGCGGTGAATCGTCGGCTTCCCTCATTGAATGAAATCATCGCGGCGAGTGGTGGGTGCCAGAGGGCGAGGGCAGTGGCTGCCCGCAAGCGGCAGGCGCACGCGGTGGCGGAGTCAGTGGTCGCTGACCATCTCGCCGTTCCCGATCACATCCAACAGCGCCATCTCGTTCTGCTCAGGGAGTGGGTTCGGCTGGCTCATGAAAGTGTGGCGCCGTGGGTTCAGAGCGCGATTGATGCAGGGCTGGAAACGCAAGCGAATTTGGAGACGCGAGTCGAGGAGCAATCCCGGTTGATTGCGTCGCTCGAAGCTCAGCTCGAATCCTCCCGATGCGACCATGATTCTGTCAGTGAATCCTTGATCAAATGTCAAAGCCGACTTCGCGAGGCTGAGCTTGCGGCCTGTCGCTGGCAAGCTATCGCTGAAACCCGCCAGGCGGCCATTGATGGCGCCAAATTGGCAAACTGATACAGGTCGTTAGATCCCCGGCGCTGCGTAGGTTGTTCTGTCTATCCAACCCGTATCTCTTTTTTCTGGCCAAATGAACACATGAGCGACGCCAAACAAATCGAAATCTATGAGGCCGCTGACGGCCAGACACGAATCGATGTTCGCCTCGATGGCGAGACCGTCTGGCTAAACCGTCAGCAGCTATCGGAATTGTTTGGCCGTGACGTCAAAACCATCGGTAAGCACATTAATAATGTCTTCCGCGAAGGGGAGCTGGCGCGTGAGGCAACTGTCGCAAAATTTGCGATAGTTCAAACCGAAGGCGAACGCGCAGTTGAGCGTCAGGTGGAGCACTACAACCTGGACGTGATCATCTCGGTTGGATATCGAGTTAAATCCTTTCAGGGCACACGATTTCGTATATGGGCTACCCAACGTCTAAAAGAGATGTTGGTTCAGGGATATGCATTGGAGCAATCTCGCTTCGATCGCAACGCCACGGAGCTACAGCAAGCCATTGCCTTGATCCGGAAAGCCGCCAAAAGCCCGGAACTCAGCAGTGACGCTGGACGCGGGCTGGTGGACATTGTCTCCCGCTACACCCAGACCTTTCTTTGGCTGCAACGCTATGACGAGGGGTTGCTGGACGATCCCAAAGGCCAAGCCGGTGGCGATCTACTTCCGCCCGAGAAAGCCATGCAGGCACTCGGCGATTTGCGAAAGCAGCTGCTTGAAAGAGGTGAAGCGACCGACCTCTTCGCTCGTCCGCGTGATGATGGGCTGACGGGAATCTTCGGCAACCTGGACCAGACCGTATTCGGCGAGCCTGCCTACCCCACGATCGAAAGCAAGGCGGCTCACCTGCTGTACTTCGTCGTCAAAAACCACCCCTTCTCGGATGGCAACAAGCGCAGCGGGGCTTTCCTGTTTGTGGATTTCCTGCACCGGAACGGGCGGTTGCTCGATGCTAACGATGTGCCTGTAATAAACAATACGGGTCTGGCCGCATTGACACTGCTGGTCGCTGAATCCGATCCCAAACAGAAAGAAGTCATGATCCGGCTCATTATGAACATGCTGGCTGTGCCGGAATGATTCGTCTGCATTGCACAAAGGCGCTCTGCGCAAAGCTGCCGTTGAATGATGGCGGTCGGATCAAAAGCAAACTGCCCGACCCGCTCACTGCGGCCAGCGGGCCAGAAACCCGGCTGAGCGGCTGGCATGCGAAAACCTTATTGCTCCAACGCCGACACTGCCTGTTGTTTGTTCATGACTCGACGCGCTTCCCTGTTCTCATGATCGGCATGAAGAAGGCGGACTACGCCAATCTCGACTACCTGTTCGAGGACCACTTCATGAACACCTTGCTCAAGACGGGGGCTGACGATTCATTGATGCGCCTGGCTCATGCTCAACTGGGTCCGCTGGTTTGCGATACCGAAAACAACCGTTCGGTGCAGGGCACGCTGAATCACATGGGGCAAGACATCCAGTGCATGCTGGATTACCAGGAGGCAAACATCATGGACATGTCGCCTTACCGCGTCGGTGCCTGGTTGGCCGACCGTCCCTGCCGGGGGAAAGACCTTGGTGGTTACGTGTTCCCCATCACGGCGATGCACGAATGGTTGCAAGAGCCAGTCAAGGGCATCTAAATATTGCGTATTGCTGGTCAACCTTCAGCTGCCGGTAGCTGGATTGAGCGGTATATCGATTGCAATGTCTTGGTTACGGAGGACTGGGTTTTCTGCCTTTTGGCATCCGGTTGGCGTCGTGGGTCTCGAAGCCGAATCCATATCTTTCCCTCCTGTTTGACTTTCCCACGGCGAAGCTTTGTCGCGTCGACAGCATTTTTGGATATTTTTCGGGTTCCTTTTTGGCTGACTACGTGGAGGCAGTCAAATGAGGTGGGATCTGTGCCTAGATCAGCGGCATCCTGCAGTAGTTCGCGGGCGACACCAACAGCCAAGGATGAGTAGTCACGCCCTTTGATGCGTGAGCCCACAAGAATGGACAGGACATTTTTCGCTTTGGTGGCATCTATCCTGATCCATTGATTCCAGATCTCGAGAGTTTTGCCGATGGTGTCTCGCTCTGCTTGAGATTGGGGCTGCTCGGCGTCGGCGAGGAAATTGAGCACGGCTTCCAGCGAGAGGTTCGATTCGACTTTGTCATCCGCGCCCTCGCGGTCAGCAGAGCCCGACGGGAGACGGTCGCCAGTGTCTTTTCGGAGAGAGTAGACCTGTGTGGCGTCTGGGAAATGCCGTGCAAGCCGTAAGTACAATGCTTCTAGGTCGTGGGTCTCCACAACCGTAGTTGGGTGTAACCCCATTACGGCATTGAAAAGTGCTTTCTCCCCGTCGCGAAGTTTCCGTTCTTCTGAACACCCCAGCCCGTTTTCGGGTGTGCACGCGATGTGTAAAAGCAAATCCAACACGTGTACGTAGTGCTGGTACGTCATGGCGTCTGTGCCGTGTCCCAGCAAGACCGATACAGCGGTTCCTCGAGCGGCATGCCTTTTGAAAGGTGACGTGAGCGTATTGGTCAGGATCTCTGCGCGAGCAATTGCCGCATCCATCCAGGTTGTCTGTTTGGGGAAGGTTCCGTAGCCAACATCGGCCGCGAACATTCCAAAAATCGCCCACGATGCCGTGCTGTGCCGAAGGTTGTGAGGATGCACGTTGCGACCGAAAACGGCCCGTTTCAAGCTGGTGTTGACTAAGCGAATCGCCGGATGATTGTCCAGTTCCTGATGCGTGGGGCAGGTTTTTCCAGGGAAGAATGGATAGGGGTGGGCAGATTTGAAGAACTCGATGACCAGCTGTTGCTCGCTGGTGGGAAGCAAAGCAAAGGGACCTTTTCGTTTCGAGTTTTTGGACTTTAGCGTCCGAGCGTGATTGTCTCGGACGAGTAAGCAGTCAAGGGCATGCCAGTCACTTTGGGACAGTCCGAGGATCTCGTTTCTTCGCAAACCCAATCTGAAAGCCAGAATGAGCACGACTTTCACCTGTAGACGCACTTCATCGGTGGGGATGGCAATGCGCCCATCGTCCAGTGAGGCCATTGCGTCTTTGAATTCCTCCTCACTGATGATGTGCGCGCTTATCGCATAGCCGCCACCAAAACCTGGGAGTCCGCCCAATGTGGGAAATGAGGACACTGTCGCGCAGATGAACCGGTGGAAGTCACCAAGGGCTGCCAATATGCGACCGCTGTGTACCGGGGTAGCGCCGCTATTGGCGATTTCTAGATACAAGTCAGTGAAGTCTTCCGCGCTGAGGTCGCCAATGTCATCGGGAAGGCTGGTTAGCAAACGGTGTACAACGAGTCCCCGTTTGTAGCGTACTGTTCCGGGGGATAAGCGCTTCTCCTTGTTCTTTCTTTCGTGTGCAAGGTGGTCGAGCCATTTAATGACGAGCCGGCCGGTGTTACTGGGCTCGGCTAATTCTGGATGCTTTAATAAGTCATCAAAACCTTCTTGCCATGTCGACGGTTCTTGGCCGGTGATACGGCGAATATCCGCCGTGAGTCCTTCGTTACTGCGGTCACCAGACTCCACGAGCAGGTTCGGGTCGTCGTCAACCTTGCTGCGGCCGATTTTCAGCGAGAGGCCTGCCTCGATATTTCGAGGCTTGGTATCGGCAGTGGCACCATTGCTTTCAGTAGGGGCCGAAAAACCGAGCAGGGCTAACCATGAACTGTCAGAAATGCTGGAACTAGCAATGCGTCCTGCTGCATAAGTGGCAAGGATTGGAAGTATTTCCAGGCGAAGTGCACATTCCTGCGCAAGGCAGAGTTTCTTCAACGAATCTACGAGGGGTTCGTGAATGGCTGCCGCTGCCCAGGCGCTTTTCACACACTTGTTCGCTAGACGGTTGAAGAATTGGGGATGCTTTGAGGGTTTCGTCGGTAGCTTTGTGAGGGGCAACCGTTGAAAGGCCTTTTGAGCTTGGCCATATGTGGCGGCAAGGGTGGGGTCGAGATAAACCCGGCGGTTTTGGCCTGGCGTGCTGGGGGAGTCGGGGAGGCCTATGGTGCGGAAACACCATTGGCCAGCAATGCAAAGAGGTTCCCCTAGCGATTCGAGAGTAGCTGCCAATTGTCGGGGCCAGCAGACTCCGGCACGCCGAATCATCAGTATCAGAAAAACCCCGATGGTGATATGCGGCTCTAAGTTGCTATTAGCATCGAGCTTGCCGAGCTTCAGCCATGATTCAAGAGAACTTGTCGCTCGAGAAATTGCAACTATGCGTTCACCGAAGTCGGCGGGAATGGCCGATTGTCGCGGTGGCGGAGGCAAAAAGATGCGATTGGGTAGCGATGGCTCAATGGTGCGAAGGCGCCGTTGTAAGTCATCCAGCACATGAGGTCTCAGGGAGCGGTTCATCGACCTGAGCATTGACGCGGCTAGGGATGCGTCCATGATGCGTTTTCCGCCGATTTCCTTCGGGTTCTCCAGCGTTCCTTCGAGTCGCTGCTCGACCGCATTCAGGAGCTCCATCTGCAATTGGTAGATGGTGAATTGGAGTTCCGTGCCGTCCGAAGGTGGAGGGTCCCAAAGTGAATGGATGGAGCTCATGCTGGTGGATGAACCGCGTGGAATCCTATTTCTTGCAACAGGGGTTCAACAAACTCCGTAGTCATCTTTGACAATCGGCTCATTGGGTATGCCGATAAGTCGTCGTGGGGCGAGCAGCGGTCCGCCCAGTGGCCCATCCAGGCATCGACGTCTTCGCCTGAGGCCCCACGTCTAAGCAACTGCGTACGTGCGAATCGACGTAATGCGTAGAGCTCCATTTCTGGCTCACCGATAGAAGCGATGACATCAATGGGCCGCATGGCTTGCCAGTCGCCATCGACCAGGATCGGAAAAGGAGATTTATGAAGTTTGTGCCCGATTGGAAACTGGCCTTGCTGCACAGACCACGAACGAACGTAGTGCGACAGCTGCTCGAGCGGCTGCGCTGGTACGAAGCTGAATCGACGGTGATAGTCACCTCGGCTTTTTTCATCAAATGTCAGGAGGCGTGCGTCCGGGCTCCAGTCACGAAAGTGAGGGTGAGCAAAAGGCCGCATGCCTATTCCGAGGACCAATCCAGCGAGAACGTAGGCGACGAAGTTGTTGTGACGAGTGGGATGGTCGAGTCCTGAATTGACGGCATCACGTCTTCGTTGGAGCCAATCCCGGACAGCGGTTTGAGTAGGGACGCGTAAAGCGCCTGAATGTCTGGAGTCCTCGGTGCTTCCGTGCTGTTGTGGCAGCGTCGACTTCGGTAGCAACTTGCTGAATGGTTGGAAGGACTCCCGATAGGCGTTCTGGAGCGTGGCTTGTACATACGCGGAGTAGTGCAAGGCAGACGACGAATGGGCCCAGTTCACTCCGGTGATGTAGGCCGGTGTTGCGATATCTCCGTTCGAAATTATTAGCAGTCGGCGAAACAGCCAGCGGGAAATGGCATGCAGTGAAACATGATCGCCACATGCTTTGGCCAGTCGATCTTTGAGGAACTTCAAGCGTTGAGATGTAACACGTCCAATGGCTAGTTGCCCATTGGGCTTCAACGGTTTCTGGGTTTCACTGCTATAGCTTAGAAGCCAGTCCGCAATGCGATGGAATCCAACGACATCAGGTAAGGCAATGAACGCGTTGATCGGCTCTGCCCAACTTTCCACATCACGATCAGTCCATGCAGGAGGTGGTATTGGAATTAGCCAGCTGTTTTCGTTGCGGATGTAGTGAATGCAATTGATGGGGGTGTCAGGTGAGATGCTGCGCTTGATGCGGATGGTTCGGGATTCGTGAATTGATCGTCCCGTAGCAAAACTGGCAACCAACATTGCCATGAGTAGCCACGGTTCGGGGTGCGGTCCAAAATCGGCCTGAGCTAGGGCGGCGAAACCTCGTAGCTCAGTCGTCGTTATTTCGCCATAGACTTGCGGCAGCCCAAGATTGGACCGCTGCAGATGCATCTGAGCCAATCGCGACCGATAACTGTAGGAATCCACAGAAACCGGTTTATCGCTGAGCGCAGCTTCAACGACGTCATCACCCAGAGTGTCTTCGAAGGGAGACCAGTCATCGGGTTCCGGCCCTTCGGCGCTTGGCTCATCTTCGTCCGTTTCGATTCCGTAGGTTTCTATCGTTTCGCCGTCACCGGTTTCTTTCTTGCTTACAACGACATTGGTGCCAGCGATGCGTACATAGCCGTCTCTCGCTTTTCTGCGCACCGAACGAGGTCCGCTGGGTTCCGGGCGTTCTCGAGCCTCACGATTGGGGCGGTGCCAAGATGGGTCAATCCACTCAATAAGCAAGGCAATGTCGTTGAGTTCATGATCATCTTCGCCATTGTTTAGGAGCGAATAGACCCGCTCAGAAAAAAGTCTGCCCTTATCAGTGTCAGACAGGCTGACAAATAGTGAGTGGCGTTCACTGAGTGTGAGTCGGCGCATTGCGCGAGATGCGACCTGGAGTCGACTCTGCAAGGCTGTTGGGGTGTCGAGCGTTGGCAAAGATGGAAGTCTCTTGTTGCTCCACCAGTCGTCTGCATGTGCGATATAAGTGCTCGGTGGCGTGCGGGCCTGTCCTGCGAGGACAAAAGCGGAGAACTCGTACATGAGTTCTTCGAATCGAAACGTCCCGGTCTGGTGCGAGTGAGCCCATGAGCTCTGGTCATGGGTGTAAAAAAGGTTTGCCCAATGGTGAATTACCGTCAATCCACGGCCTAGCAACGGATGTTTGTCAGCCGCTGTTTTCCGCTCCATGACGGCAAGGCGTGGGTCTTTGGGTTCCCAGCCGAGTTCGTCGATACATACGAGCAGGTCATCGATTATCTGAAGAATTATTCGTGGTTCCAGGCTCTTGCTTGGTCGGCACCGGTCATACTCCTCCTGCAAATAGTCGATCGCTTCACTGGTGCGAATTAGGCCATCACGCAGGTATCGCAAATCTGGTGGAGCGCGTACCAGCGAAAGGAGCCTTTCGAGATCAGCTCGATTAATACTGCTACTTAGCTCATCAATGAGAAGTCTCAGAGGTGACGGCGTGGCGATCATGAGCCGCGTTCTTCGGAGCGTCGTCGGTCAACGAAGTCTTTGAGTACTTCCCTTTGTGGGCGAGATGAGGCCCACTCGCGGCGATTTGCCAGCCGTAGTGCCTGCCTGGCCTCATTTCGCCTTCGTACTGGGGCGCCGAAAATTAGGGGCTGAAGATGCTCTTCGAGCAGGCCCCACTCTCCAGTCGTCAGTTTCCCGTCAATGACCAATATGCACGGGATTGGGGTCCGTGTGAGTCCCGATGCTTGTGCGGCCGCGACGGTCGCGTGGTTGGCGAGAACCCGAAATATTCTTGATTCGCTCGCCCCAGATATCACCGGAGGGCGAAGCAAAATAAGGCCGTTTACAATATCAGGGTGCGGTGACTCATCACCCAACTCCCCAGCCGCAACGGCTGTGCTTTCGAGCGAATCTACTCGCACCATTTTGAGCCGGAATTTCTCTTTCTTGGATTCGGGTTTCACGTTGCGGCAACTGTAGGGCAGTAGTCATGATCCTACAGAACGTTAAAATCCCTTATAGTTCATATTGCGACATGGATGGGTTCACGTAATCCAATGTGTCCCGTCGAATAACCCTGATATATATCGATATGTGTGCCTTAACGACCCTTCGGAGTGCATGCCGCTATGCACTCCGAAGGGGGTCAGAGGTTCGAATCCTCTCGGGCGCGCCATCTTGATGCGGGGTATGAAAGCGAGAACGGATCTCAATGCTCGCGTTCATCGACCGGACTGTAGGTCGTCCCAGCTTTGATCTCCGCCGTCATGGGTTATACAGCTCAACGTAACCCCCTCCTATGCCGGCGCACCATCATGCTTGCCAGCAGAACGACCAACCACCACCCCTGCAAGGCTCCGGAACCGCTTTGGTTACGCTCGGGTGCCGTTGGCTGCGGTGCTGGCTCGGGCGTGCCGGGTGGTGCGGGGGTATCCGTTGTGCCCAGCAGGGGCAAACCTTCGACCAGACTCTCCGGGGTGATTTGGAGTAGTTGCCCCAGGTGATGGATTTCTCCATTGATCTCACCATCGCTATCGCCCACGCCACCATCACTGAGCAGGATGTGCATCAGCCGGCTGTCCGGATCGATGTAGGCGGCGCTGCTCTCCGCGCAACCCGCGGCGTCACACAGGGCGTAGGCCGCGGCCTCCGGTTCGGTGGTCAGGTCGATTTGCAGCAGCACCGTGGCGTCGATACGGTCGGCGGCGGGCTCGATCAACAGCTCCACACGCCCATCGATATCAGCCTTGCGTCGCAGCGGTGTCCTCAGCTTGGCGCCGGTCAGGATGATTTTGGGCACTCCGGGCTGGGGTGGAATGACTTGGGTCTGCGCCTCATCATCGATGATGGTGACCCGCAGCGGGTTGCTGCCGTCGCGCGGGGTGTCCACGGTGGCGCTCAGTGGCGCGAATTCCGGGTTGTCCACGATCAAAACCAGGGAACGGGTGCCATCGACCTCTGAGTTGTTAAGCACGCGCAAGGGGCTCTTGGTTTCGGCCCGGAAAGGTGCCCGGCTGGCGGCCAGATCCGGGCGCACATCCAGCGTCTCAAAGTCGCGTCCTGCCTGGGCCGTGTCGCGCACCCCATTGCTGCTGCGCAAGCGCACATCACCGGCGAAGCTCTGGTTGGCCAGGGCCTCCAGCCGCAAGATGGCTCGTCCGGCGTCCTCACGCACCAGAATGTCGGTCTCCACCGGGCGCACGATCACTTCCCCGCCGCGCAGGTTCACCTGCGTGCTACTGGTGGGGCCAGCATCAAAGTCGGGGCTGTCCACCAGCTGTACCGCAAAGCCCTCACAGGGAGCATTGGGCGAGGCGCCGCTGCGATCGCCAGCGAGCACCGGAGCCCGCAGCACAACCTTGGCCACGCGGGCGGGGAAGATCACCGTGCTGTCGCGATCATCAAAGTCCAGTCCGTCGCGGTTGGTGCGGCTGTTGCCCCCGGTCGCTTCGCGGCATTCGGCCTGCGCGGAGGGGGTGAATGCCACGGGCACCGTCAGGCTCCGATCCAGCGAGCCGATGCGCTCGACCGGCAATACGAGGGTGGCGCCCTGTCCCGGGGGGCGCGCCAGGTTGACCAGTTCTGCACCAAACTGCACCAGCGAGCGGGTAGAGCTGTCGACGATTTGCGCGCGCAGCTGCCGCGGGCTGGCGTCGCGTACCCCGCGCAAACCCTTCAGCGCCAATTCGACAGTCTCGCTGGATTCCACATCCGCGTCGCTGTTCGCGCGCAGAATTACGCGGCGTGCCGAGCGGTCATCTGCTGCCCAGAACATGCTGGCGGTTTCCAGTTTTACATCTGCGGCTGTAGCTGTGCCCCCGGCCAAGGTGAGCTCGGCCTGCAGGGGGATCGCGGGTGCGGTGTTGCCCCGAGCCGGCAGCTGTCGTTCCACGCGGACGACGATCTCGCCACCCTCGCGGGTGCCGCCGACCCCGTTCTCGAAGAACATGCGCAGGCTGTCTTCCTCGGCAATGACATCCAGCCGTGCCCGGCTGGTCGTTGACGCAAAGCCACCGATATCAACCACCTGCAAATCCACGAGCAGGGCGCCGGTTTCGGCCGCGTCGAACCGGAAGATGGGGCTGTCGCCGACCTGCCGGGCCTGCTCTGAGCCGTCAATCGCTCGACGCAAGATCCAACGGTATTGAGCCAGGAAGCGGCCACCAACGGCAATCGAGTCACGGGCGTCGAACTCGACCTCGGCCGTGCGCTGTACGCGGTCGGGCCCGCGCAGAATGGCGACCGGTAAAGCCGGCGTCGGTGCTGGCGTGGGACTGGTTGCCGGGGTCGGCGTTGGGGTAATGGCAACTCCGCCAGGCTCGGAGATGGTCAGCGTCACCGCGCTGCCGGCTATTCCGTTGTCGGCGGCCAGCACAAAGAGCTGACCGGTTTCGGTGCCCTCATTCAGGGGGCTGAACAGGGCCAGAACCTGCACCGATTTTTGGATCTCACCCGGCGCGAACACTACGCTGGTGGGCGATATCTGCACATCGCTGCCATCCAGGCTTCCTCCGATCGCCAGCGTGACCGTCACCACCTGGTCACTGGGCTCGGATAGTTGCAGCAGGTAGCTCAGCGTCTGTCCTTCTGCCACTACTCGGGGTTGCGGGGGCAGGATTTGCACCACCGGTGGGTTGAACGGTGCTGCGCTAGGAGTGGGAGTCGACGCCGGCGCAGCCGAGGGATTCGGGGTGGCTGAAGGTACTGGCGTAGCAGTGGGCGTCGGTGTTGCGGTCGGGGTGGCACTCGGAGTTGGAACCGCCGTGGCGCTGGGTGTCGGGACTAGCGTAGGCGACGCGGTTGGCGCGCCGCCGGGCCAACGCAACAACATCAGCGCCCCTTGGGCGTCCACGGGGGCTTGTCCGTCTCGGCCGGGGTCGCGGGTCACATGGCTCAGCACCATCGCCAGTGTCCGGGGCTGATCGGCCAGCTCGCTGCGCACCGGTAGCCGCACGGTTTTGGGCTCGGTCTCGCTGGCTGCCCAATGCAGGCGCACGGCCAGGGGTTCGTAATCCACGCCGACACGCGCGGGCGCGAGGGCGCCCGCCAGTGCTCCTTCAGCCAGCACGCCGCTGCGTACATCGAGGGTCACGGCCTTTCCAACCTCGATTTGGGGTCGGGGGACGCGCAACTCGATACCCGGAACTTCACCGCGATCACCTGCGGGTGGAAGCTGGGTGATGTCTACCACCCGTGGGCCGGTGACGTCACCGGCGTCGAGGGTGTAGCGGGGCAGTTCGGGAGCGGCCGCCAGTGTGGCGGTATCGACCGGGGTGTCGGATTGCTCGTCCCAGAGCTCCACGAGGATCGGCTCTGCATCCACCGCGCTGAACGACAAGGTCGTGCAATGCACCGGATCTGACGGAGTAAAAAATCGCTGGATACCCAAGCTTGGGGTGGAGGGCGGACGGTTGCCGTCGACCGCCCGCACGGTGCCTCGGGTTCGCAGCTGGTAGGTCTCGGGAATCTCGCCCTCGGCGACCACGCAAAACACGCCGTTCAGCCGCGTGCCGTCGGCGGTGGTCAGCAGGCGATTGGCGGCAAAGCGCAGCACGGTATCGCGGGCGGTGACCTGTACCGTGGCGGAGCCGGCCGTGGTGAGGTAATCAAAGCGCGTCGTTCCGCGTGCGCGGGGCCTATACAGCACGGCATCGCCCTCGGGCGTGATCTGCGCGGTCTCCAGCGGGTCATCAACGAAAAGGATGCGCAGGTTTTCACCCTGGCCATCATTGGCCAGTACGTCCAGGCGGGCCAGGCTGTCTTCGGCCACGATGAAGGCATCATCGCGCGCCTCGGCCGGGTTATCGCGCTCGGCCGGAAAAACAACCTGCAGGTGTCCCCACTGAGCATCGACCGCGCGCGGGCTGCCTTCGGGAAGTCGGCGGGCATTTGCAATGACGACGTACAGCGACCGCGGTTGATCGGTCTCGGCGAGCAGCACCGGGAGGGTTAATAGCCGTGGCTGTGCATCCCCGGCAGCCCATTCGATTTGTTGCGCAAAGGGCGCGTACTCCACCCCGGTTCGGGCCAGTGCCGTTGCACCCGGGAGGGCTCCCGTTTCGGACAGCGCCGAGTGAATGCTCAGCGACGCCGGCAGGCCAATCTCGCCGGCCGGTCGTGGCAGGCGGAGCTTGATCACCGGTCGCAGTTCACCTGTGTTCGGGTCGAATTCCAGCACCGGGCGGATGATGCGCCCGACATCGCCAAGGGCGTCATCCATCAACTGGGCGCTACGCTCGGTCTGCGCACTCATCGTCGCGCGCTCGGGTGGAAAATCATCGGTGGAATTCAGCAGCAGATTCACGGGACCGGTGAAACGGTCCATATCGAACTCAAGCAACTGACATTGGGGCTGCGCCGACTGAGTGAACAGCACCGCGAGTCCCTGGGTGCTGGCGGGGCGCGCACCATCCACACGGACCAGACTGCGATCGCTGAGCAGCTGCACAGCGACATCGCCGTCGTCACCTTCTCGGTGCAGACACACCAGGCCTTCGCGCCGGCCATCCCGATCCACGACCCGCATGTCCGTGTTCGAGAAATGCACCACATCCGAGCTGACCATCACGGTGACCAGCGCCGAACCGCCCTGGTCGGTGGCGTACTCAAGGATGTGCAGCCCGAGCCGCGTCGGGGTGAAGTCCAGCGCCTGGCGGTCCAGGCTGAGCTGCAGCTGGCCCTGGCCCAGCCCTAGCGATGCACGGACGATACGCAGATTTGCGCCGTTCACATCGTTGCTGAGGACTTCCAGGCGGCGCGTACGATCTTTGGCCACGCGGAAGGCATCGTCCAGGGCTTGGGGTGCATCGCCGCGCGGGTTGATCCGGATTGTGATCTGCGCGCTCGCAGTTGCACCGCCCGGGTCACGGACCGTGTAGCTCACGGTTGCGGTCCCGGTCGCATCCGGTTCCGGGTCGAAGCCGAAGCTTCCCGGGAGATCGGGTCGGGGGAATAACCGACCCAGTGGCGTGCGCCCGATGGTCACCACGCTCAGCACATCGCCATCGGGGTCGCTGTCGTTCGCCAGTGGCGAGAAATGCACGAAGCGCTCACCTTGCACCAGATCGAGAGTGTCTTCGATGGCCAGCGGCGGCCGGTTCGGTACCGGGGTGGGCGAGGGAGCCGGCGGCTGGGTGGGCGGTGTGGTGGGTGGCAGCGTGGGTGGAACGGTAGGTGGAGCCGACGGTGTCGGTGTGACGCTGGGGGTCGGAGCTGCGGTCGGGGTTAACGTCGGCGCGGGCGTCGACGTGGGTGCAACCGTGGGCGATGCCGTGACATCAGGAGTGGGTGATACGGCAGCGGTGGGTGTGGCAGTTGGGGGAGGTGTTGGCGACGGAACAGCTGTTGGTGTCGGCGTTGCTATCGGAGTGGGGGTTGCGGTTGGTGCGGTACCGGCGGTGGTACTGACAAAGTCCTCGCGGAATTGGTCGGCCCCAGCGCCGATGATCAAGGTGGAGCGCTGCTCGCTGCCGGCAAAAGTGCTGGCGACGTGACGGACGCACAACGTGTCGTCGTTGTATACCTTGTCCATTGCCGTGCTGAAACTGGTCGTGCAGCCGATGGAGTAGCTGCCGTTCTCGACGCGCACGAGTGCCGGAAGGCCCGCGGTCAACCCACTGATGGTCACGATGTTTGATGTCTGGGTGCTGCCCGGTATGACACCACTGACGTCGTTCAGCACGAAGCCCTCGATACCGGTGGGCAGGCTGGGGCCACCGCAGAGCCGGCCAACGATCAGCTTGTGCGCATCGACCGGGGCGGCAACTCCGGGGCCGCCGTTGGCGCCAAAATGGGCCGCGAAAAGGGGGCGGCCGGCGCTATCCAGAGCGAAGCCCCGGTGGAAGAATTCAATGGTGGGGATTCCGCTGGGCTCCGCGCGGGTCGGCGATACATCGATACGGTCGTTCGCAAAACCCAGATCCGGTGTGCCGTCAGCAAAGAAGCGCGCCAGGTGGAGGGTGCGGCTGCCGTCAAAGCCCAGCACCAGCAGTTTGCCGTCGGGTTGGCGCAGCAGACGCTGGCCTCGCAGGTCCATCAAATCCGGGGTGAGTTCGTTCTGGCCACGTGCGCCCGCACCCCCGGCGCCGCCGCGATCGCGCAGCAGCAGTCCATCGCTGGCAAAGCTGGTGTCCAGCGCGCCATTCGTTTCCAGCCGGCCCAACGCCGTGGTGCGGGTGGTGAAGACCAGCCGACCATCGGGCAGAACCAGGAAGTCCTGAGCCGCCAGGGAGCTGATGTTGGCGTTGTTGGTCTGCACCAGCGCTTCGCCCGCGTTCCCAAAGGCCGGGTCGAGGCTCCCGTTAGCCAGAAAGCGGTAGAAGCGGTAGTCCTGATTGCCGCTGAACACCATCAGCACGGGCAGCCCGTTTTGCAGACGAAGGACCGGGCCGCTGGGAGCCGGTTGCCGGCGAATGACAGTGACCCCATCCACGCCGTCCGAGTCGCCCTGCCCCCAGGCATCGGTGGGGGTGGTGTCGTCCGGTCCACCGTCGTCCAGGGTGCCGTCGACGTTGAAACGCAGCACCGCCACACCATTCTGCGTCGCATCGAAGCTGTTCAGAAAGCTGACCGCAGCCAGGTAGCGACCATCACCCTGAAGCTGCAATGCCAGATCGAACACATCGAAGTTGCCACCGCCGCCGAGTTGGTTCAGCGGAAAGCGTGCGGCCCCGTTGCTGGCAAAGCTGGAATCCAGCGTGCCGTCGCCGTTGAGGCGGGCCAGGGTCAGGTGCCCGACGCTACCCTCAAGGGTGCGCAGCAGCACCACGAAGCGGCCGTCACTCAGACGCAGCAGGTCGTGTTTGCGCAGGCTGGTATTGCCCGATGCGTTCACCCCGCCGCCATCGAAGGCCGTCAGGCTTAGGGGCTGGCCTGCGTTGAACGCAGCATCACCGTTGCCGTTGGCATCAAGCCGTGACAGGTCGAGCGAAAAGACCGTGCCGGCCGCATTGGTGCCGGCCAGGCGCCCGATGGAACTGACGATGGCGCGGAAATCCGGCTGCAGCAGCAGGCTGACATCCTGTGTATTCAGCTCTCCTCCGGCATAAACCCGCAGACCGGGCCCATAGCCATCATCGACGGCAAAGCCGGGATCGAGGTCGCCGGGGCGACAGACCAGGTCGCCGGCGGTGGTGGTGACGAAACTGGCACTGATTTCGTCTGCGCCATGGCCGATCATCAGCCGCGTGATCGTGCGGGTACCCGGTGTGGCCGCAGACGTTTGGCGCACGCTGACGCTATCGCCATTGCGCACCAGTCGTACCGGTATGCCCCCGATACCGGCATTGCCGTTGATGAGAATGGCCGTGGCGTTGTCGGCGCGGATCAGCGCCGGCGTGCCGTCGGGCAAACCGCTGATAACGAACGGGTCGGAGGTCTGCGCGCTGGACAGGGGCACGTCACTGCGGTCCGCCAGATCGAAGGCATCAGCGCGCACCCCGAGCGTGCCACCCTGCAATTTGGCTACCCAGCCCGAAGCTCGCTCGGCCGCCAGTCCGCTGCGGCCGCCGGTAACGAAGATGGCGCCCTGCGCGTCCAGGGCCAGCAATGCCGGGGTGGCCGTGAGGCTGCCACCGGCATCCCCGTCCACATCGAGAAAGCGGCTCAGATCCCCGAAGCTCAAATCCTGGAAACCATCGGGGGTAAAGCGCGCGACCTGAGCGCCAGTGAAGAAGGTTCCATCTCCGCGGCCGGTGCTGACCCGGGCCAGTGCGTACGCGCGGCCATAGGCATCAATTTCCAGGTCTCGGATGTCCGAACCCAGGCTGGTACTCGGCAGCTGGGTTGGTGCATGTTCGGCGCCGCTCGGGTTGTCCGTGGCGGAGGCCCGCGCGATGCCATCACCCTGGCCGAAGCGGGTATCGGGCGTGCCATCCGCAAGGGTTTGCAGCAGCGTCGGTGTGCCTCCGGATCCGGAGAGAAACAGCAACCGGCCGTCCGGCCGGCGGGCCATTCCCATCACCGCCCCGAAACCCGTGGTGCCCAGGTTTCGCACCAGGCTCCCCGCTTCACCGAAAGCGGGGTCGAGTGTGCCATCCGCACGGAGTTTGACCGCGCCGAAAACTCCACCCTGACCGTTGAGCACGGCACTGCCGCCAAAGATCGGCGCGTCGCCGTCCATCACCATGTGGCCAATCCGGTCGAACTGATCATTAACGGTGTACGCAGTGCCGCCACCCAGCGGGGTTTGCACGGCGCAGCCCCCGACATTGCCGAAACTCGAATCATTGCTGCCGTCAGGCAGATAGCGACAGACGGCATAGACCGTGCGGATTTGCGAAGTGCCGTCATTCGCCGGGCGCCGGTAGGCCGTGGCCACGAGAATACGGCCTTGACTGTCGAGTACCAGCGCCGGCGAAGTGGTCGCGCCCTGAAAGCTGCTCCCCGGTCCCGGCAGACCGTTGGCCGCGAGTGTGACCCGGCCGCCGTTGCCAAACCCCGCGTCCAGCGCGCCAGCCAAAGTCAGCTTGACCAGACTCAGCGCGGCGGCGTTGTTGGTGAAGGAGAGCATCAGCAGGCCACCGTCGGTCATCTGCAGAGCCCGGGTGAACCCCGCCAGGTTCACACCGCTGACCATGTCCTGCAGGAACTCGCCGTTGTTGGCGAAGCTGGTGTCTACCGTACCATCGGCCCGGTACAGCAACGCTGCGGGAGCTTGGTTGGTGGTGCCCTCCGGCGAGGAATCGGCCACCACCAGCACGCGCCCATCGGCCAGGGGAACCACATCGGCGAAACCGAGCTGGGTGCGCAGCGGCGTGCGCACGAAACCCGGCACCGCTTGGTCGGCGCCGAAACTGGCGTCAAAATCCAGTGGCGCCGCCGCGAGTGGCAGGCTGAGAAGACTCCCGAGCAACGCCCCGATGCCGCGTGACCAACAGGTGAGATTGGGTGTGGCCATGATCAGATCCTCGCGGGCGTCATAACGCCCTTCTCCGCTACCGACTGACGACGATGCGACGGCGATTGCGGGAAGTCCTGACGGAATTCCGACTTTTTCGCCGCGGGCTTGCGACGGGTGGCTGGACACTGCAACGATGTCGCCCATGCGCGATTCCGACCCATCCGCCAACGATGCCCCGACTCCGGTCAGCGTGGTCTATGGCTTTGCCGGTTTTCGTTTCGACCCGCAGGCCCTGCAACTCAGCCGCGGCGCCGAGACCCTGCATCTGGAGCGCAAACCGTTGCAGCTGCTGCGATGTTTGCTGGAGCGCGCCGGCGAGGTGGTGTCGAAAACCGACCTGCATCAGCTGGTGTGGCCGGGCCGGGTTCTGTCGGAATCGGTTCTGACCAAGGCGATGGCGCGACTGCGCCAGGCGTTGGGTCCGGATGCCGCCCAGATCGTGCGCACCATTCATGGCTATGGCTATCGCTTCGACGCGGTGGTGACGCGGATTCACGCGCCGGGTTCTGCCGCGGGGCCGGAATTGCGCAGTGGTCAGAAGGTACCCCGCGCCCCCACGTGGATGTTGCGCGAATGCCTGCTGCGGCGGGAGGACTACGAGGACTGGCTGGCGCTGGACAGGTCAGGTCACCGTGCCGTCTATCGATTCGTGCGTGACCCCGCCTTGCTGCCGCGGTTGCGACCGGCGGCCGCAACCTCCGAGCGGCTGCAAGCCGTGGCGGCGGGGTTTCAGCACATCGAGGCCCTGGATCTGGAGGCGCCGCCCTTCCACCTGCGCCTGCAATACTGCAGCGGAGGATCCTTGCCGGTCTGGGTGGCTGCGCAGGGCGGATTCGCTCAACTGAGCCTCGACCAGCGGCTGCGACTGTTTAGCGAAGTGGCCGCCGCCGTCGCAAATGCCCATGTCATCGGCGAACTGGTTGGCGCACTGCGGCCCGATGACCTGCTCTGTGCCGGGCCAGAGCCACGCGTCTGTATCCGCGCACCGGGGTTCCGCATCGACGACCTGGAAGCTGCGCCGGATATGTATGTAGCGCCGGAGCGAGTTGCCGGCGGACCCGCTTCCACCCGCACCGACACCTATGCGCTCGGTGTACTGCTGTTCCAGTTTGTGGTGGGGGATTTTCAACGTGTCTTCGCCCCGGGTTGGGAGGCTTCTGTCGACGATGTGCTGCTGCGCGAGGACATTGCAGCGGCGGCGGCCAGCGACCCGACCTTGCGCATCGCCAGCGTGCAGGCTTTGAGTGATTGCATCCGCTCGCTCGCGCTACGCCACCGAGACCGAGCCACCGAAGAAAAACGTGCCCAGGCCGCGGCGCGCGCTGCGGCCGAGTCCGACCAGATGCGGCAGAGAATTGCCCGCCTGGAGCAACGCCGCCGCTGGTTGCGACGCCTGAGCGCCACGGCCGCGGTCGGTCTGTTGGTAGCCGGCTGGGGTTACCGCAGTGCCGTCATCGCCCGCCATCAGGCGGAGCAGCAAGCAATTATTGCCGAGCAGGTGTCTGCCTTTCTAACCGAGGATGTGCTGCGCGCGGCCGACCCCCTCAGCCCGGTGCATTCACAATCGCTGACGGCGCTGCTGGAACAGGCCGAAAGTCGGGCCACACCCCGTTTTCAGGCTCAGCCGGTCAGCATGGCGCATGTGCTGCTTGCGTTAGCGCTGGCCTGGGAGGGGCATGGCGAGTGGCAGCGCGCCGCCGGCCTGCTTGATGCCGCAGCGGATCTCCTGTTGGCGGAGAACCGATCCACCGAGGGACCCGCAAACCAGCTGGCCTTGCGTATCGCCATTCAGCGTGCCGAGGTCGCCACCTTGCTGGCCGATTTCGCGGGTGCCGAAACCCGTTATCGTGAGTTGCAGCAGTACCCGGCTGCCGTGAGTCCGGTGGAATGGGCCTGGTTGCCCGTCCATCTGGGCCTGGCCTATCTAAAATATGAACGCGGTCTGCACGCCGAGTCTGCGGCTGCCTACGAGAATATCCTGGGCGTCATGCGTGCCCGCGGGGAGCTCGGCCGACTGTTCGATGCCAACTGGAGTCTGCCCGATGTGTACCTGGAGTTGGGGCGTGCAGCCGAAGCCCAGGCGGCCATCGAGGAAGTCATTCAGCTGCGCAGCGCGGCATTGGACCCCGATCACCCGGAAATCTGGTGGCAACGGCTCACGCTTGGCGATGCTTTGGCCATGCAGGGTCGATTGCAGGAAGCCGACGCGCTGTACCAACAGGCCGAAGCGGGGCTCGCCCGCCGGGTCGGCCCGGATCATCCATACACACTGACGGCACGCCACTACCGCGGCCATCACTATCTGGATCAGGGCGACTTCCGTCGGGCTCTTCCACTGCTGCAGTCAGCGCTGCAGGGGCGCGAAACCGTGCATGGCCCCGATCACTTGTGGACGCTATACAGCTACACGCGTACCGGTGAGGCGCTGCTGCGACTGGGCGATTCCGAGCACGGCCTGCCACTGCTCGAAACAGCCTATGCCCGGGCCGTCAAGCACTTTGGGGAGGGTTCGCCGCACACGCTGGAAATGCGCATGAGTCTGGCCGAAGGCCTCCTGGCATTGGGGGAGCAGGATCGTGGGCAGGCTCTGATTCGCGGCGCCGAGCCTTGGGTGGCCGCGTTGCCGCTCACCCATATCCGCAAGCGTCGCTGGGAACACCTGATGCTCAGCTTGCCCCTGCGGGGGTGAACGCTTATCGGCGATCCAGCGTTTGCGGGTCGATCCCGTGCTCAGCCAGCACGTCGGATGTGCGCTTGGGACGGCCCGTGATCAATCGATCCGCAGTGCGGCCGAAGCTGCGCCACATCCACTGGATGGACACATTCACCCGCTGGCCGGGCTCAATCAGAGCCCAGATATGCACGGCTGCCCACGCCAGCCACGCGAACGGGCCGCGAAGCTGCATGCGCCCCATGGTGCCGACCACGCGGTAGCGGCCGATGATGGCCATGCTGCCCTTGTCCAGGTACTTGAACGGCTTGATGGCTTTGCCGCGCAGCTCGCGACGGATCGAGCGGCCGACGTATTCCCCCTCCTGAATGGCCACCGGGGCCAAACCCGGCAGCACGCCATCCGCTCCACGCCGGGCATGCGACATGTCGCCAATAACCCGGATATAGGGGTGCGAGGGCAGGCGCAGTTGCTCATCGACCATGATGCGGCCGCCGCGGTCGGTTTCGGCGCCTGTGCGACGCGCCAGCAAGCGACCGAAGACACTCATCTGCACGCCCGCCGCCCAGAGCACGGTTTCAGCTTCGATCACCGTGGTGTTGCCGTCACGATCCCGGGTTTGCACCCGGCCGGCCTGCACGTCTTCCACCATCGTGCCGCGCAGCACTTCCACACCCAGGTCGTTGAGATAGGCGCGTGCCCGTGCCTGCAACTTGGGCGGGTAAACCGGGAGCACGTCGTCGGCGCCTTCGATCAGCGTGATTTTCGCATCGGCGGTGTTGATGGCGCGGAAATCCGCCACCATCGTCCGGTGGGCCAGTTCACCCAGCGCGCCCGCCAGCTCCACACCGGTGGGGCCGCCGCCGATCACCACAAAGTTGAGCAGCCGCCGGCGCACTTCCGGGTCGGCCTCGGTTTCTGCCAGCTCAAAGGCGCGGAAAATGCGATGCCGCATCTCCAGCGCATGTTCGACCGTTTTCAAACCCGGCGCGAACTCACGCCAATGGTCCTTGCCGAAGTACTGGTGCTTCACCCCGGTGGCCACCACCAGCTCATCGAAAGGGGCCTCGCCACGATCATGCAGCACCACCTTGCGTTCCAGATCGATGTCGTAACAGGTGGCCATGAGCGTGCGCACGTTGGGGAAGTTGCGAAGCACCACACGCTGCTGCGTTGAAATGTCGCCCACCGTCAAAATGCCGGTGGCCACCTGGTACAGCAACGGCTGGAACAGGTGGAAGTTGCGCTTGTCGATCAGCGTGACATCCACATCCCGGCAGCGCCCCAATTCACGGGCGCAGAACAGGCCGCCGAAGCCGCCACCAACAATTACGACGCGTTTTTTGTGCATCGCACCATTATAGCGAGCGCGTTGCGGAAATGTGCGGCAGCGATAGCGATTACAGCCGATCCAGCGGACTTCGTGTGCCCAGGCGGCCGCGGTTCAGCACGTGCGTGTACACCTGTGTGGTGCGGAGGGTGTGCAGAATTCTGTGTAACCGGGTGACGGGTTACGCCTGAGGGATTCTGTCCCCGAAGCGGATCGTAAACTGAGTGAGCGCAGCCTTCCAATCACGGATCGGCATGGTCCACTTCTTGGCGATGTTGTGCAGGGCCAGATAGAAGAGCTTCAGCAGCGCCTCGTCGCTGGGGAATGAGCCCCGATTCTTGGTGATCTTGCGCAGGCTAATGTTCACCGATTCGATGGCGTTGGTGGTGTAGACGACCTTGCGGATCTCGGGTGGGAAATCGAAGAACGGAATGATCCGCTCCCAATTCCGGCGCCAGGATTGACCTATGGGCAGGTACTCATCGTCCCAGCGGGCCTCGAATTCGCCCAGGCGCAGCTCGGCTTCGTCGGCGGTGGTGGCCTGGTAGATGCGGCGCAGGTCGGCAGCGACCTCCTTACGACGCTTCCAGCTCACGAAATTCAGGCTGTGGCGCACCATGTGGACGATGCACAGCTGGACGGCGGACTTCGGAAACACCGCTTCAATGGCCTCAGGGAAGCCCTTCAGGCCATCGACGCAGGCGACGAAAATATCCTGCACGCCGCGATTGCGCAGTTCGTTGACCACCTGCAGCCAGAATTTGGCGCCCTCGGTCTGGTCGATCCACAGACCCAGGATTTCCTTCTCCCCGGCCATGTTGACGCCCAGGGCGATGTACACGGCTTTGACCCGCACGGCGCCATCGCGGACCTTGGCGTGGATGCAGTCGAGGTAGACGATGGGATAGACCGCATCCAGCGGACGCGCCTGCCAGGCTTTCACCTCATCAGCCACGGCCTCGGTGACGGATGAAATCAGGCTGGGAGAGACCTCGGCGCCGTACATCTCCTGCAGATGGGCCTGAATTTCTCGCACGGTCATGCCCCGGGCGTACAGCGAGAGTATCTTGTCGTCGAAGCCCGACCAGCGGGTCTGGTGCTTCTCAACGATCTGCGGGTCGAAGCTCCCTTCGCGGTCGCGAGGCACCTGGATCGGCATCTGCCCGAATTCGCCCTTGAGCGTCTTCTTGCTATAGCCGTTCCGGGTATTGCCACCGTTGGTAACAGGGGTGTTCTTCTCGTGACCGAGATGGTGCGTCATCTCGGCATTCAGCGCCTTCTCGACCAGCTTCTTGGTGAGCTGCTTCAGCAGACCACTCTCGCCGATCAGGTCTTCAGGACTCTGATAATCCGCCAGCAGTTGATCAAGCAGCTCGTTGCTGACATCGTGTTTCTTCGTGGGTTTGGGCATTGTGCCTCCGGTTCAATGCGACAGTGTCGCGAAATGATCCGGTTACACAAAATTTAGGACACCCTCCGTGCAATGTGTGCTCTTCCTGCTTGTGGCGTGCATTCCCTTTCTGAAAACCGGTCGCATGTCGTTCGTCGACATCGCTTGGCCTTTCGGTGTTGCGTTGATTGGGCTCCACATTGCACTCGTTGGCGAAGGCCATGTTGTTCGGAGGCTAGTCGTTGCCGGTGTTTATATGCTCATTGGTTTGCGCATGGGTATCGGCGCACTCACGATGGCGAAAACAACGGGTGTGATTTTCAAGACCGAGTTTCCTCGCTACCAATATCGCCGCATGCAACTGGCGGGTGAGGGCGAGAAAAATACTCGTTTTCACATGCTTGCGGAAATTCTCGCGCAGGGTTTTGCCAATGCATCAGTCCTGGCGCTCCCCGGCTTCATGATTGCGGTCAACCGTCATCCTCAGTTTTACGGGTGGGAGTTAATCGGTATTTGTATCTGGCTTGTGGCTTATATTTTGGAATCGACTGCAGATTTTCAGAAGTTGAGGTTTATTTCCAGAAACCAGGGCGGGGTCTGTAATGTCGGTCTGTGGCGGTACAGTCGGCATCCCAACTATTTTTCCGAGTGGTTGGTGTGGTCGGGCATCGTAATCGCTGCCGTACCGTCGTGGCTGGCACTGGGGCCATACGAGTCACGCTTCGTCTGGGGCGTGCTTGGCCTTGGTGCGGCGGGTGCCTCGGTGATGTTGTACATCACGCTTGTGTATCTCACCGGCGCAAAGCCTGCCGAGTACTACTCAGTGCGCAAGAGGCCGGAGTACAAACGCTATCAAGAAACCACAAGTATGTTTTTTCCCTGGTTTCCAAAGCGGTAGGCGGAGTTGTGAGCGGCTCGTTTTTGCCTCGCACCGTCGTCACTGGGTGTCCGGTTTTCTCCCCGAATTACGTACTTGCAGCACGTGCACACAGAGAAATGGGGAACAGGTGAAGAAGGTTATTCTTGTTGTTGCTAGCAGTGTTTTAGTGGCTTGCTCCGGCGGAGCGCCAAATGCGCCCGCCGATGTGGGGGCCTGCTTTAGCGGGTTTGGAGGCGGCAATGTTGATTGGGGGTGCATTAGTTGCAGCACACCGGAAAATGTCCAGGCCTCCAATGACGGCTCACGCAGCTCGTTCTCGCGAGTTCACCTGAAAAGCATTACCGACAGCACGGTCGATCCCGGCTCGATCGTGACCTACACGGTGCATTCACCGCCGGGCATATCGTACCCGGGGGGAACAGGGGTCGGGGTGATCGCAAGGATGCCCGAGGGTTTGGGCGACACGTACGAAATTACCATCAGTTCAACGCTCGGCGGCATCCAACAGGAAAGCTTCACGTACAGCCAGGACGATGGTGAGAGTCTGGGCGAGAATGACAAGCTTTATCTCGCAGATACCCAACTGGCCTACGACGGTTTGGAGGCTCAGTTTCTCGTAGTCCGCGGTGATCGCTTGGAGCCGAGCGAGCTGCGTGTTTACGAGTTTTGCGCTGGTGACTGAATGTGCACCCATGGGGTTGGTGCGGAGAATCGGTGATTTCAATGCGAATATCACCAATTCGGGAATATCGGGAACGGAGGAGGTGCTTTTCCACCAGCGGCCAACAACACGCGACAACGGGAGCTAGTTCACACTTCGGGGGATGAAGCTTTCTGAACGCATAGGAATTTGGTCGCGGGCATTTGGGCGCGGAGTCTTTCCGCACCAGATGGCGTGGTTTCTGGACCTCCCGGGGCGGGGTCTCATCATGTCCGCTGAGACTGTTGCGGGCCGTTTGCCGCTGAGGCCGGCCGCGGCAGTTTTGGAAATTGGCCCCGGTTCCGGCTATTACAGCGTGGAAGTGGCGAAGCGCATCCCGGAGGGCTCGCTCACGCTGCTCGATATTCAGCCCGAAATGCTTTCCCGGTGTGCGGAAAAGCTCGCAGCAGCAGGTCTGTCGAATTTTTCGACCCAGCAGGCCGACGGGAAAAGCTTGCCCTTCGACAACGAATCATTCGATGTCATCTACATGGTCACCGTGTTTGGTGAAATCGAGGGTCGCGAGGAATTTCTAGCGGAGGCGTCGCGGGTGCTGAAGCCCGGTGGCGTTCTCTCGATCACGGAGCATCATCCGGATCCGGATTTCGAATCGGCGGAGCAGGTTTCCGCGGGCCTGCGCAAGCATGGGTTCGAGCCGTTGCAGCACCTGGGTTGGAAGTGGGCATACACGCTCAATGCCGCGAAGGCTGGCGCCGGTGCAAGCTGACCATGCGCGGCAAGGGGCGATTCACTTTTGCTCCGCGAATTCACTCTGACCCCTGAGGCCGGGAAGGCCGTAAAAAGCTCGTGCAAATCCGAATCGAATCCATTGAAAGCCCTGACGTGCAGGCACTGCTCATTGCCCATCTCGAAAGCATGCACGCGTACTCCCCGGCGGAGAGTATTCATGCGCTGGATACGGCTCAGCTGAGCGACCCCGCGATTACGCTGTGGTGTGCGCGTGAGGAACTCACGCTGCTGGGCTGCGGTGCGTTGATGATGCTGGATGCGCACCATGGTGAAATTAAATCCATGCGAACCGCAGTCGAGCACCTGCGAAAAGGTGTGGCTCAGGCCGTGCTGGATGCGATTATCGCCGAAGCGAAGCAGCGATCATTGGGGCGGCTGAGTCTGGAAACCGGGTCGCACGAGGCGTTTGCTCCGGCTCGCGCGCTTTATCGGAAGAACGGGTTCAGCGAATGCGGGCCCTTTCCGCCGTATGCCGAGGACCCGTACAGCGTGTTTATGACGATGACGCTCCAGGCCGAGTAGGGAGTCTTGGGGGCGGCGGGTGATAACGTGAAGGAGCATTGCTGAGGCCCGGGCCTGCCCGCGAGGATAATCCGGCATATTGAGCCGGGCATGTCAGCAGATGAGGAGGTTCGAATGGCGGAGTGTGGATGCGGTTCGGAGCAAGCGGAGCAGCTGCAACGAAAGACGCTCAGGACCCTGCTGGCGATCAATGCCGTCATGTTTGTTGCCGAGGCGGCGCTGGGTCTGCTCGCGCAATCTACGGGGCTGCTGGCCGATTCGCTGGACATGCTGGCCGACGCCAGTGTGTATGGCATCTCGCTGTATGTGGTGGGAAGGGGTGTGGCACGGCAGGCCAAAGCGGCAACGCTGAGTGGCTGGCTGCAAATCATTTTGGGTGTGGGTGTCGTGGTTGATGTTTTGCGGCGCTTTTTCCTGGGCAGTGAGCCGCAGAGCCTCCTCATCATGTCGGTGGGCGTGCTGGCACTGGTCGCGAACGTGACCTGTCTCATGCTGATCTCCCGGCACCGCGAGGGCGGGGTGCACATGCGTGCGTCATGGATCTTCTCCACTAACGATGTCATTGCGAATCTGGGCGTCATTCTTTCCGGCGTGTTGGTGTGGCTGTTTGGCAGCCGTTTCCCGGACTTGCTGGTTGGCGCCGTGATCGCCGCGGTAGTTGTGCGTGGGGGTGTGCGTATTCTTCGGGAGGCGCAAACCGCCAGTGCGGAGGCAGCGCCGCCGGAGTGCCGCGGGTGAGCACGCAGAACCCCGCGCGCGCCAGTGAGGTGTTTCGGGTGTTTCTCCGGCTGGGGCTGACCTCGTTTGGTGGGCCGGTGGCGCATATCGGCTATTTCCGCAAGGAGCTGGTCGAGCGCCGTGGTTGGGTGAGCGAGAGCCAGTTCACGCAGTTGTTCGCGATCTGCCAGTTCCTGCCCGGGCCGGCCAGCAGCCAGTTGGGTTTCACCCTGGGGCTGGTGCGTGCGGGTGTGCCGGGGGCGTTGGCGGCTTTCTTGGCATTTACCTTGCCATCCGCCCTGTTGCTGGTGGCCTTCGCACTGTGGGTGCCGCAGCTGTCGGGGGCGCTGGCCCTGGCGGCCGTGCAGGGGTTGAAATTGGTCGCATTCGCGGTGGTGGCTGATGCGGTGTGGGGGATGGCACGCAAGCTATGCCCGGATGTTCCCCGTGCGCTGTTGGCGTTGATGGCGGTGATGGTTTTGCTGGTGCTGGACAGCGCCGCGGCGCAGTTGCTGGTTGTCGCCATGGGGGCGATTGCGGGCGGGGTTTTCTGCCGGCAAGGTGAGTTGGTCGATGCGCCGTTGCCGCCTGTGCCCTATGGCCCGCGTGCCGGGGGCGTGTTGCTGGCCGCGTTCGGGGCCGGTCTGCTGGTGTTGCCGCTGCTGGCTTCGGAGGACGGTGGGCTGGTTGCGGTGGTCGGCGCTTTTTATCAGGCGGGCGCCTTGGTGTTCGGTGGGGGGCATGTGGTGCTTCCGTTGTTGGAAGACGCCGTGGTCTCCACCGGCTGGGTCTCGCAGCAGGCCTTTCTCGCCGGGTACGGGGCGGCGCAGGCGATTCCCGGGCCGATGTTCGCGTTTTCCGCCTATCTGGGGGCCATGCTGCCCGGGGCGATGGGTCCGCAGGCGCCAGTGATGGCGATGCTGGCGCTGCTCGCGATCTTTCTGCCCGGCTTTCTGCTGGTTGCCGGTGTGTTGCCGTTCTGGCATCGCGTGGCGGGCAACACCAACCTGGCCAGCGCCATCGCCGGGGTCAATGCGGTCGTGGTGGGGATGCTGGGGGCGGCGCTGTACGACCCGATATTCGTGAGCGCCATGCTGACGCCTGCGGATGGGGTGATCGGCATCGCCGGCTGGTTGCTGCTGGCAGTTGTGCGGGCGCCGGCCTGGGCAGTGGTGGCTGTGTGTGTTGCCGCCCGTATGCTGGTGGCAGTGGTGATGTGAAGGGAGAGCAAGGAACATGCTGAGGTGTTTGCAGACCCCGCGATTACTGCTGCGTCCCTATGAGGACGCGGACCAGGACGTCTTTGTGGCGTTGAACACCGATCCGGTGGCGCGGCAGCACATGGACGGGCCGCTGACACCCCCGCAGGCCGAGCAGCGATTTGCCCATTGTCTTGCCGGGCGCGGTGTGAAGGCCTGGGCGGCTACGCTGGCGGGTACGGGCGAATACCTGGGGCATGTGTTCCTGCTCGATCTGCAGCCCGAGCGCACGGTGGAGTTAGGATACATCCTGCATCCGGGCGTCTGGAAACGTGGATATGGGACCGAAATGGCCTGTGCGGTGATGGCCTACGCACAGCGGAATTATCGTCGCGTGGTGGCCACGGTGGATGCTGACAACAGCGCCTCGATTCGGGTGCTGGAGAAAGCCGGGTTGAGCCTGGAGCGTGAAGAGCAGGACGCCGAAGGCCGCTATCTGCGTTTTTCCTGGAGCGGCCGATGACCCGGCAAGGCCCACCGCTGGTGCTGATTGGCGGTTCGGTTGTGACCGCGATTTTGCTGCTGATCTCGGGAATCGCCCCTTATGACCGCCTGACCTGGTGGATGGAGGTACTGCCGGTGCTCATCGTGTTTCCGCTGCTCTGGGCGACGGTTTCGCGGGCCCCCCTGACCACGCTGCTCTATGTGCTAATCGTGCTGCACGCCGCGGTACTGATCTTAGGCGGGGCCTACACCTACGCGCGGGTGCCGTTAGGCGACTGGGTGCAGGCGATGTTTGAATGGCAACGCAACCCCTACGACAAGCTCGGGCACCTGTTTCAAGGCTTCGTGCCGGCCATCGCGGCACGCGAGATCTTCCTGCGCGGGCGGTTTGTTCGCGGTGCGGCGATGCGCGTGTTCCTGATCATTTGTACGGTGCTGGCCATCAGCGCCACCTATGAATTAATCGAGTGGGCGGCCGCGCTGGCTATGGGGCAAGGCGCCGATGAATTTCTGGGAACTCAGGGCGACCCCTGGGACACTCAGTCCGACATGTTCTGCGCCTTGCTCGGGGCGATCTTCGCGCTGCTGAGCTTGTCACGCTGGCATGATCGCCAGTTGGCCCGGTTGAGCGCGGGGCACTGAAGCCCGCCGAGTCGCGGCGGTACGGTCGCCGTCAAACAATGAGGAAAGGATGCAAAACATGAATCGGAGCGGCGCGCTCATTTTGGGACTGGCCCTGGTGGTAGGGCTGACCTCGCTGGGTTACCTGCTGGGTCACGCCGCGCTGGCGGTCAAAGGCATGGAGCGCACGGTGGTCGTCAAGGGGTTGTCGGAGCGGGAGGTTCCGGCGGATGTGGCCATCTGGCCGGTGTCGTTTCAGGTGGCAGGCAACGACCTGGATACGGTGTACTCCACCGTGGAGTCCAATGTGCGGATCATCCGCCAGTTTCTGAATGCGCACGGGATCGCGGCCGAGGAGATTTCGTTGTCACCCCCGCAGGTCACCGACCTGCTGGCCCAGCAGTGGGGCAACCCGGCGCAGGCGAAGTACCGCTACACCGGCAGTGCGGCGGTCACGGTGTATTCACCGAATGTTGCGGCGGTACGCGCGGCAATCGCCGATGTCGTGCAACTGGGCAAGCAGGGCGTGGCGGTAGGTGGTGGCGGTTATCCCGGTGGAGGTACCGGGGAGTACCTGTTCACAGGGCTGAGTGGCCTGAAGCCCGACATGATCGAAGAGGCGACCAAGAACGCCCGCTCGGTGGCGGAAAAATTCGCCGCGGATTCGAACAGCGTGCTGGGCAAGATCAAGTCTGCGCGTCAGGGGCAATTCACCATCAGCGATCGCGATGCCACCACCGCCCACATCAAGAATGTGCGGGTGGTGTCCACGGTGGAGTACTACCTCTCGGATTGAGGCGAGCGCGGTATGCTCCGATTCTTTGGGAGGGTGAGGCGTGGGCCAGTCTGATCAGACCATGCCGGTGGTGTTTGTGGGGCATGGCAGCCCGATGAACGCGATTGAAGATTCCCGGTGGCGCCAGCGCTGGCAGCAGCTCGGGCGCGAATTGCCCCGGCCGCGCGCCATCCTGTGTATTTCCGCACATTGGGAAGCGCCGGGTGTTCGGGTGTCCACGGCGGCCTCGGCGCCCACCATCCATGACTTTTACGGTTTTCCCCCGGCGCTGTTTGCCGTGCAGTATCCGGCGCCCGGGTCGCCGGAGCTGGCGGAGCGGGTAACGCAATTGCTCGCCGGGTACCCGGTGGTAGCTGATGCGCAGCGTGGGTTGGACCACGGTGCCTGGAGCGTGCTGCTGCCGATGTACCCGGACGCCGATGTGCCCGTGGTGCAGCTGAGCATGGATACCCGGCAGCCGGGTGCGTATCACTACGCCCTGGCGGAGCAACTGGCGCCGCTGCGCGACGAAGGCGTTCTGGTTCTGGCCAGCGGCAATATCGTGCACAACCTGCGGACCTTCAATTTTCATGATCTGCGGCCCGCCACCTGGGCCCAGCAATTTGATCACGCGATTGCTCAGCGGTTGACCGATGGGGACGACGCGGGTCTGGTGGCGTGGTCTCAGCTGGGTCCGCACGCCGCAGAGGCCATCCCCACGCCTGAGCACTATCTGCCCTTGCTCTACGCGCTGGCCCTGCGCCGCCCGCAGGATCGCGTGCAATTTTTCAATGAGGATGTGATCAGCACGCTGTCGATGCGCTCGGTGATCTGGGCGGATGCCGATGTACACGCCTGAGCATTTTGAGGCCGATGACGCCGCCGTCGCGCGTCTGATTCGGGAGAACGCCTTTGCGACGTTGATCTCCGTGGTGGACGGGCAGCCGGTTATCAGCCAGTTGCCCTGGATCTATGCGGCGGAAGACGGGCGCTTGTGGGGGCATCTGGCGCGGGCGAACCCGCATTGGCAGGTATTCGCCCAGGCCCCCGAGGCAACCGTGCTGTTCCAGGGGCCGCACGCGTATGTGTCACCCCGCTGGTACCAGCGCCCGGGCGTGCCCACCTGGAATTACGCCACGGTTCAGGTTTCGGGCACGGTGGCCGTTTTTGCCGACCCGACCCGGCTGGCAACGGTGGTGCAGCAGCTGACCGCGGTGTATGAATCCGGCGCCAATCCGCCCTGGTCCGGGGCCTACAACCCCCGGATGCTGGAGCAGATTGTCGGACTGGAGCTGACAATCACCCGCATCCAGGGCAAATTCAAGCTCAGCCAGAACCGCACGCCGGAGGACCGCGACAGTGTCATCCGCCACCTGCGCGGAACCGGTCGCAGCGACGCGGATCGCTTGGCGGAGCTGATGCAGCAGCAGGATGCCGGTGCATGAAGGCCTGACTCAGTAAAGCACCTTGCGCAGGAAGGTCAGCGCGCGTTGCCAGGAGTCTTCATCGGCCTGCCGGTCGTAGACCAGGGGCATGCCAAACTTCCGGCCCACCGCCGTGGCGCCCGGGTTGGTGAAGGAGTGCTGCACGCCGGGGTAGCCCACGTAGGTCAGATCGGCGCCGGCCAGCTCCATCTCATCCTTGAACTGCTGGACCAGCGTGGGTGGCACGAAGGGGTCGGCTTCGCCATTGAGCACCAGCAACGGGGCTTTGATGCTGCCGGGCTGCGGGCTCTGAACGGGGCCGAGTGCACCGTGAAAGCTGACCACACCGGCCAGGTCTGCACCGGCGCGAGCCATGTTGATGACCACGCCGCCGCCGAAGCAATAGCCGATCGCGGCGACCCGCTTGCCGTCCACGTAGGGGCGTTCGGCCAGCACTTCGCGGGCAGCATCGAAGCGGGTCTTGACCGCGTTCTCGGCCTGCAAGGTGGCCATCATGAAGGCCTTGGCATCATCCGGGTGCTCGGCCAGCTTGCCGGCACCGTACATGTCCAGGGCCATGGCGACGTAGCCCTGGCTGGCCAGCATGTTGGCGCGGCGGCGGGCGTAATCGTTGTGCCCCCACCACTCGTGCACGACCAGCACGGCCGGGTGCGGCGTGGTCCAGCTGGTGTCACGGGCGATGTAGCCTTTGAAGGTCTCGCCGCTGACGGTATACAGCACGTTTTCACCCACGATTTTTGCCTGCGCCGGCAGGGCGATCAGGACAATCAGAGCAATGATCCAGCGATACATGACGGTTTCCTCCGGTGATGGCGATTGGGGAGCTCAGGGTGGCATTTTTATCGCGCCGCGCGTTTCGCGTCCAGGCTCCAGGCGCCCGCGCCATGGATGGCCACGATCAGAAAGCCGCCGGCCATCGCGACGTTCTTCATCAGCAGAATGAATTGCATCGGATCGGCCACGTTGCCGTGGAACATCACGCCGGAAACGATACAAAAACCGCCGAGCGCCAGTGCGGTCAGGCGGGTGAACAGGCCGGCAATCAGAGCAATGGCGCCACCAATTTCCAGGGCGATGACTGCCGGCAGCAGGCCGCCAGGGACGCCCATGCTGCTCATGTAGGCAGCCGTGCCTTCATAACCGCTGATCTTGTTCATGCCGGCCAGCAGAAAGATGGCGGCCAACAGAATGCGACCGAGCAGATCCAGAGCGGGGTTCAGTTTTTCCATGACGGCATTCCGGTGAAAAGAAAAGGAAGCGGTATTTCAGCATCGGGGATTCCGAATGAATAGCGCGAAAATCGCAGGTCACCGATCGGATTATTCGATGCTCTGGGCGGTGCTCAGGTAATGCACCTGCGTCAGGGCCTCGGATAAATCCCACAATTCCCGCCCGGCGGTGGGGGAATATGCGGCTTTACGGGCGCGTACTTTGCGTGGATGGCCACGCATTTGGCGAAAACCATCGGGGCCGTAGTAGTCGCCGCCCTGCACGTCGGGCATGGCAGCGGCGTACAGCAGGGGTTCGGCACCCTGCTCCGCGGGTTGGGCCAGTAGCGCATTGCCGATTTGCATCAGCCCCAGTCCCAGACGTGAACCCGCCATCTCCGGGCCCGCAGCCTGCAGGTGGGTGGCGGCGTAGCCCGGGTGTGCGGCGATGGCCATCACCTGCGAGCCGGATTCGCCGAGCCGCCGGTCCAGCTCGAAGGTGAACAGCAGGTTGGCCAGTTTGGATTTCCCGTAGGCATCCCACTTCTTGTATCGCTTGTGCTCCCAGTTGAGGTCACCGAAATCCATGCCGGCGGTCCAGGTGTGCGCCAGGCTTGCGGTGTTGACGATGCGGGCCTCCGGTGCCGCTTCCAGCAACGGCAGCAGATGACCGGTGAGTGCGAAATGGCCGAAATGGTTGGTGCCAATCTGCATTTCGAAGCCCTGGACGGTGCGCCGTAGAGGCAGTGCCATGACCCCGGCGTTGTTGCACAGCAGATCGAGGATCGGCAACGCCTTCTGCATGCGCTCGGCAAAGCTTTTCACCGAGTGCAGATCGGCGAGGTCCAGCGCTTCGACCGTGATTTCCGCCGTGGGCAGGTCCTGCTTGATGGCATGGGCTGCCGCATGGGCCTTCTCCGCGTTGCGGCAGGCCATGATCACATGTGCCCCCTTGCGTGCCAGTTCCCGGGTTACCGCCAGACCGAGCCCGCTGTTGGCGCCGGTGACGATGGCGGTTTTGCCGTTCAACGCCGGCAGGTCGGCGGGTGTCCAGTGGCTCATGGTGCTTCACATCAGGGGCTGTCGGGCCATTATTACGCCATTCGCCTACTGCTTGCCGGGGGCGATTCCCGCATAATGTTCGCTGTGACAAATGTCAGCGAACACCCATGGCAAACGCTTCCTCGACAGATATCCTGATTATTGGCGCCGGCTTTTCCGGTATGTGCGCGGCGATTCTCGGCCGTGAGGCCGGATTCAGCGTGCAAATCCTGGAAAAAGGTGCCGACGTGGGTGGTGTGTGGCGCGAAAATACCTACCCCGGGGCGGCCTGTGATGTGCCCTGGCATCTGTACTCGTATTCCTTTTTCAAGGAAGTCATTTTCTCGCGGCCTTATCCCCAGCAGGCCGAGCTGTTGAGCTACCAGCGCGATTGCGCCAAGCACTATGGCTTGTACGACTGCGCCAAATTCGGGGTGGAAGTTGCCAGTGCGGACTGGGATGAAACCGCCGCCAAGTGGACAGTGACCGATACCGCGGGGCAGCGTTACGAGGCGCGGGCGTTGATCTCCAGTGTGGGTCTGCTGTCGCGCCCGGCGTGGCCGAATATTCCCGGTCGCGAAAGCTTTGCCGGCCAGCAGTTCCATTCCGCCGAGTGGGATCACAGCGTGGAGCTGAAGGGCAAACGGGTCGGTGTGATCGGCACCGGCGCCAGCGCGATCCAGTTCATTCCCGAAGTGGCCAAGGAAGCCGGGCAGTTGACGGTGTTCCAGCGCAGCGCCCCCTACTGTCTGCCCCGTTTTGACGAGCCTTACGGGCCGATCAAGCAATGGTTCTTCAAGCACGTGCCGGCGTCAGATCGGCCGATGCGTTTCGGCATCTGGAAGTTTGGTGAGACCCTGGCCAAAACCTTCGACGAAGGGGAAAACCGGGTATCCCGGGTGACGCGCTGGGCCACGCGCAAGTTCCTTGAATCGCAGGTCAAAGACCCGGAACTGCGCAGGAAGCTGACCCCGAACTACGAGATCGGCTGCAAGCGCATTCTGTTCACCAGCAACTACTACCCCACCTACGAGCGTGACAACGTCCAGCTGCACACCGACGGTATCGCCAAGATCACCGAAAAGGGTGTGATGGACAAAAACGGTGTGGAGCACGAGTTCGACGTGCTGATCATGGGCACCGGTTTCAAGGCCACCGAGTACCTGGCTCCGATGAAGATTCACGGCAGCGCCGGCAAGGAACTGCACGACACCTGGGGTGCCAAGGTGGGCGCGTACCTGGGAATGGCCGTGCCCGGGTTCCCCAACTTTTTCATGATGTACGGGCCCAACACCAACCTGGGCGGGAATTCGATCATTTTCATGATCGAGTGTCAGGCGAGGTACATCGTGCAGGCGCTGCAAGCCCTCAAGGGCCACAAGACGATCAACGTGCGGGCCGAACCGTTTGCCGCATTCAACCAGGAAATGCAGGATCGGCTGCAGAAGATGGCCTGGGCAACTGGTTGCACCAGCTGGTATCAAACCGCGGATGGTTACAACCCCACCAACTGGCCCGGACCCACGGCGGAATACCGCGAACGGACCGCCAGTTTTGATGCTGCGGATTACGAACTGGCCTGAGCCGGCTAGATTCGCGCCGCGGGATCAAGGCCGCAGCGCCTGCTGCATGGCGGCAATGCTGGCGGGAGTGGGAACGCCGGTGTCGAAATGACCGGCGCCCGGCAATAGCAGGCAGCGGGCGCGATCACCGGCCGCCTGGGCCTGCTGCACGAAATCCCGACAGCTTTGCGGGCTGACGATGCTGTCGGCCTCGCCCTGAATCAGCGTGATCGGGGTTCGCAACGGTAGCCGCCGCTGCGGCGAGGCCAGCGTATAGCGGGCGTCCTGCGTTTCAGGGCTGCCCTCGAGCAAGGCGTCGACGCTGCTATGGCAACTGCCGGCAGGGCCGATCCGATAGGTGTCCAGATTGCTGATCGCGGCCAGACCGATGACCTCGGTGATGCGCACCGGTGCCTCTGTCGCGAGTTCGGAATTCGCCGGAAGCTGGTCACGGCTGGCCGCCCACAGGGCCAGGTGCCCACCTGCCGAATGCCCGGCAACCCGCAGCGACTGCAGATCCAGGTCGTACGGTTCGGCAAGTTCGCGCAGGTAATCCAGCGCCCGGCCCACGTCCTGAAAGGTGCCAGGCCAGCCACCGCCGTCGTCGCCAAGTCGGCGGTACTCGATGTTCCAGGTGGCGAAGCCCTGGTCTGTGAACCACCGGGCCCAATGCTCGAAATATTCCCAGTCGAATCGGTTCAGCCAGCACCCGCCATGGAGCAGGGCGACGACGGGGTGGGGCCCTGCGGATTGCGGGGTGCGGAGCACACCGAACTGCACGACGTCCGGCCCGTAGGCCAGTATCTCTCCGCCGCTGGGCAGTGGTCGCGCCAGCACCTCGCTCCAGCTCAGCGGTTCCGCGGTGACGGGAATCGGCGTTAGCGTTTTCATGGGCAGCACCGAGCAGGCGGTCAGCAGAGCGGGCAGCATCGCCGCGGGGAATAAACGCATCAGGTGACCTTGGGGCGATGTTGATATTCGGGTTTGTCCCAGCGACGTTCGCGAAGAATCCGCAGCAGCCGTTCGGCGGCGGTGACGACATCGGCCTCCGCCACGTAGGCTGGAGCGAAGCCGAAGCGCAAAATGCCGGGTTCGCGGTAATCCCCGATGACACCCTCGGCCGCCAGCGCCCGGCAGATGGCCCAGGCTTGTGGATGCGTGATGCTGAGTTGGCTGCCACGCTCTTCGGCGCGACGCGGCGTCAGCAGAGTGCATTGCGCGAAGATCGGGTCGGCTTCCAGCGTGGCAAGCATCTGCTCAAACAGGCGGCAGGAGCGTTGCCAGAGATCGGCAAGATCGCCGCCTTGCAGGACATCGATGGCGGCATCCAGCGCGCTCATCGACAGGATTGGCGGTGTGCCAACCTGTAACCGACCAATGCCGGATGCCGGGGCATAGTTGGCTTCGAAGGCAAACGGACGGGCGTGTCCAAACCAGCCGCTGAGGATGGGCTGCAGCCGGCTCTGCGCGGCGTGGGCGACATAGGCAAAGGCCGGCGCGCCCGGGCCTCCGTTGAAAAACTTGTAGCCACAACCGACCGCGAATTCCACGCCCCAGGCATCCAGCTGCAAGGGAAAGGCACCGGCGGAGTGCGCCAGGTCCCAAACCACCGGAATCTGCTCTGCAGTGGCGGCTTGCTGGAGCCGCGGCAGGTCGACGCGGGCGCCGGTGCGGTAATTCACATGGGAAAGCAACACGGCGGCAACCTCCGGTCCCAGTGCGGAGGGAATTTGCGCCGCGGGCAGGCGCTGCAGCACCAGATTCGAACGCAGGCCACGCAGCCCTTCCGCGATGTAGTTGTCGGTAGGAAATGCAGTGTCTTCAAGCAACACCAGCTGGCGCTCAGGGCGCCGCTGCAGGGCCGCATGCAGCAGCTTGAATATATTGATGGAGGTGGAATCGCAGACCAGCGTCTGGCCGGGCGCCGCGCCGATCAGCTGGCCAATTTTGTCGCCCAGTCGCAGTGGCAGGTCCACCCAGCCCGCGGTGTTCCAGGCCGCCACAAGCTGCTGGCCCCATTCCGCGACGGTCACCTGTTGCATGCGCTCACGCGCGGCTCGGGGGAGCGCACCCAGGGAGTTGCCGTTGAGATAAATCAGCCCCTCGGGCAGGACAAAAGCATCACGAAGCGGGGCGTGGGGCATGGGGTGGTTCCGGGCTGAGGGCGGCTTCAAGCCAGGGCCGGGCACAGTTCGGTGACGGCACCGCGCGGGTGCCAGACGAAGGCCAGCTGCTCGCATTCGCGGGCGATTTTTTCGGCGCGTTCACGTGACAGGCCACCAATGGCGAAGCTGGTTTCTGGTTCCCAGTCGCTGTCGGCGGCGGGGACCCCGAGGCCCATCCAGTGCACCAGGCCCTGCCGGCTGAGCCAATTTTGCAGGGCCACCGTGCGCTGCCCGTTGGCCTTGTCGGTGTAGCGCTCGCCGCGCGGGTTGAAGTTGGAGATGAACGCCAGTCCCTCCCAGCCCTGTGCTTCCAGTAAGGCATCGAGCGTGGGCTGCGGCTGGCCGATTTTCAGCACGAACAGGGCGTCGTTGGCGATGAAGCGGTACTCCGTCGCGTTGTAGGCCTGCCGCAGGCGTTCATCCAGCATTACGATCCCTCGGCGCGGACGAACTGGTCAGCGAAGAAGTTGCCGGGGTTCCAGATGGGGGCTTCGGGGCTGTCGGCGATGAGCTTGGCCAGGCGGGCGTTGATGCGTGCAAAACGCGTGGCCGACGCCCAGTCCACCGGGCGGGTCATGTCGTCGCTGGGCTTGTGGTAGTGCTTGGCCAGGTGTTCGAAAACCAGCGTCTTGCCGTCGAATTCCGGGTCACTGCTGTTGAAGCCCGGGAAGAAAAACAGGCCGGGCACGCCTTCGCGCACGAAGGAGTAGTGGTCACTGCGCACAAACAGCACCTCATTGGGCAGCGGGTCGGGTGCGAGCTTTACGCCTTCGGCGGCTGCGGCAGCCTCAACAAAGCTGCCGAGGTTGGTGTGCTCGCTGCCAAAGCCGATAACTTCCTGCATCGGAAACAGCAGCAGTGGCATGTCCAGCGTGATCGCGGCCACGGTGCGACTGACGCTGTTCGGCAGGTGTGTGGCGAGATAGTGCGAGCCGAGCAGGCCTTGCTCCTCGCCGGTAATCGCCGCAAACAATACGGAGCGCTTGGTGCCCATTTTCTTCAGCGTGCGCGCGGCTTCAAGCATCAGGGCCACGCCCATCGCATTGTCGTAAGCGCCGTTGTAGATCGGGTCGCCGTTGACCTCCGCTCCGACGCCGAGATGATCCAGGTGGGCCAGCAGCACCACATGCTCTGCGGCCAGTGCGGGATCGGTGCCCGGCAACCGGGCCACGACGTTGGGCGAGGTGAGATTGCTGATGGTGGTTTGGGTCGTGATCTTGGCCGATACCTTGAGCGGCATGTGCGGCAGAGGCTCGCCGGAATTTTCCTTTTGCAGCAGTTCGCTCAGGTCGTGGCCGCTGCCCGCAAAGATTTTTGCGGCCAGCTCGTCGGACAAGGAGGCGCTTCCCCGGATACGCATTTCGTAATCCGACGGAGTGCCATCGGGCTGCTGCCAGCGCAGGCGCGGCTGGTTGCCGGCGTTCTTTACCGAATCCGCCCAGGTGTGGTGGTCCCGCGAATACTGGTTGCGGATGGAAATGATGCCGATGGCTCCGCGATCCGCCGCTTCGCGCGACTTTCGGTTGTAGGAGGAATAGAAGGCACGCTGGTCGGCGGGGAAGGTGGACGGCGCCTTGGGGAACAGCACGACGATCTTGCCCCGCACATCCACATCGGCATAGTCATCGTGGTTCTGGTCGGGTGCGACGATGCCGTGTCCAACGAAAACCAGGTCGCCGCTGATCTGCTGGCGCGGTTGGCTCAGATCGGCCGACACCACAAAGTCATCCCGGAAGGTCAGCGATTGCCCGCCGGCCACACCCCGCAGGGTGAGTGAGGACTTGGCCACGTCCAGCTTGCCGGAAACGAACGGTACCGGTTGCAGATAGCTTTGCCCCATTCCGGCTTCCAGGCCCATTTCCCGGAATTGACTGGCGACGTAACCGGCCGCGATGTCGTATTCCCTGGTGCCTGTCAGGCGACCGCGCAGCAGGTCATCGGAGAGAAAGCTCATGTGCGCTTGCAGCGCGGGCGCGTTGACGTCACGCAGTGCACGGTTGTGTTCGAGGGTGGCGCAACCGCTCAGAACGAGCGCAGCTGCAACGGCGATAGAGAGTGGGTTCCAGCCCATGGACGGTCTCCAGACAGTTCAATGGGAGGATTGTAGGTGGCTGTGGCGATCAGCACATGGACCGCCGGGGTGTTCGCGCGCGGCTGGTGCTTGTTGTCGTTACTACGCGGTTCCGAAATACAGGGCGCTGCCGCCTACGGCCAGCCAGGCCAGGCCTTTGAGCAGGAAAAACCAGAAGCCCGCTTTGAGCGCCAGCCGGCTGAAGCGGCGGAGCCGTGAATCCTTGTCAATCGGGCAGCTCAGGTCGAGCGTGGCCGGAGACTCTTGAGGGGGTGATGCCGCCATGCGACGCTCCTGAAAATTCCGATGCGAGCATCCATGCAGCCTTTGTTCCACGGTTAGCGGCGTGCGGGCACAAAAAAGGCTCATCGCGGATTGGCGTGAACATCGGGAGTCAGGAGCCTGAAGTCGGGAGCAACGATGTGTGGGGTCCGCTGTCCGGGGCGCCAACCGGGCCTGCCGCCCCGCCGCTGCGCGGTGCCCGGTCCCCGCTGGTACTCGGTGGGGTCGGGTCTACACGACGTCCTGTCGTGAAGACCCTCAAACGGACTCCTGTCCGTTTGCCCCCATTCGCACCAGCGGTGCCCGGCGGGTCGCGTGAGGGCGCCGGTCAGCGCCCCGGACAGCGGACCTG
>JBFIER010000017.1:0-89323 GCA_041603255.1 Oceanococcaceae bacterium | reverse complement strand
TCGAGAGCCCGACTCCGTCTGGTCGGCGGATTTCATGTCCGACGCGCTATTCAACGGTCGCCGGTTCCGCACTTTCAATATCGTCGATGACTTCAATCGCGAGGTGCTGCACATCGAGGTTGATACGTCGATTACTTCGGATCGCCTGGTGCGCGTCTTTGAGCAGATCCGGAAGGAGCGAGGGCTGCCCCAGGTCCTTCGCGCGGATAATGGCCCGGAGTTTCTTGGGGAGGCATTTGCCAGTTGGACCAAAAATGCCGGGATGGCGATCCGCTACATCCAGCCGGGCAAGCCAAACCAGAATGCCTACATTGAACGATTCAACCGGACCTATCGGGAGGAAGTACTCGACCAGCACCTTTTCACATCACTAGAGGATGTCCACGAAGCCACGTACTGGTGGATGATCGAATACAACGAAGAGCGGCCACACAAATCACTGGGGAATCTGCCGCCCCTCGAAACCCGTCAGAAATTCGCAGAAAACTCTACTTTTTCACTGTGTGCTTGACGGGGAAGCTTACGAAATCTATTTTGGTTGATATTTCACTGGGAAGTAGGCATCGTTTCGCATCTAACATTTTTACGCATTTACGGAGTGGGCTCGTATGCATATCTCAAATGTTTGGTTACGAGTATTAGCCGGAGTAGTTATTGGAGTTTATGTTTCAGCATGCAGCGAGGGGGGAAGTTCGACAACAGGCAGTGGGACAACGCTCCTAGGAAAGCTTGGTGACTCCGATGGAGATGGTCGTAGCAATGCCATTGATAATTGTCCGGACGAACCGAATCCTGATCAAAGTGATACAGACAACAATGGAATCGGGGACGCGTGCGACGGCGGTCGTTTTCCGTTTCTTATAGGGCGCGCCAAGTTTGACAACGAGCTTAGAGGTGTTGTTTCAAATGTGGCAATTTCAGGGAACCTATTGTTTGCACCCAATATCCTGAGCTTGGTCCTGGTAGACCTGATCAGTAACGAAGTCGTTGGGTCAGTTGATACTCCGGGAAGTGCTTTGGGAGTGGCGACCGCGGGGAATTTGGCTTTCGTTGCTGACGGTTCTAGTGGCCTTCTTGTAATTGATGCTAAAACACCCTCGCGACCCACCATTATCGCCTCAATTGGTATACCCGGGGGCGCCTATAGCGTAGCCGTTTCGGATGGCATTGCGTACGTGGTGACGGACACTTCCAGCCTCCAGATTGTTGATGTAAGCACCCCGTCTCAACCTCAAATCATTGGGTCAATTGAAATACCGGGGAAAGCGCGAATGGTTACAGTCGTTAGTGAGTTGGCTTTCGTTGCCGCGCTTGATTCGGGTCTGCAGATCATCAATGTCAGCACGCCATCGCAGCCGAAGACCATCGGGTCAATCACGACACCAGGCCGAACTTTTGGCGTAGCGGTCTCAGATGCGGGATTAGCCTTCCTGGCCGACGGACATTCGGGCATTCAGGTTGTCGATGTAGGCATTCCCTCTCAACCAAGCATCATTGGTGCGGCCGATACCCCAGGAAGAGCTACTGCAGTATCAGTATCGCGGGGCGTGGCATACATAGCTGACGGTTCTAATGGACTCCAAATTATTGATGTCAGCATACCCACGCAGCCGGAGTTGGTAGGGGCGGTTGACATACGCGGCATAGCTCTTGATGCAGCTATTTCAGGAGACATTGCATACGTTGCGGGCGGTTCCACTGGCATTCAGATTGTCAATAGCAGCATACCATCTCAGCCTGAGGTTGTTGGTTCATTTGACACACCAGGGAGGTCACGAGAGGTTGCACTCTCGGACGGCATCGCTTACGTGGCCGACTTTGAGGCGGGACTGCGCGCTGTCGATCTAAGTAGACCTTCGCAGCCAGAGATCATCGGATCAGTCGACACACCCAGCAGGGCTGAGGGAGTCGCTATTAGAGGCGAAATGGCCTATGTGGCTGGATTTGAAGCGGGACTTCAAGCCATTGATGTCAGCAACCCTTCGCAACCGAGGATCATTGGTTCCGTAGACACGCCCGGCCAAGCTTACGGGCTGGCAATTTCCGATAGTATCGCGTACATCGCTGACTTTGAAGCAGGACTTCAAGTCATTGATATCAGCACCCCTTCGCAACCGAGGATCATTGGTTCCGTAGACACGCCTGGGCGAGCTTACGGGCTGGCAATTTCCGATAGTATCGCGTACGTCGCGGACTTTGAAGCGGGGCTTCAAGTCATTGATGTCAGCAACCCTTTGCAACCGAGGATCATTGGTTCCATAGACACGCCCGGCCAAGCTTACGGGGTAGCGTTTTCCGATAATATAGCGTACATCGCTGACTTTGAAGCAGGACTTCAAGTCATCGATGTCAGCAACCCTTTGCAACCGAGGGTCATTGGTTCCGTAGACACACCCGGCCAAGCATACGGAGTGACGGTGTCCAATAGTATTGCGTACGTGGCGGACTTTACAACAGGCATTCAAATTGTAAACGTCAGTACTCCATCACAGCCCACAATAGTTTCGGCCGTTGGAACACCAGGCGACGCCGAGAGCGTGGCAATATCAGGCAACATATTGTATGTAGCAGATCGTTTCGTTCTGCTGAGCGTAGTGGATGTCCAGGCGCTGCTGCCATAGCCCCACTCCCCAAAGTAACATTAGGAAAACGCGGATATTGAATTAGCTTGAACTTATGATATTTAACCCAAAATCAACTGCTGGGAACTGACCATTTTTTTACCGGCGCTGCCATATAGCCAACGTATTGAAACCGAGCCGGCGCTTAACCATGAACGCCGCGAGCAAACTTTGGATCACCACAGCTAAAGATGTAGCCAGTGCCGCACCAACCACGCCGTAATACAAGGTCAAAATCAACGCACTGCCGATTGCCATTGGGCATGACAACAATACTACGTTTCGCATATCACGCTCATGCCCGCTCATTGTCAGCAAGTAGGTGACAGACCCGGACATGACCGCTACGAACTGACCAGCCATCAAGATAACCAACAACACGGCGCCTTGCCTATAACCCTCCCCAAACCAGCCCATGATCCAGCCAGAAAAGGCCGCCAGTAACACCAAAACCGGCAAAGCACACAGGACCATCATTCGAGTCGCACTCAACGACATGCGTCGTAGCTCATCTAATTTGTTTTGGCTGTAGAGTGAGGCGATACGAGGCGCCAGGACCAAATTGACCGCAATGAGAATAATTCGCATCAAATTTGCCACCCGTTGAGCTACGGCTAGATGAGCAAAGTCATCTGCGCTCACCAAAGCACCGGCGATAAGTTGCCCGGACCACCTCGCGGACTCCTCTACCAGGATCATGATTCCAATCGGAATGCAGCTCGCCCACAGTTTGTGCGGGTCGAAATGCCCTATCTTGACCGAAGGGCGTTGCATTCGCCACAAAATCACAGCCATGCACAAGGTGAAAAGACCTGCCAGCGAGTACAACACTGCAAATGTTAGCACCGACGCTGGCTGAATTATCAACACACTGAGCCCCACACCAAGCGGCAAAGCGATCGACAGTACAAGAATTGAATGCAAAGTACGTCTAATCGCTTGCAACTGATGAGCAACGAGCGACGTAAGACCAATAAATACCACCGCTGGCGCAAGACAACGCAAAACCGCCGCAAGTTCGCCCTTACCAAAAAGTGAAGTAGCCACCCATGGAGCAGCCGAGAATAAAGCCAAAGACAGGATTACTAGCCCGCCAGCCGCGCGTAGCGCCGCCAGCTTTACCACCGAGTTAATTGTCTGCCATCGTTTTTCTACGAAAAACATCCCAACGAATCGCAGCACACTTTGGTTTAGACCAAACAAGCCCACTGTGGCTAGTAGCGTAACCACAGAGAGCGCAAGAAAAAAAAGCCCCGCGTCTTCCGGCGATAGGAAACGCGCAACAACCAAGCTAAAGAAGAAGCCTGACGCTGTTCCGACCAGCCGCAACAGCAACGCTGCAGCCGACTCACTAAACAGGCTTCTATTAAGTAGCCGGTCCAGCATTTTCCTCATTGTAGGCTTTCGCAAACGACTTCAACAACGGCGCCCACCGACGAACACCACCTAACTAATAATGAGCGCCTCACAGCCATTGTTACAAATTAAGGATGCTTTGAAGCCGCCGCCGTTCAACCCGGGTATCGAACTTTGCCTCAGCACGGCACCGTCCAGCCCGCCCCATCCGCCCCCTAAGCCCTGGTGATCTGTACAGTGCCACAAGTGACTCAGCATGCTCAGCAACGTCACCTGGCTTAACCAGCAGACCTGTGACACCATGCTGGACAGTTTCCGTCACTCCACCGCTTCGCCCTGTTACTACTGGTACTCCGTAAGCCATGGCCTCTATCACAGCCACTCCAAACGCTTCCTCCTGCTGAGTACGAAGCGAACGTTTGTTGTGCGCAGAAAAGATATCCGCATCCGCAAGAATTTTCATCGCTTGCTCCGAGGGGAGCGCACCATATAGCTTTATGTCACGCCCCCACTTTGAGCGATGAGCTAGCGCATCGCAACGTGCACGAAGAGGCCCGTCACCAATAAGGTGTAAAGTGCCTTTCAGACCTCGGTCGCGTGCCATCTCGAACGCACGGATAGTTTCAAGTGGCCCCTTGCAGTCTGTTAACCGTCCCAGGTACACAATTTTCAAAGCCTGCCGCTCGGAATGAAAATGCGGCGTAATACGGTCAGTATCAATACTAAGATGCTTGACCGCAATATCTGAATCGGGAAAGCCAAAATCAAGTAAACTCTGACGCGTCACGCGTGAGTTTGCAATTAAATTCACCTTCCCGATAAGTGCCTTCACATGTTTGGCATAAGAAAAACCGTGTGCTGGGAGCATTGGGAACGCCTCGAACCTTCGATTCCAAGTCACATCATGACCATGACAATGCACAAAGCAGCGTACGTCATCACGTTCCCAGAGCTCTCTCAGACGTACTGCAGTGGTGAGATAATGACACAGAACTGTGACCTGTGAGCCCTCACGATAGTGGTTTAGTATAGTTCCGACCTGGTTAACAAAGTAGCGACGATGCATGCCTAATACGACGCGCTGCGGCAAACGGCCCCGATTGCGCAGGACATGGGTAATCACGCCTTCACCCATGCCGGGGACCATGGCTTGATCACACAGAGCTATAAAAACAACCCGGCGCGGCAACATGTCCGTAATACGCTGCATCCACACTTCCGAATATTTGGGCAGGCTAGGAGCTAAAACAATCACAGGCCCTTCATACTTGTAATCCATTAGCATGATCTCCTTATTATGATAATGGCCAGCCTATCAATCGATAAAATGCGCGTACCCCGCTGCCTGCAACGCCGAAGCCAGTTCATCGTAGTTTGCAACAAAATCAGAAAGATGAGCAGGATTCATCTTTACCTGACGAGAATTCATAGTCACATTGCTAACTTGCAGAAAGTCGCACAAACCAGACTGAATTGCAACGTTCAGGCCCGAAGTGGATATCATGTCCTCGTATTTGACTTCGTATGTTTGAAATTTTGAAAACACGTTTGAGTAATACGCTCTTTGCCGTTGCATTTCTTCAACAAAACGCATTGCCTCCTGTGGATTTATCCGAGCACGTGCGATCGGGGGGGGTGTATAAACATGTGCAGAATCCCGACGATGACGCTGCTGCGCGTGCATGAGCCTTAGCGAAACAAATTGTTTAAGTAGATTTTCTCGGTACAAGTGAATAACTTTAAGTTTACCGAATGCCTGCAAATGGGGAAGAACCCGGGGGTCTCTGGCCATTTGGTTGTACATAATTCTAAAACCAACTGCGCCCGATAGCACAGTTGTGTCGCAAAGAGTGTTGTCAATGGTTCGTCTCGGGAAAAGCAACGCACCACTCATTACGGCCTGCCAAAGTGTTCGAACCCGTCGGTATGGCTTAAGCACTTTTGGTGGCATTTTGCGATATCTACCCCCATATCCGATCAGAATTTCTCCATGACAAACAACCTCCGGATGAGACATTAAGCATTGCTCCAAGTAGGCTGAACCCGTACGCTGCGAAGAGAGAACTATAAACTGCGTTGCTATATTCATTCTTTCATTGACAATGATTGACCGCCGCATCGACACTGTGGTTTACCCAGTTATCAATGCGTTTCCTTGTCTTTTATATATCGGAACAATATCGGATTTTCCACTAGCGACCGGCAATGAAATCACAAGCCGCGCCAAAGCACCCCACAATATCCATATCATTGCTCCAGCGGTATAAGTTCCCGTAGTTAATGAAACTTCAGCGGTTTGATATATCAAACTACCCAGGATTACTGCAGAACCCAAAATAGACACATCTCCCTTTTGACCAAAAAATCGATTATGAATATAAAAAATCAGTGTCAGAACGGATAACAGTCCGACCAACCCTGATTCCAATAAGACAGCTAGATAGTAGTTATGAACAGAGAGTGTAATAACGTTACCGTTGCTCAATTCGCGATCCCAACTGGACCGTGCTTCAATACCAATACCATAGATCGGATTTTCAGAAATCTGATGCAACGCCACGCCCCAGTACTTCGACCGCCCTGTATCAAACGCCTTCCCTGTAAGGCTTTCTGAATAATTGCTGACTTCCTTGGCGTACTCGGATTTAACCCACGAATCAAATTTAGCCGAAATTAACAAAAGGGTAATCACAATTCCAGCGAGAATAATAGACCTTATGATCCGTAAACGCATTAAACGAGTCATTCCGACATAAAACATTGCACCAGCCATCACACTAACTAGTGCTCCACGGCTCACTGATACGACAATGGTCAGTATAGAAACAATGAGCAGAGCCTGAACCAACGACACCCTAATCAAACCTGATTTATGAAACATGCAGGCGTAAATTAAACCGATGGCACCACTCAGCCCCATATAATTGCTGTGCAGCCGACCAAGGACAAGACCTGTATTTATTCCATCAGCCAACTGCGCAATAATCAGAATAACGTTAATCAATAGCATAGTTATGGCCACACCGTGTTGTATCTCGCGAAGACCCCAACGTTGCGAAAACGACACCCCGAACGCAAGCGGACCAAGTAGCAATTTGGCGGCTATGCTGAGATACTCCTCGTTCAACACCGAAATGCCCATAGGTATTGATTGATAAACTGCGTACATGTAGACGCTTACGGTTCCAAACGCAACTAGTTGTAGCTTCGCAATCACAACATTAACTGTCCTTTGCACCAGCAGTCGCCATGCCCCCCGCCCCAGCGCTATGCAAACTATCATTAACAGAAGTGCCTGCGGCACAGGCTCTGGGCTTGCCGCAGCAACAACGCAGGAAAGAACTAAAAACACAGCAAGCATTGAAATATTCAGCCTCGTCTAGGCACAACCACAGTTCATCACTGCTTGGTAGGCTGCCAAATAGTCATACGCTCCCCCAAAAGGACCCGACCAACTGCCCATGCCGCAGCTACGTGAATATAGGAAAAATAAAAAACGAAGTAGCTTAATGTATTCCGTTCGCCAACGTGCTCGCATCGCCATGCATACAAACATAGCGCACCCCAGACCGCAGCACCGATTACCAACAACACCTGATACCAAGCCGGACCAAAAACCAATCCCGTAACTAGGCCTAGCAATGCAATAGGTGCCGTAAACCAACGCAATACTCGCGAAGAGATAAGGTGGAGACCAAAACCGCCTTGGCGCCAAGAAAAAACAATCCGCCACCGTGAAAGCACCGCGTAAAAGGCCCGCGAAACTGTCCTTACACGTCGTGCATAATCTTCTCGGGTGGATAGCTCGTAGGATTCCCTGGAAACGGCATCTTCCGCGTATGCGACTCTGAAGCCTTTTGAGACGAGCTCGAAAGCAATAATACCGTCCTGCGTAGCACCGGCAGGAATAATATCAGGGTAGAGGTACTTCCACATCGCAAAATTTCCACCCTGCACATAGCACAGTGAAGAAATCCCATCAAGGTGCCGCTTTATAAACTCTTCATATTTATAGAATAACCCTTGCCCTTCACTGGCTCCTGTACTTGAATCTTTCTGGTGAATTTCGCGTCCGCTAACTGCTCCCACCCCCGGCTCCATCAAACGCATGACCAGCTTTTTAACCGCCTTACGGTCCAGGAACGCATCGCCATCACTGAAAACCAACACCTCGGATTCAATAGATGTCAAGGCCTCTCTAATTGCAAACTCTTTGCCTCGCCTTTGCGCAACAGAAAAAGCTCCAAGTGCGTAACGATATCCCGCACTGCGCTGAGCCGAAACTAATTGCTCGCCCGCGTCTGTGGATCCATCAAATACAAAAAGTACCTGCAGTTCCCCAGGATAGTCGATACTCCCAATATTTTTTAGCTTCGCAGGGATTAAATTTTCTATATTATGTCCTGTGACTATAATCGCAACTGAAGGCCATCGAGAGGGCGAGTCTATTATTAAAGGACGCCGCCCCAATATCGTCGAAATAACGAAAATTATCAACGGGTACATCACGTACGTGTATAGTATCAATCCAAATAGCGCTACCGATAATATCGCCATTTTCTCATCAAACAATTTTCACCCCCCTCCATCACGCTTAGTTGAGTTTTTGTTCTAATAAATAAATCACGCCACTTGTTATCACAAAATCTAATGGCCGGTTCGTTTCGCAAACATTGCCCAGGGCGTTTTCAGTATGATTTTCACGTCGAGCCACAGCGAGCGATAGCATGCATATCGACGATCTAAAGCCACCCGACGTGTATAGGAAATATCGTTTCTACCCGTAACCTGCCATAGCCCCGTAAGCCCAGGGAGAGAGGCAGCATAGTAAACGAACCACTTGCCGTACTTTTCTCTTTCTGCATCCACAATCGGCCGGGGACCAACAAGGCTCATATCACCTTTCAGGATATTGATAAGTTGAGGCAGTTCGTCGAGGCTTGTTTTTCTGAGGAACTGGCCCACCGCAGTGATACGTGGATCACCTTTCAATTTATGGGTGCATTTCCATTCGTGCGCCGCCTCTTGATCGTGATCCAGGATAATCTGCAGGCGCTCTTCGGCATCGACAGCCATGGTCCGAAATTTGAAAATTTCAAATGGCTTCCCGTTTTTTCCTAAGCGTTTCTGTCGAAAAAGCACGGGGCCTCCGTCGCTTCTTATACACAGGGGCACAATTAAAATGACTGGGAGGAAGATGAGCAAAAGGGAAAAAGCTCCCAGAACATCCATTGCACGCTTAGTAGCGAGATATCCGAAACCCACCTTCGCGGAGTACGTATTTATCGCAGCGCTCCTTTCCGCGCGCGGCGTACATACCTCTGCCGGTCTTGCATCTTCTGTATGAAGATCTAAATCGGCAAGACCTCCATCAATAAACTTCATCTTGCCTGCCCACCTTTGTCATTTTTTTTGGCCCTCGATTGACGCTTCTTCTATCGAAGATGTCCACAAGTCATTGTATGCCCGATGGAAACATCTTGCTACATGCTGGTGCATTTTCACGACTCTCTATTGCGATGTGCGTCACAACACCGCAGCCGAAGCGTGCAAAAGTCCCAGCCATGTTGCCACGCACAATACACATTGTTCCCGAAGCACGCTTCATGCCACTTGAACGTACTGATCCAGCGCCACTTGTAGCTGGTTCCGCACGGCGTTTCGAAGTTCCATGGGTTGAAGCACTTGAACCTCAGCGCCAAAGCGCAAGACATCACGCACCAGTTCGGTCTCCTGGCTGTAGGGCACTTTGAGCCGATACCCCCCACCGGGAAGCTCCTCTCCCTGTTGGTCGTGATGCCAGGTTTCACTACGCACCCAACGCGCTGCAGCCGGTGAGAATTCCAGCACGGCCGTCGCTTTGGGCGCGCCTGAAAATATCCCATAACTCGCTGCAAGCTCTCGATCCAGCTGCGCCTCTCCGATATCCGTAGCGGCATCAGCGGTAAGTCTTGCCTGGCTGATACGGTCAATCGAAAACGTCCGCAGCCCTTGGCGCGTGTGACACCAGGCGTCCAGATACCAAACATCGCGATAGTGCACCAGCCGCTGCGGTGAAACGATTCGCTCGCTGTGGCTGTCGTTGGCACGGTCGTGATAGTGCATGAATAACTGCTTCCGCCGCGCTACGGCTTCGGCCACTACATGAAACCAATCCCCCTGAGGCCGGGCGTTCATGGACAGAATTTTCACGCGTTTGATCAGCTCGCCGGCGCCGGTGTATTTGCCGGCGAGGATTTTTTCGAGCTTTTGGCGGAAGGGCCGCAGCATTTCGCTGACGACGCCCTGCCCGCTTTCGTTCAGGAATTTGATGGCCGCCAGCATCGCGACCAGTTCACGGCTGGTGAGCCAGAGCCCGGGCAGTTCCCACGCGTCTTCGCCCTCGGCGTAGAGGTAACCACCGCGCTCGCGGTCGTAAACCAAGGGGGCATTGAGCTGATCGCGCAGGGTTTCGATTCCACGCTTGGCGGTGGCTTTGGAGCACTCCATGCGCGCCATGATTTCTTCCATGGAGATCGGCACGCGACGCCCAGAGAACAACCGATGCAGCTCATAGGTTCGGTCAAATTTGTCCATGAATGCAGTGTAATCGCGTATAGATTGGCATTGGTAGCTTTACCCTCGGGAACAGCATGCCCGCAAATGTGGTCAATCTGATGACGAGGAGACAAGCATGCGACCACAACTCTCAAACAGCCCGTTGTGGGGCAACCTGATACTGGCGGCAGCCTTTGCCAGCGGCTGCGCCGTGAATCCGTCGCTACCCGTTTCCGTGTGGTCGCCGGTTGACGAGCAGACGTTGCTGGATGGGAGTCTTCTCGGGCTGCAGGAATCGGCCATTCCGTCGACCAACGACCTTCATATTCTCGAGCTGGATGATGCGATGCGGCTGTTTGTGGAGAACATCCCTTACAGCCGTCGTGAGAGCGATGCAAGCCGCTTGGAAAGGCTGCTTTTTGCCATGCGAAAGGATGGCTTGCTGCAGCTTGATTACGACTCCGAGCGCACGCAAACCGCCATCGAAACTTTTCATGCACGCTCGGGCAATTGCCTGTCGTTTACCAATCTTGTCATCGCGCTGGCACGTGAACTCGGTCTGAATGCGCGCTACCAGTTGGTCGATGTTCCCCAGATTTCCCGCCGTGATGATGATGTTGTCATTGTTTACGGGCATATCAACACACTGGTTCAAACACGCCGCACAGGCAGCTACGAGGTGGATTTCAACCCAGACTATGGCCGCACGGCCTTTGACCGCCGCCCCATCGATGACCAGCACGCCAAAGCCCTGTACATCAACAATCTGGCAGCGGAAGCCCTGGTGAGCGGGGACACCGCCCTTAGTTTTGCCCTGTTGCGGCAAGCCATCCTCACCAGCGACAAGGCCGTAGCCCCATGGACCAACCTCGGTGTCCTGTACCGCCGTGGAGGCAATGCTGCCGCTGCCGAGTCTGCCTATCGACAGGCCCTGCTGCGTAACCCGCAGGATCACACCACCAGGTCCAACCTGATGCGGCTTTACGCAGCAGAAAACCACGTCGCCGCCGCGAGCTCCTTACGCCACCGAATTGAAGCGGAACAACAGCGCAACCCCTACTACCACCACTTCCGGGGCCAGGACCTTTTGCAACGCGAGCAATGGCAGGAAGCGGGGCTGGCTTTTTACCGAGCAATCAAACTCAACCCGCGCGAAGCGATGTTTTTTGCCTCCCTCGCCAAAGCCCAGATCGGTCTGGGAGACACCCGCTCAGCGCAGGCGAACCTGCGCGAAGCCATTCGCCTGTCGGTGAATCCCAAAAACACCCGGGCCTGGCAGGCATTGCTGAACGAGGTCAGCGCTATTTGATCGGGCGGTTTCCTCGCGCCTCCACCTCGACCCGCAGTGCGGACCGTGGCTCCGACTGGCAGGCCAGGATGACATGGGGCTCTTCCGGGTCCAGCGGCCGAGCAAAACGGGATTTGTCACGCCGCACGTACACCTCGCCCTCGACCAGGCGACAGCGGCAGGAGTGGCAGATGCCGGCGCGACAGTTATGCGGGAAAGGCAACCCTTCGGCGAGTGCCGCCTCAAGAATGCTCTGGTCCGCGGGCACCTGCAGTTGCCGGCCGCTGGGCAGCAACACCACCGTGTACACGGCCTGTGGGGGCCGCACCTTGCGGAGCCAGCGCCGAATCATGGCGAGAACGATGACAAAATCGCGCCGCTAAACGGCAACCGGCGCTTTGATATGTGGCTCGGGGTCGTAGCCAACGATTTCCACATCTTCAAAGCGGTAGCTGAACAGATCCTTGGCCTTGTTCAACTGCAGCGTCGGCAGCGCACGTGGCGTTCTGGAGAGCTGCAACCTGGCTTGCTCGAAGTGGTTGGAGTACAGGTGCACGTCGCCGCCGGTCCACACAAAGTCTCCCGGCTCCAGATCCACCTGCTGCGCAATCATGTGCGTCAGCAGCGCATAGCTGGCGATGTTGAACGGCACGCCGAGGAAAAAGTCACAGGAACGCTGATAGAGCAAACACGACAGACGCCCGTTCGCCACGTAGAACTGAAACAGCAGATGACAGGGAGGCAACGCCATTTTGTCCACCAGGGCCACGTTCCAGGCCGAGACGATATGCCGCCGGGAATCGGGGTTGCTGCGCAGGCTGTTTAACAGGTTCTGGATCTGGTCAACCTGACCACCGTCATAATCGGGCCAGGAACGCCACTGGCTGCCGTATACCGGGCCCAGGTCCCCGTTTTCATCCGCCCATTCGTCCCAGATGCTGACGCCGTTCTCCTTCAGGTACCGGATGTTGGTATCGCCGGACAAAAACCACAGCAGCTCATGAATGATCGAGCGCAGATGCAGCTTCTTGGTGGTGACCAACGGAAAGCCCTCACTCAGATCGAAACGCATCTGCGCCCCGAACACCGAGCGAGTACCGGTACCGGTTCGATCCGCCTTGTCCGTCCCGTGATCCAGGATGTGGCGCATGAGGTCGAGGTAATTCTGCATAGTCGGTTTATCGCTATTTTCGGCTCTTGCCGGCCGGGGCGGCGATATCCGCCGCAGGTGGCAATTCGTTTTTCTTGTAGGCCCAGGCCATCATCGCCAACCCGGCTCCCCACATCGGGATGCACAACAACATGCCCATGGTCAGCCAGCCGAAAGCGAGAAAACCAAGATGTTCATCCGGCGTTCGGAAGAACTCCACGAAGGTTCGGAACACCCCGTAAAGCACCAGAAACAGCCCGGAGGTCGCCATCATGGGCCGGGGCTTGCGCGCGTACAGATGCAGGATGACCAGCATCGCCGCGCCCTCAAGCGCGGCCTCATACAGTTGCGACGGGTGACGGGGCTCCGGCCCGACATGGGGAAACACCATTCCCCATGGCACGTCGGTGACCCGCCCCCACAGCTCGGCATTGATGAAGTTGCCGATCCGCCCGGTTAGCAACCCCACGGGCGTGGCAACCGCCACGAAGTCCAGCACCTGGAACCAGCGCATCTGCATTTTTCGGGCGAATAGCGCCATCGCCGCCATCACGCCGATCAACCCACCATGGAAGCTCATGCCTCCCTTCCACACCTGGAAGAGGTACATCGGCTCGGCCAGGAAGCGATCGAAGCTGTAGAAAAAAACGTATCCCAGGCGCCCACCCAGAATCACGCCCATCACGCCATAAAAGATGAGATCCGAAATGACGTCCTTGTTCCAGCCCTGAATCGCCACATGGGGCAGATGTTTCGCCCGACGCGCACTCAGCCACCAGAACAGGTAGAAGCCTGCCAGATAGGACAACCCATACCAGTGCACCTGAAGCGGGCCCAGAGAAATCGCGACCGGGTCAAAACCGGGGTGGACGAGCATGAGAACGACAGCGTGGCGAAGGTTGGGCGAATTCTAACGGCTAGCAGCCTGTCGGGCTTTCCTGATCGTCGCGAGACTATCGAGCAAAGCCCGACAAGCTGCTACATGCAGGGGATGAAAGGATCCGGGCCGGGGGCCGCCATGAAGGTTTCCGAGCCCACATTGAGGTTGTCCCAATACAGCTTGCGGACCTGGATTTGCGCGGTTTGAAATTCGCAATAGCCCACTTCCTTGGCCGGAACTTCCGCATCCCCCAGACCCAGAGCGGCAATAGCGCGCTCGATGACCTGCGATTCGTCGAGCGTGCTCAGCACACCCCACCCCAGCTGCACATAGGCTGCAGCCGGTAGCACCGGCACCCCGAATTCCAGATTCAGCACCGAAGCCACGGGGTCATAGTTGCCAAATTCCGGAACCCATGCAGCCTGTTCCAGCGCGCGGCGCAGTTGCCAGTTGGTCACCGACACGCCATCACCGGCGGCCATCACCGTGTCGCCATCGGCCATTTTGATAATGCCGCCCGCATGGCCCAACTGCCGGCGCACGTTCAGCAGAATTCGGGAAGCGATGCCGGCCGAGCGTGGTGTCGCGAAGCTGGTGCCCGCAATGTAATCGGAATAGCCGTCTTCACAGGCCTGGCAGTAAGGCAAGGTTTGGGTGTAGTCGGCGACGAAATCGGGGAAGGTGCCGGACAACGGCTGCCGGCCACCGGAGGACGCGTCCGGCTCATTTGCGGCAGTTTCCTCAAAACCGGCGATCCCGATGCTCCACCACGGGCCGCAGGTGGTGTCGAATGTGCCCAGGGCCGGACTATTGTCGCAGGCGCCAAAATGCAGCTTGCCGTTCGCCCACACGCCGGTGAATGAATTCTCCAGGTGACCGGGCACCGGCGGCGAGCCGGGGAAACCGTAACTGGTGGTGATGAAATCCACCGCCGGGTGGCTGAAGGCCTCGGCCTCGGACACCGCCCCGGTGCCTTCAAAGAACACAACTACCGCTTCGGGATTGGCGTTCAGCACCGAAGCGGTCACGCCGAACCCGTGGGTATCGTCTTCGTCATCTGGCAGGTAGGGCGTGGACCCGGCCGCGTTGGACCGCGCGATCAGGTTTGTTCCGACAAACCAGACAAACTCGCAGACTTCCGCCTGGCGCCACTGGTTGGCATCCGCGGCGAAATCTGCGGCGAAGTCACCCGTGCGGGTCAGCGACAGCTGGCAGCGGCCTGGAATGTTGAATTCTTCCAGCACCTCCGCCGTCACCGCCGAGGGTTCCTGGCCGGCCGGGTAATTCGGCCCACCGGCATAAAAGAATTGGTGATAGGCATTGACGCCCGAATCAATCGCCGCAACGACGACCCGTGCGTCGCTGGCTTTGGCTCCATCCACACCGTCCGTGCGGTAATCGATCGTGCCACCACTGCAAGCCGCCAACACGAGCGACGCAGCAATCCCAGCGGTCATCGACCGCATCCACTTTCCATCCATGGTTTGCTCTCCAGCTATTTCCATGCCGCTTGTGCGGCTTATCCACATCTTACCCAAGGCCGATCGCCACCCAAAGCGTTTGCGTAAAAATCACTACCGCTGCGCCCGTTACCGCTCATGCCGACAGGCCGGAGCAGAGCGTCTGGCGCAACCGCTCCCCGGTGTACTGGCCGGGCAGCGGTTGCACGATCGATCTTCCATAAAAAAGGCCCCGCCGAAGCGGAGCCTTTCATTCAGGCCAAAAGCCTGATTATTGCGTGGCGAGCGATGCAAGGTCGCGTGTCGCCGGAGCACAGAAAGCGCAGCATATGGATCCATATGTGAGCATTTCGAGCACCGCCGGCACGCGAGATTGCGAGCGCAGCAGCAATAGGCAGGCTTTTTAGAAGCCGCCCATGCCGCCCATGTCACCCATACCACCACCCGGCATCGCCGGAGCTTCATCTTTGGGCAGCTCGGCAACCATGGCTTCGGTGGTCAGCAGCAGGCCGGAGATGGACGCAGCGTTCTGCAACGCGGTACGGGTCACCTTGGTCGGATCCAGGATGCCGAACTCCAGCATGTCGCCGTATTCGCTGGTGGCCGCGTTGTAACCGTAGTTACCTTCGCCGGCCAGCACGTTGTTGACCACAACACTCGGCTCGTCGCCAGAGTTGGAAGCGATCTGACGCAGCGGTTCCTGAATGGCGCGACGCAGAATGGCAATACCGGCATTCTGGTCGGCATTACTGCCTTCCAGGCTGTCCAGAGCCGCCAGAGCACGCACCAATGCGGTGCCACCACCCGGGACCACGCCTTCTTCAACGGCCGCACGGGTTGCGTGCAGCGCGTCTTCAACGCGGGCTTTCTTCTCTTTCATTTCCACTTCGGTGGCTGCACCAACTTTGATCACGGCAACACCGCCGGCCAGTTTGGCCACGCGTTCTTGCAGCTTCTCTTTGTCGTAATCGGAAGTGGCTTCTTCCACCTGGGCGCGAATCGATTCGACGCGAGCCTGAATGTCGGAGGTGGAACCAGCGCCATCAACGATGATGCTGTTTTCCTTGGTAATGACAACCTTCTTGGCTTGACCCAGCATGTCGAGGCTGGCTTTCTCCAGCTGCATGCCCTTCTCTTCGGCAATCACAACACCACCGGTCAGGGTTGCGATGTCGTCCAGCATAGCTTTACGACGATCACCAAAGCCCGGAGCCTTCACGGCGCAAACCTTGACGATGCCACGCATGTTGTTCACAACCAGCGTAGCCAGGGCTTCGCCTTCCACGTCTTCGGCAATGATCAGCAGCGGACGGCTGGATTTGGCGACGCCTTCCAGAACCGGCAGCATGTCGCGGATGTTGGATATCTTCTTGTCGAACAGAAGAATCATCGGGTTTTCGAGTTCAACCTGCATGGTTTGCTGGTTGGTCACGAAGTAAGGAGACAGGTAGCCACGATCGAACTGCATGCCTTCCACAACGTCCAGTTCGTCGGCCAGGCCCGAACCTTCTTCCACGGTGATGACGCCTTCCTTGCCGACTTTGTCCATGGCTTCGGCAATTTTTTCGCCGATGGACGCATCGCTGTTGGCGGAAATCGTGCCGACCTGAGCGATCGACTTGGCGTCGTCGCAAGGCTTGGACAGATCGTGCAGCTGGTCGACAACCGTCAACACGGCCTTGTCGATACCGCGCTTCAGGTCCATCGGGTTCATGCCCGCGGAAACGGCCTTGATGCCTTCACGCAGGATGGCCTGGGCCAGAACGGTTGCCGTCGTGGTGCCGTCACCGGCAACGTCGGAGGTCTTGGAAGCGACTTCCTTGACCAGCTGAGCGCCCATGTTTTCGAACTTGTCTTCCAGTTCGATTTCCTTGGCAACAGAAACACCATCTTTGGTGATGGTGGGAGCACCGAAGCTCTTGTCCAGAACCACGTTGCGGCCTTTCGGGCCCAGCGTCACCTTGACGGCATTGGCAAGTACGTTCACGCCGGCCAGCATCTTCTGGCGGGCGGAATCGGAGAATTTGACTTCTTTAGCAGCCATTTTGAATTCCTCTAAATATTGTCTTTAAAAAACTTTAGAAATCGTCGAGTGAGCCGGATCCGCAGCAGGTGCGCAGGAAAAAATTGCGGCTTCAAGGCGGGGGGCGCAGGCCATAGCAGCGCTATGGTCAAGCCCACCAACGCCGAAGCCGCGGTTTTTAACCAGCACCGGGGCGGAGCAGGCTCAGGAGCCGATTTCCTTATTCAATGACCGCCATGATGTCGTCTTCACGCATCACCAGCAGTTCCTGACCATCGACCTTGACTTCGGTACCGGAGTACTTGCCGAAGAGCACGACGTCGCCCACTTTCACATCCAGGGCACGCACTTCACCGTTGTCGGCGATCTTGCCGGAGCCTACGGAAATGATTTCACCGCGAGACGGCTTCTCAGCGGCGCTGTCAGGAATGACGATACCGCCAGCCGACAGGGTTTCTTCTTCCAGGCGCTTGACGATCACACGATCGTGCAGAGGACGCAAACTCATGAGTTATCTCCCAAATTGATGAATGTAAACCAGACATGCCCGCACCCAATCCCCTGGGCACGGACGAAATACTCCGGGAAGATTACCAAATTGGCACTCCCGGGCTGCGAGTGCCAATGTGGGGGAGTCGCCAAGGGGATTCAAGGGGCCGCAGCAAATTTTTTTGCCCGCCGGGAACTCCGCGTCATTTCGCCTCTCTCTGGTGGGTAGGCAAACTCGTGGAATTGGTGCGGCACGAAGCTTGCTTTGTCTTGTCTTAGGTATATCGCCGCCGCACCCCGCGCGGCGCGGCGGCTCACAAGGCTCATTAAACATGGGCGAAGGAGTCGGCTATGTCCCTGCTAGCGAATTATCGAGAGCACTTCCAGGCTCGCAAGGAAGAAGAACTGTCCTTGGAGGAGTACTTGAACCTCTGCAAGGATGATCCGCTGGCCTGGGCCTCCCCTGCCGAGCGCATGCTCGCAGCTATCGGCGAGCCGGAAAGTATCGATACCCGCAACGACCCCCGGCTGTCGCGCATCTTTTCCAACCGCGTCATTCGTCGTTACCCGGCCTTTGCCGAGTTCTACGGTCTGGAGGATGTGATCGAGCAGATCGTGTCCTACTTCCGGCACTCCGCACAGGGCCTGGAAGAGCGCAAACAGATTCTGTATTTGCTCGGGCCTGTCGGCGGCGGCAAGAGTTCGCTGGCGGAGCGCTTGAAGGAGCTGATGGAAACCTACCCCATCTACGCCCTTAAAGACTCACCGATTTTCGAGTCTCCACTGGGCCTGTTCCACCCGGATCGCGATGGCCCCGAGCTGGAAAAGGAGTACGGCATCCCCCGGCGTGCGCTGTCCGGCATCGCCTCGCCCTGGGCAGTGAAACGACTGGATGAATACAACGGGGATCTGTCCCAGTTCCGGGTTGTGCGTCTGCAGCCCAGCATCCTGCGTCAAATTGCCATCGCCAAAACCGAGCCCGGCGACGAGAACAATCAGGACATCTCCGCCCTGGTGGGCAAGGTTGATATCCGCAAGCTCGAAAAGCACGCGCAACATGACCCTGATGCCTACGCCTACTCGGGTGGATTGTGCCTTGCCAACCAGGGAATGCTCGAGTTTGTCGAGATGTTCAAAGCCCCGATCAAAATGCTGCACCCGCTGCTCACCGCAACGCAGGAGGGCAATTACAAGGGCACCGAAGGACTCGGGGCGATTCCCTTCAATGGCGTCGTGCTCGCCCACAGCAATGAATCCGAATGGCAATCCTTCCGCAACAACCGGCACAACGAGGCATTCCTCGACCGGGTGTACATCGTCAAGGTGCCGTACTGCCTGCGTGCCTCCGAAGAGGAAAAGATCTACCGGAAGTTGCTGGCTCACAGCTCGCTGGCCGATGCGCCCTGCGCTCCCGGCACCTTGAATATGCTGGCGCAATGGTCGGTGCTCACGCGCCTGGTGGAGCCGGAAAACTCCTCGATCGTGGCCAAAATGCGCGTGTACGACGGCGAGAATCTGAAAGACACCGAGCCCAGCGCCAAATCGCTGCAGGAATACAAGGAATTCGCCGGGATTGATGAGGGCATGACGGGCTCGTCAACCCGCTTCGCATTCAAGGTGCTGTCCGCCACCTTTAACTACGACGCCGAGGAGGTCGCCGCCAACCCCGTGCACCTGATGTACATCCTGGAGCAGCGCATCCTGCGCGAGCATCTCCCGGAAGATACCCAGCGCCACTGGCTGGACTTCATCAAGGGCCACCTGGCCAGCAAATACGCCGAGTTCATCGGCAAGGAAATTCAGACGGCTTACCTGGAAAGCTATTCCGAGTACGGCCAGAACATCTTCGACCGCTATGTCACCTTCGCCGATTACTGGATTCAGGACGAGGATTACCGCGACCCGGACACCGGCTCGCAGTTCGACCGCAAGCAGCTGAACGAAGAACTGGAGAAGATCGAAAAGCCGGCCGGAATCGCCAACCCCAAGGATTTCCGCAACGAGATCGTCAACTTCGTCTTGCGCGCCCGTGCCAACAACGAGGGCAAGAATCCCCGCTGGACGAGCTACGAAAAGCTGCGTGAAGTGATCGAGAAAAAGATGTTTTCGTCCACTGAAGAGCTATTGCCGGTCATCTCGTTCAACGCCAAGGCCACAGCTGACGAAGCCCGCAAGCACGAAAGCTTCGTGGCGCGCATGGTGGACAAGGGCTATACCGAGAAACAGGTTCGCCTGCTCTGCGAGTGGTATCTGCGCGTTCGCAAGTCGGCTTAAGGGGCGAACCATGCCTTCCAACCTCCCAGCACCGCTCGGGAGCCGGCTGCACCGGGCCAGTCCGCGCTTGTTTCGTTTGGCGCGCAGGGTCGCGAACACGGACGTTCGCGACTTTTCGAGTGGGCAGGAAGCCCACTTGAAAAGACCCGCAAGCAGGTCGCATTAGGCGCGACCGTGTACCGGGACCCGCATTTCGCGAAACCGGCCTCGGTTAACGCGTGGAGCAACACATCATGAGCACCTTCATCGACCGCCGCCTCAACGACCGCCATAAAAGCGCCGCCAACCGGCAGCGGTTTCTGCGTCGTTACAAGAACCAGATTCGCCGCTCTCTGGATGAAGTGGTCGGCCAGCGCAAGATGGGCGACTTCGAGCGCGGCGCCAAAGTCAAACTGCCGGCCAAGGATATTTCCGAGCCGCAATTCGGCTTTGGCCGCGGCGGTGACCGTGAAATCGTGCACCCGGGAAATCGCGATTTCACAACCGGCGACCGCATTCCGCGACCACCGGGCGGCGGCCAGGGTTCGGGCGGTGGCAAGCCCGGCGATGGCGACGATTCCGTCGACGAGTTTCTTTTCACGCTCTCCAGGGAAGAGTTCATGGAGCTCTTTTTCGACGACCTGGAGCTGCCCCGGCTGGCGCGGACACAGGTTGGCGCGATCACCGAGATGCGCCCCAAACGGGCCGGGTATGCCACCACCGGCACGCCCGCCAACCTCGCGGTCGTCCGCTCGTTGCGCAATGCGATGGCTCGGCGTCGCGCGGCAGCCGCGCCACTGCTGGAAGAGCTGGAGGAGCTACGCCAGGGTCAGGCGCCGGCCGAAGCGATTGAAGATCTGGAAGCCCGCATCAAAGGCATACCCTGGGTGGACGACTTCGACCTGCGCTTCGTTCACCGCAGCATGCAGCCCGAGCCGGTTACACGCGCGGTCATGTTTTGTCTGATGGATGTGTCCGCGTCGATGGATGAGCACCGCAAAGACCTGGCCAAACGCTTTTTCACCCTGCTCTATCTTTTTCTGACCCGCAAATACACGGCCGTCGAGCTGGTGTTCATCCGGCACACATCGGACGCGGAGGAAGTCGATGAAGAAACCTTTTTCCACGACCCCAAGTCCGGCGGCACGGTCGTACACACCGCGTTGAACCTGCTGGGAGAGATCATCAACGACCGCTACAGCGAAGGCTGGAACGTATACGCCGCACAGGCCAGTGACGGCGACGCATTCGGTGCAGACATCGAAAAAAGCCGTTCCACCCTGGAAAAGCTGCTGAACACAATTCGCTACTTCGCCTACCTCGAAGTCGGCGACAGTGTGCGCCGCAGCCCTTTGGGCAGCGCATACAGCCGTATCACCCATGAGAACTTTGCGATGGCAGAGGCGCATCACCGGCGCGATATCTACCCGGTACTGCGCACCCTGTTCAGCCGCGAGTCACAAACATGAGCAAACTGCTGGCACGGGGCTCCGACTGGACTTTTCCACTGCTGGAAAAGCTGGACCACACCATCGGCGACATCGCCTGCAATGGCTTCGGCCTGGACTGCTACCCCAACCAGATCGAGGTCATTGCCTCCGAGCAAATGCTGGATGCCTATGCCTCGCTCGGCTTGCCCATCCACTACCCGCACTGGAGTTTTGGCAAGGCGTTTATCGGCCACGAACAGAACTACAAGCGCGGTCACGCCGGCCTGGCCTACGAAATCGTCATCAATTCCAACCCCTGCATCAGCTACCTGATGGAGGAAAACACACTGGCGATGCAGGCACTGGTCATCGCCCATGCGGCTTACGGGCACAACAGCTTTTTCAAAGGCAATTATCTGTTTCGCCAGTGGACCCAGGCGGACGCGATCATCGACTACATGGTGTTCGCGCGCCGCTACGTCATGAATTGCGAGGAGCGTTATGGCCCCGGGCCTGTTGAGGCCGTGCTGGATGCCGCCCATGCCCTGATGCACCACGGCGTCGATCGTTATCACCACCCGCGGCCGCTCTCAGCCAACGCCGAAGCCGAACGCCAGGCCGAGCGCGCCCGCCACGACTGGGCCAACTTCGACGACATCTGGCGCACGCTGCCCAAAGGCAAGCAGCAGCGCGCGCAAAACCCTTCCGCGCGTGGCGAACAGATCCCGGCTGAGCCCCAGGAAAATCTGCTGTACTTCATCGAAAAGCACGCGCCTGCCCTGGAGCCCTGGCAGCGCGAGCTGGTGCGCATCGTGCGCAAGCTGGCGCAATACTTCTACCCGCAGGGTCAGACCAAAGTCATGAACGAGGGATGGGCCTCGTTCTGGCATTACACCCTGATGAACAGCCTCTACGACCGGGGTTTTGTCGACGATGGCTGCCTGATGGAAGTCCTCGCAAACCACACCAATGTGGTATTTCAACCGCCCTTCGATGACCCCCGCTATTCCGGCATCAACCCCTACGCGCTGGGTTTCGGCATCTTCCGCGAGTTGCGCAGAATCTGTGAGAAACCCACCCGCGAGGACCAGCATTTCTTTCCCGACATTGCCGGAGGAGACTGGCGCAAGGTGCTCGATTTCGCGATGCGCCAGTTCAAGGACGAGTCGTTCATCGCCCAGTTTCTCTCGCCGCATCTGATGCGCGAACTGCATCTGTTCGCCATCGCCGACCACCGCGATGATCAGGAATACCTGCACGTGGATGCCATCCACAACGACCAGGGTTACCGCCGCCTGCGCGGCCTGCTGGCGCGGCAATATGCCCGCGAAAGCATGGTCCCCGACATTCAGATCACCCGTTTCGACGTCAAGGGTGATCGCAGCCTGACGCTGACCTACCAGCAGCGCCGGGGTCGCCCGCTGAACGATGAAGCGGAAACAGTCATGGGGCATCTGCAATCGCTGTGGGGCTACCCGGTTATCCTGGAAACCCGTGATGAGAATGGCAATCTGGTCGTAGAAACGCCCGAAGATATGACCTCCGAGGACGAAGACGAGGACCTGCAGACCATCATCATCCGGCCCTGAAGAGGCGCGGCATCAACAAAACATACGCCGGCGTACGGCAATTCCCGCGAATCTGTTATTGTGTGCCCACAATGTTGCAGTGCAACGCATCTTCATCACTCGGAGTGACGTTTTCATGAGCCAAGAACTCAAACGCGTAGCCATCGTCGGCGGCGCTCGTATTCCCTTCTGCCGTTCCAACACGGCTTACGCCAAAATTTCCAACCACCAGATGCTGACCGCGTCCATCAACGCCGTTGTCGACAAGTACAACCTGGCCGGGAAAACCGTCGGTGAAGTTGCGGCCGGGACCGTGCTCAAGCTGAACCCGCAAGACGTGATGACCCGCGAAGCCGTGCTGGAATCGAAACTGCACCCGCACACCCCGGCGTACGACGTGGGCCAGTACTGCGGCACCAGCCTGGAAACCACCATGCTGATCGCCAACAAGATTGCGCTGGGTCAGATCGAGTGCGGCATTGCCGCCGGCACCGACACCACCTCGGATGCGCCGATCATGATCAATGAAGACCTGCGCAAGATCTTCATGGAGGTCAACCGCGCGAAAACCGGCCAGCAACGCGCCAAGGCGCTGCTGAAAATCCGCCCGAAGCATCTGGCCCCCCGTATTCCGTCCAACGCCGAGGCCCGCACCAAGAAAAGCATGGGCCAAGGCTGCGAAGACATGGCGCAGGCCTGGGGAATCGGACGCGCCGAGCAGGATGAGCTGGCCTTCAACTCGCACATGAATGCCGCGGCGGCTTATGAAGCCGGCTTCTACGACGACCTGGTGTTCCCGTATGCGGGTGTCACCCGTGACAACAACATGCGCCCGGACTCCACCCTGGAGAAACTGGGCAGCCTGAAACCGGTGTTCGACAAATCACCGGCCGGCACGCTGACCGCGGCAAACTCCACGCCGCTGACCGACGGTGCGGCCGCCGTATTTCTGTGCAGCGAAGAATATGCCAAGGCCAATGATCTGCCGGTACAGGCCTATTTCGTTACGGGGCAGACGGCCGCCGTGGATTTCGTCAAGGCGAACAACTCCAAAGATCCCTTCGTCCGCGGAGCCGAAGGCTTGCTGATGGCTCCTGCCTTCTCCGTCTCGAAAATGCTTGAGCGCCAGGGTCTGGCTCTGCAGGACTTCGATTTCTACGAAATCCACGAAGCATTTGCCGCGCAGGTGCTGTGCACACTGAAGGCCTGGGAAGACGAGCGTTTCTGCAAGGAATACCTGGGCCGTGACAAAGCCATGGGCGCCATTGATCGCGCCAAGCTGAATGTCAAAGGCTCCTCGCTGGCGATGGGCCACCCCTTTGCCGCGACCGGCGCGCGCATCGTCAGCGCGCTGGCCAAAATTCTCGACGAGAACAAAGGCGGCCGCGGCTTGATTTCCGTGTGTACCGCTGGCGGCATGGGCGTGACCGCGATCCTCGAAAAGTAACCGCGAGCGCATAAAAAAAGGCCGCCCTTTGAGGCGGCCTTTTTTGTGTCAGTTGGTGCCGATGAAGAGATTCGAACTCCCGACCCACGCATTACGAATGCGTTGCTCTACCGACTGAGCTACATCGGCACAATGCAGCCCGCAATTATAGCGACTTGTGAGATTTGTGCTCAATAGCGCCGTGCACGATCCCGGTACCGAACCCGTTATCCACGCCAGCACTGCTCGACCGGAAGCGTAGCTCCAGAAACCTTCTTCACCCCGCTCCGCGACACCGTCATCGTTCCGCACTTGTCGCTGGCCTGACTGCCCTTCGGCGTCGCGGCAACCGTAAAGTCACGGCGTGTCGCCGACTGCACCGTGAGCGCGTAATAGGTTTCCGTACCGTCAATCGGCGACTTGTCCGAAAAAATCGCGGCGGGATCAGCGCCGACAAAGGTGCGGTTGTCCACGTAATAACGTTCCATGGCGCTCGCCAGCCCCAGCAGCGCACCTTGCGCATCGCCTCGCCGTGTCTTCTGGATGTAGCCCTGATAGGACGGCACGGCAATCGAGACGAGAATAGACGCCACCGCCAGGGTAATCATCAGCTCCATTAATGAGAAGCCTCGTGTTCTTCGCATCATTACTGTCCCCCTCCGCCATTGTTCAGCTGCATGGCCGGAGGATCCTGGGTCTGCCAGGACGTTTTTTGCGCGGATACCTGCACATTAGGCTGATAGCTTTCCGGCCCGACAAATATCACCGGGCGAATCGGCTCATCCTTGCCCGGATCGGGGAACAAAATCACCGGATTGGGGGGAATACCGCGTACCGCCAATTCCTTGTCACGGTCTCCGGTGGTGAGATCACCGCCGGATTCGTTGAGATCATCTGCCGGCGTCAGCCCCAGCACATTCAGCACATACAGCCGTGCCAGACCCACACCGGCCGAGCAGATATTTCCGGACGAGGCGGCGCCGGGCTCAAAGGTGGAAAACACGACCTTGTTGTCGAAGGTTCGCGACGCCGTCAACGCCTTTTCACTGGGTCTGAGGTTGATATAAGCGCCGCGCTTGCTATACAGCTTCACGCGCTCCGCCTCCGAGACGTCAGGGTCAGAACTGCCGAGTTTGTTGGCGCTGGCGTCATACAGCTGCGTCAGCGGATCATCAATCGGACCGTCCTTGAACATTTGCACGCTGCCGACCGTGATGTCCGGATCGAACAGCACAAAGAAGCGGTCCTGAACACCGGCTTCCAGCGGATGCGCACGGTACCCCGATCCCACGGAAATCGTCAGGATCGGGGTGTTCTCCTCCGGAATCGACAGAGATATATCAGGAGCGTTGTAGAAACGCCGGTTGTTTGCCGCATCGCTGCCGCCCAGGTGAGCGATCATGCCGCCCGTGGCAAAGTTGCTGCGGCCGCTGTTTTCCGGGTTGATGTCAAAGCGGAACACCTTGGCATTCATGTCCGATATGTAGATGCGATCCGCCAATCCGTCGCTGTTCAGGTCGATGACCCCAGGTGTCGCCGGCACGCTGGCCAGCATGTCGCCGACAACGTAATCCGTGCCTGCGTCAGCGCTTCCCGCTGACCACAGCAACTTGCCGTCACTCGCGCGAACCACATACAGCGCTCGGCCCTGGGTGTCGATCCGAGGAGCGGACAGCGGAGTGTCCTGGTTCTCGTCGTACCCACCGCCAAAGATGAGGACATCGGTTGCGGCTCCCGCATACGACACGGTCGCATTGATCGGTGTCGACCAGGTCTGGCCAAGCTCCGAAAAACCTGATGTCACACCGCCAGTGATACTCCATTCGATGCGCGGAGCACTGCGGTTCGTCACGTCGAGTGCATAGTAGGAGCGGCCGCCACGACGCATGCCGGCAACCACAAAGATCTTCTTGCTCGCCCCGCTTCCCTGCGCGTAGGTGATCAGCGGGCCGTCCATGCCGTACGGCCGGCTGTACCAGGCCCCATTGTTCCGCTCGTACACCCGAAGATTGGGCAAGAGTTCCTTGGGAATAAAGGCAAAATATTCTTCGCCGGTCGGGCCATCGAAGGCATGGATGAAGCCATCGTTGGTCCCCATGAAGATGGTGATGTCCTGGCTTTCCTCCGACCCGCCATAAGAAACGAGGACCGGCTCGGAGTGCAGCGGGTCACCGATGGCATGGCGGGCATCCGTGCGAGAGCCATCTGCGTCCTCATCATTAACGTCGATCCCGCGCGCCCAATCCAGAACCCGATCACGTTCGTCATCGTCTTCGCCGACCATGTCCAGCATGGCCTTCGTGATGGCGGTATTGGATTTGTCGAGACGGTTATTGGTAGACGTCAGCGTTGACCCCGACACGTTGGTATAGATCTTTCGGGTGGCCGGGCTGCCCAACTCGGAAGCCGCGCCCCCTTTTCTGACGTTGCCTCCATCGGGACCGCTGTCGGTCCAGAAACTGGTGACGTCGTCGTAGAAGAAGCCCGTGTCCGGATCCACCGCTGGCGCACCCTTGGCGTCGACGATCCGGCCGGGATTGGCCACCAGGCGGAAGCGCTTGAGGTTGCCACTCCAATCCACCTCGACCTGCGGCTGGAACAGCGCGAAGTACAACTGATCCAGGTGGGTCAGACGGTTGAAGGAGTTGATCGTGACCGCCGGAGCCACAAAGGTGGAATCCTGATCCAGGATCAGGGCGATGATCTCGCGGAACCGGCTGGCCAGCGTTTCGGCATCAGCCGCCGGGCTGAACGTGCCCAGGCCTTTGGCGGCAATATCTTCGAGATAGTCCTTGGCCCCGAAATCAGCAAAACCGATGGTGTAGGTGAAAACCTTCTGGTCACCCGCGAGCGTGCTGCTCTGATCTGCGTGGGCGAGCGCATACGCCAGCGCGGGGCCACAGCTGTCCCCGGAACAGCTCGACCCGGTGATGGCACTGACCAGTCCGGCGTGATTATTGTTGTTTGGCAGGCCATCGGTCAGCAGAACAATGTTGTTGCTCTGACAGGCATCGGTAATCGGCGAGATATAAACCGGGCTGTTTTCAATCCGCTGCGTTTCGCAGGCGGATGCGTTGAGGTTATCCGGTGTACATCCGGGGGGATCGATCTGTTTTCCTCCGGTATAACTGGCGCAGTGGCTGATCCGCATTTGCCGCGCGCTCACCAGATCATCCTGGCCGCTTCCGCCGTCACCGTCATTGAGCCGTTCACCACTACCACGCGTACGACCGAAGTACGCACTTTCGCCGCGGTAGTACTTGGCCGCTTCGGTCATCACCTCCACGACGGGCGTAAAACCCGTGGCCGAAAAATCCGCGACCAGATCTTTCAGCCGCTGACGCACGGTATTCGGCTGCACATACCCCTTGGCGCGATAAAACAGCTTGGGCGCATTCGCCGCCGACCCATCCACGGACCAGACCCGCCGGGTACCGCTGCCCTTGATAAACACCACGATACTGCTGCCTGGCTTCCAGCTTGGCTGGTTGACCACTTGCTGAATCAGCGCACTGATATCGGGCGACTCGATCAGCTCGCCGTCTTCCTCGAAATCATCCGGAGACCAACTCACCGACCCGGAGACCACATTGCTCGAACGGTTGCTCAGGTGCCGTGTCGCCGACGAGAAGGTGCCGGGTGCGGCGTCGTCTTCCACCGTGATGGTCAACGAGCTCGCTCCCAGGCTCGTGTCTTTGGCGGTGAGGTTCAAAACCGCCTCGATGACTTCTGAACCCTGTGCAATCTGCACATTGGTGAACCGCATCGCCACAATCTGGTTGTTGGAACCATCCGTTGTGAGTTCCAGATCCGAACTGGCCAACGAGACCGATCCGTTACTGAGCCGCTCTTCCGCATCATCACTGCTGCTGGCAACGGGGGCCAGCCCGATGCTTTGGCGGCACCCGGTCTTGGCTTTGGGGTCACTTCCCGAGTAGCTCACGCGCAGTACCGGGGCGAAGTCCGATGAGGTTTCACCGCTGTAGAAGCTACGAATGCCATCGTTCAGGGCACTGGACTCGAGGAATAACGTAATCGCGTTGCCACCACACCATTGGGGCTGATTCACCACTTCCTGAATGATGTTCTTGATGTCCGGGCCGGTTTCCACATACCCCGGATTGAGGAGGCCTCCCAGGGTGTCCCAGACCCCAACATCCGATTCGGTCCAGTCCTTGCTTGCTGTGGTCCGCGGGCGCTTTGAGAGTTGCTTGATACCGGAGGTGAGAGATTCCGAATCAATGGCAGCCTCGCCTTTGAAGACAAATGACGCCTTATCGGTGTTCAGCGCAGCCGGGACAAAATCAATGTAAGCCGATTTGATGGTCACCCCTTGCGGGATGTTCATGGCGGCAAAGCGCATGCCCACCTGGGTTGCCGTGGCAATTTGCCCTGCAGTTTGATATTTGATGATCAGGCGCGGGCGGTCGGCCCCTGCCGTGTTATTCAACATGTAGCGGCGACCGCTGCCTTTGAGCAAAAGCGTGATCGCGTTCCCTTCAGCCCAGCCCGGCGTTTTGTTGACGATCTCGTCAATCACCTTATGGAAGCTGGGACTCGTGAACAGGCTCGTACCACTATTGGATTCGGGCACCGACCAGTTTGGCGACTTCTCCGTAGTCGTCTTTCGATTCACCACGTCGCTGTTATCCCGAAAGTCCGGGCTATCGGGTACGGCCTCACCGTAGATCACGATGTTTGTGTTGCTGTCTTTCTTGTCGCGATTCACGGCAATTTGCAGCACGGCAGAGGTAATCACTGCGCCCTTGGGAATCGTAATCCCCGGGAACCGAAGGCCGACATCACGCAGACCCAGCTGCAGATAGCTCTCCTTGTAGGTGAAGTTATTCCCGTTCGAGCGCTGCTGTGCATCGTCGTAGCTCGAATTCTTGTTCGACGCCGCGCGACCGCGGAAACTGCTTTCCTTCGCGCCACCACTGACGCCGGGAATCAACCCGGCAACTAGCACCGGTGGGTCTTGTACCGTGAGACCACTGACAACGTCTTCCTGAGCCGTTTCGCCGGTTGAACCCGTGGCATAGCCGGTCAATGTGATCTCGTCATCCTCAATGGAACAGGATTTTTCGATGTCGTCGGCACTCGCTTCGATATGCGAGACCGGGAACAGAACCGGGCCGCCCTCATCATCCGACAGCCGCATCAGACCAACATTGGTGTTGGGCGACATCTCATCCAGGATTTTGGTCAACGCATCCTTGACCTTGTCCAGGCGGGTGCTATTGGTACCGTCGGTACTGCCCATGGAGCCGGAGGTGTCCATGATGAACAGGATGTTCGGCCGTACCGTTTCGGTTTGGGCCCCATCCACGGGGGGAAAGAACACTTCCGTATCGTCTGCAAAGGCGCTGCCGGCGACGAGGCCTGCGCTTGCCAGAACAGCGAAAAATCCAATTTTGAACGTATTCATGGTGTTCATCCGTATAAGCGGCATGGGCCTAGTTCGGTCCCACTTGTGCGAGCCCCAGCTGATGCCAGGACCGGGATAACGGGTCGGTTGCTTCACCCAGCGTCGCCTGACCGTTAATCGTGAATTCGTGCAGCACAAAACCCTGGCCGGTACCCAGATTCATGGTGTTACCCGGTGCGATTCCGGTACCGTCGTAGGTCAGGCTGCTGGTGATCGTGAGCTCGGGGATATTGTTGACCTGCCGCGCCGGAGGGGCTGCACCGATGTCCGCGTTTTGTATGGCCTGCCTGAGCACATAGTTCTCGCCCGCAGGTGCAGGGCGTAAGTAGTTGGCCTCATTGAGCAAATCGCGGATCGCACTCTCGGCTGCCGCAAAGGTTTTCAGACTGAGCTCACTGTTGGTCGCCATTAGCTGCTGCCGGGTTGTGTTCTTGATCGCCGACAGGGAGATCAATGTCAGCACCAGGAGCAGCATCAGCCCCACCACCAACGCGGCTCCGTTCTGCTGGCGGGGGCGGGCGAGTTTTGAGCGCATCATTGCGAGCGATTCCTGAGGTCAATCGTGGATTCCACCACCTGGCGAATCCGCCCATCTGTGTAGGGCCCGCGCAAGGGTCCATCCAGCAGGGCAAACGGGTCTTTGTCGCCTGTTGTTTTTGCGGGGTCTTCCGAACTCACGAGTACGGCATAGCGCAAGCTGACGATGCGGAACCACTGGTCATCCTGGATATTGCTGGCATTTTCGTAACTGTTTGCCAACCCGTCGCCATTCAGATCGATTCCGTACAGCACCTGGAAATCATCAACCCCACCGACCAGAGGCTGGGTATGCCCCGGCACGGGCAATCCGTTGGCGCCCAACCCGCGACACACCAGGCTGGGGGGGCTGCCCCCGTTGAGCATGAATTGGTCTTTGGCATAACGTGCACCGGAATAGTCCGTCATGGTCTGGGCGCCGTAATCGGTGGAATTGCCCAGGCAATTGGTATCGGACCGATACATCACCGTGATCACGTCGGGGCCGCCGTCGCGTCCATCACGGGTGGCCGGCAACCCGGAATCGTCGACCCGGTTATCCACGGGCATGAAGAACCCACCAGGTGACCCATTCACCGAGCCGAATACGCGCGGGCGACCGGCATTTCGCAGCACTCTGCCCAGATAAAAGTCGGCGAAACGCGCGGACTCCTGGATGCGGCCCAAACCCTCCTGAACCTTGTAGGACGCTTTTCCCGATAAAAACACCTGGATGACGCCACCCACGATGAACAGCCCCAGCACCAGGGCAATCATCAGCTCGACCAAGGTCACGCCACTCTGACGGAGGGGCTGGGGCATGGCATTCATGGGATCACCTGAATGGAAACGGTACGGGTCATGAATTCGCTATCGCCATCCCCATCCTGGTCGGCGGCGGGGTCCCGATCCGTTTCGAACTCTTCCCATTGAACCTGGACGGTATGCACCGAGGTGGGCTGACAGCCACCGGCGCCCGCGTTGCACGACACGGTTAATCTCCCTTCCGGCAGCAAGGCCGCGATCCCGCCAAGCTGGGAGCCACCGCTGGTCTGGCCACAAAACACCGAATACGCATCCCAGGCCACCGTTTCCGCGGCCGAACAATTCGCTGGCGCGCCGCCACCGCGAACGCGGTCACAAGCCGTCGGCGGTGTGGAACAGGAAATGTCATCCGAACTCAAGCCATCGTAGAGGCTGTTGCCGCCGTTAACCGCCGTGTCGTTGATGGCGCTGCGGTTCGCATACATCCGCTCCACCATGGACTCGGCGAGTGAGATCGCCTGCGTGCGGTACATGGATTCGTTGTTGGTACGCACGCCCAGCATCTGCAGCGCGGCGTACCCCACAAAGCCGATACTCAGCACGACAACGGCGACCAGCACCTCGATCAGCGACACACCACGCTGGCGTCGAGCTGCGCCCCGTACCTGCGTTTTCATGGACATGCGGTGCCTCCATCCCCCTCAACCACGCGAGCGCGTCCGGCGAAAGACAAGATCACTTCCCGCATGTTGTGTCGTTGGTCGGCGTCGCCGCCACGATCGTCGCAGATCGCGAAAGTGCCGTTGAAACCCGGCACGGTGCCAATCGGCTGGAATCGGATTCGGGTAGCGAGTGCACCCGGCGCGCCGATGTCCAATGTGCCCCCGAGCGCGGGATGCTGTTCCCAGAGCGTTTCCTGCGGCGGACTGACTTCGCCGTTGCCATCGATGTCGGTGAATACGATCCAGCCATCCTCCCAGGACCCGCCGCAGCTGGGTTTGTCGGAGGTGGAATCGTTACTCGGGCAAACCACACTCTGGGTTCGCGTGGTAATCGCGGTTGACCTCGCCAGCGTAAGCGACGTGAGCAGCTCATTGGCTGCCGCCGTGATGCGGTTGTTCTTCAGCAGATTGCTGAACGACGGCGCAGCGATGGCCGTGGTAATGCCAATCAACGCAACGACCGTCACCATTTCGGTCAAGGTGAATCCGCGATGGGGATTCAGGTTGGCAGCGGGAACTGGGGCCTTGGCGGACACGTAAACCACAGGGAGTAACGGGAGCCTGCAAGGTACTCACCCGAAGTGATTCCGGGCTCGGATTTCCGACGAGCGGTCGGTTTCAGCCGACGAGCGGCAACTCCGCAGCCTCTACCGCCCAACTTGCCAGACTTTCACCGATCGCTGGCGCGGTTGTCACGCCCAGACGGTACAGCCCCATCGCACAGGCCAGATGCGGATTCGCTGCCAACCGGCCAACCCGCGGCGCGCTCCCCTCGCCCAGCCGCGGGCGCAGGCCCGCCCAATGGCGCACCACCCTAGCCTGACCAAGCGTGGTCAGGATCCGATGCCCTTCCCGCAGAATTTGTTCACGCCCTGCAGCCGTCGGGGTCGCATCAAACCCCACCAGTTCGACGGTGGAACCCAGCATCACGCGCTGGGGTGTCATTGGCACCATGTAGGAATCCGCGTCCTGCAGCATGGGCCCGGCCCAGGGTTCAGCCAATTCGAGTTCCAGCATTTGACCGCGAACCGGTAGCAGCTGCGGCTCCAGCGTGAAGCCTGGCACCGACCAAGCGCCGGTGGCCATAACACCTCGCTGACACTGAAAATCCCCTGCCGAGGTCACCCACTGCGTCGTCTCCGGCAACCGCTCCAGGCTCCCTTCCACCACCGTCACGCCGGCATCCTGAACCGCATCCAGCAACGCCCGCTGCAGCAGCGCGGGCGACACCCGACGCGCGTGCGCAGCCCACGCGCCCTGCAACCGCGGCATCCCCGCAAGGTCACCCGCGGCGGCCCATTGCTCCCCCGGACGCAACGTATCGGGCTGTGCATCCAGGCGCAGCAACCCATGCGCCGCGAATTCAATCGCAGCCGGATCCAGACCATCAAAAGAGCGCACAAAGTCGGGGTAGAGCTCGATCCCGCGGTGCACCCAGGGCCAGAACGGACTGTGTTCCGGCAAAGCTTCGAGCGGCCAGATCACACCGGCCGACGCCGGGGTCGCGGCCTGCAATGGCCGGGACTCATCGACCACCAGCACGCGAGCCCCCTTACGCGCAGCCAACCATGCGACACAGAGCCCCAGGATGCCGCCACCGGCGACACCCAGATCATAGTCTTCGGCCACGCCCACTAGCTGGCGTCTCGCAGCAGGCGAGGCAGTGCGAAAGTGATGGTTTCCTCGACGCCTTCACGCTCCTGGATGGTGGTGCCGCCCAGTTCGCGCAAACGCTCGACCACGCGCCGCACGAGCACCTCCGGCGCGGAAGCTCCCGCCGTCACGCCTACGCACTGTGCTCCTTCCAGCCAATTGGCTTCGATATCGTCGGGCCCGTCGATCAGGCGCGCTGCAGTCCCGCAATTTTCCGCCAGCTCGCGTAGCCGATTGGAATTGCTGGAGTTGCGCGAGCCCACAACCAGCACCCGGTCACAACGCGATGCCAAATCCCGTACCGCGTCCTGACGGTTCTGGGTGGCGTAGCAGATATCGTCCTTGCGTGGCCCCTTGATCTGCGGGAATGTTTCGCGCAGCGCGTCGATCACGGCGGCAGTGTCATCCATCGACAAGGTCGTCTGGGTCACAAAGGCCATGTGTTCGGGATTTTTGGGGCGGAGGCTCAGGGCGTCATCCACCGTTTCCACCAGGTGAATGCTGCCACCGAAGCGGTCATCAAACTGCCCCATCGTGCCCTCGACCTCGGGGTGCCCGGCGTGCCCGATCAGCACCACATCACGCCCCTCGCGTGCGTAGCGCACCACTTCGACATGCACCTTGGTCACCAGTGGACAGGTCGCATCGATCACGGTGCAGCCACGGGCGCGCGCGTTCTTGCGCACTTCCTGGGAAACCCCGTGTGCGCTGAAAATGCAGATCGCCCCCTCGGGGATTTCGTCCACTTCCTCGACGAAGACCGCACCCTTGGCGCGCAGTGACTCCACCACAAAGCGGTTATGCACCACCTCGTGCCGCACATAGATTGGGGGTGGCAGCCGATCCAGCGCGCGCTCCACAATTTCGATGGCGCGGTCAACGCCGGCGCAGAACCCGCGAGGATTGGCAAGCAGGATCTTCATGACGCGCTCCGTCGGCGGGCACTCAACCACTCCCGCAACATGTCGAGAATCAGGAAGAACGCCCCCAGGCTGATGGCAACATCGGCGACGTTGAATGCCGCGTAGTGCCAGTTGCCGATGTGGAAGTCGATGAAATCCACGACATAACCATGGCGCACACGGTCAATCACGTTTCCGAGCGCCCCGCCGATGATGCAGGAGAACGCCAACGCCACCAGCCGCTGGCTGGAAGGATTTCGTCGCAGCCAGATCATCATGCCCAGCGAAACGCTCACGGCCAGCGCGATGAACACCCACGCTGGCAGGTGAGCAAATGACGAAAACGCCGCGCCGGTGTTGCGCAGGTGGGTGATGTTCAGAAACGGGGTCACGGCAACGCGCTCGAACCACTCCAAACGCGTATGGATCAGTTCTTTGCTGAATTGATCAAGGATGATGATGGCAAATGACAGCCACAAGCCATAAACGTTGGAGATTTTTCGCACGCGGAATATTCAGAGTTCGGGATGGGTTGAATGCCACTGACGGGCATCATCGAAGTCCCGATGAATCTGTTTCGCCAGCGCGTCGATGCTGTCGAATTTTTTCTCCGGGCGGAGCCATTGGGTGAATCGCACTTCGACCCGCTGATTGTACAACTCGATGTCCCGGTCCAGCACATGAACCTCCAGGCTGGGACGGTTATCCGTCATCGTTGGCCGCACGCCAAAATTGGCGACTGCGGGCATTCCATTCAGCCGGCACATGTATACCCCGAAGCGCAACGGGGGAATATGGCGCAACGCCACATTGGCCGTGGGCGCCTGCAGCTGGCGGCCGAGCTGTGCGCCCTGGACGACCCGTCCACAACAGCTGAATTCCCGCCCCAACAAGCGAGCCGCCTGCGCCACTTCGCCCTGATCCAGAAGCAGACGAACACGTGTACTGCTGATGCGTTCGCCGGCATCGGTCACGGTGGGGGCTTGCTGTAACTGGTAACCGTACTGCGCCCGCAATTGTTCCAGCAGCGCAAAATCGCCTCGGCGCTGATGACCAAAGCGCCAGTCATCCCCGACCAGGATGGCGCGCGCCTGCAGGCCCTCCACCAGAACCTGGCGCACGAATTCTTCCGCGGGCAGTTCACTCAGCCTGGCGTTGAAGGGGAGTACGCACACGGCCTCGACACCCAGCCCCTGCAGCACCTGCACCTTTTGCCGCATACCGTATAACCGCGGCGGGGCGATCTCGGGACGGAAGAATTCCAGAGGCTGCGGTTCGAACAGCACGACCACCGCTTGCGCTTCATGCTGCAACGCCAAACGCCTCGTACTTTCGACCAGCGCCTGGTGACCGCGGTGCACACCGTCAAAATTGCCCAGCGTTACCGCCGATGGCTCGGAATAGGTTTGCAGGCCTGCCAGCCCCCGAATGATTCTCACGCACTCATCCCCGGACGAATCACGTCACGCGGACGAATTCCCAACAAATACAGCAGCGCCAGGTAACCCGCACCACCGCCCACAACGGCCGCCATCAGCTGCGGAACCTTGTCGACCAGCCCGGCCGTCAACCAGAACTCGGTCGCCGGAACCAGCAGGTACAACAGCGCCCCCATTCCCACGGCTGCCAGCACCACACGCGCGAGCACACCCACGGGCACCCCGAGCTTCAAATAATCCGGCAATCGCCGCCACAGCAAAGTTGCATTCACACAAGCACCCAGCGAGGTTCCCAAAGCCAATAGCCAATGCGCCCCCGTACGCTCCTGATACACGGCCCAGCCGACAACCACGAGATTAAAGAGCATGCCCACGCCCAGCGCAATGACACCAATCTTCACCGGCGTGCGGGTGTCCTGGCGGGAGGAATAAGCCGGAAACAGGATTTTGACGAAACTGAACCCGAGTAAGCCGAGGGCATAGGCGCGCAACGCCATCGCGGTCATTTGCGTGTCCTGCGCAGAAAAAGCGCCGTACTGGAACAATGAAGCGACCAACGGCCCCGCGAGCACAAACAGCGCCATTGCCGCCGGGAAAATGATTCCCGCTGTCAGCACCAGCCCCCAGTGCAACTGATGCCTGAACAACGCCGTGTTGTCCTGCGCATGCGCGCTGGACAATCCGGGCAGCAACACGGTAGCTATCGCAATCGCAAACACTCCCAGCGGCAACTCCATCAACCGATCTGCGTAGTAGAGCCAGCTCACACTGCCCACATCCAGCAAGGACGCCAGAATGCTGTCGATCAGCAACGCCACCTGCGCCACGCTGGATGCGAAGATGATGGGAGCCATCAAGCGCAGAATCCGCCGTACCCGCTCATCGCCGGGTCGCCAGCGTGGCAGTACCAGCAACCCCAGCTTGTGCAGCGGCAGCAATACCAGAATCAGCTGAGCCGCGCCGGCAACGAACACGCCCCAGGCCAGGAAATCCAGCGCAGCTTCGCTGCGATTGACACCCCACCAGCCGAACGAGATCAGGCTGACATTCAGCAGCACCGGCGCAAAAGCCGGCCACGCAAAACGCTGCCAGGTCTGCAACACCGACGATACCAGCGCGACCAACGAGATAAAAAACAGGTAGGGAAAGGTAATGCGCAACAAGCCGGCGGCCAGCTCTGCCCGGCCGTCCACCGACCCGAAGCCCGGTGCAAAAACGGCAATCAACGCCGGGGAGCCAACGATGGCAAGCAGCGAAAGCAGCGCCAATACCGTCGCCAGCAGCCCGCTCGTGCGCGCGATCAGATCGCGAACTCCGGCAACACCTTCGCGCTCGCGGGTGAGCGCCAGCACCGGCACAAAGGCCTGCGAGAACGCCCCCTCGGCGAACAGACGACGCAGAAAATTGGGTATCTTGAACGCGACCAAAAATGCGTCCATCCCCGCCCCGGCGCCAAACCACCCGGCCAGCAGGACATCGCGCAAAAAACCCAGCACCCGTGATGCCAGGGTCCACACGCTGACCAGCATTGAAGAGCGCAGCAGACCGCCACTCATTCGTCTTTTACTCCCAGGGACTTGACCTGCGCAGATTTTGCCTTAAAATTCGAGGGCTTCACCTTTTGTATTGGATGCCTTTCGTGGCCAACTCCCCTCAAGCCAAAAAACGCGCCCGCCAAGCCGAAGACTCGCGTCAACGCAACGCGGCTCAACGTTCGCGTTTTCGTACCCTGATCAAGAAAGTCCGTGCTGCGATTGTCGCTGGCGACAAAACCGCCGCTGACGAGGCTTTCAAGTCCTGCGAACCCGTTCTGGACCGCTACGCTACGCGTGGCCTGATCCACAAGAATTTCGCGGCACGTCAAAAGAGCCGCCTGCGCGCTGCGATCAAAGCCCTGGGCTAAATCGCCGTCGCACCCGACCTCGTCGTGCTCCGGCATGACGCAGGCGGAAAAAAAAAGCCGCGCACTGCGGCTTTTTTTGTGCCTGCCATCCGTGCGCCTCACGCGACTACGGTCGATTCAGACAGCACCAGATTATCTCGATGGATACACTCGGCCTCACCGGGCCAGCCCAAGCGATGGCTCAGCTCATTCCCACGCGCGCCGCAAATCCTGCGCGCATCCGCAGCCGCATAGTTGCTGAGACCTCGCGCAATCTCCGCACCAGACTCGTCCTTGCACAGCACCAGGTCACCGCGGTGGAACTCGCCTTCGACCCGCAACACCCCGACGGGCAGCAGGCTCACGGCACCCTGACGCAGCATGCGCACGGCGCCGGCATCCAGCACATAGGCGCCGGTAGCATGCAGTGCCGCACCCAGCCAACGCTTCCGCGCCGTCCAACCTACAGCGGACTCCCCGGGCAGCAGCCGGGTCCCGGGCGCCGCCCCCTGCGCAACCGCAGACAGCACACCCGGCATACGCCCATGCGCAATCCAGGTCTCAATACCGGAACGCGCGGCCTGTCGCGCCGCGAGCAATTTGGTCACCATGCCGCCACGACCGAAGGCTCCACCGCCACCCGCCATCTGATCCAGCGCGCGGTCATTTGCGAGCGCATGACTGATGCGCCGCGCCGAACGATCCGTGCGCGGGTTGCCGGTATGCAGGCCCCATTGGTCCGTCAGCAGCACCAGGGTTTTGGCACCGACCAAATCGGCAACCATGGCGGCCAATCGGTCATTGTCACCGAAGCGGATTTCGTCCGTTGCCACCGAATCATTTTCATTGACCACGGGGATCACGCCCTGGTCCAGCAGCGTGCGCAGCGTTGCACGCACGTTGAGATAGCGATCGCGCTGGCGCGCCTCCTCATGGCTGAGCAACAGCTGCGCCACCTGGGCCTGTTGCACCGCAAAGGCGCGGGACCAGGCCTGCATGACATCGGGCTGCCCGACGGCCGCGGCGGCCTGCAGATGTGCAAGCTCGGTGGGACGCGCCGACAACCCGAGCCGCGCCACACCAGCAGCGACCGACCCCGAACTCACGACGACAACATCGCGCCCCTGGCGCCGTAACTCCGCGATTTGGGCGGCGATGTCATGAATCCAGGCAACATCCAGCGCGGTCCCATGCGCCGTGAGCAATGACGACCCGAGCTTGACAACCCACACCTGACTCACGGCCCGCCCTCTTCCCCATCCCGTGCACCGTCCAGATCTGCAGGTGCGGATTCCGCAGGAAGCGGCGGGTCAACGCGCTCGGCCGCCACACGCAGGGCCTCTTCGTCAGCCTTGAGGGCGGCGATCCAGCGCGAGATCAGCTCAAGAAGCTCGTCGACGCCTTCCCGTGTTGCAGCCGATATCGCATAAACCTCATCAGCCAGAGTCTTGGCTCGCTCCAATACTGCTGCGCGCTCATCCGCATCGAGCACATCGATCTTGTTGCAAATCAGCCAGCGGGGCCGATCCACGAGAAACCCGTCACCGTAGTTCTTCAGCTCGCCATCAATGACCGCAAACTGTTCTTCAATTGGTGGAACCCCCGGCATTCCGGATGCATCGACCAGGTGCAACAGCACCCGCGTGCGCCCCAGGTGACGCAGGAACTGGGTCCCCAGGCCCGCACCTTCGGCCGCGCCCTCGATCAAGCCCGGGATATCCACGATGGAATAGCCATTGCGATCGGCGAAATCCACAATTCCGAGTTGCGGGTTCAAGGTAGTGAACGGGTAGTCCGCAATTTTCGGACGCGCTGATGACGCGGCAGCCAAGAACGTGCTTTTCCCGGCGTTGGGCAAGCCCAGCAGACCCACATCGGCGAGCAGCTTCAGCTCCAAGTGCAGTCGGCGCATGTCGCCGGGCGATCCCGGTGAGAACTGCCGCGGCGCGCGGTTGGTGCTGCTCTTGTAGCGCGCGTTCCCGATACCGTGAAACCCGCCTTGTGCGACCTTGATCCGCTGCCCGTGACGGAGCACCTCACCGATCAGCTCCTCGGAATCCGCATCGTGAATGATGGTTCCGCACGGCACTTCGATGAAGCACTCATCCCCCTTGCCGCCGGTTTTGTTCCGACCGGAGCCAGGTTGGCCATTCTTCGCCGCAAACCGGCGCTGAACACGGAACTGCGACAGCGTGCCCAGACCTGCCACCCCCTCGACCCAGACGCTCCCGCCATCCCCGCCGTCACCCCCATCGGGCCCACCACGGGGGATATATTTCTCGCGCCGAAAGCTGACGGCACCCGACCCGCCATTGCCGGCCTGAACAGTGATGATGGCTTCGTCAACAAATTTCATAATTAAAGACTACGACGCATAAAAAAGCCCCGCACAGGGCGAGGCTCTTTGAAGCATTGCTGCAGCGCTTACTGCGCAGCAATGGCCTCAGGGATAATCGCCACGGTCTTGCGCTTTTTCGGGCCCTTGACCTGAAACTGCACGCGACCATCAACCTTGGCATAAATCGTGTGATCCGTACCCAGGCCGGTGTTATCGCCGTTGTGGAAGTGGGTGCCGCGCTGGCGCACGATGATGCTGCCCGCAGTTACCAGTTCACCGCCGAAGCGCTTAACGCCAAGGCGTTTGGATTCTGAATCGCGACCGTTACGGGTGGAGCCGCCTGCCTTTTTATGTGCCATTTATCGATTCCTCTTTAAATGCCCGAGAACAACGTTCTCGCGCTTAGGCCGTGATGTCGGTGATGCGCACCTGCGTGTACAGCTGGCGATGGCCCTGCTTACGACGATATTTTTGGCGGCGCTTGAATTTGATGATGGTGACCTTGTCTGCTTTGCCGTGTTCTTCAACTTCAGCAACAACAGAACTGCCTTCCACAACCGGGCTGCCGACTTTGGGGCTATCACCGCCCACCATCAGAACACGGTCAAAGGTCACGCTGGACCCGGCTTCCGCCGGCAAACGTTCGATTCGAATTACATCACCGGTGGACACGCGATATTGCTTGCCCCCGGTTTCAATGACGGCATACATCGTCATAAAACCTGATTGGGAAACCATAATGAAGCCGCGCATTATCCGCATCTTTGAATCCGCTCGTCAAGCCTTTCACTGCAAATAATCAATGCCTGCTAGCATCGCACCGCACTTGCGGACACTCCCTCATGCCGACGCTCTCTTTGCTCGAACCCATTGCTAACGACATGCAGGCGCTTGACGCCCTGATTCTGGACAACCTCAGCAGCGATGTTGTCGTCATCGAGCAACTCGGTCGGCACATCGTTGGCGGCGGTGGAAAACGTCTGCGCCCCGCGCTGACCCTGCTCGCCGGCCGCGCACTCAACCCCGCAATCGACAGCGAAAAGCTGACCAAGCTGGCCGCGGTGATCGAGTTCATCCACACCGCCACCCTGCTCCACGACGACGTGGTGGACAACTCGGCCTTGCGCCGCGGCCGCATCACCGCCAATGCGCTCTGGGGCAACGCCGCCAGCGTGCTGACGGGGGATTTCCTCTACTCGCGCGCGTTTCAATTGATGGTCGACCTGGAGCGACTCGAAATCCTGCGCATCCTCGCCGACACCACGAATCGCATCGCCGAAGGCGAAGTGATGCAGTTGATGCTTTCGCACCAGGCGGACATCAGCGAAGAAACCCACATGGAAGTGAACCAGCGCAAAACCGCGGTGCTGTTCGAGGCCGCGGTCGAGTGCGCGTGTTTGCTGGGCGGCGCCGGCGATGTGGAAGCCCGTGATCTGGGAGGCTACGGCCTCGAGTTGGGTATCGCCTTCCAGCTCGCGGACGACTGTCTGGACTACACCGCAACGGCCACCGAACTGGGCAAGGAGCCCGGCGATGATCTGGCGGAAGGCAAGTACACCCTGCCCTTGATCCACGCGCTGCGCGAGTCCGATGAAGCCACCCGCGTGCGGATGGTCGAACGCATTTCCACCGGTGGACGCGAAGCCTGGCCGGAAGTTCAACAATTGATTGCTGAGACCGGCGGCATCACCTATACTGCGCGGCGCGCTGAAGAGGCGGCTTCCCGAGCTGCCACGATCGCCCAGGATTTCCCCCCGGGTCCGGCGCGCGATGCACTGGTTGAATTGGCTCACTACGCCTCCCAGCGCAAGTACTGACAAGTACGAAAGCGAAGGCAATTTTGGCCTGCGGTTTCGGGGTGTAGCTCAGCCTGGTAGAGCGCCATCTTCGGGAGGTGGAAGTCGTAGGTTCGAATCCTGTCACCCCGACCATTCTCCCGATTCCCGGCTTCCGGCTGCACCCCCGCAACAACACCCTTGCCAAGCAGGGATGGCAGCGCATATTCTGCCGCAGGTCCAGGCACTGAACCCTTTATCGGAGAATCTTTCAAAAATGAAATTACGCATTGCTGCCCTGCTCATGGCAGGCGCATCCGTTGCCACCGCCGCACAAGCCGCCGAAGCACCGGCCATCCAATTTGACGATCTGACGCTGCGCTACATCCTCCCGGATGCGGATGGCGCTGACGCGGACGGTTATGGCCTGGAGTTCAACTTCGGCGTCATGGACTACGTGCATCTGAACGGCGCCTACGAACTGCGCAGCTTCGACCTCAAGAACACGAATGTCAGCCTCGACCTCGACATGATGCGACTGGGCGTGGGCGGGATGTATCCGCTGACGGAAGCCGGCAGCGTTTACGTATACGGCAACCTGAATTACGAGCGTCTCGAAGCGTCCATTGACGGTAGCATCGATGACTCGGGCAACCCGAACGACCCGAATGATCCGCCAGCGGATGATGGCCCAACCGGCACCCCGCTAGACATCCTGTTCTGCTTGCTGATCGACTGCAGCACCACCGCGCAAACCAAGGCCACCTCCATCAGCGAAAGCGACTCCACCGGCGGCTACAGCGCCCTGGCCGGTATCCGCGCTGAGGTCTACCCGAATGTGGAAGTCGGTGCGAGCTACCGCTACATCGACTGGGATGAAGCTGACGATCCGGAGAAGGTTCTGGGACTGTCCGCCGCCTACCGGTTTGGCTCCTGGGTAGTCGCCCTCAACTACAACGACTTCGACGAGCTCGATTTCACCGAGTACCAACTGGGTATTCGCTGGGACTTCGGCCGCGAATAAGACGGTTTCATCCGTCCACCAAGGCGCAGCTTCGGCTGCGCCTTTTTTGTTTGTGCGACCGGGGTTTGCTCGAGGCCGGGAACTCCCACCCATGCCACAGGACAAATGCCGATAACATGCCCGCCTTTGGCCCACCTTTCGAAATCCTTCGCACCGATGACATTGCGCACCGCTTTTGCTGAACTTGAAAATCATCTCTCCCAACAGATTCTTGGCCAACAAAACCTGGTTCAGCGCCTGCTAATTGCACTGCTCGCGGATGGGCACCTGCTGGTCGAAGGGGCCCCGGGGCTAGCGAAGACCACCGCGGTCAAGGCGCTGGCATCCGGACTGGAAGCCGATTTTCACCGCCTGCAGTTCACCCCGGACCTGCTGCCCGGCGACCTGATCGGCACCGACGTCTACCGACCCGATCAGGGCGGATTCGTGTTCACGCCGGGCCCGCTGTTCCACAACATCCTGCTGGCCGACGAAATCAACCGCGCGCCTGCCAAGGTGCAGTCGGCGCTGCTGGAAGCAATGGCGGAACGGCAGATCACGGTGGGGCAAACCACCCATAAATTGCCGGACCCCTTCCTGGTCATGGCCACGCAGAACCCGATCGAGCAGGAAGGCACCTACCCGTTGCCCGAAGCGCAGATGGATCGCTTTCTGATGAAAGTCAACGTGGGCTACCCGGACAGCGCCACGGAGCGCGCCATTCTGCGGCTGGCCCGCGCGACGGCCACCCACGCCAGCGCGCCACCGCCAACCCGCCTGTCGTCGGCGCAAATTCATGCCGCGCGTGAAGACATGGCCGGCCTGCATCTGGCCGAGCCGGTCGAGGATTATCTGGTCGAACTCATCCTGGCGACCCGGGAGCCGGCACGCCACGGCGGCCAGCTGGGCCAATGGATCGCCTATGGCGGCAGTCCTCGCGCCACCATCGCCCTGGAACGCTGCGCCCGTGCCCACGCGTGGCTGGCCGGTCGGGATCACATCGCCCCCGATGACATTCAATCCGTCGCGCCGGACGTCCTCCGTCATCGCCTGATCTTGCGCTACGAGGCCGAAGCGGAAGGCCTGGATACCGACGCCGTCGTGCGTCAATTGCTGGAACTCGTCCCTGTCGCCTGATTTTGCCGCCATGGCTGATTCCCACAACCCCTTGCAGGATTTGCTCGCATTGCAGCACCCGGCCCGGCATTTTTCGCTGGATTGCCTGGGTTTGCGCCGGCTGCAGTCCAGCAGCGGGAACGTTCCCCGACTTCGCGGCCGCGGCATGACCTTCGAGGAGCACCGGGCCTATGCCCCCGGGGATGAGCCCCGGTTTATCGACTGGCGCGTCACGGCGCGCACCGGCGAAATGCACACCAAGATCTTTCGCGAGGAGCACGAACGCCCGGTTCTGTTGTTCGCGGACCAGCGTGCGGGCATGCGCTTTGGAACACGGCGCCAGTTCAAAAGCCGACTGGCGCTGGAAAGCTGCGCACTGCTGGGCTGGACCGCCGCGCACAGTCGCGAGCGGGTTGGTGGCATTGCATTGCGCAGCAGTCTGCGCGAGAGCCCCGCACGGAGCGGCATACACGGGGTGTTGCCCTGGCTGAACCTGAGCGCCCGCGCGGAAGCACCAAACGCCGCCCAAACCGCTGAAGCGACGCTGGCCACGGCGTTGCTGCATTTGCGGCGGACGCTGCGTCCGGGTTCCATCGTGGCCATCAGCAGTGATTTCGCCGATCTCGACGCCGATGCCCGCAACCATCTGGTGGAAATCGCCCGCCACAATCAGCTGATCCTGCTCCCGGTAGGTGATCCGCTGGAATTCTCCCCGCCGGAGCACGGGCAATTTCCCCTGCGGCTGAATGCGCAGACGCAATGGGTGGATTTCTCCAACAGCGTCTTTAGGGATCAGTGGATTGCCCACTACCAGCAACGCCGGGAGGCGCTGGAAGCCCTGGCCCAGCAAACCCGCGCGGTGTGTATCGCGCTGGATACCACTCAATCGGCCGCAGCCCAGCTGGCGCCATGGCTGACCCGACGCTGATGCCCGCATCCGACTGGAAAAGCCAGCTGGCCGGGTTGCAAATGCCTGCCGAGCCCTCGGCCTGGCCGCCATCGCCCGTGGCCGCCTTCCTGGCGTTGACGCTGATGGTGCTGGTTTGCGCCCTGATCTGGTGGGCGCTTCGCCGCTGGCAAGCATCGCTGTGGCGGCGGGAGGCCCTGGCCGAGCTGCAGCGGATTCGGGCGGCGAACAACGACCCGGTCCAGCTCTCGCGACTGCTGCGACGGGTGGCGCGCTACCGCCACTCCGCTCGGGATGCCGCGCTTGGCGACGCCGATTTCGCGCAATTTCTGGCTCGTAGCAGTGGCCAGCGCGTGCCGCTGGAGCTGGCCCAGGATCTCGCCAGTTGCGCGCATCGGCCGCAGGTGATGCTGGACGAGCGCCACACTCAGGCTGCCGCCATCTGGATCCGCTCATGTTGAGCAGCATCAGCTTTGCGTGGCCGTGGATGGCCCTGATCTGGCCACTGCCGTGGCTGATTCGACGCCTTTGGCCGGCACGCGCCACACCGTTCGCGCTTGTCATTCCTCACGCCCCGGAATCCCTCGCCGCGGGAACCACACCCGGCGCAAGCCCGGTACCGATCTGGGCCTGGCTGGCCTGGACAGCCCTGGTTCTCGCCGCACTGCGTCCACAGATGGCCGGCGAACCGGTCTCTCTGCCGGCGGAAGGCCGCGACATCATGCTGGCCGTGGATATCTCCGGTTCGATGAACGAGGAAGACGTGGTCTGGAATGGCCAGGTCCGCAGCCGCCTGGAAGTGGTACAGGCCGCCGCCGGCGAGTTCCTGCGCGGGCGGCGTGGCGACCGCATCGGCCTGGTGCTGTTTGGAGAAACCGCCCACCTGTACACCCCGCTGTCCCTGGACACCGCGACCGCCGCCGACATGCTGGATGAAGTTGAAGTCGGTCTGGCCGGGCAGAAAACCGCGATTGGCGACGCGCTGGCCATCGCCATCGAACATTTGCTGGATGCCAGCCAGGCGGACGAACGGGTCATCGTATTGCTCACCGACGGCGAGAACAACGCCGGCGATATCTCGCCGGAAAAAGCCGCCTCGCTGGCAGGCGAAGCCGGCATACGGATCCATACGATTGGACTCGACGGCGAGCAAAGTGGCCGCCGTGGACTGTTCGATGCGCTGACACGCCGCGGTGTGGATGCCGGTCAATTACAGCGCATTGCGGAACTGGGTCATGGCCAATCCTTCGTGGCGCGGGGTGGCCAATCGCTGCAGGAAGTCTATGCGCAGCTGGACCGCATCGAGGCCAAACCGGTGGCCGAAGAGATTCGGTTGCCGCCGCAAAACTGGTACTGGGTACCGCTGTTGGCGGCATTTTTGCTCGGCCTGCCCCTGGTGCGTCACCCATGAGCATGGCGTCGCTGACCACCCTGTGGGCGGATGCCACCTTTTTGCGCCCGATCGCCCTGTGGCTGCTGCTGGCGCTGCCGCTGGTTTACCTGCTCACGCAGCAGCGGCGTGGCGGCGGCAACAATCCCTGGCTCGATGTGGTGGATGCGACGCTGATCCCGGAGCTTTTCCCGGCCACCGCGACTCGCGCGTCTGGATGGCGCCCGCGTCGCCAAAGCCTGATCGCCGTGCTGGCCTGGACCCTGTTCACCCTCGCGCTGGCAGGCCCTTCCCTGCACAAGGCGGAAGTTCCCACGGTGACCCCGCGCGCCGAAGCCGTGATTGCCCTGGGCCTGTCCACCTCGATGCTGGCACAGGACCTCACGCCGGACCGACTCACGCGCTCGCGCATCGCGGTCGAGGAGTGGCTACGTTCTCGCACCGGCGATGAAATTGGTTTGATCGCATTTGCGGGCAGTGCCTATCGCGTCAGTCCACTCACGCGCGATACCGAGACCCTGCTGCATCTGCTCAACACGCTGCAACCCGACGTCATGCCCCGCCCTGGCAATGATGTGACGGCCGGCATCCAGGCCGCCCAGGCGCTCTTCAGTGATGGATCCGGCCCGCGCACGCTGCTCCTGATCACGGACGGCGACATCAATGCCGCGGCCGAAAAGGAGCTGGCGGCATTGACCAGAAACGGCACACTCGTGCAGGTCATCGGCGTTGGCACCACCAGCGGCGCACCGGTCCCCCTGGCCAACGGTCGCTTTGCCACCAATCGGGAAGGACACCTGCAACTGGCCACCACCGATCTGTCGCGCCAGCAAAGCAGTGTCCGCCAGGCCGGCGGCCAGTGGGTTGATGTGCGCAATTTCGAGGCTGAACGCTGGAAAGACCCCGCAATCGGGCTGGGCGACGCCGTGACAGACGCCTCCCACAGCAGTTCGGTCCCCCAGGACGATGGCGTCTGGCTGCTGCTACCGCTATTGCTGTTGGCGGCTGGCGCTTTCCGCCGCGGCACGCTCTGGTTGCTGCTCGCCGCCTGCATGCCCCTCTTCCAACCCGCCCCTGCAACCGCCGCGGAGATGCCGGACTGGCTGCTCAATGCCAATCAACGTGCGGTCAAAACCTGGCAGGAGACTCCCACCCCGGAGAACGCCCAGGCCATCCCCGATAACCGCTGGCGTGGCGTGGCCGAATTCCAGGGCGGTGACTACAGCGCAGCCGAGCAAAGCTTTGCCCATGGCACCAGCGTGGATGATCAATACAATCAGGCCTTGTCGATGGCTTATCAGGACCGCCTGGACGACGCCATCACGGGTTTTCGCAAGGTGCTCGAGCAAAAGCCGGATTTCGAACCCGCCCGCAGGAACCTGGAACTGCTGGAACAGGTTCGCGATCAGCAGCAGTCGCAGAACAATGGCGAGCCGCAGGATGGTGAATCCGGTGACGGCGAGTCGGAGGACAACCAGGATCCGTCCACCAGTGATTCGTCCGACGCCGATGACTCGAAGAACGGTGAATCGGAACCGTCGGCGGACCCCGGCCAGCAGTCGACGGAGGGCCAGGAACAAGCCGGAGACGACAGCCAGCAGCAATCCCAGCAGTCCGGCAGAAAGCCGCAGAATGCGCCCCCCGACGCGGAAGAACAGGAACCCCAATCCGCCGATGCGGCAGACGGCGAAGCCACCGACCAGGAAAGCGCCAGCCTGACGGCCAACCCGGCCGAGCAGGAAGAAGCGGAACGCACGCTGCGTCAATGGCTGCGGCGCGTGGACAGTGACCCCTCCCGTTTGCTGCGCGAACGTTTCCGCCGCCTCGAAATCGAGCGCCAACGCGGCGCCAATGCCAGAGACAACTGACGATGATTCGCCTGTTTTTCACCCTCTCGCTGCTCGGCATCAGCGGCGTTGCCATGGCAGCTGTGACGGCCACGGTGCGCCCCAACCCGGTACTCCCGGGCGAGTTTTTTGAGCTGACCATTACCCAATCCCCGGCCGGGACCGGCGAGCCTGAGCTCTTGCCCTTGCCCGAGGGCGTTCGCGAACTGCAGCGGCAAACCTCGCAGTCCACCCAGATCTTCAACGGCAGTCGCAGCACCAGTCGCAGCTGGCTGATTACGCTGGTTGCCGCCAAGCCCGGGGACTACCCGCTGCGCGTCGCGCCGCTGGATGGCGAAACCATCGCGCCGGTCACCATCACGGTTCAGAAACCCGACCCCAGTGCCGCCGCGGCCGCCGAAGTGTTCGCGCACTTCACGGCGGACACCAAAACCCCCTGGGTGGGCGCCGAAGTCATCCTGCAACTGCGGGTTTATATCGCCGGCGAACTGGATTCGGGGTCACTGCCCGACCCCGTCGTTCCGGGCCTGGTCATCGAAAAACTCGCCGAACGCAACGACGGCGAGGAATTGATCAGCAATCAGCGCTACCGGGTGCTGGAGCGGGACTACGTGGCATTTCCCGAGCGCCCGGGGCCGATCACGATTCCTGGCCCGGTATTCAGTGGCCAGCTCGTTGATCGCAGCCGGCGCAGCCGCTTTCCGGCATTCAGCGTGCCCACGCGCCGGGTGTCCACGGTGGCAGAAGACATTACCCTGGATGTGCGACCCGCCCAAGACAAGCCGGATGCGGTCTGGATCCCGGCGCAACAGGTACGCATCACCGACTCGCTGGACATTCCCAACGGACAGGCGGAGCAAGGCCAAGCACTCACGCGGACCGTACGGCTGGAGATCGACGGCCAGTTGCACACTCAGGTTCCCGACCTGAACTGGCCCCTGCCGCCGCGGGACATGGCGCAAAGCTTTGCCGAGGAGCCACAACGCACCACGCAGACACAGGGCGGAGGGGTCAAGGCGGTGGTCATCCAGAAATTTGTCCATATCCCCCAGACCGATCTGTTGCAACTGCCCGCGGTGCACTTGCCCTGGTTCAACACCCGCATCGGGCAATGGGAACAGGCGGAACTGCCGGCCCGGAGCATCCGCGTCAAGAGCATCACGGCGGCATCCCGCGCTGAGCCCACGCCGCTTACCACGCCGAATCCGTCGGACGCCGCCCGCCCCGCAGCCATCGACGCCCCGCAACCGGCGACCGAATCCCATGCGCTGCGCTGGTGGCGCGCTCTGGCTCTGGGCAGCTCCGTGGGCTGGCTGCTGACATTGGTCGGCTGGGGCTGGTTGGCGCGGCGCCCCGCAGCCGAGACCACGGATTCCTCGGCATTCGACCCCATGGCGGATGCGTCGCTACGGCAGCAGAGCAAAGACGTCCTGCACCATGCAAAGCAGGGGGATGCGCAGGCCACCGCCAAGGCGGTGCGACGTTGGGCCCATCACGCCGGGCTCATGGCGGGCGCAACGTCGAGTCAGGATTTGATCGGCCTGGCGCAGGTGGCAAGAGGCCAGGCGCTGGAGCAGCAGCTACAGAACCTGAGCGCCGCTTTGTACGGTCGGGGTCAGTGGTCCGGCGCCGAGTTCGCAAATGCATTTCGCGCTTTCGTAGCGCCGCGGGCGCAGCCGGAAAAACAGAATCGCTCCCTGCCCCCCTTGTACCCGGATGACTGAGCAACTACCTCAGGGAAAAGCCGGCGCCCCGGCCACCGGCTGGTAAGCCGCGATAAATTCGGGCGGCATGCGCCGGGGCCGACCGGACTTGAGATCAACGCACACCCACAAGGTTTGTCCGCGCACGCAGGTACGACCATCCGCGACACAGCGCACCTGATAACCCCGCCGCAACCGCAGGCGACCGTCGTGCCCGGTGCACCAGGTGGCGATTTCCAGCTGCTCACCGGCAAAGGCGGGGCGCAGGTAGTCGATTTCATGCCGGGTCGCAACCACACCGGCACCCAGCTCCTGATAGCGCTCCCAATGCAGCCCCAGCGACTCCGAATGCTTCCATGCAGTGTCTTCCAGCCAGCGCAGGTACTGCACATTGTTGACGTGATTCATCACATCGATCGCCGCGTCATCCACCGTCACCGCGTGCACGAAAGGATTTTCGTAATCCCACCCGTCGGTCAGCATCTGTTTACTCATCGGCTCATTGTAGAGTTCAGCCCATGAACACGTTTCACATCGTCGCCGCCCATCACCCGGATCAGATTGAGGCGTCTCAAACGCTCCGCTACGCGTTGCTTCGCCAACCCTGGGGGCAACCGCTCGAACCTGACACCCGACCCCCCACCGACGATCTGGTCGGCGTACTGGACGGCGCGATTGTTGCCACCGGCCGGATACAGCTTCTTGCCAATGAACGCGAGGCCCAGGTCCGCGGCATGACGGTGGCCCCGGAGTTTCAGGGGCGCGGTTTCGGCAGGCGCATGCTGCAGGCGCTGGAGTCCTGTGCTCGCGGGCGGGGCTGCGATGCCATCGTGCTGAACGCCCGGACAACGGCCGTCGCGTTTTATGCCAAAGCCGGCTATCAGGATCAGGGGCCTGGCCCCACGCTGTTTGATGCCATCCCTCATCGGCGCATGCTCAAACCCATTGACCACGCCGACTATCAGCCCTGGGGCCTGCACTTGCGCGCGGCCGTGGATGCGGACGGTCCGGCGCTACAAAGGCTGATCTTTGGGTGCCTGGCGGAATTTGGCATGCAGCCCGAACACGACGGCATCGACCAGGACCTGGAAGCGCTGCAGGCCACCTATGCCGGCGGCGCATTCTGGGTGGCCACGGATACCCACGACCGGGTGGTTGCCAGCGTGGGAATGCTGGCACTGCCAAGCCCCGGTCATTATGAACTGCGGCGCATGTACCTCGCGGCGGAACAACGTGGCCGCGGACTGGGCCGAGCACTGCTCGGAACCGCGCTGAACTGGGCCTATCACCAGCAGGCGCGCTACCTGGAGCTGGAGACGGCCACGGTGCTGGAATCGGCACGCCACTTATACACCTGGGCCGGTTTTCAGCCGGTGAGTGGTGAACTGGAAACCCGGCGTTGCGATCAACGCATGGGGATGAGGCTCGGCGCCGCGGGTTTCGCCGCGGCCTAACTCGGACTCTCCACGCTACGGCGCCCGCTGAACGCATGGGCCAGCGTGGAGCCGTCCACATACTCCAGCTCACCCCCAACCGGCACCCCATGCGCGATGCGGCTCACCGGCACCTTGGCAATCGCCGCCAGTTCGGCCAGGTACTGGGCGGTCGCTTCCCCTTCCACGGTGGGATTGGTGGCGAGGATGATTTCGCGAAAGTTTTCCTCGCGCAAACGCCGCGCATACAAATCCAGGCCCAGGGCCTCGGGGCCAATACCGTCCAATGGCGACAGATGCCCCCCGAGGACAAAGTACAGCCCGTTGTAGTGGGCCCCTTGCTCGATTGCTGCCACATCGGCATCGGTCTCCACGACGCACAATTGCGTGCTATCGCGATGACTGGACTGGCACACCGGGCACAGGTCACCGTCGGCATACAAGCGGCAGCGTACACAGCGCCGCACATTTTCCAGGGCATGGGTCAATGCCGCAGCCAGCTCGGCGGCGGACTCACGACGCCGCGACAGCAACGCGAACGCCATGCGCTGCGCCGACTTCTGACCGACGCCGGGCAGGCCACGCAGGGCCGCGATCAAGCGCTCAAGTGAGGGGGGATAGACCACGTGATCAGCCGAAGGGGTTCAACCCGGGAGGCAGATTCAGACCACCGGTAACGCTCTGCATTTTTTCACTGCTGGCGGCTTGCACCTTGCGCGCCGCATCGGTGATCGCCGCGGCAATCAGGTCTTCCAGCATGTCGCGGTCTTCACCAAACAGTTCCGGGTCGATCTGCACCCGGCGCCCTTCGTGCTTTCCGTTGAGCGTGACTTTGACCATGCCGCCACCGGCCTCGCCGGTGACTTCCAGACGCGCAATCTCTTCCTGCGCTTCCTGCATTTTCTTTTGCATTGCCTGGGCCTGCTGCATCAGCTGACCGATTTGACCTTTCATGATGGGGATTCGTCCAAATTGCGAAAGTGATTAATCAAGGGGCGACGCCGCATCATCTCCGGCGCGCGAATGAATATTTCGGACCGCAAGACCCGGCCCGAATTCCTGCTCCAGGGCCTGAACCATCGGCAGCGCGCGAAATTGTCGCTCCATGGGCGACATCTCCGCAGCCGCATCGTCCGCAGAACGAACCGAAGGCACGTCCGCCACTGCCGACACGGGGGCTGAAGGCGGCGTAGTGACCTCGCTCGGGCGGACTGGCGGTGGCGTATCCACGCGCAGGGCTCCCGCCGGTGCGGCCGTAACCGCAGACGCCGGCTCCGGCTCCGGCGCTGGCGGCGAGCTCATCGACGGACGGGCAGCTGCGGGGGCAGAACACGGCGCCGCAACCGTCGGAGCGGCGGCAACCTGCGGAGCTACCGGAACCGACTCAGCCTGGGGCTGTTTCGGCTCCGGCCGGGGCTTTCCCGGCGTCGCCTCCTCGGGCAGGAACGCCAGCATGCGCAGCAGCGCCATTTCGGTTCCGCTACGCGGGTCCGGCGCCCAGTCGAGATCACGCCTTGCGTGGCAGGCGATCTGATAGAACACCTGCACATCCGCCGGCTCGAACAGGTCAACCCGCGCGGTCATTTCTGCGCTCAGTTCAGGGTCAACGCCTTCGGGCAATACCTGCGCCAGGGCCAAGGTCTGCCAGGCGCGCGCCAGCTCGGACAGCAGCGTCGAAAAATCCAGTCCGCGCTCGGCGCAGTGATCCAGGACCTGCAGCATCCGCGGGATATTGCGACCGGCCACCGCGTCGATCAGGTCGAGCACCTCGCTGCGCTCAATGGTGCCCAGCATGTTGGCCACCTGGGCACCGGAAACCTGACCGCCGCCAAAGGCGATGGCCTGATCCAGCAGTGACAAGGCGTCACGCAAGCTGCCATCACCCGCTCGCGCAATGCGGTCCAGACCGTCTGCGTCGGTGGCGACGCCCTCGGCTTCGCAGATTTCCTGCAGACGCGCGATCATCAAATTCAACGGAATCCGCGCCAGCGGGAACTGCAAACAGCGTGACAACACGGTGATCGGCAATTTGTGCGGATCGGTGGTCGCCAGGAGGAACTGCACATGCGGCGGCGGCTCTTCCAGGGTCTTCAGCAGGGCATTGAAGGAGCTTTTCGACAACATGTGGACCTCGTCGATGAGATACACCTTGACCCGCCCACGTACCGGCGCATAGGGGATGTTGTCCAGCAGTTCACGGGTGTCGTCCACCTTGGTCCGCGAGGCCGCATCGATTTCAAACAGGTCCGGGAATCGACCCTCGTCGATGGACACGCACGCGCTGCAGGTGCCGCAGGGTTCGGCGACGGCGCCATCGGCTGATTCACAATTCAGGCAACGCGCCAGAATCCGCGCGATCGTGGTTTTGCCCACCCCCCGGGTTCCCGTGAACAGCAGAGCCTGGTGCACCTGCCCTTTTGCGAGCGAGTTCTCGAGGGTGGTGCGGATGCTGGTTTGACCGACAAGATCAGCAAATCGTCGGGGGCGCCACTTTCGGGCCAGAGATACATATGCCATGGGCGCGATGTTAGCAGCGGACGCGCCCCATCGACCGGTTTAGCGCAGCCGTTTCACCATGTGCGCCAATGCGGTACGACTTTCCACCCCCAGCTTGCGGTAGGCCCGGTACAGATGCGTGGATACCGTGGAAGGCGCCAGCCCGAGATCGCGCCCGATAGCCTTGGCGGAAAGCCCGTCGCAGACCTGCTCAACGACATCCCGCTCACGATCGGTCAGCTGGTCCAGCGGAGTGGTAGGCCTCGCCCGCAGCAGCATCATGTCATCGAAGGCTTCGGCCTGGATGTACATGCCCTCTATCGGGCCGGCAAACCCCGGCTGTGGCGGAACAAAGGGCAACCGGTTCTGCGGCCGGGTCGGGAAACTCTCGTCGAGCAGATCGAGAAAGGCTTCTTCAACCTCATGAAACACGCCTTCGCGATCACACACGGCCCCGAATTCCCGTGTGGGGTTGTCGCAGGGGCGCGTGACCGCCAGGAAAAAGGCCTGGGCCGCCGCATGAATCAGGTGGTAGATGGCCCGCGTCTGAACCGCTTTTTCATCCGCGGTGAACTTCTGCTTGCGATCGAAGCGGTAAATGGTCAGCAGCGTGTGCAGGCCACTGCGTGGCTCCACCGTATGGCTGGATAAAATGCGCTCGATGCCAAAGGGCTGGAAGGTGCTGCGATACAGCGGCGAGCGGTAGAACTTGCGGTCGGGAAAGACCTCATCCATGGCGATGGGAACACCCGGTCGCTCGCCGATGGCCGGCAGCAACGGGTTCTCGTGCATGGTGGCTTCGAGTGCGCGGGCGAAGTCGCGGGAAACACCGAAGGTGCTGACCGTATGGAAGCGAGGCTTGCTGATCGGCCCGGAACCCCAGATGGCCGCGTCAAACGGAATCAGGTTCTGCAATTCGGCCAACGCCCACTGACGAAAATCACAGTTCGGCTCATCCACACCGTGGCGGTAGATCGCACTGATGAATTCATCCAACGTCGCCATGTTTTGTCCCCAATCGCGGATCATGATTATTCACTACATGCGTACACCATGCCACAGCGACACAATCCCGTCGCCCGCAGGTCGTACAATCGTGCCCTGCATCGATGCGACTTACTCGGAGACCTAGATGGGCAAACGTATCCGCCGCCATACCGGCCTTAGCCGCCGCGACTTTCTGCGCCAATCGGCAACTCTCGCCGGTGGAAGCTTGCTGGTTGCTTGCGGCAACCAGGGGGATTCAAACAGCGGCCCGAACCCCACCCCGACGCCGGCCCCGGGCGGAGACGACAAGGTTGCCTTTTTGCATGGCGTCGCCTCCGGCGACCCCCTCGCCGACCGGGTCATGCTGTGGACCCGGATCACGCCGGTGGATGGCAGCAGCGATGCGGTTCCGGTGACCGTCACCGTGTACAACGACCCGGAACTGAATCAGGTCGTGCAGACGTACCCGGGCACCGCCAGCGTTGAACGCGACTTCACCGTAAAGATAGATGCCATCGGCCTGGCCCCGGCCACCACCTATTACTACCGTTTCGAAGCCGCCGGTGTGGTTTCGGTCATCGGTCGCACCCGCACACTGCCCAGCGGGTCGGTAGATCACCTGCGCTTGGGGCTGGTGTCCTGCTCCAGCCTCGCCCACGGCTATTTTCACGCCTATCACTTCCTGTCCCAGCGCGCCGACCTGGATGTGATTCTGCACCTGGGCGATTACATCTACGAATACGCCAATGACGAGTACGGCACCACCCGCAGCTACGAGCCGGCCAATGAAATCATCTCGCTGGCGGATTACCGCACCCGGCACAACCAGTACAAACGCGATGCCGATCTGATGGAACTGCACCGGCAGCACCCTTTCATCACCATCTGGGACGATCACGAAGTCTGCGACAACTCGCGCCGCGACAGCGCCAACAATCATCAGCCCGACGAAGGCGACTACCAGCAACGCAAAGCCTGGGCCCAGCAGGCCTATGACGAATGGATGCCGATCCGTTACCCGGAACCGGGTAATGTCAACAAGATCTGGCGCCGGTTCGCGATGGGCGATCTGCTGGATCTGACGCTGCTGGACACCCGGCTTTACGACCGCGACGACGAGATCGAATGCACCGAACCGGTGCTGTCGGCAGCGCCGATCCCGCTGTGCGCAGACGCACTGGTCCCGGATTACGAACGCAAACTGATCGGCCCCGAGCAGATGACCTATCTGCAAGATGCCCTGAGCAACCCGAGCGGACAATGGAAGGTCATCGGCCAGCAGGTCATGATGGGCCAGCTCAAGTTCACGACAACCCCGCTGAACGATGTCACGGGCATCCAGGATGTGTACTTCAATCCGGATCAGTGGGACGGCTACCCCGGACAGCGACTGGAGCTGCTCGACTATCTGGAAACCAACAGCATCAATGACGTGGTCGTGCTGACCGGCGACATCCACACCTCCTGGGCCATGGATGTCACCCAGGACCCGGATGATCTGCTCACCTACAACCCGCTCACCGGCGCCGGTTCCCGAGCGGTGGAATTTGTCTGTACCAGCGTCACCTCGCCGGGCCTGGAAGAAATCATCCCGCTGGTCCCCGAAACACTCCCGGAAGTGGTTAATGCCCTGCGGCTGGTGAACCCGCACATGCGGTATATCGAGGGCACGCGGCGCGGGTACATGATCCTCGATGTCACCCCGGAAGCGATGGTCGGAGAGTGGTGGTACGTCAGCGACGTAACGGTTGCGGATACCCGCAGTGAAGAATTCGCCACCGGGTATCGGGTGGCGGCTGGCAGCAACACCGTACCGCAGCTGGGTGAAAGCGAACCCACGCCCGCCAAAGACAACCCGCCTGCTCTGGCCCCATGAGCGGGTGGTGGCTGCTGGCGTGGATTGTGCTGTTCATCGTGGGCAGCTTTGCCTCCGCATGGGCATTGGCGAAACTGCTCAACCGTCAGCAAAGTCTCCGGCCGCCTGCTGCACCATCCCAACCAGGCCCCACCACCCGTGATTCGGATCACCCGCGGGCCTGATCATTGTTAATGTATCGCTCTTACCAATAGCAGCATCCTCACGATGGCCGTGTCCGGCAAGCGCGACGACTCCGTGGCATCCCGTCCTACGGAATACACCATTCACGAACTGGCGGAGGAGACTGGAACCACCGTTCGGAATATTCGCGCGTACCGCAATCGCAAACTGCTGCCCGCCCCGGAACGGCGCGGCAAGATGGGTATCTATTCCGAGCTGCACGCCGCCCGGCTGCGCATCATCAATGAACTGCTCCAGCGCGGCTACACGATCAGCAATATCGAAGAGCTGCTGATTGCCTGGCAGGCCGGTGAGAATCTGGACAGCATCCTGGGCATCGAAACGGCATTGCTCAAGCCCTTCAGCTCGGAAACGCCCGCGCGTTTCACGCTGCCGGAACTGCGCAGCATGTTTGGCGAACAACTGACACCCGCCGTCATGGATCGCGCGCTGTCCCTGCAGCTACTCCGGCCGCAGGACGGTCAATTCGTTGCTCCGCGCCCCACCATGATTCATGTGGGTGCCACGCTGGTGGAACTGGGATTGCCGCTGCTCGACCTGCTGAAGATTGTCGGCAACTTGCGCTCCCACCTCCAGGCCGCGGCAAACTCCACCGTCAGCATCGTGGCCGGCGATCTGTTTGACTCGCCTCCGCGCAGCGGTCAGGGCCAGCGTCCGCAGCTCGAGGAAATTATCTGGCGACTGCGGGGCCTGGTGGACCGTGTGGTGATTTCGGAAATGGGGTGGGTGCTGGATCTGGCGATCCGTCACAACCTGGGCGAACGGATCGAACTGATGAGTCTCAAACCCGCACCCGACGCTGACGCCACTCGTTGATCTGCCAGGCCGCGTAAACCAGCAGCACCAACGCGGTCAGCGGCAGGGCGAACAGGACATGCACCTGCACTGTGCCGGCGATGACACCCAGCGCCCCACCCAGCACCTGAATAATGGTCAGGTTGCCGCCGGTGTTGTCCAGCACCATGCTTTCCAGTTCGTCGGTGTCCAGCTTCATGACCTGAGCCTCGACCAGTTCGGTGACATTCAACTGCTTGACCGCGCGTTCGATCCCGGATCGCAGATAGGCTTGCCCGTCTTCTGAGGCCAACATCCGCACGGCCTGCTCCTTGAACCAGCCGATGGCGCGCATCAGCAGATCCTCGATCTGCACCCAGTTTTCTTCATTGTTCAAATACGCGTCCAGCTGCTCAACACTCGCCGGCAGCAGATGCTGGCGGAACAAACCCGCCAGGTTTTCCACCCACGACGCCAGCTGCGCTTGCACCAGTTCCTGTGTCGCGTCTTTCTCCAGCTGCCGCTGCAGGGCGTCGAATGCCGCATCCAGCCCCTGCATCAAACGCTCGGCCACCTGGGGGTCTTCGGCGAATCGCGTCAGCAATTGTTCCAGCGCTTCCCGATCCAGCGAGATCAGGGATTTCAGCCCCAAACCCACACTGCCCGCCACCCGACGACTGCGCAGGTAGTCCTCCAGCGCCACATCCAGCCATTCAGCGATTTGCGGCAAATGCGTGAGAACCAGCCGCTGCAGGCGCTCCGCTGCCAGCTCGCGGTTCTTCTCCGAGCGCAGGAACTCCTGCAGCACGCGACGCAACTGCTCCCAATAGCCTTCGATCACCTCCGGGTTCTGCGCCAGCCTTTTGAGCGCCTGCTCGGACAAATCAAATCCACCGGTGATGATGTCGCGCCCCCGGTCATCCAGCAGACCAATCAGCCGCGTGGTGATGGCCCGCCGCACCTCGGGCTGCTGCAACCCGCGATCCAGCCAGCGCCCCGCCGACTGTGTTGCCGCTTCGATCAGGCCACGTTCCCGGATGTACTCCAGGATGATGTCCGGTGAGAGCAGTTGCTCCTGCACGCTGGCACCCAGTGACTGCGCGATCTGGCCCTGATTCTTTGGTACCAGCCCCCGCCAGCCCAAAACCTGACCATGCTTGGGCTGGAACAGCATTTTGATCGCCAGATAGTTGGTGAAATAGCCCACCAGCCCGGCCACCGTGATCACGAAAAAGGACTTGAACCAGACGTTTTGCCCGGCCACGGCGTAGTCCAGCCCCCCGAATACCACGGCGGAAACGAGCAAGCCGTAACGGGAATAGCGATCGACGCGGGCGATGTCCATATTCAGCAGCAGATCACCACACTCACAGTGGGGTGAGGGCGGCGGAGGATGGCAGAACCGTGAAAAAGCATGGGCGGCACTGTACCCAAAAACCCCGGGCTGAACAGAGGCAGGGGTCTCCTGGGGCTAGGTCTCCGAGACGTGGTCATGATCGGGAAGTGGGCAGTTCTTGGCAGGCCCATAATGTTTACATTAATCTATGTCACATTAATAGATAAGCACAGTGAGAAACATGACGAGCTCCCGTTCAGCATCCACTCCCCACCAGCGTTTTGTGCACTCGGAAGGCATCCGCTTGCGCGTGCGGGAATGGAGCCGCAACAAGAAAACGACGGTGCTGCTGGTGCATGGCTATCCCGACAGCAGCCATATATGGGATGCCACCGCTGCGCTGCTGGCGCGGCATTATCACGTGGTGGCCTACGATGTTCGTGGGGCCGGTGAATCCGACGCGCCGGAATCCCTTCGGGAGTACACGCTGGCGCATCTGGCCGCAGACTTTCAGGCCGTCATCGATGCGGTCAGCCCGACATCTCCAGTGCACCTGGTGGCGCACGATTGGGGCTCCATCCAGAGCTGGGAGCCGGTCACGGATCCCGCATTCGCCGAGCGCATTGCCTCTTTCACCAGTATCTCCGGCCCCTGCCTGGACCATGTCGGACACTGGATCGCACAGCGCCTGAAAAGCGGACGTCCGGATCAAATCGCCCAGGTTGGCGGACAGCTGCTGCACTCCTGGTACATCGCCGCGTTTCAGATTCCGGCACTCGCGCCTGCGCTCTGGAATCGCGGCCTGGACAAGTATTGGCCGCGCCTGCTCGAACGGGTTGAAGGCATCACCGAGCCGCATGCGAACCCTACGCAGCGCAAGGATGGCGCCATCGGCGTGCGTCTCTACCGCGCCAACATGATCCAGCGCCTGAGCGCCCCACGAACCCGGCACACCACGGTGCCGGTGCAATTGATCGTGCCCACACAGGACAGCTTCGTCACCACCGAGCTACTCGACGACCTGCACCAATGGGCTCCACGCTTGTGGCGGGAAGACGTGGATGCCGGCCACTGGATTCCGCTGAGCCATCCCGAGCTGGTTGCCTCACGGGTGCAACGATTCGTCGACTTCATCCAATCCGGCGTGACGGATGAAAACGCCCCGGCGGCGCTGTATCGCCGCCGCGTCCAGGGGCCACGCAAAGCCTTGAGCGGCAAACTGGCCATCGTCACCGGGGCCGGTAATGGCATCGGCCGGCAAACGCTGCTGAAATTGGCCGCCGCAGGCGCCGATGTGATCGGCGTGGATATCGCCCCCGACACCTTGCAACGCAGCCTGGATGAGGCCACCGCGCTTGGTGTGCATGCACGCGGTCGGCAGATGGATGTCAGCCAGACGGCGCAGTGGGACGACTTCGTGGCCGATGTTGCCTCCCGTGAGGGCACGCCGGACATTCTGGTGAACAACGCCGGGATCGGCATGGCGGGCCGGTTTCTGGAGACCGAGCAGCAGGATTGGGAGCGGATCCTCGGCGTAAATCTGTGGAGCGTGATCAACGGTTCGCGGCTTTTCGGCCGCATGATGCGCGATGACCACAATGGCGGCGTGATCGTCAACGTGGCCTCGGCGGCCGCCTTCGCGCCGAGTCGCACGATGAGTGCCTATTCCACCACCAAGGCTGCAGTGCGGATGCTCACGGATTGCATCCGCGCGGACATGGCCGACGCCGGCATTCGGGTCATCAGCGTGTGCCCCGGTGTCATCAATACCGGCATCACAGAGCGCTCCCGTTTTGTCGGGGAAAACGCGGAAAACGAGCAAGCAAAGCGTGCTCGCGCCTCGGCGCTCTACGCCCGCCGAAACCTGGGTCCGGAAGCGGTCGCCACCGGCATCCTCAACGCGATCCTTCAGCAAAAGGACGAAGTGCTGGTGGGTGTGGAGGCCCACGGCATGAACTGGCTGGGGCGCTTTGCCCCCGGCCTCGCCCGCCGCCTTGCCCAGGTTGATCTTGCCAATTGATGCTCCGGAGAGAACGTTGAACAGCCCAGCTCCCGTAACGACTGCCACTTCCTCCCGTCGACCGCGCCGTCAGCCCCCAGGGTCGTCCTCGCCGCATTCGCTGATTCCGCGACGGGTGGAGTTTGACTGGTCCCAAACGCCGTTGGATTGGATTCCCGGGCAGGCGTTTACCAGTCATTTTGTCAACGAGGTCAACCTGATACTGCCGCAGGGCGAATTCTGGTTTTGCCGCCTCTACAACCAGGCACTGCCGTTGATCACCGACGCCAAGTTGCGGCAAGACGTAAAAGACTTCATCCGCCAGGAAGCCATGCATGCGCGGGCCCACGACGGCGCGACCGAGAACTATCTGCAGGCCCACGGGATTTCGACCGAACGCAACACCCGGTTGATGAAATGGTTGTTCAATGACGCGCTGGCCGACGCCCCCCTGGGCCTCAAAATCCCACGCCGGCTGCAGCGTCGCTGGCTGATTTCCCGGCTTGGTATCGTTGCGGCCATCGAACACATGACCTGCGTTCTGGGCATGTACGTGCTGGAGAACCCGAACTGGGAGGAGGCCGGGGCCGATGCGGTACTGCTCGACCTGATCCGCTGGCATGGCGCCGAGGAAGTCGAGCATCGCTGTGTGGCGTTTGACCTCTATCGCCACCTGGGCGGTTCCTATGTCTCGCGTTGCGCGCTGGCCGCGGTGGCGTTCCCGGCCATCATCGGGTTCTGGACGGATGGCGCCGCCGATCTCCTGCGTCAGGACCCGCGTTTCACCGCGAAGAAGCCGAGCATCTTCCGCCCGTGGATCTGGCGCAATTGGATGCGGGAATCCCGCAAGGGTCGGCTGCCGCATCCGCTCTGGCTCCTGGCCAAGGGGTTGCCTTACCTGTCGCCTACCTATCATCCGCTGACCGAAGGCTCGACCAGCAAGGCCCTGGCCTACCTGAACCGCTCCCCGGCGTACCGGCGGACACTACAAAGCCACCCAGCATGCGAAGGGGCTCCGCTACACTGAGGACACCTTCGGTCGCACCCCGCTCATGGCAACAGACTTTTCCGCTTCCCCGCCACGGCGGGGCTGGCTCTCGCGCCTTCGCGCCATCGCCGACCTGTACACCTACCCGCTGCGGTTCTCGCATTATGTGGAGTTGGTCAACCCGCTGTGGACCACGCATCAGTTGCAGGCCCGCGTCGTGGGCGTCTGGGATGAAACTGCAAACGCTCGCACGCTGACACTGAAGCCGGGCTTGAACTGGCGCGGCCATCGCGCCGGTCAGCACGTCCGGGTAGGCGTTCCGGTGGAAGGCCGGCATTACACCCGGACCTACACGATTTCCTCACCGCCGGAGCGGCGCGATGGGCGTTTCACCATCACCGTCAAGGCCATCGATGGCGGGCGCATCTCGCACCACCTGGTCCGCCAGATCAAGGTGGGGGATTACCTGCCGGTCGGGTTACCGCAAGGTGACTTCCATCTGCCGGATGCCCAGCCAGTGCGGCCGCTGTTCATAACAGCGGGCAGCGGCATCACCCCGGCCATCAGCATGATCCGCAGCCTGGTTGCCCAGGAACGCCTGCCAGATACGGTGCACATCCACTATGCACCGCACGCCCATGACTTCATTTTTGGACCGGAGCTGCACGAACTGGCGCAATCCCACACGCGCTATCAGCTGCAACCGGTGTACACCCACGAATACGGTGAGGAAAAGCAGACCAAGGGCTATTTCTCCGCCGAGCAGCTCGACCGCCTCTGCCCCGATTGGCGCGAACGCGACGTCTACGCCTGTGGTCCCCCGGGCTTGCTGGCGGCGCTCGAACAGCACTTCAGCGCCAACAGTCGCCTCGCTCATCTGCATATCGAGCGCTTCCGCGCTGATTTCTCCGAGGTTCCCGAAGGTGCCCAAGGCGGTGAAGTCCAGTTTTCACGCAGTGGGGTCAGCGCACAGGCCAGCGCTGATCTGCCGCTATTGCGTGTCGCCGAGGATGCCGGGCTCAACCCCCCGCACGGGTGCCGCATGGGCATCTGCCACACCTGTACCGCCGTATTGGTATCCGGAGCCGTTCGTGACCTTCGCGACGGGCGGCTGCACAATGAGGCGGGCAGTCGCATTCAAACGTGCATCTGCGCTGCCGCCGGCGACTGCGAACTTGACCTGTAAGCCCCGGAGCAACCTGCCATGACCCACCCCACCACCGCCCACCTGAGCCCCGAGCAAATCGAGGAATTCGGCCGGGAGCTGGACGCCATGCGCGATGAAGTCATCGCCAATCGGGGCGAACGGGACCGCCGCTATATCCTGCGGGTCATCCGTACGCAGCGCGCGATTGGCGTCGCGGGTCGTGCACTGATTTTCCTCAGCATCCTGTTCCTGCCGGCCTGGCCACACGCCGGGGCCAGCGGCTGGAACGCCGGCCTGGTGCTGGCTGCCGGTGTGCTCTGCCTGGCGCTGGCCAAGATTCTGGAAAACATGGAAGTGGCCCATAACGTCCTGCATGGACAGTGGGACTGGATGAAAGACCCGGCTATCCAGTCCAACACCTGGGAGTGGAACCACGGCTGTCCGTCGGATCAGTGGATGCATTCGCACAATGTGGTGCACCACACCTGGACCAATGTGCTGGGACGGGATCGCGATATCGGGTACGGGATGCTGCGGGTGACTCGCGAGCAACGCTGGCATCCGTTCTATCTGCTGCAACCACTGAACGCGCTGATGATGGCGCTGCTCTTCGAATGGTTCATCGCGCTGCATGACCTGGAAATCAATCGCCTGCTCTCCGGCAAGAAGTCCTGGGCGGAAGCCAAGCCGCAATGGCGTGCCATCCGTCGCAAGGTGGGGCTGCAAAGCCTCAAGGACGCAGTGCTCTGGCCGCTGCTGGGCACCGCGCTGGCCGCCCCGTTTGCGGTTGTGGGTCTGGGGCCCCAACTGTGGCAGGTCTTCGTGATCATTCTGGCCGCCAATATTGTCGCCAACGTACTGCGCAACATCTGGACATTCGTGATCATTTTTTGCGGTCACTTTCCCGCCGGTGTGCATCACTTTTCACGCAGCAGCGTGGACGGCGAAACCCGCGCGCAATGGTATGTCCGGCAGATGCTGGGCTCGTGCAATATCCAGGGCGGAAAGCTGTTTCACGTGCTCTCCGGGAACCTGTCGCACCAGATCGAGCATCACCTGTTCCCCGATCTGCCCAGCAACCGTTATCCGGAACTGGCCCCGCGGGTCCAGGCGTTGGCGGCGCGCTATGGGCTGCCGTACAACACCGGGTCGCTGAGCCGTCAGTTCGGGACCACGGTGTGGAAGCTGATCAGCCTGTCTTCACCGACGACGAAACGCGTCCCGGCGTAATCCGCGTCGCTGGCGAATCAGTTCATCCGGTCGAGTCACCGGGCCAGTTCCGACAACTCCATCGGCTGCAACCCCGGATACAGACGGCTGACGGCTTCGGCGAAGGGGGGCACCGTGCGCGCCCCATGCCATAGATACTTGCTACTACTCGTCTACTCAGCGGTGCGCTAAGCTATCGACGCTCATGAGTATCCGATTGCGCTATTGGCTGATCGGCCTGGCCCTGTTCTTTGGCCAGGGGCTCGCGCTCGCCCATGCGCTGGACCACTCGGGGCTGAACCTGCAGGATCACGCCTGTCAGATCTGCTCACACGGGCACCCGGATACCACCGCAGCAGCCAACAGCATCGCGCCGCTGCAACTGGCCTCTCTGCGCGAGGGGCTGGTGGTGCGCCCCCCTGCTCCGGCCTCGCCCGCGAGCGTCGAGCACCCTCCCATCCGCGGTCCACCGCAAGCATTTCTCTAAAACAACCACGTATCACGGAGCCCGTCGGGGTCTTCGTTTCTGTTGCTTTTATGGAAATGATTTTTCATGCACCGTTATCTCACCGTGCTGGCCGGTTGCGTCAGCCTGTACACGGCCGCGGCTCACGCCGCTCCGGCCACCAATGCCTTTAACCCCCGCATCAGTCTGATTCTGCAAGGCACCTACGCCGACTACAGCAATACCGACGAGGCCGACATTCCGGGAACCGTCATGGGCCCGGAAACGGAGTTCCGCCCCGAAGGCATGTCACTGGCCGAGTCGGAACTGATCCTCGAGTCCAATATTGACCATCGCTTTCACGGCTGGACCACGCTGGCCCTGGAAAACGAAGACGGCGAGACCGTGGTCGCCGTCGAAGAGGCGTATATCAATACCCTGGCCCTGCCGGCGGGCTTTGCGATGAAATTCGGCCGTTTTTTTTCCGACATCGGCTACCTGAATCCCGTTCATACCCATGCCTGGGATTTCGTCGACAACCCGCTGGCCTATCGCGCATTGCTGGCCAATCAGTACGGTGACGATGGCATCCAGCTGCGCTGGGTGGCACCGACTCCTCTGCTGGTGGAACTGGGTGCGGAAGCCCTGCGCGGCGATGGCTACCCCGGTGGCGGCGAAGACCGCGGCAACATCAATGCCTGGAGCGCCTTCGCGCATGTCGGTGGGGATGCCGGTGTCGGCGGCGCCTGGCGTGTCGGCTTGTCACACCTGCGGACCGATGCCGTCGACCGGGTGACCGGTGAAGAGGTGGAAACCGCATTCACGGGTGACAGTCAGCTATCGATCGTGGATGCCGTCTACAAATGGGCACCGCAGGGCAACGCCACCGAGCGCAGTGTGGTGATTCAGGCCGAGTACCTGCACCGCGACGAAAGCGGCAGTGTCACCGCTGACCCGGAAGGCAGCGGCGACAGCAGCCGTTATGAGGGCACCCAGTATGGCTGGTACGCTCAGGTGATCTACGGCTTCATGCGGAACTGGCGCGCCGGTATCCGCTACGGGCAGGTCAGCAGCGACAACCGGCTCAGCAACCCCGTCGCAGGCACCAGCCTGGAAACCCTGGCGAATGCCGCAGATGACACCCCGAACCGCACCAGCGTGATGCTGGACTGGTCGCCCAGCGAGTTCAGCCGGCTCCGTGTGCAATTCAACCGCGACAACTCGCGCCCGGACGAAGCCAGCGACAACCAGATTTTTGTCCAGTACATTTTCAGCCTGGGCTCGCACCCGGCTCACCAGTTCTAGGGGGGCGCCATGAAAAGACTGCTCTTGCTGGCCCTGCTCGGCATTTCGCCGGCAACCTGGGCGGCTGTCAATGTCTTTGCGTGCGAACCCGAGTGGGCCGCGCTGGCCACCGAAATCGGCGGGGATGACGTCACCCCCTACAGCGCCACAACCGCCCTGCAGGACCCGCACAAAATCCAGGCACGCCCCAGCCTGATTGCGGCCTATCGCCGAGCCGACCTGCTGATTTGCACCGGGGCGGATCTGGAATTGGGCTGGCTGCCGGCATTGGCGCAAAAAGGGAACAATCCGAAGCTACGCGACGGGTCTCCGGGGCATCTGGAAGTCTGCCGATTCGTCACGATGCTGGAAGTTCCGGAGACCGTGGACCGGTCGCAGGGCGATGTGCACCCCTACGGGAACCCGCACATTCAAACCGACCCCCGCAATATCCTTGCGGCCGCAAAGGAACTGGCCCATCGCCTCGCACAGGTCGATCCGGCCCATGCGGCGAATTACACCCAGCGGTTGGAGGATTTCCAGCAGCGCTGGCAATCCGCCATGGACGATTGGGAAGCACGCGCCGCCCCACTGAAAGGGGTCGGTGCGATCAGCTCGCACAATGGCTTCCCCTATCTGTACCACTGGCTGGGCATGCGTCGGCTGAACACCCTGGAGTCCACCCCCGGCGTGCCCCCAAGTGCGGGTCATCTGCAGTCGGTGCTGGCCGGGCTCAAAACCGAGCCGGCGCGGATGGTGATCTATGCCGCCTACCAAAATGAACGACCGGCGCAGTGGTTGTCCGAGCACGGACAGATCCCCGCCGTAAAGCTTCCGTTTACGGTCGGTGGCGTAAAAGGCGCGGATGATTTGTTCAGTCTGTTCGATGTGACCATCACCCGCCTGCTGGAAGCCGCTTCATGATCTTTGACTGGAGCCTGCTGGGCCCGCCATTCGTGGCGGGCCTGTTGGTTGTGGCCACCCATATCCCGCTGGGACGACGGGTGCTGGAACGCGGCATCATCTTTATCGACCTGACCATCGCCCAGGTCGCCGCGCTCGGTGTCATCGCCGCCTCCGCTTTGGGGCTGGCGCCAGATGAAGGAATTGCACTTTCGACCCAGATCGCTGCCGCAACGGCCGCGCTCGCGGCAGCGGCGCTGCTGAGCTGGACGGAGCATCACTTCCGCTCGCTGCAGGAAGCCTTGATCGGCAGTCTGTACGTGCTCTCGGCCTGCGTCGCGATATTGCTGCTGGCGCACAATCCGCACGGCGCGGAACACATGCAGGAATTGCTGACCGGGCAAATCCTGTGGGTGGGTTGGGATCAGATCGTACCCGCCGCATTGCTCTCTGCCGTGCTCCTCGCAGCGTGGTGGAGCTGGGTCAGCCGGCGTGCCGGTCTGTTCTATTTCCTGTTCGCCCTGGCGGTGATGATCTCGGTGCAACTGGTGGGCGTATTCCTGGTGTTCGCCACCTTGATCCTGCCGGCCGTGGCGACCAACGGCATGCACTCACGCGCGGGAGTCGCCGTGGGCTATCTGTTGGGTGCACTGGCCTATGGCCTGGGGCTGTTGCTGTCCCTGCAAACCGACTTGCCTGCGGGGCCCTTGATCGTTTGCACCTTGGCGACCCTGGTGCTGGTGACCGGCCTGATCCGGCGTATCAACGGCGCCAGGTCGCGGTCCCCGGCTTAGCTCTCGCCGTCACATCCGCCGAGGGTGGCTTCCAGCGCATGCGGCGGAGAGCCAGCTGTTCATCCGTCACCTGACACCGGATCAGCCCCTGGCTGCTATCGATGCTTATCCGGTCGCCGGTCTGCAGCACAGCGATGGGCCCGCCATCAGCAGCTTCGGGCAACACCTGTCCCACCCCGATGCCGCTGGCGCATGCTGGCAGGCGGCCATCGGTCACAACGGCAACCGCGCCCTCCAAGTGATGCTCGGCCAGCGCCGACAAGCAGGCCTGCAACCGCGGCATGCCGGCGCCAGCATGGAGGCCCTGGTAGCGCACGACGAGCACATCACCGGCCTCCACTTCACCCGCGACGATGCCCGCCACCGCGGTGGCCTCGCCGTCATACACCCTGGCGGTTCCCGTAACAGAACGGGGTCTGCCCAGGGGGACCTGGGCCACAGCCCCTGCCGGCGCCAGATTCCCCGTCAGCAGCACACATCGCCCCTGCAGCGAGAGTGGCTGATCAAACGACCGCACACCATCCGACGAATCGGGACCACTGGCCTTCGTGCCCGCGAGTTCCGTGGCCAAACTGCGCCCGGTGAGGGTGATGCAGTCACCGTGGATCAACCCGTGATCCATAAGGATTTTGAGCACGCGGGGCACTCCGCCCTCCGCCGCAAATGCGGCGGTGTCGGCGGTCATTGCGGGTTGGCACAACACCGGAACCCGTGACGCGATTCTTTGGCAGTCCCACCAGGTCCAGCGCAGCCCCGCCACTCGTGCAATATCCAGGTAGTGCAGCCACACATCGCTACCGCCATCGATAGCCGTGGCCAGCGTCAGGGCATTTTCGATGGCGCCGCGGGTGATGATCTCGCGGCTCTTGGCCGCTGTATTCATAGCACGCGCCGCCGCCGCGACAACCTCAGGGACAGACGCGACATCACCGACCAACGCGGTGGCTGGCCCCGAAGACCACAGCAACGGATGCGACAACCGCGATGTCCCCAGCACGCTCAGCCCCAGCGCCTCAAACGATGCGCTGAGCACACTTGCTACCGGGTCGGATTCGCCGGCCTGCTGGCCGGCGTCAACAAACACACCGGAGCAATTCAAGCGAGCGAGCGCCAACATACTGCCCGCCACACTCGGCTCGGAGTCGCCCCACAGCCACAGCGAATCCAGCGCTGCGGCATCAGCCCTTTGAGCAATTTCCGCGGCCATCGCATCGCGTGCGCCAAGGGAATGCGGATCACCGGTGGTCGAACAGGTAAGCACCGTGATACGCCCGGCCGGCTCGGAGGAATCGCCTGCCTGCACTTGCGTGGCCCACTCTGCAAACGCGCTTCGAAGCGCCGCGGTGGACGGCCCGCCGATTGCGCCCGTCAACGGCCGACCCGCAGGAAACTCCGCGCTGCGACCCGATTTCGTCATGCCCGTGTCACCCGTGGGCAGCGCGCCGGGTCGTTTGTTTGAGGCTGTCTACATAAATCCGCATCAACGCGGCAACCAGCGTGGCATCGTCCTCGGTAAACCGGGACATCCGGGCGCTGTCGATATCCCATACGCCGAGCAAGCGATCACCATCGAGTATCGGCACGACGATTTCGGAGGCCGAGGCGGCATCGCAGGCAATGTGCCCGGGAAAGGCATGCACGTCGGCGACAAGTTGCGTTTGCCGCGTGGCGGCCGCCGTGCCGCAAACTCCGGCGCCCATCGCGATGCGCGTGCACGCAGGTTTGCCCTGAAACGGCCCCAATACCAACTCGTCGCCGTGCAGAAAATAGACGCCCACCCAGCTGATGTCGGGCATTTCCATCCAGCACAGGGCGGCGAGATTGGCCGCATTGGTCACGGGGTCGTTTTCACCTTCCACCAGGGCTTGTGACTGAGCCAGGATCTGGTCCTGCAAGGCCTTGGCGGAGGACACGGCGGGAGAAGCATGAGGCGCGTTGGTCATCGGGCTATTCTCCCATGACCGGCCCCCAATGCGCGTCGAACCTGACCCCATCGACGCGAGGCACGCCCACGCGGCCTGCTGCTGAACAACCCCGCCGATCAACTCTTTGGTCAACCGGCGGGGCCTTGGTTGCTTTAGTCGAGCAAACTCAAATCCCGCACGGCGCCGCGATCAGCACTGGTGGTGAGCTTGGCATAGGCCTTGAGCGCGGCGGTCACTTTGCGCGGGCGCAGGGCCACCGGCTTCCAGCCCTGGGCATCCTGGGCAGCACGGCGGGCGGCCAGTTCCTCGTCGCTGACGGCAATCTGGATCGTGCGGTTCGGGATGTCGATCTCGATGCGATCACCGTTCTGAATCAGACCGATGTTGCCACCCTCGGCCGCTTCCGGCGAGACGTGGCCAATCGACAGCCCGGAAGTGCCGCCGGAGAAACGCCCGTCGGTGATCAGCGCGCAGGCTTTGCCGAGACCCTTGGATTTGAGATAGCTGGTCGGGTACAGCATTTCCTGCATGCCGGGGCCGCCGCGCGGACCTTCGTAGCGAATGATGACCACGTCGCCTTCTTTGACCTGGCCATTGAGAATGGCCTGCACGGCATCGTCCTGGCTTTCCAGCACCACGGCCGGGCCGCTGAAACGGAGAATGCTTTCATCCACCCCGGCGGTTTTGACAATGCAGCCACGCTCGGCCAGGTTGCCGAACAACACGGCCAGCCCGCCATCCTGGCTGTAGGCGTGCTCCTTGCTGCGGATGCAACCTTTTTCGCGATCCGTATCCAGCGTGTCGTAACGGTAATCCTGAGAAAAGGCCTGGGTGGTGCGAATACCGGCCGGACCCGCGCGGAAGAAGGTCTGCACGGCCACGTCGTCGGTGCGGGCGATGTCGAACTTATCCAGCGCATCGGCCAGTGTCGGGCTGTGCACCGTAGGCACCGACGCATCGATGAGCTGCGCCCGTTGCAACTCGCCAAGTATGGACATGACGCCACCGGCACGATGGACGTCTTCGAGGTGATGATGGCTGGAAGGCGCGACCTTGCACAGGTTGGGCACCTTGCGTGAAAGCCGATCGATGTCGGCCATCGTGAAATCCACCTCGCCCTCCTGGGCCGCAGCCAGCAGGTGCAGCACGGTGTTGGTGGAGCCCCCCATGGCGATGTCCAGCGTCATCGCATTCTCAAATGCGCCCTTGCTGGCGATATTGCGCGGCAGCACGTGGGCATCGTCCTGCTCGTAAAAGCGGCGAGCCAGTTCCACCGCCAGTGCGCCGGCACGGCGGAACAGCGATTCGCGATCCTTGTGCGTGGCCACCAGCGAGCCGTTGCCCGGCAGCGACAGTCCCAGCGCCTCGGTCAGGCAGTTCATCGAGTTGGCGGTAAACATGCCGGAACACGACCCGCAGGTCGGGCAGGCCGAGCGTTCGATCTGGTCCACATCGGCATCGGATACACGGTCATCGGCGGCAGCCACCATCGCATCCACCAGATCCAGCGGAATGACCTCGTCGGAGTTGGCCAGCTTGGTCTTGCCCGCCTCCATCGGCCCACCGGACACAAACACCACGGGGATGTTCAGACGCATGGCGGCCATCAGCATGCCGGGGGTGATCTTGTCGCAATTCGAGATGCAGACCAGCGCATCGGCGGTGTGCGCGTTGCACATGTACTCGACGCTGTCGGCAATGATGTCGCGCGACGGCAGGCTGTAGAGCATGCCGTCGTGCCCCATGGCGATGCCATCGTCCACGGCGATGGTGTTGAACTCCTTGCCGACGCCCCCGGCCTTGTCGATCTCTTCGATGACCAACTGACCCAGGTCCTTCAGGTGCACGTGGCCGGGCACAAACTGGGTGAAGGAATTGGCAACCGCAATGATCGGCTTCTCGAAATCCCCATCCTGCATGCCGGTGGCGCGCCACAGCGCGCGGGCGCCGGCCATGTTGCGGCCGTGGGTACTGGTTCGGGAGCGGTAATTGGGCATCGACATCGTCCTCGGTAACGAAACCGGCCGGGGTGGCGGCCGAAAGTATATTCAGGACGCTATTTTGCTTGGCTTCGTCTATATGGTCCAATACATTTTCATCGCTCTTGATATAGGTTTTACGAATAGTGGAACTGCGCCAGCTGCGGTACTTCACCGCGATCGTTGAGGAAGGCAGCCTGTCTCGGGCGGCCCATCGCCTGCACATCTCTCAGCCACCGCTGTCCACGCAGCTCAAATCACTGGAAGCCGACATCGGCGCCACGCTGCTCACGCGCAGCAACCGCGGTGTGACCCCGACGGCGGCCGGCGCCATCTTCTACGAAGAGGTCCGCGCGATTCTGCAGCGACTCCAGCAGGCAGGTGCGCGCGCCCGACAGGTCGAGCGTGGCGACATTGGCACCTTGTCCATCGGCTTTGTCTCCATCGCCGATTACAGCGTGCTGCCGCCGGCCCTGCAGCAGTTTCGGCGCCGTTTTCCCCTGGCCGAAGTGGAATTGCACGAACTGACCACCGACGCACAAATCCGCGAACTGCGCGCAGCCCGGCTGGATCTGGCCATCGGCCTCGCACCGGTGGAAGAATCCGATATCCGCTTTGAAAGCCTGCATCGCGAAGCGCTGGTTCTGGCCGCCCCCACCCACTTCCCGGAGCTGCCCACCCAGGCCGCCAGCGTGGATTTGCGCAGCCTGTCCAAAGCCCGCTTCATCGTGCCCCCGCGTGAAATTGCGCCGGGGCTTTACGATTTGATCGTCAGCCGCTGCCAAACCGCGGGTTTTCGCCCCCGCATCACCCAAAGCGCCCGCCAGATGCAGACGGTAATCGGTCTGGTGTCGGCGGAAATGGGGGTCGCGTTGGTCCCGTCTTCGGTTCAGAACCTGCAGCGGCCCGGCGTGCAGTACCGCGCGCTGCGCGGGCGGCCGGCGCAGATCGAAATTGGCATTTTGCGATTGCGCGATGCGAACAACCCCCTGGCCGACAATTTTGTGGACACGCTGCGCAGCGCGGTGACACCCTCAGCCGCCACCACTCAGACCGGCAAGCCCACGGTGTAGAACTACGTGGCCGCAGGCAACATCTGCGTTTCCAGCCGGCGCAGATGCCACCAGAACCGCCCCATCAGCAACACCGCAGCCAGCACCAGACCGGTAGTGAAAGACCACCAGATACCGGTGGCGGGCGCATCCCAGATGAAGGTCAACCCGCCCAGCATCGGCACCGCCACCAGAAAATACGCGGCGAGCGTCATGCGCATGATTTCCCGCGTTTCATGAATCCCGCGCATCGCCGCCGCATGGATGGCCTGCATGGCATCCGCCACATGAAAGATGGCCGCCCACACGATGAACACCGCACCGAGCTCGCGGACCTGAGGATCGTCGGTGAAAGCCGCCACCAGACGAGGCCCCAGAACCACGAATACCACCGATATGAGCAACGCCAACCCCAACCCCAGGCGCACACCGATCTGGGCCGCGTGACGCATCGCGGCCGCATTCTCCTCGCCCAAAGACCGACCGATCAACACGGCGGTTGCCTGCCCGATGGCCACCTGCACCATAAACGCCAGAGCAGCAAGCATGATGCAGATCTGATGCGCGCCCACAGCGGCGGTGCCGTATTGCGCCATGAGCAAACCACCCAGTGCAAACAGACTGCTTTCGGCCAGAAAAGCGAAGCCGATCGGCACCCCCAGCCGCAGAAATTCCCGCGCACCATTCGCGGATGCTGTCACCCACCGCAGCGGCAGCGTGCGGGTACGCGGATGGCGTCGCAAGGTCAGAAATAATCCGATCCCCAGCATGGCCTGCATCAGTGATGTCGCCAGCCCGCAGCCCATCGCACCCAGCGCTGGGATCGGCCCCCAGCCATTAACAAGCACGATGTCCAACGGGACGTTCAGCAGCACTGCGGTGATTCCCCACCACATGACCGGCCGGGAATGGGAATGCGCCTCGAACACATTGCGCAGAATCAGAAACGCCCCCATCAGCGGAAAACCCAGCGTGCTCCAGCGGAGATAGGCGCGCATTTCCTGCTCTACACCCGCATCCGGAGCGATCCAGGTCGCGAGCGGTGCCGCCAGCAGCTGCATGCAGAGCAGCAGACCCAGCCAGGCGAGCATGCCCGCCGCGAGTGCCCCGGATATCCAGCCGCCGAGCACCTGGATCGCCTCGCGCCGCCCGAGGTACCGGGACACCGCCGGGGCGACCGCCAGACACAGGCCGGACAGCAGGTTGTATCCGGGCATGACGGCCGACGTACCCAGCGATACGCCGGCCAACGTGTTCGATGAAAATCGTCCGGCGATCAGCGTATCGGTCAGCATCATGCCCAGGAACGCCACCTGCGCCAGCACCATCGGCCACGCCAGGCGCAACATCTCCCCGAGCATCGCGCGCCCGTCTCCTGCTGCCTCTGTGTATTCTCGCTGCGCCAACCTGTGCCTCGCTGCTAGCATCCTGCCATGTCTTCCGATCCCGCCCACGGCTCATCGCCCGACTCACTGCTGTGTGTGCTTGTCGCCACACCGGCAGACGCGGCAGAACCATTGGCCAGCGGCATTGTGGAACAACAGCTCGCGGCCTGTGTACAAGTCACCGGAATACGCAGCTGTTATCGCTGGCAGGGCGTGGTGGAAAGGGCGGATGAATCCTTGCTGGTCATCAAGACCACCCGCGCCGCATATCCCACGCTGGAACGCTGGCTTCAGCGTGAACACCCCTACGACGTCCCGGAAATTATCGCCCTCCCGGTGGTCGAAGCATTACCCGACTACCGCGAATGGCTGGTTCAAAACGTGAAATTCGAACAATGATGCGAGCTATCGTCATATTGACCGCCGCCGTCGCACTGGGCAGCGGAATTTGGTTTGGCCAGATGCACCACGGCGAGCCGGCTTCCGCGTACCGTGCGGACTGGGAACTGCCCGACCAAACCGGAACTTTGCGGCGTGCCAGCGAATTTGACGGCCAGTGGCAGCTGGTCAATTTCTGGGCCAGCTGGTGCGCCCCCTGCATCGAGGAAATCCCGCTGCTTCTCGACGCCCAGACCCAGTATCCGCAGTTGCAACTGCTGGGCCCGGCCATGGACCAGATTGAAGCGGCACAGGCCGCCGCCGACCGCATGGGGATCACCTATCCGATATTGTTTGGCGATATGGGGGTGGTGAACTGGATGACTGCGCTCGGCGACACGCGCGGCGCACTGCCGTTCTCGGTGCTCATCGACCCGGAGGGCATCATTCGCGAACGTCACTGGGGCGCCCTCAAGCCCGCACAGCTCCAGGAGTGGCTCGAACCCCTCCAGTAAACGTGCCACTGGATGCTTGTTAAGCCGGACATAACGAAAGTTGGGTGACATTTCCCGACTAGATCGCTACAGTTAGGTGCATTCAGCGAATTCTTCCAGGCATCACCGCGCATGAGCCTTATCCAGTTACTCAACGGCCCCAATCTGAACCGTTTGGGCCGGCGCGAGCCCGAGATTTATGGCGCCACTACCCTCGCTGACGTGGAGCGCACACTCACCGAACAGGCGCGCTCGTCCGGGCACGATTTGCGCTGCTTTCAATCCAACGCGGAAAGCGAGCTGATCGCCGAAATTCATCGCGCCGGAGACGACGGGGTCGATTTCATCATCATCAATCCCGCTGCATTCACCCATACCAGCGTGGCCTTGCGCGACGCCCTGGCCGCCGTCGCCGTTCCCTTCATCGAGATCCATATTTCGAATGTGTACCGGCGCGAGGCGTTCCGCCACCAGTCCTATTTTTCCGACATCGCAGTCGGTGTGATCTGCGGTCTCGGAGTTCAGGGTTATGCATTCGCCCTGAGCGCTGCCCTGACTCACCTTTCTTCATCCAAACCCACGGCGTCAACGGACCCCGACGCCTGAGAGACCCCATGGACATACGCAAGATCAAGAAACTCATCGAGGTTGTTGAAGACTCCGATGTTGCCGAGCTCGAAATCTCAACCAACGATGAGACCATTCGCATCGCCCGGTTTGGCAGCGGCGCGCCTCAGGTCACGCTGAATCCCGCCCCCGCAATGAGCGCAGCGGCGCCAGCACCAACGCCGGCGGCAACTCCGGCCGCAGCGGAGGCCGCGGCTCCGGCTAAAGGCACCACCGTTCGTGCCCCGATGGTCGGCACCTTCTACCGTTCACCGTCGCCGGGTGCCGCGTCCTTTGTGGAGGTCGGGCAAACGGTGGCAGCGGGCCAGACTCTGTGCATTATCGAAGCCATGAAAATGCTCAATCAGATTGAATCACCGTGTTCGGGCACGGTGCGGGAAGTTCTGGTTGAGAACGAGCAACCCGTAGAGTTCGACGAAGCGCTCTTCGTCATCGAATGATGCAGAAAATACAGAAGGTCCTGATTGCGAATCGGGGCGAAATCGCATTGCGTATTCACCGCGCCTGCCGGGAACTCGGGCTGAAAACCGTGGCTGTATTCTCCACCGCCGACCGGGAACAGAAGCATGTGCTGCTGGCCGATGAGGCCGTCTGCATTGGCCCCCCACAGGCTGCCCGCAGCTACCTCAACATGCCGGCCATCATCGCCGCCGCCGAGGTGACCGGTGCGGATGCGATTCATCCGGGTTTCGGTTTCCTCTCGGAAAACGCCGACTTCGCGGAATCCGTGACCCGTAGCGGCTTCATCTTCATCGGCCCACGTTCCGAAACCATCGCGCTGATGGGGGAAAAGACAGTGGCCAAGGCCGCGATGATCAAGGCGGGCGTACCCTGCGTCCCCGGCTCGGAGGGCGCCCTGGGGGATGATCCCGCCGAGTGGGAAATCATCGCCGCTGACATCGGCTATCCGGTACTGGTGAAGGCCGCCGCCGGTGGTGGCGGGCGCGGCATGCACGTGGTGCACCAACCGGGGCAACTGCGGGATGCGATCGGTCTGGCTCGACAGGAAGCCGCTACCGCGTTCGGCAACCCGGCCGTATTCCTGGAAAAATTCCTGACCCGCCCACGGCATATCGAATTCCAGGTGCTGTGTGACGAACATGGTCATGCGATTCACCTCGGCGAGCGCGACTGTTCCCTGCAGCGCCGCCACCAGAAAGTGGTCGAGGAGAGCCCGGCTCCGGGCATCACCGAGGAACAGCGTGAGCGCATCGGCGCCCTGTGCGTCAAGGCCTGCAAAGACATCGGCTACGTTGGCGCGGGCACCTTCGAGTTTCTGTACGAAGATGGCGAGTTCTATTTCATCGAAATGAACACGCGGATTCAGGTGGAACATCCGGTAACCGAAGCCGTGACCGGCATCGACCTGGTGCGCGCCCAGATTGAAATCGCCGACGGCCAGCCACTGCAATACCAGCAGGAAGATATCCGTTGGTGGGGTCATGCGATCGAGTGTCGGCTGAACGCCGAAGACCCGTTCCGCTTCACCCCTTCACCGGGCGAAGTCACCAAGGTGCACTGGCCCGGCGGCCCGGGCATCCGTATCGACTCGCACGTGTATCGCGGTTACCGGATTCCCCCGCACTACGATTCGATGATCAGCAAGATCATTGTCCACGGCAACACCCGCGAGATCGCGTTGCAACGCGTCAGCGGAGCGCTTGATGAACTGATCCTCGAGGGCGTCAAAACCAACCGCGCCCTGCACCAGAAAATCATGGCCGACCCGGCTTTCCGTCAGGGCGGCGTCAGCATCCACCACCTGGAAACTCGCCTGAACGAATGGCAAGACGATGCCTGAGTGGCAGGAACTGACGCTGCGCACACCGGAACCGGATGCTGTCAGTGAAATCCTCGAAGCCTGTGGCGCCCTGGCGGTGACGCTCAAAGACGCCCAGGACGACCCTGTGCTCGAGCCCGCTCCCGGACAGACTCCGCTGTGGCCGCAGACGCTGGTGGTGGGCTTGTTCGACGGGGACGAAGACCGCAGCGATGTCGAGGAACGTCTGCACCGCGGCGCCGGCAGCTGGATCCGCAGCGCGCACTGGGATGACCTTCCCGAGCAGGTGTGGGAGCGCACCTGGCTCGAACACTTCCAGCCGATGAATTTCGGCGCTCGGCTGCGTGTCGCCCCGAATGATGCGGCGGTTCCTGACGACGGCCGGGTCACGCTGCGGCTGGACCCGGGCCTGGCCTTTGGCACGGGCACCCATCCCAGCACCGCGTTGTGTCTGCAGTGGCTGGGCAACGCCGAGCTGGCGGGTAAAACCGTGATTGATTACGGCTGTGGCTCCGGCATTCTCGGCATCGCCGCCGGCTTGCTGGGGGCGGCATCGGTGACCGCCTGCGATATCGATCCACAAGCCGACCTCGCCACGCGCGACAACGCTCAGCGCAATGGGGTTCCGGTGAACGTGATCGACTGCGCAGCCGCACCGGGCGCGCATTACCAACTGGTGCTGGCGAACATTCTGGCCGGCACCTTGATCGCGCTGGCGGATACCCTGACCAACCTGGTCGCGGAAGGCGGCCACCTGGTTCTGGCCGGGCTGCTGGCGACTCAGGCCGATGCCGTGATCGCGGCTTTTCCACAGGTGGAATTCACCCGGCATACGCAGGACGAATGGGCCATGCTCGCTGGCGTTCGTAAATTTCCCGACTAGACATTCCCGCCAATCTCTTTATCATTCGCCGGCTCCGTTCCCGCTTCGGACTTAACGAATTACCATGGCCGACGCTGCGAAGCAGCCTGAGTGCATTCCCCTCAGCCACTACGTCGAAACCTGCGTACGCGACTACCTGCGCACGCTGAACGGGGAAACGCCAGCCCCTCTGTACGAGACGCTGATCGAAGAATTCGAGCGCCCGCTGCTGCAGGAAGTGCTCAGCCATTGCGAAGGCAACAACACGCGCGCATCGATCCTGCTCGGCATGAACCGCGCCACGCTGCGCAAGAAACTGCAGAAATACCAGATCTCCTGCTGACGGCAATCGCGGCCGTCTCCGTTCCGACGGTCGTTGCCCCCAACCCACCGGACGAAACCCCGCGATGAGCATTCTGCCCTCCTCCGACCTGCCGCCTGCCGGCTTCCGCCCCATTCGCACCGCCCTGCTGTCGGTATCCGACAAGACCGGGATTGTCGAATTCGCCCGCGCACTGAGCACTAGGGGCGTCTCCCTGATCAGTTCGGGAGGCACGGCCAAAGCCCTGCGTGACGCCGGCCTGAACGTGACCGAGGTCGCCGAACATACCGGCGCACCCGAAATCCTTGGCGGCCGGGTCAAAACCCTGCACCCGAAGATTCACGGCGGCATCCTGGCTCGTCGCGGCATGGATGAAGCCACGCTGGAAGAACAAGGCATCGCGGCCATCGATCTGGTGGTGGTCAATCTTTACGCCTTCCGGGAAACCGTCGCCAGCGGCGCCGACTATGGCACCACGATCGAGAACATCGACATCGGCGGCCCCGCCATGTTGCGGGCCTCGGCCAAAAACCACCGGGACGTCACCGTCGTTGTTGACCCCGCTGACTTTCCACGCGTACTGGAAGCACTGGATGGCGAAGGAACCTCTTTTGCCCTGCGCCAGGAGCTCGCGCTCAAAGCCTTTGCCCATACCGCCGCGTACGATGCGGCGATCGTCGATTGGCTGGGGCGGTGTGAAGAAGAGTCCATTGACGCCCGCGCGCTACCGCCCTATATCGGCGGCCAGTGGGTCGAACACACCACCCTGCGCTACGGTGAAAATCCGCATCAAAACGCAGGCTTCTATGCCAGTGCCGACGCCGCCGTAGGCACGCTGGCAGCCGCCACGCTGCTGCAAGGCAAGGCGCTTTCCTACAACAACATCGCCGATGCCGACGCGGCCTGGCAGGCGGTGAATGAATTCGACTGCGAAGCCTGTGTCATCGTCAAGCACGCCAATCCGTGCGGCGTTGCCATCGGCGCAGATCTCACGGCGGCCTACGAAGGGGCCTATGCCTGCGATGCGACCTCGGCTTTCGGTGGCATCATCGCCTTCAATGACGAAGTCTGCGGCGATCTGGTCCGGCTGATACTCGAACGCCAGTTCGTGGAAGTCATCATTGCGCCCGCATTCACCGCGGATGCCATCGAGGCCTTGAGCAGCAAACCCAACGTGCGCGCCTTGGCGACCGGCGATGCCCTGCCCCGCACCGACCGCCTGGACATGCGCACCGTCAGCGGTGGCCTGCTGGTTCAGGAGGCCGACCTTCCGCGTCTGGAAGCCAGCGAACTCACCATCGCAACCGAAAAGGGCCTCGACCCTGACTTGATTCCCGACCTGCGCTTCGCCTGGTCCGTGGTCAAGATGGTCAAGTCCAACGCCATCGTGTTCGTTAAGGATGGCCGAACTTTGGCCATCGGCGCCGGCCAAATGAGCCGCCTCGACAGCGTCCGCATCGCGGTGCGCAAGGCGGAGGACGCCGGTTTGTCGCTGGAAGGCAGCATCATGGCATCCGATGCGTTCTTCCCCTTCCCGGACGCCATGCTCTCCGGTGTTGAGGCCGGCGCAACCACAGTGATTCAGCCGGGCGGGTCGATGCGGGACGACACAGTGGTCGCTGCAGCCGATGCCGCGGGTGTGACCATGGTGCTCACCGGGCGCCGTCACTTTCGCCACTAACAGCAACAAGGTTCAGGGCTGCGACGGCTGAGGCCATCGCCGCTCACAGTGGACTGGCTGCGGTGTCGGGTCCGGGAGTGAGCCCGGGCTCGATGTTCTCCGACGGAGGCGTCATGGGTGTTTCCGGCGCCACGCTTGCGGGGGCCGGATCGGACAAGGGCGTTTCCTGCGCATCGGCCGGGTTTTGCTTTTCGGCAGACTTCCGTGGCGCATCCGTAACCGCGAATAGCGCCGCGGTTTTGGGATCCTTGATGTCTTGCAGCCTCGGTGCAACGGCGTCTCCGATCCGGTCAACGGCCAGGGCAACCATTTTCAGGATCGCCGCATGGAGTGGTGTGTTGTTGTAGTAACCCAAAACGCCGGGCAGCGCGGCGTATCCGTCCTTGAAAAAGAAAAACAGGTCCAGGTCGGCGCGAAATTCCCGGGCCTTGCCCCGCACGGCCGTGCTCTGCAGAACCCGCCCGGTTCGGACGTCGATCAGACGTACATCCATGCTGATCGACGCGCTGCCTGAGCGCAGCCAGAGGACCGCAAAGTCCCCGTTGTTGCTGATCGGAATCGGCAATGGCAACACCCCGCCGCCAGAGGGTTCAAAGCCGGTAATCGCCGGCGCCAGCAGCAGATCTGCCCCCTCCAGTTGACCCGCCGGGATGACGGCGTCACCCGCTTTGGCTGAAAACAGACGTTCGTTCTCGAGCTGGTCCAATCCCTCGCGCTCCAGCACCGTAAAGGCACCGGTATTGAGCAGGCCGGTCAGCAGCAGGTCATGCACGCCTGCGAGCCAGGCCTTTCCGGCGTCGGCGCCGCCAACCTCAATCATGGCTGCGGAAAATTCCGCGGCACCATCATCGGTGGTGCGATTGACAACCGGAGCCACCGCCACCCGAGGCCGGGCATCGGCCGGCAACGCCTTGAGCGTACTGATCGCCTCCATGCCGCGCTGGCTGAGCTTCTCGCTGGTGGTGGCACACCCGGTCAGGACCAACGCCAGCATGATGCTGGCGGGCCTTGCAGCAAACATGCGACGCGGCTTAGTTGGTTTGATCGACGATATGCTGAACGGCCAGCTCGATGGCATTACGCAGCGCGGTTTCCATGGGAGTCTTGGCATACCCTCCCAGTCCCACCGGCAGCTCGCCCCGCGCGAAGAAGAAGCCCACCTGACCACTGCGTGACGTCGACTCGACGGTGGTTGCGTTGACGATCCGGCCGGTCGCCACATCGATCAGCCGCAGGTTCAGTGTGACGCACGAAGTGCCACTGCCCGCGACCAGCACCGACACGCCCTTGCAGTCCTTCTCGAAACTCACGATTGCACCGCGTACCAGGAGGTCCGCGCCCTCAAAGGCCCCGCGTTCCGCGCGCGTTTCGGGGTTGAAGTCTTCACCCGCCTGCAGATCCTGCTCCGCACGAACGGCGTCCAGCCGCGACCGCTCCAGCACGATAAAGCGCCCACTGTTGAACAAGGCAGTCGTCATGAAATCCGCCAACGCGCTGCCGATGGGCGGACCGGCGCGCATCTCGAAGTTGCCCACAGCCACTTTCAGCTGGTTGGCGGTTGCCGGTACGGTACGCGCCTGATTGATGCTGGGGCCATTGCCATCGCTGACCACGCGAGCGCTGCTGGTTGCACAGCTGGTTAAAAACAGGGTCAGAAGGATGAGTGGTGCAAAAATTCTGAGGGGCATATCCGTGCTCCGTGTCGAGTCTGAGAATTACGCAGACCACCGCTTAACAGATGCATTCCATATCACGGGATCTGCCGCGATCATACTCCGCGCGAGGTTAATCAGCCGTATACCGAATCCCGGCGATTTCCCATTCCTCGGCGGGCTGATCGCCCCGCTGCCACCGCACCACGTCATCCAGGTGTTTACCGATCAGCTGCTTGGCCAGCGGTGCGGCGATACTGATCGACCCCTCCCCGGGTCGGGCCTCATAAGCCCCGACCAGGCGCAGCGTTCGCTCCGCATCGTCAGGGCCGATCAATGTGACCCAGGCGCCAAAACGCACGGTCTGCGTGTCCTTCGGTGGGTCACGGACGACCTGGGCATGGTCATTGACCCGGCCCAGGTAGCGGAGCCGGCGATCAATCTCCCGGAGCTCCTTTTTCCGATAGATGTACTCGGCATTTTCCGAGCGATCCCCTTCCGCCGCGGCATCAGCGAGAGCGCTGACGGTTTCCTTGCGGCGCCGCCAGTACTCCTGAATTTCGCTCTGCAGCTCGGCCCAGCCTTCGGGCGTTAGCAACTCCCGATAGCTCATCCTCGGACCACCAGCCTGCGGCAGCTTGCATCAGCAGACATTCGCGGCAGAAATCGCGCAGACCCACTCCATCGAATTCCTCGCCGCTGTACGGCGCATGCCAGGCCATGCGCACGCAGCGAGTGTCCCTGTCGACGATCTGCAGGCAGGGGCGCCCGCCTTCGATGCGAACACGGATTTCGCTTCTGGACATTTTCAGATTTCCGGACAAATACGGAAATCATCTTATTGCTAATGATTATCATTTGCAATATTAATCATCCAGCTTGGGAGTGCTCTTGGGAACGAAGAAATCCGGCACCAATTCCACTCCGGGAGTCACTGCGTACTGCTCGAAATCGGTCTCCCCGGCTTCCTTGAGCACCAGGTCATCGATGCAGAATTGCCCGGTAAATTCACGCGAGGGCTTCGTCAGAATGTGCCAGGCGGCATCCCCCATGATCTCAGGCTTGCGGCTGGCAGCAGCCATCTGTTCCCCACCGAGCAGATTCCGCACCGCAGCGGTCGCGATGGTGGTGCGCGGCCACAGACAGTTGAAGGCGATGCCATCCCGTCGAAACTCGGCCGCCATCGCCCAGGCGTACACACTCATGTTGTATTTGGCCAATGTATAGGCCGGGTGCCGCTCGAACCATTGAATGTCCCAATCCAGCGGCGGTGACAGGTTCAGCACATGCGGATTGTCAGCCTTTCGCAGATGCGGAATGCAGGTCCGGGAAACCAGGAAGGTGCCGCGCGCATTGATCTGATGCATCAGGTCATAGCGCTTCATGTCCAGTTGCAAGGATCCGGTCAGATTGATGGCGCTGGCGTTGTTGACACAGATATCCAACCCACCGAAAGTTTCCACGGTCTTGTTCACCGCGGCGACCACCTGCGCTTCCTCACGAATATCGCAGAGCAACGGCAGCGCTTTGCCGCCAGCGGCCTCGATCTCTTCCGCGGCGGTGTAAATGGTGCCTTCCAGCTTGGGATGCGGCTCCGCGGTTTTTGCGGCAATGGCGACATTGGCACCGTCGCACGCAGCGCGCTTCGCGATGGCCAAACCAATACCGCGTGATGCCCCACTGATGAACAGCGTTTTTCCGGCCAGACTCATATCGATCTCCCCCGATCTGTCGAACTAAAAGTCGGAAATCCTAGCAGTGAATGTCCCGGCTCGTTGTTTGGGCTCGTCCGCTGCTCCTGCTACTCTCGCGGCTCACTGGAAGAATCTTGCACATGTCTGAACATCGCCGTCTCACCCTCGCGATCCTCGCCGGTTTGGTCGTCGGCGCAGTACTGGGCGAAAGTCTGTATCGCGCCTATGCCGGGGCTGTGCCGGATAGCTGGATCACCCCGCTGTCTTTGGTTGGCAATACCGTCTTTATGGGGTTGCTGAAAATGGTGCTGATTCCCCTGGTGATGTCCAGCGTGATCGTCGGCGTCTGCAGCATCGGCGATCCGCGTCAGCTCGGTCGTATCGGCGGGCGCACCCTGGTGTACTACTTCGCCACCATGCTGGTCGCCGTGGTGACCGGACTGTTTATGGTCAATCTGATCAGCCCAGGTGACCCCCTCGGCGACGGAAGTGGTCTGGGACCGGCAATCACCGAGCAAGGTGAAGCGGCCTATGCGCAAACCGACGCCTCCTCCCGCAGCCGAATCGAAAGCACCGGCCAGGGCGGACTGGCAGCGGCGGCACAAAACCTGGTGACGCAATTGATCCCGGCCAACCCGCTGCGGGCGGCAGTTGATTTTCAGCTGTTGCCGGTGATCGCGTTTTCGATATTGCTGGGTCTGGCCATCATCAGCACCGGCGAAAAAGCCCGCTCCACGCGTGAGTTCTTCGAAGGACTGATGGCGGCCAGCATGACGCTGGTGGACTGGATACTGCGCCTGGCCCCCTTAGGCGTTTTCGCACTGGTGGCCTGGACGGTGGCCCGCATCGGCTTGGCCAATCTCTTCGGCCCGCTGTCCTGGTACGTGGTCGCTGTCGTTGCCGGATTGTTGATCCACGGACTCGTGACCTTGCCGCTGGTGCTGCGGATTTTCGGCAAAACCAGTGCACGGGAGTTTGCCCGGGGCATGCGCCCGGCATTGATGACGGCTTTTGGCACCGATTCCAGCTCGGCAACCCTGCCGGTCACCATGGAATGCGCGGAGGAATCCGGCTGCTCGCGGCGCGCCAGTCGTTTTGTTCTGCCGCTGGGAGCCACCATCAATATGGACGGTACCGCGCTTTATGAAGCCGTCGCCGTGGTGTTCCTGTTCCAGGCCTATGGCATTGACCTGGAGCTCACCCAGATGATCATTATCGCGATTACCGCAACACTGGCGGCCATTGGTGCCGCCGGGATTCCATCCGCAGGTCTGGTGACGATGGTGATCGTGGTCGAAGCGGTGAACAGCAGCCTGGCAGGAACCCCGGGATTGCCGCTAGCGGCGGTGGGTTTGATCCTGGGTATCGACCGCCTGCTGGATATGTGCCGCACGACGGTCAATGTCTGGGGCGACGCCGTAGGCGCACGCATCATTACCCGTATCGCTCCCGACTAACTTCGTCCTTGCGGCGTTTCCCGGAAAGCAGCACCACAACGGCATAAAAAAGGCGCCTCACCAGGCGCCTTTTTTATGTGTATTCGATCAGAACTGATAGCGCACATACAAGGAGGCGAAATCACGGTCACGCAGGAGGTTCTGTGACCCGCCACCGGTATACCAGCCATACCCTGTATTTAATGACCAGGCGCTCTTGTAACGCGTTTCAACGTTCAGGTAGTACTGCTTACGACCTTCAACAAAGCTCTCCCCCGGCCCCGGTGAAATGCCATCCACGTCGTGAGACACGATGAAGAACGGCTGAACCGAGATGCCCGGCAGAATTGACTCGTAACGCACAATCCCGATGACACGGTAACCCCAGGCGCCCTGCGTGGTGTACTGCCGGTCTTCCTGATTCGGGTTGAAGCGCATGCCATCACCACCGTCGTAATTGAACTCGTCGGTGTTGGTGCCAGCACAGATTCCCGGGTAACAACCAGGCGCATTCAGGCGGGCTTGCCGAGCTTGCTCCTTGCTCAGCTGGCTGCCGTCATTCACGAACGCCAGATTGTCCGGATCAAAGGCGCCTGCCGACGCGTGACGGAAAGTACCCGGAGCCTCGATCTGGTATTCCCACCGATTGGGCGCGTCCATCAAGTAATTCGCTCCGGCCTCGAACAGCAGAATGATCTGATCAGCCCCGATCGGGTTTTGCGTCGCCCCCAGAATGTAAGTGGCGCCCAGATTGAACTGCAGTGCCTGGATCCGCTCGAAACCGCGGATATAGGCATTCGGCGTGTTCTCCCCCACGGTGATACCACGATAGCTGGTAATGAATGAGGGGAACGAGCGCTGTACCGAGGGTGCGTCGCCACCGTCACCGTTCGGGTTGGCACCGGTTGGCGGAATCAGGTTGAAGGTATTGGGGCCGGATTGACTCAGAGGATCCTGCGTTCCGGCAACCACACCACCACAAGGGAGCTGATCGGCTTCCGCATTCAACGCCAGTGCACGATGACAGGACGTGAGTGTTGGCCCAAGCGCTGCGAAGGTCAGGTCTTCCGCATCCACCTGAACTGGCATGTTCGGTCGATAAGCGAATTCACCCTGCAATGACAGATCACCAAACGTGGTGTTGAAGCTCATCCCGTACAGATGAATATCTTCGGGGTACTCGAGCACGAATTGCACCGTATCCAGCGGTACGGCATCGGTGACCTCACCGGTACCGAGCAACTGCAGACCATCTTCCAACCCGGCCACCGGGATTACCGTTCCCAGGCCTGCTGTGATTGATTCCAGGCTTTGGCCGAGCAGATCCAGCAGGGGCGGGACACCAATGGCCCCGAGGTTATAGTCGACAAGATCATTGGCCAGCGGCAGATTCGGACACGCCAACAACAGACTGGCCGTGTTAAACGCATCCACACCGGTATCCGCCTGCGGTGCACCGGCAGGGTTGTTCGGGTGTGTACGCGCACAGGAAAGATCCGATGCGAAGAAGCTCGCAAACGGGAGCTTCGAGTGATAGTTCATGAAGTAGAAACCGAGGTCGGTTCCATCATTCAGACCTTCCGCGTAGTACTTGAATGCGACCCCATACTGACCGTTATCCCGCGCCTCCATATCCGGACGCTTGTAAATGGTCGTTGTGGAATCCGTCAGACCCGAGAGCGGGTTGTTCAGCGGGGCGCCCTGCCCGTAGGGATCTTCCGCAGGCCCGCCAAACGAGATTGAGGCGTAATTTTCGACGTTATCGGTACCGAAATCCGTGGTCGAAAAATAGGTGCCGGGTGTCGGGGCCTCCAACGGTTGCCATTCAAGCTGATAAAAGCCCTCGATCGACAGGTTATCCGTTATACCCGTCGTCGCATACAGGGTATTCACCGGCATGAACACCTCTTCGGGCGTGAAGCCGATGCGGAAAAAGTTGTTCGCATTGACCGGGTTGGATGAGTTCACCGACCCCAACACCAGCAGGGTCGACTCCCCCCAGGAAATACTCTGACGCCCCAGTTTGACGGAGAGTTCACGGTCTCCCGGGAGATCAAAAGAGGTGAAAAAGAACAGATCCATCAGCTGGAAATCGGTACCGGATTGGCGCAGTGCTACCGAATTTGTTCGCTTGTTACGGACAACTTCGCCCGCGCCATAGGTTCCCGGGAGCACATCCAGCGGCAGCCCCAGTGAATTGGGCGCCGTGCCCGGCGTGCAGTCGTCGGAGGTCGGCCCCCAGCAGTCGATGCGGTTGGGATGGAACTCAGTGAAATCGTTATTGACGAAATCGTAGAAGTACAACCACCGGCTGAAGAAACCAAACCCGTCGCCTTCCAGCGTCAAATCTTGGGTTAGCTTGAACGGCGCCTGCACGAGGTCGTAGCGATCATAGTTCCAGTTGCCGTTGTCGGCATTCGGGGTGAACTGGCCTACCCCTTCGGTCGCTGCGCGTGCCGGGCCAATGTCAAACTGGTTGATGCCCTGACAGGAGTTGTAGTTAATGCCGTCGTCCTCGTGTACACCGCACACGTTCGGATCGATATTTGCCTTACCCAGCAAATCCTTGGAGCGCTCCTGCATCCGCATCGCGGCGCCCAGCGTCATCGAGGTGTTCAGAACACCGTCCATTCCCCCTAGGTAATCCAGTTCGAATTGGATGGCGGAGGCGGACTGGGCAAGCACAAGACCGCTTGCGGCTAGTACAACACGACGCATGATGAGCTTTGTCTCCAATGGAATTTGTTTCCCCACAATGGCCGCTCGGGCCATGGCGGTATTGTACGCAGTTATGAGAATCTCACAAATGAAAAAACCCCGCAGAAGCGGGGTTTTTGACGATTAGCTACGTACTGCCAATCTTATTCTTCGCTCGCACCTGCAGCGGCAACCACGTCGCGGTCGACCAGCTCTACATAAGCCATCGGCGCACGATCACCAGCACGATAACCGGCCTTCAGAATGCGAAGGTAACCACCGGGACGCGTTTTGTAACGCGGACCCAATTCGTTGAACAGCTTGCCAACAACGTCCTTGTTACGCAGCCGTGCAAAAACCAAGCGACGATTCGCCACACTGTCGGTACCGGCGCGCGTGATCAGCGGCTCGGCCAAACGGCGCAGTTCCTTGGCACGCGGCAGGGTCGTTTTGATCAACTCGTGTTCGAACAACGAATTCGCCAGGTTTTGCATCATGGCTTTACGGTGCGAACTTTCACGGCCCAGTTGGCGGCCGGAATTGCGGTGACGCATTGTCAGATTCCTTTAATAGGGTTGCGCTCAGGCCGACTCGGCCTGCGGCGTTTGCCAGTTTTCGATGGTCATGCCCAGAGACAAATCGTGTGACTCGAGGACATCCTTGATTTCGGTGAGCGATTTTTTGCCCAGGTTCGGCGTTTTCAGCAGATCCCCTTCGGTCCGACGCACCAGATCACCAATGAAGTGAATGTTCTCCGCCTTCAGGCAGTTGGCACTGCGAACGGTGAGCTCAAGCTCTTCGATCGGGCGAAGCAGCATCGGATTGATGGCTTCCGCTTCGGTATCGCCGGCGCCGCCTTCCTGCTCCAGACCCACAAAGACCTGCAGCTGTTCGCCCAGAATCTTCGCTGCGGCACGCACCGCATCAGCCGGGGAAATGCCGCCATTAGTGGTGACATCCAGAACCAGCTTGTCGAGGTTGGTACGCTGTTCCACACGCGCAGCCTCGACGGCGTAACTCACGCGACGGACGGGGCTGAAGCTGGCATCAATCGGCAACCCGCCGACCAGGTCCGCTTCTTCCTCGGACAGGTGAGCACGGCTCGCAGCAGGCTGATAGCCACGACCACGGGAAACGGTCAGCACCACATCCAGCGAACCACCGGTCAGGGTGGCGATGTAGCTTTCCGGGTTCATGACTTCAACATCATGATCCAGTGCGATATCTGCGGCAGTAACTTCCCCGCTGCCTTCCTTTTTCAGGTGCAGCTTCGCGGTCTGGCGACCCGTCATGCGCAAGGCTACGTTTTTCAGGTTAAGGAGGATGTCCAGAACATCTTCCTTGACGCCTTCGATCGTTGAGTACTCGTGAACGACACCTGCAATCTCAACTTGTGTGATTGCCGCACCGGGGATCGATGACAGCAAGGTCCGACGCAGGGCATTACCCAGCGTATGACCAAAACCGCGCTCGAGGGGTTCGAGCACAATGCGCCCGCGATGGGGGCCGATTTCCTCGATCGCGGTGACCTTGGGAACCAGCAGTTCGGCAACTCCGACCATGTTTCGTTTCTCTCTTTGAACGTCGATTACTTCGAGTACAACTCGACCACGAGGTTTTCGTTCACGTCGTCCAGGT
>JBFIER010000016.1:0-92046 GCA_041603255.1 Oceanococcaceae bacterium | reverse complement strand
GACGGCGAATCGAGGCTCTATCAAGACAGGAGGTCTTGTAGAGCCGACCCCACCAAGCGGCATGACCGGCAGGGAACCGCGCAGCGGCGCAAGACCGCCCGGCTACAGGATGCCCCGACCCGGTCGGTGGCGCGGCCCGCTAACTCAGGCCATCCCGAAATTGAGTCGCAACAAGGCGCCACGTTTCCCGCTAAAGCGCGATGAACCTAAAAAAAACCCGGCGCCAAGGCCGGGTTTTTTGTTCCTGCGGTTCAGAAACCGCCAGGAAAGCAGATCGGGTCAAACAGGCAGATTTCATCTGCCGGTGGGTCTTCATCGTTCGCCCCGTCCTCGGGGATCCGGTAGCTGCCCAGGCACGCCGCGGCCAGCTCTTCGGCCGTGGCCGTCAGGTCTTCGCCATTCAGCCGGAACGAAATGCTGCGATCAGCCGCAAAGTCGACGGCCAGTGCGGCAACCGCATCGGTCGAAAGCACCAGCGTGCCGTCCGTGGGTGCATAGCCGTTGCTGGGATCCACGGCGATGGGCGTGGCGCTGCCAATCCGTAACAGACCGGCCGAACAGTTGGCACCATCGTCCTCGAAGAAGGCTTCGCCGTTGAGGTCGAATGTGTACACCGGTGTTTCCGCATCGCCGGTGTTTTCCATCCGGATTTCAAAGCCTTCGGTCGCGATTTTGGCCTTGCTTGTGGTGGTGCCAGCGTCGTCCTGATAGGTCGCTTTTTGCTGGCGTTCCTCGCTGATCAGCAGCCGATAGCCGGTGTCGCTCTCCTGGGAGATTTCCAGGTACGCATCGCGCTGGACCTCCAAGCCTTCCGTAACGGTAGTCTCGTCTTCCGTTTCGGTGGCGGGGGTGGTCGTGACCGTGTCGCTGGTCAGGTCGAGCGGGGCGGCATTGAAACACCGGGCGTCGGTGGGTTCCGTTTCGCCTTCGTCGAGCAGGCAGGCTTCGTTGACCGTGCCGTCCAAGACCAAGGTTTCCGCCACCGTGGTGCCTGTGGTCTCATCGGTTGTTTCCGTGGTTTCGGTGCAGTTGTTGTAGGTGGTGACTTTGGCCATGTCGTCGTAGGTCACCGAGCCCGAAGTAGCGCAGTCCTCCGTCACAACGCCTTCGGCCTTGGCGCCTCCGCCTGCAGCTTGCTCAGGTGCCGTGGCGCGCGCCGGTGCGGCAGCTTGCGCCCAGGGGCCGGCAAAGTTCCAGACGGTGGCCACGGCCTGGATCACATCCTCGCGCGTTGCGAGTGTCACCGAGACCGGTACATCGACTTCTTTGTTGCCGGAATTCTTGTCGTTATCGTGATAACAGCCACCCAGTGCGGCGGCGCCGAGGCTGCTGACAAGCAAAAGAAAAATTTTGGCGCGAGCGGGCCGCACCAGCATAGAGGTATTCATCATTGTGTCCGAGGGTTCTCCAGGCTCTGATTGTGCCGGTCTCTACGCTGATTGCAAGCCTGTCGCGCAAATCCCCGCGGATTTGGCGGGGTTACAGGCCGCGTTGTCGCCGATTGAACGGTGTGGGCTGTTCCTCGCGTTGGCGCTTCATGGCGATACGCTGGTTGCCGCCGGTCAGCATGCGGCGTTGCCAGCGCCTTTCCGCCGCGAGGCAACTGCGGTCATCCGCAACCCAGGTTTGCTGGAGCAAGGCTTTGCTGCCGGCAACGGCATCCGGCGAGCGCTGGGCGATCTTCTGCAGCAGTTCCAGGGCCGTCGCATACGGAGTCGAACTCACTTCGCTGATCAGGTTCCAGCGGTGGGCCTGAGCAGCGTCGAAGACTTCTCCGGTCATGCACAGGCGCTTGGCCAGGTCCATCGGAACCAGCTCGCGCAGGGTGACGGTGCCACTCATATCGGGAATCAGCCCCCATTTGATCTCCATAATGGAGAACTCGGACTCAGGATGGGCGAAGCGAAAGTCGCTGGCCAGCGCGAGTTGCATGCCCGCGCCAAAACAGTGCCCGTGAATGACGGCGGCAACCGGTACCGGCAATGAGCGCCAGCCCAGGCAGGCTTGCTGGAACAAGTTGGCGCCGTCGCTGCCTGGCTGCAGAAAGCCCTGCAGCATGCGCGTGGGTTGCTTGGTGAAGGTCGGAAAATCCAGTCCGGCGCAGAACGAGGGGCCTTCGCCCTGCAGAATGACCCCGCGCAGGTCGCGATCCTCGCGCAGCTGCTTTTGTGCATCAATCCACGCGCGCAGCATGTTCCAGTCCACCGCGTTGCGTTTTTCGGGGCGATTCAGGGTGACAGTGGCGATTCCATCCTGGGTCTGGATGCGTAGGCGGTCGTTCATGCAATGGAGCTCGGGTTCATGAGGAAGTTTGCGCCGCGGATGCGGCGTCCCCGGGTGGGCGGCGCGACCAGTATCGCGCCAAACTCAGGCCGGTAATCAGGTGCCAGACGCCCCACCAGGCGACGACGATGGCCATGCCACCCAGGCTGGGAAAAAAGTTGAACACCAGAACCAGGCCAAAGCCCGAGTTCTGAATGCCGGTTTCGAAACTGACGGCGCGCGCCTCGCGGATCGACAGGCCGCCCAGGCGCGACAAGCCGTATCCCAGAGCCAGGGCGCTAGCGTTGACCAGTAAAACAATGGCAAACGCGGCTTGCAGAAATTGCACCAGATAGTCGCTGTTCCGGGTAGCGGCTGCGGCAATGAAACCCACCAGCACGAGTAACGAGAGGACGCGCATGGGCGTGTGCAGTGCCCTGGCAATCCTGGGCAAATAGACGGCCAGCAGCATGCCGAAGATGGTGGGGAACACCAGGATCGTTGCGACCGAGCGGAACATGTCCAGCGGGTTCAGGGCAATTGCGTTCAGCAGTGGCGCCGTCGGGGGGTAGATGTTGGCCCAGAGCGCGAAATTGAACGGTGTCATGGCGATGGCGCCCACCGTGGATACGGCGGACATGCTGACCGACAGGGCGACATCCCCGCGCCCAAGGCTGGTCAGAAAGTTCGACACCGTGCCCCCGGGGCAGGCGGCGACCAGAATAATGCCCAGTGCCACGCTGGGCGGCGGCGCAGCCACCCAGACCAGCCCGGTGGCCAGGGCCGGCATCAGCAGAAATTGGCTCAGCAGGCCAATGGCGGGGGCACGAGGTTTGGTGATCACACGGGCGAAGTCGCTTAGCCGCAGATCCAGCGCGACCCCGAATACCACCAGCGCGAGCATCCAGTTGATGAACGCCAGCGCGCCGGGATCAAAGTCCAGACGTATTGAATCCAGTGCATTCATCGAACTCCCCTCCGATCAGCGTGTGTGCTCAGTTCAAATGGATGTTGCGCTTGGCGTTGCTGTCGCGCCGTCGTTTCAAGCCCGAGCCAGGCAGTGTCGGGGTCTTACCAAACACCGGTGTTGGGCATCGACGCCCAGGGTTCTGCCGGCGCGAGCGCGTCACCGCGCTGCAGCAGCTCGACCGAGATCCCGTCGGGGGATCGGACAAATGCCATATGCCCATCGCGGGGAGGGCGGTTGATCGTGACGCCGGCATCGCGCAGACGCTCGCAGATGGCGTAGATATCCTCGACCAGGAAGGCCAGGTGTCCGAAGTTGCGTCCCCCGGTGTATTCCTCGGGGTCCCAGTTCCAGGTCAGCTCCAGCATCGGGGCGCTGTGGGTCTGCGCGCGTGGCAGGTCTGCTGGCGCGGCGAGGAAAACCAGGCTGAAGCGCCCCTGTTCGAAGTCCCGCCGGCTCACCTGCACCAGGCCGAGCTGCTCGCAGTAAAACCGCAACGACGCGTCGAGGTCGGTCACGCGGACCATCGTGTGGAGGTATTGCATGGCTTGTCTCCTATTGAGGGCTCGCGTTAGCGCCCGGGGGTAAATAATTGCTGGCTGAACAGCAGCTTGATCGGTGCGCTGCCGTCGCCGGGGAAGATATCCAGATCGAAGCGCAGCGTTTCCAGGTGCGAGTAGCGATACTCAATCAGCGTGTAAATCGCGTCACCCTCCACGACGTTCCGTGTGCGCTCGGAACGGGTCTGGCCGATCAGATTGCGGATCGTGCCCTCGGTGCGGTGATCCACGCTTTTCAGCGGCGCATCCCGGCGTTGCAGATTCAGCATCAGCAAGCCCCGTTTTTTGCTGCGATCCACGTCGTAATTGCGCGCAATTTCGGGTGTCAACTCGGTGGTATTCATCGTCATGTAGTGCAGGACCCAGGGGCCCTGTTCGACGGTTTGATCGGCCTGGGCCAAGCCACCGAACAGCAGCCCCATTCCGATCAGTAGCCAGCGTAAATGCGTCATGGGTGATTCCTCTGGAGCAGATACATGCCCACCTCGCCACGCAGATTCGGCATCAGCCGGTGCCCCGGCGCCTGGCGGTGGGCGGCATCAGTGACGGCCCGATCCACGATGCGGTAGTCCTTTTCCCGGCACAGGGCTTCAAAATCGCGGATCGTGCACAGATGAATGTTCTGGGTGTCGTACCATTGCGCCGGCAGCGTGCGGGTTCGGGGCATCCGACCGCCCAGAGCCAGACTCAGCCGGGTGCTCCAGTGGCCGAAGTTGGGGAAGGTCACGATGCCCATTTTGCCCACCCGCAGCATCTCGCCGAGCAGCTTGTGCGGGGCATGGACGACCTGCAGGGCCTGGCTCATGACCACGTAGTCAAAGCTGCCTTCATCGAAATCCGCCAGGCCATCGTCCAGGTCACGTTGAATGACGTTCACACCGCGGGTGATGCAGGCGGAGATGTTGTCGGTGTCCAGCTCCAGGCCATAACCCCGGACATCGCGACTCATGGCCAGGTGGGCGAGCAGCAGGCCGTCGCCGCAGCCCAGATCGAGCACGCGGGTGCCGGGTTTGATCCACTGGCTGATCATCGCCAGATCGCTGCGCAACGGGGTGTTGCTCATGCGCATTCCTCGGCAACGCGGCGCAGATAGCCGCCGAATACGTCCAGATAGGCCGGTACCGGCACCAGAAAATCGTCGTGCCCCAGCGGTGAATCGATGCAGGCATAGCTGACATCCCGCCCGGCACGGAGCGCGGCACGGACGAGTTCTTCGCTGCGTTCCGGCGAAAAGCGCCAGTCCCGCGTAAAGGCAATCAGCAGCAACTTGGCCCGGACCTTACGCATGACGGTATCCAGGTTGCCGCCAAAATCACGCGCCGGGTCGAAATAATCCAGCGCCTTGGTCATGCGCAGGTAGGTGTTCGCGTCGAAGCGATCGATGAACTGGTTGCCCTGGTAGCGCAGGTAGCTTTCCACCTGGAACTCCGGCTCGAAGCTGAACCCGGGTTTGCCCGAAATCAGCTCGCGACCGAATTTGTCGGCCATCGCCGCATCGCTGAGGTAGGTGATATGGCCCAGCATGCGGGCGAGCATCAGACCGCGGGCCGGGTTGCGGCCTTCGCGGCGATAATGCCCGTCGCAGAAGTCCGGGTCGGTGAGGATGGCCTGGCGCGCCACCTCGTTGAAGGCGATGTTCTGTGTCGATAACCGTGGTGCCGCGGCAATCGCCACCAGATGGCGCAGCTTGTCCGGAAATTCCACGCCCCATTGCAAGGCTTGCATGCCACCCAGCGAGCCACCAATCACGGCTGCCCACTGATCGATGCCCAGCTTCTCGCGCAGGCGATTCTGGCTGTGCACCCAATCACGTACGGTCACGATCGGAAAGTCAGGTCCCCAGATCTGGCCGCTGGCTGGGTTGATGCTCATCGGGCCGGTAGACCCGGCGCAGCCCCCAAGGTTGTTCAGGGCGACAACATGGAAGTGGTTGGTATCGATGGGCTTGCCGGGGCCGATACACGCTTCCCACCAGCCCGGTTTGCGATCCGTCGGGGCATGATAGCCCGCGGCGTGATGATCGCCCGAGAGGGCATGGCAAATCAGCACCGCGTTGCTGCGGTCGGGATTCAGCTTGCCGTAGCGTTCCACCCGCAGCGTGTAGGTATTCAGCTGCGCACCGCATTCCAAAGCCAGCGGTTGGTCGAATGCAAAATCTTCGGGCGTGACCAGCCCTACTGAGTCGGCCGGTAAGGGCGACGGTGACGACATGCGGTTCTAGCGCAACACGTAGGGTAGGGGGATGAGGCGTGACACCACTTGCAGCAAAACGATCACGATCAACGGAGACAGGTCCAGCCCGCCGACGGACGGCAGCCGGCTGCGAACCGGGCGCATCAAGGGATCGGTCAGCGTGTACAGCAAGCTGGCCGCCGGACTCTGCACCGCGGCACCGAACCAGCTCATGACCGCGAGGATCAGGATCGAAAAGGTATAGAAGGTGAGGAACATCACCAGAACCTTGAGTACCGCCAGATAGATCACACCCAGGCCCGGAGTGCCGCCGAGCAGGCCGATGTCGATGGCGATGTTGACCACCAGCAGTCCCCAGGCCACCAGCAAGGTGGCCAGATCCCAGCTACGCCAGCGTGGGATGACACGCTGTACCGGTTGCGCCACGGGATTGGTGACCTTCCAGACGAACTGCGCAAGCGGGTTGTAGAAATCCGAGCGGGTGGCCTGCAGTAAAAAGCGGGCAATCAGGGCGTAGACGTACAGGCCGAACAGCGTGTTGACCAGAAACAGGGTGGCGTCGTCGAGCGGGCTCATGAGGGGAATTCTCGCAGGTTCGCGGGTTGAACGGGAGTCAACTGCCGGCCAATTCGGCGGCGCGGTCGACGGCGGCCTGGGTGGCCTTGCGCACGATATCCGCAAAGCCGCTGGCGGCAAAGCTTTCCAGGGCGGCCTGCGTGGTGCCCCCGGGCGAGGTGACCCGGCGGCGTAGCTCTGCCGGTTCGGTACCGGTGTCGTGCACCAGCTTGGCGGCGCCCCAGGCGGTTTGCTCGGCCAGAGCCGCTGCCATCGCGGTCGGCAGACCAAGGGCAACTCCAGCGGCTTCCAGGTGTTCCATAAAGGCAAAGAAATAGGCCGGCCCACAGCCGGAAATGGCCATCAGCGCATCCAGCTGTTGCTCGTTTTCCACCCAGTGCACCGGACCCACGCTCTGCATGGCCTGGGTCACGGCATCTTGTTGCGCGGCGGAGATGCCCGGGCCGGCACACAGGCCGCTGACCCCGGCACCCACCAATGCGGGCGTGTTTGGCATACAGCGCACCAGCGGCATGTCGGGGGCGGTCCACTGTGCGAGGTTTTCCAGAGTGATCCCGGCCGCGATCGAAACCACCAGCGGGTGTTTATCGATGATCGCTGCGCGCAAGGGTTCCAGCACCTGCTGCATCACCTGGGGCTTGACCGCGAGGATCAGTATGTCGCTGCTCTGAATCACGGCCAGGTTGTCGGTGCCCGCATTGATGCCGAATTTCTCCTGCAGTTCCACAGCGCGTTCGGCGCGCGGTTCGCCCACATGAATCTGGTCGGCCGGGGTGCCCTTGGCGATGAGGCCGCCGATGATGGCCTCGGCCATGTTGCCGCCGCCGAGAAAACCGATGGAAGTGTGTGCTGACATCTATGGGGGTGATCGTCCGGGATAGCCGAGGAGAATAACGAATCTGTGCGTGCGGATTGGGTATCCTGCGCGGCTCAATTCAAGGAATCCTGTGATGAATCCCGTTTCCCCGGCACTCCCGGACTACCCAGCGCTGATCCGGCAGGCTGATGTGTATCCGGTTGCGACGGTGAGCCCGTTGGAGCCGGCACCCAAGCTCAGCTTGCGTGTGAGCAATACCATCTGGCTCAAACGCGAGGATTTGCAACAGGTGCGTTCGTTCAAGTTGCGCGGGGCCTTCAACATGGTCAGCCAGCTTTCCAGCGAGCAACGTCGGGCAGGCGTCATCGCCGCTTCGGCCGGAAACCATGCGCAGGGTTTGGCGCTGGCGGGCAAACAGCTCGATGTGCGCGCGGTGATCGTCATGCCGCAGACCACGCCGCAGATCAAGGTGGACGCGGTACGCGCACTGGGCGGGGAAGTGGTGTTGCACGCGGATACCTTTGACGAGGCCAATGCCTTCGCGCTGAACATGGCGCAGGAACAAGGTTTGACCTTCGTGCCCCCCTACGATCATCCGCTGGTGATCGCCGGGCAGGGCACGGTGGGCATGGAAATCCTGGAGCAGCTGCCCAACCCGCCGGATGCCATCTTCGTCCCGGTCGGGGGTGGCGGCCTCATCGCGGGTGTGGCCGCCTGGGTCAAGGCACATTCGCCGAGTACCCGCATCATCGCGGTGGAACCCGAGGATGCCGCCTGTCTGAAGGCCGCGTTGGAGGCCGGTGAGCGTGTTCAGCTCCCGCATGTGGGGCTGTTTGCTGATGGCGTGGCGGTGCGGATCATCGGCGAGCACCCGTTCGCCGTGGCCAAGACGCTGGTGGATGAGGTCATCACCTGCAGCGTTGACGAGATCTGCGCCGCGGTGCGTGACATCTTTGAGGACAATCGCACCATGCTGGAGCCGGCCGGTGCGCTGGCCGTGGCGGGAATGAAGGTTTATGCCGAGGCCCATCCGGAGCAGCAAGGCCAGAACTGGGTGTGCATCAACTCCGGGGCCAATGTGAACTTTGACCGGCTGCGCCACATTGCCGAACGCGCCGAACTGGGTGAGCACCGCGAGGCCCTGCTGGCGGTGACCATTCCGGAAAAGCCGGGCAGTTTCTACACCTTCTGCGAAATTCTCGGGCGGCGTGCCGTGACCGAGTTCAACTACCGCATGGCGGATCCCGAGCAGGCGCACGTCTTCGTGGGCATCAAGCTGAGTCGCGGCGTGCGGGAGCGCGAGGAAATCATGCGCGAAATCACCGCGGCAGGGCTGGAAGTCGTGGATCTCTCCGCCGATGAAATGGCCAAGGTGCACATTCGCTACATGGTCGGCGGGCGGAGTGATCAGGCGACCAATGAGCAATTGTTTCGCTTCGAGTTCCCCGAGCGCCCGGGTGCGTTGCTGAACTTCCTCGACCGTATCGCCGGGCGCTGGAATATTTCGCTGTTCCACTACCGCAACCACGGTTCGGCCTTCGGACGGGTGCTCTGCGGGATGCAGGTTCCGGCCGCTGAGCTGACGCTGTGCCGCGAGACCCTGGACGCCGTAGGTTACGAGTACAGCGAGGAAACCACGAACCCCGCGTATCGATTGTTTCTGGGGTAGTTTCCTCCGCGCGGTCCGCTAGAACGCCGGCAATCGCTCCAGCCCGGCGCTGTACTCCCGGCAGGCCGCGAAAATGTCGGCGGGGTTCGGCCCGGCGCTTTCGACGATCTCGCGCAGGCAATAGGCGCTCTGCGGCAGATACTCGCCCATGATGTCGCGTGGGTCGGTGCCTGCGGGAACGTTGGCGATGGTTTCCACAAAGCTGGGGTTGGGCAGCATGTGTCGATAAATCAGCAGGGCATCGACGTAGGGGCCCCACGGTAGCCAGTCGATGTGATTGTCGGCAGTGGCGTTGTCCGGCCGGTCAGCGGCATCCGACACCATGATCGTGAACCAGCCCTCGCTGTCGAGGTGCGTTTGCTCGTCACGGACACAGCCGACATAGCGTTGGGTCGGCAGGTCGTTCTGACAAATCGACCAGTAACGCACGTCTTCCACCCCGAAAGCTGTGTTGGCTGCGCCCCGCCACGTGGGCGCGCGAGCGCGAATCATCACCACATTGCCGTAGCTGCGGCTGAACAGGTTGGTGGTGTAGGCGTTGTGCAGGTTGGACAGAAATCCCCCACCGGCCGGCAGCGGCAACTCGTACTCGATGCCGTCGGGGATGGGCACGCCGAGGAAGTCGCGAACGATGTTGGCCACGGTGGATGGCAAACCGTAGAAAACCTGGGTTTCCGCTTGCGGGTTGCCGACCGGTACCCGCACCGGCGACTGCAGGAAAGGGTCATCGATGAAGTCGGTCCCTTCCAGCAGGTCATTGATGCCGAGTTCCGGCACGGTGCTGCCCAGGGTGGGCAGCAGGGGCTCTACGCAATCGGCGGTGGGCAGCAGTTCGATTTCCCCGTCGCTGGTTTCCAGGGTCAGCACGGGCAAGCCGACTCCGCCATCGAAGTCCACGCCGTCAGCCGGGACATAGCTGCGGTAGATCAACGCCGTCAACGCGAGCTGAGGCACCGGTTGCGGCCCCAACTGCATTTCGCCCGCATAGATGGTGTTGGGCGCGGGGGCTTGCGGTGGAGCGGTGAACTCGACGTAGGCGGTGTAGGCATCACCCGGTGCGGCGAAGGGGTCCACGGCCGGATTGCGCCCACCCCGGTTGGGCACGATTTCGGCATCCGCGATCGCGTCGGTCGGACGCAGAATGGGGTCGTAAACGTTGAACGAGAAATAGCGCATGGCGCCGTAGCGGCCATCGATCCGCAGCCGGCTCTGCGGCGCCATTGGCACCAGGGCGACCCAGTACTTGGCCGATTCGTCGGGGAAGGCCACGTTCATGGTGTCGATATTGCTCGCGAACTCCCAGCCACACCCCAGGCCGAAGGGATACTGGTCGCGATCAACTGCCGTTGTGGTGCCTTCCGGCGCTACGTTCTGCCCCGGGAAAACCGCACCGTTGTCGGCGCTGCAAGCCGCCAAACCCACCGTGCAGGCAAGCCAGAAGAAGCCGCATTGGCGGAAGGTCAACGACATGGTTTTCTCCGGGGGATGTCTCCGTCCCCCATGGTGGGCTAGAGCGATTCCAGCGACAAGATGTATTCCCAGTGCGCGGGTTCGACCGGCATCACCGACAATCGGTTCCCTTTGCGAACCAGCGGGAAGTCCCCCAGGGTTTCGGCATGCTCCTTGAGCTCAGCCAGGCTGATCTTGCGCTTGAGCGGGCGTACCGCCTGGACCTCGCGCAGAAACCAGCGCGGGTTGTCGGTGGTGCTTTTGGGATCGTGGTATTTGCTGTTCGGGTCGAAGGCCGTGTGATCGGGGCGGGCGTCGCCGACGATCCTGGCGATGCCGACGATGCCGGGCACTTCGGTATTCGAGTGATAGAAGAAGGCCAGGTCGCCATCCTGCATGCTGTCGCGAATGAAATTGCGCGCCTGATAGTTGCGGATGCCGTCCCAGGGTTCCTGCTGATTTTCGCAGGCCGTCAGGTGATCCCAGCCAAAAACGTCGGGTTCAGATTTCAGGAGCCAGTAAGCCATTGCTGTCCACGCGTGGTGAAGGCCTGCAGATGGCAGGCGGAAAGAAAGATATCCAGTGGCCGGTCGTGCGCCTCGGCTGGCACCTGGTCGACATATTGCAAGTCGAAGCCCACGCCGAGGCACAGCGGGAGTGAACTTGCCGGTTTGTCCAGCGTGCGGTCATACCAGCCACCCCCTTGGCCCAGCCGGGTACCTCGTGAATCGCAGGCCAACAGGGGCATGACCGCCAGATCCAGGTCGGTGACCGGCACAGTGGGTGCGGCGGCGGGTTCGCGGGTGCCCAGAGATGTCAGCGCCCAGGGTGGGCGAGCAGGGCCGAAGCGCAATTCCTGCTCGGTCAGCACCGGCACGTAAACCGCGGTCCATTCGGACCATGCCGACGCATCCGCGGCCAGATCCAGCTCGGAGCCGCAAGCCATGTACAGGGCGGTGCGGGCAGGGCGATGCGTCTTCAGCAGGGTCATCAATCGCTCGCGAATCACGGATTGCTGCTGCTGACGCTCGGATTCCGGCAGCGATTGACGTTGCTGGCGGATGCGGCTGCGCAATGCGGATTTGGTGGACGGCACGATCGATGCTGTGGGGAAAAAGACGTCCGGGATTACCACATGTGCCGCCATCCGAATATCCCTTGAGACGTAGTCTCAAGTGGGTGCCGCCCCGTCACCTTTAGGCTTCCCGCAAAAAGATGTGGGCATGCTCACCGGCGCGGACGACGACTCCCGGGATACCGTAATTGGCTCAAGGGGTTCATTTGGAGAAAGCGAACACCGCAGCGAGTCCCGGACTGCAGCCAGTATACGTGGCCGCCGGTCAAGCTTCAGTCGTCGCTGAGCGCTTCGCGAATGGTCAGGCTCAGTTGCGCGATGCGATCGGCATCTTCCGGCTCCGCGGCAACCGCGGGCTTGCGCCGAACGGGCTTGGGCGCTGATTCGGAATCCGGTATCGCGCCGGCACGTTCGTAGCTCATCAACTCGCGCGCCATATTGAGCGCCGTCATGATGGCAATGCGCTCCAGCCCGAGCCCGGCCGCCCGCTTGCGGATGGCAATCATGCGGTCATCGAGGTAGCGGGCCGCTGCGTACAGCGCATCGCGTTCATCGGGCGGGCAGGCCACCTGATAGTCGCGCCCCAGAACCTTGACCGTTATCGAACGCGCATCACTCATGACTCAATCTCCGACTCCAGAACCCGAACCTTTTCCAGCAGCGCTTCCAGCCGACTCCGCAGTGCGGCGTTGCGCTCAAGCAGTGTCTGCTGCTGATCGCGTAACTGGCGGTTCTCACGTTTGATTCGCGTGTACGACTCGCAAAGTTGCACGACGGCATCTTCGAGCCCGCTCATGGCGTCTTCCTGCATCGTGTTTCCTGCCACCACGGGACAAAGCGGCAGTATAGCGGCTCGGCCGGGATCGTCATGATCCCGGCCGAGGCACGGGTCAAGGTTTAACGAATCAGCAGGAACATCGCGCCCTGGCCACGGCGCAGGTGCAGCAGCAGGTTCGCGTCTTCCTTCTCGTTGCGCAGGTGGTTGCGCAGGTCGGCGAGGTTGCGAATTTCCTTGCGGTTCACCGCGTCCACGATGTCACCGGGACGCAAACCGGCGCGGGCAGCGACGGAGTCCGGTTCCACGGCAGTGACGCGAACACCGTTGTCGGCATCGTCGCCGTCAGCTTCGGCGAAGGTGACGCCTTCCAGCTTTTTGTGCACGTCGTCGGTGTTGGTATCCAGCTTGTCGCTCGAGCCGAGGGTGACCTTGGCGTCGCGCTTTTTGCCGTCACGCAAATAACTGATCTTCACCTTGTCGCCTTCGCGATGCAGGCCGATCGCATTGCGCAGGGCGTCGAAGTTGCGAATCTCGGCGCCATCCACGGCGACGATCACGTCACCCGGCTTGAGTCCGGCCTCGGCGGCAGCAGAGTCATCGATGACTTCCGCAATGACAGCGCCACGGCCTTTGTCCAGCCCAAAGGCTTCGGCGAGTTCCGGCGTCAGATCCTGGCCGATGACACCGAGCATGCCGCGCTTGACGCTGCCGTGTTCCAGAATCTGTTCCATCACCGTCAGCGCGAGTTGGGTCGGAATGGCAAAGCCGATACCCACGCTGCCGCCGGAGTTGGAAATGATTGCGGTGTTGATGCCCACCAGCTTGCCATCCAGGCTCAACAACGCGCCGCCGGAGTTGCCGCGGTTGATCGAAGCATCAGTCTGGATGAAGTTTTCGTAGCGATTGCCGAGGCCGGAGCGGCCCAGGGCGCTGACGATTCCGGAGGTCACGGTTTGGCGCAGGCCGAAGGGATTGCCGATGGCGACAACAAAATCGCCGACTTCCAGTTTTTCGGAATCACCGAAGCTGATCGCGGTGAGGTTGTCCGCTTCGATCTTGAGAACGGCGATGTCGCTGTCCGGGTCGGAGCCGACCAGCTCGGCATCCAGCTCGCGATCGTCGGCCAGGCGAACCTTGATTTCATCCGCATTGTCGATCACGTGGGCGTTGGTCAGAACGATGCCATTCTTGGCATCGACGATGACGCCGGAGCCCAGGCCACGAACTTCGCGCTCCGGCATGCGGTCGCCGAAGAAGAAGCGGTAATTCGGGTCGTTGAGCATCGGGTGCTGCGCTTGCTGCTTGCCCCGCGTGAGCACATTGACGATTGCGGGGGTCACCGTTTTCAGCATCGGTGCCAGGCTGGGGGTGCCGTCCGCCTTGGTTGGCAGCGGGATGCCGGCATGAGCGATAGGAGACAGAAGCGCCGCTCCGAGCAGCGCCAAACGCAGGGTTTTCAACATGGAGTTGGGGGCCTTTTATAAGGGGGGAACGGGGCGTATGACTGTCCCCGTCCCCGCAAGTTCAGTGCTCAGGTTGCGGCGATGGCCCGCAGACGCGGGTTCAAGGTATAGGTTCCCATGACGCTGGCCGATGCCAGCACCTGGCCTTCCAAGGCTTCGCGCAGCTCGGTCAGCGTGAAGCCGGGCTGCAGGTCCAGATGCGGTGTGGAGAGCGCGTAGACCGTGAGCTGGTAGTGATGCACCAGGGAATCGTTCCAGGGCGGGCAGGGGCCGTCGTAACCGGTGTACTGGCCCTGCATGTCGGGATCCGTGGCAAACCAGGCGGTGTAATCGTTCTCGCCCTGCACACTGCCGGCCGGGCCGGGTGGGTTCGTCTTTCCACGCGCCGTGATGCCGTCGCTGCAGGCACCAGCCGCAAGCTGACGCACGTCGGCAGGAATATTGGCCATCAGCCAGTGCACGAACTCGCAGCGCGCAAGGTCGGCGGGAACTTCCCGACCTTCCTGATTGACATCATCCGGCCTGGTTGGGACGTCGTCGTCAATCAGCGTCAGAACAAAGCTCTGTGTGCCTTCGGGGACGTCACCCCAAACGACTTCAGGGTTACGGTTTTGCGACAAGGCCACATGCCCCTCCGTGGCGGGAATCGCAAAAGCGAACTCGCCGGGAATGGGCTGGCCGGGTTCAAAGTTCGGACTGGAAACGTGCATGGTTTTCGGCTCCTCGGGCTTGGACGCGGGGCCCGTCATTCAGCGTCGCCAGTGACGGGCGCCACGATGTGACAGCCTTGGTCAGCATTTTCATGTTGCTGCCCAGGCGTTCGCTGAGCGGGCGACGATGCTTGTACTCCACGCTGTAGATGTCGTGGCTGCGCAGGTTTTTGAGCAGGTAGTCGTCGGAGGTCGTGATTTCGTCGATCAGCTTCAGTTCCAGTGCCCGACGTCCATACCAATGCTCACCGGTGGCGACCTTGGCCAGATCCAGGCCGGCGCGATGCTCGCTGAGATATTCCTTGAACAACGCGTGGGTGTCTTCGAGTTCCTCGACAAATTTGGCGCGGCCTTCGTCGGTGTTTTCGCCCAGTACGGTCAGGGTGCGCTTGTATTGTCCGGCAGTGTGAAGCTCGATATCCACATCGTGCTTCTTCAGCAGACGATTGACGTTTGGCAGCTGTGCCACCACGCCGATGCTGCCGATGATCGCGAACGGGGCAGCAATAATGCGGTCGGCGACGCCGGCCATCAGATAACCCCCGGATGCGGCAACCTTGTCGACCGCGACCGTGAGGTGCAGTTTGCGATCGCGAATGCGTTGCAGCTGCGAGGCTGCAAGGCCATAGCTGTGAACATAGCCACCGGAAGATTCGAGCCGCAGCAGCACGGCGTCGTCATCTTCGGCAATCTGCAAAATGGCGGTGATCTCCTCGCGCAGATTGTCCGTGGCGCTGGCCGCAATGTCGCCGTCGAAGTCGATGACGAACAGGTGAGGTTTACGCTGGCTTTTGCCTTTTTTCTCGGCTTTGGCCTCGGCTTTTTCCTCTTTCTTCTTGCTCTTGATGTAGTTCTTCCAGGCGCCGTCTTTCATGATTTCGCCGCGCAGAATGTCGGCCATGCGTTCCAGCCGCTGGTTGATGTTGCGAACTTCCAGCTGCTCGGAAAGCTGCTCACGGGCCTGGCGCACCATCTGCGCAAGGCTGCCCACCAAAAAAATCAATGCCAAAACAATGGTGGCAGCCTTGGCCAGAAACAGGCCGTATTGAAACAGATAATCCACAGGTGTCCTTTACTGCGCGCGGTTCGACCGCGGCTTATTCGGTGTCTACTCGACTCGCAGTGTCGCACCCGGCGAGGGCGGCGAATAGTCGGGTCAGACGAGGGTTGTTGTTCAGAGCCGGAATGTAACGCAGGTTTTCCCCACCGGCATCGCGAAAGGTCTTACTGGCGCCGATTGCGATTTCTTCAAGGGTTTCCAGACAATCGGCGAGAAACCCGGGGCAGACCACATCCACGGTGCGTACACCCTGGCCGGCCAGGGATTCCAGAGTGGGCTCGGTATACGGTTCCAGCCAGCGTGCCGGCCCAAACCGGCTCTGGTAGGTCTGCACCCATTCATCCGGTTGCAAACCCAGAGCTTCGGCCAGTGCCGCGCCGGTCTGCTCGCATTGGGCCTGGTAAGGGTCTCCCAGAGCGACATTGCGTGCCGGCAAACCATGAAAGCTGAGCAGCAGCTTGTCGCTTCGGCCGTGCTGGTCCCAGTAGTCGCGGATGGACTGCGCCAAGGCTTCGATATACAGCGGGTGCGTGGGATAACTGGAGACGAAACTCAGATCCGGCAGATTCCGCTCGGGGCGGTAGATCTGTGCGATCTTGTCGAAGATGGTCGCGGTGGTGGTGGCGGAGTTCTGCGGATACATCGGCAACACGATGATCTTTGTCGCGCCCTGATCCCGCAACGACTGGAGCCCTGCTTGCAGCGAAGGCTGGCCATAGCGGAATGCCGCAACCGTCGGCAGACCCGTGAGGGCGCCCAGCGCCGCCGCCTGGTCTTCGGTATGAAAGCGCAGCGGCGAGCCGCGCTCGGTCCAGATCGCCTGGTAATTCCTGGCCACGCGGGGGCTGCGCCGCGGCAGGATGAGCAGATACAGAATCGTCAGCCACAGCGGCCGGGGAATCTCGACGACGCGGGGGTCGGCAAGAAATTCACCCAGGTAGCGGCGTACGGCAGCGGCCGTGGGGGCATCCGGGGTCCCCAGGTTGACCAGCAGGATTCCGGTGCGCGCCGGAGTTTCAGATAACACCCTGTTCAAACCTCAGTGATCTCACCGCTGTCCAGGCGGCGGAAATAGCTTTTCCACGCGGCGATACCGCGGCTGCCCATGATCCACAGCAGGGGCAGATTCACCGCCATCATGAAACCCAGGGCCACGGTGCTGATGGTATCGATTTCGGTGATGCGCTTGACGAAACCCAGGCAGGGAACAACGATCAGGACGCACCAGATCACCCGGTACAGCGTCACCGCGCGGCCCCCGGTGAGATAGACCCAGCCCTGCTCGCCGTAGTAACTCCAGGTGATGATGGTCGACAGTGCGAACAACATGATGGTCAGGCTGACCATGTGCCGGCCCAGCCCGTCAAAAGCCGTGTCGAACGCGAAGGCGGTCAACGCCGCGCCGGGGTAGTCCTTGTACACGCCATCGGTCTGACCTGTGACGGTCAGCGCGGCTCCGGCGTTGAAGGGGCTCCATGTGAGTTCGGCCATTCCGTCATGTACGGAGGTCACCTCGGCGTAGATGCGGGCGGCCTTGGACTCCTCGTCGCTCAGCACGACCTGCACGCGGGTGAACACCGTGTCACCGGTCTCCAGGTCACCGGCCGGGATCATGTCGCGCGACGGCGCGTAGCTGCCGTCCTGCTGAATGACCATCTGCGGCGCTGCCGGCCACTGGGCATTGGCCGGGCGATCCCAGGCGCCGGTCGACAAGATGACCAGCGCGGTGATCGTGCAGACCACAAGGGTGTCGATGAACGGCTCCAGGCCCGCAACCACACCTTCGGTGACAGGTTCGCGCGTTTTGACCGCAGAGTGCGCGATCGGGGCGCTGCCCAGGCCGGCTTCGGAGGAAAACAGCGCCCGCTTCATGCCGAAGATGAAAGCGGTGCCTACGCCCGCGCCCATGAAGGCCCCGGAAGCTTCCGCAGGGCTGAAGGCGCTGGTAAAAATCAGCCGGAAAACACCCGGTATGGCCTCGGCGTTGGCGATGATGACGCCGATGCCGCACAGCACATACAGGCCGCACATGAACGGCACGATCATGCCGGCGATCTGGCCGATGCGTTGAATGCCGCCGAGGATGACGGCGCCGACCGCGACGGCCAGGGTGAGACCGGTGACCCAGGCGGGAATGCCGAAATACACCTCGGTGTTGGTGGCCACACTCCAGGCCTGGAACATGTTCCCACCCGTCACTGCGAACAGGATTAATGGCAGGCAGAACAGGCCGCCGATCACACCGCCGAGTTTCCCGATGCCGGGAAACCGCTCGGACAATCCGTTTCGGGCCACCCACATGGTGCCACCATGCGGGTTACTGGCGTCTGTGGTGTCGCGGTAGAGCATCGACAACGTGACTTCGAAGGTTTTGACGGCCATTCCGGCCAACCCGACCAGCCACATCCAGAACACGGCGCCCGGCCCCCCCAGTTCCACCGCGATGGCGACACCGGCAATGTTTCCCAGCCCCACCGTGGCTGACAGCGCCGCGGCCAGCGCCTGGAAGTGGGAGATGGCACCGGGCCCCTTGCCGGATTGCCATTTGCCACTGACCAGGCCCACGCCATGGGTCAGGGATCGGTATTGGCAGAAGCCGCTCCAGATCGTGAACAGAACGCCGGTCGCAAGCAGGGCCAGGAGTACGGGGACCGACAACATGACCGCATTGATTCGGTCAAGCCATCCGATAAATGTGTCCATATTTTCGTTCTCTTGGCGCGCGCGCCTTCCGTTCGAGTTTTAAGCGACAGCGCCGTACAGGATGTAGCCGATCCCCAGTGGGGCGACAAAACGCAGAATGAAAACCCAGGCCGCCGCTACCGACGGCCACAGCCCGCCTTTGATCAACGCATCGGCGGCCGGTTGTGACCAGCGCCATCCCACAAAGATCGCCGTCATCATGCCGCCCATCGGCAGCATCAGGTTCGATGCCGTGAAGTCCATGAAATCAAAAATGTTCTTTTCCGTACCGGGCACCGTGAAGCCGCTCCAGATCCCCAATGACAGGGAAGCCGGGATACCCAGCGCGAAGCCAATTCCCGCGACCAGCAGCGTGGCGGATTTACGGTGAATGCCATGCTCGTCGGTGAAGTAGCAGACCACGACTTCCAGCAGCGAGATCGCGGAGGTCAACGCGGCTACCGCCAGCAAACCAAAAAACACCACACCGAAGAAGGTGCCGCCAGGCATCTGCGCGAAAACCGCCGGCAGGGTGATGAATGTCAGCCCGGGGCCGGCACTGGGATCAAAGCCAAAGGCGAACACGGCCGGAAGAATCATCAGGCCGGCGAGAAAAGCGACCAGCGAATCCAGCCCGACGATGATTGTCGCGGAGCCTGGGATCGTATCGGTGCTGTTCAGATAGGAGCCGTAGGTGATCAGTGCGCCCATTCCCAGCGACAGGGAGAAAAAGGCCTGGCCGATTGCACTGCTGACGGTTCCTGCGGTGACCTTGGACCAGTCCGGCTGCAGGAAGTAACGCAGACCTTCGGTGGCGCCGGGCAGCGTAAGCGAGCGAGCGACCAGAACGATCAGAAGCACAAACAGTGCGGGCATGAGCAGGCGGGAGGCATTTTCGATACCGGAGTTCACGCCGCCCACGACCACGCCAGCACATAGCGCCATGAACAACCCGGCGTACAGGATGGGTTCTATCGGGGAGCTGACAAAAGCGCCAAAGCGTTCGCCCAGTTGGGCCGGATCGGTGCCCAGCGAGCCTGTGGCCATGAACCCCAGGTAGGCCAGCGTCCATCCCGCGACCACGATGTAGAACGAGAGGATGACGAACCCGGCCAGCACGCCAATGCCACCTACGAGGGGCCACGCGCCGCCGCCCAGGGCCCGGAATGCGCCCACGGGGTTGCGTTGCGTCGTGCGACCCACGATCAGCTCCGCAATGACCAGGGTCAGACCGAACAGGACCACGAACAGCAGGTACATCAGCAGGAACGCACCACCGCCATTACGACCGGCCTCGTAGGGGAATTTCCAGATGTTGCCCAGGCCCACGGCTGAACCTGCCGTGGCCATGATGAAGCCGAATCTGCCGCTCCAGTGTTCGCGTGCCGCCATGTGTAGGGAGTTCTCCAGGGTATGCGTCTTGCATTGATGGGGTGTCGCGCCGATGCCGTTCCCCATTCGGTTCTCGCAAGAATAAACCATGGGCTCAAGTTTTGAGCCAGTGCCTTGTGAAGCTGTCGATCCAAGAGGGACGGGTCGTTCCCGCAAAAGGAGTATTGATCGATGGAAAGTTCACACACACAACCCACCGGCTGGCACATCATGGCCGCCATCATGGGCGCTCTGTTTTTGATGTCCGGCGCCGATGGTCAGCAAAACGTTCAGGCGATTTTCCTGGTTCTGGCCGTGGTCTTTGTTGCCGCGGGTCGATTCGCACCGATCATCCGCGGCTGGGTGACCGGCTGGTTGCAGAGCCATCCGCAGGCGCGCACCTTCCTGCACACCGGGGCGCCGTTCTGGCATTGAACCCTGCACCCTGGCTCAAACCGCTGGCCGAGCATACGGGCGGAGAGGTATAGTCGCAGCCCCAAGGGGCTTTCTGATGACTACCGGCAATACAACGAATGCTGCAGTGCTGTTCGCCGATGTTGTGGGCAGCACGCGACTATACGAACGCTATGGAGATGCGGTGGCCAAGGCGGCAATCGACGCCTGCCTGGCGCTCTGTCGCGCGGCCGTGGAGACCGAGGGCGGTCGAGTGGTCAAAACCATTGGTGACGAGGTGATGTGCGTGCTGCCCGATGCGTGCTCCGCGGCGCGTGCCAGCATCGACATGCAACGGCAGGTGGATGCTGGCGTGCCGGGTGCGTCGATCGATCTCGCTATCCGGGTGGGTTTCCACGCCGGTGAAATGATCAACACGGATGATGGCGATGTTTTCGGCGACGCGGTCAATATCGCAGCGCGTATGGCGGCTCAGGCCAAGGCCTCGCAAATCGTGACCACCGACATCACGATGGAGCTCTGTGACCCCCAACTGGCCGAACTGGGGCGCAAATTTGATACCGCGCCGATCAAAGGCAAGGCCGAGGAAATCGGCCTCTACGATCTGATCTGGCAGAACCGCGAAGACATGCCGTCAAACGCCAATTTGACGCAGATGCTGACCACGTCGCGTGCCGCGGTGGGCAGTGTCAGCCTGCTGATGCGGCTGCAATATCAAGACCGAAACCTGGTGCTGGATTCCACCCGGGTCCCCCTGACGGTGGGTCGGGAATCCCGCTGCGACTTTCTGGTGGCGTCGCCCTACGCCTCACGCCAGCACGGCACCGTCGACTACCGGCGGGGCAAATTCATCTATACCGACCAGAGCACCAACGGCAGCTATGTGTCATTGATCGACAAAGATGGCGCGCACCGGGAAAGCTTCGTCAAGCGTGAGGATTTCACGCTGATCGGGCGCGGCGTGATCTGTTTGGGCGAACCCCTGGCCAAGGGCGAACCGCACGCGATTTATTTCGACGTGGATTAGGCCTCATGGAGCGCAGGGCGATCCATTGCGTTTCCGCAGGTTTTCTCCCATAAACGCAGATCATGAGAAACCCGTAAGCAAAGGTTTTCTAGCGATTTTTTTGCAATCGAGTCAGCATCCGGCGTAAAAATCGGGCCGTGTAGCGGGTGGTGATACCCGGCGCCAGCGCGGTGGACACCTGCCAGGCATGACCCGCGCGTGCGCAAACGCGCGCCGGTTGCTCGCGGACAGCCTTGAGCATCCATTGGGCGGCGTCCTCAACACCCATCATCGGAATGTTGGCGTAGATGTCCGTGGCCCCCGACATGGGCGTACGCACCAGTGGGTAGTTGACCACTGTCATGGCGACGCCGCGACCTTCCAGCTCGCAGGCAATCGATCGCGTGAACCCCTCTAAAGCGGATTTGCTGGCCACGTAGGCCGCAAATCGGGGCGTCGGCATCTGCACGGATTGGCTGGAAACATTGATGATCTGACCCGCGCCGCGCTCCAGCATGCCGGGCAGAATCTTCAGGCACAGGCGCACCGCGGCGTGGTAATTCAAGCGCATCGTGCGCTCGAAATCGTGCGGGCGGTCATAGGATTCGGTGATCGGCCGGCGAATGGAACGGCCGGCATTGTTGATCAGTACGTCCACCGTGCCGAACCGGTTCAGCAGCTCGTCACCCGCGGCATCAACGGCGTCCATATCGCTGAGGTCCACCGGCAGATACTCCGCGACGCCGCCTTCCGCGATGATCTCGTCGGCGAGTTGCTGGAGCTCCTCTTCGCGGCGTGCCAGCAGTACCACCTGCGCGCCATTGCGGGCGAGCAGTTTGGCCGACTCACGGCCGATACCGGACGAAGCGCCGGTGATGACGATGGTTTTATTTTTGATGTCAATCATGCACGGCATTATGCCGCGACCTAGTGCCGGCATACGCAAATGCTAAAGGGTTCAGTGGTTGCCGAAAGAATGTCGTGGGGCCGGGGAAGTTAGTACACGATGGCCGTACTGGGAAGCCCGGCCACATCGGGGGGGATTTGCTCGGACATGCCGTACAACACGCACCACCACGCACGGGCAGCGAATTCGTCTGCGATGCGGTTGACCCGAAGATCGTAATTACCCGCTCCGGCGGACCGGTGTACGAGTGAGAAGCTTGTGTTCAGTGACCACGACTCGAAGCCTGCGGGGTATGTCAGTTCGACGTCTCCCAAGTCTAGAGTTGTCTCGGTATTGTCGCCGGATGCCATCCAGAATCCGGAATGACCGGCATGTATGTCACGGTTGAAAGTCCCGTCAACAATCACCTGGGTTCCTCCGAGCACTTCGACCACCGTTCCGTTCAAAGCATCGGCGTTGATCAGGCTGACCTCATCGCCAGCCCATACGGGGTCCACAACGAAGGGATGATCGCAATAGATGGAGTAGGCCAGCGCATGGCCGGGGGAGAACTGCGAGAGCTGGTAATTAAGCTCTTTACCAAAAAAATCGACGGTGAGAAATTCTTTCGCGCCGATAACTCCGGACGTGATATCCGCGTAGGCCAGTGAGTAGAAGAAGAAATCGGGCATTTCCTGCGAAGCGATTTCCACGTGGATTCCCGCTCCGTTTGTGTACGCCATCCAAAGCCAGCCGTCCGGTTCGTCGGGACGCATTACGACGACGGCGTTCAGCCCGGGTTCGGCTCGACCGGATACCGTGGCCATTTGCCAGTCACAGGTGGTGGACTGGTCAAAACGAAAAGACAGCCGTGTTGCCACTTCCGATTGTGTGCCGCTGCCCCAGTGGTATTCGGTGACGGTGTAGGCCGCGGCGCTCACCTCTGTCCGGATTGCCGCGGTCTCCTGTTCGAGCACCGGTTCGGGGCCCGGCTCCACGCAGCCGCCAATGATCGTGAAGACTGCGCAGAAGATACCTGCGCGGGCGGGAAAGCGGTGCTTCATCAGATGACTCGCCATGGCTTGGGTGGAATCGGTGCGCAGGTTCGCAAAAGCTGGGGTGCGCCGATGCGCACCCCGACAAACGAACTACGGTACAGGTACACCCGGGGTCATCACCAAGTCGTTGGCAGTAATGCATGCCTGGGCTGGCAAGGGCTCGAGATAAGCCGGGTAGGCGTCCCAATATCCGGTTGCAGTGGCGCACACTTTTTCGTTGGAGCTTTGCGGCACCTTCACCGTCGGATCAAAACCGATGGCCAGAGTCGGACTGATCTTGACGACAGTGCCGCCCGACGCGCAACTCAGGTTGATGTCGTCGGCATCGGACGTGCTGCCACGGCAGATGGCGACGGCAGGCCCCCCTGGGACGTTGAGTGAACCTGCAAGAACTAAACTTGCTTCTGCCCACCGAGGTGAGTATGAGGTTCGTTTTGTCACAGCTGCCAAGACGGCATCCCCGTGCGCGCGTGCGAGATCGAGCACCAGACCGAGTTCACTGGCGGCGATATCGCAAATCGCCTCCAGGTTTTCGGTTGAGCCTTCACAAAAAGTTTGTTCTGGTTCCGGGAGGTTGTCGCATGACTCTTGTATCGCTGTGACGCAGGCGGACCGAAAGTTTTCTTCGGTGAGCCCGGCTGCAACTGCGGGGTTGCAAATGGTTCCGGCTAGTACGACGAATGAAAGACCGAGTAAAGGTCGGTTGATATATTTCACGTGATTAGGTCCTTGTCGAATTTTGAAAAAAATCGACATCCAGTCTCGGTTTTTTTGGCGTCTCCAGCGCGACCGACCCGTTAAGGTGCGGCTAAATTTGGGGGGGCGTTATTTGTCAAGGGCGAAAAGTACCCTACGTATGCAGGTGCCGCCGGCGCCGTGTGCCGAGCACTTTAGACGGGTTCATCCGGTGCTGCTGGCCGGGTCGCCGAGTGCCCGCAAGGTGTAGTGGGCAGCGGCATCCTCGGCAAGCAGTGGCAGCAATCGTTGCATGTGCTCGCGCAGCATGACGTCGCTTTGCCAGGGGGCGTTGAGGATGAAAACGCCGCTGCTGTTCAGGCCGGGATGTCGCTGGGAGCGCACCCGCAGCTCGCTGATGAAACCCTCCACCCCCGGGGCCGGAATCGCGCTCAGCGCCTCCAGCATGCGGGTCGCAGGCGGCAGTACCGGATACCAGACCAGGACGATGCCGGCCCGGAAGCGGCGGTGAATTTCCGCCACCACGCGGGGCACGCTCTGGTAATCGTGGGCGGTTTCGTAGCTGGGGTCGATGACTACCAGGCCTCGTCCGCAGGCCGGGGGAAGATGGGCCCGCGTTGCGGCATAGCCGTCGGTTTCCAGAACCATGACACCCTCCCGAGTGCCCAGCCGGTCCTGCAGGTGCAGGAATTCGCCGGGGTGCCGTTCGCAGAACACCGCATGGTCGCCGGGGCGCAGCGCATCGGCGATCAGCTGACACGACCCGGGGTACCGTCGCAGTCCCGAACCGGTGTTGTAAGCCGACAAGGCCCGCGCATACAGCGCGGGCAGTGCATCGGCGTGTCCCGGCCAGACGCGGGCGATGCCCGCGGCGTACTCCCCGGTCTTCCGGCTTTCCGGGGAGCCGAGGTCGTACAGCCCGCGGCCGGCATGGGTATCCAGCGCAAAGAATGGCTTGGCCTTGCGTCGCAGCGATTCCAGGCACAGGGTCAGCGCGACGTGCTTGAGCACGTCCGCATGATTGCCGGCGTGGAACGCGTGCTGGTAACTCAGCACGGCAGGTGACAGTGAGCGAAAGAGCGAGGAGGCAGAGTGTTTCTACAGACCCAAGGCGCTGCAAATGCGGTCGTAGACCTCATCCAGAGGGCCTTCACCTTCCACTTTTGCCAACTTGCCTTGCTCGTCGTAGAAATCCACCACGGGCGCCGTCTGGGTGCGATACACATCCAGGCGGTTGGTGATGGTTTCTTCGTTGTCGTCGGCGCGATGAGTCAGCTCGCCACCGCATTTGTCGCAGACACCTTCGACCTGGGAAGGACTGAAGTAGATGTTGTACATCTGACCGCAATTGGCGCAGGTGCGACGGCCGGTCAGGCGCTTGACCAGGTTGTCGAAGTCGACATTGATCAGCAGGGCGGCATCGATGGGCTTCCCCGCTGACTCGAGCATTTCGTCCAGGGCCTTGGCCTGAACATTGGAGCGCGGGAAGCCATCCAGGATGAAACCGCTCTGCGTGTCCGCGTCATCCAGACGCTCACGGATCATGCCGATGACCACATCGTCAGCCACCAGCTCGCCCGCGTCCATCGCGGCTTTGGCTTTGAGGCCGAGCGGGGTGCCCGCTTTGACGGCCGCACGCAGCAAATCCCCGGTGGAAATTTGCGGAATTCCGCGCGCGTCCATGATTTTTTTCGCCTGGGTTCCTTTCCCCGAGCCCGGCGCGCCAAGCAACACAATTCGCATGGGCTGCCCCATCCCTCAAACACAAAGACGCGGGAGGCTATCGTTGAGGGTATGCGGACGTCAATGCGTCCTTGGTCGCAAAGCTGGGGGGACGGGCGTGAATCGGCTATCCTTGCGCGGCTTGCAGTCGTGCCACCGCGCGATTTGGGCCGGTGAAATTCAGGGAAAACTATTCATGGCGAAAAACGCCTTCTACGCCCAATCGGGGGGCGTAACCGCAGTGATCAACGCTTCCGCCGCAGGTGTGATCGAAACCGCCCGCCGATTCCCGGATCAGATCGGTAAGGTGTATGCCGGCCGTGACGGCATTATCGGCGCGCTGACGGAAAACCTGATCGATACGTCGCAGGAGTCGGCCGCAGCGATTGCCGCGTTGAAGTACACGCCGGCCGGTGCGTTCGGATCCTGCCGCTACAAATTGAAGGGGTTTGATGCCAATCGCGCCGAATACGAGCGCCTGATTGAGGTCTTCCGGGCCCATGACATTGGGTATTTCTTCTACAACGGTGGCGGCGATTCCGCCGATACCTGCCTGAAGGTCAGCCAGCTTGGCGCGCAGATGGGTTACCCGCTGCAGGCCATTCACGTGCCCAAGACGATGGACAACGACTTGCCGTTGACCGACTGCTGCCCCGGGTTCGGGTCGGTGGCCAAATACACGGCGGTGTCGATTCGCGAAGCCAGCTACGATCTGGCGTCGATGTGCACCTCGTCCACCAAGGTCTTCATTCTCGAAGTCATGGGACGGCATGCGGGGTGGACGGCCGCTGCCGGTGGGCTGGCCAGCGAAGACGGGCGCGATCCGCACATCCTGCTGTTCCCTGAAGTGGTTTTTGACCCGCAGGCCTTCCTGGCCCGGGTGCAGCAATGCGTGAAAGAGCACGGTTACTGCACCGTGGTGGCGTCGGAGGGCATTCGCAATGCCGAGGGTAAGTTCGTCGCCGATGCCGGCAGCACCGATGCTTTCGGCCATACCCAACTGGGCGGTGTGGCCTCCACGTTGGCAACCCTGGTCAAAACCGAACTGGGTCTGAAATATCACTATGCGATTGCGGACTACCTGATGCGCTCGGCGCGTCACGTGGCCTCGAAAACCGACCGCGATCAGGCATATGCCGTCGGCAAGGCCGCGGTGGAAGCGGCAGTCGCGGGCAAGAGCGGCATCATGATGAGCATCGTGCGCGACTCCAGCAGCCCGTACCGCTGGCACGTCGGCGAAGCGCCGCTGGATCAGGTCGCCAACGTGGAGAAAACCATGCCCCGCGAATTTATCAGCGAGGATGGGTTCCAGATTACCGCGGCCTGTCGCGAATACATGCAGCCGTTGATTGCCGGTGAGGACTACCCGCCATACGGGCCGGACGGGCTGCCCGCCTACGTGCGACTCAAGAAGGTGGCCGTGCCCAAGCGCACGGGTACCGCATTCACACTCCGATAACCCTCCAAACAAAGGACATTCCCCATGGGATACGAACTCGTTGGACCGGGCCACAAGGCACCGGACGAGATTGAAGTCATCATCGAAATCCCCGAGAACGGGCCTCCGGTCAAGTACGAAATTGACAAGGAAACCCAGGTGCTGCACGTCGATCGTTTCATGAACGTTGCGATGCATTACCCGGCCAACTACGGCTATGTGAATCACACGCTGTACGACGATGGCGACCCCATCGATGTGCTGGTCATGACGCCGTATGCAATCGTCCCTGGCTGTGTGATTTCCTGCCGCCCGGTTGCCGTGCTGATGACCGAAGACGAGTCGGGCCACGACGCTAAAGTACTGGCAGTTCCGACCGACAAAGTGTCGACCAAATACTACGAAGACATGAAGGATCTGGACGACGTGCCCAAGCGCATGAAGGACAAGATCAGCCACTTCTTCGAACGTTACAAGGACAATGAAGACGGCAAGTGGGTCAAGGTAACCGGCTGGTACGGCGCCGCCAAGGCCAAAGAAGAAATTGTCAAGTCCATTGAGGCTTACAAGGCGGCGAAATAATTCGTCGCGCGTGATGTTCGCGTGAGGCTGGGGGCTTGAAACAGGCCCCCAGCATCCGCAGTCACGCAATACCTGGCTGGCGGAGGCGTTCAAACCGCCCGCAATTGCGCGCCGAATTGTCCATTTCTACCGTCTTCACCCGTTGATTCATCGCCAGGCTTGAAATCGCATGCTTGTTTTTTCTGATCTGGCCATACGCCGCGGCGCGCGCGTGCTGCTGGAGCACTTCAGCGGTGCGATACACGCAGGACAGAAGGTCGGCGTCACCGGGCGCAATGGCACGGGCAAGTCCACGCTGTTTGCACTGATCCGCGGTGAAATCAGCCCCGATAGCGGCGAGTTTCAGCGCCCGCAAAAACTCGATATCGCACACCTCGCACAGGAAACCCCGGCACTGAGCTGCTCGGCGCTGGATTTCGTGCTGGACGGTGACGTGGAGCTGCGTCAGGTTCAGACCCAGCTGGCAGCTGCCGAAGCGCAACACGATGCGCACGCGCAAGCCAAGGCGCACGAATTGCTGCACGCCATCGACGGCTACACCGCCGAGGCGCGTGCGTCGCGCCTGCTCGCGGGCCTGGGGTTTGCCGCCACCGACGCCCAGCGTCCGGTCGCGGACTTTTCCGGCGGCTGGCGCATGCGCCTGAACCTGGCGCAATGCCTGATGGCCCGCTCGGATCTGTTGTTGCTGGATGAGCCCACCAATCACCTGGATCTGGACACGGTGCTCTGGCTGGCCGGCGAACTGCAGCGCTATCCGGGCTCCTTGCTGGTGATTTCGCATGACCGCGATTTTCTGGACACCTTCACCACCCACACGCTGCACCTGGAGCGCCAGGGCGCCACGATTTACAGCGGGAACTATTCCTCGTGCGAGCGGCAGCGCGCCGAACAGATGGCGCAAAGCGTGCGCGAATACGAGGCCCAGAAGAAACGCCTCGCGCACCTGGAAAAATTTGTCATCCGGTTCAAGGCCAAGGCCAGCAAGGCGCGCCAGGCACAGAGCCGGGTCAAGCAGATCGAGCGGATCCAGCTGGTAGAACCGGCGCATTGGGCCTCGCCGTTCAGTTTTGAATTTCGGGAGCCGGAACGCCTGCCATCACCACTGCTCAAGGCCGAGGAATTGCGGGCGGGATACGGCTCCGACGCGCCTATCCTGGACGGCGTGCGTTTCAGTCTCGAGCCTGGGGATCGTATCGGGATTCTCGGCCGCAACGGCGCCGGCAAATCCACCCTGATCAAAACCATCGCCGGGAGCCTGGCGCCGCTGGGGGGACGCCTGCAGCGTGATGAGCGACTGAAGGTGGGTTACTTCCACCAGCATCAGGTCGATGCCCTGGATGCGAGCAAGAGCGGGATCGCCCAGCTGGCCGCATTGGCGCCGGATAAGCGGGAGCAGGAGCTGCGCGATTATCTGGGCAGTTTCGATTTCCGCGGTGACCGGGTTTTCGAGCCTGTTGGTGGTTTCTCGGGAGGTGAGAAAGCACGTCTCGCGCTGGCCTTGCTGGTCTGGCAGAAGCCCAATCTGTTGTTGCTGGATGAACCCACCAACCACCTTGATCTGGAAATGCGCCATGCGCTGGAGCTGGCCCTGCTGGAGTACACCGGCGCGATGATTCTGGTGGCGCATGATCGCCATCTGCTCAGTGCCTGTAGCGACGTGTTCTGGCTGGTCGCCAATGGCGCGGTCACCCCCTTCGACGGCGACATCGACGACTACGAGCAATGGCTTGCGCGCGAAGCGTCGGCCAGCTCCGCCGAAACTGCGCCAGCCGCTCGCGCAGCCGATGAGGTTGTGGTCAGTGCGGCCGAGCGCAGGCGTCTTGCCGCGGCGCAGCGAGAGCGCGAAAAACCTCTGCGTGATGCACTGAAATCGGCCGAGCGCCAGATGGAGCGTCTGCAGGCCGATCTGACAACATTGGAAAAGCAACTGGCAGACCCGGAACTGTATAGTTCGGAGCCAGAACGGGCGCGCGAACTGGCCCGTCTGCAGGGAGAAACACGCAAGGCGATGGATGCTGCCGAGTTGGCCTGGATCGAGGCTGCTGAGGCGCTGGAATCGGCGGGCTGACTCTCTGCTCCCGCCATTTCAGGTGTGTTGCACCTGGCTACGAGGAATCGTCATGCAAAATTTCAAGGATAAAGTCGCCGCCATTACCGGAGCGGGTTCTGGTATCGGTCGCGCCCTGGCGCTCAATCTGGCACAGGCCGGCTGTCATCTCAGCCTGTCGGATGTCAACGAAGTCGGCCTGGCCGAAACGGTCAACATGCTGGCGACCGCGGGTGTCAAAGTCACCTCTGCCAGTGTCGACGTGGCGCAGCGCAAGCGGGTGGAAGACTGGGCGGCGCAGACCGTGGCCGATCACGGCAAGGTCAATCTGATCTTCAACAACGCCGGCGTCGCCCTGGGGGGCACGGTGGAGGGAACGACCATCGAAGAGTACGAGTGGATCGTCAACATCAATTTCTGGGGCGTGGTCTACGGCACCAAGGCCTTCCTGCCGCTGTTGATCGAGTCCGGTGATGGTCACATCATCAACATCTCCTCCATCTTCGGCTTGTTCGCGCAGCCGACACAAAGCGGATACAACGCCACCAAATTTGCGGTGCGCGGGTTCACCGAGTCGTTGCGCCAGGAGCTGGACATGTCCAATCAGGGCGTTTCCGCGACCTGTGTGCACCCGGGAGGCATCAAGACCAATATCGCGGCCAGCGCCCGGATGAATGACTCCAGTGTGGCGATGACCGGCATGAGCAAGGAAGCGTCGACCAAGGAATTCGAGAAGCTGTTCCGCACCACCGCGGATCAGGCGGCGAAAATTATTCTGGGCGCGGTGCGCAAGAACAAGCGTCGCGTGCTGGTCGGTACCGACGCCAAGGTGATCGACCTGTTCCAGCGGGTGTTGCCGACGGCTTATCAGCCGCTCGTGGAAGCGGCGATGAAATCGCGCAAGAAAAAGACCGCGGCCTGACAGGGGCGCGCATAAAAAAGCCGGCAGAAACGCCGGCTTTTTTGTGCCTGGATCAGGCCAGGGCGTCGTCCGCAACCCGGTAGTCCGGATCCTGCTGGTAATCCACCACGACCATGTCGCGGGCCTTGTCCAGCAGTTCCCGGCAATCGGCGCTGAGGTGGCGCAGGCGGAGCTTCTTGTTGGCGCGGCGGTAGCGCTCGGCCAGCGTGTTGACCGCTTCGATGGCGGAATGGTCCATCAACCGCGCCGTCGCGAAATCGATTTCGACCGTGGCCGGGTCCTGGCTGGGGTCAAACTGCTCGAGAAACTCTGCGGTTGAGGCAAAGAACAGCGTTCCGTGTACGCAATAAACGCGCGCGTCGTCGCTGCTTTCGCAGGTTTTGATTTCCACGTGCTTGGCGTGCTCCCAGGCGAAGCGCAGGGCCGACAGAATGACGCCAACAAAGACGGCGATGGCCAGATCCGCGACCACGGTGACACCGGCGACGGTCAGACCCACGGCCACATCGGCCTTGGGTACCTTGCCGAACAGGCGGAAGCTGCCCCATTCAAAGGTCTTTTCGGAGACGACGAACATGACGCCGATCAGGGCGGCAAGTGGAATCCGTTCGATCAGCGCAGACCCGAAGAGCACGAAGCTGAGCAGGAATACCGAGGTGGAAATTCCCGACAGGCGACCGTAGGCGCCGTTGCCGACATTGATCATGCTCTGGCCGATCATGGCGCATCCGCCCATGCCGCCGAAGAAACCGGTGACGATGTTTGCGGCGCCCTGGGCTGCGCATTCCTTGTTCGGGCGGCCCCGGGTGCGGGTGATGTCGTCGATCAGGTTCAACGTCAGCAGCGACTCGATCAGGCCGATGGCGGCCAGAATCAGCGCATAGGGAAACACGATTTCCAGGGTTTCGAAATTCCACGGCACCTGTGGAATGCCGAATTCCGGTAATCCGCCCGCAATGGACCCCAGATCGCCAACGGTTTTGGTGTCGATATCCAGGCCCAGCGTCAGCGCGGAAACCGAAACAATGGCGACCAACGTGGCGGGCACGCGTTGCGTGAGTTTGGGGATCAGGTAGATCAGTGCAATGGTCAGGGCGATCAGGCCGGCCATCAGATACAACGGCGTGCCGCTCATCCAGATCATTTCGCCATCGGGGCCCGGGGTCTTGAAATGCTGGAACTGGGCCAGGAAGATCACGATGGCCAGACCGTTGACGAAGCCCAGCATGACCGGGTGCGGCACCATGCGGATGAACTTGCCAAGCCGGGCCGCTGCCGCCAGCAGCTGCAGCAGGCCCATCAGAATGACGGTGGCGAATAGGTATTGCGGGCCGTGTTGGACCACCAGGGCCACCATGACCACGGCGAGTGCGCCGGTGGCGCCGGAGATCATGCCCGGGCGGCCACCAAATGCGGCGGTGATGAATGACACGATGATCGCGGCATACAGGCCGGTGAGCGGGGAGACCTGAGCGACCAGGGCGAAGGCGATGGCCTCCGGCACCATGGCCAGGGCAACGGTTAACCCGCTCAGCAGGTTGGTCTTGATCTCAGCAGAGGGCATGCAGCGGTTCCAGCGAAAGTGTGAGCGTTTAGGGCGCGCGCACAAACCGGCCAACGTGACATGGCCTGAACACTCAGAGTGGGGGAGGGGTGTGCGTGCTGCGCTGCAACATTGTCGGTCAGGGCGCCCGGAATGTCCAGGCGGATGAACGGACTAGAAGGATGATCCCGGCTGGGTGAGGAAGGCGCGCTCCTCTTCACTGGACTCGCGACCGAGAATGGCGTTGCGGTGGGGGTAACGCCCGAATCGGTCGATGATGGCCTTGTGGCGGCGCTCGAAATCGCTGTTGCCTTCCATGCCGGGGCCATCGAACAAGGTGACCGCCACCTCATGAATACGGGCGGATTCGCTGTGCATGTAGGGCATGTACAGAAACGGACGCTGCGCTTCGGGCAAGGCCTGGTCGGCGCCTTGCGCGACGGCTTCCTGGGCGAGTACCAACGCGATGGCATCGTAAGCAAACGCACCGGGAGTGCCGCGATACATGTTGCGCGAGAACTGGTCCAGCACGATGATTTCCGCCAGCCGGCCGCCGGCCGTGCGGCGCCAGGTGTAGAGCTCACCGGCTGCGGCCTGGGCGTGGACGGTTGCAAAGCGTGCGCGGATTTGCGCATCGAATGCCGGGTCCACGACCCACCATTGTTTGGGCGTGATCTCAATAAACCAGAAGTCCAGAATGTCCTGCGCGTTCATTCGAATACGGCTCCGTTCTCGGGGAAGTAAGCGACGTAGTGACGCCATCGGCCAATCCGCTGGTCGTGGATGGGCTGGGTCACTTCCACATAGCTGGGTGTGCCGATGGCTCCGCGTCGATCGGCAATCTGGGCAGGCTCCAGCATCGCCGGGTCGAACGGTAGCCCCAGCCGTTCACACAGAGCTTCCAGTTGCTGCCGCGGAGCCTGCACCAAGTCCTCATAGCGCAGCAGGTGGGGTGTGATGTCCAGAGCCGCCGATTGCTCCCGGGCGAACTCCAGCAGGCGTACCAATATGCGAAGGGACTCCTCGATGGACCAGAATCCCTGCTGCCCGCGGCCTCCCAGGTCGTTGAGGAAACAGCTCAGCGCGGCGTCGTGGACGTCGCGGGTGGTCTGAACAATGGTGGCGCCGGGGAATAGACGCTGGATCAGCGGCAGCCGCAGCAGGTTGAGCGGATTCTTGTCCACCAGGCGGGTGCCGGGAAGACGATTCTCGAGGCGCCGATTGGCGCAGTCGAAATACTGCAGCTGCAATTGCTGAATCTGCTCTGCCGTCAGCGAATGCAGGGCCGCTGGGTATTCCAGGCCTGTCATCTCCTCCAGGGTGGGAATCAAGCGCTCCAGGCAGGGCGATTCGCTCAGCACCTGCAGTTGCGCATGGCTGTCGAGCATCAGATCCAGGAGCGTGCTGCCCGAACGGGGCAGTCCCACCAGGAATACCGGCTGATCATTCGGGTCGGTGACCGGGGAGCTCCAGGCCCCGATTTGCGAGGCGTCGACAGTTTGCTCCAGCAGGGTGTCGAAGGTATTGGTGGCCCCGGTATGCAGCTGGCGTGCGCCGGCATTGGCGGTAGCGGCGGCGGCGTGAGCTTCCGCGTAACGGCCGAGAGCGTCCAGCAACCGGGCACGCAAAAACATCAGTTCCACGGCCAACTCAGGGTCGGTAATGTCGTGCTCCGGCAGACTGTCCAGTGCATCCTGCAGATGGCCGGCCCGCTGGTGCAATCGCGCCTGCACCAGTGCGCTCGCCGGGATTCCGCGCAGGTCCCCCGGCAGCGCGTCCAGCAACTGTGCTGCCGCTTCGGGCTGATTCGCTTGTTCCTGCAGCGTGGCGGCGTTGATCAGGGCTTCGGGGTGGCCGGGAACCGACTCCAGCACCCGCATGAAGGCGTCCTGCGCTGCGGCGTTGTCGCGCAGCGCCATGTGCACAGTTCCCAGCATCATCCAGTCGCCGGGTTCGAGCTCGGGGTGCGTGCCCAGTGTGCCCAAGGCGGCACGCGCGGCCTCGGTGTGGCCACCCCGGGCCAGCGCCAGCGCCGCGTGCAGGCGGATGTTGTGCTGCTGGGGTGCGAGCTTGGCGGCGGTGTACAGCGATTGCGCCGCGGCGTCCCAGTTGCGCGCCGTGAGCTGGGCGATGCCGAGGTTGTGCCAGGCCGCTACGGCGGATGGATGCTGTTGGGTCGCATAGCCAAAAGTGGCGAGCGCCGCGGGGATGTTTCCCTGGTCGAGTTGCACCGTGCCCAGGTTGATTCGCAGCGGCAGGTTGTCCGTGTGCTGATTCAGCTGGCTCTGCAGGATGCGTTCGGCAGCAGCGAACTCCCCCTGCAGCGCGTGAGTGACGGCCTTGAGGGTATGCCAATCCAGGTTGCGGTCAGCCGGTGCGACCTGCGCCAGGGCGGCGCGGGTCGCATCGAGATCACCCCGCTGGAAGTGGGCATGGGCATTGTCGAGTGCTGTCATGCGAACGCCTTCCTGCAGGGCTCAAGGTCCCGCCGGGACCGCAGAGGCGGGGATTTCATCCGCGCAAGATGCCGTCGTCCAGCATCTGCTGCAAGTGATCCAGAATGGTGGTTTCCGCCGGGATATAGTCCATCCCCAGTGCCTGTTTGCTTTTGCTGTTGTCGAATTTCAGCGGATGGCCCACGTTGAGGGCAACAAATTGGCGGGATACGCCTTGCAGCGGGCCGACCAGCCAGACCAGGAATTTGGGAACGGTGGATTTGGGCAGCTTGAAGCGTGAACCGTGCTTGCGGCGAATGATATTGGCCATTTCCAGCATGCTGACGGATTCGCTGACCAGCAGATGCCGACCTTCTGCTTCCGGTGTGAACGCCGCGCGTACATGCGCTTTGGCGATATCCCGAACATCCACCACGCCCATTTCCAGGTCGGGCACACCGGTCCGCAACTTGCCCTTGACCAGGTCGCCAATGATTGCCAGCGATTCCGAACCGGAGGCTTTGGTCAGCGAGGGACCGAGCACCAGGCCGGGGTTGATGGTGACCAGGTCCCAGCGATCCTGCGCCTTGCAGATTTCCCAGGCGACCTTCTCCGCTGCCGTCTTCGAGGCCGGGTAGGGTTGGTGATCCGCCGTCGAGGTGGTGTTCCAGTCCGCTTCGGTCAGGGTTTTGCCCTTGGCGTCGGCATTGTCCCCATAGACCGCGACCACCGAAGATGTGAGCACCACGCGAGTGACGGATGGCACCTTGTTGCAGGTTTCCAGCACGTTCCGCGTGCCGTGAACCGCCGGTTCGATCAGGTCCTTGTAGCCATCCTTGATGCCGCGCACGACAAAGGGTGAGGCGGTGTGAATGACCACGCTGCAACCCTGCATCGCCTCTTCGAAACAGCCATCCTGCATCAGATCGGCAGCGAACATCTTCAGCGTGCCGGGCGCTTTTTCAGCAATGGCGGTCAGGTGCCCGGTTTTCGCCGCGTTGTTGGGGTCGCGTACCGTCGCATGGACGGTACAACCGGCGTCCAGCAGGTCTTTGACGATCCAGGACGCAACATAGCCATTGGCGCCGGTGACCAGAACGGGGTGGGTGGTGTCGATATTCATGGGTTCGGTGTGTCCTCGAGATGTCCGTGAAGATGGCTGGCCAGGCCCTGGAGTTGGAGTGCCTGCACGCGATCAACCGTAGCCGCGAAGGCGCCAAGGTCGTCGGGGGTATATCCGCCGACGCGGTGGCGTAGCGTGATCCGCGTCTGCTCGTTGGGGAGCGCTTCCAGTGTGAAATCCAGCACGCCGTGAACTCCCATCCCCTGTAAGGGCCCCAGGCCACCGAGCATGCGCAGCAGTTTGCCGGGTTCCACATGGCTGACGATCAGGTGTTGGGCCTGGCGTGCGCCATCGCGTTCGCAAAAGCAACCGCCGGCGACAGGGTCGATCGACAGGTTGCCGGAGTCGCCGAACCAGGTGTGGTCTGCGGGCCACCACTGGCCAATCTCGTTGACCAGTGCATCCCAGGCACGCGCGCTCGAACTGGGAACCACCGCCGTATTGCGCACGGTGAATCCCCCGGCAGATTGATCAAGCACCGCAGCAGGTGACGCGGCGACAAAGCCAAGGCACAACAGCGGCCACAAGCGTACGACATTCATCGGTGGATCCCCCTGGCTCGAAACGGCGGAGAGGCCGGACCTTCCGCTCCGGGATTCTAGCGGCTGTGGACTGTCAGGGCGCAATTGTCATCGAGATTGTCCGTCTGGTCTGCTAAGGTCAACGCAGATTCAGAGGAGACGGGGAATGCAGACAGCTCCCGTGGAACAGCCGCTTCCGGCGCATGCATTGCCGGATCGGTACGCACTGGTCCGGCGGACGACCGAACAGCTGATCGCCCCGTTGACGGTGGACGACTGCAATATCCAGACGATGCCGGATGTGTCGCCGACCAAATGGCATTTGGCACACACCAGCTGGTTCTTCGAGACCTTTATCCTGCAGCCGCATGTGCCGGGCTACCGGATGCTGGATGAACGTTATGGATACCTGTTCAACAGCTATTACGAGGCCGTGGGCCCGCGGCATGCGCGCCCCCAGCGCGGCCATCTTTCGCGCCCCACGCTGGATGAGGTCCTGACCTATCGCCGGCACGTGGACGCGGCGATGCAGCAGGCACTAGCCGGCGTGGTCCCGGCACAGCTGCAATCCCTCATTGAGCTGGGATTGCAGCATGAGCAACAGCACCAGGAGCTGTTGCTGACCGATATCAAGCATGTGCTGGGAAGCAATCCATTGCGCCCGGCCTATCATCTCCAGGCTCCCGGGGATGAACCGCAGTCGGTACCGGCATTGAGCTGGCAGGCTCATGCCGCGGCGCTGGTCGAGATCGGGCATCGGCAACAAGGCTTTGCCTTTGATAATGAAAGCCCGCAGCACAAGGTCTGGCTGGAGGCATTCGTCATCGCACGGCGGCCGGTCACCCAGGGTGAATGGTTGGAGTTCATGCAGGATGGCGGCTACACCACACCCAGCTTGTGGTTGTCCGACGGTTGGGCATGGGTGCAGAACGAAGCCATCGACGCGCCGCTGTATTGGCATCACGATGACTGCGGTTGGAGTCGCTACAGCCTCTGGGGGATGCAGCCGCTGAACCCGGCGCAACCCGTCAGCCACGTCAGTTTTTATGAGGCTGCGGCATACGCCACCTGGGCGCAGGCGCGTCTGCCACGCGAAGCCGAATGGGAGGTGGCGGCCCGCACACATGAACTCTGTGGGGACTTTCAGGAGGCGGGTCGATTCGAGCCTCGGGCTCTCAGTTCCGATCACCCCGGTGTGGTCTCGGATTACTTCTATGGCGGTGTTTGGGAGTGGACGGCGTCCTCCTACGCCCCGTACCCGGGATTCGTGGCGCCGGATGGTGCGTTGGGTGAGTACAACGCCAAGTTCATGGCCAGTCAGATGGTATTGCGGGGCGGCTCCTGCGTCACGCCGCAGGCGCATATCCGCCCGAGCTACCGCAACTTTTTCTACCCCCATCAACGCTGGCAATTCACCGGCCTGAGGTTGGCGCGCGATGCCTGAGTCCACCGTCCGCAACACCCGCGAACACGACGCGGTAGCCCGCATTCGCGACGAGGTTCGCCACAGCCTGGCGGAGACGCCGCCGTGGCTTTCCAGCCGGTTCTTTTATGACGCCCGCGGCGCGCGCCTGTTCGAGCGTATCTGCACTTTGCCGGAGTATTACCCCACCCGCTGCGAGTTGGATATTCTGCAGCAGCACCTGCCGGCTATCGCCGACAAATTGGGGCCGGGATGCGAAATCATTGAACCGGGAAGTGGTGAAGGCGTGAAAACCCATCGTCTGCTGCAGGCTCTGAATGCCCCGTGTGCCTATCGCCCGATCGATGTGGCCGGGGATCAGCTGGAGCAATCATCGGCGCGTCTGCGCTCCCGCTTTCCGGCGCTGACGGTTGAGCCCATCCACGGGGATTTCACGCAGGACTTGCCGCTGCCGCAAAGTGCGGGACGGCGGGTGTTTTATTTTCCGGGGTCCACCATCGGGAATTTCCCTCGGGACCAGGCGCAGGCCTTGCTGGCGCGTTGGCAGCAGCACGCGGGCCCGGACGGGGCGCTGTTGATCGGTGTGGATTTACGCAAGGACCCGGCGCTGCTGCGCGCGGCATACAACGATGCCGCCGGGGTCACCGCCGCATTCAACCGCAATCTGCTCAGCCATCTGAATCGTGTGATCGGCAGCGATTTCGCCGTGGAGCGCTGGGACCATGCTGCACCCTATGACGAGGCTACCGGGCAGGTTCAGATGTGGCTCACGCCTCGTGGTGTGCAGCGGGTGAATCTGGGGGATGGCACGGTGCGCGTGTTTTCCGACGGGGAAGCCATCCGCACCGAGTATTCCTGCAAGTACACGGTGGAAGAGTTTCAGACGCTGGCGCGGCACGCAGGCTGGGAGCCAGACGGGGTATGGATGGATGCGCGTAATTGGTTCAGCGTGCAGCTGTTTCGGGCAGGTTGATCAATCCTTTGAGATACAGCGCGCACTGGCCCTCCAGAAAAACACGCTGTTGTTCGGGGTCCAGACGCACGTTCAACTCACCGCCCCGTGCGGAAATCTGTTGCGCGGAAAATTCGTTGCGGCCCAGGCGCTCGCACCAATAGGGCGCCAGATCGCAGTGCGCGGAGCCGGTAACCGGGTCTTCGTCAATGCCGAATGAGGGCGCGAAGTAACGGCTGACCACATCCACCTGGGAGCCGGGGGCCGTGACGATGACACCCAGCGGGTGCAGGCCGGCGAGAATGGAAAAATTGGGCTGCAAATCCCTGATGGTTTCGGCCTGCCCGAATATCGCCATCCAATTTGCGCCGCGTCGAATTTCCACCGGTTCCGCTCCCAGTGCATCGATCAGCTGTGCCGGCGCCGGGCTGGAAATGGAACGGCGTGCCGGCAGGTCGATGACGATTCCCGTCGGGTTGCGGCGGGCGACCAGAACGCCACTTTGGGTAAGAAAGCGAACGCACTCATTTCCCCAACCGTGCAGGTTGAACAACACCCAGGCGCTGGCCAGCGTGGCGTGCCCGCACAACTCCACTTCATGGGTGGGGGTGAACCAGCGCAGAGCAAAGTCCGCCTCGCTGGAGCCGGGAAGGGCTTGCAGGAAGGCGGTCTCCGAAAGATTGTTCTCCGCTGCGACCTGCTGCATCAGGGCGTCGGCAAGGCCCGCCTCCTGGATGACCACGGCCGCGGGGTTTCCCCGGAAGGTATGTCCACTAAATGCATCGACCTGATAGATGCGCAGCTGCGGCATGCGAGACCTTCCCGCGCGTGGCGGAGTCCGTGAAGAAGCATGGCATTATCCCCCAAGCAACAATGTGGCAGAAGGTGCAAAAGGCGATGTTTCGATTAAAGCGAAGGGCAGGACCGCGGTGAGCGGGCAGTTTGCGCTATTGCGGGAACGCCGATTTGGTCCGTTTTTCTGGACCCAGTTCTTGGGCGCCTTTAATGACAACGTCTACAAGAACGCCCTGATCATTCTGATTGCATTCGAGCTGGGGTCGGCAAGTGGGACCCAGGGCCACGTGATGATCAATGCCGCAGCCGGCCTGTTCATCCTGCCGTTCCTGCTGTTCTCGGCAACCGCGGGTCAGCTCGCCGACAAGTACGAAAAATCGATGCTGATGCGGCGTATCAAGCTGGCGGAGATTGTCATCATGCTGCTCGCCGCACTGGCGTTTTGGCTCAAGGCGCCGCTGGCATTGATCGGTTTGCTGTTCCTGATGGGCGCCCAGTCCAGTATTTTCGGCCCGGTGAAATACGCGATTCTGCCGCAGCACCTGCACACCGATGAACTGGTGGGCGGTAACGCGATGGTGGAAATGGGCACTTTCCTGGCCATCCTGTTTGGCACGCTGGTTGGCGGGTTGCTGATCGCGGTGCCAGGGGTGGGGCACCTGTGGGTCGCTGCCGTGGTGGTGATGCTGGCCCTGCTGGGTTGGTGGAGCAGCCGGTCCATTCCTGCCGCGCAACCGGAGGCTGCCGAACTCGACATTCGCTGGAACGGCTTTGCAGAAACCTGGGCCAATCTAAAGTATCTCGGGGCAGACCCGGTGCAGCGGATGGCGGCGATCGGGATCAGCTGGTTCTGGTTTTACGGCGCCACCTTGCTTACTCAGATCCCGAATTTCACCCGTCTCGATCTGTTCGCGGATCAGCGTGTCGTGACGGCGCTGCTGACGGCGTTTTCGGTGGGGATCGGACTGGGTTCGTTGATGGTCGAAAGCCTGTCCCGGCGACGGATTGTTCTTCGTGTCAGCTTTGTTGGTGCGGCGGGCATGACTGTCTTCGGTTTGCTGCTGCCCCTGCTGGCTGCCGCTGTGCCCGAAGCATCCACGCCGCGAGGGTTTATCGGGTTTTTACACGCTGGCGGCGGGCTGCTGCTGGGTGTGGTGATTCTTCTAGGGTTGGCGGGAGGGCTGTATATCGTTCCTCTGTTTGCCTTGATTCAACGCCGGGCCCAAAGTGCTTACCGCTCCCGGGTGATTGCCGGGGTGAATATTCTGAACGCACTGTTCATGGTGGGCTCCGCGGTGCTGGCCGGAGCGTTGCTCGGGCGTGGCCTGTCGATTCCCGATCTGTTCATTGTCGTGGCGTTGCTGAACGCGCTGGTCGCCATCGCCATGGCCTTTTTCCTTCATGCTGAACTCGGCAGTCTGGGGGCGGTCTCAGAGCGCGAGCTGGTGTGAGCTGGAGCAACGCGATCGCCGGGGAACGGCATTGACGATTTATTGACTTCGGACAATGAATAGTCACGACTCCAAGCCCCACATGGAGTGGATGAAATGTTGATCCGTCATCCCAAAGTCTTTCGAATCGCATTGATCGCCATTGCCGCGGCCGCGGCGAGCAATGTCCATGCCGGTTCCGCCAACGGCAACATGGTTGTTTCCGCAACGGTCCTGGATACCTGCGTCCTGGTCGTGCCGCCCACCATGGCCTTTGGTAACTACAGCGGCAGCGAACTGGATGCCCAGTCCGATATCACCGTCACCTGTACCGGCACAACCGCATGGGACATCGCCATTGGTGCTGGTGGCAGCGGCAGTATTGCCGCCCGCACGATGTCGGAAATCGGCGGTGATGAGCTGAGTTACCAGCTGTATTCGGATGGTTCACGTTCCACCGTCTTCGGGGATGATGTGACCGGTTCCAAAGTGACCGGCACGGGTTCTGGTGTGCTGCAGACTGTGCCCATTTACGGTCGCATCCCGGCGAGCCAGTACTCCGACATTGGCGTGTACACGGATACCGTAACAGTCACGCTAAGCTACTGACTCTCATCGAGGGGAGTCTGCAATGCGTGATTGGGGAACGGGATTCGTCCTGCTGCTGTTCGTGATGACCGCGGCCCAGGCCGCCGACATGCGAGTCGCACCCACGCGTCTGTTTTTTGCCCCGGAGCAGCGGGTACAAGATGTGCTCATCGCCAACCCGGGCGGCCAGCCACTACTGGTCGAACTCCAGGCGTTCCACTGGAGTGCTGCGCCATTGGAACCCGCCGAAGAGGTTGTCCTGAGTCCGCCCATTGTGCAGATTCCGCCCGGTGAGTCCGCCGTGGTGCGAGTGGGTTTTCGTGGCGCCAAGCGCGAGGCCTGCGAGACCAGCTACCGGCTGTGGCTGACGGAGGTGCCGCAGGGGCCGACCCCGGGAAAACCCGTGCTGTTGCGTACGCGGATGGATTTGCCAATTTTTCGCCTGCAGGCCAAAGACTGTCACGCAGATCTGCATGCGCTGCTGAACGCCGAACAGCACCAGCTGAACGTGGAAAATCGCGGCAACGCGCATGCCCTTATGCAGAAGCTCACATTGCGCCATGACCGCGGGGAAACACCGGTGGTGATGTCCTCGCTGGGTTATGTGCTCCCCGGCGAAAAACGGGAATTCCCGGTGCCGATGAACGCCCGCCTCGATCAGGTTCGCTGGTTGGAGCTGGTGGTGGAGACACCGGACAAGAGCCTGACGCTGCCCATCAAAGCCCGCCCCTGATTGATGATGATTCGCGCCCGATTCGCGCGAACCTGGGTGCGACTTCTGACCGTCGTGCTCATGCTTTCCGTCGTGCCGAGTGGACAGGCAGAGGACTGTGCGGCCATGGGTTGCCTCGAACAACCGGTGTGGTATCGGGTGGTGATCAATGGCAAATCTGCCGGGGATGCCCTGGGCGTACAGATTGCTGATCGTGCCGGTTTATGGCTGGAGAGTGCATTCGTCGATCAGCACAGCGAACTGGCGCGTTTTGTGAGCCTGATTCGACAGGTGGATGCCGAGGCGTTCACCTCCCTGGATGCGATGCGCGAAGTCACCTATGACGTGCCCACTCCGGGCGTGGTCCACATCCGCATACCGCCACGTTATCTGCGGCAACAGCTGCTCAGACACCCGTCCGGTAAAGCGGAACGGGAGATCGCTCATGGAAGCGGCGTTCGACTCGGGTATGACCTGTATGCGTCGCAGCGTTTGGACGCCAACGAACCTTTGAACGGCAGCGCGTTTGTGGACGGGTCCTGGTTCAGCGCACACGGGAATCTGCGCAACACCGGGCTGCTGGTTCATGGCCTTGAAAGCCGGGCCGTGCGTTTGGAAACGGCTTGGGAGAGGGAGTGGTTCGCACAGGACGTGTTCGCAATCCTCGGGGATCACATTGGTCCCGCTGACGCGTTCGGCAGGCAGCCGCGGCGCGGTGGGGTCTCCTTGCGGCGCGCCTTTGAGTTCGACCCGCAGATTATCCGTTATCCCTTGCCACTGCTGGTCGGCGAATCCGAGTTGCCGGCGACCGTCGACCTGTACGTCGACAACGTACGGCGTGATCGCTACGAGGTGGATGGCGGGTCGTTTGCGATCACGCATCCTCCGTTGCTGGCGGGAGCCGGGACGGCCCAGCTGGTGGTCACGAACATTCTGGGCGAGCAGGTGGTTTACGAGCAGCCATTCTTCGTTTCGCCGCAACTGCTGAACCCCGGAGTCTGGGATTTTTCGTTCAGTGCCGGGGCGCGGCGGGAGGGCTATGCCCAGCGCAGCCTGGATTATGCGGACCCCGAGGCAACGCTGAATTGGCGCTACGGGCTGAGTTCGCAATGGACCACCGACGGATCGGCGGCAGCGTCCCCGCACAGCGGTATTCTCGAACTGGGGATGGCCGGGGTTCCCGTGCGCGTGTTGCCGATGCGGCTGAATGGCGGCCTCGGGGCCTATCGGCTGCCCAGCGGAGAGTCCGGTGTGCTGGGCCGCGCCGGTTGGTCGTGGCAATCCGGAAAGTGGTTCGCCGACCTCTCTCACCGCCACGCGATCCCGGCGCGGGAGTACTCGACCGAGTCCGAACTGCCTTATCGCGTGCGCCAGCTGGGGCGTCTGGGTTTTCGTCTGCGTACCACGGCGATCTCTCTGAATTACCTTCGTCGTGACACACCAGGCCAGGATCCTTTTCGCCAGAGTGCGCTACGCGTATCCTGGCGCCCGCGGCATGGTCGCTGGGGGCAACTGGCTGCGGAGATCTATCGCATGCGCTTTGCGCGGAGTGAACCGCAGGATGTCGGGGCCCGGCTGAACTGGATCTGGTCGCCGAAGCCAAGGCAGCAATCGTTGGCATACATCGAAGACGAGTCGCGTGCGGGTTGGCAATACCAGTGGATGCGTCAGGGCGACCTGGGGCGGCAGCTCAGCCTGCAGGGGCGACGGGATCAAAGCGGGCAACCGTATTTCGCCGCCGATCTCGACTTTCAGTCATCGGTTCTGGGCCTGCGCGGGCGCGCGGTGTCGTCGCCATCCGGCGAGCAGGCAGCCCTGGGCCTGCGGGGCACGCTGGGCTGGATGCATGGCAGCAGTTTCGTCGGTCGGGATACCGGACAAGCCTTCGCGTTGGTGGATCTGAACGGGCTCGACGACGTCACGATTTATCGGGACAACCAGCCGGTGGCGCGGACGAATCCTTCGGGTGTCGCATTGATACCGGGTTTGCGGCCCTATCAGGACAACCGTATTCATCTGAATCCGGCCGATATCCCGCTGGACTGGAGCCTCCCCACCACGCAGCAGATCGTGCGGCCAGGGGTCAACACCGGACTCCACGTTGCATTTGAGACCGCGCCACAGCGCCGGGCGCAGTTTCGGGCCTACCGTGCTCCCGGGCGGCCCGTTCCTGCCGGTGCCCAGGTGCTGAGCGATTCTGGCGAACGGCTCGGTTATGCCGGCGCCGAAGGGCGTGTGTATGTCGCCGGCCTGGGTCGCGGTGATAACGTGTTGCATGTGGACTGGGTCACCGACAGCTGCCGCGTGATTGTTCGCTGGCCCGATGCACCGGACACCGAACTGGGTGTGGATCTTGGAGATAGGCATTGTCAGTGAGCGTTCACAAACTTCTGCTTCTTGCAGCCCTCCTGGGCCTGGGCACCAGCAGTCAGGCGCAATTGCTCTGCGGCTCGCCAACCTGCGTAGTCAGCACGGGGGGATTGTCATTCGGCGCCAGCTATGACCCGTTTGCCGTGTTGCCGGATGATTCGGCTACGGCGACCATCACGGTAGAGTGCACCGCCACGGCGTTGCTTCAGCTGTGCATCGTCCCTTACGAGGTCAGTATCGACACGGGTGGAGCGGGCGGGTACAGCCCGCGGGAAATGACCGCGGGTGCCGAGGTGCTGCAATACAACGTCTACACCGATCCCACGCGCCTGCTGGTGTGGGGCGATGGGATCTCCAGCGGAACGCTGACGGTGAGCGGCGTGCTCAGCTATCCCATACTGTTTGGAGGCACCCAGTCGGCGGATCATCAGGCTTACGGGCGGATTTTCGCAGGCCAGCTGGTCGATTCCGGTAGCTATAGCGACTCGCTGACGATCACGGTGAGCTATTAGTTGGCGCCTGTTTCCGGCAGCGGGGTGGCGATGGACTTGCGGCCCTGGTGAAAGCGATAGATTCCGTTGGCCGCATAGATCAGCAGGGCGAGCCAGATCAAGGCGAATCCGCTAGCCCGCCCCGTATCGAAGGGTTCGTTGTAGACCAGCACGCCGATGCTGAGCTGCACGCTGGGCGCCAGGTACTGAATAAAGCCCACCGTGGAGTAGGGAATGCGTTGCGCGCCATAGGCAAAGAGGATCAGTGGCACCGCGGTTGCGATTCCCCCGAACACCAGAAAGAAATCCTGCGGCCAGAGCTGACTGCCGAAATGGGTTTGTCCGCGTAATTGCAAAACAATGAGCACGCACAGGGCGATCGGAAGCAGCATCGCGGTTTCCATGGCCAGGCCCTGAATGGAGCCTACCGGGTTGGTTTTCCGCAGCAACCCATATGTCCCGAACGAAAATGCCAGCGCCAGGGCGATCCAGGGTGGGCGGCCAAAATGGAGGGTCAGCCACGCCACGCCGAGCGCAGCGAGCCCCAAAGACGCCCATTGCCAGCGGTTCAGTCGCTCTTTGAGCAAAACGGTGCCGAGCGCGATGTTGACCAGGGGGTTGATGAAGTACCCCAGGCTGGATTCAACAATATGACCGTTGTTGACCGCCCAGATGTACAGCCACCAGTTCAAGCCGATCAACGTTCCGCTGGCAAACAGCGACCAGCGGATGCGGGGGTTGAGCAGGAGTGGGCGCCACCAATGCCGGCGCTCGATAAACAGCAGTCCCGTCCAGACGAAAACAGCGCACCACAACAGTCGGTGCGACATTGCTTCAAGGGACGGCACTGCTTCCAGCTGCTTCCAGTACAGCGGAAACAGGCCCCAGATGAGGAACGCCCCGATGCTCGCAGGGAGGCCGGGATTCATGAAGTTGGCTAGCGCCGTTGTGCCGTGAGTGCGGCCAGCCCCGTGGCCGTTAGGCGCCAGGTGGTCCAGTCGTCTTCCGCGCGCGCGCCCATGTTTCGATAGAACTCGATAGCCGGGCTGTTCCAGTCCAGCACGCTCCACTCCATACGACCGCAACCGCGCTGTTGAGCAATTTCCGCAACCGTTCGGAAGAGCGCTTTGCCGACACCATGGCCGCGAAACTCGGGTTTTACGTAGAGATCTTCGAGCCAGATTCCCGGTTGCGCCAGAAACGTGGAGTAACTGGAGAAAAACAGCGCGAAACCAACAGTTTGCCCACCTTCGGCCTCCGCGAGGATGACGTCTGCCGCCGGCTTGGAAGAAAACAGGGTTTCTCGCAGCATGTCAGGCGTACCCCGCACTGCGGCGCTCATACGTTCGTATGCGGCCAGCTCACAGATCAGCCCATGAATCGCGGTGCAATCTTCGGCCGTGGCTGGGCGCAGGGAAAAATGGCTCACGCCGTATGGCCCACACCGCGGTAACGCAACCCCGCGCTCTTGGCCATTTCGGCGTTCAAAGCGTTGCGCCCGTCAATCAGCACGGGCTGCGCCAGAGATCCGGCCAGGCGCGCGAGATCCAGTTCGGTGTACTCGGGCCATTCGGTGGCCAACAGCAGTGCGTCGCAGTTTTCCGCGGCGGCGTAGGCATCGTCGAAGAACTCGATACCGTCCTGCCCGGCGAAAGCCGCTTTCGCATTTTCCAGAGCGATCGGGTCCGCGGCGCGGATGCTGGCGCCACGCTCCAGCAGCATCTCGCACAGAGCGGTGGCTGCGGAATCGCGGATGTCGTCGGTTCCCGGCTTGAAGGCCAGCCCCAGTACGCCGATGACCTGGCCGCGGAGCACTTTCAGCTCATCCTGCAGCTTGTCCAGAATGGCCTGGCGTTGCCGCAGGTTGACTTGCCGGGCGGCTTCGATGATCGGCATCTCGTAGCCGTACTCACCGGCGACAGCCTGCAGGGCCGTGGTGTCTTTGGGAAAGCAGGAACCGCCCCAGCCGATGCCGGCATTCAGGAAGTGTGGGCCGATGCGGTGATCCAGGCCCATGACGCGGCTGACCTGCACGATATCGGCGCCGACGCGTTCACACAGCCCGGCCATTTCGTTGATGAAGCTGATCTTGGTGGCCAGGAACGCGTTGGAGGCGTACTTGGAGATCTCGGCCGAGGTCGGGTTGGTGGTGATCAGGCTGGGCCGGGGCTGCTTTTCCGGCCGGGGCAGAAAATGTGGCGGGTTGAAGCTTTGCTCCAGCAGCGGTTTGTAGAGGCGGTAGAGACGGTCTTCGGCGTCGGTGGAGAGCGTGCCGAGAACGATCCGGTCGGGGTAGAAACTGTCCGGCAGGGCCCGCCCTTCGCGCAGGAACTCCGGATTGGAGGTCAGGTGCACGGTGGCGTCCACGCCGCGTTCACGCAGGACCTTGGTCATCAGGTGCGTCACCCGCTTGTTGGTACCGATGGGCACCGTGGACTTGACCACAATGACTGCGGTACGACCGGCGGGAAGGTTTTGCGCGACTTCGATGGCGGCGGCTTCGACAAAGCTGGTATCCGCTTCGCCGGTGGGCTTGGGCGGGGTGCCCACCGCAATCATGATGACGTCGGAATCCTGTACCGCCGCTCCGGTGTCAGCGGTGAATTGGACGCGGGCTTTGACCAGTCCGAGCAGCTCGTCCATGCCTTCTTCGTGGATGGGGCTGCGTCCGGAGCGCAACAGCTCCAGCTTGCGTGGGTCCTTGTCCACACCGATGACATCATGTCCAATAGCGGCGAGGGTCAGGGCGGTCGTGAGGCCAACATAGCCGGTTCCGATAACGGTGACTTTCATTTTTTTGTCGATATTCCGTAACAATGGCGACGCATTTTGGTCAGCAATTGTGACAGAACTATGTGCAGCGGATAATGCCCGGTATGGAACAGTTTGATGTTCAACCTCTTTATCGTGCTCTGGTTGAAAACGCTCAGGATATTCTGGGGGTTTTGACGCCGGCGGGCGTCATCGTGACGGTCAGCCCGGCCGTCCGGCGCGTGCTGGGTCTCTCTCCCGAGCGACTGCGTGGGCGTCACTGGATCGACCAGATCCACCCGGATGATCGCGCATTGGCGCGCCGCTGGCTGGCGTCGTGCTCGGCGGATGACGAGCACCACCAGCAGGTGCAGGTGCGTGCCGGCAGGCCCCCGACCTGGCGGGTCGTGCAACTTGCCGGGGTGTCGGTGACCGAAGATGCTTATACCAATCGCATCGTGTTTTCCGCACGTGATGCGACCGACGAGGTCGCTGCCACCAGCCTGCTGGCTGAGCGCGAGGCGCGTTTTCGCAGTGCCTTCCACGATGCGCCAATCGGCAAGGTGATGCTGAACGCCGAGGGGCGCATCCTCGATTCAAACCGCGCATTTGCCAGCATCATCGATCGCTGGAGTACCGAGCTGGAGGGTGAGGATTTCCTGGAGATTTTCCGCAACGCCGCGGGTGTGGATGCGCTGCGCGACGCGTGGTCGCGTGCAGCGGAAGAATCGCGGGGCGAAGTCGCGGTCACCTTCGATCGTCGCGGACGACCGGCGCATCTGCGGATTCTGTTCGCCCCGGTGGCGGCCAAGGGTGAAGCTCACGCTTTGGCGCAGGTGCAGGATTTCTCGGCGCGCATCGAGGCGGAAATGGCGCTGGAGCGCAACCTGCAGAACCTGCGTAAAAGCAACAAGCGGTTACAGGAAGTGGCCTGGATGGCAAGCCACGACCTGAAAGAGCCTCTGCGCGGGCTGGTGGGTAGCCTGCAGCTGATCTTGCGTCGGCACAAGGATCTGATCGGCGATACCGAGCGGGAAACCGCCGAGCAGGCGGTCACCCAGGCCAAAGCCCTGCGCGAGCGCCTGGATGCGCTGGAGGCCGAGGTCGGGCACGGTCGCGAAGGCGCGAGCGAGATGCTGGTATTTGGTGATCTGGTCACCGAATGGACCAACGTCCATGCGCTGGAGATCGAGCAGGCGGGTGTACAGGTGGACTTTTCCGAGTTGCCCAGTTTTCGAACAGATCGTCGGGTGGGGGCCAGCTTTCAATCCATTCTGGATCAGGTGCTGACGTGGAATGGCGCCATGTCCGAACCGGGGAAGGTCATGCTCAAAGGAATCTGGGGTGATGGCCAGTGGCGCCTCGCAGTGGATACCGCGGCCCCCGCCGGGTTGCAGGCGGCGACGTTGGACGAGCCGGGCGGGGAACTGTTCGGGTTACGCAGTGAAATCGAAGAGCGCGGCGCGGAATTGGCGGTGTCGGAAAACGACGGGCGCCTGATCCTGACACTGCAGGTGGCACCCGACTGAAGTCGTACGGACGCTAAAGTTTCAGATCAAGGATAATGTGCGGTGCAATAGTGGTCGCTGGGTAGCTGAAGCCTGCCAGTGAACCGCTCCGGGGGAGAGTGCGATTGACACCGCTCCCGGTTGAATCCATCGCAATCGCTTTCAAGGGAGCTCCCGCATGAAACAACCCGTACGTGTCGCCATTACCGGCGGTGCCGGCCAAATCGCCTACTCACTCGCATTCCGTATCGCCTCCGGCAGCATGCTGGGGCCGGATCAGCCGGTGATCCTGCAGCTGCTGGAAATCCCGCCGGCCATGGGGGCATTGGAAGGCGTGGTGATGGAACTGAAAGATTGCGCGTTCCCATTGGTCGCCGACATCGTCGCCACCGATGATCCGAATGTGGCCTTCAAGGACGTTGATTTCGCGCTGCTGGTTGGCGCCCGTCCGCGCGGCCCCGGCATGGAGCGCAAAGATCTGCTCGAAGCCAATGCCGCCATTTTCTCGGTGCAGGGCAAGGCGCTGAATGATCACGCCAGCCGGGATGTGAAGGTGCTGGTTGTCGGCAACCCTGCCAACACCAACGCACTGATCGCCCGTGAAAATGCGCCGGATCTGAACCCCCGTCAATTCACCGCCATGACGCGTCTGGATCACAACCGCGCCCTGGCTCAGCTTGCCGACAAGACCGGCAGCAGCATCAATGACATCGAAAAGATGGTCATCTGGGGCAACCATAGCTCGACGCAATATCCGGATCTGCACAGCGCCACCGTCAACGGCAAAGCCGCTCTCGAACTGGTTGATCAGGCCTGGTATGCCGATGACTTCATTCCCACGGTGCAACAGCGTGGTGCGGCCATCATCAAGGCGCGCGGTGCCTCGTCTGCGGCCTCGGCGGCGTCCGCTGCGGTTGACCACATGCGCGACTGGGCACTGGGCACCAATGGCGGCTGGGTCAGCATGGCGGTGGCTTCTGACGGCTCCTATGGCATCGAAGAAGGCATCGTTTACAGCTACCCCGTGGTTTGCAAAGACGGTGATTTCGAAGTGGTCCAAGGGTTGGACGTGAATGCATTCTCGCGTGAGCGTCTGGACGCGACCGAAGCGGAGCTGCGCGAAGAGCGCTCTGCTGTGGAGCATCTGTTCAGCAAGTAATTGCCGACCCAAGCACGCACAAGGAACCCCGGTTGATCCGGGGTTTTTTTATGCTCCTGCACTCAGTTGGGGGTGCTGGGCGGTGCAGTGAGGTTGGGTGGTGTGGGGCTCCCAGGAATGTAGAAAACAGGATGTTTTCTCCATAGCGAGCCACGGACGGCCTTGAGCGATCCTGGGAGTCCCGCGCCACCCAGCCCTGCTCGGTGGTTCGCCGCACATTACTCCCCAACCGGCTCCAGCTCGCTGAGAATCTCGTCAAGCCGACGCACGTCACTCACCGTTTGCAACTCCTGCCCCAACGACTGCAGTTTTGACATGTCGGATTTGCGAACCATGCGTTTGATTTCCAGCACGCTGGAGGGGTGCATCGAGAATTCGCGCAGACCCAAGGCCAGCAAGAGGCGGGTAAAGCGGGAATCACCCGCCATTTCCCCGCACATCGATACCGGGATGCCCTGGGCGTGTCCGGCCTGGATCGTCATCGCGATCAGCTTCAGAACGGCCGGGTGTAGCGGGTCGTACAGATAGTTGACCTCGTCATCCACGCGGTCTATCGCCAGCGTGTACTGGATCAGGTCGTTGGTGCCGATGGAAAAAAAGTCGCAGTGCTGCGCCAGGATGGGGGCCGCGAGTGCCGCGGCGGGTACCTCGATCATCGCGCCGACCGCCACATCGGGGTTAAAGGGTACCCCCTGCTGTTCCAGCTCGGCCATGATCCCACGGATCAGAGCCTTGGCCCGAAGCATCTCGTCCAGATTGGAAATCATGGGCAACATGATCTTGATGTCGCCATGCGCCGATGCCCGCAGCAGGGCGCGTAGTTGCACGCGGAACAGTTCCTCTTCTTTGAGGCACAGACGAATCGCCCGCAAGCCCAGCGCCGGGTTGTTGGGAGTAGGGCCGGCAATGCGTCCGGAGTCGACTTGCTTATCGGCGCCCACATCCAGCGTGCGGATGGTTACGGGACCGCTCACCGCCTGAATCACGCTGACATAGGCCTCGTACTGCTCGGTTTCGCTGGGAAGTTCCTCGCGGTTCATGTACAGGAATTCGGTCCGGTACAGGCCCACGCCCGCGGCACCAACACCGTGCGCATGAGCGGTGTCGGAGGGCAGTTCGATATTGCATTGCAGGAGGATATCCACGCCATCCTGGGTGATGGCCGGCACGTCGCGCAGGGCTTCGAGAATTTCGCGGAAACGTTCGTGTTCCCGCGCCCGGCGCTCAAATTCCGCCCGGGATGCGGCCGTGGGCTGTGCAATCGCTTCCCCGGCCTGTCCGTCGAGGGCAATCACCTCACCTTCGCTGACCGCGGCGGTGGCGCCATGGGCGCCCACAATGGCCGGGATGCCCAAACTGCGGGCCAGAATGGCCGTGTGCGAGAGCGGGCCACCGAACTCAGTGATGAAGCCGCCAATCCCTTGGCGTTGCAGCAGAATGACGTCTGCCGGGGTAATGTCGTCGGCAACCACCACCGGCTTGCCCATGGGGGTGGCGGGAAGGGTGGTCCCCGCATCACCCGCTGTGAGCAGCCGCTGGATGCGCGCGACAACGTGTTCCACGTCGTCCTGGCGGCTGCGCAGATAGGCATCGTCCATGGCCTCGAACACCGCGACCAACTGCTGACACTGCTGCTGCAGAGCCCACTCGGCGTTGACGGCTTCAGCCTGGATCATGTCCGTGACCGCCGTGGAAAACGCCCGGTCATCCAGCATCAGCAGATGGGTGTCGATGAAGGAGGCAATTTCCTTGGGGGTGTCGGCGGGAATATCGTCGCGGATGGCTTCCAGTTGCCGGCGTGCCGTGGTCCGGGCCTGGGTATAGCGCAGGCATTCGCCTTCCAGTTCCGCAGGGCGCAGGCTTTTCTTCTCCACCGGTGCGGCGCGGCCCCGCAGCTTGTGTACCGGGCCGATGGCGATTCCGCGGGAGACGCCGATTCCGCTGAGCGTCTTGCTCATCTCATGCCTCTTCGCCGAAGCGGTCTTGCACCAGGGCGTCGATGGCATCCACGGCGGCGAGTGCATCCGGGCCGCTGGCTTCGACGGTAATCGTCGTCCCCTGGGCAGCGGCTAGCATCAGGATACCCATGATGCTCTTGGCGTTGACACTGCGGCGCGGCGTGCGGATGGTGAGTTCACAATCAAATACGGATGCTGTCTGTACCAGCCGCGCGGCGGCTCGGGCGTGCAGGCCGAGCTTGTTGCAGATGGTCAGGTCGCGGGTGATGGGCGTAGTCATGACGGATCGGGCTCGCATTCGAGGATGCCACGCTGGCCGCCTTCGACAGCAGCTTTGGCGAGTTCGGCTAGGGGTAGTCCGGGATAGTTGAATACTTTCAGCAACATGGGCAGATTCAGGCCAGCGACAACCCGGGACGGCACTTTGGCCGCAACACGATTCGCGATATTGCTGGGCGTGGAACCGAATGCATCGGTAAGGACCAGGACGCCGTCGCCTTGATCCAGGCGTTCAATGATGCGTTCCCCCTGGCGAATCAGGGGGTCGGTATCCATCACGCGGCGAACCTCGAGAACCTCGGTTGCCATCGGCAATTCGCCCAGCACATCCTGCACCGTGTCGAGAAGGATCTGGCTCAGGCGGCCATGGCTGACGAGCAAAACGCTAACGCCCATTATCAGGACAACTCCGTATGACGAATACTGGTGAGGGGGTGGCTCTGTTTCAGCGTGGCTCCGATGGCTTCTGCCAGATACACCGAGCGATGTTTGCCGCCGGTACAGCCGATGCCGACGGTGAGGTAGTGACGGTCCTGCGCGGCGTACGCAGGGACCCAGCGGTTCAGGAAATGCTCGATATCCGCCTGCATGCGACCGACCATGTCCTGGGTAGACAGCCACTTTTGCACGTCCGGGTCCAGGCCGGTTTTGCTGCGCAGCTCCGGTGACCAGTGCGGATTGGGCAGACAGCGCACATCAAACATCAGATCCAGGCCGTTTGGCGCGCCGAACTTGAAACCAAAGGACCGCACCACGATGGCCAGCCCTCCGGCCGTTTCGCCGGGGTGCAGCGTGGTGCGGATCAACTCGCGCAATTCATGCAGATTGGTCTGCGAGGTGTCGAGGGTGATATCCGCGATTTCGGCGACTGGTGTCAGCAGGGTGTGTTCGGTTGAAATCGCCTCGCGGAGGACGGTTTCGGCGGAGGTTAACGGGTGACGACGACGGGTTTCGGAAAAGCGCCGCATCAGCACATCGGGAGTCGCGGTCAGGAATATGACGCGGACGGTGTATTCAGGGTGTTCAGCCCGTGTGCGCCGAATGTATTCGGGGAACAGGCGGACGTCGGCCGCGCTGGCCCGGGCATCAATGCCGACGGCGATACGCGCATAACGCTTGTCATGCTGTGCGAGTTCGGAGGGATTGAGGCTGGCGGCGAGGGCTAGCGGGAGGTTGTCGATGCAAAAGAAATCGAGGTCCTCCAGCATGTCCAGAGCCACGGACTTGCCGGCGCCTGACAATCCGGAGACGAATACCAGTTCGGGAGCGTTATTGATCGACATCGTCTGATTTCCACTGTTGCAGCATGTCGCTGCCCAGGCGACAACACAGGGCAACTAGTGTCGCATCCCGGCTATTCGGCTGCAGGCAGAGCCGGGGCAGCGACACGCCATTCAGGCTGACAACATCATGCTCGGGCGTGGGCTGTACAGCGCACCCGCCAAGGTCCACGATCCAGTCGATGGGCTGGGGCTCGGAATGCCAATGGGCGTCTCCAAACGTCTGCGCAACATTGAGTATTCCGGCGCCCCGCAGGGCGAGAAAGCCTTTGTGGGCGCTTGCGGCCCGGCCCTGGAGCCCGGTCTCGCCGGGCCAGGTCAGAACCAGATCATCGGCCACCAGGGCGTGTCCGTGGTGAATCAGTTCCAGAGCAAGCCGGCTCTTTCCCGACCCCGGCTTGCCGCGAATCAGCACCCCGCGCCCATGCACCCGCACCAGCGTCGCGTGCAGGCTGGTTTCCTGCACCGGGGCGGTTCAGTCGCTGATGATTTGGTCGGCAATCAGAGCATGCAGCGCATCCGGGGAGGTGCATGCGCGCAGTGACTCGACCAGTTCATCGTTGTGGCAGATGTCAGCGATGCCCGCCAGAATCTGCAGGTGCGCAGTCGTCGCTTCTTTGGGGACGACCAGTCCGAAGAGCAGGTCCACACCCTGGCGATCAACGGATTCAAAATCGATACTGGACGGGAGTTTCAGTACCGCGCCCACGGCTTTGGTTGCGCCGGCGATTCGGCCATGTGGGATGCCGACTCCGGAACCCAGGCCGGTACTGCCCAGCTTCTCGCGGTTGATCAGCGCGGTGAAAATGTCACGTGCCGCAACGCCTTCGCATTGCTGCGCAAGCAGCGTGGCCAGGTCTTCCAATGCACGTTTCTTGCTGTTGACGTCATTCGCGATCGCAACGGCTTCCGGTGCGATGATGTCTGCCAGTTTCATCGTTCTTTAGTCCCCAAAAACAGCGACGGCGGGGTAACCCCGCCGTCGATTGTGAATCATGTCAGTAGCGCCTGGCCATTGTACTGTGGCCGACGCGAGATAACTGGGTTTTCAGACCTCCGTCGGGGTCGCCATCTTCAGCCCTTCACGAGCATGGTGATCCTTGTGCTTTTCCTTGTACTTGGAGGTTTGACGGTCAAGCCGGTCCACGAGCTTGTCGATCGCGGTGTACATGTTCTCGGCCATGGCTTCGGCGTGCAGGTTGGCACCGCGCGCGTGCAGCGTCGCTTCCGCCTTGTGACCTTGCTTTTCCACCGTGAGAATCACGTTCGCGTCGATCATGTCATCAGAGTGTCGTTCGATCCGACCGAGTTTTTCCACAACAAAGTTGCGTAGTGCATCGGTGAGGTCGACGTGATGGCCCGTGATATTCAAGTTCATGCATTGACTCCTATCGGCGATCCGGATTGGATCGGTTTTGTTGACAACGTGTGTGTACTTGCCCTCACAGCTATTGCATGAGGTCAGACCGTTCACGTTGCAAGAGTTCACTCCGGTGTTTCACCCGGGTGAATCGTTCAGGTTCGAACGCGGCGCTCGTGAGTGGGGGGAATGCCCAAGGTCTCCCTGTACTTGGCGATGGTGCGGCGGGCAACGTTCACGCCCTCGTCCTGCAACATCTGGGCCAAGCGGGCATCGCTCAACGGCTTTGCCGGGCTTTCGCTACTCACGAAACGCTTGATCATCGCCTGAATGGCGGTTGCTGAGCAGGTCCCTCCTTCTGCCTGATTGACAGAGCTAGAGAAGAAATACTTGAGCTCGAAGAGACCACGTGGCGTGTGCATGTACTTGCTGGCCGTGGCTCGGGATACCGTGGACTCATGCAACCCGAGGCGGTCAGCGATGTCACGCAGAACCAGCGGTTTCATCGCCTCGGGTCCATATTCCAGAAAACCACGCTGCAGGTCAACGATCTGCTGGCCAACCCGCAGCAGGGTGTCGTTGCGGCTGCGCAAGGCGTGCAAAAAGTGCCGCGCATCCGCCAAATGCTGCTTCAGTGTTTGCTGCTCGGTGCTGCCGTCGCCGCGCTTCACATAGGCCTGATATTCGGTGTTGATTCGAATGCGAGGGGCGATTTCCGGGTTGAGCAACACATCCCAATGGTCGCCGCGCTTGCGGACGAACAGATCGGGGGACACATACTGGCTTTCGTGGTCCAGAAAGGGCGCGCCGGGGTGGGGCTGCAAGTGTTTGATTGCCTCGCGGGCGGCCTCCAGCTCCTCGATGCTGACGCCCTCGCGTCGCGCCAGTTGGGCACTGGGAATTGTCGCCAGCAAATTGAGATTGCCCTGCACCAGGCGCAGTGCGAGATCGCGTACGGGGCTTGCGGGCTGCAGCTGTAACTGCAATTGCAGACACTCGCCGAGGTCGCGGGCGGCAACTCCCGGTGGGTCGCAGCTCTGGACCGCACGCAGCACATCCTGCACTTCTTCGAGGCTCATCCCGGTATCGCGCTGGATGTCCTGAGAGAGCGCGTCGAATTCGCGGATATACCCCCGATCATCCAGTGCGTCGATCAGATACGCCGCTGCGTTCTCTTCACGCTCGCTGAGGCCCGATAGGCGCACTTGTTCCAGGACATGGTCATGCAGGCTGGTGGCGGCGCTCAGGGATGCCTGGCGGAATTCATAAAGGGCCTGCTGGGCTTCGGCGCTGTTGCTGTTGCCGCTGTAGACATCGTTCCAGGAAAAATCATCACCCGGCTCATCGGGGATGGTGTCCCGGGTGACATCCAGAGGCTCGCTGGAGAAACTCTCCCGGTCCGCAGCGGAATCCTCTTCCGCGACTTCTCCACCGCCGATGTCATTGTTCTCCCGGCCTTCGCTGTCGTCGGGCTCCAGCATCAGATTGCTGTCGAGGGCATCCTGAATTTCCGCTTGCAGATCCACGGAAGCCATTTGCAGCAGCTTGATCGCCTGCTGCAGGGCCGGAGTCATTGACAGACTCTGCCCGAGCTTGAGTGATAACGCGGTTTTCATCGAGTGAGTAGCTTCCTGCCTGTAGACGATAACCAGATCATGCGGAATTCGCAGCTATAAGCTACGAGATTGGCAGGATTATTGCATCGCAGATGGAAAACCACATTGTCGCCAGGCTTCGTAAGTCATGACAGCGGCAGCATTGGACAGGTTCAAGCTCCGGCTCTCCGGGACCATCGGCAGGCGCAGGTGCTGATTTTCCGGGAGCTGCGCGCGCAGTTCGGCGGGCAAGCCCGCGGTTTCACACCCCAGCACCAGCACATCACCTGGTTGAAAACGCTGCGCGTAGAGGGAGTGAGATGCATGCCGGGTGGCGAGAAAAATGCGCGCCTCGGATACCGGCAGCGCCGCGCGAAACTGCGCCCAGTTCGCGTGCACCTGCAACGGTGCGTATTCGTGGTAATCCAGGCCAGCGCGGCGCAGGCGTTTGTCGTCCAGCGCGAAACCCAGCGGCTCGATCAGATGGAGCTGCGTGCCGGTATTGGCGCACAGCCGAATGATGTTGCCGGTATTGCCGGGGATCTCCGGTGTGTACAACACCAGATGCAGCCAACTCATAGCGCCACCGCCAGGCACAACCCCACGAAACTGGTGACATGAATCCACAGCAGGTGAGGAGGGCAATGTTTGGCTCGACGTCGCGCGCCGAACATCATGGCGCCGCTGCCAATCACCAGAACCAGGCCGATCAACTCCGGGTTGCCGAGCGCGGTGCGGGCATCAAAGGCGAGCAGGAATCCTGCACAGACGATCAGCGCCAACCCGCCATGCACGCCGACCCGCACCTCGGGCGGATTCAGTTCGCCGCGGCGCCAGCCTTGAAACAGACCGGCGCCGGTGACTCCGGTCACCAGGACCAGCAACAACCAGCCGAGGCTCAAACTCACGGTGTGTCTTCCAGAACCTCGGGTGTGGCCCAGCCCAGCTTTTCGATGTCTTTCTGGATCACCGCCAAATCGCCCACGATGATCCATTGCAGCGCGTCCGTATTCAGGTGGGACTGTGCGGCGGCCGCGATGTCATCCGGTGTGAGCGCGTCCAGGCGGGCGGCCAGGGTGTCGTAGTAGTCCGCCGGCAGCTCTCGCAAGGTGATGGCGGCCAGGGAGCCCGCAACCTGACCGGTCGTCTCGTTCTGGCCGGGCAGTTTCAGCGCGCGATTCCGGGTTGCGTGTTTCAGTTCTTCCGTGCTCACCGCGCTGCGCTTGGAAATCTTGCTGATTTCATAGCTGATCTCGCGCATGGACGCCGCGGTCTTGTCACTTTGCACGCGGGTGTAGACCACCCACGGGCGCTGTGCAGCGGTGTTCACCAGGGCGCTGCCGGCGCCATAGGCCCAGTGCTTGTCCTCGCGCAGGTTCATGTTGAGTCGGGATGTGAACAACCCGCCGTAAAGTGCGTTGAGCGTTTCCAGCGCCAGATTGTCGGGGGTGGTGCGTGGTGAGACCAATTCGCCGGCGAGGATCACCGACTGTGGCGCGCCCGGGCGATTGATCAGCTGAATACGGCGACCACTGGGGGCGGCCACGGTACGCAGGTCCATTTCCGGTAGCGGGTCGGCGCTGTTGGTCCAGTTTGTGAGTTCGGCAGGGAGTTGCGCCACGGCTTGTTCCAGCGTGATGTCACCCACCACCAGCAGAATCGAGTTTTGCGGTTGCAGGATGCGCCGTGCGTGTTCCTTGATCGCCGCGAGGTCGATGGCGCTCACCGACTCCACGGTGCCGCTGCCCGTCAACGGACGGCCATAGGGGTGGTCGGCGCCGTACAGAAGCGGAGGCAGCGCACGCAGCCCCATCGAAAACGGTGACGCCTGCTCCTGGCGGATGCGCGCGAGCAGCAAGGCCTGACGGCGCTGCAGTTCTTCGGCCGGCAGGTCAGGGCGCGTCAGCACATCGGCGAAAATCTGCAGCGGTTCGGTTTCCAGCCCCTGAACTACCGATAACGAAACGGCGAAGTGGTCCAGGCTGGCGGAGCTGCCCAATTGCGCGCCGTACCCTTCCAGCAAACGCGAAAGCTCCAGCGCATCCCGACCGGCAGCCGCCTCGTCCAGCAGGTCCATGGTCAATGTGCCCAAGCCTTCACGACCGACCGGGTCGGCGGCCTGTCCACCGCGTGCGAACCACTGGTATTCGGTTACCGGCGAGTCCGGACGCTGCGCCACGATGACCCGCATCCCGTTCGCCAGCGTGGTTTCGGCAGTTCGGGGGAAGGTTAGCGCTGGCGCTTCGCCGGCCTGTGGGAGTTGGCTGCGATCCACGCTATCCGCGCTGGTACTGAACGGGGCGTCGGGTTCGACGGTGATGGTGAGGTTGCCGTAGCGGGTCCAGCGCGCAAAGGTTTGGCGGACCTGTTCTGGCGTGGTTGCCCGCAACCATTCCAGTTCCTCGGCCCAGTAGGCCGGATCGCCGGCGAGGACGGCCGCGGATGCGAGCTGATCGGATTTGCCGCCAAAACCGCCCACGCGTTCCAACCCGCGAACCGTCTGGGCGTACAGGCTCGAGCGCACACGTTTGATTTCTGCCGCAGTCGGACCCCGGGTCCGCAACTTTTCGACTTCCTCATCCAGAATCTGCTCGACTTGCTGCGGATCAACACCGGGCTTCAGCGTGGCGATCAGGTACAACTGTGAACCGATTTCGCCCGGCGCAACAAAGGCGGCGACATCGGTGGTCAACTGCTCGCGCCAGACCAGTCGTTCATAAGCGCGGCTGCTTTTTCCGCCACCCAGGACATCGGCGGCGAGTTGCAGGTCGACGAGGTCGGGGGTGTAGTTTGCGGCGACGTTGTAAACGCGATAGATGCGTCGTTGCGGGACGGCATCATTGATGGTCGCGCGGCGCAGGTCGGGTATCGGCGCTTCCCAGCGCTCAGGGCGCTGCAGTTTGGGCCCGGCGGGAATGGACCCGAAGTAGTGCCTGACCCGTTCCAGGGCGTGTTCAGCGGTGACGTCGCCGGCGATCACGATGGTGGCGTTTGCCGCGCCATACCAGGTCTGAAACCAGTCGCGGACATCGTCGAGGGTGGCGGCATCCAGGTCCTCCATCGAGCCGATGGGTTGCCACGAGTAGGGGTGGCCGGCGGGGTAGGTGAGCTCCGGCAACATGCCCCAGACGCGGCCATAGGGTTCATTCTCCCGCTGGCGTTTCTCGTTTTTGACCACGCCGCGCTGCTCATCCAGTTTTTCCTGCGTGATGGCGCCGAGCAAATACCCCATGCGATCGGATTCCAGCCACAGCAGTCGATCCAATGCCGGGGTGGGCACGTTGGCGAAATAGTTGGTCCGGTCCTCGTTGGTGGTGCCGTTGGCGCCGGTGGCACCCACTTCCTCCAGCGGGCGGAAGAATTCATCCTGGTGGTGTTCCGAACCGTTGAACATGAGGTGCTCGAACAGGTGGGCGAATCCGGTTCGGCCCGCTGGCTCGTTTTTGGAGCCCACGTGATACCAGACATTGACCGCCACGATCGGGGTGCGGTGATCCTCGTGCACGATCAGGCGCAGACCGTTGTCCAGCGTGAATTGCTGATAACTGATCTGCGGCATGGGTAAGTCGGCGGCGTCCTCCGGCGACGCGCCTTCCCGGCTTGGCAGGGTGGAGCAGGAGACGAGTGTGGCAAGGGAGCCAAGCAGCAGGAGGCGTGGGAGCATGATTCTTCTGTAGTCTGGAATTGACCGACGTCCGTGCAAAACGCAATGAACGCGGCATAATCGCGATTATGGAATCCTACGACATGCGTTTGCGCTTCGGGTTGCGTTCGCTGGCTCTCGTGCTGGCGAGTGTGGGGGGACTGGTCGGATGCCAGCCGGCAGAGACCGGCGCGGGACCGACCTCCGCCGTGCAGTCCCAGAAATCCACCCCTGACGAAATCCACTGGTTTCATGGCTCGGTCGAGGAAGGATTCGAGCAAGCGCGCGAGCAAAACAAGCCGCTGTTTGTGTACTGGGGCGCGAAATGGTGTCCCCCTTGCAACCAGCTGAGCTCCACGGTATTCAATCGCCCCGACTTCATTGCGCAGACCAGGCGCTATATCGCCATTCATGTTGACGGTGACGCACCGGATGCCCAGCGCTGGGCCGAACACTTCGGGGCGATGGGCTATCCCACGCTGATTGTGTTTGATGCGCAAGGCGAGGAGCTGACCCGGCTGTCCAGCGGCATGGAGCTGGAACGCTACGCACGGGTACTCGATACCGCTCGGCAGGGCCGCGGCATTGCGGCGTTGGTGGAGCAGGGTTTTGCCGACCCCGCGGGCCTCAGCCCCGAGGAATGGGAACGGCTTGCCTGGTACCCCTGGGGCGTTGATCAGGATCGGGTGCTGGAACCGGAAAAGCGACTCGCTCTCTTCAGCAAGCTGCGGGAGGCTGTTGATACGCCTTCTCCGTTGCTGCGACGTCGGCTGGAACTGGTGTGGTGGCTGGAACGCGATTTCCAGGGGCAGCTGGATTTTCTGGATGAGGTGGAGCAGCGCGATGGGCGCAGCCTGCTGCTGGAAATTCTCGACAGCCCGGAGGATTGGCGCGCCAGCCTGACGGATCTGGAATATGGCGCGCTGCCATTGATCGAGGCACTGACCGCGCCGGATTCCGTTGATCGCGGTCTGTTGCTCAAGGCGCTCGGTGGCGTGATGGACGAGGCCTGGGCCGACAACAGCTTGAGCCCCAAAGAGCGCGTGCTCACGGCTCGGGTGTTGATCCATACCCATCGCCTTGAGCACGGTGATGCGGCGATACCCGAGGCGTTGGTCGCGGAGATTCGCAAGCGCTTGCAGCAGATCATGGCGGGGGCCAAGACACCTTACGAGCGTCAATCGCTCATTTTCTACGTCGCCTGGTATCAGCACGAAATCGGCGATGACGACACGGCCCTGGCCACGCTCGAAGCGGAACTGAAGACGGCCATCGCGCCTTATTACTACATGTCCTACCTCGCCGAAATTGAAAAAGCGCGCGGCCATCATGACGCGGCTTTGAAATGGAGCGGGCGCGCATTCGCCTCGGCGACCGGTGCGGCGACCCGTCTGCAGTGGGGTATGGCGCATCTGCATGAATTGCTTGATCTCAGCCCGGCTGACCAAACCGCGATTCAAGGCGTGCTGGGCGAGCTTCAACGTATCGCGGCGGAATCACCGGGCAGCCTCTATCAGCGCACCCGGGTCCGGCTGGAGCGCCTGAACGCGCCGCTGCTGGATTGGGCGCAGGCGGATTCAGCGCGCGCCGAAGGCTTGCGGCAGTGGCGCAAGACCTGGCTGCCGGTCTGCGAGCCGCTGGATGCCGGCTCCGCGGCCGCCGTGACCTGCCAGCAATTCCTGGCGAAGTTGTAACACGTGCGTTTGCGTGACGACGGCTGGTTCACGGGAGTGCATCGGCGGTTATCACCGAACTGTGATGCCCGCCCGGTAGATGCGGGAATCGACCTGCTGGTCATCCACAACATCTCCTTGCCTCCGAATCACTTCGGTGGGCCGGGTGTGTATCAATTGTTTGAAAACCGGTTGGACCCCGCCGCACATCCGTTCTATGCCGGCATTGCCGATCTGCGGGTGTCGGCGCACCTATGGGTTCGTCGCAACGGTCGGGTGGTGCAGTTCGTGCCGCTGCAGTCGCGGGCCTGGCACGCCGGTGTTTCCTCGTGGCAGGGGCGCGAGCGCTGCAATGACTACTCCATCGGGATCGAGCTCGAAGGTACCGACGACCGTCCGTTCACCCGGCGCCAATATCAGTCACTGCTGCGGGTGACCCGCCACATCCAGCGTCGCTATCCGGCGATCACCTCGGAGCGGATCGTCGGGCATTCGGATGTGGCGCCCGGTCGCAAAACTGACCCCGGGCCTTGCTTCGACTGGTCCGGTTATCGGAAGGAAATTTAGGCGGCGACGGGGATGGAGGGGCCGCGCATACCCAGTTCGGCGGCCAGATCCTTGAGCAATTCGCGCAGCAGCCCGGTCATCAGACGCATCTCGGTTTCGAACGCCACAGCCGCGTTGTCTTCCTGGATGGCGTCATCCTCGGCCTGGGTTTCCAGCAACTTGATGCGCTTGATCTGCAGCGTGTCGGTCAGCACGCAACTGACGCGGTCATCCCATGACAGCCCCAGTTTGGTCACGCGCTTGCCCATGTCCAGGTGCTTGCGCAGCTCATCGGCGGAGCCGACCGGTAATCGGCTGTAGCGGATCGTCGCTTTGGTCGGCTCGGTGCCCTGAACTTCGGCTTCGTCGTCCAGGCTGAAGCGGCCCGCGGCTTGCGCATGTCCCAGCCATTCGGTCATCAAGGTCTGTGGCCCCACTTCGGTATCCGGCAGGATGATGCGGGGCAGCTGCGGCACGTGCTCACGCAGCAGCTCGACCAGTTTCTCCGCTTGGCCGGCGGAAGCGGCGTCGACGACCAGCCAGCCGCGTTCGGTGTCGAGCCAGGCCTTTGTGGATTTCTGCACCACGAAGGCCTGCGGCAGCAGGCGAGCGGTAATTTCATCCTTCATTTCCATGCGCAGCTTGCGTCCGGGCTTGTAGCCACGCTGGATGGTGTACTCCTCCACTTTTTCGTTCACGGCCTGGCTGACGACGCTGGCGGGTAGCAGGCGCTGCTTTTCGCCGTAGGCAATGAACAGATGTCGATCAAAACCTTCCACAGCGCCACCGTCGGCTAGTACGGGCAACCATCCCTGCGCGGAGGGGCTGCCGCCGGGGCAGGGGCCCAACGGATGCTCGGCCAGGGCGGCCTCCAGCTCTCCGGCTGTCATGGTGAAGCTTTCGGTGAACTGATAGAGGCAGAGGTTTTTAAACCACATGGGCAGAATTTCTCACGGCGGGGCGCGGATGATAGCAATGCGGGTCCGCGGCTGGCGTTAGCGCACCACTGGTGGCAGCATGCGTGAAACGGAACTCAAGATTGAGGAAGCCGGGAGGGGAAAAATGAGTGAGGACAATCTCACCAATCAGGGAGCGGGCGCCCTGTATGCGGCGTTGTACGACGATCTCAAAAAGCGCGCCCGTCGAGAGCGTCGCAAGCTGGTCGCCGGGCAGACACTGGCAACGACGGCGCTGGTCAATGAGGCTTTCGTCAAGCTGGCCAGTCACCACAACTACGAGAATCGGCAGCACTTTCTGATGACAGCCGCGCAGGCGATGCGCCAGGTACTGGTCGACAACGCCCGTGCCTCACTGGCCAGCAAGCGTGGTAGTGGCGCTCGGCCTTTGTCGCTGGACGAAACCGATTTTCCGTACCAGATCGCTGACGACGACAATGTGGAATCCGAGAAGCTGCTGGCGCTGGATGTGGCGCTGGCAACATTGCGCCAGGATCACCCGCGGCTTGCTGCGCTGGTGGAGTGCCGGTATTTCGGTGGTTACAGCGATGAGGAAACCGCGGTGGCGCTGAATGTCACGACGCGGACCCTGCGCCGGGACTGGCTGAAAGCCAAAGCGTTGCTGTTCGATCTGCTCAAGAGTCAGGAATAGCCGTACTGAACTGCTGCACCAGCGCATGGTTGGGGCCCAGGTTTCGGGCCAGCGATTGCAGGGCCTGCCGATGCAGCGCGCGGGCTGCCTGAGTCTGGCCTGACTGCCGCAAGACCTCGGCGGTTTCGAGTTGGAGCACCAGCGTTTCATAGTGATCGGCCCCGCGGACGCTCGCCTTGGCGGCTGCCGCATTGTCCAGAGCCTGTCGCGCTGCCTCCCAGTCGCCGGCATCCCGGAGCACATGGCCGAACGTTGCCAGCAGCTCAGCGTGATAGTTCAGGCGCCGGCTGCCGCGTTGTTCCAACTGTGAGAGCTCGGGTGCCAGGTTGGCCTGCGCGCCGTCACGCGCCAATTTGACCAGGCCGGAACAGAAGTCGGCCCAGTGATCATCCCGGGTGAACACCTCTGCGGGGAGGGCGTTCAATACGTTGGCCGCGGGCTCGGGTTGACCTTCATCCAGCAGGACCCTCGCCAACGTGCAGGCGGTGGAAACATGCAGGTTTGCCGCGGGACCCGCAAACCTCTCCGCCATCCATTGGCTTTGCTCGAGCAAGTCCATGCCATCGTCGTGGCGTCCATTCACCAGATGCGTCAGACCCAGATTCTTCATCAGGATGGCCTGTGCGGCCGACGCGCCATACAGTTTCGTGCGCAGATCAAGTGCCTGTGAGAGTCGCTTCTCCGCCTCCACCGGGCGCCCCGCGCGCAGGGCATATACGCCCCAGTTCGCGAGCAGGTTGAGTGCGTCGGGCGATTGATCTTCACCTAGCGACTGATAGATCTCGAAGGCGCGTTGCGAAGATTCGATGGCGCCCGGGATGTCGCCGCCGTAATACTGTGTCGCTCCCAGATTGACCAGCAGTGCGGCCGTCTCGGGGTGCTCGGCTCCCCAGTATTCACGGGCCAGCAGCACGGCGTCCCGGAGTAACCGAACCGCGTCTTCCGTTCGATTCTCGGCCCGGGCCAATTGCGCGCTCAACGTGGCGACTTGCAGAGTTTCGCTACGCGCATCGCCGCCGCGATCGCCCCATGCCTTTTGTGCCGCTTCGATGTGTGCGCGGACCTGGTCAAAATCGCGCTGCCGGAATGCCAGGTGGGCCATATCCAGGTGCGCGTCCGCGAGCACGCTGGGGGCGACATTCCGGGACGGCATGTCGATCACGCGTTGCAGCAGCGCGGTTGCCGCCGGGTAATCTTCGGCCTGCAGCTGAAGGTGGCCAAGCATCTGCAGCAACGCGCTCGCGGTTGCCGGATCGCTGTCGATGGTTTCATCTGCACTAGTGCCGGCGCGCGCAAACAGCTCGCGCGCGGTCAGGCTGGTATCCGCTTCGATGGTTTTTCGAAACAGGGCCGTTACGGCGTTCCGCAATCCGTTCAGACGCAGTGCTTCCTGGCGCGCGGCATCGCGTTCCTGACGGGCGATCTCGGCCTGCCGGGCTGTGAGGACCAGGCCGCCGATCAACACGACGAGCACGGTGGCGGCCGCGGTGACCAGCATGCGCTGGCGGCGCAGGAAATGGGTGACATATTCCCAACGGCCCGGGGTGCGGGCGAGCACCGGAAAGCCTTCGCGGAAGCGGGTGAGGTCTTGCGCCAGATCGCCCGCGCTGCTGTAGCGATCATCCGGCTTCTTGTTCAGGCATTTCAGGCAGATCGCATCCAGGTCGGACGGAACCGAATGTTCCTGCGCACTCGGTGGCGTGGGGATGCTGTGACGCACGCGGTCGATGACCACCGGCAACGACTCCCCCTCGAGCTGCAGCGGTGGGCGGCCACAGAGCAAGGTATACAGCGTGGCGCCCAGCCCGTAGATGTCCGCGTGAACGGCCACCGGCTGCCCCAGAAGTTGCTCGGGAGCCGCGAAGTTCGGAGTGGCCAGCGCCTGCGTGCGATCCCCGGTGTGCAGTGCGTTGAGCAGCTTGGCAATGCCGAAATCCAGCAGCCGCGCGTGACCTTGGGCATCGACCAAAATGTTGCTGGGTTTGATGTCGCGGTGGATCACCAGTTGCCCGTGTGCATGGCTGACCGCCGATACGATCTGCGCGAAGACATCCAGTTTCTCGTTCAGCGTGGCGTGCTGCGCCCAGGTGGACAAAGGTTCCCCATCGACATACTCCATCACCATCCAGGGGCGGCCCTGGTCGTCGACCCCGCCATCGATGAGCTGGGCGATGTGGGGGTGCTTGAGCGCGGCCAGGATCTGGCGCTCACGCGCCAGCCGATCCACATGCTCCAGGCCTTGTTCGTGCAAGCGCTTCAGCGCCGCGCGCATCTGGTACTGGCCGTCGGCGCGGCGGACTTCAAGCACTTCGCCCATTCCGCCTCGACCGATCACATCGACAACCTCCCAGGCGCCAATTCGGGTGCCGCGGGCGGTAAATGGTTCATGGGGAGTCGATAGAGCCGCGTCGTTCGAGCCCGGAGGCTCAAGAAAGCCAGCGGTGTTCAAATCGATATCGAGAATTTTCTGCACGGCGGCCCACAGCGCCTCGTCAGATCCACAGCGTTTTCGCGCCGCTTCCAGGCGCCTCGCCGGCGGCAGGTCGAGCACTGCGTCGAGTACCGCATCAATGCGTGCATCCAGCCCGGAGTCCGTCGTCATGGTTTGCAGATCCCCTCTCGATCAGCTGCTTTTGGTCGGATGTCCGGTTTGCCAACGGAAATCCGTATTCCCTCTATGTGACCTGCGTCACAGCGGATTTACAAGTCCGGTCGGATACTGAAGGCGTCTCCTCAGTGGATGTCTCCGGCGGATATAAAGCGGAGGGTATCCAACCCTGGCCCTAAATTTAAGAGGGCTTTGCGGCAGATCGTCAGATCTGCCGCTTTTTTTGGCTCATCGCGGACTGGCGTGAACATCGGGAGTCAGGAGCCTGAAGTCGGGAGCAACGATGTGTGGGGTCCGCTGTCCGAGGCGCCGACCGGGCCTGCGGCCCCGCCGCTGCGCGGTGCCCGAACCTCGCTGGTACTCGGTGGGGTCGGGTCCACACGACGTCCTGTCGTGAAGACCCTCAAACGGACTCCTGTCCGTTTGCCCCCATTCGCACCAGCGCAAGACCGCCCGGCTACAGGATGCCCCGACCCGGTCGGTGGCGCGGCCCGCTAACTCAGGCCATCCCGCAATTGAGTTGCAACAAGGCGCCGCGTTTCCCGCTGAAGCGCGATGAACCTTTTTTTGCGCGCAGCCTGCAGGCTTTAGCCGAGATCGTTACTCTCCGGCCCCTTCCACAAATTTACGGCTAAGACGGCTAGCAACAGCGATGGGGCCAAAAGTTTTCTGTATCGGGTTTCACAAAACCGGCACCTCCAGCCTGGAGCGGGCGCTCACCATTCTGGGCTACCGGGTCACCGGTCCGAATGGGGTACGTGACCGCAACATTGCCCGCAACGTGCTGCCGATGGCGCATTCGCTGGTGCCCCGGTTCGACGCCTTCCAGGACAACCCCTGGCCGATCATCTACCAGGAAATGGATCAGGCCTACCCGGGGAGCAAGTTCATCCTGACGCAGCGTGATGTGGAAGCCTGGCTGCGGAGCCAGGTGAATCACTTCGGCAAGCAGACACGGCCGATGCGGCAATGGATCTATGGCGCGGGCTGCCCGCAAGGGCACGAAGACATTTATCGGCAGCGTTTCCTGCGTCACTACCAGGAAGTGCAGGCGTACTTTGCCGAGCGTCCCGAGGACCTGCTGGTCATGGACCTGGCTGCCGGTGATGGCTGGGACAAGCTGTGCCCGTTTCTGGGAGTGGAGGTTCCCGACCAGCCCTTTCCGCACGCCAACAAGGCGGCAACGCGTGAGCAGCGGCGCCAGTGGCCGCAGCGGGTTCGGCGGTTTCTTGGTCTGAGTCAGTAAATGCTACCGCGCTGATCAATCGAAAACCCGGCCGGCGCGGTATTCGTCGCGGCGCGCTGCAGCAGGGCGTTCACTTCCTCGCGCATGGCCGTTCCCAGTTCGGCGCGATGTCCCCATTCGGCAAAAATTCGGTGACTCCAATGGTGCCTGGCGCAGGCCTCCAGAGTGGGCTGTGGGGGTACGACATCGTCCCGCGCGCCGATGAGCAAGCGCAGACGAGACCGATCCAGCATCGTTTCGGGTGCGGCAGGAAAGTTTTCGTCGCTCAACTCCGGCCAGGGCAAAGGGGTGCCACTGCTCTGATCCACATCGTCGGGCGGGCTGTCGCGGCGCAGGGTGCCTGGGTTCAATACCGGGTTCAGCGCCAGGACGGTGATGTCCGCATGACGCGACAGGGCGTGCAGCGCATGCCAGCCACCCATCGAACTGCCGAGCACCGCAATGGCGCGTCCGGGGGCGCGCAATTCGTCCAGATGGGCGTCGATGAAGTCCACCGATTCGTGGAAGAACTGCGGCCGATAGTCCGGGCAGGACAAAATGGTGGTCTCTGCGTAGTGTTCGCGCAGAAACATGCCCGTATCACTTCGGCCACTGGAGCCCAAGCCATGCAGATAGAGAAGGACGCGTTGTTGCACGGTGCGATGGGGATAGCTGGTGGCTGACGATTATCGCTTTGATCTTGAGCGGCTGCCGCAAGGTGCGCGTGACCGCGTGGCCGAGCAGCTCGATCTACTGGAAGTCCATGGCGGCGAACGCGACGTTGCCGCGCGAGTTCTGGCGGCAAGCCGGTTTGTGGCGCGTTGGGCGACCCGCTACCCCGAGCGCTTCAGGACTTTGCTGGCAGAAGGCTTTCCCTGCGCGATACCGGATGCCGAGCTGAAACTGGGCGCCGGTGCGGAAGAGCTGGATTCCGCACTCCGACGCGCGCGCAATCAGGTCATGGTGTGCCTCGGTGCGCGACAAACCTTGCAGCAGGACACCCCGCAGCAGACGGTTGCCGGGCTGAGTCTGCTCGCGGAAGAGCTCCTGAAACGCACGCTGGACTGGCATTGGGATGAGCTCGTCGCCAGCCGTGGCCAGCCCATGACAGCGGACGGTGAGCCCGTGCGGCCGATGATATTCGCGCTCGGCAAGCTGGGCGGTGGTGAGCTCAACTTTTCCTCCGACATCGATCTGATTGCCGCGCATACCGCAACGGGCATGGCTGGGGACATGGCCGTGGATGACTTCATGGCGCGTCTGATTCGGCGCGTTACCAACAGTCTGGCAACGGTGCAGGGTGAGGGGTTCGTGTTCCGGGTGGACTGGCGTCTGCGGCCCTTCGGTTCGCAGGGCGCACCGAGTGCGTCATTGGCGGCTCTGGATAGCTACTTTGAACTGCATGCCCGGGAGTGGGAGCGTTACGCCTGGCAGAAAGCCCGTTGCATTGCCGGTGACGTCGATGCCGGCGAGGCCTGGCTGGAGACGATCCGCCCCTTCATCTATCGCCGCTACATCGACTTTGGCCAGATCGCCGGTCTGCGCGCCATGAAGGACGAGATCGATCGGGATGTCCGCGTCCGCGGCCGCGAACAGGACATCAAGCGCGGGTGGGGCGGAATCCGCGAAATGGAATTTGCCGTGCAGGCCCAGCAGCTGGTCAATGGCGGTGCACGACCCAGCCTGCGGCAGCGCGGTTTCGCTGCATCTGTCGCCGCATTGCAAACCGAAGAACTGATGGATGCGCCGTTTGCCGAGCGTTGGTTGCAGCACTACTGGTTCCTGCGGCGCGTAGAGAACTGCTGGCAGGCAGTGGATGACGCGCAAAGCCACGTGCTGCCACTCGATGAAGAGCCCCGACAGCGCTTGCTGGCAGCCTTGGGTTTCGCAGACTGGGGCGATTTCGAGGCCGCTCTGCAGCATGTGCGAACCCAGGTGCGCGCGCACTTCCTGGAGCTGTTCACGCCAACCGAAGACGCGGACCTGCCGCCCCCGGCCCTGGCGCTGCTGCGGGAGCTGGAAACCGATGCACCGCAATGGCCGGAGCTATTTGCCGAGTTTGCCGAGCCGCTGGACAGGTTCTGGAAGGCCGCCCGTCGACGCTGCAGCGATGGCGAATCCCGCCAGCAAACCTTTGAGCTGGGTGTGCGCTTGCTGGATCTGGCGCCGGATACAACAACCGGATTGCGTGTCCTGCCCATCGTCGAGGCGATATGTGGCCGGGTGAACTACGTTTCGCTGCTGCGCGAACATCGCGATGCTCGGCGTGAGCTGGTCGAGCTCTGTCGCCGCAGTGGGGAAATCGCGGCCGAACTGGCCCGGCAGCCGGCGCTGCTGATCGAGCTGTGCACGCCGGAGTCTCTGTATGACCCGCCGTCACGCTTGCGTCTGCGCGCCCATATCGAACGGCAGCTGTCGGCAATCGATGCGCAGGATTTTGAAGAGCAGCTGGACCAGCTACGGCGCATTCGACATTCGGTGGCCCTGCGCATCGGTGCCGCGGAGGTGGTGCATGCCTTGTCCCTGATGCGGGTTTCCGATCACCTGACCGAACTCGCCGAGGAAATCGTGCGCGGGGCCTTGAATGTCGCGACCGCGCAGATGCGGCAGCGTTGGCCACGGATGGGAGAGCTGCCGTTTGCGGTGGTGGCGTACGGAAAACTGGGTGGGATGGAGTTGTCGTACAGCTCGGATCTGGACCTGGTCTTTGTTTACGAAGATCGACCTATCGAGGGCGTAGAGCAGGCACCGCCGGTTTTTTACACGCGCCTGGCGCAAAAGCTGATTGGAGCCCTGGCCACCCGGACCGCTGCGGGCCGCTGCTACGAAGTGGATATGCGGTTGCGGCCGAATGGCAACTCCGGGTTGCTGGTGACGTCGCTGCACGCGTTCTCACGGTATCAGCAGGAGTCCGCCTGGACCTGGGAGCATCAGGCACTGGTCCGGGCGCGGCCGATCGTGGGTGATCCGACGGTTATCGATGCGTTCACCGCACTGCGAGCGGAGGTTCTGTGCCGCTCTCGGGATCCTGTGGAACTCAAAACGGAGATCCTTGAAATGCGCGCCAAGATGCGCGCGGAGCTGGGTCCCAAGGATGGACACTTCGACCCCAAGCATTCCCCTGGCGGGATGGTGGATATCGAATTTTTCAGCCAGTGGCTGGTGCTGTCGCACGCGCACGAACACCCGTCGGTCACACGCTTTTCCGATGTGCTCCGGGTGCTGGAATCCGCCGCGGCGCAAAATATTCTGGATACCGAGGCCGAACAGGAACTCGCGCACCGGTACCGGGCCTTACGGGCACAGGTTCATGCCGACTCGCTGGATAGTGCGGAGGAACAAGTGCCTCCGCCTCCCGCTCCCGCACTGTTGCAAACCTTCTATGGCGTCTGACCCTTTGTTAATCTCGCCGGCTGTTCTACCGGGATCGTCTTCGTGAGCCGCAAGGTCCTCCTGCTGCACAACTCGCCCAAGGCGCGTCGTTACTTTCTATCGCTGCAGGCCAACATCGCGGATATCGAGCTTCCCGTGGAATGGGTTGGCGTCGCGGGTGGTCCAGCAATCCCGGCGGCTCAGCGGGCGGCAATCACGCGCTACACGATGATCCGGAAACACGCGCGGTACACCATCCCGGCCTGGAAGATGCGTCTGCTGCAGAGCCTGCATGAGCGAGCCGCGCAGTGGCATTACAACGCGGCACGGCAGCGAATTCTGCGTCATCAGCCCGACGCGATCGGGGTATGGGGCGGGCAGTCCGTGGACGTGAAAGCCGCCATCACGGCTGCGGCTGACCTTGGGGTGCCCAGCTACGTCTTCGAATGCGGGTTGCTCCCGCGCACCACCACCTGTGACCCGCGCGGCGTGAACTTCGATAACTCGGTGCCGCGTCAGCCGGAGGTGTACCGGCAATACACGGCAGCTGCGGAGTTACCTTCGCAGCTGCTGCAACGGGCCAGCGTTCAGCAGCACGACGAAGTGATGCTGCCGGAGCGTTACATTTTCGTCCCGTTTCAAGTGCGACTGGACAGCCAGGTGCTGTTGTATTCCCCCTGGGTTCGGGATATGCGTCATTTGTATGACCTGTGCACCGATGCCGCGACCGAAGCACTGGACGGAACCGACATCAAGCTGGTCTTCAAGCAGCACCCATCGTGTCCGGAGACCTACCCCGAGTTGCACTACTTTGCCCGCGACAATGATCGGGTGATCTTTGCCAATGGCAACAACACTCAGCAGATTCTGCAGGGGGCGCTCGGTGTGGTCACGGTCAATTCCACCGTGGGCATCGAGGCGCTGCTGTTGCAACGGCCGGTGATGGCGGTGGGGCAGGCCTGCTATGCCGTGCCGGGGGTCGCAAGCCACGCCACACGGGCCAGCGAGCTGGCGACCTGGATGCGGAGCATCGCTGACGGGCAGGCTCCCGCTGCCGACTTGCGACAGCCGTTCCTCCACTATCTGGCCAACGAATATTGCGTGCCGCAGACCCACAAGGAGCCGGGGCCAGCGCACTACGCCAAGGTAAGCCAGATTTTTGCCCGGCACCCGGGCGTTGCCGCTCAGGCAAACACCGAGGCCACCCGGGCGCGCCTGCAGCAAGGGGCTACCGATGCGGCCTGATTTTCTGAACCATCCTCCGCAGCGGATTTGCATCATCCGGCTGTCGGCGCTGGGCGATGTGACCCACATTTTGCCGATCGTGCACACCCTGCAGGCGCAATGGCCGCAGGCCCGGATCACCTGGATTATCGGCAAGCACGAGCATCGTCTGGCCGGCCTGCTGCCGGGGGTGGATTTTCGGGTGCTGAACAAGAAAGACGGGTGGGGTGGTTACCGCGCGTTGTGGGCGTCGTTGCGCGATGACCGGTTCGACATGCTGCTGCTGATGCAGACATCGTTTCGCGCGCACCTCGCGAGTTTGGGGGTGAAGGCGCCGTATCGGTTGGGCTATGACCGGGTGCGCTCGCGGGATTTGCATGGCTTTTTCATCAACGACCGCATCCCGCACCGTGACCGGGAGCACGTGCTCGATCAGCAGTTCGGCTTCCTGGAGCGCATCGGCGTAACGCGGCGGGAGATGGACTGGAGCCTGCCGTTGTCAGCCGAAGACCGGGCCTGGGCCGCGCAGCAGTTGCCCGGCGATCAGCCGACGCTGATTATTTCGCCGGCATCCAGCGTGGCGCTAAGAAACTGGTTTGGGGAACGCTATGCCGCGGTGGCGGACCACGCCATTCGCGTGCACGGAATGCGTGTGGTTCTGTGTGGCGGCCCGAGCGTCATTGAATACCAGCTGGCGGCGGAAATCGAGGCCGCGATGGAGCAGCCCGGTGTGATCAATCTGATCGGCAAAGACACCATCCCGCGTTTCCTGGCCCTGCTGGAGCGCGCAACGGTGCTGATCAGCCCGGATTCCGGGCCCGCACACATGGCGGCAATTACCGATACCCCATGCATCGGGTTGTACGGTGTGAGCAACGCGCAGCGCTGCGGGCCGTACAAAAGCCTGCATCACACGGTGGATGCCTTTCCGCTGGCTTGCGAGGAGATCCTGCACAAATCGGCGGATAGCTGCCGCTGGGGCACCCGGGTGGAAACGCCGGAGGCCATGCAGCTGGTTTCCATCGATGTGGTCTGCACCACTCTGGATGAATTGATGGCGCCTTCCTGAACTCGGCATGCCTATATACCCCTACAAAATGAACCACCGGCTCAGCTATCCGCAGCTGTGGCGCAAGTTGTGGCAACAGAAATGGGCCGATCGTGGAGCCGATGCGTTAGCGCCCATTCGCACCGACATCGTGCCCGTGTTCGTCGTGGGCTGCGGGCATACCGGGACCACCCTGCTGGCCGCAAAACTCGGCAATCACTCCCGGGTTCACACCATCGAGCGGGAGACCTCCGCGTTCATACCCGAGCAAGGCCTGCCAAAGGCGCATGCGCTGGCCCGCGAATGGGCCGCAGCGGCGGAGTCGGCAGGCAAGACTCATCTGGTGGAAAAGACTCCCAAGCACGTGCACTGCGTGGCGCGGATTCGACGGGTCTTTCCGCAGGCGCGATTCGTAGTGATCACGCGTAATCCGCTGGACACCGTCGCCTCCCTGAACAAACGGCACGCGAAGTTGCAGCGATCGGCTGAGCGCTGGGTACTGGATACCGCGCCCACAGAGGAGTTGATCCGCAACGCCGGGGCGCTGCACATACGCTACGAAGACCTCACGACCGCGCCCGAGCAAACCTTCCAACGGATTTGCGACTTTCTGGGGCTGGCCTGGGAGCCCGGCATCATCGGCGCCGGAGACACGGTGTACGAGCACACCAGTGGACACGCCAACATGCAGCTGCGGCGACAGCAGGTACGCGAAGCGATTACGCCGCGTATCGGCACCTGGCGGCAATCGCTTTCCGCCGAGGCCGCAAAACAGGTGGCCGAACTGACGGCCGAAACTGCACGCGCACTGGGTTACGACCCGCTGGCGGAAATCGGCGGCTGATGGCCCTGCAGCGCATGCGCAATGGTTTGCGCCGGGCGGAGCAATACTGGCGCCTGTATCGCTGGTGGCTGATGCCTCTGCGATACGTCCGGTATCGGTGCTGGCTTGGCCAACAGAACCGCGAGATTCCGCCGGAGCGTCCGGTGGTTGTCTTCGATTTTTCCAACGCGCGTGTCGATGGGCCGCAAGGGCGACGTTTTTATGCGCTGTTCATCGCTTTTGTGCGCGCCGGTTATTACCCGGTCTTCGTGACGCGTTATCTGTTCCTGGCCAGCATCAACGACAAGATCAAGCGCTTCTGTTTGCGCGAGCCGTTTGCGGTGGTGGCGTCGCTGGGGGCTTTGAAGTCGGCCTATGTCCACGTGGGGGACCACCAGCGACGTGGCGTTACTGCGCTCTGCCGACGGCGCGTCGTTGTGGATTACCGCTTTGATTATCTGCATGACCGCGACGGCTTTCCGTTCCCGTTTCCGATGTTTCCGGGGGTTTATGCCTCCGGCGCCGATGCCGAGCTGCCCCGGTTGCGGCAGCAGTCGCGGCGGTGGCAGGTGTTTTTTGGTGGGAGCTTTCGGGCCGAGCGCTACAGCATGTCGGCCATCTCCAGTGTCTACGGCAAAGTCCCGCGTGCGACGGCGCTGGCCGCACTGCACGAGGCTTTCGCTGATCAATGGGTTGAGCCGCGAGAGCAGGCGGAGTGGGATGAGGCCGCGGCTAAGGAGCAAAACGGCATCCTCATACTCAACACGCTGCATGTGCGGGTGGACAGCGCTCTATGGCTGGGTTTGATGGCCAACGCGCGGTTCTTCCTGGCCTTGCCGGGTGTGAGTTACCCGATGTCGCACAACCTGGTAGAAGCGCTGGCGGTGGGCACGATACCGATCACCGAGTATCCCGAGCTGTTTTTCCCGGCTCTGCAGGATGGGGTGAACTGTCTTAGTTACCAGGGCTCCCAAGGATTGTTGGAGGCCGTCCACCGTGCGCTGGTGATGCCGGAACCGCAACGGCAGCAGCTGGCTGCCGGAGCGGTGCTTTACTACGAGGAGTTTCTAGCTCCGCGGGCCGCGATTTCCCGCCTGCTCAGCGAGCCCGATGACCCGGTAGTGCTGCGGCAAAATCCGCACATCCTCAGCGGTGGGCGCGACCTCTGAGGCTGGAATGGTTTCGGCAGGCAAGTTGCCGCTCCTTTCAACAAGGATCTAACGCTTCACCCCTCGGGCTTTTCCTCCATGGCACGGAATGGGCTGGCGCGAAATGCCTACCAGATTGGCGCGCTCGAGTATGGTTGCCAGGGAGGCAGCAGGGAATAATGCCCATCCCAGCTTGAATAGCCCTGGATAGCGATGCCTCTTTCGAGGCGCAGTCGAGAGGGCGAGGAGACAACAATTCGTGAGTGATCCCACCAAGGACGCAATCCTGCCGCTGCCATTAGGGCCGGGCACGCTGTATGACGAACTCAGCCCCGGATACTTCGGCACCGGTGCAGGGTATGCCGAGCAGTCGATTTATCCCTTCCCACGTCTGTACCTGCGTGCCAGTCCGGAAGAGCAGCAGCGCCGGGACTCCGAGCTGACTGTCGCCCTGGACGAGAACTGGTTCGACTACGAGTTGATTCCCGGCGCGGCGGTGCACGGCAACCGGGGTGCCCGGCAGGTAGTGCGCAATTCGAGCTGGGCCTTGCGGGGGGATGCCGAACAGCGGGATCAGTATGCGCAGGAGGACCAGTTCGGCACCGGCGATGATTCGGACCCGGGTGACGATGCGGTCGATATTTATGAGCCGCTGTTCTACTACTTCGACCGCAACTGGCATCTGTGGGCGACCAATACCGAAATCACCAACAACATCACGCGCTTGCTTTCGGTAGTCACCGAGAACCTGACCGATGGCGGCGGGCCCAACTACTTCCGTGTGAATGCGCTGGACCCGATTCTCACGCTGGCGCCGGCCACACGGGCGGCGGATGTCGAAACTTTTGATTTCTACCCGCCGCTGCCGGAGCGCTACCCGCGTCAGCCTTTCGATGCCGATTTTCGGGATGACGATGTGATCGGATGGGTGCAGCTGGCGCATGCGACGCCGTTCCCGCGGATCGCGCCGTACACCCGTCATCAGGCCAACTTCCGGATAACCAACGAAATCTTCAGGCGCACCGCGCCGTTCCGGAATGACGACCTGGACCAGGCTATGGCGGAAGGTCGCTTGTTCATCGTGGATTACAAGGAGTACCAGCAATTCAACCAGCGGCCGCCGGCGACAAATTCTGCCGGGGGTCGCTTTTACACGCCGATTGCCCTGTTTGCGGTGCCCCGTAATGGCGGGGCGCTGAAGATCATTGCCATTCAGTGCACCCAGGACACGCCTGCTACGGAGGCCGAGCGTCAGGCCTGGAAGGACACTAACCAGCAGGACCCGGACCGGCCGCTTTCCGACATCCTGACGCCCACCGATGATTACTGGTCCTGGCAGATGGCCAAGACGGTCTTCATGAGCATGTACGCGATGAGCGGGGTGGTTGATCACCTGTCGATGCACGTTTATAGCGCGCCGATGGCGGTCAGCTTCTATCGCACGATTCCACGCCAGCATCCCTTGCGCGCCCTGCTGGAGCCGCATTTTCAGTCACTCATCTCGAATAACCATGCGGGCATCTTCTGGGATACGGGCACCCAGATGGTCAATGACAACAACTCTTACGGGCAGACCGATCAGGGTTTGCTGACCGGGATGATGGACAAAGTCACCGGCTGGACCGGGCAAACCTTTCTCGATGCCACGGTTACGCGGGCCGGTTTCTATCACTTTGTCGAGCACAGCACGGCGGTGGACCGCAGCGGACCGAACCCGTTTGCGGCCATCGCGGACTTCCCGCAACTGGATGACAACGCATTGCTGCCAGTGATCCGGAACTGGGTCCGCAACTACCTGTCGCTTTACTACCGCTCGGACGCCGACGTACGCGATGATCACGAAGTGCAGAACTACTGCGCGGATGCCGTCACGGCCGGCCGGGTGAATGGCTTTCCTGCAGCACTGGGAAGCTTCGAGGAACTGGTCGACATGGCCAGCCGCATCATCTACTGGATGAGTGCGAACCATGCCCTGGAAGCCACGCTGGGCTGCACCAAGCTGGCGCCGCTGGGTTACTGGTCCGACTGGGTGCCGCGCAACGATGAAACCAAGACCGAGGCTGACTGGTTCAACATCCTGCCGCCCATCAATGTCGGCCTGGCGATTTTCTGCGGCTCGCGCTTCTTCGTCGACCTGCCGCGCGAGTGGTACCGCTCGCTGGGGCGTTTCCCGGAAGGGCACTTCATGCACGACCGCCGGGTATATGCCCACCTGAAGACCTTCCAGCAGGAATTGCTCGCGCTGGATAACCGCATTCAGGAACGCAATCTCACCCGCAAATGGCCCTACACGATGATGCGTCCGGGCACGATGACCTGCAGCCCCTGGAACTGAGGAGGACCGTGATGAGTATTTACAACACCCAAACCAGCCGCCGCGCCCTGCTCAAGGCGACCGCCGGGCTGGGGGCAATCGTTGCCGTGCCGATGACGCTGCACGGGGCGGATGTCGATACCGATGACCCTGCCAGCCGTGCACAGAAGGCCTTTATCGAAGCGGTGCTGCACAAGCACACCGGGCGCTCACGGGCGGTACAGCGTCAACAGGTGACGCTGTTTGCCCGGCGCTTTACCGAGGAATACGGCGTTGTGGACTACCGGCAGATGTACAGCGGCATTGTCGGTGAATACCGGCTGACCCGGCTTTTTGCCCGCAGCCTTCACATGAGCGCAGCCTGAGAACAGGGGAAGACACCATGAACAACAGACAACAATCCGCTGTGCTCGCCGTCGTCGCGGGGATGAGCCTGCTGCTGGCCGGCTGTGAGGGCGGACGCAGCGATGGCATGACCACCATCGGTTCGCGGGCGCTGGGCCTGCTGCCGGTAGACGACGGTCGCGGCATCACGGCCGCCGTAAACGATGAAACCCACGCCTACCGCGGTGACATGCGGGTCACCGTTACCGGCAGCACGCGCAACCTGCACGTGGTCAGCCAGGTGACGGATGCTGATTCCTGGGCCATTGGCGGGCTGACCGCGCAAACCGGCGAATACCGGTGCGGTGATGGCAAGTTGCAGATCACGCTGGTCCGCGCCGGGCAGCCAACGCTGTCCACGGCGACTGGTGGGTCATGCGTGCTGAGCGTGACCCAGGCCGACGACCGGCGCATTGCCGGCACGTTTGATGGTGTGCTGGCCGCAGCGGGCGAGGCAGGGCAGCGGTTGAACAACGGTGAGTTCCGTTTTGAACTGGCCCACGTCATTCCGGACACGGACGCTGACGGTGTGGCCGATGCCGATGACAACTGCCCCTTCAATGCCAACTCCGATCAGGGCGACGCTAATGGCAACGGGCTGGGGACTTCCTGTGACGCGGCAGAGGAGTAGGGCAACATGACTGCACACACGGCAACCGAAGCGGTCGGTATTGTTCATCCGGCGCCCAACTGGATCCGCAAGCTGAGGGATATCAACTACTGGCTGGTGGAGGATTTCGGCGGTGGGCCACGGCCCTGGAAACTGTCCTGGGTCATCAACTTCCAGAAAATTGCCACCGGCTTTTTTCTGGCGGCGCTGATGTTCGCGTATGCCGACACGACGCCGGGCGCGACCAGCACGGCGGCCTGGGTCTTCCTGGCCCTGCATGGCACCTACGGTTTTGTCTGGCTGCTCAAGGATATGGCCTTCCCCGACCCGGGCTGGCAAAAGCGGGTCACGATCGGTGGTGGTCTCAACGCCTTTCTGATGGTGCTGGGGCCGTACTGGTTGTTCGGCTGGTTGCTGATTTCCGGCACCGCTTCCGCTGCGTATCCTCTGCCGGACACTGCCTGGTTTGCACTGTGCATCAGCCTGTGCATGCTGGGTTGTGCCTTGATGATCGCCGCCGACGCACAGAAATACTTCACCCTGCGATTGAAGCGTGACCTGATCACCGATGGTGTGCACCGGTACGTGCGTCACCCCAACTATCTGGGGGAAATGGTCATCTACCTGTCGCTGGCCCTGATGGTCTGGCACTGGCTGCCGGCCGTCATTCTGGCCTATGTGTGGCTGGGCATTTTTCTGCCCAATATCCTGTGCAAGGAGGAGAGCCTGTCGCGGTACCCCGGCTGGGCCGCGTACCGCCGCCGCAGCCGGTTGCTGATCCCTGGAGTGCTCTGACCCGGGGGGCGTGGCTGCAGGCCTCTTCGGTGATTATCGGCTCGCGGGTGAGAAGTCGGCAGCCTGGCGTCGGGCGTACTGGGTCGGTGTTTCGCCGGTCCAGCGTTTGAAGGCCCGGTTGAACGTGGGCATGTCCGAATAACCGAGCCGTTCGGCCACCTGGCTGGCGGAGAGGCCTTGATGCAGGTAGTGCTTGGACAGGTCTTCGCGAATCGAGGCCAGCAGGCTGCTGAAGGTTGTGTGGGCCAGGCCTATGCGCCGCTGCAGGGTGCGTGGGCTGACATACAACGCCGCGGCAATGGACTCGACCGTGGGCACCTGGGCGGCGAGCTGGCGAGTTATTTCCGCGATCACGTCATCCAAAGGGTGTTCCTGCTGGGTGCTGCGCAGACGGGCATCAAGCAGCATCTGCAGGTCCTTGCGCAATTGCTCGTTGCGGGTCAGTACGGCGCGGTGCGACTCTTCCCGGCTGATGACGTAACGTGTGTGCGGGGCGCCCCATTGCACCGGCACGCCAAATGCGGCATTCCAGCGTTCCGCGTTGTCCGGGCGAGGGCGCGGCAGTTCGGCCCGGGTCAGGCGCAGCGGGCTGGCCAGGTACTGCGATGCCAGCACCGGACCCGCCAGGGCCAGAAATTCCAGCCGTTCGTTTTTCAGCGGCACGGGTGCGTGGTAGTGCACGCTGACCTGCAGGCCGTCAGTGATTTCCTCGGTGCGCAGTTCCATCACATTGCTGAACAGCCGGGAATAATGGTCCAGCTGATTCATCAGGTCGGAAATATCGCGGGTGGCGGTGAGAAAGACGCCGATGTCCTGAAAGTCCACCAGTCGGACCCGCTCTGCTGCCTCAATGCCGATGGATGCGCCACGTGTAGCCTGGCCCAGTTCCCACAGCGCGGTGACGTTGTCCAGGGACATGGTGACCTGCGGGGCACCGATGCGGGTGATGTCGAAACCGATGCGCCGGGAGATGTCGCTGGGGTGCTGCCCGTGTTCCACCAGGATGTCGATAAGGCTGCGATAAACGGATGCGACGACGCGAAAATCGCTAGGCACGGCCGGGTGGTCTCCTTCGGGGCTCGTCAGGCGCAACTATAACCGTCCCGTACCTGCGGTAGGGGGAGGGAGATGCCTGACAATAAGCGTTAATTCCTTTCAGAACCCCCACGTTTCATTTCTTTTCGTTCGATTAACCTCGGGCGTATCTACAGGTTCATGTTGTAGTCCGCCATAACGGCCTGATCGACGATCTTTTCAATCGCTTTGCGAGCGATTTTTCCGGAGGCGGCATTCTTTGCGATTTGCTTGCCGAAAGAAATTTTTATGCGTTCCGGCCATTGATCGGGCTGCCAGCTGTGGCTGCGTTTGAATGCCTTGGCACAGTGGAAGAAGCATTGTTCTACTTCCACTTTCAGGATGAGCAGCGCCGGTTTGCCGTTCGCAGCCATTTTTTCGCTGAGTTCAGCATCTCGGTAAATGGCACATCGTCCGTTTACCCTGAGGGTTTCTTCTGTGCCGGGGACCAGGAATATCAATCCGATATGCCCGTTTTCGATGATGTTGCCCAGGCCATGCAGCAGCTTGTTGCCTGGACGCTCTGGTATGAGCAGGGTCTTATCGTCCTGAATGCCTACGAACCCTGGCAGGTCTCCCTTCGGAGAAACAGTGGTTTTTCCCTCGCAATTCGCCGTGGCCATGAAAACCAGTGGCGCCATCGCGATGAAATCTTTTGCATCCTGAAATAATTGGTTCTCAATTTTACTTTTCGTGAGTGGGATGGGCTCACCCATAACCTCGCGAAGTGATTCCAGGGTTTCAATCTTTTCCATTGAGTTACCGCTCAAGCATTGCTGCTATGCGTCATTTGCATGTCAAGGGTTGATCAGAATACTCCCCTCAGGCACTTCTGCGATTGAGCTGCGACAAGGTGGATTGGCCAGTTCACCGCAGGCTTCAGCTTCAGGGCGCTGCTGCCTGTCCTGCACCAGCTAGCCGCGTCGAATGCCGACTTCACCCATCCCATCAGCGTCGGGTCAATTTCGGTGTCCTTTCCGAAACGCACGGTGTAGTTGCACATCTTGCCGGGCGGTTGCGGTTTCAAGCGGGGATCGGAAGGCAGGTCTTTAACGTTGAGTCCAAGTTCCAGCAGATCCTTGGTCGCAGGCCCGAGCATGGCGAATTGCTTCTTGCGGCGCAGGCTGATGTAGGTTTTCTTCGGTGCTTTCTCGTGCGGCCCGAGCGAGTCGATCCTGGCTTGCAGCTTTTCGTGCAGTGGGCGCAAATGAGCCTTGGCGCCTGAGTAGATCGAATCCAGCGGATCACCTCCAGTCGCCGCAGGCGGCATAGGTGCTCCGCCGTCGAGCGGTGGCAGCGGTTTGTCGAAAAAGTGCGTGACGGTATTGGCGTCGCCATAACCGAGCTGGAAGTGCTCCATCAGCCAGCTGCGCCTTTCGCCGTGTTTGGCGAGACCACAGGCGCGGATCGCTGCGTGCAGCTCGGCGATGGTTTTGCCGGTGCGAGCCTGGATGTTCTTCAGCTGAGTGATGACGGCGGATTGTGGGTTGGCCATGTCAGTCTCCTTGCTTTGGGGTTAGCGGCCGCGCAGATCACTCAGCGCGGACAGATGATTGTGTTGCCGCCGTGGCCTGACATCAATTCGCAGCTCACGGCGGGCGCCAAACCCTTCTTAATCAATTCGTGTCCGACGTGCTGGATTTTGGCGTACAAGCGCGCGGCGACGAGCATGCGGCCGTAGCCAAATAATCGCCGACGGTGGATCGTTATTCCGAAGATTTCCCCGGCCGGTGTGAGGAGAGAAGCGATGGCAAACAAGCAAGGTGATTTCATCTGGTACGAGCTGCTGACAAACGCCCCCGATGCGGCTCAGCGATTCTATGCCGGGCTGGTCGGATGGACCTTCCGGGACAGCGGCACCCCGGGGATGGATTACCGTCTGTTCTCCTCCGCAACTGCCGACGTAGGCGGAGTGTTCACGCTTGCCAAGGAAATGACCGATGGTGGCGCTCAGCCGTTCTGGGCCGGCTACATCGCGGTCAATGATGTCGATGCCAGCGTGGCCGCGATCAGGGCTGTTGGCGGAGCGGTGCATATGGAACCGTGGGATATCCAGGGTGTGGGGCGTGTGGCCTTTCTGGCCGACCCGCAAGGCGCGATGTTCTATGTAATGCAGCCCGCACCCCAGTCTGACAATCCCGGTGCAGAGAGCGTGAGTTTTGCCGCCACTGAGCCGATGGAGGGCCACTGTGCCTGGAATGAACTTGCATCTGCCGACCCTGCCGCTGCCAGGGCCTTTTATGGCGCCCAGTTCGGCTGGCTTCCGGATGGCGACATGGATATGGGCGAGCTGGGTAAATACGAGTTCTGGAAGGTCGGCGATGAGCGCGGCCACATGCTCGGTGCGGTCATGCCGTTGGTACCCGGTATGCCGATGAGTGCCTGGACGTTCTATTTCCGCGTGCCGGACATCGATGTGGCGGCCGCGTACACCAAGGCCAATGGCGGCACCGTGCTGCAGGAACCGACCGAAATACCCGGTGGCGAGTTTGCTTTCTCAGGATCCGATCCGCAAGGCGCGGTGTTTGGTCTCGTCGGCCCCCGCAAGGGGGGCTGAAACCGGGTCGAATTCCCCTACCATACCGTCGAGATGAGTCGCTGACGGATAACGCGCGTATAACCCCCACGCGGCTCAAATCGTGCAGCCATCCCGGTCGCATCCCGGTGATTTCGTGACCGCAGTGACCGCTGTGCTCGTGGGCAACGGTCTGGCCGAAACCAGGGTTGCGATCGCAGCGCCCACCTCCAGGTCTGCCGGGCGCCCGAACCAGTGATGCCTCTGGAGTCCGTCTCGATCAATCAGGATCAAGGTGGGCGTGCCTTGCATGGCATAGGCCTGCATGGTCAGTGGAATCCGGCCCTCGTCGCAATGCTTATCCACCCCGATCGGGAAGGACCAGCGGTACTCGTGCACAAAGGCCCGCAGTGCGGTGGGTGTCATTGCCTCATGGTGTTCGAACACGCTGTGCAGGCCGATGACAGCCACCTGCGTCGGGTCAAACTGGTTGGCGATGCGTTGCGCCTGGGGCAGGCCATGCGATATGCAACCGGGGCACAACATCTGGAATGCGTGCAGGACAATCACCCTGCCACGCAAGTGCTCGAGGTCTGGCTCGTCCTCACCGGGCGCCAGACCCAGCCATGCGGATACCTGCCAGTCCGGCGCCGGCCGGGCCTGCTCAGTCCCGCCAGTTGCTGAAAACATAATCCGCGTCCTTGCGCGCCGTGTGACAACCGTAGCAGGCCTCTTCGGCATTTTTGCCAACGACGGCCTGCCCCGGGTTACCCTCGGCGAAACCCTCGAAGCCCCAGCCGCCGGTACTGGCAAAGCGCCTGGAGTCCTTCTGCATCAACCCCAGAACTTTGCGCTTGCCCTCGACGACTGCATGGCCCCCACGCTGAGCTTCCAGCAGGTCAAAGGCGATGATCGCCCCTTCCGGAAAGACACCGCCCTCGGTGTATCCCTGTAGGGCTTTGGCATTGGCATACAGGTGATGAATGCCCCCAAATGACGCATGCAGCGGGTGTCCCGGTTCGATCAGCATGCTTTTGATGTGGGTCCACTGGCGGTAATCCTGTGGGTAATCAATATTTGGCTGTGCCTGAACGCAAGCACAAAAGAACAGACCTAAGCAGAGAATTTTTCCCATGACGGCAAACTCCTTGGATGTGTGCCGAGTACACTAGGCGCACCGCAGGTCATTGAAAATCCCGTACTTTTCGGTGAGATACCTGACTTTTTGGTAAGGATTGAAGCATGCCGGGGAAAGGCCAGACGGAAAATGCCCATGCGATGGTCGAATCCATCGTCGGTTGCAAGTGGTCACTGCAGATACTTGCGCAGATTCAGCGCGGTAACCTGCGCCCCGGTGCCATCGAAAAATCCATCCAGGGCCTGACGACCAAGGTCATGAACGAGCGGCTTACCAAGCTGTCCCGCTTCGGGATTCTGGCGCGGGAAGTGTTCGCGGAGGTGCCACCACGCGTGGAGTATCGCTTTACACCGTTTGGCGAACGGTTTGTTGGCGTGTTGGAGGCGATTGAGCGGCTCGAACATTGCCGCCCAAAAGATATCGCTGGCGACTAAGGGGCACTTCCATTCATTCCGGCATGACGCTCTGGAATCGGAGATTGTCTCCTGAAATCCGACCCGGATTAACAGCGAACCGAGATGCCATTGCCAGTGAGTTACCCGATGTCACGCAACCTTGCGGAAGTGCTGGCGGTGGGCGCGACCTCTGAACCCGTAACGATCTCACTCGGCGTGGTGCGGGGTATGCGCACGGGCTGCCATGGTGTGCATCAGGCGGTCCGTGTAGGCAATACCGATCGCGGATGCAATAAAGGTCATGTGGATGATGGTTTGCCACATCACACCCGCCTCGGTCACCGTGCTGCACTGAATGCCCGCAGCCACGGCGCCGCATTCCGGCAAAGCTCCCAGCGACCCCGCTTCGATGAAAGTCTTCAGGAGGTGGATGGAGGAAATCCCGATGATCGCCATCGCCAGCTTCACCTTGAGTACCGAGGCATTGACGTGCGAGAGCCACTCCGGCTGGTCAGGGTGTCCTTCCAGGCGCATGCGGGAAACAAAGGTTTCGTAGCCGCCCACAATCACCATCACCAGCAGGTTGCTGATCATGACCACATCGATCAGCGCCAGCACGATGAGCATGATTTCCTGCTCGCTGAGGCTGATGGCTCCGTGGATCAGGTGCCAGAGCTCCTTGATGAACAAAACAACGTAAACACCTTGCGCCACGATCAATCCGAGGTAGAGCGGAAGCTGAAGCCAGCGCGACGAGAAAATCAGTGAGGGAAGCGGCTGCATGGGACGGGGTTCGGTCTGGGACATGATCGGCACTTAATTCTGCGGCGGCGGATACTAGCAAGGATTAAATGCTTTAGGCGTGCTGTGCGGGGTGGCCGCTGGCCAACTGCTCCCGGATGGCTTTCACCACGACAGGGAGTCCGGGAGGTACCGGTGGAGTGAGGCTGTGACCCGGGGACTGCTCCCAGGTTTCCACCGCCAGCGCAGCGATCTCACGGCTATCAACGGGGGCGGCGCGCACCCCTGGATAGCGGGCGAGACCCTGGACCCGCATCTGCTGATCGCTTGCACCCAGGGCCACCCCCACACTCGGAACCCCTAAGGCGAAGCTCTGCGATAACACACTGCCGCCGCCGGTCACGGCGATGCGACTGGCGGCGAGGTAGTTGATGAAATCCTGGGGTGGCAAAGCGCGCAGCTGGATCAGGTTGGAGGGCGGGTTGTCGGTTGCCGCCAGCGGTGTATTCGGGCCCAGGATCAACAGGGTGGGCACGGAGGTTACCTGCGCGAACTGCAGTGCCGCCTGATGAAAATGCGCCAGCGTGGTGCTGTCCCCGGTGCCGCCGCCACCGGGAACGAAGAGGGCGAAGCCTTGCGGGTACTGGTGGTGCAGTGCCTGCACTGCGGAGGGGGTTGCAGGCAAAAACACTGGACCGGCATGGACAAGGTGCAGACGGCGGCCCCACAGGCGCATGCGAATTCGCTCAAACAGCCCCAGGCCGGGAGGTTGTGTCGCGGGATCACCGATCAGCAGGGCGAGGTCAATCTTGCCGATGCGGGAGAGGCTGAAGACTCGCTTGCGCGAGGCCGGTCGGGAGGAGACAAAACCCACCTGGATGCCGGCGCGTTGCGCAGTCTTGTACTGGTGCGAGCGGCCGCAGCTATCGAAAATGACCATGCGAGGCCGAAGCTGGGATAGCAATGCCTGAACCCCGGGCGTATCGCGGGTCGGCGTGTCGGCCAGCGCGTGTGCCGGCCAGGGGCATTGTGCGAAGTAGGGGGCGGACCGGCTGATGCCAAAGGCGATGCGCAGCGTCGGGTCAGCACTGCGCAGGCCCTCGGCGATGATCAGGCAACGGGCGTACTCGCCGTAGCCGGTAGGGCCGGAAACCGGCAGAAACAAGACATCAATCATCAAAAATTGTCCGCTGCGGCGTTGCTAAGTAGGTAAACTGAGTGGCTTGCTCACTCTTGAGCTACAGCATAAACAACGGAGTAATTCGGATGGCGTCGATGGCCGACCGTGATGGTCTAATTTGGTATGACGGAAAAATGGTGGAGTGGCGGAACGCAACCACCCATGTCCTGACCCATACTCTGCATTACGGCGCTGGTGTCTTCGAGGGCGTCCGCGCCTACGCGACCCCTGATGGCCCGGCGATCTTTCGTCTGGAAGAACACACCAAACGCTTGTTCAACTCCGCAAAAATTCTCGGTATCACCATCCCGTATACCGCGGAGGAAATCAACGCCGCGCAGATTGCGGCGGTGCGCGACAACAAGCTGGAGTCGGCCTACATTCGTCCGATGGCCTTTTTCGGCCCGGAGGGCATGGGGCTGCGCGCAGATAACCTGCAGACCCACGTGATCGTAGCCGCCTGGACCTGGGGTGCCTATCTCGGCGCCGAGAATATGGAAAAAGGCATTCGCATCCGTACCAGTTCGTTTGCTCGCCACCACCCCAACGTGACCATGTGCCGTGCCAAGGCCAACGGCAACTACATCAATTCGATGCTGGCGCTGAACGAAGCCCTGCGCGACGGTTACGACGAAGCACTGCTGCTGGACGTGGATGGCTACGTCGCCGAAGGCTCGGGCGAGAACATCTTCATGGTTTCCGAAGGCAAGCTGTATACGCCGACGCTGTTGTCCGCGCTGGACGGCATCACCCGGCGTACGATTTTCCAGCTGGCGGAAGATTTTGGTATCCCGGTGCTGGAGAAACGCATCACGCGTGATGAACTGTACGTGGCGGATGAGGCCTTCTTCACCGGCACGGCGGCGGAAGTCACCCCGATTCGTGAAGTGGATGGGCGCACCATTGGCACGGGTTCACGCGGGCCGATGACGGAAAAATTGCAGCAACGCTATTTCGACATCGTAAAAGGCGACACGCCCGATTACGCCCACTGGCGTACCGTAATCGCCTAAGGGAAACGAATGGATAACGTACTGGCGCCCGTGTCACCGGGTGAGCTGCTCGACAAGATCACCATTCTGGAAATCAAGGCCGAGCGCATCGCAGACCCGGAAAAGAACGCCAACGTGCGCGTCGAGCTGGATCTGTTGAATGCCATCTGGGAGCAGCAGGTGCCCAAGGTCGATGTTGCCAGCGAGCGGGCGGCGCTGAAAAGCGTCAACGAACAGCTGTGGGTGATCGAGGACGATATTCGCGATGAAGAGCGTGCCAAGCGTTTCGGTGAGCGTTTCATCGAGCTGGCACGCAGCGTCTATGTCACCAACGATGAGCGGGCCCGGCTGAAAAAGGTGATCAACACCAAAATGGGCTCGCAGATCATCGAAGAAAAATCCTACGCCGACTACCAGTAACTCCCGGCCCGAGCGGGTCGAAGCTTAATACACGGGATGGCCGGGAACACCCTTGAACTTGCGGTGCATCCACAGGTATTGCTCGGGGGCAACCCGAATGGCGTCTTCAAACAGCGCATTGATGGTGGCCCCGTCGGCTTCATCATCGCCGCTCGGAACATTATCCAGCGCCGGTTGCAGCACCAGCCGCCAATGCGGAAAACCATCGGTGCCGCGGGTGCGGTACATGAAGAAGGGAACCACGGCAGCGTCGGTCATGCGGGCGATCCGGCCGGTCGCGATATTGGTCACGGCGGGGTGGCCAAAGAAAGGCAGCACCGCGCTGAATTTGATTTTCTTGCTCTGGTCCGGCGCGTACCAGATGATTTTTCCCGACTTCAGTGCGCGCAACATGCCGCGAATGTCGTCAAAAGGAATGGTTTGCACATCGGCGTGGGTGTCGCGACCGCGCTGCATGACGTGACGAAAGACGGGGTTGCGATGGGGCTTGTACATCGCGGTCACCGGAAACTGCAGTGACAGAAAACGGGTCGCCAGTTCCAGCGAGGTGAAGTGCGCGGAAAGCAGGATGACGCCCTTGCCACGATCGATGGCAGCTTGCAGGTGCTCGGCGCCTTCCAGCGTGCTGCGACCAGCGAGTGTGGATTCGCGCGCCCACCAGCACAGCATCAGCTCGATGATGCCCATGCCCGCCGCGGCGAAGTGCTCACGAACCATGCGCGTGCGTTCAGCCTCGGCGAGCTCGGGAAAGCACATATCGATGTTGATCTGGGTGATGCGCCGGCGCCGCGGGAGCAGGTGATAGGCCAGGATTCCCAGGCCCGCACCCGCACGCAAAAGGAGACGCAAGGGCAGCAGCATCAGCGAGCGCATCAAACCGACGACGGCCCAACTGGGCCAATGGCGCGGTTGCCAGAGCGGACTAGGAGGTCGTTTCACGACTTTGGGCATACTGAAAAGGATGCGACTGTACCCGAACCTTACTCGTTTGCTGATGCCGATTGCCGGGGTTTGGCTTCGCTACCGTGCACGACGCGAGCCCGCGTGGGGATTTGGGCTGGAGGAGCGCTTTGGGCGGGCCCAGCCCGCCTCCGACGCCCCGGTTTGGATTCACGCGGCTTCCATGGGCGAGGTCAACTCCGCGGTGGTGTTGGTGCAGGCGATTCGACAGCGCTGGCCGCAGCGCGCGCTGCGGCTGACCGCGTTCACGGCGACCGGTTGTGCGCGCTGGAATGAGTTGGTGGCCGACCTGCCGGGTGTCACCGTGGCGCCGCTGCCACTGGATCACCCGGCCTGGGTGGCGCGCGCCCTGGCAGCAGTGTCGCCGAGCATGCTGATCATCGTCGAAACCGAGATCTGGCCGAATTTTCTGCACGCGGCGCATCAGCGGCATATTCCGGTCGTGATGGTCAGTGCGCGCATCAGCGAACGCAGCGTGCGCGGGTGGGAGCGCTGGCTGGGGCGGCGAACCTTGGAGCTTGCGCTTGCGCCCATCGCACACGTGGGGGCGCAGACGGCGGCGGACGAAGAGCGCTTTCGCCGTCTGGGGGCCATCCACACCGCAGTGGATGGCAGCCTCAAATGGGATGCGGTACCGGCGCTGCCGCATGCCGAGAAAATCCGTGCGATTGAGGCGGCTCTTCAGGGGCGTCGCTGCTGGCTGGCGGCCAGCACCCACGAAGGCGAGGAGATCGTCGTGCTCAATGCGCATCGTCGGCTGCAACGGCAGTTCCCGGGGTTGTGCTTGCTGCTCGCCCCGCGACACCCACCGCGCGCGTCGGCGGTTTCTGATCTCTGTCTGGAGCAGGGGTTTGCGGTCGCGCGGCGTTCCCGGGAAGAAACGCTGGGTCCATCCGATATCTGGTTGATCGACACGCTGGGCGAGCTCACGGAATTCTTCAGTGTCGCCGAGGCGGTGTTCATGGGGGGGTCACTGGTGCCCGTCGGTGGGCATAACCTGCTCGAACCCGCGGCGAGTCGAACCCCCATCTTGACCGGTCCGCATTCGGAAAACGCTGCCGCTGTTGCCGAGGCGCTGGAGCAGGCCGGTGGATTGATCAGGGTGGGCGATGCCTCTGAGATCATCGCCCAGGTTCAACACCTGCTCGATGATCCCCGAGCTGCCGCTGATTTAACCAACCGTGCGGCCGCCGTTCTGGAGGCCGGCAAGGGTGCGCTGCCGCGGGCGCTGAAGGCTATCGCGGCACAGCTTGCCGATCGCGGTCGTCCTTGAGCGAGACCGCCCGAGGGTTTACTGGAGCAGGGCGTCGACCCGTTCCAGGTCGGTGATGTCCAGGCTGCCGACTGCTTGTTCCAGGGTGAGCACGCTGATGAGGTAATCGTAGCGGGAGCGGGCGAGGTCGCGCTGCGCGCCAAACAACTCGCGTTCTGCATTCAACAGGTCTACGTTGGTGCGTGTGCCAACCTCAACGCCGGCCGCAACTGCGTCTCGGGCCGTGGTTGCAGAACGGACGGCCTGTTGCAAGGCGGCAACCCGAGCGGCGCCGGTAACGACCCCATCGTAGGCATCCCGTGTTTGTTGCTCGGTGCCTCGGCGGGTGGCTTCTGCGCGTGCTTTGGCCGCTTCATATTGCGCGGCGGCACGCTTGTGCGCGGCGCGGTTTGCGCCCCCGGCGAAAAGCGGCATGGCGAGTTGCAGCGTCGCCTGAGAGGTGGTGGATTCACGCCCGAATTGCGCGTCGCTGGTGTCCAAAAAGCTGTGCTCGGCGACCAGATCCAGGGTGGGCAGGTAGCCGGCGCGCGCGGCATTTTTCTCCTGGCGTGCAATTTCAGCTTGCTCGTTGGCAACCAGCAGGCTGAGATTGTCGTTCAGGGCGCGATTGACCCAGGGTTCCGGGTTGCCCGGCTCCGGAGAATCTTGCAGCGGGTCCCGCGACAGGGTCGCAGCCTGTTCCGGCACGACGCCAGCGAGGGCGCGCAGGGCTTGGCTGCGCGAGCGCAGGTTCGCTGCTGCCGCCAGTTCCTGGGAGCGCGCCAGGTCGTAACGGGATTGGGCTTCCTGCATGTCGGTGATGGCGGCCAGCCCCACGTCGTAGCGTACTTGGGCCTGCTCCAGTGCGCGTTGAATGGCGGCGAGCTCGGCTTGCGCGAAGCGCAGGTTGTCCTGCGCGGCCAGCCAATCAAAGTAGGTGCTGGCGGTTCGCTGAATCAGGTCCTGCTCGGCAATGGCTGCATTGGCCATGGCGAGAGCCAGCTGATTGTCGACTTCGGCAAAACGCGCGAACGATGCCGCGTTGAATATGGTCTGGGTCAGGCGCAGACCGTAGCCCTGGTTGGTTGAGTACACCGTGGTGTTCTCGAAGCCAGCAAAATTCGCATTGGCGGTCTTGTCGCGGCTTCTGGTCATGTTCGCATTACCGCTGAGTTGCGGCAAAATTCCGGCCCGCAAGGTTCCCGCTTGCGCGCGTTGCGCTTCCGCATCTGCGCGGGCGGCAGCGACTGTGGGGTCTGTCTCCGATGCCCGCTGATGCAACTGCAGCAACTGGCCGGCAGTAGCAGTGGCGGGTAGGCAGGAAGCAAGTCCGAGCAGGAACGGTATCAGGGGGCGTCGCGACACGGTGCAGAACTCAGTTTGGAAGGGGTATTCGCGAATACTAACGTATGCGCACACCGGGTCCAGTATTATGGATGCCTCGAATCTGAGAGGGCGCTAGCAGGCTGCTACAAATTATTTTCGTTCCGGGTTTGACATTCTGGCATTTGGTCGCAACAATAGGCGGCTGACTGGAGGGATGCCCGAGCGGTCAAAGGGAGCAGACTGTAAATCTGCCGGCTATGCCTTCGAAGGTTCGAATCCTTCTCCCTCCACCAGTTGAAATTTGCCTGTTGCGGGCGTAGTTCAATGGTAGAACCTCAGCCTTCCAAGCTGATGAT
>JBFIER010000015.1:0-104527 GCA_041603255.1 Oceanococcaceae bacterium | reverse complement strand
GCGACCTCGATCGGTCGCAAGCCCTCATCGACAACTCGACGAACCAGTAGGGCTCGACCGTGAATCGTTAAACGGGCATTTTTATGCGTGTTCATCCGGGGCTCCTTCAAGTGGATTGGGTCGCACCTGAAGCTTCGGGGGAATCACCCCGGATGAACAACCTACTGAGAGATCACAGCTAGACCTCGTCGAGGTAGTGGCGATCATCAAAGGTCTTCAGCCAGTCCGGGCGATAAACGGCGAGCGACGAAACCACGGCACCGTTCAAAAAGCCTTCGGGGAACATCGCGAGCAGCAGTAGCGGTGACATCCATTCCTGCAGCACGTCGCCGTTACCGGAGAGGGCCAGCAGCAAAATGCTGCAACAGACACTGGCCAGCATCGAAAAGCCACCGCCGAAGAATCCGACGCCCAGCATGTACATGAACAAGTTGCGGGGGCCATGCCGTACCACCAGGTGCAACGTGGCCGCTGTGAGCGCTGCTGGCACCGTCGTGTTGACCAGCGCGTGCCCCAACAGCAAAGGCGCGGGCAGCCAGCCCACCAGCGCCAGCCCAACCGAAGTTAACGTGCCGGCAAGCACGGCCAGCGGCAAACCCAGCAGCAGGGTCACCGTTGTTATCCCCAACAGGTGCAACTGAACATCGGGCGCGACAGGCCCGCTGATACGCCACAGCAACATCAGGGCGACCGCGGCGCCAAAAATCAGATGGGTTCGCAAAGAGTTGGCCGCGACCAGGCGCCAGGGTGCGCGGAGCAGCGCACCTACTACCACCACACCCTGGACGACTGACGACGTCAGCAGGACCTGATCCGACCACAGTGATTCCGCGAGCAACATGCTGCGAGTCTACGAAACTGCAATACGCCCGCACTTGCGCTGGATCAATTCCTCAGCATGGGGGTTTGCCGGTGCTACTTGGTCTGTCCAATCGGCTGCTCGCCCAGCCACTCAAGACGGTACAGGTCCCGACGCCGGTCCAGGTAATTGCGGACCGAGCCCTCGTTCTGCAGGGTCTTGAGCTTGGTCAGGTCGAGATCCGCGATCAGCGTCATTTCGGTGTTGGGCGTGGTCTCGGCAATCACCGCATCATGGGGGAAGGCAAAATCCGAAGGCGAAAACACGGCGGTCTGAGCGTACTGGATGTCCACGTTATCCACTTTGGGCAGGTTGCCCACGCTGCCGGCAATCACGACGTAGCACTCGTTCTCGATGGCGCGTGCCTGGGCACAGCGACGCACCCGCAGGTATCCGTTTTTGGTATCGGTCCAGAACGGGACGAACAGCATCTGCATCTCGTGCTCGGACAGAATGCGCGCCAGCTCCGGAAACTCCACGTCGTAACAGATCAGCACGCCGATGCGGCCGAAATCCGTGTCGAAGCAACGCAGGGCGTCACCACCCTGCATCACCCAGTCGCGCTTTTCATGCGGTGTGGGATGCAGTTTGTACTGGGCATCCACCGTGCCGTCCCGTCGGCACAGGTATGCAACGTTGTACAGCTCGTCTTCTTCGACCAGCGGCAACGAACCGGCAATCACGTTGATGTTGTAGGACACCGCGAGTCGCGAGACGGCCGCCAGGATTTCCGGGGTGTAGCTGGCCAGGTGCCAGACGGCATCCACCGGTGTCTGCCCCTCGGACAAGCCCATCAGTGGCGCATTGAAAAATTCCGGGAACAGGGCCACGTCGCACTTGTAGTCCGACAGCGCATCGACGAAATATTCCACTTGCTGCAGCAGATCATCCACACCCTGGAAGTAACGCATCTGCCATTGCACGCAACCCACCCGGGCGGTGGGTTTGATGCCGCCGATCAGCGGTGCGGCTTCAGCGTCGAACTGGATGTTGTGCCACTGCAGCAGCGTGGCGTAGCCATGGGATTCTTTGTCCTCGGGAAGATAGGCTTTGAGAATCTGGGTGACCTCGAATCCGTTCGACAACTGGAAGGTCAGGATCGGGTCGAACAGGTCTTTGGATTTGACCTTCTCCACGTACTCGGCAGGGCTCATCTCCGATGCGTGCTTGCCGTAATTCGGAATCCGTCCACCCGCCACGATGGCGCGTAAGTTCAGGTTGCGGCACAGCTCTTTGCGGGCTTCATACAGACGCCGCCCCAGGCGCAAGCCGCGGTAATCGGGATCGACGAACACATCCACCCCGTACAGCACATCGCCATTCGGGTCATGGGTCGACAGATAGGCATCGCCCGTAATTTCGTCGTAAGTGTGCTTGTCGCCGAATTTGTCGTAGTCCACGATGACCGAGAACGCGCAGGCAACCACCTTGCCTTTGTCCTCGATGCAGATTTGTCCCTCGGGAAAGTTTCCGATCTGGCTGCGAAACTTGCGCTGTGGCCAGGCTCCACCCAACGTGGGGTAGACGCGATTCATCAGTTCACGAATGCCCGGGTAGTCGTCTAACTCGAGGTGGCGTAGGGCGAGGTGATGCGGGGTTTCATCCATGACAGAGCAGGCCGAGCGGGAATGTCAGCAGTGTAGGCTGCCGCGGACGGTCTTGCGCGATTTCGGTGACGCCGAAATTCCTCAGGGAGTGGGGGGCGGGTTGGCGAAGGAGCCGTTGATAAGCGCCAGGAATTTGGCAACACCACTGGGTTTGGTCAGAAAGATGTTCGCTCCGGAGCGATTGGCTTCCAGCTGGTCCGAAGCCGCGTCAGAGCTGGTGAGCATGGCGATCAGCGGCTGCTCGCGGAATTCGTCCCGCTGGCGCAAGCGGGTCACCGTGTCGAAACCGCTCAGAGCCGGCATGTTGATGTCCAGCAGAACCAGTGCGGGCAGCACCGCCGAACCTTGAGAGACGTTGTCCATGTAGTCCAGCAAGGCCTGGCCGCTGGTCAGCTGTTCGACGGTGTTGCGCAAGTCGGAGCGTTCAATGATGGCGCTGATGATCATGCGATCACTGGCTTCGTCATCGACGACAAGGATGGGCTGAGCGGGATCGAGAATAATCATGACAGCGCCTCGGTCTCAGGTTCAGTGCGGATCGACAGGTAAATGGAAAAATCCGAACCCGTTGCCCCAGCACGAATTGTGCCGCCGTGGAGCTGAACGATACGGTCACAGATGGCCAGGCCCAGTCCCATGCCGTCCCCCTCGGTGGTGAGTCTGCGGAAGGGTACGAAAATCTTCTCATCCACGGCCAAGGGCTGGGAAATCGGGTTACTGACTTCAATTTCCACCCGGTCGCCCTGCGGCTTGCAGCGAATGGTGACTTCTGGGCGTGCCCCGTAATGTTGCGCATTGCTCAACAGGTTCACGAACAGCTGGGTGTAGAGCACGTTGTCGGCTTTGACCCTTGCGTCACCTTCGAGAGTGACCTGCAGCCCATCGCCCACTTCCTGTTGGGCGGCGGCAACGAAGTCGGAGATGTTTCGCGTGGCCATCGCCTTTTCATCCAACGAGATGTGCGACAACCGCCGATAGCCGGCAATCAAAGACTCCATCTTTTCCGCCATCGCGCGAATTTGCTGGATCGCCTGATTATCCGCGTTGCCGGGTTCCAGCATCGCGAGGTCCGCGAGGTTGATCATGGATTTGAGTGGTGATCGCAGATCATGCGAGGCCATGGTGGCGAAATGCTCCAGATTCTGGTTGGCCATGCGCAGTTGGCCGGTCGTCTTTTCCAGTTCCTGATTGGCGTTTTGCAGCGCGGTGAAGCTGGGAATGGCGATCAGTGTGGGAGCCAGGGGCCAGAGCACGATGGCGGTCGCCACCGAGACCACTGCCGTCATGGCTTTGGCGATGCTGGCGAGGCCGTACTGCGGGTGCCAGATGGTCCATGCCCCCAACGCGTGGGTTATCCCGCAAAAGAGAATGAACGCAGCAAAGAGTACGACCAGGCCATTGAACGGGATATCCGCCCGCTTGCGCATGATGTACATCAGCGCAAGCGGGATGGCGGAATAAGACAGGAAGATGGCGATATCGGAAACCACCCAGGTATAGAGAATGCTGGGTGTCCACATGAAACAGTGGCCATGCGGGATAAACGAATCCGAAGAAAAAAACTGGCGAATTGCCTCAAGCATGAATACTCCTCAAGCCGGTAGGGCCGCACGGACAGTATGGGCGCTCGTGGCGCAAGTCGACTGTTTATACAGGTGACGCCCACACAACGTGCAGGGCTCCGCGCTATCGGCGCATGTCATCAGCGCCTATGCTATCGCGCTTTGCCTGTGCAAATTTCGTGCGCCGGGACACGCACGCGAATCCATCACGCGTCTTGATACCGCGCGCATGGAGTGGCGCTGAGGGCGCGGCCTCAGTTGCTGTCCTGATTGCGGCTCCAGGAAATGGGGCGGCGGGCGGAAGTAATGTCGGGCTCAACATCCTGGGCGCCAACAATGGAGCTGGGAGTGCCATCTTTTTCCGCGCCACCGATGACTACGGTTTTGACCACGACCTCACCGTCGGCATTGGTAATGGGCACCCGCGCAATCACTGGGGAAGGTGGCAGGCCACCGCTTTCGAAGGCATTGGAGCGATCACCGCCACAGCTGCCGTCCACGCCGATGGCGCCGGAACCGGTCAGCAGGTCCAGGATGTAGCCGCGTGCCTCACCCAGTGAGCTGCTGCAGCTGTTCGGGTCTGGCGGGGTCGGCCGGTTGGTGGAGAAGAAGACCTGTCCGCCCACCACGATTGGGGCGGTGACGACCTGCTCGCCGGGGCCATATGCGGTCAGGTCGACGAACCAGCCGCGTTTGGTGCTGCCGGGGACGATTTCCTTGGTGGAGTCACAGCCCGGGTCGACCGTGTAGTCCGCCATATCGGTAGTGTTGTCGAGATTCAGCACGCCAGCGGTGTATTCATCACGGAATACGTAAAAGCGGTTGACGATGCCCTGTGTCGTCGGGTACTGCGACGCCAGCGGATGCTCGCGGTCACCGGACCCAATGCCGATATAGGTGGACTTGCTGGTGGGGATCACGAAGGGGCTGAACAGGAACTTGCGGCCACCCCCGGTGGTTTGCGCGATTTTCTGTGCCGACCACGCAGCGACGGAATCCAGCGGGGTGTGGCCCGTAGCCGGATTCGACAGGTTGATCCGGTAGATCGATCCCCCGGTCGTGGCCGCGTAGATGTAGTCGACAAAACCGTCGCCGTTGGCATCGGAAAAGGCCAGGTCCGCGGCTACGCCACGCTCGGTTCCCGACGGATTGATGGCGGGATCGGTGAAGTCAAAGTAGGCGATTCGGGAACTCAGTTTGGTATCCAGGACGTAAACACCCGCGCCTTTGGAATTCGTGCAGCTGGGGGCCGAGGTGTTCTGGTCTTCACAGACGTCATAACCACCCCCGTACACCAGATACTGTTGTTGGGTATTGCCCACACGGACCGGAATCACCGACGGCAACGACCAGGACTGGCCCATCTTTTCAAAGCCGGTATCACAGCCAATGTCCGTGCCCTGCAGCGGGCAGCCCTTGGTGCCGAGCAGCGTGGGGGCGGACAGCGGGGTGCTCACATTGAAGCCATAAACCTTGCGGCCACCACGGCGCTGGCTCGGGTAGATATACACCTGCGAGCTATCGCCGTTTTGCAGAATGCCCGTTGATCCATCAAAGAAGTAGGGCTTGCCGTTCAGTCCACCGGAGAGATCGACCTTCGGCGTATTGGCCTGCAAGCGGGGCAATTGGAGGAAATGCTCTGGTGCCACGAACGACCAGATTTCCTCGCCGGTATCGCCGCGCACGGCGCGATAGGCGCCATCGTTCGCGCCGTAGTAGATGATGACGCCAGTCGAGCCGCCGAAATTGACCGCCTGCGGGCGGGAGTGAATGACGTCTCCATGAATGGATGCACGGGTTTCGGTCAGGGTGAAGGTGTCCCCATCCTCATTCGCCGGATCCAAGCCGTTGTCCGCCCCCTTGGTGTACTTCAGAAGCGTATCGCTCAACCCGGTCAGGCCAACCACGCTGCTGCCGGACAAGGTGTACATGTTGCGCACAACCGGGTAATTCCCATCGGCGTCCGGGGTCGCCGTGGCGCTGTTGGCATTGCGCAGGATCTGGGCGGCACCGCCTTTCTCCACGGCCGGGCCGTCCGGGTAGTCGGAGTGAACATTGGCCGCCGTGGGGCAGCCGCTGACGGCATCGGGGTCGTCCGAGATGACATCTTTCCAGTAGTCGCCGGATTCCTTGGTCCAGAAGCTGGCGGCGCAGTCGGCAATAAACCCGGTTTCATTGTTGATCGCGTTTTTGCCGTTGGCGTCTCCAAGTTCCGTGACAAAGCCCTGGTCAAGAATCAGTTGATAGCGCTTGAGGTTGCCAAACCAGCGGGGTTTCTTTTCGCGATTGGGTTTGAACAGCCCGATATAGACCTGGTTTTCGCTCTGCGCGCGGTTGGTGGAGTTCACCGGCAAGCTGGCCGAGGCGAAAGCCGAGTTCACGGATTGGATCTCACCAAAAATGTCGACCAAGGCAGCCGCAATGTCATCCTCGTTCTTCGCCTGGTAATACTTGCCGCCACCCGTACGGGCCATGTTGAACAGCAGTGCCGAAAAATCCGCGTTCTGCTGCGCGTTGAAGACGTCCACGGTGTAGGTGGAGACGGTGGCGCGGTCAGCTGCGGTTCCTCCCGGCACCTGCACGCCGACCTGGCGCAAGAAGCGGGTCCACTCGTCGGCGATCCAGGGGCCGCCTGACGGGGTTGAGAAGCTGCCGGTGGGAGTCGCTTCCAGGCGCACGGTTTTACCGATCACGTTGTAGCTGCTGGTTGAGCCGGTGGGACAGCCCGTGGTGTTTGAATTGGCGGCTGAGCAGACACAGCTCGAGTAGGTGCCATCGGTGCATTCCGTAATGTCGCTGGTAATGCAGGTTGCAGCGCTGGAGGTGCAGGAGTTGGAAAAGCCGATGTCCGCTGAACTGGATTGGGTCTCTTCCACAATAGTGCGAGTGGTGCGAATCCCTTGCGCAGCATAGTTGCGTTTGTTGCCTTTGCAGCCGGAGTCGCCGAGGTCTGTGTACTGGCAGGACGCCCAGGAGGTCGTCACGCGCGACGTCTGTCCCAGTTCGGGGGTGTTGTTCTGCGTGCTTACCGACGGCGCGGGGCAGGTGTAGGTGCCGACCTGGGTGGGGTTGCCGCATACGATGCCGGCTTCACCGGTATTCACCAGGCCTGCGGTGGTTTCGCTGGTATCTGAAATCACGGTGGACACGGACTTGGTGCCGATCACCGAGAAGTGCTGCAGCGAGCAGGGAGTTGCCGTACTGCCGTCGCAGTAGCAGGATTCGAACCCTTGCTCGGTGCAGGAAAGGCCATTTTCCGCCGTTGTGCAGGCCGCTTCCGTGTCATAGCAGGCCGCGGTATAACCCCGGCTCACTTCTACCGGCGTTTCCACGACATCGAAGTCAGCAAAGGGGATGTCCGACGTATCACCACCCGCGAGCCCCAGGGCTTTTATTGCGGCCTCCAAGTCTTTGGAAGGGCCGCTCTGTACGTTGTTGCCCAGAAAGATGACAATCGTGCGCCCACACAGGCTGCCGATGTTCAGCGGTGAACGAAACCGGGAGTAATTGCTGAGATAGGCAGCGCCGTCGGCTCGTGATGCCGGTGTGCCGGCCCCGCCCTGGGATTGACCGAGCTGGCCGAGGTAATTGTAGATATCCCAGAACAGGGTGCCAAAACCATTCCCCGAACTGCGTTTTTCAATCGGGGCGTTGATGTTGTTGAAAATGGTATCCAGACGGCTGGAGATGGCCGCTTTGCTTTCATTCGTCAGCGGACGAATGTGGTAGCGCAGATAGCCGCCCTCGTTGCTGGTGGCGTTGCCGTCCGTGGAGTATTCCATCAGACCGAGGTTGATCGAGTTCTCCTCCAGGCTGTTGATCACGTTCTTGATCGCTCGCACTTCCGACTGCCCCTGGGTCAACCCCCCAGGCCATTGCTGGGACTGGCGAGACCAGTTGGCACTGTTGTCGAGCACGATCAGAACGTTGGGACGGCCCACCAGGCTGAAATCGTCATTGGAAAAAATCTCGATGTCTTCCGCTGCGGATTGCAGGACGGTGAACGACAGCAGCGCGGTAATCAGCGCAACGCCCAGGCGGTTGAAGCGGCGGCGATGGGGAGTACGATGGATCATTGACTTGCGCCTCACTAAGGGCAAAAAGAGTCCACGCTGTCGGCGGAAACCCGAATGGAATAAAAGCCCGATACGGTTTGGCGGGCGCCCGTGACCTCATCGTCGGCGGTTGCCGTAACCTGCCAGGTGCTGCCCGCGCACAAAGAGTTTTGTGTCCCCGATCCGGTGACACCAAAGTTGCCGATGCCGGCGACCATGCATCCCGCATCTTCCGGGTCGGTCACATCCAGCGCCGCATTCTGGATCGTTTGGCTTTGCAGGCAGGATGGTGGCGGGTCGATGGTGACCACTACATCAGTCACGCCATCGAGGTTGATGTCGTATACCTGGGTATTGGAGGCGCCGCCGGCTGCATTGTTGAAGATCGCATCGGGAGTACTGACGAGCCGGTTGGAGCTGATCGCTGCTTCCAGCGTGCTGTTCGCGAGATCGACTGCCAGCTCGCGGTCCTGCAGGTTTTTGATAATGGTGACGTTGGTGGAAGACATGTTGTAAGCCGCCACAAGTGCCACCGTGGTCATGAACAGCATGATCATGCCAATGATCAGACTGGAACCCTGTTGGTGCTGTCGTTTATTCACCGGCGTAGCCCCACAACATTTCGTAGCGTGACCGTAGAGCTGAACAGCTGGCGCTCAAATTTGTCGGTATACGGGCCCTTGATCACCGGTGCTCCTTGTGCGTTCAGCCCCAGTGTGAATATTTTGGGCTCTAACGCGGCGTTGGCAGCTTGGTCGGCGCGAACCAGCAGATGCATTTTTACCGAGGTCACGTTGCGCCAGTTGTCCCTTCGGCAATCCGCATCGGCACAGCCATCCAGGGTTGTCGGGTTCGCGGTGTAAACATCCGGGGAGCCGTCGGTATCGGCATCGACGCCGTACTCCAGCTGAAACTCTTCAATGCCATTGGCGATCGGTTCAAGAACCATCCCGCCAGCGCTGAGTCCCATCCGCTTCAAAGTCGGTCGACCGTCGCTGCCAATGTCATTGTTGGCGACGTAGTAGATCTCCTGGCGATAGCGGCGCAGAGGGGCGGGGGTCACGCAATCGCGTTGGGTCCGGGTCAAGCCAGCGGCCTGGGTATCAAGCGAATACCAAAGCTCCACGTTATTGGCGACGCCCAGCTCCGTGGGGCCGTTGCAGCCGGAAACCTGGAAGTAGGGAGCGCCGGGAATGGTTGCGCAATCGGCTGCACCGGCGATACAGGTGCTCAAGCGGCGAATCACGACGACATCGGTGCCGGTTTTCCAGTCTTTCAGGCAGGTCAGTGGTTGGGCGGCGCCCCCGTCGTAACCCTGAATGGAAAACGGCCAACTCAGACGCTGTGTGGCCATCGAGGTGTCACAGGGGTCGGGAAGGTCAGCACTGACGGCTTTGATTCCCATGGCCAGCCGCTTGTCAAACTGGGCGAAAAATCCCGCAGTTTGTAGATCCGCAATCAGCGTTTCAGCGGCGTAGCGCCCGTTTTCCATCAGGCCGGTGGATTTCTCCATTTCTCCACGAGCTTGCATGCCGTTGATGAATGAGCCCGTTACCGCCAGGATGACCACCAGCGACAGCGTCATGCCGATCATCAACTCGACAATCGTGAAGCCGTGTTGTGTACGTTCTCGCATGGTGTGCTTGTCGGTTATTCGGAGCATGTCAGCGTTCCCAATACCAAGGTGGAGGCAAACACGCGGCGATAGGCTTCGCTGCCATACAGGCTGGCGCCGCAGGCCAGTCGGGAGTCCGGTGGAGCCGATTCGCTCACCCCTTGCCAAGCTACTGATACGCGATAGATTCCCGCGGCACAGACACCCGGCGTGGGGTCGGGGGCTTGCACCAGTTCGATGCATCCGCGCGCCCCGATCATTCCGCCCAGGTTGTCGTTGTTTTGGGTTTCTGCCACACCTTTGAGGCGTTGGCTCCACTCGCAGATATCGCGCTGGTCAATGCTGAGGCCAGCCGCCAGGCAATCGTTGCCGATCGCGTCGCCCACGCCGACCGGGTTGGCTGTGCCGGTGACATAGGCGCCGGCCTGGGCCGCATTCGCATTCACCCGCTCGGCAATATCACGCATGATCTGAACGGCCTGGGCCCGTTGCTGAGCCTCCACATAGGTGTTCTGCAGGCCAATCTGCAGCGAGCCCAATCCAAGCAGGCCGAAGGCCAGCACGACGACGGAAATCAGGACTTCCAGCAACGAAAAGCCGTGTTGCCTGGTCGGCATCGTGAAGCTGCTCATGCGCAGGCTCCGTCGACCACATAGGAACGCCCGGAAAGTTCGATGCGTATACAGCGCAAACGGCCAATCTTGTCTTTGTGCTGAACTTCAAAGTTGGGTCGAACATTGCCGGTCACGCGGCCAGAACGATCGAATGTGACGGAGTCAGGAGCGGTGACCTGTATCGGCAAATGGGGCTCGCCCGTAAGCAGCACGTTGTCATTAATGTCGACCACTTGCCAGCCGGTGTTCCAGGCGCCGTCACCGGAAAGTACGCGAACCGTTTGCGAGCGCTTGACCGCTTCGCTGCGCGCAAGCAGCAGCCCCGTTTGTATATCCGATGCGGTGGCTTTGACCTGCATCGTTGCCATCAAATTGGAAAACGAGGGCCCGGAAAGGGCTGCGAGGATGGCAACCAGGGACATGGCCACCATGGCTTCGGTCAGAGTGAAACCCGATTGTTTGCCGGAACGCTGCTTCTTCATGACCGTCTTTACCATTTGTCGGTCGGAAGCTTCTGCCCGGAGCGATCAATGCTGAGCTTGCCGTCGCCGACTTGCTTGCCAATGGGCGTAGCTGTAATGACGAAATCGGCAGGGGGGCCCGCGTCCAGCGCGATGGTGATTTCGTAATAGGGAGACACTTTGTCGGGAACGGTCAGTCCCAACTTGGCAACCGTATCGGCGTAACGCCGACTGGTTGTGAACAGCTGCTGCTCGCGATTGGCAACTTCCAGCAAGAAACTCTGTGCGCTCGCCCGGTGTGCCTTGCGCACCGAGTTCTGATACGAGGGCAGGGCGATGGCGACCACGATCGAGATCAGGGCCACCGTGATCATCATCTCGATCAGTGTGAACCCACTCTTCCTGCCCATCGCCGCTTGCCGTTGGCAACGACGTCTTGCTTCCATAGCGTGGTCTCCAACCGACACAATCATGCTCACTAGAATTTGTGAGATTTATCACAAATCTAGCACAGGCCATGTCTGACGTCATGACCATCGGGCATAAAAATGCGCCCTCACGCAGCTGAAATTTCCGGAGTCGGAGGTGGGTGCTGGCCTCGGCGCTAATCCGCAGGGACCAAAGACAATCTACCCGCCGTTGTTGCCACGGCCGTTGTTGCCGTCGTTGCCCGGTGCTGGCGGATTATCGCCCTGGCCGTTGTTGCCGTCGTTGCCTTGCGCGGGCGGGTTGTCGCCCTGGCCGTTGTTGCCGTCGTTGCCCGGTGCGGGCGGGTTGTCGCCCTGGCCGTTGTTGCCGTCGTTGCCCGGTGCTGGCGGATTGTCGCCCTGGCCGTTGTTGCCGTCGTTGCCCGGTGCGGGCGGGTTGTCGCCCTGGCCGTTGTTGCCGTCGTTGCCCGGTGCGGGCGGGTTGTCGCCCTGGCCGTTGGCCCCGTCGTTGCCCTGCGCAGGCGGGTCCTCATCGGTGGGCGGTGCGTCGCCATCTCCGCCAGCATCCGTCGGCTGTGAGCCCGGTGGGGGCTCGTCGTTCTGATCGCCTGTGTTGCTATCACCTGGGATGGCGGCATTGCCACTCTTAATCGCCGCGACGGATTGCGCCAGTACAGATGGGGTCGACGCATCGTAGGCCCCTTCCACTTCGACCTGATCGCCTGCTTTTGCAGTGGCAAAGAAATCGGCCTGGTCGGCGTAACCCGCGTAGGTGGTTTCTGCGACGACGCGGATCAGATTGTCACGGATATAAAACTCCCCGCTGTTGCCATCCAGTCGGGTCAGCGGACCCCGCAGCAGAACAGCGGCATCGTCGGCGCTGTCCAGCCGATCAAGCCGCGACGCGTATATCGAATCGTCGGCCAGCGTGAACCCGCTGATTCGCACACGATCACCAATCCGCAGGTCGTCAATGCCCAGAGCCCGGACGCCTTGCTGGCTGGTGTCGCGGATGCGCACTTCGGGTGCCAGAGTCGCCGCGACGGTGCCGAGCAGTGCAACGCTGCGGTTGACGGGGTCAATCGACTCGAGGTCGCCCTCCACTTCCACGTTTACCGGCGGGCGGAAACGCACCACTTCCGCAGCGACCAGATCACCTTCAATGACCTGGCCCAGCACATCCACATAGGCATCGCCGACCAGGTCATCCGGGTTGCCACGCTCCCAGCGGGTTTGCGCACTGACCTCGATGACACGACCTTCCACCTGGAAGCGTTGTTCGTCGATTGGCTGAGCCAGCCCGCTCACTTCGACGGCGGCGCCGTCTTCCAGGGTGATCGGCGTCAGGTTGCTGATGGCTTCTGCCAGTAATACCTGCGTGTCGGGTTCCCAGCTGCCACGCACCCGAAGGCGCAGGTCATCCGCCAGTTGACCAGCAGGGAGGTCGAGGGTTGCGGCCTGGCTGTAGTCCACCAGCAGTTCGTTGATCCTGAACTGTTGATTGGCGGTATCGGTGGCGCTGCTGACACCGATAACCTGCACCGGCGTGTTGCCTGAGCTCGTGGTGATGAACGAGGCCAACAGGCTGCCATCAGTGCGTTCGGCGCCACTGACGACCACCGGCAGGTTGTCTGCCAACTGCTCTGCGGTCAGGCCGACTAAAGCGGTCAGTTCGTCAACATAGACCCGCTGCCCCAGCACGACGAAGCTGCCGGTTGGGGTGTCTGTTGCGGTGATGGGGCCGAGTACGCTGGAGTAAAAATACAAGGCGCTGGGTTGGCCAGACTCATCCAGTTCCAGCGAGACGCGCATGCCCACTTCGAGGTCCGCCTCGGTGGCTGGCACCCCGTCGACGAAGATGAGGATGCGATCGGTTGCATATTCCTGGCCGTTAATGAACACCGAGCCAAAACCGGTGACTTCCCCCGTGACGGCGGATTTCTTGCCGGTTCCGGACAAGTCGGCCGATGTCTTGCCAGCCTTGGTGCAGCCGGTCAGGGCCACGCAGGCGCAAAACAGTGTGAGTGCGAACAGGCGTAGCGGGGAACTAGTCATGGGGGGGATTCTCTTCAACATAGACAAACATTCCCAGGCCGGCATGGGCCGTATCGGGTTCCGCCTCATCGGCGGCGTGTTCAGCGAGCAATTCATCGAGTTTTTCCAGCAGTTGCTGGCCATCGGCATTGGCGAGTCGGTGCAGCAGGGCAACGCCGGAAGGTCGGAGATGGCGGAAGCTGACCTTGCGTTCGAAGTAGGGGCCCAGGTCTCCGCGCAGGTTGCGCTCCAGGGTGTCGAGGTGGTTCCCGGCATTGATGCCGAGCAGGACCAGTTTGGTGGAATCGACATCGGCGGGAATGTAGCTGTGGCGCAGCAATTCGACGCCATTGTCGTCTTCCTGTGCGATACCGCGGGCCTTGAAATCCTCGAGTACCGAACGGTAGGGGATATTGGCGCCGTAGCGCAGCACCAAGGCTTCAAAACTGGTTTCGGCCCCGGTGGTGCGAAGAATTTTGGGCTGCCCGGCGGGGGATGCAAACAAGGGGTCGCGAAGCCATGCGGCCACGATGCGCTGACCATAGTTCAGGCGTTCTTGCGAGTCGCTGGGCTCGTCGTTATCGGCGGCATCCGCCCAGTAGTCTGCCACTGCCGGTCGGGACAGACCGGTCATCACGGCAACCCGGGATCGCACCGCGGCTTGGTTTTTCGCCTTCAGTTCCTCGATAGCGACCTGGACGAAACTGCTCTTGACCAGGTCGCCCAGCTCGGGCGCTGAGATTCCATGGTGGATACAAAAACGCGCAACGGGTTTTAGCAACCGCAGTAGCGCCTTTTTGGAGAGGGTTTGGAAATTTTCCACGCGTCAGGTCATCACGCCATCAACGAACAGGAGAGCAAGACGGGGAAACGTGGAAAACTCGCATCATTTCGACATCCTGTCGCGCCCGTGCGGAGTGCGCAAAGCGTTTAATTTTACAGAGAAAAACCATCTTTTAATGAGAATGCGGTTGCCCCGGCTATTTGGGCAACACTCTAGGGGAAGTGCTCCCAATTTGCGAGTCAGAACCACTGCTGAAGCACAATAGACAAATGAGCACACAGCAAACCCCGTACGATCATCTGATCATCGGTGCCGGCCACAATGGTCTGGTCACTGCGGCATACCTCGCTGCGGCCGGCAAGAAGGTGCTGGTGCTGGAGCGCAATGCGCAGGTCGGTGGCGCCTGCATCACGACCGAGCTGGCTCCGGGATACAAGGTGTCGACCTGCAGCTATCTGGTCAGCCTGCTCTCCGAGCAGGTTATCGCCGACCTCGAACTGGCGCGACATGGGTACCGAACGCTGCCGCGGAATCCGTCATCGTTTACCCCTTGCCGGGATGGGGGCGGGTTGCTGCTGGGAAGTGATGCGGCGGAAAATCACCGACAGATATCCCGCTTTTCCACCGCGGATGCCGACGCCTACCCGCGGTTTGAGGCCTTTCTCACCCGGGTGGCCGAATGCCTGGAGCCGGAGCTGGAGCGGGCCGCGCCGGGGCTGTTGCAGTGGCCGGATGCATGGCGCTCGGTCAGCCTCTGGCAGCAATTACGGGATGCCATCGGTGCCTGGCGATTGCGCAAGGCTTTCGCCCGGCTGGGGGCGGAGCAGCCGGCCGCAATTCGCTTGTTGCTGAACTCGGCGCGGAGTGTGCTTGACGAGTGGTTTGAATCCGAGGTGCTGAAAGCCACACTGGCCACGGACGGCGTCATCGGCGCCTTTGCTCCGCCCTCGGCTCCGGGAACCGGCTATGTGCTGCTGCACCATGTCATGGGTAACGCCGGCGGTGAGCGCGGCGTTTGGGCCTATGTGGAAGGGGGGATGGGGGCCATCACCCAGGCCATGGCGGCCAGTTGCCGCGAACGCGGCGTGGAGATTCGCACCGCGGCTCCGGTAGAGAGGATTCGCGTGGATGCCAGCGGCGTATGCGGGGTGACCCTGGTCGGAGGTGAGCAGATCGACGCCAAGCGGGTCATTTCCAACGCCACGCCTCAGGTGACGTTTGAACAGCTCTTGGATGCTCGCGACCTGGCGGAGGATTTCCTCACCGCGGTGCGTTGCATCGACTATGCCAGTGCGACGACCAAAATCAATCTAGCGGTGTCGGCCCTGCCGCAGTTCACGGGTTTCCCCTCCCGTTCCGAGCCCGCTCCGCACCACCGGGGTACCATTCATATCGGCGACACGCTGGATTTGCTCGAGCGGGCCTATGACGATGCCAAGTACGGGCGCGCCAGCCGAACTCCGCTGATCGAAATGACGATCCCCAGCGCGCTCGACACCACGCTGGCGCCATCCGGGCACCATATCGTGCAATTGTTCGTGCAGTACACGCCCTATTCGTTGCGCGAGAGCTCCTGGGAGATTGAACGCGACATGTTCGCTGACCGCTGCCTGCACGAGATTGACCGCTACGCGCCGGGCTTTTCACAGAGCGTGCTGCATCGACAGGTGCTGACGCCACCGGACCTCGAGCGCGAATTTGGCCTGACCGGTGGCAATATTTTTCACGGTGCGATGAGCCCCTCACAGCTTCTCAGTTTGCGCCCAGTGCCGGGCTGGGCGGATTACCGCACGCCGATCCGCGGTCTGTATCTGTGTGGTTCTGGCACGCATCCGGGCGGCGGGGTCACCGGCATGCCGGGACGCAATGCGGCCCGTGCGGTGCTTGCCGACGGATAAGGTCGGCAAAACGACCGCGTATCCGTATTAATCACGGTGCCCGGCGTGGCATTTACGGCTGAATTCCGGGCCGCTTTCTTGCCATGATGCGCGCAAGAAGTTGCTTCGGCAGCCGTTGATACACCGACAGATCCGAGATTGACATGGCCACGATTGCCGAAGAAACCGTGTTGGATGTGCAGCACTGGAACGACACGCTGTTCAGTTTCCGCACAACCCGCGATGCCTCGTTCCGCTTTCGCAACGGTCAGTTCGTGATGGTCGGGCTGCCGGTGGAAGGACGCAACATCATGCGCGCCTACAGTATTGCCAGCGCGAACTACGAAGAGCACCTGGAGTTCTTCAGCATCAAAGTGCCAAACGGGCCGCTGACCTCGCGTTTGCAGCACATCCAGCCCGGTGATTCGGTACTGCTCAGCCGCAAGCCTACCGGCACCTTGGTGCTCGATCACCTGAACCCCGGCAAGACCTTGTGGATGCTGTCCACGGGCACCGGACTGGCACCGTTCCTGAGCCTGATTCGCGACCCGGAAGTCTATGAGCGCTTCGAGAAAGTGGTGCTGGTACACGGCGTACGCCGGGTCAATGATCTGGCCTACCGTGAGCTGATCACCGTGGATTTGCCGCGGCACCCCTATTTTGGTGAGCAGGTCAGCCAGCAGCTGATCTACTACCCGACCGTAACCCGTGATCCCTTTGCACATCAGGGACGGGTCACGACCCTGATCGAAACCAACCAACTCAGCATCGACCTCGGACTGCCGCCCCTGAATCCGGAATCGGATCGGGTGATGATTTGCGGTAACACGCAGATGCTGAAGGATCTGGAACAGATTCTGGAGGCGCGCGGCTTTGTCGGTTCCCCGGGGATGGGCGAAACCGGGGACTACGTGTTCGAACGGGCATTTGTGGAAGCACGCGAGCCGCTGGCGACCGCTGCTGCATAGACCCAGGCCCTGCGTGCGGGGCAGTGATCCCGGTCATTCGCTGCGGCAACGCGCACGCTGCGGTCTATGCCGCGGGCTCGAAAGCGGCAAGATACGCCTTCGTTTCTCCGAGGACACAGCAATGGACACAGCGGGCCGCAGCACCCCGTCACAAACCGCGATCGATGACCAGGTTTACATGGTCTTCCCGAACGACCTGAACGCGCACGGGACGGTATTTGGTGGTCTGATCATGGCCGAGATGGATCGCTTCGCTGCGGTGCTGGCCGACCAGCATGCGGCCGGCACCTGTGTGACCGCGAGTGTGGATGCGGTGCATTTCATCGCCCCGGCAACGCGCGGCGACATCCTGATCTTTTCGCTGGCCATCAATCGGGTATGGAAAAGCTCGATGGAAATCGGGGTCAAGGTCGAAGCCCGGGCGCATGACGGCCACCAGCGGCGACACATCGTCAGCGCCTATTTCACTTTTGTGGCGTTGTCGGAGTCCGGTGAGCCGCGTGAAGTCCCGGAAATTACGCCGCGCACCGCAGCGGAAAAGCGCCGCCATGCCGAAGCCGAATTGCGCCGTGAGACGCGTCTGCAACATGCGCGGGAGTTGAAGCATTTGCGCGCGCGATCGGTTTAGATCACGCGGCAAACCCGTCAGCGTAGGCGGCGGCGTTTGCTGCGAACGCAGCGGAAGTTTCAGGGTCTGAAACTTGCTGGGATTGATTCTCGTTATCATATGCAATGATGGAGGGCGCGCGCGGAATTTCAACCCGTGATGCGCTGCCGCGTGATCGCAGCGCGGGATTGTCTGGAATTGATGCGAACGAGATTGAGAGTCAAATAAACTCGTACTGGCCTCTCCTTATTTAACGACTTGGAGTTATCTTGCCCCCTGAAATTTCGCTGGACCAACTGGATCGTGGGCACCGCGCCATCGTGGTGCGAGTCGATGATCACGCGCAGGGGGACATCATTGCCGGGCGGTTGCGCAGTATTGGCTTTGTTCCCGGGGAGCAGATTCGTCTGCAGACCTACGGGCCGATCGGGCGCGAGCCGCTGCTGGTGCAGGTGGGTACAACCCGCTTTGCGCTGCGACGGGCGGAAGCTGCGCGGGTGATCGTTCAACCGGAGCGTGCTGCATGAGCGCTGCGCCCTTGAATCTGGCGCTGGTGGGTAACCCCAACTGCGGCAAGACCGCGTTGTTTAATCGCCTGACCGGTGCGCGCCAAAAAGTTGCCAACTACCCGGGGGTGACGGTCGAGCGCAAGGAAGGGTTTTTCGAGACCTTGTCGGGCAAGCCGGTGCGGGTGCTGGATCTGCCGGGCACCTACAGCCTGAACGCCACCAGTCCGGATGAGGAGGTCACCCGTCAGGTCTGTACCGGTACCCACGCGACCGAGCAGGTGCCCGACGTGCTGGTCTGCGTGGTCGACGCGACCAACCTGCGCCTGCATCTGCGCTTCGTACTGGAATTGATGGGCACCGGGCGGCCGATGATTCTGGCGCTCAACATGATGGATCAGGTCGAGCGTCGCGGCATCCGCATCAACGTCTCCGCGCTGGCCGAGCAACTGGGTATTCCGGTGGCCGAAACCGTCGCGCTGAAACACCAGGGGGTGATGGATCTTCGCCGTCAGCTCGACCAGGTGACCGCGGTGGTGCCGGCCAAGCCGGAAGGCGACCTGGATCAACGGGTGCGCGATGTGCTGGATCGATGCATCGAGCAGCCGGATGCGCTGGCGCCCTGGGACCAGAAGCTGGATGCCTGGCTGCTGCACCCGGTGCTGGGGCTGGCCAGTCTGGCCGCCATCATGTTCCTGATGTTCCAGGCCGTGTATGCCTGGGCGGCGCCGCTGATGGACGTGATCGATGCCGGCACGGTGGCCGCGGCGGAAATGGTCATGACTACGCTGCCCGACAGCGCCCTGCGCAGTTTGCTCGCCGATGGAATCATCGCCGGGCTTGGCGGTGTGCTGATCTTTCTGCCGCAGATTCTGATTCTGTTCCTGTTCATCCTGATACTGGAAGAGTCCGGCTACCTGCCACGGGCGGCCTTTCTGCTCGACCGCATCATGGTCGGAGCCGGGTTGACCGGGCGTTCATTCATTCCTTTGCTCTCCAGTTTCGCCTGTGCCATTCCGGGCATCATGGCCACCCGCAGCATCCAGGATCCCCGTGACCGGCTGGCCACCATCATCGTGGCGCCGTTGATGACCTGTTCGGCTCGTTTGCCGGTGTATACCTTGCTGATCGGTGCCTTCGTGCCGCGGCAGAGCGTTGCCGGCATGTTCAATTTGCAGGGTGTCACGCTCTTCGTGCTCTACGTCGCGGGCATTCTGAGTGCGATGGGTGTGGCGTATGTGATGAAGTGGCTGCGCCACGACAAGGCCGAGCATTCGCTGCTGCTCGAGCTGCCGGCCTACCACGTGCCCAGCCCGTTAAATGTCGTGATCGGTCTGTGGGAGCGGGCGAAAATCTTTTTGCGCCGCGTCGGCGGCATCATTCTCAGCATGACGGTACTGCTGTGGTTCCTGGCCAGTTTCCCGGTACCGCCCGAGGGATACGTGGGCGCCAGCGTGGATTACAGCTTCGCCGGTCGAATCGGCCATGCCATTCAGCCATTGTTTGCCCCGATCGGTTTCAACTGGGAGATCTGCATCGCGCTGATTCCCGGGTTGGCCGCACGCGAGGTGGCGGTGAGCGCCTTGGCAACCGTGTACGCGTTGTCCGGTTCGGATGAGCTCGTCACCCAGGGGCTGAGCAGCCTGATTACGGCGCAGTGGTCCTTGGCGACGGCGTTCTCGTTGCTGGCCTGGTACGTGTTCGCGCCGCAGTGTCTGTCCACCATCGCCGTGATCCGTCGGGAGACCAACTCGTGGAAGGTCACCTTGGGAACCACCGTGTTGCTGTTCACGCTGGCTTACCTGGGCGCGCTGCTGGTATATCGCCTCACGCTTTTGGCGACAGGCTGATGTTTACGCTGATTCAAATGCCAGTGCTGGCGCTGATTCTCGGTTGGGCGCTGTGGACCTTGTTCGGACGTGTCGCACCGATGGCGCAGGCGCGGGTGCAGAACGCCCTGGCCACGGCGCTGATGAGTCCGCAGGTGCCGCGGTTGCTGAACCGTTTGGGTCTGTGGATGCTGCCTCGGGTCGCCACGCACTGCGGTAGCGGGTGCTCCCGCTGCGGAGCCTGCCGCTAACGCAGAATCTTACGCACTCAGCTGCGTCACCATCGCGGTCGCTGCTTATTCCGCGAGTATGGTGCTGGCGGTCACACGGCCCTGAATTTCCGCCTCGCAAAACTGCGCATCCACCCAGCCGCTTCGCGAATACAAATGCGTCTGGTCGGCATAGTGCGGTGATTCCGGGTTGGTGCTTTGGGAGTAGGTCAGGATGGTGCGGGCATCGGGGCAGGCATCGTCGTCGAAGCTGACCACCTGGATGAAGCTCGATCCGTGGACGATGTCCGGATAACCCTCGCCGGGAACCCAGTCCGAGGTAATGGCATTGAAGACCCCCATCGCGCCCGGGCCACCATGAATCGGGATGCTGTCTTCGCCACGGGCCTCGCTTTGAACATCGCGCATCGTGGCATCCAGTGACAGACCGGCGTCCTGCAGATCGCTGATCGCGCTGCCCAGAGCCAGCTCCACGTGCGGGTTGAGGATGTTCAGGCCGGCCGGTGTATGAACCGGGTCGTTCACATCGAACGGTGTGGTCCAGACGTCCAGGAACTCCAGCTGGGATGCCGAGGTGCCAGTTGGAACCGCGGTGATATACAAGTTCTGGACAAAGCGTCGGAACAGCACGGCTCCCGGACTGTCGAGCTTGTCGGTGCGGTCCCAGGCCGCAAGCACGGCACAGGCATCTCCGGTCATGACCGGCCCGGCCAGGCCCACCAGAACCGGTGTCAGCTGGCAGAAGGTCACCAGATCATCCACCCACAACTCGGCAGCGTGCTGGCGGTCGTTGAACAGCAGATCCTGCATCTGCTGGCGGCTGAAGGTGTTGCCGGGCAGGCCGTCGCTGCCGGTCAGCCGCTCCTCGACCATGACCAGACCCAGACGGGTACGCATGCGACGTGCAGCCCGTTCATCGCCAATGATGCGGGCATAGCCTTCGAGGGGTTCCTCCGGATTCGACAGCCAGTAGCTGTCGTTGGAATTGGTCACGTAATCGTCACGGAACAGATACGGCATGTTGCCCGGGCCGAAGGTGCCGGGCTGAATGGCGTCCGCGTCCGTGCCCCAGGCGCAGGCGCTGCGTGAACCATCCAGCACGGGCAGCCCCAGCAGCTGCCCGGTGGCGAGGCCGAGCGCGCCGGCGCAGGTCGATGCCAGGGTGTCACTGACGTGGGGTGTCACCGAAATGTCGGCGTAAAGGGCTTCGCCAGCGCGGTCGGCAGCGATGGTGTTGACCCACGGAATGCCCTGATTGCGTTCGAGAATCTCCAGCAGTTCGCGGGTGGAGCGCGCGCGATTGGTCTCGAAGAAGTGATTGACGTAGCGGAAGTTCTCCGCGTTGGCGTCGGCCAGCGCATAGGCCTGTACCGGCAACCACGGGAACAGCGGCAGACCCAGGATGCTGGTGAACACCGGCCCCCAGCGGGTGGTGTACAGCGTGCGTTCCTCCGTTGCCAGGCTGCCGTCTTCCTGCAGGGTTTCCACGCTCAGATCCCAGGGCGTCATGGCCTCGGGCTGGCCATCGACCAGATAACTCGTCGGTGCACCGGGGACCAATGTCAGCTGATACGGCGTAAAGCGCCAGGCGCTGGAAACGGTGTGGCTCCAGGCCAGGTCCTTGTTGTATCCGATCAGGATCAGCGGCACGCCAAACAGGCTGACACCGGTCACATCCAGCGTGCCGGGGATGGTCAGGTGGGCCTGGTGAAAACGCTCGGTGCCCTCCCACGGAAAGTGCGGGTTGCCGAGCAACATGCCGCGGCCGGTGTCGGTGGCGGCGCCACCGAGGGCGATGGCGTTGCTGCCGATTTGAATGCCTTGCCCGGCCTGGGCCAGACGTTGTGCAACCTGCTCGGGCGACAGCGGTGGAGTGCGGACTTTGACCGGAATCAGATCCGGCAACGGGGGCTGAGCCCCGCCGATGCCATCAATGGCCACTCCTGACGAGCCCAGCAGCGCCAGCTCATAAAAGCGGCGGTAGACGTCGATCTCACGGATCTCGCGGACCCACGCCGCACCGCGGCACGTCGGGTCAGGCAAGTTGTCGATGCCGGTGTCGCGCAGGTAGCGGTTGTATCCCGCCACATAGCCGCGTACCAGCTCACGGACCTCCGGCAACGGACCCTCCGGAGGCGCCAGCGCCAGCAACTTCTCGATGCGTTGCTCGGCGATGATCAGCTTGAAGAAAAAGTCGGAATTCAGGTTGTTGTTTTCGGTACCGTTGCCGGTGAATTGCCAGCTACCGTCCGGGCCGAAGAATTTGCTGCGCTCGCCGTTGACGGTGACGTAGCTATCCGCAATGGCGCAGAGGTTGTCTTCGGCAAAGGCGTAGGCATAGCCATAGCCCAGGCTGCCGTAGTTGTCCGCCTTGACATGCACGATGCCGTAATCGGTGCGCCGCAGTTCGGCGGTGTAGGTGCCTGAACCACTGCCGCCATCGATCGGTGGGCGACCGCCCTCCTGACAGGCGCTCAGTGCGCAAAAAATGAAGGCGGCGCCGAAAATTGCTCGCATGGTGTCCCCGTCCGTGGAATCAATGTCCTCTATGCGCGCAAATCATACGGGGAATGCCCCTGCTTCCACGTCGTAAATAAGAGGGACCGATCTGCCAATCGGGCCGGCCAGGGGCGTTGCCGGTGTGAAGGTCGTAGTACGAAAAGCGGCGGAGCTACGCGTCAAAATGGCGGTGCAGCACGATCGAGGGGGATCGATGGGAGGAAGTGCTGCACCGCCCAAGCTAACGTGGTGCCAAAACGGGTTCAGTTCAGCGGCGAAAACTCCAGGCTGGGGTGAGCCGAGTTCCCGTTGCTGTCGTAGTAGCTGAGCATGCGCAGCTTCCAGTACTGTCCGTTGCGGCCGTGCAGTACGTAGACCACGTCCCGCGGCGTGATCGCGTGGGTGCCCTGTCCGTCATCGCAGAAGCCGGAGTAGTAGTACCAGCCGTTGTCACTGTTGATGCCGCCACATGCGGCATCGCCAGTGCGTTCCGCAGGCGGGTAGGTGACAAAGGCCAGGGCGTCAGCGGTATCGGTGTGGTATTCGGCGTCGTCCGGGATGCTGGTGATGGCGGACCAGTCGGTCGCTTTGAGGTCGTGCAGCCCGACGTCGGCCGCGCCGGAGCTGCCTCCGTTCATGCGGATGTCGGTGCGTTTGATGGCCAGATCCCAGGTGGTTTCGCTGGTGGGGTCTGCGGGGGTGACCTGGAGCGCATTGCCGAGGTCCAGATACACCCAGGCCTCTTCGTCGCTGGCATCCACTTCGGCGTACATGCCATCGCTGGTTGCGCTGAAAATGGCTTTGCCCAGCGGAGCCACATCGCCGGCAGCAGTGCTGCATGCCGGGCCGGGAACCTCGATCAGGTCGAATTGCGGGTGCTTGCCGGTGTTAGTTGAATTGTAGTAACCCGTCATCCGCAGGCTGATGTAACGGCACTCTACGGTGCGCACGATGTAGGCCACATTGCTCCGCGCCGCGATCACTGACCCGGCCAGGTAACCACTGTAGTGATACCAGCCATAATCGCCAGAGCCGTCCACGGGATTGGGCTCCGCGTCGGCTTCGGGATAGGTGCTCATTGCGTATTCCGGATCGCCACCCAGTAGCGAAGAGCCTGGTGCGTCGGTGACATAGTCCACCGCGGTTGCCGGCGGGGCGCCGTCCACGCTTTCCCAGGGATACACCGAGCCGGCGGCCACTCTGTCGGCGAAGACCTGCACCGCGGTCCCCGTCGGCGGGGTGCCCGATTCGCCGCCATTGAGTTTGATATCCGCGCCCATCAACGCAATGTCCCAGGCATCGCTGGCGCTGGGGTCGGCGGGAAATACCTGCGTCTGCGTATCCAGATCGAGATAGACCCAGTCGTCGCCGCTGGCGTCGATTACCGCCTGGTAATAGCCCTTGGTGTGTTTGCTGAAGGCTGCTGAAATTCCGCCGGGGCCCGGCAGTTCAATCGCGGGCTGGTCCGGTATCGTCGGGTCCAGGTCGGCGTCATCCACGCTGTCGGATAGATCCGAAGCACAGGCATTGAGCAGCAATGCCGACAGGATCAGGGCCCCGCGCATGCAAGGGGTTCGATATTCATTCATTGAAAGCTCCTTTGTATTTCCATATACACAGCGCGTGGCGCTATCGGCAGGAAGGCCGAATCCCCCGCGTCAAACAGGTTCTTGATGCCCGCAGCCAGCTGGGCCACAGGCCAGCCCCGCCACTGGGCGCGGACATCAAACAAGGCATAGGCGGGAGCGGTGCCTGCGCCGGTGGGCGGTCCGCTGGAGCTTGTATCCACCGCAAAATGACGTTCCCCGACCCAGTTCCCACGTAGACCGATGCCGTACTGCGGTCGCTGGTAATACAGCGCGGTATGCACGCGATGTGTGGGTCGACCGGAGAGGGGGTCACCGGTGCTGTTGTCGCGGCTGTACAGATAGCTGTAACCGAGCTTGATCTGCCAGGCGGAATTCGGATGCCACTGCGTTTGCAGATCGCCGCCGTGCAGCGTGGCGGAGGTGACGTTGCGATAGCTGTAAACCTGGGTGTCGCCGCCGCTGTTGGTCTGCACCAGGTCGATGAGGTCATCCACCCGTTGTGAAAACAGCGAGAGATGGAGGCTGCTTTGCGGGGTGGCGTAGAACGTGGCCGCCAGGTTGAAACCCTGGGATCGTTCCGGTTGCAGTTCCGGGTTGCCTTCGACCCGGTAACCGATAGCGCCGTTGTCGAAGCGCAGCAGCAGCTGCTTGAAATCGGGTGCCCGGTAGCCTTGGCCGTAGCCGGCACGCAGCAACCAGCGGTCGGTGAGATCCAGCCGCAGCGCCAGTTTGGGAGACAGTTGCTGGCCGAACTGCGAGTCGCGGTCGTAGCGCAAGCCGGGCACCAGGGTCAGGCGGTGATCCCAGAGTTGCAGTTGATCCTGCAGGTAGACGGCCTGGCGGTCGCGTTCGGCCACCTGCGTGATGCGGTCGGAGCGCAGGGTTTCCAGCTGATGGTCCAGACCGATGGTCCACTGGTGGCCGGCGATGTCACGATCAAATTGGGCGCCGATCGCGGCAATCTCGTCACGGGTTTCTTCATCAATGGTGTTCGCGTCGGTGCCGCGCTGGTCTTGCAGGTATTGGTCGAAATAGCGGTGGTAGTAGGTATTGACGCGGACATGGCCCCCGGCGATGTCAACGCGGGGATTCAGGCCCAGGCGTATTTCTTCGGTGCGTTTGCGGGTGTCGTATTTCGCACCCCCGGTGCCGGAGTCCAGGCGTTGCGAATCATCAAGCTGGTAGGCCAGGTCCAGACCCAGGTTGCCGGTGCGCCCGATATCGCGCTCCGCGTTGACGGCGTAGTACCAGCCTTCGGCATCGGGGCTGTCCTCGGCCGCGGTTTGCGGTGACAGATCGAAAGCGCTCTGCGCGCTGTAGCCCGCCGCAAACTGCGTGGACCAGCGCTCGCCGACGACGCCCAGGTGGCCGTAGGCATCCCGGTCGTAGGCGCTGTTACGCAAATTGACCGCACCGCCGGATTGACGCTGCCGGGTGATGATGTTGACCACGCCGCCCAATGCATCCGACCCATACAGCGCTGAGCTGGGGCCTTTGACGATTTCCAGGCGTTCGATGTCGGCGACGCGCAGGCGTGAAAGGTCGATGGCGCCGTTGATGCGCCCGGACAGCCGCCGCCCGTTCACCAGAATCAGCACGTGTTCGGAGGACAGCCCCTGCATTTCGATGGTGCTGCCGCGCCCGGCGGCGCGTGTCACGTGAACCGAGCCTTCGCGCTCGAGCAGTTCGGTCAGATCCCGGGCGCCACTGCGCATGATGTCGCGCGCGGTGACCACTTCGACCACCACCGGCGAATCCGACAGGCGATGCTCGGTACGCGTACCGGTGACCACCACCGGATCAAGATCGGTGGGTTCGGCGCTGGCCAGTTGCGTGTAGCTGTTGGTGACAGGAATGGTGGGTAACGGTTCGGGCGACGGTTGCGCGCCACTGGGGATAGCCCAGCATCCCAATGCCGCGACGAGCAAACCAGGGCAAGGCGAGATATTCATCAGGCGGCTTGTGCGCTCTGCCAATAATCGGCCTGGCACATGGCGATGGTTTCGCGCCGCAGCTCATCCAGCGTTGCAATGTTCTGGCGGAAGGGCAGGCGATGCACGCAGGCGTCGACACGCAGGTACAGGGCGCGGGTGTCCACCCCGACCATGGCCAGCTCCCGACCTTCGCAGGGGATGCCATTGAAGGCGCAGTATTTGCGCAACGCATCCACATGGTCCGCATTCATGTGGGTGCAGGCGCTGCTTTCCTCACGGCCGATGAAGGGGTTGCTGGCCTGCGTCGCGTCCGGGTCCAGCCAGTGGATCCGGCCGAAACCGCCGATGTAGCGAAGCTTGAACGGGGTCAGGGCCCAGAAGCGGAAGTCGTGCGCCGAAAAGTACCCCTGCGCCTCCGGGAAGTAGCGCAGATAGCGCGCGGAGGACTCTGCCGCGGCTTCGGCGCTGAGCACGCGTGCATCGGCGAGTACCGATAAGCGGCCACCAGCTTGCACTTCGCCGGTACTGCGCTCCGACATGGTCAGGCTGCAACGCGGGTCGGCTTTCAGGTTCAGCGTGTGCTGGGCGATGTCCGAAATCAGGATGATCAGGTTGCCGTTCGCATCGAGTACGTAGGGCACCAGCGAACCCAGCGGATAGCCGGGATAGCGCACCCCGTGGGTGGAGAGAATGCCGTGACTTTGGCCGGCCAACAGGGCGTAGGCGTCGAGATGAGGTTGTTTCATGGATTCAACTTGTGAAGGCAAAAAAGCTTGCGTTGGGTGACGCGAGTCGATACCTTAATGCGAATCATTTGTATTTGCAATTACATCTATGAAGCTTCGCTATGGAACGGCTTTTCTGCTTTTGAGTGGGATATTCACGCCGCTGGCGTGGGCGCAGGAGCGCCTGGTGACCCTGGGCGGTGAGGTGACGGAGACCGCCTTTGCCCTGGGTTTTGGCGATCAGGTGGTGGCCGTGGACACCACCAGCACCTGGCCGCCCGAGGCGGCAGCGCTGCCCCAGGTGGGGTATGTGCGGACACTGGCCGCCGAAGGAATTCTGGCGATGGCGCCGGACCTGGTGCTGGCCGCGGCTCATGCTGGCCCGCCGGAAGTATTGGAGAAATTACGCGCCGCCGGTGTTGACGTGCTGATAGTCCCTGGGCCACCCCCCGTGGAGGCCACCCTGGAAATGATCGGCATCGTGGCAGCGAGGTTGGGGCGGCTGGAGCAGGGACAGGCCCTGGTCGCCAGCATCCGGGATGAGCTTGCCCAGCTGCCTTCGTCGTCAAACCCGCCGAGCGCATTGGCGTTGATTGGGGGGCAGGGTGGGCAACTGATGGTAGCGGGGCGCGGCACCCGCGCCGCGGCCATGCTGGACCTGGCCGGAGCCCGCAATGCGGGGGCCAAGTTTTCCGGCTATCGCCCGCTTTCGGATGAAAGCCTGATCGCATTGAACCCGGACGTGATCGTGGTCCCGGACCATGCGATGCCCATGCTCGGCGGACGCGAAGCGTTGCTGGCCCGGCCCGGAGTCGCCGCCACCACGGCCGGTCGCAGTGGGCATCTGGTGGTCATGGATGGATTGCTGCTGCTGGGGATGGGGCCTCGGCTGGGTGAGGCCGGTCGCGAGCTTCATCGCGCCATCAGGAATTCGAATTGATGCGGGCCGCAGGCCGAACATCCTGGTCGCTGGGCGGACTGGCGCTGGTGTTGATCAGCGTCTTCGTGTTGAGCCTGATGCTGGGTCCGCTGAGCCTGTCGCCGACGCGGGTGGTGGAAATTCTGCAAGCCTCGCTGACGGATTCCGGTGCGAGCCTGCCACGGCATGAGGTGGCGACAGTCACCGCGATTCGTCTGCCGCGCGCCTTGACCGCCATCGCTGTCGGTGCCGCGTTGGCCGGTGCCGGCGCGGCCCTGCAGGGGCTGACACGAAATCCCTTGGTGGAGCCGGCATTGATTGGTGTTTCCAGTGGTGCGGCGGTGGGTGCCGCGGCGGTCATCGTGCTCGGTGGTGCACTGGTGTGGTTACCGGCTGCGGCCTTCGCCTGCGCATTGGCGGTCACCTTCGGTCTGATGCTGCTGGCGCGCACCGACAGCCACGCGCCAGCCACCACGTTGTTGCTGGCCGGTGTCGCCGTGAATGCCCTGGCCGCATCGGTGCTGGGTGTGCTGACCGTGGCGGCCGACGACCTGGCGTTGCGCACGCTGACGTTCTGGATGTTCGGCTCGCTGGGGCGTACCGGCTGGAGTGAACTGGCCTTGCTGCTGCCGACCGTGGCCGGATGCCTGATTGTGATGCTGCGTGAGCAGCGTCTGCTGGATGTGCTCGCCCTGGGTGATGGCGTGGCCGGACACCTGGGTTTCGATGTGGAGGCGAGCCGACGCCGGCTCATCATCGTCATTGCGCTCGCCGTGGGAGCCAGCGTGGCCTATACCGGCATCATCGCGTTTGTAGGGCTGGTGGTTCCGCATCTGGTGCGTTTGCTGCTGGGGCCGCAACACCGAACCCTGTTGCCGGGGGCGATGTTGCTCGGGGCGGCGCTGACTGTGGCAGCGGATACTCTGGGGCGTCTGGTGGTCGCGCCGGCGGAGTTGCCCATCGGGGTCATCACGTCGCTGTGTGGCGCACCGTTTTTCATCGGCCTGTTGATCTGGCGTCGCCAGGCGGTGGTGGGCCGATGAGCCTGCAACTGCAACGCGCCAGCCGTGAGGACGGTGGGCGCTCGCGGGTGGCCGCCGTCAGCGCGACTTTTTCGGCCGGGGAGCTGACCGTCATCATCGGACCGAACGGCAGTGGTAAAAGCAGCCTGCTGCAGCTGCTGAGTGGCGATCTCGCCCCCAGCTTCGGACGGGTCAGACTCGACGGTAACGATCTGGCCTCCTGGGATCGTCTGGCGCTGGCGCGGCGACGCGCCGTATTGCCCCAGGACGTGCCGGTCAATCTGCCCTACCGGGTTGCCGAAGTGGTGGCATTGGGGCGCAACCCCTATTTCCCGGAGGCGCGCGCTCTGACCGAGGATGCCGTCCGCGACAGCTTGGCCCGCGTGGGAATGGATGAAATGGCCGAACGACCGTACACCCAGCTGTCGGGCGGGCAACGCGCCCGTGTGCAATATGCGCGTTGTCTGGCCCAGTTGCACCCGGGACGAGCGCAGCCGGTGCTGCTCCTGGATGAACCCACCGCGAGTTTGGACCCGCGTTGGCAGCACGCCTGTCTGCGTCAGGCGCAGCAGCTCGCGCGTGAAGGTTGGTGTGTGGTCTGCGTGTTGCACGATCTGAATCTGGCTGCCCGTTACGCGGACCGTCTGCTGCTGTTGCACAACGGTGGCATTCTGCGCGCGGGCGCCGTCGACGATGTGCTCAATGACCGCTGTCTGGATCAGGTTTATGGGTTGCAGTTCCAGCGCCTGCAGATCGCCGGGCACTGCGCAGTCCTTGTCACCTGAGCACGTGCCTGCGGGTTAATCAGCGACGCCAGCGCCAGGAATGCTGCCTCCATCACAACTTCGGCACAGAGACGCGATGGCGAGTATCAACGGCGCGGCCCATTCACGGCTGAGCGACAGTCTTTTCGGTTTTGATGTGGAACAGATTCAGTGTATGTGCCTCGTGGTCGGACGGTTGGCGCGTGCAGGGAGATCCCCGGATTTCGTGCGATTTGCATTGAGGGGCGGTCATGTTTTTTGTAGAATGCAAATGGGAATGATTTTTATCACCACTTGTACTTGGAGCCCGGACTTTGATGAACCCACAATCCACGCTGCTGGCGGCTGGTCTGCTGTCGTTGACCTCATACACCGCGTTGGCAACCCCGACCCTGGACGAATTGGCCGAAATCGTGGCGCAACAGCAAGAGCGCATTGATCAGTTGGAAAACCAGGGCCAGCAAAGCGCCACGCATATCGGCGGGTATGGCGAGTTGCACTACAACATGGTCAAGGATGGGGATGACGAGGTGGATTTCCATCGTTTCGTGCTCTATGTCGGGCACGACTTCAGCGACAAGCTGCGCTTCCGCTCCGAAGTGGAACTGGAGCACGCGCTGTCTGGCGACGGTGCGCCCGGTGAGGTGGAATTGGAGCAGGCCTATCTGGAGCTGGACCTGGCACCGAACCGTTACGCCCGTGCTGGTCTGATGCTGATGCCCATCGGTTTCATCAACCCCACCCACGAACCCAACACCTTCTACGGGGTGGAACGCAACCGGGTAGAAAACCGCATCATCCCGACCACCTGGTGGGAAGCCGGGGTCGCGGTTGCCGGGCGCAATACTGGCGGTTTGGCCTGGGAACTGATGCTGCATTCCGGTCTGGGAGCCGACCCAGCCGCGGCTAGCGATGGCTTCATCCGCTCGGGGCGGCAAAAGGTGGCCGAGGCCACCTCCAATGATCTGGCGGCCACGGCGCATGTCAGTTACACCATCCGCAGCGGAATGACGGTTGCCGCCAGCCTGCAATACCAAAGCGACATGTCGCAGCAGGCGGACGACGGTCTGGACGAAGCCTGGTTGTTCGAGTCACACGCGGACCTGCAATTCGGTGCCTTCAGCCTGCGCGCACTGGTGGCCGGCTGGGCGATCGAAGGGGACAATGCCGAGGCCACGGGCCGGGATCAACCCTTCGGTTATTACATCGAGCCGGCCTGGCGTGTGAACCCGTCGCTGGGTTTCTTTGCCCGCCTGGAACAGGTCGAAGTTCAACAGGATGCCGAGGAAGACATCATCACCGTGGGCGCCAACTACTGGCTGCATCCACAGGTGGTGCTGAAGGTTGACGCGCAACGCCTGGAAAAGGGCAGTGCGGAAACCGAATCGGTGAACTTCGGTATCGGGTACCAGTTCTGATCCATGCGCTTCGCCAGACTTTTTCTCGTTTTGTGTGCCGCCTCCTTCGGAGGCGGCCATGCCTTGGCGGTTGCCGATGAGCGCAGTCAGAAAACCGAGGAGTTCCTGGCCAGCCAGTTCCCGGATGCGCCGCCGGAGAAGCACGCCTTGTGGTTGCGTGGCGAGTTGGCCGCCGACATCGAAGGCATTCTGGGTCGGCCTTCGTCACGCCTGCGCGTGCATTACTGGAGTCAGGGTGGGCGCAGCGCCTGGGTTCTCGATGAGATCGGCAAGGAACTGCCGATCACGGCCGGATTCGTGGTCAAAGACGGCATCCTGCAAACCGCCCAGGTGCTGGTGTATCGCGAGAGTCGCGGTGGGGAAATTCAATACACCAGTTTCCTGCGTCAGTTCGACGGTCTGAGTCGTCAGCGACACCAATTGAGCCAGGACATCGATAACATCAGTGGCGCTACCCTTAGCGTCCGTTCAATGAAAAAAATGGCCGCCATGGCCCTGCGAATGAGTGAAGCCGTTCAGCAAGATGTGCATTAAGTGAGAACCCGCCGGCGTCTATTTCGCATCTGGCATCGCCGTATCGGGCTGATCAGCAGCGTGTTTCTGCTGTGGATCGCGTTGAGCGGTTTGTTGCTCAATCACACCGAGTCGCTGGGGCTGAACGGGCCGACAAGGCTCGGTTATCTGGCGCAGTGGATGGGCGTATCCGTGCGTTGTGACGCAGCGTCCTGGCCGGTGTCCGCGGGGGTGTTGGTGGCCTGTGAGAACGGGCTTTATCTGGGCGAGCGGCGTATTTCTGAACTGGCCACGCTGCAGGCGGCATTGGATCTGTCCCCCTGGCTGCTCGCGTTTGGTGACGGCGGCGTATGGGTGTTTGAACAGAATGGCCAGCTGGTGGATGTGCTGCCGCTACCTCGTTCCGGGCCCGTTGATGGCGTGCTGCGGTCGCCCGCGGGAGTGGTGGTGATAGCGGGCGCCCAGGCCTGGATGATTGATGCCGACACCCTGGAATGGGTGGACTATGCCGGCCCGACGCGGGATCTGCCGGCGCCGAGTCCGCGCATGTTGGATGATCAGACCTTGTCCGGCTTTGCCACCCGGGCTTCCGGTGAAGCGCTCAACTGGACCAAATTGCTGCAAGAGATGCACAGCGGCCGCATCCTGACGCATGTGGGGCCGGTGCTGCTCGACCTGGCCGGTATTGCACTGATCCTGCTGGCGCTACTGGGCATCGTCATTGATGTGCGCAGAACCCACCCGGGCGGTGCGAAACACTAAAATCACGCTCCCTGATGGAGCCTAACCATGACGATCGCGCCGGATACCGTAGTTCAATTTCATTACCGTCTGAGTCAGGCGGATGGCCCCGAGCTGGAAAATTCCCAGCCGGGGGAGCCGATGGCGTATCTGCACGGGCATGGCGCGATGCTGCCTGCCGTCGAGCAGGCGCTGGTGGGCAAATCCGCTGGCGAGCATGTCAGCATCACGCTTCCGCCGGAGCAGGCCTACGGCCTGCGCCGTGAAGGCGCGGAGCAGCGCGTTCCGATCAAACACCTGCTCTACAAAGGCAAACTGCGGCCGGGCATGGCGGTCAAGGTCAGCACCCAGCATGGTCCCCGGGACGTGCTGGTGGTCAAGGTCGGTCGCTTTACCGCGGATGTCGATACCAACCATCCGTTCGCCGGCATGACGCTCACTTTCGATATCGACATCGTGGCCGTGCGCGAAGCCAGCGCCGAAGAGATATCCCACGGCCACGTGCATGGCCCGGGTGGTCATCATCACTGAATCTGACGACGTCAGCCGGTGTTGCGCATGCCGGCGGCGATGCCATTGATCGAACGCAGCAGGGCATCCTTCCAGCGTGCATCCTGCGGGTTTTCGCGGCAGCGGCGAATCAGCACCGTCTGGATCTGATTCAGCGGGTCCATGTACGGGCGGCGGCGTGCCAGTGAGCGGGCCAGACCCGGGTCATCCCCGAGCAGCTCCTGTTGCTGCGTGACCTGACAAATGGCCGTGCAGCCCAGGGTGTATTCGGCGTGCAGCTTGCCGTGAATACGGGTGGCGGCTTCCTGGTCGTCGGCCAGCGCGGCATAGCGGCGGGCAATGTCCATGTCGGTCTTGGCCATCGACATCTGGATGTTATTCAGGAAGTTGGCGAAAAAGGCCCATTCCCGATACATCCGTTGCAGCAGCGCCAGGTTGTCCGGGGCGGCGTCGATAAAGCTCTGCAGCGCGCGGCCGACGCCCAGCCAGGCCGGAATCGAGTGCCGTGATTGGGCCCAGGCAAACACCCAGGGAATCGCCCGGATCGAGTATTTGGAGCGATTGCCATGCTTGCGATGACTGGGGCGGGAGCCGATATTCAGCGCGCCGATTTCGGCCACCGGCGTGGCCGAGTAGAAGTAGTCAATAAAGCCCGGCTCGCGCTCGGTCATGTCGCGGTAATACGCTTCACCCACGGAGCACAGCGCCTCCATCGCGCCGGTAAACGCCGGGTCAACCGACTCGTGTTTGAGGGCATGTTTGATGACCCCGGACAGGCCCACCGTCAACTCAAAGACCGCGGTTTCCGGGTTGTGATAGCGGTAAAAAATCATCTCGCCCTGTTCGGTGAACTTGATGCGCCCGTTCACCGTGCCGCCGGGCTGCCCCAGAATCGACGCGTGCGTGGGGCCACCGCCGCGCCCCACCGTGCCGCCGCGGCCGTGGAACAGTTCGCATTCCACGCCCTGCTCGCGACACAGTCGGGTGACGGCGATTTGCGCTTTGTGCAGGTTCCAGCTGGAGGCCAGAATGCCGCCGTCCTTGCAGGAGTCCGAATAGCCGAGCATGACCTCCTGCAAATTGCCCGATGCTATGAGGGCCTCGCGATACACGGGAAGTTCGAGCAGTACCGACATCACCGGTTCGATGCGTGAAAGGTCGTCCACGGTTTCGAACAGCGGGCTGATACGGATATCGCAATAGCGCTCGCCATCGCGCCGTCCGACCAGGCCGTAGACCGCCGCCAGGGTCAGCACTTCGAGCACGTCGCTGGGGTCGTGGGTCATCGAGATGACGTAGGCGCCAAACGACTCGCGACCGAAGATGGTCTGCATGCCGGCCATCATGTGGAAGGGCTCCAGCACCTGCCGGTCCGCTTCACCAAAGAACTCCAGCGGCAGCGGCTCGGGCGGGCGGTCGATCAGTTCGCTGAGCAATTTGACGCGCTGGTCTTCGTCGAGCTGGGTGTAATCCTCGCAGCGTTCGGACTCCCGCAGCAGGGCGGCCAGGGCCTGTTCATGGCGGGTGGACTCCTGCCGGATATCCAGTGGCGCCAGCGTGAAGCCGAAGGTTTGCACCAGGCGGATCAGGTCGGTCAGACGGCCAGCGGCGATTTCCTCGTCGCCGTGTGAGATCAGGGATTGGCGAATGCTTTCGAGATCGCCTTGTAATGTAGCCGGGCTGTCATACGCGCCGGGCGCGCGGACCGAGGTCAGCGCCCGGTTTTCCAGTTCGCGCTGGATCTGGTCCACCATGGCCCGCAGCCGTTCGCGCATCAGAAACAGGCGGCGGCGATAAGGTTCGTCCTTGAAGCGCTCGGGAATGGAACCGTGCGACCAGCGATAGCTGTCTTCGGCATCCTGCAATCCGGCTTCAAAGGCCGGCGAGGGTTTGCACCAATGCCGCGAGTGCGAGAGCTCATCGATCAGCATCCCGATTTGACGGATGTAATGCTGCAGGGCTTCGCGCGCCTGCATGCGCAGGGCGTACACCGTGGTGTTCGCGCCGACGAAGGGATTGCCGTCGCGGTCACCGCCAACCCAGGAGCCAAACCGGATCAGCCCGCCATAACGGATGTTGAAGTCCGGGTAGTGATCGCTGAGCCCGCGATCCAGATTGCGGTAAACCTTGGGGACCGCAGCAAACAGCGAATGCGAGAAATAGTGCAGCGTGTTGCGGATTTCATCCTCCGCCGTCGGCCGCTGGTCGCGGATTTCTTCGGTGCGCCACAGCGTCTGGATCTCCAGCCGCAGCTGCGTGATGTGCTCGTCGTTGGACTCATCCATGGACTCGGCCAGCGTGAAAATGCGCCGCAGACATTCCAGGATGGTGCGCTGTTTGGCTTCGGTGGGGTGGGCGGTAAACACCGGCCGGTAGCGCAGTTCCCCGAGCATGCGGGAGACTTCCAGCGGCGTCACCTTGGCGTCGTGCAACTGGTACAGGGTGTCGTTGAACGAGCCCACCCACAGCCGGCCACCCTTGGCCACCTGATCACGGCGTTGCTTGTGCAGGGCCAGCTCTTCAGCAATGTTCACCAGCTGAAAGTAGATGGTGAAGGCGCGTACCACCTGCGTCAGCGTGTCGGCATCGAGGCGATCGATGGTGTCGAGCAGATCGTCGCGCTTTTCCTCGACGCTGTCGGCGGCGCCGCGATGCAGGCCGATATAGCCCTGACGCAGCCGCTCGACAACCTCATAGACCCCGGGGCGTGCAAAGCGCACGATGACCTGCCCCAGGACCTGGCCAAACATCCGCACGCGGGCGCGCAGCGCGCGATCTTGTTCGTCGTGTTCCGTCATCGTGAGGTCCTCGTTTCGGTGCCTACGGGGGTTCAAGCAAGGCCAGTGCCACTTTCCACGCCAGCATTCAGGCCAGCAGAGTGCGCAGCTCGTTGTTCTTGATCAGCTGCGAGAGCTCGGCAAAGCCACCGATGAATTGCTGATTGACGAAAATCATCGGGAAGGTCGGCCAGCCGGTCCACATCTTGAGGGCGTTCCGTCGGCGCCAGTCCTTGAGGTAGCTGCCATATTCCAGGTACGCGTAGTCGATGCCGGCGCTGTCCAGTGCTTTGCGTGCCTTCTTCGGGAAGGGATTCTGCGCCATTCCCACCACCACGACCGGGTTGTCGGCAACGGCTTTTTGCACCTCCTGGATGATGTCCAGATGGTGCGCGGCGACCTTCTCGCGGATGGCCGGGTGCATATGTGATTGGTCAAGAATGGGGCGGGTCATGATGGGGATTTGAAGTGATGGAGCGCCCAAGTATGCGGTGTAGGCCGACGAATCATCCAGAACGGAAGTTGGGTGTTGCTGTTCCGCAGGGTGACGGTGGACGGCTACATCCGTACCGACAACAATGCCGACGATGGGCGCCGAATACAGCTTGGGGCCCCGACCCGAGGAGACTTCATGAAATACGTCATCGCGATCCTGCTATTGGCAGGTCTGCAAGGGTGTACCGACCGGCCCGATCACACGGCGGCCGCCGCTCAACCGCAGACCAAACTGCTGGAGCAACCGCCGATCACCTCGCAGGGGCGGTGGTTTCGCGATGCGACCGGGCGGGTGATCATCCTGCAGGGCACCTTCACCGTGTCCAAACCGGAGAGCCCGGCGCCGGATGGGCTGGCCGTCACCTTTCCGGTCTATGGCGAGTGGCTGGCGGAGCTGGGTATGAACGTGGCCCGGCTGGCCTATCACTGGAGCGCGCTGGAGCCGCAGCCCGGTACCTATGACGCGGCCTATCTGCAGCGGGTGCGCATTGCCGTGGACAAGCTCGCGGCTGCCGGGGTGTTTGTTTTGCTGGATTCGCACCAGGATCTGTTCGGCCCCAAGTACGGCTCTCGTGGCAACGGGTTCCCGGACTGGGCTGCGCAGGATTTTGGCGTGCCGATGATTTCGGACTTCGGGTTTCCCGCCAACTATTTTCAGCCCGCAGTGTCCCTGGCTTTCGACAATTTGTGGCTGAACACGAACGGCGTGCTCGACGCCTACACGGCGCAGCTTGGCCATATGGCCGCCACCTTCGCGGACGAGCCCTATGTGCTGGGTTATGACCTGATGAACGAGCCCTGGCCGGGGTCGCAGTACCCGACCTGTTTCAACCTGCCGGGTTGTCCGCAGTTTGATCAGTTGTTTTTGCAGCCCGCGATGGATGCCTTCGCGGCCGCCGTGCGTGCACAGGACCCCGACGCCATTGCCTTTTACGAACCCCAGTTCACCTTCGACAGCGGGGCCAAGACCTGGCTGACCGCGCCCCCGGATGCCGTGCGCCCGGCAGGCTTTTCCTTTCATGATCTGTGTGTGGCGCGCGCGGTCCGCCAGGCCATCGACGACGAGGGATTCGGAACGCTGCTCGAGCAGGCCTGCGACCCCTTTCATACGCAGGTTTACGTGAACGCTTTCGAGGCCAGTATCCGCATGGATGTCACGCCGTTCATGACCGAAGTGCTGTCCTCCAACGAGCGCGACACGGCCGGTCTGGAGTGCCTGCTGGAGCGCGCCGAAGACAACAAGATGTCCTGGACGGTGGGCCAGTACCCGAGCCCCAACAACAACAATCTGCCGGCGCTGGCGCGGGTCTTCCCCCGAGCCATCGCTGGGATTCCCGACAGCTACCGCTTTGACCCGCGCACAGGAATTTTCACCTTCCGCTACCGGCCGGATCCCACGATCACGGCGCCGACACTGGTCGGGGTGCCGGTTGCCGTGCATTACCCCGCGGGCTATGACGTGGAGGTCAATGGCGGGCGGGTGCTTTCCGAGCCGAATGCGGTGCAACTGGCCATCGCGCACGAGCCCGCGGCGGAGTGGGTGGAGGTGCGCCTGCAACCGGCGGCCGGAGATACCCTGGAGCGTCCGGATTTTCCCAGCTGTTACAACGCCATTGACGAGGTGCTGGATATCTACCAGCAGCTGACCAGCGGCGCTGTGCCCTAGGGAAGCACTGATTTATTCGCTGCGCTCGTGATCTGCACCACCGGCGGTGCTCCCCGCAAAATGAACACGGGCCTCACATATGCCCCATACGCTGCGGTTTCTGTGCTCCGGCGGCGGTGCACCTCCCTTCGCTCGTGGATTAAATCAGCGCTTCCCCAGACACAACGCGCGCCCTTCGCGCCAACGATGCCAGCATCGGCGCGACTCGCGGTAGTCTTCTCCTTCCTCCTCGAGCATACGGGCATGAAGCCGTTTCGATCGCGTAACCCCGCCTGGCCGGTCCATCTGGTGCGTGGTCCGTATCGTCTGTGCCGTTGTGACGGCTGCAGTGCGTACCCGCTGGCCGACAGCGGCAGCGACTGTGCAGAGCAGGGGGCTGCGTTCTTCGCCGAGCGCGCCGGTTATTTCTGGTTCTGTGGATGTGGCCGCAGCGCGACCTTGCCCCTGTGCGACGGACAGCACAACCAGCCATGAAGTCCCCGTCGAACAGAGCGCTTCCGCGCACGGTCTGGGTGCTGGGCTTCGTCAGCCTGTTCATGGATGTGTCCTCGGAGATCATCCACAGCCTGTTGCCGGTGTTTCTGGTGACGGTGCTGGGGGCCAGCGCGGTGACCGTCGGCATTATCGAGGGGGTTGCCGAGGCGACCGCGCTGATCGTCAAGCTGTTTTCCGGCGCGTTGAGCGACTTCTTCGGGCGCCGCAAGCCCTTGGCGGTGGCGGGCTACACCCTGGGCATGCTCAGCAAACCTTTGTTTGCGATTGCGGGGTCGCCCGGCATGGTGTTTGCCGCTCGCTTCACTGACCGGATCGGCAAAGGCATTCGTGGGGCACCGCGGGATGCCCTCGTCGCGGATGTGACGCCGCCCGAGATTCGTGGCGCGGCCTACGGGTTGCGGCAATCGCTGGATACCGTGGGCGCGTTCATCGGCCCGCTGCTGGCGATGGGGTTGATGTGGGTGTGGGCGAACGACTTCCGGCAGGTGTTTCTGTTCGCGATGCTGCCGGGGTTGCTGGCTGTCGGGTTACTGGTCGTGGGTGTGCGGGAGGTAGCTCAGCCGGCGCGTCAGCGGCCACGGTTCCCTTTGCAACGCGATGAATTGCGCCAGTTGCCCGGGCGTTACTGGGAGATCGTGGTGGTCGGGACGGTGTTTACGCTGGCGCGTTTCTCCGAAGCATTCTTGATCCTGCATGCCGAGAAAAACGGTCTGCCGCTGGTTGCCATACCGCTGGTGCTGATCGTGCTGAATCTTGCCTATGCCGGGTCGGCGTACCCCTTTGGTTGGCTCTCGGACCGCATGGGTCGCCGGCCCCTGCTGATTGCAGGAATGCTGGTGCTGCTGGTGGCGGATACCGTGTTGGCGCTGGCCACATCCTGGGCGCTGGTGCTGCTCGGCGTGGCCGTGTGGGGCGTGCATCTCGGCATGACCCAGGGGCTGCTGACGGCCTTGATTGCGGACACGGCGCCGGCCTCGCTGCGCGGGACGGCTTTCGGCATGTTCAATCTGTGCTGCGGCGTGGCGATGCTGCTGGCCAGCGTGGTGGCCGGTCTGGTCTGGGAAGCCGCGGGTCCGGCGATGACCTTCGCGGTGGGTGCCGGCTTCTGCGGCCTAAGCGTGGCCTTGCTGTTGCGGCGAACCTAGTCTGCGGCGGGTGTGCGGGTCAACGCTATCGCGTCCACGGCCTGCTCACCGATGGTGGTGAAATCTTCCGCCGCCAGCAGGGCTGAGGGGATAAACCAGGAGCCACCGATGCAGGCCACCTGCGGCAGCGCGAGGTAGTGCAGAGCATTCTGCGCATTCACCCCGCCGGTGGGGCAGAAACGCACTTCCGGCAAGGGGGCGCTCAGCGCCTTGAGGGTAGCGGCGCCGCCCAGCTGCTCGGCCGGGAAAAACTTTTGCAGGCGGTAACCGTTCTCCAGCAGTTGCAGGACTTCGGTTGCCGTTGCCGCGCCGGGAAGGTAGGGCAACCCGCAGCTTTCCGCCGCCTGCAGCAAACGCGGGGTCACACCGGGGCTGACCGCAAAACCGGCGCCCGCAGCCTGCGCCTGGGCGAACTGCTCCGGGCGGCGCACGCTGCCCACGCCGAGCAGCATTTCGGGAACTTCGCGGTGGATGCGTGTCAGCGCGTCCAGCGCCGCGGGGGTGCGCAGCGTAATTTCCATGGCGCGCACACCCGCATCGCGCAACGCGATGGCGAGGGGAACCGCATGCTCCACCTCGTCGATAACAATTACCGGCATCAGGCGGATGCCGTTCAGAAGTTCGGTGGCATCCATGCTTAGCGCCCTCCCAGCAGCGGGCTGGCGCCGGCGTCTGCCGCACCTACGTGGTCACGAAACAGCTGGAACAACTCGCGGCCGGTGCCAAAGGCGTGGCTGAGGTGTTCGCTGGCCTGCGGTTGGCGCTCAGAGAGATCGGCATCCACCGACCAGGAGCCGGCGTCGGCATCAATGGTGATCATGTCACCGTCGCGGATGCGCCCGATCAACCCGCCGGCCGCCGCCTCGGGCGTGACCTGAATGGCGGCAAGCACCTTGCCCGATGCGCCGGACATGCGCCCATCGGTGAGCAATGCCACGCGCAGCCCGCGGTTCTGCAGCACGCCCAGGTAGGGCGAGAGCTGGTGCAGTTCGGGCATGCCGATGGCCCGCGGCCCCTGAAATGGCACCACCGCCACCATGTCGCCCTGCAATTGGTCGGCGTCGAAGGCATCGCGCAGCGCCTGCTGGCTGGGGAAAACCCGCGCCGGAGCGGTGATCTTGCGCAGCTCCGGAGCGACGGCCGAGACCTTGACGATGGCGCGCCCCAGTTCGCCTTCCACCAGGCGCAGGCCGCCATCTTTCTGAAACGGGCTCAGCGGGGGGCGCAACACATCGCTGTCGCGGGGAATCTCGGGTGCCGGCACCCAGTGGACCTCGCCATCGCTGAGCACCGCCTCGGTGGCAAAACGGTGCAGGCCGGGACCGAGGATGGTGTGCACGTCGTCGTTGAGCAGTCCCTGGTGCAGAAAGTGGCGAATGATGAACCCCAGGCCACCGGCGGCATGGAAGTGGTTCACGTCCGCGCTGCCGTTGGGGTACACCTGCGCCACCAGCGGAATCACGGCGGACAGCTCGGCAAAATCCGACCACTGCACCTGGATGCCGGCCGCCGCGGCGATGGCCACCAGATGCATGGTGTGGTTGGTGGAACCTCCGGTGGCCAGCAATCCGATGATGGCGTTGACTATCGACGCTTCGCTGACAATCCGACCGATGGGCGTAAAGCTTTCGTCCGTGGTCAGTTGCAGCACCTGTTGTACGGCCGCGCGGGTGAGCAGTTCACGCAATTCGGTTCCCGGTGCGACAAACGAACTTCCTGGCAGTTGCAGGCCGAGAAATTCCATCAGCATCTGATTGCTGTTCGCGGTGCCGTAGAAGGTGCAGGTACCGGGGGAGTGATAGGCCCCGGCCTCGGCAGCGAGCAACTCGTCGCGGCTGGCGGTGCCGGCTGCATAAGCTTCGCGAACGCGCGCTTTTTCCTTGTTGGGCAGGCCGGAGGGCATGGGCCCAGCCGGGACGAAGACCGTGGGCAGGTGGCCGAAGCTCAACGCCCCCATCAGCAGCCCGGGGACGATCTTGTCGCAAATGCCGAGGCAGAGCACGGCGTCGAACATGTCGTGCGAGAGCGCCACCGCGGTGCCCATGGCAATGACGTCGCGGCTGAACAGGGACAGATCCATGGCGTCACGCCCTTGGGTGACGCCATCACACATGGCGGGCACACCACCGGCAACCTGGGCGACAGCGCCGAACTCTGCCGCCGCCATGCGAATCTGCTGCGGATAGGTTTCGTAGGGCTGATGCGCGCTGAGCATGTCGTTGTAGGCCGTCACAATGCCGATGTTCGGTACCGCTTCCCCCATCAGGCGTTGCTTTTCGGGGCTGCCGCAAGCGGCGACTCCGTGCGCCAGATTGCTGCAGGAGAGGGCCGTGCGTTGCGGCCCGCGGTGGCCGGCCCGAGCTATGCGTTCCAGATAGGCATCGCGAGTGGGCTGGCTGCGCTCGCGAATCTTGCGGGTGACGTTCTGAATGACGGGATGCATGGTGTCGTCCGGTTCGGGTGGGGCTCACGGCGCCCAGAGGATGCGTACAGGGGCTTGCGTCTGCTGCAGCAGATGTCGCACGGGCGTGTCTTGCGGGTTGTCCAGCAACGCACGTTTCTGCGGACCGAAAACCAGCAGGAAAACGCATCGGGTCTGGCACAGCCAGCTTAGTGTCAACGTCATGCGTGGATGCGGGCTCGCCGCGGTCATCACCGAGGCGCAGGGCGCCGGGTTATCGAGGGTCAGCAGCGAGGGCAGATCCGGCAAGTCCGGAAACAACGAGGCGATGTGGCCATCGGTGCCCATGCCGCAGAGCACGGCACTGAACGGGCGCTGCATGCCCGACAGGAGTTTGGCTTCCAAGGGCACAAACTGCGCCTGCGCCGCCTGTTCGATCAGGAAATGCTGCCGCAACATGCCTTCATTGCTGGCCGGGTCGGTAGCGGGCACCAGCCGTTCGTCGGTGAGGGTGACATCCACACGGGCCCAGTCCAGGGGTTCGCTGGCAAGCTGCCGCAGACTCTCCTGCGGGCTGCTGCCACCGCTGAGTACCAGGCTGGCGCGGGTCTGGACTTGAAGGTCCTGGCGTAGCAGCCGGGCAATGCCGTCGGCGGCTGCGTCGGCGGCATCGCGGCGGGTGGCATAGCTTTCGATCACGAGCCCACCTGCCAGGAGCGTTCGTCCCGGTCCAGCAACATCGATGCGGCTGTCGGGCCCCAGCTTCCGGCCATGTAGCTTTCCAGCTTCTGGCGCGATTCCTCCCAGCCTTCGAGGATGGTGTCGATCCACTTCCAGGCGGTTTCGACTTCATCGCGACGCATGAACAAGGCCTGGTTGCCGCGTAGCACCTCCATCAGCAGACGTTCATAGGCATCCGGGTAGCGGGCTTCGAAGGTCTGCGCAAAGCTCAGATTCAATGACGCCGGTTTGAGCAGGAAGCCGCCGGGGCCAGGCACCTTGGTCATGATGCGCAGGCGAATGCCTTCATCCGGTTGCAATTGAATGAACATGGCATTCGGTTGGGTCTCGAAGTGTCTTTCATCGAAGATCGAATGCGGCACCGGTTTGAACTGGATGACGATCTCCGAATGCTTGGCCGGCAGCCGCTTGCCGGTGCGCAGGTAAAACGGCACCCCGGACCAGCGCCAGTTGTCGATTTCCACTTTGAGCGCCACAAAGGTTTCGATCTCGCTGTCGCCCCCCAGTTCCTCCCGATACCCCGGCACCGTCTGCCCATCGATGGCCCCCGCGGTGTACTGGCCACGGACGGTGCGGGATTTCACATCCGCGGTGCCGATAGGCTTGAGCGCGCGCAGCACTTTGATCTTCTCGTCGCGCACGGCATCGTCGTCCAGGCTGCTGGGCGGTTCCATCGCGACCAGACAGAGCAGCTGCATCAGGTGGTTTTGGATCATGTCGCGCAGTGCGCCGATATCGTTGTAGAACGCGACGCGGTTACCCACGCCGAGTTCTTCGGCCACCGTGATTTGCACGTGGTCCACCACCTCCCGGCGCCACATGGGCTCGAACAGGGAGTTCCCGAACCGCAGCGCGAGCAGGTTCTGAACGGTTTCCTTGCCCAGGTAATGGTCGATGCGAAAGATCTGGTTTTCCGCGAAACAGGCACCGACCTCGTCGTTGATGGCGCGCGCGGAGGCGTAGTCGTGGCCGACCGGCTTCTCCAGCACGATGCGCATGTTTTCGGTGATCAGGTTGTTGTCGCGAAATCCACGCGCAACGGGGCCGAACAGATCGGGCGGGGTGGCCATGTACAGCGCACGGGTACGGTCCTGGTACCCCAGGAGGGCTTCGACCAGAGGTGTCCACGCCGTGGGGTCCAGCGCATCGATGCTCAGATACTGCAATCGGTTGCTGAATCGCGCCCAGTCTTCCGCCGGGAGTTGCCGGCCCGGCATGCTGGCGCGGACGCCATCGGCGACACGCTGCAGGTAATCCTCCGGGGTGCTCGGGCTGCGACCCACCGCAATGATGCGGCTGCCGTCCGTGAGCTGGCCATCACGATCACGATGAAACAGGGCCGGCAGTAACTTGCGCAGCGAGAGGTCACCCGCGCCGCCAAATATCACCAGGTCGAATTCGGCGACCGGGACTAACTGGGCCATGCGTGCCTCCATGGGGAGCGTAGGAAATCCTACGCAAACATGGTGCCAGGATGATTTCTGATCGGCCAGCGTATCGATGCCAGCGCTCGGGGCTGCCGGGCCGACGCGTCCCGGGTTTAATCCAGATAGATCAGGTGCGGCTGTTCCACCGCAGCCGATTGCAGCGTGACCTCCGCACTGCCGATGCTGACCCCGAGTAAATCCAGCAGGGGTTGCAGCACGGCATTGCCAACAGCCGTCAGCAGCGGGTCGACAATCGCGAGTGCGAGATTGATGACGGGAGTCAACAGCGGCTGCAGCACCAAACCCAGCGCCGGGATGTTGCCCACCAGATTCGGTGTGAGTTGAGTGAGCAGGCTGCTGACCGCGCCACTCAGCAGTGTGCCGGTGTCGGCGTTGAGATTCTGGGTGTGATCCGGTGAGGGCTCGTCGATGTCCGGCATGAACGGGCCGTCGAAACTGAGCAGACCGCTGTCTGCCTGGCCCAGTGGCACCACAATCGCCGGGTCGACCACCAGGACATCCAGGCCCAGCAGCGACAGCACAACTTGGCGTTGAGCATTGGCAATGGGGTTGGCGTCATTGATGTCGAAACCGCCGACGGCGATTTCTGCCGCGCTCGTCTCGGCATACACAGCGGCCGTTATTTGCGGGTTGTTGGGGGAGGGGCAGGTGATCCGGGTCAGGTCGGCGGTGGCCGGCGCGGCGTCGACCGCCAGCCCCAGGTTCAGGCTCAGCAGCGAGAAGGTTCCGACCGGTACCAGGCTGACCGCAACATCCAGCACGATCTGTACCTGGCTGCTGCGCGCCTGGGTGATCGGGGTGCCGTCGCTGCGGTAGCCCGGGCGCCCAAGGGCCTCCTGCGGGGGCTCACCAATTTTCACTTTGGCATCGATATTGATGTTGGTGACGCCGGGCACGCTGAGACTGGTCAGGCCGGGGATGGCGAAATTCACCGCGTAGCCTTCGTTGGCCAGTTGGCCCAGGCCAATCAGCAAATCCAGCGCATTCACCGGAAGCTGGCCAACGGACTCTTCAGTACCCGGTTCCACCCCCAGGTAATCGCCCAGCCGGATTGATCCCACCGGTGGTGCCGCAATCCCGGCCAGCCCGTTCAATAACGTTCCCGCGGCAACTTCGACCGCCTCGCCGGTGGCGAATAACCCCTGGCTCACCAAACCCAGCGCACCGGGCAGGGAGGTATCCAGGTTGAGCAGATCTTCCACGGTGGCTACGGTGGCGTTGGCTTGGACGATCTCCAGCAGGGTCAGGTTGGCATTCAACAGATTGTTGTAACTGGCGACACTCAGATTCACCGCGCTGCCCAGCAGACCGCCCAGCAGGGAATTCAGCAGAACGGAGTCGCTGCTGTTCAACGCCAGGAGCTCGCTGCCGACGGAGACCCGGCCGACCACGCCCTGAGCGGCGTAAGCCGTAGACCGCAACAGGGCATTGTCGGGTGTGGGCAATAAGGGAAAAATCGGTGGTGGCAGGTTGCGGGTGAGTGTTACCGAGACCGAATCGGCCAACTCAGCCTCGGCGGCCGTATCCAGTGTTCGCAGCATCCCGTTCGCGGATTGCAGGCCGGGCAGAGCCAGCGCGACCGTGTCTGCCAGCTGTGCTTCCGAGAGACCATTCTGTGTCAACGAGGAAGAGACGTATCCGGCCAGTTCCTCCGGGGATGCCGGGTTGGCGGTGCTGCAACCGCTGACTACCCGCACCGTGCTCAGGGCGGTGGCCGTAGCCAGCTTCTGCAGCTCAGCCCTTGCCACGTAGATGCGGCCCAGGTCCAGAGCAAAACCAATGCTCAGCATCAGCGCAATCAACGCAATCGCCACAAACAGGGCGGCCGCCCCCCGTTGACGACGGGCACTGCTGCGGCTGTTTGGTGGGATTCTGACCATCAGGGGTAGGAAATCAGGCGCTGTTGAACAAAACGTGACAGTGCACCCGGCATTGCCATCCTGGCGCAGGGAGAATGCCGGTTACGGGGCCCAGGCGATGCGGAGTTCGGCCAAGTATTCACCGTGCCCCAATGCGAAAGAGTGTGTACTCGCATTGCAAGGTTTATGCCCTTGGCGTCGTTGCGGTACCGGGCGGTTTCCGGGTTCAGTCGCCGGCGGCTGGCGTAGCCGATCGCCGCCGAAACTCGGCGACTGCCGCGTCGTAGCCTTTCACCGTCGTGCCGAAGGCGCGATCACACCAGGCCAGGAATCCGGCGTAATTGCCTTTGACCTTGCTGTGGTGAAAGTCGTGATGCAGCGAGCTGTCGGACAACGGTATGAACCGCGTCGGCGACCAGGGGAAGGCATAACCGCAATGCCCCTCGGCGGCCTCCCACTGGCGGAACACCACCCACAACCACAGCGTGACCACATGCGAGCCCAGCAATATCGGCCCCAGCAGCATGATGGAGCCCGTCATCACGTACTCAAAGGGGTGCATGTAATTCCCGGTGATCGCCCAGGGCGTGTAAATGCGGTGATGCTTGCCGTGTACGTGTTTGAACCACCAGCGGCGGTGCATCGTGCGGTGGAAGATGTAATAGACGAAATCGTCCAGGTACACGAAGAACAGCAGCGAGGCGGCGATGACATACCAGGGGGGCAGGGGGCCGTCATGGACACCGGTTAAGCGCAGCAATGGCCACGCGAGGATGCTCACACCCAGCATCCACAGGTTGTTTTCCAGCCACGAGCGCACGGAAGGCCAGAACACGCCGGGCCGTTCCTTGCGGCTCTGGATGCGGTAGCGACGGGCCCAGACGGGGTCGGTAGCGGCGATCCAGGTCAAGGGCAGCGCAAAGCTCATGAACGCCAGCATGCTGATGGCCACAGCGGCCAGAGGGAAGGCCACAAAAAGCGGATCGCTGTACCAGACCTGGATCAATTCGGTGTTCATTGGCACATGGTAACGTCATCCTTCATGAAGATTACGGACTCCCGACTCACCATCCCCGCTGGCCTGCTGATCGCGGCGGCCGGCGGTATTGCCTGTGTGCTGAACGGGTTGCCGGCATCCGCCAGCTGGACCGTGTTCGTCACGCTGCTGTGTGCCATTTGGTGGATGACCGAGGCCCTGCCATTGCCGGCGACGGCCCTGCTGCCCCTGGCGATCTTTCCGCTGGTGGGCGTGCTGACCCCTTCCGATGTCGCCAACGCTTACGGCAACGCGATGATTCTGCTGTTTCTGGGCGGGTTCATCCTGTCGCGCGGGATGGAAGCCAGCGGGGCGCACCTGCGCATCGCGCTGGAAATGATGCACCTGTTCGGGGGCTCGGGCCGGCGCTTGGTTTTTGGTTTTATGGCGGCTTCCGCGTTGCTCAGCATGTGGATATCCAACACTGCAACGGCGCTGATGCTGCTGCCGGTGGCGCTTGCCGTCGTGCGTGGCGCTCAAAACCCGCGACTGTCCGTGGCTCTGCTGCTGGCCGTGGCCTACGGCGCCAGCATCGGTGGTTTGGGCACGCCGATCGGTTCACCCCCGAATCTGGTGTTCCTGAAGGTGTTTGAAGAGACCACTGGAACCGCGATCGGGTTCGTGCAGTGGATGGGGTTTGGGTTGCCGGTGGTGTTGGTGTTTCTGCCGTTGGCGGGGTTCTGGCTTTCCCGTCACGTGCGCGGGCAGGACCAGGTGACCCTGCCGCAGCCCGGTGCATGGACCGTGGCGGAGCGGCGGGTGCTGCTGGTGTTTGGATTGACAGCACTGGGCTGGGTTACCCGCACCGACCCTTTCGGTGGCTGGTCCCACTGGCTGGGGTTGCCGGGTGCCAATGACGCCAGCGTGGCCTTGCTGGGAGCGGTGTTGCTGTTTGTGCTGCCCAATGGTCGTGGCGAGCGCCTCCTGGACTGGGAATCCGCTGCGGCGTTGCCATGGGGCATGCTGGTGCTGTTTGGCGGAGGGATCGCTATCGCTAAAGCGTTCACGGCTTCGGGGTTGAGTGATGCGCTGGGCGCCGGTTTTGCGAGCCTGACCCATTTGCCGGTGCTGCTGATGGTTGTACTGATTGCAGCGATGGTGACGATGCTGACGGAAATCAACAGCAACACCGCGACCGCTGTATTGCTGCTGCCGATTCTGGCGGCAGCCGCGCTGGCAATGGAAGTCGACCCGCTATTACTCCTGCTGCCAGCCACCCTGTCTGCCAGTTGCGCGTTCATGTTGCCGGTGGCCACACCACCGAACGCGATTGTCTTTGGCAGTGGCCATGTCCCCATTCAGGTCATGGTTCGTGAGGGCGTGGTCCTGAACTTGCTTGGGCTGATTATCATCGCAGCGATATGTACGCTACGATTCGGTTAAGCCCTTTGTTGTTGAAGGTGTTGTGATCAAACGTACCGCCAAAGGCGCGCTCTTACTGTTCAGCCTGCTGCTCTTCCCATTTCTGGCGCGGAGCGAGGGTGCGCCGAAGGTGGAGATCATGCTGAATGCCTCGGTAGCCGAGTCCTACCTCACCCGAGATTATTTGCGGGCGCTGTTCACGTTGCGCACACGGGTCTGGCCAGATGGTCAGCCGGTCACTCTCTACGTTTTTCCGGATACCGCACCGATGCACGTGGCGTTCTGTCGGGATGAACTGGGCACCTATCCGTACATTCTGCGCAGCGTGTGGGATCGGGTGCTGTTCAGCGGGACCGGTGTGATCCCCTACACCGTGGAGTCCGAGGAAGAAATGATCCGCCAGGTGCTATCCACACCGGGCGCTTTGGGCTATCGCGCAGCACGCAACGACCCCATCGAATTGGTAGAACCGGGAGGCATGGAATGAAGGCAATACACCTGCGATGGTTGGTTGCCATCGGTAGTGCTCTGGGGGGGCTGGCACCCGCTGCAGCGGAGTTATCGATGCCGCCCTTGACCATTCATGGCGCACTCGCGCAGGCCTATGTCCGATCTACTGGCAACAATTATTTTGGCTCCAGCACTGGCAGCGGAAGTCGCGATCTGTATGAAGTTGCCATCAATGGCAGCATGCCCTTGCATCCCAAATTGCTGCTGACGGGGCAGCTGATGTCGCGCCAGGCGGGGTCTCTGGACGATTCGCGGATACGGGTGGATTATTTCCAGCTGGATTACCAGATTCTGACCGAGCCTTCAGGCAGCTTTGGCATCCGTCTTGGCAAGATCAAGAACCCATACGGCTTGTACAACGCCTCGCGAGATGTGGTGTTTTCGCGGCCGGGCATCACGATGCCGGCGTCCGTGTATTTCACGGGCCTAGGGATCCGAGATCTGCTGTTTTCCACGGAGGCAGCCCACATTTACGGTAGCTGGCAGTGGGGCCAGACAGTATCCGAGCTGGTCCTTGGAGCCGCGCCGAAATTTGATGCAACCAGCATCTTCGTTCGCGCGTTTGGCGGCGCGGGCCTGGAAGGCACGCGCATCAAGGCGCGTGATTTCTACGTTGGCCAGTGGGCACAGGACTGGGGGCTGGGTCGGTTTCGGACGGCCCTGAGCTACCTTGGCGCGCGCTTGGCGGTGGAAAGTTCCGATCCGGACGCTTTTGTTCCTGTCAGCGGTCTGGATGCCGACGTGTGGGTCGCATCGGTTCAATGGCAGAACCCCTACTCATCCATCACCGCCGAATACGTTTGGGCACCCACTTGCAGCCACACGGTGCAGGGGGATATGTGCGGCGATCTGGATGGTATCTACGCGCAATACCGGCGAATTCTGAAGAATAACCTGGCCGGCTACCTTCGCTACGACCTGCGCTGGCTGGATCGCAATGACCGTTCGGGGCGCGAGTATGAGCAGGAAACCGGTATGCCCCGCGAGACCCGCTACAGTCGTGATCATGTGTTGGGTCTGGACTGGAAGTTCTCTCCCGGATGGGGGCTGTTCGGCGAGTACCACTACATCGTCGGAGCCGCGCAGGCCAGTCCGCTGGAAAACCAGGGCCGTGAACTGGATGATCGCTCGCAGATGGCGCTGATCATGCTGGGTTATCGCTTCTGAGTATTCCGGGGGCGCCGGTCGGGGCGAATGGCCGGTTCATTCAACTGTCTCTAGCGATATGGAAGTGCTGCGTTTAGCTTCCCCCCTTCGTCCCGAGGATTACGCCTTTACGGTTCGGTTTTCGGGTGCAATCGCGGCGGCGGGTGTTTCCTCCTCCGGGGGGGCAACACTCTCCACGACAAAATCATCGGCTTCGGTGAGGTGATAGAGCACGACCTTGAACGTCACGCCACCCTCCGGGTTCGAGCTCAAGGTGGCGTCACCTCCGTGCAGGTAGGCGATGTGCCGGACCTCGCTCAACCCGGTTCCGGTGCCGGTAATCTTGATCTTCGAGTCGCCACGGCTAAACAGGTCGAAGATTTTCTCGTGACGTTCCTTGGGAATGCCGACACCATTGTCAGCAACGGCGATATTGCAACCCCCGGTGAACTCTTCAATGGTCACGGTGACGCAAAGAGGCCTGTCGCCACGAGCATGAGTGAGCGCATTCTCCAGCAAATTGGTCAGCACGGTCCGCACATCTTCGGTGCGGCTGCGCAGTGTGGCGTCGCCGCGGATATCGATGTGGGCGTCACTGACCAGCGCCGGGTTCAGTTTCGAGAGGGCCAGGATGCAGGTCTCGCGAATTCCGACGAACTCGATTTCCTTGCTGATCCCGATGCGGAAGTAACGGCGCATTCGCTCCACCTGCGCCATCATGCGCATGACGTTGTCTTCGATGAAACCAATGGATTGGCGCAGACCCTCGTCATCTCCATCCTCGATCAGTTCGGGCAGCATTCGGCTGCAGGAAATGATGACCAGCAAGGGTTCGCGCAAATCATGCGCGGTGACTTTGACCAGCTCGTTCTTGTCCAGCTCCGCTCGCTGAATTCGTTGTAGCGCCTTTTCCAGCTGCTGGTGGGTAACCTTTTGTGCGGCATAGCGCTCCGCCAGGCTTTTGCGTTGCAACTTGATCCGGCGTGAGTTTTCGAGGATGACGTCGAACAGAAGGCTCAGGTCGTAGTCTGCCGAGGCTGGAAGGTCCGATGCCTGGATGTCTTCGCGGTGAGTTTGTAGCGCCAGCCGCAACTTGCGAATGGGTTCCGAGACGTGGCGTGCGATCAGCAACGCGGCGAGCATGAAGACCCCGATGACCACCAGCTGGATCGTCAGGTTGAGATACACGCTTTGTTGCAGGATGCCGCGGCGGGTCATGCCAGGGTCGAGCACACCAAGCGCGTAGCCGCCCAGGCCTTCGCCTTCCTGCATGGTCTCGATGGGGCTGATGATGCTTGAACGCGATGCATATTCCTCATTGCCTTCGATGTGTTCGAAGATCTGGCGGGCATGCACGGCATCCTGCTCGGGCGTGGTGGCATCCATGAAGAACAGGGTCTTGTGACCGGGGGCAAACAGGAAAACCCGGTTGGCTTCCGCCAAGCCTTGGCGGACCTCATCGAAAATGGGTTCAGGATCAACCCGCAGCAGGATATGCCCCTGAATCCGGAAGTCGAAGTTGCTAAAGGGGGTACTCGATTGCAGAAACCGGGCTTGCGTCGGTGATGCCGGGGCTGGCGCGAACAGCAGCGTCGGTAGATCGACGGCAATGGCCTGATCCAGCAGCGGGTCGTTTCCCGGTTGGTACTCTGCGCTGCGGCACTCCGGCTGCTTGTCAGTGCCGCGCGCGCAGGACAGAAATTGACGCGAGCCCGACGGTTCATTGACGATCACACTCAGCACCAAGTATTCCGGTTTGGCCTGCAAAATAGTGCGCATGTAGCTCATCAGCATCCGACGGTCAGGCGCCTGTGCAGGAGAGTCGCTTGGAGTCAAAGGCACGAGCCCGGTAAACGCCTGCGCTTCCCCCAGACTGAAGGTGCGAGCGGCCAGTTTTTGAGCGGTGTCTCGCCACAATGCGGCGGCGATCCGGGCTTCCTGGGCAATGACCCGCTTGTTGAACTCGCTGACCTGCTGGTCAAAAACCTGCAGCGTGAACAGGCTCACAACCGCACCGCAAGCCATCACCAGGGCCAGCATCAAGGGGAACAGTCGCCGCAGCAGCGATGATTTGCGGGCGGGCTGTACGGTTTTGGACGCACTCATCTTGGGTGCATCTTGCCCTATGTGCCGCAAGTTGAGGCAAAAATTCAGTACAAGCGAGCCTACCCCGTCGTTTGCGTAGTTTTTACTCTTTAGCGCCATGTCCATACCGCGGTATGGTCCGGGCTCGCTTTTTTTGAACATTTGTCATATGCGCATGATCCGTTTCATTGCCCTCGGTGCAATTTGCGTGCCCGGCCTGTTTCTGCTGGGTTGCGGTGAGGGTGGACGAAATGTGGGGCTGGATGCCCGTGATCAAACCTGGGGTGTGGGCGGCGCAGCACTGCAGCAGGTCTCGGAGTTCGATCTCGCGAATGGTTGTTACGCCATGCAGTCTGCGGCGAATGAAGCGTTCGCGAACATTGCCGCCGACGGTGCCGTCTTGTTTGACGCGCCGACAGCGACCGACGGTGAATCATTCCACCTGCGCCCGGCCGGTTTGGGTGAATACCTGTTGCACGACCGCGCCGGACGGTTGATGACAGCGGAAGAGAACTCGGTGCGGGCCACGTCGGCGCGTACCCGGAGTGCAATCTGGTCGGTCGACGCGCTGGATCAGGGCGTTTTCAGTCTGGCCAGCGTGGTCAGCGCAGCATTGACGGTGAATGCACAGGGACAGGCCTCCCTGCAATCCGAGAACACCGCCTCGCGGGCGTTGCAGAGCTTTCGTTTTGTGCCCAAGGTGGATTGCAAGGCCTTTCCGGAAATGCCCATTGCCATTCGCGGTGACACCTTCAAGGGCAAAGGGCTGAACAAGCCCGTGCTCGGCTGGGCAGACACCCACACCCATATGGGGATGTCCCATGAAATGTCCGCCGACGGGTCGGTGGGACCGTCGGCGGGTGGCGTACTGTACGGCCAGATCTTCAACCCGCTGGGGGTTGAAGTGGCGCTGGAGGATTGCCAGGAATTTCACGGCCCGAATGGCATTCGGGATGCCAACAACATTCTCGAAGCCAACCCCACCGGCACGCACGACACACAGGGCTGGCCGAGCTTCGTGGATTGGCCGGCCCGCAACTTCCTGACCCATCAAGTGATGTACTACCGCTGGGTCGAGCGCGCCTACAAGGCCGGCTTACGCCTGATGGTGAACCACGGGACCAACATCGCGGGTTTGTGCAAGGTCGGTCAGCTGTATTCGCTGCACCCTACCGCCGATTGCGACGACATGAGCGTGGCCGTGAAGCAGGTGGAATACCTGTACGAGATGCAGGATTACATCGACGCCCAGGAGGGCGGCCCAGGCAAAGGCTGGTACCGCATCGTCAAAAGCCCGCAGGAAGCGCGTGAGGTGATCAACGACGGCAAGCTGGCCGTGGTGCTGGGGGTGGAAGTGGCCCAGATCTTCAGCTGCGGGATCACCATCCTCCCGGGGGGTATCGAGGTGCGCAAGTGTGACGAGGCGCAGATCGACGCCGAAATTCAGCGACTGTGGGACCTCGGTGTGCGGCATGTGTACCCGTTCCACGATATCAACAGCTCGCTCGGCGGCGCCGGGATCTTCAGCGGCGACGTCATGAACCTGCTCAACTTCCTGGATACCGGCGCGTTCTGGGAAACCACCGAATGCCGCGACTTCCCCGAGGACGAACCATCGGTGCGGACCCCGGGGGCGGAGATGGTGCCGGCGGTGCCCGGTATCGGTGGTGATCCGCTGACTTCCACCGTGCTGGCCGCTACCGGTGGCGTGCTGCCGGTGTACCCCACGGGTCTGCGCTGCAATGCGCGGACGGTGACCGACCTGGGTGATTACGCATTGCGTGCCTTGATGGCAAACCGGTTGGTGATCGACATTGACCATGCGGCCTATCACAGCAAGGACATCATGCTGGATATCGCGGAGGAGCAGGATCCACCGTACCCGATGGCCTCGTCCCACGATGCCCATGGCGGACTGACCAGCGATCAGGCGGTACGCATGCTGCGCGATGGCGGGGTGATCTATCCCTATCGCGGCAACGGCATCAAGCACACCGAGTTTCTGCAAAAGCTGAAGTTCTGGCGCGCCAAGGCCGGCGTGGAAGACACGATTCTGGGGCTGGGCTACGGTGCCGATGCCAACGGTTTCGGTGGCCACCCGGGGCCGCGAGGTGCGGGCAGCAAACCGGTGGTCTATCCGTTCACCTTGTTCCGCGGCGAAGGCTGGGGGCCGCAGTTTGCCGATTTCGAACCGATGCAGGTGGACCTGCTCACCATCGAGGAAAGCGGCAAGTACTGGCATATCGACGAGGTCGGCATGGCCAACTACGGTCTGGTCGCGGACGGCGTGGAAGAGATTCGACTGGAAGGTGGTGAAGAGGCGCTAACCGCGCTGTATAACTCTGCCGAAGCCTATATCCAGATGTGGGAGCGGGTTTACAACCGCTAAGGCTGTCTCGTTGCAGACAGTCGGTCGGGGAGGCCGGGGGAGCGTTGTCAGCCCCGGAGTCGCGTTGACTCTGGGGCTGTCGATCCTGGGGTTATTGCCACTACCGGCCTGGGCGCATTCGTTCGCGCGGGCGTATACGCCGCCCATGCCCTATGAGCTGTATCTCTACGGGGCGGTGGCGACGCTGGTGGTGTCATTTTTCCTGGTGGCGATATTTGCCTCCTGGGCACCCGAGGTGCGTCGCGCGCCAAGGTCGTTGCTGATCTCTCAGCCGCATCTCTGGGCGCGGATGGATGGCAGGGGCGGTCTGGTCAGCGTGGGGCTGTTGCTGCTCTGTATCGTCAGCGGGCTCATCGGGAATCCGGACCCCTTTCGCAACTTCAACATGACCTTTTTCTGGGTGGTGTTTCTGCTGGGCTGTATCTACCTGGCCGCGCTGCTGGGCGATTACTACCAGCGCCTGAACCCCTGGTGGTGGATGACCCGGGCCTGGGGTCGGGTCTGGCCAGGGTTGGTTCGTGGGCATTACACCTGGCCCCGGTGGCTGGGGTACTGGCCGGCGACGGTCCTGTACATACTGCTGATCGCCTGGGAACTGTTCGGGCATGTTCGTCCCATGCAGGTCTCGCTGGTGTTGCTCGGGTATTCCGCCCTCACTTTTATCGGTGTGGGTCTGTTCGGAGCGGTCAACTGGTTTCGCTATGGCGACATGCTGGGCGTGTTTTTCCGCCTCATCGGTCTGATGGCTCCGTTGAGTCGGGAGCAGGGAGTGGATGGCCGGCGCTGCTGGCGCCTGCGCTGGCCGTTCAGTGGCTTGCTGGAACGGCGCGCGGAGCATGTGAGCGAAGTTGTGTTCATTCTTTTTCTACTCTCGGCGACGGCATTTGACGGGCTGCGCGATACACGACCCTGGTTCCTGTTTTTCTGGGAGGATCCGTACGCGATCTTCACCCCGCTGTTTGGTGACAACCCGCTGCGAATCTATCCACAGCTGCGCGACTGGTACATCAACTTCGAGGCGGTGTGCCTGTTGCTGTCACCGTTTGTGTATCTGCTGATTTACCTGCTTTTCCTGCAGTTGGGTCGCAGCTTTGAGGGCAGTCGGCGCAGTCTGCACGCCTGGATGCTGGATTACGCCTACAGCTTGTTACCCATCGTGCTGGTGTATCACGTCACCCACTATTTCACGGTGCTGCTCAGTCAAGGGTTAAAGATATTCAGCCTGATGTCCGACCCGCTGGGGCGCGGTTGGGATCTGTTCGGAACCGCGCTGACCATGCGCGCACCGATCCTGCCTGACGTGAATTTCGTCTGGCATTTTCAGGTCATTCTGATCGTGCTCGGGCACGTGGTCAGCGTCTATCTCGCGCATCGTGTGGCATTGCAGCACAGCCCAAACCGGCTGAAGGCGGCGAGCGGTCAACTGCCGATGTTGGGATTGATGGTGATTTTCACCACAGTCGGATTGTGGATCCTGGCGCAGCCGCTGGTGCAACGCTAGGCCAGCGGTTGTCGCCTCAGCCTCATATCAGGCCGCGTTTGCCGCCTGCACCGGTTCCACTGCATTCAGGGAGGCTGTTGCCACCCACTCGGAATATTCCTCGACCTCAACCGGTTCGCCGATGTGGCGGCCCTGCATCAGCCGATAGCCCATATCTGCCAGGGCGTCCTGCATTGCCTCATCGTTCACACCGGTAGCAATGGCATCAATGCCCAGCGTGTCTGCAATCTGCACAGCGGATTCCACCAGCATCTGGGCTTCGAACGAGCCGTTGATTTTCTGGATCAGGCGGGCATCGGTTTTCAGCGCCATGATGGGCAGCGACTGCAACATCTCCACGCTGGAATCACCACTGCCGAACGCGTCGATGGCAATCCCGAATCCCGCATCCGCGAGCGCATTCACCATCCGCTGAGCAACTGGATCGGCCAATGCAGGCTCGGCCACTTCAAAGATGACATGGTGGGGTTGCATCGAAAACCGGGCGGCAACGGTTGTAGACCAGTCCGGCAGGCTACGGTCTGCCAGATGCCGCGGTGAGAGATTGATGCTGATGCGGGGCACCGGGAACTTGGCCTCCTGCCAGACCTTGCGCGCGTTCCCCGCATCACGCAAATGGTGGCGCAGGATGCTGTGGATCAGTTCGCTGCTCTCGGCTTCGCGGATGATCGAATCCGGATCGCGTTGCGCGAGCAGCGGATGACTCCAGCGGCTTAACAATTCAACCCACTCGCAGCTGCGATCCTCGATATCCACGATCGATTGAACGACGGACGCATGTTGGCCGCCATCAAGCGCGGCTTCAATCGGATTTTCGCTGCGCAGTGGAGGAATGACGTCACCGATTTCGGTGCCGGTGTGCAGCATTTGCCGCAGCCGCTTCAGTTCGATGGGTTTGCCAGTCACACCCAGCACGCGGACACCGGCGGTGCTTTTGCACAGGGTTTCCGCCGCCTGCAGAATCTTGCCGCCGAGAGCACTCATGATAATGACGTCGATATCCCGTTCGAGTGTGCCCAGTTCCCGCAGCAGTCGGATACCGTCCATGTCCGGCATCTTCAAATCCGTAACCAGCAGATGGATATCCGGGTCTCGCTGCAAGGCCGTAAGGGCCTGTCTTCCCGAACTGGCAGAGCGAATGCTTTTCGTCCCCAGTCGCATTAACTGTTCGGACACGATCCCGCGGGAAATCGGGTCATCATCGGCGACTAGTGCTTGGGTATAGACGTGGTTCATCGGCTTGGATCCGTGCGCTGACGGGGTTTGAGCGCCGATGTTTTCAAAACCGCGATCAATTTTTTGTGAAGACCCGCGCCGTGCTGGAAAAACAAGCGTCCAAAAAAAAAGACCGCAGAGGGGGCTGCGGTCTTGGTGTCAGGGCTCGACGTGGCAGGGAGGACCACGGTGTGAGAGGGAGGACACATGGGGAGGGCCCTGACCACAGGAAATTGGCTTTCCTGTTGGTCTGTACTCTGCGCCGGCAGCCGTCAAGAAAACGTCAACACCTCGATGGTGTTTTCCGTGGGGGGCGTTTTTTTGGCTAGAGCGAAGCGGCGCGGGGCGCGAAGGTGTCAGCCGAGGCCATATCCCAAAACATCTTGTACACCGGGTGATCCGCGCGGTTTTCTAAGAGGTCACCCGGCTTGAGGAACTTCACCAGGGAGGAAACCAGCGCAATCTCATTCAGTGATACGCGGCGAACGATGTGCTGGGGGCCAATCTGATTGGGATGCGAGAGACCCGCAGCGCCAATCACTTCGGCCAATGCCCCCATCGTGTTGCGGTGGAAGTTGTATACCCGGTGTGCCTTGTCTTCGGGGTCCAGCGCCCGCTGCCGCATCTGGTCCTGCGTGGTCACGCCGGTAGGACAACGCCCCGTGTGGCAGTGCTGCGCCATGATGCAGCCTAGCGCAAACATGAAGCCGCGCCCTGAATTGCACCAGTCCGCGCCGATGGCCATCGTGCGTGCGATATCGAAACCGGAGATCACCTTGCCAGCCGCGCCGATTTTGACTTTGTCGCGCAGGTTCAGACCCACCAGAGTGTTGTGAACGAGAATGAGCCCTTCATGCATCGGGGTGCCGAGATGATCGGCGAATTCCAGCGGTGCGGCGGCGGTGCCGCCTTCGGCGCCATCGACCACCACGTAGTCCGGATGCTGGCCGGTTTTCAGCATCGCCTTGCAGATGGCGAAGAACTCCCAGGGGTGACCGATGCAGATCTTGAAGCCCACCGGTTTGCCGCCGGATAGCATGCGGAGCTGCCCGATGAACTCGAGCAGCTCGATTGGGGTGGTGAACGCCGAGTGGCGTGAGGGAGAGATGCAATCCTCGCCCGCACGCACGCCACGGGCTGCTGCAATTTCGGCGGAGACCTTGGCGCCCGGGAGAATGCCGCCATGCCCGGGTTTGGCGCCCTGGCTGATTTTGATTTCAATCATTTTGACCTGCGGGTCACGGGCGTTTTCGGCGAAGCGCTCGGCGCTGAAGCTGCCGTCGGCATTGCGGCAGCCGAAGTAGCCGCTGCCGATTTCCCAGATCAGGTCGCCGCCGTGTTCGCGGTGATAGCGGCTGATCGATCCCTCGCCGGTATCGTGGGCGAAGCCGCCCATCTTCGCGCCTTTGTTGAGGGCCAGAATGGCGTTGGCCGACAGCGCGCCGAAACTCATCGCCGAGATGTTGTACAGCGATAGTGAATAGGGCTGCTCGCAGTGTCCTTCGCCGATCATGACGCGGAAATCGTGGTTGGCGATGTGCTGGGTTTGTACCGAGTGGTTGACCCACTCGTAGTGCTCCTCGTACACATCGGTGAGCGTGCCGAAGGGTTTGACATCCACGACCGATTTCGCCCGTTGGTATACCAGCGAGCGCTGGGCGCGGGAAAATGGTGTGGCCTCGTTGTCGGACTCCAGAAAGTATTGGCGGATCTCCGGCCGGATCAGTTCAAAGAAAAACCGGAAGTGGGCCAGGATGGGGTAGTTGCGACGAATCGCTTGCTTGGTCTGCAGAAAATCCACCGTACCGAGCAGCGTCAAACCCCCGAAGATCGCTATCAGCAGGTCGCTGGTGCCGGGCATCGAGGCGTGCAAAAACAGTGCGCCTACGAAGCCGGCGCCGCAGAGTAGCCAGGCCAGATAACGAATCGGTGGCAGCGGTAGCGATTTCACGTCGGCTTCTCCTCTGTGGCTCGTCGCTGCACAATCGAGCGACGTGTGCGGGCCATACTAGCGGGGTTCAACGATTGTCGATGGCGGGGAGGGACAGTATCCACAACCCGAATACGGTGAACCCCACCATCAGTACCAGGAATGGCAGCTGGCTCACCGTGGCTTTGCGAGCGGTGGGATAAAGTTGCAGCGCTTGTCGATGGGCCAGAACGACGCCTGCGATGTGGCCGCCGACGATCAGCGCCAGCTGTACCCGCCAGACAATGGCGGTGTCCGGGATGATGGTGCGCTGCAGCCAGTCGGCGGTGCCAAACAGGTTCCATTTCCAGCCGAACGGATCGGACGCCAGGGCGATGATCTTGACGCCCTGCGTTTGCAGCAGGGTGTAGTAGTGGGCGGCGTGGTAGACCAGCGCAATGGGGATCAGGGACGGTGCGAAGGCGCGCGCGAGTGTCAGTGTTCCCGGCCCGCCTCGCGCGAGTTGGCGGGTTAATGCCATGCAGGCCAGATAAATGGCGGTATACAGCAGCGGCAATAACACCAGGCACAGGCTCTGCCACCAGAAAAAGGCGTCCAGCATGCGCGGGTAAGCGGCGCGCATGTTCTCTCCGGCCCAGCGGTACAGCCCGGCCTGATACATATCGGTAAAAAACCACCGCTGAAACAGCACGCTCTGATGCAGGCCATCGAAGGCGGTTCCGGCGAGCCAGGTCAGGATGAAGACCACGGAACCCAATGACGCGAACCGGAGTTCCTCAGCGCCGACGCAGGGCCATCGCAAGAAGAGCGTGCGTTGATGCACATGGGTGATCGACTGGCTGCCCAGCAGATGCAGCATGCGGCCGAAAATCTCCGCGTTGTGGATCCAGCTCGCGGCACCAAAGCTCAGGCTTCCGACCAGCATCAGCAGGGTATAGCCGAGCAGCCACAGGCTCAGTTCAAGGGGGCCGATTTTTCCGAACAGCTCCAGCCATAAAAATCCCAGCAGCAAGCCTACGGCCGGCCAACCCGCCAGCCATGTTGGAAGTGTCAGCCGGCGCAGACGCCCCAGCGGGGTGCGTTGCCCGAGATGGGCTACTGCATGCCAGGGGTTGATGCGGTGAAAGCTGTCGCCGAACAGGGCCGTGAGGTAGGTAAAGCCGACCAGAAAGATGACCCAGAACAGGGTCATGTTGATGTTTGCGTAGGGTCGGTTGGAGCCGATCAGGCCGGCAACGATGCACAGGGTCAGCGTGGCCAGTGCCAACGCGCGCCCCACCGCAATGAAACGGCCGCCCGCATCGGGGAGTTTGATCAGGCGAAGGCCTGGGTTTGGAGTATGCGCAGCCGGCCGGTGCATGAACCACGCAACCGCGATGAACGAGACGAGCAATGTCGTTGCCGCGCCCCAGCCGTACATCCAGAAAGGTAACGGCAAGGTGTAGATGGGCGCGAACGAGTGGGCGGAACCGGTCTGCGGTAGCAGCGCCAGGATGACGCCTAGCGCGGCAGGTTGTGCTTTCCCTGTCCCGGTATTCATCGCGGATTCACGTTGACGACGGTGAGGTTCCCGCGCCCATCAATCGCGGGGTGGGCTTCCAGCTCGAAGCGCCCGCTGTGGGCCAGCGTCAGGTCCAGCGTTGCCGGCTGCTCCGGAGTGGGGTTCAACGTGCGCTCATAACCATGCAGATGCACTTCGACCGGCTGGGCTGTGCTCACGGTCAGCAGCAAGCGGTCGCCGACATGGGCATTGATCTCCGCTGGCCCGGTGTGCCGGTGCCCGTCGACCAATTGCAGCGCTACCTGATGGGTTTGCGGCTCCGCAGGCGCGGTAGACGCCGGCCGCATGCGTTCGTACAACAGCAGCAGAGTCGTCACGCAGGCGACAGCGAGGACGATGGGCAGATAGCGCATCAACATCAGGGGTGAGGCTCCAGGTGCGGGGCGGGGGTGTCCACTTACTGAAAATATATGACTGTCAACAAGTTGGATGCCCTATATGCTAACTGTCCAGCCTGGAGACTCCTCGATGCATCGGAATTTTTACCCCCTGGCCGCCCTTTTGTTGGCGTCTGTCGGCCTTTCGGCTTGTGATAACAGCAGCAAGTCCAAGGACAAGGATCCCGCGGATCAGGACGTTGTCGATACCACCCCCGATCCGGTCGGCCCGAAAACCCGCTATGCGATGGCCAATCAGTGCTGGGCAATCCGGGCCAATGCGAACGGGCAGTACCTGGCGCGGGACGGCGACAGTTACACCGCGAGCGCAGCCAGCGTTGATGCCGCCGAGCCGGTGTACTTCAAGCCCTCGGCCCTGGGCAAATACCTGCTGCACGACAGCGGTGGCGCACTGCTGAACCTGGCGGACGGTGCGCTGACGCGGATTACCCGTCTGGAAGCGAACCCCGAGGCGGAATTCAACGTCAAGACGGTTGGGGATGACACGCTGTACCCGCCAACACCGCAGTATCACACCGAGCCCTCACCGGAGCAGGTGGCCCTGTGGTCGCATTTTGCCGACCCGGAAACTCTGAGCACGGATTTCACCCTGGCTACCGTTGCCGCGGAGGAAGTGCTGGGCATCGACGAGAGTGGAAACCTGGGGGGGGCGGAATCCCGTGACGCGGTTGCGGCCAGCTTCAGCTTCGAGCCCCACACGGGATGCTTCGATTACCCCGAAGCCTCCAGTGATTTCTCCGGTACCCCTTACAAAGGCACCCAGTCCGATGGCTCGGTTCTCGGGCATGTGGATGCCCACATCCACATCAGCGCCACCGAGTTTCTTGGTGGTGCCGAATGGGGACGACCATTCCACAAGTATGGCATCGAGCATGCCCTGGGCAACTGCTCGGTGGACCACGGCCAATTTGGTGAACAGGACTTCCTCGGGGCGGCTTATGGTGGGCAGTTCGGGCACGCCACAGATGGCTGGCCAACCTTCAGTGAATGGCCGGCCCGTGGAAACCTGACCCACGATGCCCTGTACTGGAAATGGCTGGAGCGGGCCTGGGCCGGTGGCTTGCGGGTGGCGGTTAACGATCTGGTCGATAACCAGACGCTGTGTGAGATCGAGCGCAACGTGACCAACGACCCCAGCTACGACTGCGACCCGATGAACAACGCGGGGCGCCAGGCCGGCACCATGTACCAGATGGAAAACTACATCGACGCGCAGTATGGCGGGCCGGGCAAGGGGTTTTTCCAGATCGTCCATACCGCCGACGAAGCGCGCGCGGTGATCGAGGATGGCAAGGTGGCCGTGGTTCTGGGGATAGAAATCTCCAACCTGTTCAACTGTCAGCTCACCTACAGCCCGCTGCGCACGCAGGCGCCCTTTGAAGAGGACGGCTCCGGCGGCACCGAGAACAGCTACCGCTGCACCATGGAGGAAGGGCAGCCCAATTCCATCCTGACGCAGATGCAGCGGGTCTGGGACTGGGGCGTGCGCCAGATCATTTCGATTCACGAATTCGACAATGCCTTTGGCGGTAACGGCATCTTCGACATGGGGTTGCTGAACCTGGGCTCGCGGGAAAATTCCGGGGGGATTCCCGGGGCGGAGATCCAGTTGCTGAGCCAGGCCCTGTTCGACGGTGATCCGGCGGCCGGTGCGGCTTTGGTTGCAGCGATCCCGCAAACCGAGACACCGACCGGCGAGTTCTGGAATACCTATGACTGCCCCGTGGAGGGGGAAACCCCGGGCTTTTCCGGCTACCTGTGGGGCAACTCCGGTGGTGCCGAGGCATTGACTTCCCCGTTGATGATCAGCTGCCCGCCGCTGAGCCTGTCCGGAACCGGTGGCGGCGCTTTGTACTGCTACCCGGCCGGTGTCAGTCAGTGCAACGCCCGCTGGATGACGCCTATAGGCCTGTATGCCTACAGCAAGTTGATGGAATTCGGCTTCATTTTCGATTTCGACCACATGGAAATGGGCATGAAAACCCAGGCCCTGGAGTTGACCGAGGCGCAAACCATTCAGTATCCGCTGGTATCGACACACGGCACATTCGGTGGCACGACGGTGGATCAGGCGCGGCGCGTACTCGCCGGCGGTGGTTTTCTGTACCCGTCCAACGGGAGCAGCCGCGGCTTCCGCAATGATCTGACGGAAACATTGGGGATCTACAACGAGGCGATGGCGGGGCGCGATGCAGCCGACCGGGAGCTGTTCGGCTTTGGCTACGGCACCGATACCAATGGCCTGTCGGGCCAGAGTGGTCCTCGGGGCGACATCGAGTCCGGCAAGCAGATCAGCTATCCCTTCACCTTCTACCAGGGCGGGCTATGGGATCAACTGGGGTCGTTCGACGACGTGGATCCGGTGATTTTCGAACAATCCGTCAGCCGCGATGAAAACGGCGACGTTGCGCGTAGCTGGCATCAGGACATCGAAGGCACGTCGCACGGCGGCATGGTGACCGACTGGCTGCAAGAAATCGCAATCGAAGGAACTGCCGACGATCTGAAGCATATCTTCAATGCTGCCGAGCGCTATTTGCGGACCTGGTCGCAAACCGAGGCCTCGGCTGCGCTGATTCGCGCCGAAGGGTTGCGGATGCCGAGTTCGGCGATTCTGCGGCCGGCGCCACCGCAAGGCGATTACGTCCCCTAAATGAGGCATTCCCCGACCTCGGGTCATGCCTGGGGTCGGGTTTAGCGCTCCAGTTCCTGCTTCTTGCGTTCAGCGGCACGGATACCGTTCGCAGCGGCCCGCTCGAGCCAGAACAGGGCCTGTTCGCGGTCGGCGTCGACCCCGATCCCGTCGGCGTACAACTCGCCCATCCGCAGCTGCGCGTCGGCATCACCGCCCTGGGCGGCTTTGAGGAACCATTGGGCGGCGGCGACCGGGTCGCGGTCGACCCCGGCGCCGCGCTCATACATGATGCCCAGGTTGTACTGGGCCACGGCAAAGCCTTGCTCTGCCGAATAGGTGTACCACTTGATGGCCTTGAAGTCGTTTTGCGGCAGGCCGTCGCCGCGCTGGTAGAGCGAGCCCAGGTTGAACTGTGCGGTGGCGTTGCCCTGCATCGCTGCCTTGCGATACCACTGCGCAGCGGCGGCAAAGTCCTGCCCGATGCCGCGACCGCTTTCGAGCATCAACCCCAGGTTGGCCTGGGCAGTCGCCTTGCCTTGCTCTGCGGCCTTGCGGTACCAGATCACGGCCTCCCGATCGTCCGGGGGAACCCCCCGACCCGTGGCATAGCTGACGCCGACGGTGAACTGGGCAATGTCATACCCCTGGGATGCGGCCAGCAGATACCAGCGAAAAGCTTCGGCGTCATCGGTGGCGACGCCTTTGCCGCGGGTGTACAGGCTGCCGAGGTTGTACTGGGCTTTGGGGTCACCCTGGTCGGCCAGCTCCTTCCATTCGCGGTAGGCCGTTGCGTAATCCCCGCGCGAGTACGCCTGCAGGCCAGCCTCGAAATCGGCGGCATGGGCAGTCGATAAGGCCAGCAGGGCGGCGAGTATCAGGGTGAGGCGGGTCACGGATTGAGTATCAGTAGCAGGCGGGCATCGAAGTCTAGTCTATGGTTTGTTCGTGCCTGGTGGCGCTGTCGCGCCCGCCTGATCGCCTCAGGAGCCGGGCTTTTCCACGTAGATCGTCAGATACTCCTGGCGTCCGGTCTCGTAAGCCATCAGCCGGTTGATGAATTCGCGGGTGATGCGCATGCCCTGATTCAGGATCATCAACTTGGAGGAGTTGGTCACGGGGCGGGATGTGACCATGCCCACCTTCAATTCCATGGTGGTAAGCGCCAGGTCGTCGCGGACTTTCAGGGTCGCGCTGTCTTCGGTGAGCACCTGTTGCAGCAGATCGACGATGTCCGGGTCGAAACTGCGACCCGATCCGGCCACCATGTGAGTGATGGCTTCATCCAGGGCCATTTCGTCGCGGCCGACATGATCCAGAAACTCCACCAGTGGCCGCAGGATACGGCTGCTCAGCGGGATCTCCGTCGCCACCAGCTGATCCGGGTAACCGCTGCCATTCCAGGCTTCGAACATGTGGTGGATCATCGCCGCGGCCGGTTGCAATACCGGCATGGCCCATAACGCGGCTTCGGTGAGCAGCGGGTAGGTGCGGTATTGGTGCAGGGCCTCGTGGGACATCACGCCCGACGGCGCGCTGGGCTGGTTCAGGCCGATACGGCCCACCCCGTGCAGCATGATGGCCCAGCGCAGGTCGCGGCATTCCTGCGGGGTCATTCCCAGTGATTTGCCCGCCTGGGCGGCCCGGCTCGCCACTTCCTGGACCTGGTGACTTTTGATGCCGATCCGGGTGCTGATGATGTTGGAAATCAGTTGCACCCAATTTTCGGCGTCGACCGCTGCTGCCGGTTCCGCGGGTGTGGGTAGCGGGGCGGCGCGGGTGGAGTCGTGCTGCATGCTGCTGATGGCGACCAGTCGTTGCCGCTGTTTGGCGGCTTCGGCCACGACCCGCTCCAGACCCTCGTTGTCCCAGGGTTTGTGCAGGTAGCGAAAGATGCGCCCGTCATTGATGGCGCGAACGGTGGCCTCGTGATCGGCGAATCCGGTCAGCAGGATGCGCACGGCGTCCGGCTGGCGGCGCGCGGCTTCGGCAAGGAAATCGGCACCGTCCATCTGCGGCATGCGCATGTCCGAAATGATGATGTCGAAATCCTGTGTGGACATCGCTTCGAGCGCATCCGGCGCGCTGCGCGCCGTGGTGACAATGTACGCACGCCGGAAGAGGCGCCGTAAGGCTTGCAGAACGGGTTCCTCATCATCCACGCAGAGCAACTGCATGCGCGTTGCGGCAGATTCGGTCATGGGCGGTTCGGTCTCCGGCTGGTACGGCATGGGGATTGCAAGACTTGCACCATGGCCCAACCCCATACCCGCATCGAAGCTTTGCAGCGCGCCTGGGATCAGGAGCACGCGGCGCGTTTGAGCGCCGAGCATGAGTTGAGGCGTTTGCGGGCGAAGGTCGCGCAACTGGAGGCCGCCGAGCAGCGGGTGAATGACGCTCAGCGGCAGCTACTGCACACCGAAAAAATGGCCTCACTGGGGCAGCTTGCCGCCGGTGTGGCACACGAAATCAACAATCCCGTGGGTTTTGTACTCAGCAACCTGAATACCCTGAGTGGGTACCTGGAGGGTTTGGGTCGGGTGCTGGCGATTCACCGGGCGGCAACCCAGGCGTTGGCACCGAGCAGCCCGGTGCGACTGGAAGCCGAAGCGGTGGAAAATGCCGTGGAACTCGAGTATCTGCTGGACGACGTTCCGGCCCTGCTGGCCGAGTCGCAAGCCGGCCTGGCGCGGATTCGCGACATCATTTACGACCTGCGCAACTTCGCGCGCAATGACGACGGCACACACGCGTACATGAACTTCAACGCCTGCGTGGAAGAGGCGGTACGCATCGCTCGACCACGCTGGAAACATCATGTGGAGATCGAAACCGATCTGCGGCCGTTGCCACCGGTATATGGCGCATCCGGCCGCATTCTGCAGGTCTTTCTCAATCTGATTGTCAACGCGGCACAGGCAATCGCAGGTGATGGCTGGATCCGGATCCGCACCCGGCTCGAGGATGGCATCGTCGAGGCCCGTGTTACCGACAGCGGGCCCGGGGTGCCGGTGGAGGCTCGCGACACCATCTTCTCGCCGTTCTTCACGACCAAACCGGCTGGCGAGGGCACCGGCTTGGGGCTTGCCGTCAGTGCAGGGATCATTGAGCGGCATGCCGGTAGCATCGCCGTGGAAGGTGACCCCGGTGAGGGCGCAACTTTCGTGGTGCGCATACCGGTGGATCATCGGCAGGCCGATTCGGCAACAGGGGGTGCGGGTACGGGGCTGGCGCCTGGGTCTTGATCGGCAGGCAAGCGGTTGGCAGGTGCGGGAGCAGCCGCAACGCATTGAGACCTGACAATTGTCACTATGGCACGTTTGTCGCTAGACTCCGCGAATGACCGCACAAACCAAACCCCGATCACCCGCGACACCGGCAACGGAAGCGCAAATGGATCCGCTGGCCGTCGCCAAGGTACCACGCCAGCAACGGGCGCGCGACCGTTTTGAGGCGGTGCTGCGGGAGGCCGAAATTGTCCTGGAATCCGAAGGCTTGGCTGGTTTTTCGATTCCGGTCATCGCCGAGCGGCTGGGTATGACCCGAGGCAGTGTGTATGCCTATTTCCCCACGCCTTACGCGGTGCTCAATGAACTGGTCCACCGGCATCTGACGGCGTTGGAAAACCTCTATGTCGAGCATAGCTACGAGCTGGAAGGGAAAACCTGGTGGAACGCCATTGAGTGGGCGATGGATCAGGCGGTTGCGTATCACAACCAGAATCCGGCAGCGCGGTTGCTCATTCTGGGAGGCGCCGTCTCCGACACCAGCTATCGCTCGCTGGAGTCGCTGCTCAAGCGGTTGGGCCTGCTCACACGCCGGGTATGGGAGAATCATGCTAAAGGGCGCCGTTCGTTACCGACGGAACCCGAAGTGTTCACACTGGCCATTGACATCGGCCTGGCATGTTTCCGGCGCTCGTTCTTCGAGCATGGGGAGATCCGGGAAGAGTACAAAGTCGCCGGTGTGCATGCGATGCGCAGTTTTCTGCAAAGCTATCTGGAACCCGTGGCCTGAATCACGGGAACACGTCGCGTCGTCGGCGTTTCAAATATTGGGGAGTCAACAATGAGCGAAGATATCACCACGCAGAGCCCGCTTGCGCGCCTGTATCACTGGGAAAAAACGCGGCCGGACACCGTCCATTTTGTGCAGCCCGTCGGTGGCGGGGCCGTGGAGGAATACACCTGGAAACAGGCGATGAGCGAGGCTCGCCGGATGGCTGCCTACCTGCAGTCGCTGAACCTCCCGGCCGGTAGCAGCATCGCGCTGCTGGGCAAGAACTCCGCACATTGGATCATCGCCGACTGGGCCATCTGGATGGCGGGTCACGTCACCGTGCCGCTGTATCCGACGCTGAACGATGAAACGGTGCAATACATCCTGGAACACAGTGAGTCCAAGCTTATCTTCATCGGCAAGCTGGACGACTGGGACATCATGAAGGCGGGTGTGCCGGCGGAAATGCCGCGCGTGCTACTGCCACTGGCACCTGCCGGTATCGCGGGCGAGAGCTGGCGCGAAATCATCGACCAGATCGCCCCGCTCGAAGGTGAGCCGGACCGCGATCTCGAGGACCTGGCGACCATCGTTTACACCTCCGGCAGCACCGGGCGCCCCAAGGGCGTCATGCAAAGCTTCCGGGCCTTCAACGTCTGCGCAGCGTTGATGCGGGATATCGTGCCGGTGGATGAAAACGACCGCATGCTGTCGTACCTGCCGCTGGCGCACGTCGCCGAACGCATCGTGGTGGAAAACAACTCCAATTACTACGGCATGACGGTGTATTTCGCCGAGTCGCTGGCGACATTCCTCAACGATATCAAGCGGGCGCGGCCGACCATTTTCTTCTCGGTGCCGCGCCTGTGGACCAAGTTCCAGCAGGGTGTGTGCGACAAGTTGCCGCTGAAGAAGCAGAAGGTGCTGTTCAACATCCCGCTGCTGGGCAAGAAGCTCAAGCGCAAGGTGCTGGATGGTCTGGGGCTGGGCGAGGTGCGTATTGCCTTGACCGGTGCCGCGCCGCTGCCGCCACCCACGATCCAGTGGTATCGCGATCTGGGCCTGGAATTGCTGGAAGCGTTCGGCATGAGCGAGAACATGGCGTACTCGCATTTCACCCGCCCGGGGCAGGCCCGTGTGGGTTACGTGGGGCATGCCAACACCGGTGTCGAGTGCAAGATCGATCCGGAATCCGGAGAGGTACTGGTCAAGAGTCCGGCGCAGATGCTGGGCTACTACAAACAGCCGGAGGTCACCGCCGAGTGCTACACCGAAGACGGATTTTTCAAAACTGGTGACATGGGCGAAATCGACGAGCAAGGTCGCTTGAAAATCACCGGCCGGGTCAAGGATCTATTCAAGACCAGCAAAGGCAAGTATGTCGCGCCGGTGCCGATTGAAAACAAGATGGGCGCACACCCGCAGATTGAAGTCATCTGCGTGGGTGGTGCAAACCAGCCCGCGACGTTCGGTCTGGTGCTGCTGAGTGAAGACACCCGCGCCGCACTGGATAACGGGCAGGATCGTGCGGAAATTGAAAAAGAGCTGGAAAGCTTGATGGACGAGGTGAATCCCACACTCGATCCGCACGAGGAACTGGCATTCGTGGTTGTGGTACGTGAGCCGTGGAGCATTGAGAACGGCATGCTGACACCGACCATGAAGATCAAGCGCAACGTCATCGAGGCCCGCTACGAGCCAATGGTCGAAGCCTGGGCGGCATCGCGCAAGAAGGTGATCTGGGAATAAGGCCGCTGCATCCATCGTTCGCTGCCAGGCGTATGACCTGTACCCACTGATATCGAGTGCCCCGCATGTTCCGTGCTGTTTCGCATTTCGCCGTACTGACGTCCTTCCTGTTCGCGCTGGTGGCGACACCAGCCATCGCTTTGGAAATCGGAGAGGTGTTTCCGGCAGTGAATGCCGAGCGCATGGATGCCGACGGCAGCCTGGGGATGGACTCGCTGCGCGGCAAGGTGGTGTATGTGGACGCCTGGGCCAGCTGGTGCACACCCTGTCGGGTGGCCATGCCGGTGTTGGAGGATTGGCATCAGCGCTGGGCTGAGCAGGGCTTTGTGGTTTTGGGGTTGAACGTGGACACCGACATGAAGGCGGCCCAGGTCGCGCGTAAGCGGGCCGGAGTGACCTATCCCATCATTCACGGTGTTCCCGACGACACTTTGATGACCCTGGGTATGCAGACCATGCCCACCGCGTGGTTGCTGGACCGTGAAGGCAAGGTTCGAATGATTCACTCCGGGTTCCGCAAAGCCGACATCGAAGAACTCGAAAGGGCGATCACACAAGTGCTGGAGGAACAATGATCGGCGAGACCAACAAGGCGCTCGTCGCCGCAACGGGAATGGTGTTGCTGGGTGGTTGCAGCTTGCAGCCGGTGCAGCCCTGGGAGCGTGGGGACCTTGCGCGCGATGACATGCAATGGGAAGCCGGTCTGGTAGAGGAAGCCACCATTCGCGATCACACCTACACCAGCAAGGAAGCCGCTTCGTTGAGCCCCACTCTGGGTGGTGGCGGTTGTGGGTGTAACTAGATGAGCAAGGTCAACGCGAAGTCACCGCTGGCGGCGCTATCGGCAGCCGCCGCGGCACTGCCGGGATACGCCGCAGCGCAGGATGCCGAGCTGGGTTACCGGTTCAGTTATTACGTGGAGGATGATCTCGCCGCCGGCAAGGCTGCAAGTGGCCGCTCCAGCGAACGCTACGAGATTGAAACTCACCAGATTCACCACCAGGTCGGCTTGTCCGATGAGTGGACCTTGAGTACCGATGTCATGGTGGAGACCCTGTCCGGTGCATCGCCCTGGTTTGTGGTGCCCGATACCCGCACCGGCGCGCCCGTGCAGATCATGTCCGGTGCCACCATCCAGGAAGAACGCTACGCCCTGTATGGGAAGGCCTGGCGTGATCAGCAGCGGGATTCGCGTCTGGGTGTGGCCGCCGGGGTCTCCAAAGAAAACGACTATCTGGCCCTCTCCGCCGGTGTCGAAGGGCAGTGGGACTTCGACCAGAAGCGCACGACATTCTCTGCCGGCCTGGGTTACTCCGACGATCAGATCGACCCGACCGAGGGTGGCAGCGAGGAGTTCCCCAACCGTCCGGTCGCGAAAAGCAAACACAGCACCACCTTATACGCCGGCATCAGCCGTGTGCTGACACCACAGACCACGGCGCAGTTCAGCATGTCCTACGCGTTGGACCAGGGCTATCTGTCGGACCCGTACAAACTGGTCTCGGTGGAAGGGCAGATTGAGAACGATAGCCGCCCGAAAAGTCGCAGTCAGTACGCACTCGGTTTCCGGCTGCGTCACTATCTGAGTGGACTGCACACCACGCTGCGCGGCGACTGGCGCCACTTCGGTGACGACTGGGACATCGTTTCCGACACGGTGGAACTGGGCACCCTGACACGGGTTGCGCAGCACTGGCGAGTGACGACAACACTGCGCTGGTATCAGCAGAGCCGTGCCGATTTCTATGCGGGGTACTTCACTGAGCGGCGCGAGGACGGGAATCACTCCAGCGACTATCGCCTCAGCCCCTATGGCGCGGTGAGTGGACGTCTGGGGCTGGACTACATCGGCGCCCAATGGCGGTTGGCGCTGGCTGCGGAGAGCTACGCCAGTGATGGCGATTACGCGCTGAAAACCGTATCTACGCCCAGCCCTGGTCTGGTGGATTTCGCGATCTACACCATGGCCCTCAGTTACACATTCGGCGGGGGTGGCCGATGAATTTCCGGTTGAGCGCAACATGGTGGTTTCGGTTGGGCGTGATGATGCTGGGGCTGACTTTGATCAGCTGCACAGAAGGGGCGTATGACGATCCGGAGGCCGTCGTCACGGCGCCTCCGCCACCTGCGGGTGGTGATGGCGGTGGGGGTGATCCGGGTTTGGGTTGCGCCGGTTTCTTCGCCGAGAATGTGCAGCCGGAGCTGAGCTATTGCCGCTCCTGCCATCTACCCAATGGCGTTGCGGACGTGGAAGAGGGTGAGGATCTTCAGTTCAGCGATGACCGGGATGAAGACCTGTCCCGGCTGTACGCCGGCTGGCAGACCCTCGGCGGGAACAATCCCACCTCACGCATCCTGACGATGGCCTCGGGAACCGACCCGGCAAGCCACTCGGGTGGCGAGCCATGGCCTGTGGGTGGGCGGGTTTACAACGATGTGGAAACCCTGCTGCAGGGGTTTGAAAGTGGCTGGTGCGATAGCGCCCTGGGCTTACGCTAGAGCCAGCCGACCTTGAGACCATTTTGACGCGGCAGGCTGTATGGTGAAGACAATGATGTCAGGCCATGTGGCCGGGATTGGAAACCCGCATGAAATTATTTAGCAGCGCGACAACCGAAGCCCAGCGCGCAATGGATCACGCCCAGACCTACGCCGAGTGGCGCGCGGCGGCGGTGGCGCACGATGAAGCCAGTGGAAATCAACGCTGGAAAATGATGGACCAGTCGCGACAGTACGACTACATCGCCATCCGGCTGCGCATTGATCAACTCCGCAAACTACGAGCCCAGCACGACTATCACGGGTTACTGTTCACGCTGAATGAAGGCATTCACGGCAACATGGGCGGAATGGGTCGTCCCGAGCTGTATCAGCGGGCCAAGTTTGGGACCAAGCGCCTGATCGGCGAGTACATGGACGAGGTGGTCGAAGTCATCGATCTGCTGGCCAGCCCGGAGACCGACGGGGCCATCGCATTCGAAGAAAAGCTGGACTTCTTCCGTCGCGCGCATCATTGCTTCGGGCAGTCAGCCCTGATGATGAGCGGCTCGGGGATGCTGCTGTATTTCCATATCGGCGTGGTCAAGGCGTTGTGGCAGCAGGGTTTGCTGCCCAACGTGATTTCCGGCTCCAGCGGTGGCGCGTTTGTTGGCAGCCTGCTGGCCACCCACACCGATGCCGAGCTGGAAAAAGTCTTCGACCCGGCGTATCTGGTCAATCGCATCGAAGAAGGAAGACGCCGCGCAGGCCTGCTCGCGCGCGTGCGTCCGCGGTTGCTGGAAGTGCATGAAATCGAGGGCATACTCGAGCGCCTGGTCCCGGACATGACCTTCCAGGAAGCCTTCGAGAAAACCGGCCGCCACCTGAATATCTCGGTGTCGCCGGCCGAGGCCCACCAGACTTCGCGCCTGCTCAACGCCATTACCTCGCCGAACGTACTGATTCGTCAGGCGATCCTGGGCTCGGCGGCCGTCCCTGGGGTGTATCCACCCGTGACACTGGCGGCCAAGGACAAGGATGGGGAACGCAAGCTCTATCTGCCCTCGCGGAAATGGGTGGACGGAGCCGTCAGTGATGACCTGCCCGCCAAGCGGCTGGCGCGGCTCTACGGGGTGAATCACTTCATCGTGAGCCAGACCAACCCGCATGTGATCCCGTTTGTCAGCGATGCCAAACGTTCCAGTCGGGTAGGTGCGGTGGTCAAGGTGGCGGCTACGCGGACCGCCCGCGAATGGGTCAATGCCGGGGCCGCCATCCTGCAAAAGCCTTTATCGCGACGTCCGCGTCTGAATCAGGCAGCAAACGTGGCGCTGTCGATCTTGAACCAGGACTACGTGGGGGATATCAACATCCTGCCGCCGTTCCGTTTTTACAAACCCACCCGGCTGCTCGCTCACCTGTCGGAGCACGAGATCTCCGAGCTGATTCGCATGGGAGAGCGTTCCGCCTGGCCGAAGCTGGAGATGGTCCGGATTCAGAGTCAGATCGGTCGTGGCCTGAGCCAGGTTCTGCGGGACTACGAAAATCGGGTCGTGGAGTCGGCGCCGGCCAGTCGGCGTATGGCCTCGCCCCGGGTGGTCAACGGCTAAGTCGCAGAAACAGCCGAAAAACCGTTCCAAGTTGTTGTATCTGAAACGATTTGGGAAACGGTATCGCGGGGTGAGACAATTTGCGGCTCGATTTCACACGTCCAGTCGCAAAACCTATGAACTCGGAATATCGCAAGTCTCTTCCCGAAACCGACCTCGATTACTTTGACACCCAGGCCGCCGTCGATGCGATCGCGCCGGGTGCCTACGCCAAGCTGCCGTACACCTCACGGGTGCTGGCGGAAAACCTGGTTCGCCGCTGTGACCCGGCGACGCTGACGGACTCGCTCAAGCAAATTATCGAACGCAAGCGCGACCTGGACTTTCCCTGGTTCCCGGCCCGTGTTGTGTGCCATGACATTCTCGGACAAACCGCCCTGGTCGATCTGGCGGGGCTGCGTGATGCCATCGCCGAAAAAGGCGGTGACCCCTCCAAGGTGAACCCGGTGGTGCCCACCCAGCTCATCGTTGACCACTCGCTGGCCGTGGAGCACGCCGGTTTCGAGAAGGACGCATTCGAGAAGAACCGCGCCATCGAAGATCGCCGCAACGAAGACCGTTTCCACTTCATCAACTGGACCAAAAAGGCCTTCAAAAACATCGATGTGGTGCCGCCGGGTAACGGCATCATGCACCAGATCAACCTCGAGAAGATGTCACCGGTCGTGCATGCGCGCGATGGTGTGGCCTTCCCCGACACGCTGGTCGGCACCGATTCGCACACCCCGCACGTGGATGCGCTCGGCGTCATCGCCATTGGCGTGGGCGGCCTGGAGGCCGAAAGCGTGATGCTGGGACGGGCATCCTGGATGCGCCTGCCGGACATCATCGGCGTGGAGCTGACCGGCAAGCCGCAACCCGGCATCACCGGTACCGATGTGGTGCTGGCGCTGACCCAGTTCCTGCGCAGTGAAAAGGTGGTGGGTGCCTACCTGGAATTCTTTGGCGAGGGCGCCCGTGCGCTGACGCTGGGTGATCGCGCCACCATTTCCAACATGACGCCGGAATACGGCGCCACTGCCGCCATGTTCTCCATCGACGAGAAAACCATCGACTACCTGCGCCTGACCGGGCGTGATGAATCGCAGGTGGGGCTGGTCGAGCATTACGCCAAGACCGCGGGCCTGTGGGCCGACGCGGTCGAGGGAGCCGAGTACGAACGGGTGCTGACGTTTGACCTGTCCAGCGTGGGCCGCAATATGGCCGGCCCGTCGAACCCCCACCGCTTGCTGCCCACCTCGTCGCTGGCCGAGCGCGGCATCGCCAAAGCCTGGGCTCAGGAAGAGGGGTTGATGCCGGATGGCGCCGTCATCATCGCCGCCATCACCAGCTGCACGAACACTTCCAACCCGCGCAACGTGGTTGCCGCCGGTTTGCTGGCCCGCAATGCCAATGCCCGCGGGCTGACGCGCAAGCCCTGGGTCAAGTCCTCTTTCGCGCCAGGCTCCAAAGCCGTGCAGCTGTATATGGAGGAGGCCGGTCTGCAGAAGGAACTGGACGCGCTGGGCTTCGGCATCGTCGCGTTCGCCTGCACCACCTGCAACGGCATGAGCGGCGCACTGGATCCGCAGATTCAGAAAGAGGTTATCGACCGCGATCTGTATGCCACGGCGGTGCTGTCGGGCAACCGCAACTTTGACGGCCGGATTCATCCCTATGCCAAACAGGCCTTTCTGGCCTCGCCGCCGCTGGTCGTGGCCTACGCCATCGCCGGCACCATTCGCTTCGATATCGAAAAAGACGTGCTCGGCGTGGATACGCAGGGCAACGAGGTCCGGTTGGCGGATCTCTGGCCGAGCGACGAAGAAATCGATGCCGTCATCGCCAAAAGCGTGAAGCCGGAGATGTTCCGCGCCGTCTACGACCCAATGTTCACCTTCGAGGTGGTCGATGACGATACCGGGCCGCTGTACGACTGGCGACCGATGAGCACCTACATCCGACGGCCGCCCTACTGGGAAGGCGCGCTGGCCGCGCCGCGTACGCTCGCCGGCATGCGCCCGCTGGCGGTGCTCGGTGACAACATCACCACCGACCACCTGTCGCCTTCGAATGCCATTCTGAAGAGCAGCGCAGCCGGCGAATATCTGGACAAGATGGGTCTGCCCGAGGAGGACTACAACTCCTACGCGACGCACCGTGGCGACCACCTGACCGCCCAGCGTGCAACCTTCGCCAATCCCAAGCTGCTCAATGAAATGGTGCGTGACGAAAGTGGCGCCATCATTCAGGGTTCACTGGCGCGCATCGAACCGCAGGGCGAGGTGGTGCGGATGTGGGAGGCCATCGAAACCTACATGGAACGCAAGCAGCCCCTGTGCATCATCGCCGGTGCCGACTACGGCCAGGGCTCGTCGCGCGACTGGGCGGCCAAAGGGGTGCGACTGGCGGGTGTCGAGGCGATTGTGGCCGAGGGCTTCGAGCGTATTCACCGTACCAACCTCATCGGCATGGGCACCTTGCCGCTGGAATTCCAGCCCGGCACCACCCGTGAAACCTTGGGCATAGATGGAACGGAAACCTTCGACGTGGTCGGCGAGCGCACCCCGCGTGCGACCCTGACGCTGGTCATTCACCGGAACAATGGTGAGACCGTTGAAGTGCCCGTGATCTGCCGCCTGGATACGGCGGAAGAAGTCTCGATTTACGAGGCCGGCGGCGTGTTGCAGCGCTTCGCCCAGGATTTCCTGGAATCGGAGGCCGCGTAGCCAGTTGTGATGGTCTGGCGCAAATCTGGGGAAAAAGAACATCCACAGATTTGCGCAGATTTTCACCGATGCGAGTGGATTATCGGAGCCAATATCGGCGCCCGCATCGCGGCTGCGATACGCATCTCCTGGAAACGCCCAGCCCCGGAATCGCCCTCAAGTTCAGTTCATTAAATCTGCGCAAATCTGCGCAAATCTGCGGATGATCTAACCCATGACCCAGTTCCCCCCTCAGATCCAGATTCCCGCCACCTACATGCGTGGCGGCACCTCCAAAGGGGTGTTCTTCAAACTCACCGATTTGCCCGAAGCCGCTCGGGTACCAGGAGAAGTGCGCGACAAGCTGCTACTTCGGGTGATTGGCAGCCCGGACCCTTACGGCAAGCAGACCGATGGCATGGGCGGCGCCACCTCCAGTACTTCGAAGACGGTAATCCTGGCCAAAAGCGAACAACCGGGTCACGACGTCGACTACCTGTTTGGTCAGGTGTCCATCGATAAGCCTTTCGTGGATTGGAGTGGCAACTGCGGGAACCTCACCGCCGCGGTGGGTTCGTTCGCGATCAGCAACGGTCTGGTCGACGCTGCGCGCATCCCCGAGAACGGGGTCTGCACGGTGCGGATCTGGCAGAAGAACATCGGCAAGACCATCATCGCTCATGTGCCGATCACCCATGGTGCGGTCCAGGAAACCGGGGATTTTGAACTCGATGGTGTCACTTTCCCGGCTGCAGAAGTGCAGATCGAATTCATGGATCCCGCCGACGGCGAGGGCGCGATGTTCCCCACCGGCAACCTGGTCGATGAACTGGAGGTGCCGGGGGTGGGCACCTTGCAGGCGACCCTGATCAATGCCGGAATCCCCACGATCTTCGTCAATGCGGATGCGCTCCATTACACCGGAACTGAACTGCAGGACGCGATCAACAACGACGAAGCCGCTTTGGCCATGTTCGAAACCATTCGCGCCCATGGCGCGGTCAAGATGGGGCTGATCGCGGATGTCAGCGAAGCCGCCGCGCGGCAGCACACGCCCAAGGTGGCATTTGTCGCCCCGCCGCGGGCCTACACCGCCTCCAGCGGCAAGGCGATTGCTGCCGACGACATCGACTTGCTGGTACGGGCGCTGTCGATGGGCAAGCTGCACCACGCAATGATGGGTACCGCCGCCGTGGCCATCGGCACCGCTGCAGCGATTCCGGGAACCTTGGTCAACCTGGCAGCCGGGGGTGGGGCTCGCGAGGCGGTGCGCTTTGGACATCCCTCCGGCACGCTGCGGGTCGGGGCCGAAGCCCAGCAGGTTGACGGCGACTGGACGGCGACCAAAGCCATCATGAGCCGCAGTGCGCGGGTACTGATGACCGGGGCCGTGCATATTCCGGGATCCGCCTTGAGCGAATAACCCCGGGAACGAAAAAAAAGCCGCCGCGGGGTCGTTACCCGTGGCGGCTTCTTTTATTTGCAGACTTCCAGAATCGCGTTGGCCAGAGCGACCGAATCGGCCCGCTTCATCTCGGGGTCATCATTGCGATCCAGCGCGACGACCAGCTCCACGGTTCCGCTGAGGACATGCAATTGCCGGAACTTGCCGATGCCGCCCCAAGCGGCCGCGTCGCCCACGCCGGCCACCGGCTGCCAGCTGGTATTGCTGAACATGCGTCGGGCCATATCGGCGGTGGTCGCAGACAGGGAGCTATCGGCACCGCGTTTCTGCGCTTCCGCATTGGCCGCCGCCGCTGCGGTTTCCCCCATTTTGGCTTTTTCGGCTTCAGTGCGCGAGCGGTAGGCGTTGGCGAAGCGGGCTTTCGCGGCTTCTGGGGTGTCGCCGAAACTGCGAATTCCGGTCAGGTTTGCGGAATCCTCCAGGGGCGCGGAGAACTCCATCGCACCAACGCTGATTGTCTGCTGGCGGCCGCCTTCCCAGGCGTAGCTGCAACTGCCGGAGACCGTGGGGCTGGGCTGTGCGGTGGTGCCTTCGGGAAGAAACGGCTGCAAGGTGTCTGGCGTCAGCAGTGCGCAAGGGTTTTGCGCCTGCTCCAGCAAGCATGCGGCCTGGGTATTCGCGACCGAGGATTGGCAGGCCGTCAGGCTGACCAGCAGTGCGAGGGCCGGTCCGATGATGGTGGTCTTGTTCATGGGGGTCAGCCTCCGAAAAGTTTGTCAAAAGCCTTGTTCAGCAGTTTGTCCACGGCCTTGTCGGTGGCCTGATCTACCTCTTCATCCGTGCGCTGCTCCACGCGCTGTTGCTGGCGCTCGGCTTTCTGGTCCAGGTACCCGCTGGCGGCCGAATCCGGTGCCGCTGGTTTGCTGCCACCCCCCATGAGGGTAGAGAAGTCCGGCAGCGCCATCGGTTTGGCGGGTAACGCGAAGCGTGCATCCGCCACCCGGGTATCGGAGAGTTCGGTCACGCGCATCTCGGAGCCAAAGCGCAGCATGCCGCGACCGCGTTGCCTGAGCTCTGCGGTCATGCGTTCTGCTGCGGCAATACCGTCGTCGTCACCACGGAGCAGGGCTAGCGTGAAACCATGCAGCGCGTCGCGGAGTTCGCGCACCCGGGGGTCGCGCGACAGCACCAGATCGGTGTCGTGTTGCTTGCCGTCACTATCGATGTATCGCAGCGCCCACACCTCGCCACGAATCCCGGCCACCGTTTCCTTCTTGCCGGAGTCGGCCAGCGAGATGACTTTGCTGGGATTCGGGCCGCGCGGCGTGTTGGCGCCGAAGGTGCTGAGCATGCTGCCGGCATCGATGACGGTTTCCTGCCCGGCTGCACCTTGCACCATGTACAGCTTTCCATCGCGATTGAGCAGGTAGCTCTGCGCATCCGCTGCCATGCGCGACAGGTTGCCGCCACGGTATTCCAGCTGGGTGGGGCGTGAACTGCCCGCATTCATGATGGTGGCCGTGCCGGCATGCGCCAACGCGCATCCCAACGCCAGGGCGGCGCCCGCGAGATATTGGTGTTTCATTGTCCACTCCGGTGAGTTCGCGGTACCTAACGACCGCTCTGTCTCCCTAATGCGCAATCGAGGCGAACTGCGGACATCGGCAAATGATTTATGGGCCATGTCCGTGCGGTACGATTTTTCCGCATAGAGAGGCAAGCCCCGAAAAAAAACGGACTGTTCGATGTCATCTGTTCGCGCGATCGTGTTCCTGCTTCTGATATCCCTGGCCCTGCCAGCCTGCCGCGACGATGGCAAGTCTTCCGGCACCAGTGGCGACCTGCTGGCGCCCTCCGGAACAATCAAATTTTCGGGGCAGGTACTCGATACCTCGGGGGCACCGCTCGCCGACGCAACCGTCATGTTGTTCGACGCCGGCGGTCAGCAAGTGGCCAGTGGCCTAACCGATGATCAGGGTCAATACACCGTGGGCTATGCCGCGCAGGGTGGGCCGGCGCAGCGCTTTCTGGTGCAGTTGCGGCGGGAGATCCCCGGTGTGCCGGTCGTGACCGGTGCGGCCTGGACCGAGGAGCCGGTGACGACTCTGGAAGTCGAAGTGCCGCTCATCGTGGTTCCTGATCTGGTCGTCGCGCAGACCCTGCTCGAGAATGGTGTGGCCGAAACCCTGGGCGGAGATGTGAAACTGGAAGGTCTTCCGGAAACCGCGACCCGCGTCTTCGCCGCCCAGTTTGATCCGGACTATGAGCGCAACACCTTCCCGGGCGATTTCCGTAACAGCGAAGGCGATGCACTGAATTCCAGCGGCTTTTTCTGGTTCAGCGCCGTGGATGCCGAAGGCACTGAAATCACCGATTTCGATACGCCGCCCACCGCGACGGTGGAGCTGAATGGTCTGCAATGGCCGGATTTGATGGATCTGCGGCGCGGCACGGATCGCATCGAAGTGCCGATGTACAGCTTTGATGAAGGGCTGGGTCAGTGGGTGAGCGAGCAAACCGACGACAATCAGCCGCTGGGGTATCTGGTCGACGGCGACGGTGCGTTAATTCCGGAAAGCCAAAGTGCGGCCATTCGTCAGCGGACCTACTCGGGCCCGGTCTTCGTCCGCTTCCCTGTGGCGCACTTTTCGTTCTGGAATCTGGACTATTCCTGGATCGGCGACGTCTGGGACCCCTTCGTGCGTGAAGCGCAGGAGCAGGGTGTTCGGGGCGACGGAGACGCCGGCGACGCGGTTACCGAAGAGGGTACGCCGTACCCGGATATCAACCATGCACCGCTAGCAATCGGTGAGGGCAACCCGATCTGGCTCGGTGACTGGGTCAGCGCCGATGTCGAAACACCACCCGGTGAAGACCTGTTCGATGACGGGGTTCTCGACTGCACCGCCAACAGCGTCACCGTCCGGGTCAACAACCAGAACGCGGCTCGTCAGCAGATCACCGCTTATCTGAACATCCTGGCCGACTTCAACAAGGACGGCGATTTCGCCGATGAGGGCGAGTGGATCGTCGCCAACCAGGCGGTGACCTTGCGCTCCAACGTGGGGTTGACGCAGCAGTTCGGTGATCTGCCAGACCTTACCGGTGTCTGGATTCGGGTCACGGCGCTGGCCGAGCCGGTCGCAGAATTTGATGGTACCGGCATCTTTGCCGCCGGGGAAACCGAGGATTACTTCGACTGCGCCGACAAACGCACCTACACCTTGGAAGTGTCGGCAGGTTTTGGCCGTAACCGAGAAGGGCTGCGTGTGCGGTCAACCGGTTTCGATAACGAACAACTGGACTGTGGGGTGTACCGCGACGGTACCTGCAGCGTGTTGTCCACGCTGGGGGGGCAGCCTGGGCAGAAGATTCAGTTACAGGCATTCGAGAACGATCTCCCGGTGGCTGTGGAGTGGCGGCAGTTGGGGGCATCGGGCGCGCGTTGCGACGAATTGCCAAGAACGGGGTACTCCGGTCAAAAGGTTTTCTTGACCACCTGCACCTTCACCCTTCCACGCGAAAAAACACGACCGGTGTTACCGCGTGTGACATTCCCACAACAATTTCCGGTGAATGTGGGCATCCTCGACTACGCCAATCCGGATGCGGGTACCGATTCGCCGCATCGGATTACCGGTGAAGTTCGTCTTCGCAATGGGGATGTGCTCCCAATCGATTGTGGCGCCGGCGCCACGCAGTGCGAGTACAGGTTGTTCAACGACGAATTTGACAGCGCAACGTTCACGGCGCTTCCCGCGCAAGGCGTGCTGTTTGCGGGCTGGAAAGCGGGCAGCTCCTGTAGGGGCTTTGTGGATGATCGGCTGACGCCCGTCTGCGAGGTGGATCGTAACTCTTTGGCGGCCAGGTCCAGCATTGGCGGTCTGGCGAGCTTCGGCAGTTTTCCCCTTACGCTGAACGTGGTGGGCGAGGGCACGGTGGGAGTCGAACTCCTGAACAGCTACCGTGGCTTCCAGAACCAATTTCAGTCTCTAGACCAGTGTGCAGGCAGTTCCAGCGGATCGAGCTGCACCTTCGACCTGCCGATCGGGCTGCGTTTCCAGCTGAACCCGGATGCCACCGAAGGATGGCGTTTTGGGGCCTACGTTGCCGATACCTGCCAGGAAACCACCGGTATCCGGGGTCGGGAGGTCGGCTGTTACCTAGAAAACCAGGATGCCACACCCCGTGAATTTCGCGTGGAGTTCGATCAGCGGTTCCCAATGCGGGCTCTCGTCACCGGGCCGGGCAAGGTCGTGTCCAGCGGTGTCATCTATGACGGGAGCAAACTCGATTGTCATGGCGATGGCGTGACCGCGACCGACTGCGAGATCAATCGCTTTGACGGTGATGTAATTCGCGTGACCGCGATTCCGGACGACGACGAAGTGATCTTCCGCGGCTGGTCGGGGAGGTGCGCAGCCAATGCCGATCTCATCGACAACACGTCCTGCTCATTGCGCATCGACGGGCCTTTCGATGCCATCGCGACGTTCAGTCGGTTCTCGCTGCTGCAGCTGGATGTGCAGGGCCCAGGAGCCATTGCAACCTCTGTGCCGGGTCTGGGGTGTGGTACCGGAGGCAGCGACAGCTGTAGTGGCGATGTACCGGCGTTTGAGGTGGTGACCTTCACCGGCGTGCCGCAACCGAACGTAGAAATGTTGCGCTGGACCGGGGATTGCGCTGCCATTCCGGCGAACACGGCGTGCACCATCACCCCAACAACAGGGCTGGTGAATGTGGGCGGCATCTTCAAGTTGCGTCCCACACTGCAACTCACCGTGGAGGGCCAGGGCCTGGTCTCGGCGGTGGATTTCACGACACAGCAGATCATTGATGGAGCGCGGCGTACGTTGGCGCTGGATTGCGTCCAGGGTTCTCCTGCTGTGGATTGCGTGGCAAGCGTGTACCCGGACCGCGATGTGGAGGTGGTCATCTTCCCCGACCCTGGCTGGCAGGTAGTGGAATGGACCGGTGCGTGTGCCGGCCAATCACTTAACAGCCCACGTCTGGGCGCGATCTGCACCTTCGCGATGACGGAGAATCGAACTGCCGGCGCACGCTTTGCCCCGCTGGCCAGCCTGAATGTCAGCAAGCAGGGTCCCGGCAAGGTGCGTTCCAGTGATGGTGGAATCGATTGCGGCGGCGCCTGCGAAACCCAGCTCGCCAACGGCGAGAGCGTCACGTTGACCGCCTATCCAGACTCGGGGGCGGACTTTGCCGGCTGGACCGGTGCTTGTGCCAACTCGGGTCTACAGCCGACCTGTGTGCTCACCAGTGGATATGCAAATGTGACGGTGGGTGCGAATTTCACCGCCCGCGCGGATTCCCATACGCTGACGGTCAACGTGAGCGGCTCGACAGGCTATGTTTTCAACGATGATGAAAGTCTGACCTGCAGCAACACCACCAGCCCCTGCACGATGACATTCCCCGCGGGTAGCGTCGTGAATCTGGATGCATACGGCGACCGGACAGGAAGCACCTGGGCCTGGGGGGGCGACTGTGTGGCAACGCCGGATTCCAGCATCTGTGCATTGACGCTGGATCAGGATCGACAGGTGAGCATTGTGTTCAGCCCACCGCCCGAGAGCACCTTGCGGCTAACCCTCAGCGGGGCTGGGCAGATCAGCGACGGGGGCAGCGTGCTGTGTACCAGTGCGCAAAGCCCCTGCACACTGACCCTGGCGACCGGCAGCGTGCTCAACTTGTCGGGTACGCCTGATGCGGCAGGCGCCGACCTGCTCTGGGGCGGAGCCTGCCAGGGGACTCCGGCGAATGCGGTCTGTCCGCTGACGGTGGATCGTGATCTGGATGTCAACGCCGAATTCGTGTCGCAGGCCTACACCCTGCAGTTGTCGGTCACCGGCGAGGGCACGGTCAGCAGCGCTGATGGTTTCGTCGTATGCACGGACACATCCACGCCGACGGATTGCCGGCATGACTATGCGCCCGGGGCCAGTGTCACGTTGACGGCGAGTCCGACCGGCACCAGCGCGCCGTTTGCCGGCTGGAGTGGCGCCTGTGCAGCCTATGCAACCAACGATGTGTGCACGTTGACGATGAACGCAAACCTCACCGTGGGTGCCCTCTTTCAGGGGCAGCAGCGCAGTGTGGTGGTCGCCATCACGGGGAGCGGAACCATTAGCGATGCGGCATCCGGGCAGGTTTGCGCCAGTGCTGATGCGCCCTGCACCTTTAGTTATACCGGGGATCAGAACCCGCAACTTTCCGCCAGTGCCAACACCAATCCCGTGGTTTGGGGCGGCGACTGTGCCGGAGCACCCAGCGCCAGCGATTGCTTCCTGTTCGTCAATGCCGACAAACAGGTCTCGGCAGACTTCACACGCGCTGCCGCCGTGGTCAGCGTGACCGTGGCCGGGGATGGGCTGGTGTTTTCCGAAGATGGCAAGCTCAACTGTCGGGCCGCAAGCGGCGACTGCACCGCCACCTATGCGAGTGCGGAGAGCGTTTCGCTGAATGCCTCCGAGATCGGCGCGCAACGCTTCGCCAGTTGGTCTGGCGCCTGTGCAGCAGAGAGCACTGCGTTTTGTACACTCACGGTCACAGGGAGCGTCAATGTGGGGGCGCAGTTCGTGACACCCAGCGGAGCATCCGGCGGACGTCGCTGAAGCGGGACCGCCGGGGGGCGGATCAGGCCGGTAGTTCCACCTGCAGATGAAGATTCAGCCAGCTGCGGGCCTTGGCCCAATCGCGCCGCAGGGTGCGTTCGTTCAAGCCCAGCAGCTCGGCGATTTCGGCGTCGGTGTACGCGGCAAAAAAGCGGTATTCCACAACCCGTGCGAGCCGCGGGTTGAAGGCTTCCAAGTCTTGCAGGGATTGATCCAGATCGATCAGCCATTCGTCGTTCGCGGCGGTGCCCACGGTTTCCAGTCCGGCCTCGTCGGCTTTTTCGTGCTGCCGCTTCTGGCTCAGGCGGGCGCGGGCATGGTCGACCATGACCTGGCGCATGGCGCGGGCGGCGATGCGCAGGTAGTGCTGATGATCCTGCCAGTCGTGCAGGGTGCGCAGACGCAGGTAAGCCTCATTCACCAACGCGGTGGTGTTCAGGGTGTGCATACGTTGCTCGCCGCGCCGCAACTGGCCAGCCAGCGCTTTCAGCTCGTTGTAAGCGGCGCTGAACAATTTGTCGTGGGCGGTCACACTTTCCATGTTATCTATCCGGCACGTTGCAAACCCGGCCCGGGGGTCAATTGAGGGGCAATCGGAGCATGCAGAAGAACGAATTATCACACGCCGACTGGGCCATGCTGGATGCCAGCATCGACGCTGCACTGGATGCGCAGAACCCGCAGCAGGCGCTGGACGAACAACTCAAAACCCGGCCCGACCTGCAGCAGTTGGCGCGGCGCTGGCTCAAAGATACGCAAAGCGAACTCGAAACGCTGGATGCCGGTGCGGCTCCGAAGGCCGACCTGGATTTCTCATTACAGGCGGGAACGCAGGTGGGCAGCTGGGTGGTCATCGCCCCGCTGGCGCATGGCGGCATGGGGGAGGTTTATACAGGGCGTTCGCAGCGCGACGATCAGCAGCGCGTGGCGATCAAAGTCTTGCGGGTGGATGCGGTCAGGTATCGCGAGCGATTTCTGGAAGAGCGGCAAATGCTGGCGCGGCTTGAACACCCCGGGGTGGCGCGGCTCATCGATGGCGGTGTTCTCGATGATGGGCGCGCCTACACGGTGATGGAGTTTGTCGATGGCGACAGCCTGGCTGATCGCGCGGTGCTGAATCGGTTGACGTTGGCGCAGCGTCTGGCGTTGTTTACGCAGGTTGCGGAGGCGGTGGCCTTCGCCCACCGCAATCTGATCGTGCACCGGGATATCAAGCCGGAAAATATTCGCCTCACCGCTGCGAGTCAGCCCAAGCTGCTCGACTTTGGCATTGCCAAGTTGCTGCAGACGGCGACCGCAGGCCAAACCACCGCGGCCCAGACCACGGCGGCAATGGCAACCCCGGCCTACGCGGCGCCCGAACAACTCGCCAACGAGCCCATCACCACAGCAACCGACGTGTACGCGCTGGGTGCCTTGCTGCATTACCTGCTGACCGGTCATGCACCGTGGAAGCTGGAGCAGGCATCGCTGCCGAATGTGGTGGCGCGGGTCAGTAGTGGTGAGGTCATGTTGCCCAGTCAGCAGGTGGATGCCGGTGCGCTGGTGTCCGCGGCCCAGCTTCGCGGCGATCTGGATGCCATCGTGGCCCGCGCTACTCGCGCCGAGCCGGGCCGGCGTTATCCCACCGTGGAGGATCTGCTGGATGACGTGCGGGCCTACTTGCAGGCCCGCCCCGTATCCGCTCGGGAGGGCGCCTGGACCTATCGCGTGCGCTGCTTCGTACGCAGGAACGCCGTGGCCTCGGTGGCCATTCTGGTCACCACCTTGGCACTGGTGTCCTCGGCGGTGGGGATTTCCGTCTATGCCCGCCAGGCCATGCAGGAACGCGACGAAGCCGAGCGCCGGGCCCTGCGCGCCAACGCTCTCGCGGAGTGGTTCTCGCTGATCATGAATCAGAGCGGCGAGCAGGCCGATGGCGGCAAGGTGCCGTTGCTGGAGGTGCTGCGTACCAACCTGGCGCACATCGAATCGTCCTACGCGGACGACCCGCAAACCGCCGCCGAGCTGCTGCTCAGCATGGCCTTCGTGCTCGGAAATTTCGGGGAGTTCAAAGAAGCGCAGCTCAGCTTCCAGCGGGTGTTGAATATCCACGCGCAAACGCCGCTGCCGACGCGCCTGGTAGCCGATGCACGGATCGGGTTGGCGCAGTACGAGCTGCGCGCGGGGCAGATGGAAAAGGCCCGGGCGCAGCTCGACGGTATCTTCGGGTTGCCCGGTTTTACTCCGCAAAACCTGCTGGCGGATTACTGCCGTGCGTTGCGGGTCCGGGCATGGTGGGAGCGCGAAAACGGCGATGTGGATGCGGCCATGCAAACGCTGGCCGATGCTCGCGAACTGCTGGGTGATGCGGATGCCGCCGTCCAGGTCGATTTGCTGGATTCCCAGGCGCACTTATACATTCGCAAAGGAGACTTTGCCGCCGCTGCAGCGTTGTTTGAGCAAGCCAAAGCTGTGGCGGAACGGCAGGGGCTGTTTACCCGCATGCTGGGGTTTCAGCGCGATGCGGCCACAATGCTGGGCCGCATGGGGCAGGTGGATCGCGCGCACGCCGCTTATCGTGAGGAGGTGAGTATCCGCAGGGACTCAGGGCAGCTGCGCTCGGCCGATGGGGTGCTGGCCATGAAATTTCTCGGCACCAGTGAATTGGATCTGGGGCAGCTGGATGCGGCGCAAGCGACTTTGCTGGAAGGCTGGAGCATTCTCGATTCGATGGGTGACCTGGATACGCCTGTTGCCGCATCCTTGGGGGGCTCGCTAATCCAGGCGCTGGCCGCGCAGGGCGAGAACGATCAGGCCTTGGCCATCGCCGATCAGCTGTTCGCAGCGTTTCAACCCGATGGTGGAATTGGTGTGTTTCTCAATGCCTACGCTCGAGGCGCCAAAGCACTGGCCTGGATGAATACCGGCGAATTGCCAGCAGCCCGGCGGGACCTGGATGCAGCACTGGCGATATTCGCCAACGCCCCCGCAGGGCTGACCGCGCCGCGGGTCAAATTGCAACTCTGGCTTGCGCAATGGGGACTGCTGGCAGGTGACCGTGAAGTCGCTCTCCAGGCCTTCACCGATGCGGCTCAACTCGCACAGACGCACCTGCCGGAATTGGCGTACCTGCGCGCCAGGGCTGTCGCACTCAACGCGGTGGTAAGCGAGACGGCCGGTGCAGATGTGCGCGCGGCGCAACTGCAAAAGGTGCAGCAGACTTTCGGTGTTGACCATCCGTTTGCGGTGATGCTGGATGCCGAACTGACAGCACTGGGCGCGCAGTGGGCGGCGCTCTGAATAAACGGGGTCCGAACGTGGGGCAAAAAAAGCCGGGCAGAAGCGCGAACCCCTGCCCGGCGTGATGTCGCCGAAGAATGCGGTGATCTAGAACGTGAAATGCACCTCGATGGAGGCGTTGTCGCGGTCCCGGCGCGCGTTGTGACGTGTTCCGTCCAGGCCGTTGTACTGCGCCTTGAAGCTCCAGTGTTCGCCGAGGAAGGCTTCGGTGCCGATCTGCCATTCCTTGCGGCCCTCGAGGAAGTTTGCCATCGGTCCGGGGGCATAGCCTTGCACGTCGTGGAACCAGCCCAGGAAGGGTTTGAAGTTCAGCCCAAAGATGACGTCGTTGTATTCCAGGAAACTCAGGATGCGATAGCCCCAGCTGAACTCGGTGACGAAGGCATCGGTTTGTCGGGTGGGGTTGTAGCTGCGCGGGTCGGGCTCGCCATCCGCTTGACCGGTTCCGTCGGCACCCGGTGAGTAGTGGGTGCGGTTGGGGCTGGGCACGTCGAACTGCACCAGTTCCCGCGAAGGCATGTCCACGATGTGTGTGAACCCGGCTTCGATCAGCGTGATGATCTGCTCGGTGCCGACCAGGCTGGAAATGGGGTGCGAGCTGCCCAGAATACGCACACCTGTCAGTGCAAACTGCCCGACCTTCAGGCGCTCAAAACCGGGGATGTAGTAGTTGGCACCACGCTCGGCGATGTTGGCATCGATATCGGAATTTCCGCGATAGATGGTTTCCAGGTAATCCGGCACGGCACTGCGCGCGCCCGGAACGATGAACGGTAGCGGCACCGCACCGTCCGTCAGGGCGCTGGTGATCGAGCCCAGCAGCGCATCAATGGGGGCGCCGATGGTGCCGACCAGGTCACCGAGGCCAATCAGGTCACCGATCGTCTGCGAGCCGATGATGATGTCATCCTGGGCAAATGCGGGTTGCAATGCCGAGAAGAAGACGTCGGTGACCTGGACCTGTACCGGCAGGTTCGGGCGGAAGGAGTATTCCCCGGCCACCGACCAGGAGCCGATATTGGTGTTGAAGCTCAACCCGTACATTTGAATGTCTTCGGGGTAGTCGAGCAGAACCTGTGCGGTGTCGAAGGGCAGGCAGTCGTTGCCGATGGATTCGCAGGACAGCAGGATGTCCAGTGCGGAGCCGGTACCGGCGCTACGCAGCGGCGTGCGGTCGGTGGAGCGGAACGACAGATACGGGAAGCGGCTGTGGTAATTCATGTAGTAGAAGCCGAATTCCGTCCCGTTGTTGATCGCGTCGGCGAACCAGTTCACCCGGACGCCGTACTGGCCGTCATCGCGGGCTTCCCGGCTGTGCTGATCCACGGTCACGGTGAAGGAGGTATCGGTCAGCAGGGGCGCCAGCGGGTTCTGCAGCCGGTGCGAGCCACGCAGGCGACCGCTGCCGTCGTCCACCAGCGGGTCTTCCGGGAAGTAGCCCAGGTTGACCAGGCCGATGTTGTACGGGCCCTTGCGGTAGAGCAGGTCGGTGTCGGCAAAGAAGGTTCCGCCGGGGTCGGCTTGCACCGGCTCCCACTGCAACTGATAGAAGGCTTCGGCGGTAATGCCGTAGTCGGGGAAGAGGTCACCCGAAAGCACGGCCAGGGGCACCGGGCGGAAGACTTCGTTGATCTGGTTGCCGGGCATGCGCAGCCGCCGCGCGTCGATGGGGTTGATCTCGTTGATCGAATTCAGCGCCAGCAGGTTGGCTTCGCCCCAGCGCACCTTCTGCTGGCCAACCGATACCGACAGTGCGCGGTCGCCGAGGAAAAACTCACCGGCCAGTACCAGGTCCAGGAGTTCGACACTGTTACCGCTGATGTCTTCAACACCGCTGTCGCGCGGCGTATACGCCGGTTGGTAACCGCCCGCGCCAGCGGTTTGCACGGTGTCTTCGTTGTTCGGGTGGAATTCCTGAAAGTCCGTGTTGATGTCATCGAAAAAGGCGATTCCACGGGCTTTGAAGCGGAAATTGCGCCAACCCAGCGAAAGATCTGTGGTCAGCTTGGCAACACCCGCCACCAGGTCGCCGTTGTCATAGTTCAGGTTGCCATCGTCCTGCTTGTCGGCAAAAAAGCCGCCGGGGGCATCGACCAGACGCTGGTTGGGCTCGGGGTCATCGCCAAATGAATGGCAATCGTCGCCCGCACAGAGCTCCGGATTGAGATTGAGCTTGCCGATCAACGCCGGGTCGCGATCCTCGATACGCCATTGGGCCCCCAAAGAGGCCCGATTGACGATGCCTAACGATAGATCCCCCCAGCTGTATTCCAGCGCGACCGCAGCCGGCGTGGTGAGCCAAAAAACACAGATCCCGGCAGCAATCCGGCTGCTTCTCGTTGTGAGCGTCATCCCTTCCCCTGAAAAATGTCGGCAAATTGTGCTGCGGTGCAAAAACCGCGGCCGCATTGTGCGGTGCACAAGGGTGCAATTCAAGGCAGGGTCGTGATCAGAAGTCGCGCCCGTCCCGGCACAGACGCCGACAGGTCGTGCGCGGCCCGGTGCAAGGTGCTGAAAATGCGTAGCTTATCGGGCCGGTTTTGCCGCCGGTTGAGCGTCTACCTAGATCAGATTCGCTCGGCGTGCCGCGGCCACAGCGGCCGTGCGGTTGCGCACATCCAGCTTGCTGAAGATTTTGTGCAGGTACCACTTGGTCGTGGAGAGTGTAATCAGCAGTTCGTCGGAAAGGTCCTGATTGTTCAACCCAGCGCCGATCAGGCGCAGAATTTCGATCTCGCGTGGCGTCAGCGAATAAGTCTCGGGAGTCACCAGGCTGTCTTCGGCCGCACTGGTTCCCGCATGCGTCGGTGGCGGATCGGCTTCCGGCGCCACTTCGCCGCGCAGCAGGCGGCAGATTTGGGTTTCAAAGAGGCGTTTTTCGGCCTGGTGGGGTTCATCCTGCGAGACGTGACCGCGGCGGTCGATAATTTCCTGCAGCACCTCAGAGAGCCCGCAACCCACGCTCACGGTGGGGTAGGCGTGGCGCTCCGTGCAGCCCCGGGTGAGCACGCGGTCCAGCTCGCGCATCGATTGCGTCTTTTTGCCGGTTTTCCATAGACCGACCGAACGCAGGGTGCGCAGGTGCTGGGAAAACGTCACCCGTCGATTGGCATCCGCGGCGCGCAGCAGTTTCTGCAGAATGGTCAATGCTTCCTCGTCCTGGTTTTCTGCGAGCAGCAGGCGGGCGTGCGTGAGCTGTTGCAGCTCGATGATGTTGGCACTGATCTCGGGATTGGCGTTGCTGGGGTCAAAGGCCAACAGGTTGGTGCGGCGGATCGTGTCCATCGCGGCATCCCGGTCGTCGAAGAGCAACTGCAAGGCGACCTCTTCGGCTGCCAGTTCGAGGAACAGACGCTCCTGATTGGTCGTCAGGCCAATATCCTGGCCCTGCTGCAGCGAACGGCGAGCGAGGCCCAGTGAGCCGGTCCAGGCGCTATGGCGCGCTTCGTTGCGCAGGGCCATCAGCAAGGCTTCCTGCGGGCCATAGATGGAGGACAGCACTTTGCCGCTGGCAATCAGGGCGTTGGCGTTCTCAAATTCACAGCGCTGGGTGGCGATTTCCGCCGCCAGCAGCGCGGCGAGCGCGGCGATGTAGTTGTTGTCGTCGTTGGTGCCGACGGCATTGCTGGTGGCGCGGGCCGCGCTCTCGCTTGCGGCTTCAAGGCGCCCCAACCCGACGCTGGACACTCCGGCCAGGAAGTCGCCCCAGACGGTGGTATGTGCGGACTTCCCTTGCTGGCCAAACTGATACGCGGCGGCGGCGTCTCGCGCCGTGGCGGCCAGGTCGCGCTCGACGAAATGACAGTAAGCCTTGGTGTTGGCGATGGAGGCTTTGAGCACGGCTTCCGAGCGCGGCAGTCTGCCGAGCAGGTCGTCACACAGCGTGATGCCGGTCTGGATGTTGTCGGCACTGACCTTCGCCAGCACCTCGACCACGCGGGCGAACCAGAGCAGTGATTCACGTTCTTCCTCCGGAAGATCCGGCGCTGCGCCCGCTTCACCGGCCTGTAGCTTTTCCACGGCCTTGGCGCACAGGGCCTGCGTGGCGGGCAGGTCCCGCGAAAAGGCGCGCGACCAGGCGTGGTTCAGCAGCAGCCGCGGGTTGTTGTCGTGGTATTCGCGGGGCAGGCGTCGCATCCAGTCGAGAATGGTTGCGTGGTCGCCGTTGTCCAGCGCCACGTGGGTGGCGTTTTCGGTAATCAGTGCGGTGGCCTGCTCGTGCAGCCCGCCGTCGAGAAAGTACTGGATGGCTTCGGTGAGGTAACCCGCGTTGACGTTCCAGCTCGCGGCCTTGCGGCAGTTCTCAACCAGGCTGTGGGCAGAGGTCCGTTGCAGCTCGTTTTGCAGGAACTCGGCGAACAGGTGGTGATAACGAAACCACTGCCGGTTGCGATCCAGCGGAATCAGGAACAGGCCTTTCTGCTCGATACGGCGCAGCATTTCCTGGCTGTTGTTTGACTCAACAACCGCGTCACACAGCGATGCCGACATTTTTGACAGCATGGACGTTTGCAGCAGGAAATCCCGAACTTCCGGGGGTTGGGTATTCAGCACCGACTGGAACAGGTAATCCTGAAGATTGCGGTCCTGGCTGGAAAACTCGCGGATGACCTCGGAACTGCGGTGCGGCTGGGTGGCGATCGACAAGGCAGCCAGCTGCAGCCCCGCCACCCAGCCCTCGGTGGTGTTGTGCAGGGTTTCGACATCCTGTGTGGTCAGTTCGATGGCATGCATCTGCTGCAGGAAGCGCCGCATCTGTGGCGCATTGAAGTTCAGCTCGATGGGGGTGACTTCCAGCAGCCCGCCGGCCATGCGCTTGCGGCTCAGGTCCATCGGAATGTCGGAGCGCGAGGACATCACCAGGCAGATGTTCGGCGGGATGTGGGTCAGCATCCGGGAAAGGAAGCCGAGAATCTCCGGTTGCGTGATGTTGTGGAAGTCGTCGAGAAAAATGGCGAGTTTGCGTGTGCGCTGCGACAGAAAGGTGACGATGGCGTTGAAGCAGGCGAGCAGTGCGCTCTCGTTGTTGGCCTTGAGTACAGCGGATTGTTTGGCGGCAAACCGGGGGTCGATCGAGGCCAGCGCCTCGGTGAGGTATTGGGCAAAATTTGCCGGGTCGTCGTTGGTCGCGTCCAGGCTGATCCAATGGCAGTGGTAGTCGGCGTCCTCAAGTGACTTGAACAGCTGCGTAGCCAGGGTGGATTTGCCGGAACCCGCAGGTGCCACGATCGTGATCGTGCTGCCTTTGCACGCAGCGCCCACCAGGCGCTGCATCAGTTCCGGGCGCTCAAGAACCGCAGTCGCGGTTTGCGGCGGGCGCAACTTGGTTTCGATTGTGGTTGCCATGGCCGGCATTATCTTTTCCTTCATGACCTCGGCGGTGCGTCTCCGGCAGCGGTGGACACCGCAACTGACGCCCTAGATTGTCTCGGGATCTACGCGGCAGTGTGCCATGCCTCAAAACCCAACCGTATAAGTGGGTGTACCGATCTGGCGCTTCCAGTATCCGTCGTTGTGAGTAGAGAGAGACCGTACTTTTGGTTGGTTCCCGCTTGCGCTCGGTTTTCTAGCATGCGACTCAGACAACGCTCGGGATTGTCTTGCGTGCAGTGTGCGCGCCGTTCCCGGCTGGCACTTTTTTGGAGACAGGCATGCAGCATCACTATTCCCACAAACTCATCCAGCACGGCGTGCTTGCCATGCTGGTGGGGTTGATTGCGGGATTTCTTCTTATTTTTTCGATGCTGGGCGGCGCCTCGCTGAGCCCCCTTCCTGTATTCATTGACTTCAAGCTGCCCGGCACCGAGGCGGGCTGGCGCGTGGTGCACTTGGGCACTTTGCTCAACGGCATCATGGCGATTGCCATCGCCTGCGCCATGCGCACTGTCTATCTCACTGAAGGTAAGGCTCGTTGGGTATTCCTGGGAACCGCTCTGGCGGTCTGGGGCAACTTCTGTTTCTACCTCTTCGGAATGTTCGCTCCCAACCACGGCCTGACATTGGACGCAAACCGTCTGGGTGAGGCCAGCTGGGCGAGCGTATTTGCATTTGCACCCGCATTGCTGGGGGCGATCACCTTGATCATGGCGTTGATCTTCGTCCTGCGCGCCGAATCCATCGACGCCTAGGCGCTTGCCAGTGCAACCCAGGAGTACAGACATGAGTGAATCAAGCGCCGTATTGAAAGTGGTGGCCTCGCAGGACGAGTATGGTTTTGCCGATGTGCTGCGCCGGCAACGTGCTGCGTTCGAGGCCTGCCGGTATCCCGGTTACAAAGCGCGGCAGGACAAGCTGCAGGCGCTGAAGCGGGTCATACATGCCAATCGCGAGCGCATCATCGCCGCGCTGGCCAGCGATTTCGGTCACCGCAGTCGGCACGAGACCTTGATTGCGGAAGTGGCCTCGACGGTAGGGCACATCGAGTACGCGGCCAAGCATCTGGCAGGGTGGATGCGGCCGACTTCCCGGCGAACCTCGATCTGGTTTCTGCCGGGTCACAACCAGATCCAGGCCCAACCGCTGGGCGTGGTCGGCATCATGTCGCCGTGGAATTACCCCATCAACCTGGCGCTGGCGCCGTTGGTTGCGGCGCTGGCTGCGGGAAATCGGGCCATGATCAAGATGTCGGAATACACGCCTGCGGCGACCGACGCCCTGCGGGAGATCCTCGCGCAGGAGTTTTCCGAGGACGAGGTTGCCGTGTTCAATGGTGATGCCCGCGCCTCGGGTGTGTTTTCCAGCCTGCCCTTTGATCACCTGCTGTTCACCGGCTCGACGCAGGTGGGGCGCAAGGTGATGCTGGCGGCGGCGAACAACCTGACACCGGTCACGCTCGAACTGGGTGGCAAGAGCCCGGTGATTGTGAGCAAGGACTATGAAATCGCCGAAGCGGCCGAACGGGTGCTGTGGGGCAAGGTGTTCAACGCCGGGCAAACCTGTGTGGCGCCCGATTATCTGTTGATCCCCAAAGGCACGGCCGAGGAATTCGTGCTGCAGTTCGCGCGCAAGTACAGCAAAATGCTGCCGCAGGGTGCTGCGTCAGAGGATTTCACATCGATCATCGATCAGCGCAACTATGACCGTCTGCGCGGCCTGCTGGACGCTGCGCAAGCCGGCGGCGCAATGGTGGTAGGCCTCGAAGACGACAGCGACTTCTTACGTGAGCAGCGCAAGCTGCCGGTGACCCTGGTCGTGAATCCGAGCCTGGACACGCGGATTATGCGCGAGGAAATCTTCGGTCCGGTGCTGGCGGTAATCGAGGTGGACAGCGAGAAGCAGGCCATCGACATCATCAATCGTTCCGAGCGCCCGCTGGCCTTGTACTACTTCGGGAATTCCGAGCGTGCGCGCGACGCTGTGCTCAAGCAGACCCATGCCGGTGGCGTCACCGTCAACGACGTGATGCTCCAGTACCTGCAGGTCTCGCAGCCCTTCGGTGGTGTGGGCGCGAGTGGCATGGGGAGTTATCACGGGCAAGAGGGCTTTCGCACCTTTTCGCACTACAAGCCGGTGTTCCGCCAGCGCGGTTTCGGTGGCTTCACCGGGCTCAAATTGCTGTATCCGCCCTATGGCGGTTTGGCACAGCGCCTGATTCGGATGATGGGTGGCTGAGGTGGCCGCCCCTCGCGCGAGCGACCGGCTCGCTTCGTTCATTCACGGCCAGTGCCCGTTGGGCACAAGGGGACTCACGCCATGAAAAGATCACCCAAGGAATCGATCTCCGAGCACCCGATGGAAGATTTTCCGGTGCGCGCACTGGAGTTCGGGTTCGACAATATCCAGTTCAATGACCCGTTGTGGAGCCGGTCGAAGCCGGAATTCTCCATGTTCATCAACGCGCTGGGCGTACACGTGCCGTATTTCGAGCGCTATCTGGTGAAGACGCTGTCGGCGGCGAAGAAGCAGGTGAGTGATGAAACCCTCAAACGCGACATGGGCGCGATCATCGGGCAGGAAGCGCACCACGCGAAAAATTTCGTGAACTTCAATCGCTGGCTGAGCAAGCGATATCCCAAAATTGCCGACTACGACAAGCAGGCTGGCGAATATTTCAGCAAGCACAGCCGCAGTGACGACATGAAGCGCCTGGTCGGGTTTACGGCCGGATACGAGACTTTCACCTTTTTGTCCGGGATCATCATTCTTGATAACTACGAGAAATGGATGGGGCGCGGCGACCCGGTGATGAAAGCCCTGTGGATATGGCACCAGGTGGAAGAGGTGGAACACGGCGCGGTGGCGTTTGATGTGTATCAACACCTCTACGGTGAAGACGAGTGGTACCGCAAATGGATGATCCTGGCGGCTCTGTCGCATATCGCGATGGAAACCATCAAATGTTATCTGCACATGAGCCGGGTTGAGGGCTATTTCCGGACTCCATGGCGGGCGCTGAAATCTGTCGGATTCTGCGGCTACATGCTGAGTCGGCTGCTGTACAGCGCGCTGCCGGTATTTCGCAAGGATTACCACCCGAAGAAGCACCGCCTGGTGACCTCTGCGCAGAACCCGATCCAGATCGCCTGGCGGCGGTATGAAAACGCCGGTGGCGATGTGCTGGAAATTGATCGCCAGAAAATGGCGGAGATGCTGAAGGTCGCCCAGGCCGCTTGAGCGGCTGGCGCGGCGACCAGGGAATTCGATCCCGTTTCTTTAACGCTCGAGCGCCGGCCCCTGGGGTCGGCGTCAGGGGCGCGTTTTTGTCAGGTTGAAGGAGACCGCACACTTCATGGATGCCGTGAACTTTCTTTATGTTGATAAACAAGGTGGAGTCACCGAGGTCACGGCGCAGCCGGGCGAAACACTCATGGAGGTCGCTACGGCCAATGGTGTTGCGGGCATCGACGCGGATTGCGGCGGTTGCTGCGCCTGCGGAACCTGTCGGGTGCGCCTGGAGGATGCGGTGCTGGCCACGGTTCCGGCGATCCAGCCGGATGAGCGCGATATTCTGGATTTCGGGAGTTCGGGCAACAACAACGAGCGGCTGGGCTGCCAGGTGCGGATCACCGACGCCTTTGCCGGTTGCAAGGTTGTCGTCGCGACGGACTAGCCCGTGGGTCCGCTCGCAGCCGGCAGGGCAGCGGCGGCCTTGGGGAGGAAGATCACGACGGTTCCGGCGATCTTGTCCTGGATGGCCTGTCGGTTCGGGTCCCAATACACCTGCAGAAACCCGAGCAAGCCGGTTGCAAAGCCGGCGCCATAGCCCCCATAGCGACTGAAAGCATCCCACCAGCCGATCCGGCCGCCACCGAGTAGCTGCACACGGATTCGCAGCAGGCGCTTGCCCGGTGTCTGCCCCTGCCAGCGGGCGGTAAAGGCGCTGAAATACAACGCAGCCCAGCCCAGGCTCAGGCCCAGGTCCTGCAGCAGCCCGCGCGCCCATGCGACCACGCTGTAAGGCTGCGCGGGCGGGGTCGGGGCGACCGGCTGCGGAGCGGGGGGTGTTGGCGCGTCCTCGGCAGGGTCGTGCGGCGCTGGTGTAAACGCGGTGAGCCGGTTCTCAAACGCGCGACGTAAATCATCACGGTCGGCCGCGTTCAGGGAAAGTCCCTCGATGTAGGCGTCGAAGTTGCTTTGGGCATCCGGCGTGTCAGTCACGCCGTGGGCAACCAGCCAGGCCAGGTCATCCAGTGTGTCACGAGCGCAGGCAGCGTCACGACAGTTTCCACTCTCGACCTCGTCACGGTAGTTGGCAATGCGGATGGTGGAGGCGAGGCCGGCAGCAGACTCCGTGACGTCCCAGTTCGCGGTGAAGCTCCCCAGCAGGCCGTCGGGCTCATAAACCGTATTTAGTTACATAAATGTAACAGAAATACTCTGCTGCTCACTGAGCGATCGATGTCGATTAAGGCCTAGTAAGCCAGAATACAAGGGTTTTACAGGCTCTATGTCGAAGATGATCTGGCCGGGAGGCATTGGCTCTCAACCCAGTTTGTACCTGTTAAAAACGAAAAAAATCCGTAATAATGGTCATAGGTCCGTCAGAGATGTATGACCTTCGGTGCTCGATTTCGATGCAATAGTAAAAAGCTTCCGCCAGAAGCTTGGTTTTCCCAAGCAGGATGGTACTAGGGGTACATACCCTGCCGGCTTCCTAGTTTCTCGCGTGGCGAACCATCTTGACTCGATCATCGATCAAGATCCAGCGGATATCATCAAGCCGCTGCTGAAGTTCTTCGCCAAAGAGTTCCGAGACGAAACACAGGGACTGCTGACAAAATCTGGTGAAGCTGGTGCGTCTCTGTACAAGTTGGGCTCTGGCTATGCTTTGTACCGGTTATTCGAGTTAAGACACGATGACCTGAGCAGCTCGGCTGTCAGTTTCATTCGTGCGGTTGGGATTGTCGGTTCAGTCGGGAGGATCAGGGAAGGAATTCCCATTGGTGATCTTGATCCACTGCGTCGGCTGTTGCAGCAGGTATTAGTTAATACGGAGTATCTCCCAAGACTGGTTGATGCTGCTAGCGACTGCGGCAGCAGAGTCAATCGCGATTCCCTTGAGAGATTTCGCCATGAGTTGGCCTCATGGGAAGAATGGAGCTGCACTTCCACACAGCAAGAGCAATTGTCAGTTCTGTATAGCGCCTTAAACGAAGCGAATCGCTTCTATGGTGGCGAAGCGCGGTCAACAGTAGAGATAGCGTCCGGCGAGAAAGTGTACAAGTCGCCCGGTTACCTGGAGGGAATTTGCGATTGGGATCCCGATGCCCTGGAGCTTCTCGGCACCAAGCATCAGCTCGATTATGAAAACGAGGAGGAGATGGAGCGCTGGATCAATGACGGGCTGGCCCCGGATGAACTACCCCGTAGCCGAATTCTTGTCGTCGATCGCAGGCGCCCCGATCTGTCTCGTTATTTCCAGGAAGTGCTTCAGGCGAAGTCTTTTTACTTGAGAATCTCCCGCCCCTTCGATGTACGAGACGGAAGATGTCTCACGGTTCCGGAATCGAAAGATCTCATCGAGCAGCTCCTGCTGATTGCCGACGACCGGGACGCTGTTAAGGAAGATCGCATGGCTGCCGTTGTGGTGCTGTTGCAGATAGTCACGGCCTGGTCTTACCGAACCATCCAACGATCTCGTTGGAGCATAAAAGGGGGTAGGCGAGCCTCAATTTCTGCTACCGGCGAATTTGTCCAAGCTGTTCCCAACTACTCCCGGTTCAGCAAGTGGCAAGGTCCAATCCGGACATCGGGATTCGTCCATCTGACGTTGCCTCGTTCAGTTATCCAAGCACTCAATCAAATTAGTTCGTTCGGCAACGACCAGCGGATATTTCCGGGTAGCGAAAAATCACTGCAGAAATCTGTGGCCGCCTTGTTCATCAAGCTGAGACGCAGAAATCCAAGAATTATTGCCGACCGGGTTGCCGAAACCGTGCCCACGCTGATCTATGAGAGTACCCAAGACTTACGGCAAGTTCAGTTGATCTGTGGATCGAATTTCGGTTTAAGCGCATGGCCGCTTTTCTACTACGCCACCAAGAATTCGGTTCTGACAAAGCAGTATCAAAAAGCGCTCAGCAAACTGTTTGAAGAAGGGCAGTGGAATGAGTCTAGAGCTGATGAAGATGAACGCTGGGTTGGATCGCGATTGGGTGCCAATCTTGAAACAGCAGTAGAGATCGTGAAACACTTGGAAGGTGAGGTTAAGCGGCACGACTGTGGTGGAAAAGGAAAGGGGCCACGATCGCTTTCAAGCTGGCTCAGCTACCTCAATGCACTGGCCAGAAAAACTGCATTCATGGCTGGTATGCCAGTGGGTTATCGAAACGTAGATTGTGTCGGTGAAATCAACGTTTTCGATTTTGCGCTTCATAACGATGCGCATTCGATGCTGGTAGGAGACAAAGGCGCTGACTCTGCTCATATGGGGTATCGAATTAGTTCGCTCGGGACAAACGGGGCGAGTGACCAAGTCCGTGTCCTATTGACCAAGTACCAGCAGTTCCTGGATTCCCGACACAAGACGCCATTCGCCCAAGCGATCAAGGATGAAATTCGCAAGGCTCTTGCGGGTTCAGCTGGTGTTTTTCTGGCTTTCGACCCAGAAACAGGCGCCTCACCAGCATCCCAACGTTGGTTGAAGTTAGGTCTTCCAGATCCCGAAATACCCGTCAATCTTTTCCGCCATATTGTGGCTTCCTACTGGATTGATGCCGGTGGAGCGTCTCGCGACCTGTTTACCCAGATTGGGCATTCCGGTTATGCCGATCACCGATTCTCAGAAGCGGCAATGGATTGTCCGTATTCTTTCATGAAGCGGGTCGAACCCGTTGTCGACGAAATCATGAGGCGACTGGGATGGCAGGTCACCGTTATCGACAAAAATCTAAAATGTCCCATCGATAGCCACCCATCATGCGACCTTTCCAGCCGCGTTCGACTTGCTACTCGCCGCGGTAAGGCTGGGAATCAGGATACAGAGCAATCGCTGCAGCAAGAATTCCAACAGGCCTGCCGAGAGTTTACTGCACTCAAGCTCGAAGAGATTGGTGCGGCTGAAAATCCTGATTGGTCGACACTGGAAGTTGAATGTTTGGCAGAGATTGCGGTCTTGCAAAAATCTTTTCGAGTTTCGGTCGGCAGCCGTTCGCACTCCGATACTTTCAAGACCATCCTTACTGAACTTCAGGAAGAGCAGTCTGATGTCATTCTTGCCCCGGCCGTCGAAGACAAATACCTCTTGCCCGAACACATGGATGCCTGGGGTGTTGTGACGCGGTTGCGCGAGTACAAACGTCGCGTGGATTTAGGTAAAGAACCCAGATTGTCAGATTCCACCTCAATGGCCCTGGACCTTTTGCTGGGTCGTCCTTTTAAGGACAAGCAACACTTTTTGAGCGTGCTCGATGCAACCCAAGAGGCCCGGCTGCTTTCCGTGCCTAAGAATGTGCTGGAAGTCCGGATGGGTGCGGATGGGCAGCCGGCAGTGGAATGGCTTTCTCCCACCCTCGCCATTCAGCTGGCGCGAAACTCACAGGAAAGGCACACAGCCAAAGATCTAACTGCAGAGCTGGCCAAGGTGATGGCCGCGTTCGGATTAAACGGCATCGATTTTCGTTTTCCCATTTCCAGGATTATTTCCCTGGTCAGCCAATGTGCCCGGATCGAATATCCAGGTTTATGTCTCTCAGCTCAGTTAACTCCGGAATTCCAGTCTCCGTTGTCACGAGAGCGAACGGAAGATTGGCGAAACAATCAATTCGGTACCGGGGAAGGGTGGCCAGAGGGCTTGGAGGAATCCGACGCGCCCAAGGTCAGAACCAAGAAGAAACTTGGGGCCATGCCCTGGGAAGGTGTCGTTAACCAGATTTCGGGGCTGATCGCTGCTGCTACTCCTGAGACGTCTGAGTCCATGAGCCGTTTTCGAGCCCAGGTTAGGAAGCAAAAGCAGAAAATATGTTTCTCCTCTGACATGAGTGCCGAGGCGCGTATATTGGTCGATTATCTATCGAGAATTTCGGCCGGTGGTGCGAAAAAAAAGGGTGGCGGCAGTCTGGCTATTTCCACCATTGCGAAGTACCAGAATGTGGCAACCTCGGCATTGCGATGGATGGCCAGTAACTATGTGAGCTCACCCCAGGAGGCCTATGAATTGATTCTAGGTGATGGTGATGAGCAGAGCGGTCGGATGTTGTCATCTGCATATCAACGCTCAAAGATCGAAGCGCTTCGCCGACTGGATGCTCTGCTGGTTTCCGACTATGGATTCGAACCCGCCGACCACCATCTCTGGAGCCAGGTCGATGGCTATCGAAGTCCGGCCAAAGCGGAAATCGTCACGGACCGCGAATATCAAAAGTCCATTTCTATTTTGATGGACTGGTCTAGCCAGGCCAGCACCGTGCCAACACGCTGGTATCAGGCTGCCATCACGTCACTGATGTTGATGTTTGAAGCGGGACTTCGACCCGAGGAATCCATTGGATTGACGGTCGACGATCTCATATACGGAGACGGTCAGGTGCAGTATCTGGTCATTCGGACGAATGCCCTGAGACGGACCAAGAACCGAACGCGGCAGCGACTAGTTTGCTTGTCTGAACTTTCGGCTGATCTACGAGCTGTTCTGCGAACGATTGCCCGTCGATCCAAGAAGATTGCAATGTCGACGGCACAGTCGAATGTGCCCCTGTTGGTGAGTGACGTGCGCTATGCACAGGAATCAAAATTCATAGCCGACGTCATCAACGAATCCCTGCGGGTGGCTACAGGTTCAGATTGTGCTCGGCGCTACTCCTGTCGCCATAGTTATGTTAACCATCATATTCGACGGATTCTTGAAGCTCGGTCCGGAGTGTCATTTGGGTCAAAATCCAGTGGAGGAGCACAACCTGTTTCCGATATCGTGGACATTTCAATTCGGGCGGGCCACAGTCGGATACGAACCACGGCTCGTCACTACACCCACGTCGGTCATCTGGGTCTGGGGTTGTTTAGTCCAGCAGTGACGTCACCCAATAAGACGTTGAAGTCAGTTTGGCAGGGGCGGTCGTTGCCAAAACGTTTGCGGCAGAGACTCGATGCCCAGGAAGCGGTCAGTGCCTAGTAGCGATACGGTTGACGGGAGTCGATCATCGAGAAAGCAATCGAACTCCAGCCCGAACTCGACGGATTCAGACAATGACTCATCAACAAATCTCTCGGCTGCGCTCAACAAGTTTTTCGAGGTCGAGTCGCCAATTGCTCGTCCGGAACCCGCTGTTCCTGCAGTTACAGGCAGAACGTCGGTGGCCCGGTATGTCGATGCGATTCAATATCTGTCCTCACTCTGTGATGGAAATGGGCATGACATCGCGGTACGTGATGCCGGTTATACGGATGAGGCGGGCCTCAAGGTAAAGGAGGCTTTGCTTCAGCAAATTTCACGCGTGACGGAGCTTGGCTTTTCGCGGGGTTCGGAAGGCGTGGAAGTGAAGAATATTGGCGGACATGTGCGGAACCGGTTACAGGATCTCGTGGTCGCTGCCAATGGCCTTGGGAACAAATCGGAAGATGCGGTGACCGCCTTCGGTAGGGAAATCAACGGCCTGTTTTCTCGCAATGTCTATCCGGAAAAGCCTCGTCCCTACATAGAGCTACACAACGAGGAGGAGTTTTTGATGGCATTGCGTGGGGTGTGCGCCTGCGTTCCCAAGCTGCATAGCATCGGCGTCGATTTAACCCATCCCAAGGAGCGCGAGTCTTTCGCCCAGGTTATGTCGAAACAGTCGGTCCCAAACGTGCAGTTCGAGTATGTCGCCGAAGATATCACCCGCTGGCGGATCGGTTTCCGGAACAAAAAAACAGGCAAGTCGGCGAGAACGCTTCTACAGCTGGTGGTTCTGACTGCGTCACTCAAGGCGGCGGTTTAGTAAAAATAGATCCTTCTGCCGTTCGAGGCTGGCGCGGATGGTTTCCGATTGCGCAAAGGCCTTCTCGATGCGACGCAGTCCGTGCTGGCCAAGTGCAGAAATCGACCTTTGTTCAAATCTCGGAATGAACAGACTACTCAAAGAATCCGCCATCGTTGCCAATGACAGGCTTGGCTCCGGTTATGACGGCATCGGAGCCAGCAGTTTCCAAATAGATCTGCAATTCGATGAAGCCGCTTGCGGAGTCCGCGCACGCGAGGAAAAATTCACGTTTGAGTTCTTGCGGAAACTTTAGGCTAAGCTCTTCGTTATCAGCGTTCGCGACATGAACAACTCCAGAGCGCAGCGTGAATCGAAGCGGCTCGACAACAAGGCTCGAGTGACCTTTCTGGGCTGAAAATCTCTTGCGAGTACTGCGTTTGCTGTTGCTCGTTGTTGGGTCTTCGTCGCTGCCAGTGTCAAAGCCATAGTCAAGATTCAACTTGAGTTGCCAACGATTGCCCAGTTTGCCGTCCAAATAACCTTCTACCTGAGCAAATCGTTCCAAGTTGGTTTCAAGATCTACATCATCCATAGGCAGCACGGTGAGAACTACAGCCTGGAGCTCGTCAGAGAGGAACAGCTCGGGTTTGAGTGAAAATTTCACTTTCGCCAAGTGTGCTTCGATGTTTTCCCAGTTTTTCTGGCCCATTGCCTTCTTAACGGATTCTGTGAGCACCTTGCCGCCCCGGACATCGTCTTCGGCCGTGCCTACGCAAATCAGGTAGGCGCCGGCCTCAACCATGTCGCCCGGGCCAAATTTTGCCGATCCAGGTTCAATTGTATTTTCGGTAGTCATTGATTTGACCTCTAGATTCTGTTCAAAGACCATTCGCGCTCAGCACGCAGCCAAAAGTCGTACATAACCAATGTACGAAACATGTTCATGCCACTGCGGAGAAAGAATGTCAACCAGCGCGCATCGTGAAATTCAAATGTTGGTCGCCCTCAAAGAGAGGCTGGGGTTGAAGAGTGATACCGCTCTGGCCAAGCTCTTATGCGTCGACAGAAAGTTATTGTCAGAAGTGATGACAGGTCGGCGGCGGTTGGGCGTCAAGGGTCAAATTAATCTTCTGGATCGGACAATCTACCGAAAATCGCGCGATTTTATGGCGGTGCTACTGCCGAAGCGTGTGGGCGAGGCAGTTGATCGATTTGCGAATGCATCCGTCCAGGTTTCTGTTACGGATGACGCGGAATTTTTGGCAATTTATAAGGAGGCGATGCAGTTTGCGACTGACCAAAAAATAGCGAATCGACTGGGCATCTCCGCAAGCGCAATTTCAATGGTGAAGAACCGGAAGTCGAATCTTGGTGCTCTGGTGCGGCTTCAAATGTTCATTGATCTCTGCAAGGGCAAAGATAAAGATGAGCTGATGAAGATGCGTGAATATCTTTCGTCGCGTGACGCGCTTGCGCGTGGATTGGGTGAATGGTCGGCCTCACAACAATCAGCTAAGTGAACATGTAAGCGCAGGGTCGCGTGCTCAAGATTTCTGGTGGGTTTGATCCGGGCCGAACAGTCGAAATCAGCCAAAGCGGCCGGCGGTGCAATTGAGGCGGATGCATCGGCGCACTGTGGCAAGAATACGGCATCAGCTTGACCTTGTTGTTCGGTTTCCTCAAGGGACATTAGCGTTTTTTCTGTACGTAGAGAAATTCGAGCAAGATCGCAAAAGGCAGCGTTCGACCGATGCTGTTGAAAAACTCGCGGCCAATCGGCGCGAGGCTTCGGCGGAATGGAATTTCAGCCGGCCAAAGTTTTCCTTGATGCCCTTTGCGGTGGCATCACTTCCGGTTTTCGGTGCTTCTGGGTGGAAATTCCATCATT
>JBFIER010000014.1:0-104693 GCA_041603255.1 Oceanococcaceae bacterium | reverse complement strand
GAGATCAAAGGCATAGAACAGCTGGCCCTGATCTCGATTCTGGCAACCCATCATTCCGATAAACCCTTCAGATTCAATGGGTTATTTATACATCAACCGTCAATCAACCGACTGATTTTGTGAGAGTTTTTCAACAGAATCGACCCAAAGCCGAAATTCGGCGGTGTCTCTTGAGTAATGCTTGGTTCCCTCAAAGCGGTCACTGATGAATCGGAGCCAGTGTGTCACACAGAGACTTGGTGTCAGCTAGGTATGTTGGTCAGGGAGTCAGTGCCTGCCCATGCCACCGGAGGGGCTCAGGTTGCTTGTGCGCTTGATGCCGTCGCATTGCATCGTCCGCTGCCCGCGATCATTCGATCTGACAACGTGCTAACACTGGAGTCAAGTTTTCGGTGGACGCACGAGTCTCCGAGGGCTGCGTAAGCCCCTATTCGTCCGACATTTGCATATCGCGAACCGAACAAAGCAGTGGTCTTCCACGTCGAAGGGCCTTCGATCTGACCATAGTGACACGAGGTCCGGGAAAGCGGCCTCAACTTTGCTTAAAACAGCGTAAGGGCCCAGTGGAAGGTCCGAGCATTATCTACGAGGTCCTAATTGGCCCCAACGGCCCTGCTGATAGGGATCGATCCACTGGGTAAAGCGGTTTCGTGATAGCAACGATAGGGTGTTTTGTTTTTGACCAGGCTGTACGCAACGCGGGCCATCTTCGCAGCGACAGCTGTGAGGGCTTTCCGCTTGCGGTCAGCGTTTCCTGGCTCCGTTTTGAGATAGCGTTCGTACTTGTCCCTGAAAGAGTTTTCCCGCATGCGGATGGCGATGGTCGCGGCAAACCAAAAGGCAAACCGTAGGCGGGCGTTGCCGCGCTTGGAGAGCTTTTCCTGGCCACGAGTTTGCCCCGACTGACTCTTCGCAAGGTCTAGGCCGCAATACTTCAAGAATTGACGGTGATGACCAAATCGTCGGAGATCCCCGCCTTCCGCCAAGACCGTCAGAGCGATCACGGGGTCGACACCAGGGATGGATCGCAAGCATTCATAGTCGGCTTGTCCACAGAGGATTTGATGGGCTGTGTCGGCGAGTTCGTCACGCTGTCGTATGAGATCTTGATAGCGCTGGATTTGCAGGCGAAAGCTGCTGATTTCAATCGCATCATCGGCGACATCCAAGCCGATGCTATGACGCGCAGTCTCATACAGCTCGGCGACCCAGGTTGTCTTGTTCACCTTCCGTCCAACCAAATCCCAGGCTTCTTCCTTGAATTGGGCAAATGGCATTCGCCGAATCATCGCGGCGGTCGGAAAACGCTGCAGGAACCGCGCGAACCACTGGGCATGCGAAGTATGGAAATGCCGCTCGATCTCGGGGAAATACAGCGGCAGATAATGGGTCAATAAGCTGTGCTGCAGCCGTGTCCTTGCCAAGCTGATTTGATAGTAAGTCTTCGACAGCTCTTGAAGGCCGTGGTGGCCGGCAAGCAGTGGATCGACGTAAGTATGGGTGATCCCTTGCTTCAGCAGCGCGAGTATCACTGCTGCGTCCTTCGGGTCGTTTTTATCCCAAGAGTTGAACATGGCTTCTCGGTACCGCGCTCCAGCAATAGACGACACGAGGCAAACGTGGAACCCCTCCCGGAGAAGGCGGTATCCAAGCGTCCGATGGTAATCACCGGTTGGTTCCATGGCGATGGAGACGGGATGCGGAGCTGTGTGAAGAAGTGCTACCAAGCGGTCATAGTCTTCAGCCGTACTCGCCATTCGATATCGTTGCTTGCGTCCATCAGGAAACTCCACAAGAACCGCGTGTGAACGCTTGGCAATATCAATCGCAACGTGGGTCCCAGTAGCGTTAGGATCAGGTTTGGTGGTCATCGCCTGAGATCTCTTCAGGTGTGTGAGAACCCTCAGGATGACTCTTACGACGATGACCGCCAACTCGTTTCCAGTTGTACTATGGAAAGGAATTCATCGGTCGAGCCATGCTGGATTGGGCACATCATCGGGGCGTGGATCTCAAGCAAATCCAACCCGGGAAGCCCCAGCAGAACGCGTACATTGAATCGTTCAACGGTCGTTTCCGGGATGAATGCCTGAACGAGAACTGGTTTGTCAGCCTCGAGCATGCCAAACGGATCATTGAAGCCTGGCGCGTGGAATACAACCGCGAAAGACCCAAGAAATCTCTGGGCGGGCTGACGCCCTCCCAGTTTGCAAGAAAGCTCGCCGAGAAATCGGCTAACTTATCCTCGGACTCAAATGCCAAGTGCTACTGATGACGGGGGGACGTCATGGCCACAGCTGTTTCGCAGATGAGTCTTGTCAATAAGACAATGATTCGTTGACGGGAAAGCCGGTGGAAAGCCCAGTTACGCCGAAGTGGCGTACCCACCGAGACCCGCACCTTCTCTCACAAAGTCGATGCCGATGCTTGGTCGATGACTGTGTAGGCGCAATTCGAACGCGGGGAATTTCTAAACGGCATTCGGGTTTTCAACGCGACTTTGCTGACTTCATTGAACCCAGCAATAGACACATGGCTCAGATAATGGAGCGCCAGCTACAGCGAAGCTTATGCGCGTGTGCCGTGCGGTAGATTGAACAGCCTACGGAGCCGGTGCAGGCTATCGGCGGCACAGCCGAGGAACGTAGCGCTCCAGGCTAACAGCGCAATCGCGAAGAATAGGGTTGGGAGATTGCTTAGGAACGGCAAGTCCATGGCTTCACGTAGGTGATGCGTGGCGGTGGAGTACATGCCTAGAGGGAACACGGCTCCCCAGTACAACGGGTCGTATATCAGGGGAAAATGCATGATGCCGTGGCGCCAAACGGCCAGGACCACGAGCATCGGAATCCACCAGGTTGCGGTGGCCCAGTAGAAGATCGTAAATCCCTTGAGAAAGGGTAAAAGAGACTCGAGGTAAGGCGCATCAGGTGTATTGAGGATAAGTTGGCAACCAGCCAGAGTCGAAATCGCCATTGCACCCATGTTGATCCAGTATGGCGGAGAAAGATCGGCCGGCGAGAATTGAAAGAACGTGTAGCGGTAGAAGATCAGGGACATCGTCCAGATATAGAGCATGCCGCCCCACAGCCACATCGAAAGGGCAAAAAAGTTGAGTTCGAGGCGTTGTGGCTGTGGCAGTCGTGCGGCTATCAGCGCGCCAAGAACGGCGACGGCCTGTGTTGCGACGACGGACAGTAGCCAACCGCCGTTGATGCCTTCGTCTAGGGCTGGCTTGCGCCGCTTGACGATCAGCGCGGTGAAAATACCGAAGGTAAGCGGCAGCCATAGCAGCAACGCGAGAGCCCAGAGCGTAGATGCCGCGGCTAGATTTCCGCCAATAATCAACGCCTGGGCGCCCAGCACGCAGCTGGCCGCGACGGTTGTGAAAAATCCTGGCGCTCGCAAGTGGTCGAGAAGGTCACTGAGTACGCGTCGGGGATGAACTGCGACTCTCAACAACAGCAGTGCCCACAGCAGAGCAAATATGGCGATATTGAACCAGTACAGCCCGATCCCGATGTGGTTCCAGCCGGTCAGGTATGCGGCCAGCGAAACAATGCCGGTGGCCATTGCCATTCCGAAGTAGGCCGGAGATAAGCCGGCCAGTTCGGTGAGGATAAAACTGCGCTTCGTCTGGGCCGGTTGGGCACTGCCCACGGCATCACGGTTCAAAGCGGCAGCGCCTGCCCTGCCGCGTGCCCAAGAAAAAGAAAAACCGACACCAGCAGTGCGTTCAACACCCAGACAACGGTTAGTGCTCGAGAGACGTGCGTGAGCCATTCATTGCGCACGTTAAATGCGTTGATCCAGATCAGGCGCATGATCCCCGCCGTGTACAAGACGAACACCGCCGTGAGCGCGCCGAACACGGGAGTGCTCACACGGGCGTAGAGGGTGAGCATCGTGCCAAAGAGCAGGTGGCTGGCCAGGACGCCGTAGACCCAAAACACAATCCAGAGCGGCGTGCGTCCCCGCGTATCGGGGGAGAACAATGGTGATTCCAGCAACATGACCATCTCCTTGCTTTTTGCGTGGCCGGGGAAGATTGTTCGCGGTATGGGAACTCCGACTACGATTGGTCAGAGCGCGGTCCGCAACATCCATCTACCCCGGTGGGTTGTCCCCAATATGATCTTACTTGATGTTGGATCCCGCACTACTTGACTTAGATCAAGCGCTTGCCGAGGGAAGCGTCGATTACGCTTCACACGCTACCGGCAGATGATCCACCATTGGCTGAAGAGGCTATGAGTAAGCGGAATGAAGCCCGTGCGATATTCGCTCTCGTGGGCCTATGTGCCATCGCATCATGGCTTCAGTCCCAGACGTTTGGCAAGCTTGTGGAGGTTGCTGGAATTGACACCCAGCGCACGTGCGGCGGCTGACCAATTGCCATGACAGTGTTTGAGCGCTTGTCGGATCGCCGTACGTTGCGTCGTTTCTACCTGTTGTTTCAGCGATAGAGTGGGCGTGGGAGGTGTCGTTTCCGAACTCGTGTCCAATCCCTGCGATAGAAGCGTGCTGGCGCCGGTTTCAAGGCCCAGCCAGCGGGCATCGATGGTTATGATCTGGTTGCGGTCCTGAATCGTGTTGGCGGCTCTTAGTGCGGCGCGGCTGATCGCGTGCTCCAACTCACGCACGTTTCCCGGCCAGCGGTAGGAAAGCAGGGCCCGTTCCGCGTTCTGATCCAGGCGCAGGCTTCGAGCGCCGAGCCTCGCCCGGTTGAGCTCCAGGAAACAACCGGCCAGCAATAACACATCGTTTCCCCGCTCCCGTAAGGGTGGGATCAGAATGGGGTAGACCGACAATCGATGGTACAGGTCTGCACGAAAATGGCCTTGACGGACCCGGTCCTGTAAGTCTCTGTTGGTTGCCGCGACGACCCGGACGTCAATGGTGCGTGGGTGGTCGGCACCCAGTCTTTGGATTTCGCCATTCTGCAGGGTGCGCAGCAGCTTGGCTTGCACCGAGAGTGGCAGTTCACCGACCTCGTCGAGAAAAATCGTGCCCTTGTCCGCAGCGTCGAGTCGGCCGGCACGACCTCCAGTCGCGCCCGAAAATGCGCCTTTGATGTGGCCAAACAATTCGCTTTCGGCCAAAGATTCGGGGAGTGCGGCGCAGTTCACATGGACCAGCACCTCATCTCGCCGGTTGGACAGCAGATGCAGACGGCGAGCAAACAGTTCCTTACCTACCCCTGTTTCACCGCGCAGCAGCACGGGCAGGTCTGATGCTGCAACGATTTCGAGTTCGTTTAACACGGTTTGCAGTGCACGGCTTTGCCCGACGATCTCATCTGATTCGGTCAGATCTTCGTTCACGAGAACCGGCGCAGGCGCGACTCGGCGGCTCAACCTTTCCTGCTCCAGGTCGGCCAGCCGAACCGTGGCTTCGATGAGTGTCCGGTAGCGACCCAATTGGCTGAAAACACGGTAATCCAGCGTACCAGCGGTCAATGCGTCCAGCGTGAGCAAGCCCCAAAGCTCGTTTTCGACATACAGGCAGACTCCCATGCAGTCGTGAACAGCGAGTGGTTCACCTTCATGTCCTTCCAGAAGTCCGTCATAGGGGTCCGGCAGTCGGGTTGCCGGGTCGAAGCGAACGGGTTGAGTGCTGGCGGCAATGGTGGCCAGTCGCGGGTGTTGCGCAAGCTCAAACCTCCGACCCAATGCCTCTTGCGCCAGCCCGTCGGCAGCAACCGGTCGCAAGCTGTCTCCGTTCAACCTCAGCAGGGCCACTGCGCCACAGCGGAAATGCCGTTTTAGTTGGCTAACTAGCCGTTGTAGCCGTTCGGCCGGTGGTAGCGAGATAGAGAAATCTTGGAGTTCGAACGCAGGCATGGGGTGAAAACAACCAAAAATAAGGTAAAAAAAACCCAATACGTGAAGGGTTAATATAACCCAAAAGTAAAAAATTCCAATATAAACAGTTGGATAATAATGGCATGTGCCTTGCAGTGATTCTTGTACGCAATCTTCACAGGAGTGACATACGATGCCGAGTATCGAACAATCATTGGGCCAGTTGGCCCGGAACATTCCAGGCGCGACCGAAGTGTTCCGCAAGTACCATCTGAGCTATTGCTGTGGTGGCAAGCAGCGTCTCGGAGATGTTCTTCGAGATCAGGGCATCGATCCCGTAGCGGTCATTGCCGAGCTGGACCGGCTTAAAGCCGATGGAGATTCAGACGGTAACTGGAGCGAGGCCTCACCGGCGACGTTGACGGAGCATATTGTGGAGCGCTATCACGATCGCCATCGCCAGCAGCTTCCCGAGCTCGCGCAACTGGCTGCCAAGGTCGAAACCGTCCATGCTGCGCACCCCGAATGCCCAACTGGGTTGGCACAGCACATCGGGTATATGTGGCGGGAACTGGAACAGCACATGTGCAAGGAGGAGCAGGTCTTGTTCCCCATGTTGACGGGCGCATGTGGCATTCAAAGCCGAGCGCCACTGCTGGTCATGAGGGCGGAACACGATGAACATCGTCAGGCGCTGGAACGCATCATTTCTTTGACCGGTAACCTGCAAGCTCCGACAGGTGCGTGTAACACCTGGCATGCGCTGTATGTTGGCTTGGAGCAGTTCTGCAATGATCTGAAACAGCATATGCATCTTGAGAACAACATTCTCTTTGCGGATGCGGAAGAGCTGCTGGAAAACTACAGCTGATTGCTTGCATGCAATGTTTGCCGGGTTCGTGCTGGCGTTGATCGTCGGATACCTGCTTGGACCACAACCCCGGTGCTGGCTTCGGATCAGGAACGCGCGTTGGTGCATGGGGCGAATAGCTGCGCTGTTTCTTTCCTGTCATTCGCCAGTTTGGGGGATGCGTTGTCCGGGCTGGGTCTGCTGCTCTGGATGCATATTGCTGTGGAGCACAGGGTCGGGCCGCCTGTAGGAAAGGAACAGTTGATTTACATCAAGCGCTGAAGTGTGTGCAGCACCGACAATCGTGTCGCTACCGTATTGGGTAGCGTGAATTCACTCAAGGGGCTCGCTAATGGCTTCAATTACCGTGTTGTTTTTTGCCTCTCTGCGTGAGCAGGCTGGCATAAGTCAGCAAACGGTGATGCTGGACAGGGACACGACTCCAGAACAGCTGTTCGCCAGGGTCTGTACTGAGCACGGGATTTCGATTCCTGTGGGCGGATTACGGGTTGCAGTGAATGAGCAGTTTGCGGACTGGTCCTGCAGATTAAACGCCGGTGACCGCGTCGCGTTTCTACCGCCGATGTCGGGTGGTTGAAATATGTTTTATCTGACGAATGCGGTCATTGACCCCCGTGCCAGAGCCCGTGCGATGGCGAACGCTCACAGTGGCGGGTTCGTTTCCTTTGAAGGGTGGGTCCGTAATCATCATCAGGGCCGTGGCGTTATCGGGTTGAGCTATCACAGCTACCAGGAGATGGCTCTCAGCGAAGGAGCGGCTATCTGTCGACAGGCCAATGAGCGTTTTGATGTCGATGCGGTGGAGTGCGTGCATCGGCTCGGTGATCTTGGGATTGGTGATTGCGCGGTATGGGTGGGTATTTCAGCCGCGCATCGAGCGGCAGCGTTTGCGGCGTGCGAGTACATCATCGACCAGATCAAGTTGCATGTGCCGATCTGGAAGCACGAAGCCTATGCCGATGGTCACTCGGAATGGGTTGGCTGTGTCGGTTGCCATTCGCATCGGGGTACGGGGGGCGCTAACGAACGCTACGTTCGGCAGATGGCGTTTCCAGGCATTGCGGAGAATGGGCAGCGACGCTTGCGGGATTCTCATGTTCTCGTCGTCGGTATGGGGGCTCTGGGGTGTCCGGTAGCCGACAGCCTAGTCACCGCCGGTGTGGGGCGCGTTTCGATGGTGGATGGCGATACGGTGGACATCAGCAACCTGCATCGCCAGCCGCTTTACAGCGAAAATGATCTGGGGCGAAAAAAGGTTCACGCTGCGGCTGATCGTTTGCGGGTCCGCAACGCGGATGTTGACATCGTGCCAGTCGCGGCCTGGCTCGATGATCATGGAGCGCAGAAGCTCATTCAGACGGCCGATCTGGTGATTGACTGTACCGACAGTGCAGTGTGCAAGCAGCGCGTGAGTACCATTGCCAAGCTGCGCAGTACCCCCTGGATAGTCGTGGGGATTTACCGCCAGGATGGTGGAATCTACGTATCACCCGAATCATCGGCGGACGGCGTGTGCTGGAATTGTCTGACGGGTGGCTCCAGTACGGATTGCACAGTCAGTGGCATTCTTGGTCCCAGTGCTACTGCTTTGGGTGCACTGGCCGCTAATGAAGCCCTGAAGCGGTTGGCCGGTATGTATTCTGGCCTTGTGGGGCGCTGGAGCGTCCTGGAAATGGGGGAGGGCCGTTGGACGACTTTTACACCACGGCGCCAGCAGGACTGCGACTGTCGTGTGTCAGACGATGCGGTAGAGCTTTGTGAGGCGGGGCCCGAATATACTTGGCTGGATATACGCGACGAGTCGGAGCGGCTGGAGTCGCCAGTGGCGAGGGCGGTTGTGGTGGATTCCCTTGTCCTGGATGCCCGGCCGGAGTCAGTCCTTCGTCCCGACAAACGATATCTCATCATCTGCAAGCGTGGCACGCGGAGTTTGCGTGCCGTGCATACGCTGCGCGCTCGGGGTTGGAAGCAAGTCTGGTCGTTGCAGGGGGGAGTAAAGACCGCCCTGGCCGCATCCGTATCGGCTGTCGAAGCGTGAGTTGCCCGGTACGTACAAACCTGGCGATTGGCATTCTCGCGGGAGGGGCGGGCACACGCATGGGCGGTGTGGACAAGGGATGGCTGAGCTATCAGGGGGTGCCTCTGGTGGTTCGAGCGCTCAAGCTTCTGAGCAAACAGGCTGGCACGGTTCTGATCAGTGCGAATCGCAATCTTTCCCGCTACCGTGATCTGGGGGTTACCGTGGTGGCTGATGCGGTGCCGGGGTATCAAGGCCCGCTCGCAGGAGTGCAGGCGTTGTGGCGCGCGTGCGGTGAACAGTATTTATTGCTGGTTCCCGTTGATGCCATTCACCTGCCCGATCCAATCAGTCAGATTCTGCTTGATGCGAAGCAGGGCGCGGTCACAGTAGCGTGTTGTGATGGGGATGATCATTTTTCCTGCGCATTGCTGGACCGAAAGCTGATTCAACAATCCCCCCCTTCGCACGGTAGCTTGCGCGGCTGGTATCAAGGCTTGGGTGGGTGGTTTTCTGTCGCGATGCCGAAGCACACGGTCCTCAGCGCCAACACACACACGGAGCTTACACAACCGCAATGACGCCCTTTATAGATGAATTTGGTCGCGTCGTGCGAAAACTTCGCGTTTCGCTGACGGATCGCTGCAATTTTCGTTGTGGCTATTGCATGCCGGCCGATCCCAAATGGGCTGATCCCTGTCACAACCTGAACCTTGACGAGCGCCTGCGGCTTATCCGATTGCTGAGCGAGCATGCAGGTTTGCGTGCCGTACGCCTGACCGGGGGGGAGCCGCTGCTGGACCCGGATCTTTGTTCGCTGATCGAACAGCTGCGGCGAGACCCACACACCGCGTCGCTACGCATATCGCTCACGACCAACGCCCAGTTGCTGGTTCCGCGTTTGCCAGGGCTGATTGATGCAGGCCTGGATGACATCAATATCAGCCTTGATTCGCTGAACCCCGATCGTTTTGATCGGCTTACGCGGACACGCAACCGGCTGCCGGCGGTGCTAGATGCCATTCTGCAGGCGCGTGCAACCGGTTTGCCGGTGAAAATCAATGCTGTGATCATCGATCAGCGCAATGATCAAGACATTGTGCCATTGATCCGCTGGGCTGCCGATCATGACGTCACGCTGCGCTTCATCGAGTTCATGCCGCTGGACGGCGGGGGCTGGTGGAGGGAGACCGTCGTTTTTTCTGAAGCCCGCATCCTCCGGCGTGTTGCAGACGAACTGGGTCCGGTTGAATCTTTGGGTGCTGATGGTCCTGCAAGCTACTACCGCCTCGCGTCAGGGCAGAGGTTTGGGGTCATTCCCACCGTGACGCGTCCTTTCTGCAATCAATGTGACCGAATTCGCCTGACAGCGGACGGCAAACTGTATACCTGCCTTTTTTCCGCGATGGGTTTCGACCTGAAGCCGGCTTTGCGACAAAACCTGGACGACACCACGTTGCTTGACCTGATACGCAGCGCCGTTGCCACGAAACCGGCGGGCTATGTCAGCACGGGCCCGGTTGAGAGACCCATTACCATGCATAGTCTGGGAGGATAGAGCCTTGATCAATGTCGGAACCAAGCCTGATACGTTGCGCTCGGCCACCGCGAACGGAACTCTGCACCTACCCGCCCGGGCCATTCAGCGGGTCCGCAGCGGGAAGGTACAGAAGGGCGATCCGTTGGTTGTTGCGCGCATTGCGGGAATTCAAGCTGCGAAACGCACCGATGATCTCATTCCGCTGTGTCACCCTTTGCCAATTCACTTTGCCGACGTGGAATTCGAGTTGCTGGACGAGGCCATCCGGATTAGCGCCACCGTGGAAGTGGTGGGGGCGACCGGTGTGGAGATGGAAGCGTTGGCTGCTGTCAGTGCTGCCGCTTTGACGATCTACGATATGTTGAAAATGTACTGTGAACCGGAGGAGCTTGAAATCTCCGGTGTCGTTTTGCAACGAAAAAGTGGCGGCAAGAGCCAGTACAGCTTGCAGCTGCGGCAAGCGAAATCAGCACTGGTTATCGTTCTGTCGGACACTGTCGCAGCCGGTCGTAAACCCGACACCGCCGGGAAAAACCTTTCTGAGTTGTTAAAACAGTCGGGCTTCACACCGATTGAGTATTTGGTGCTGCCGGACGAACCTGAGCCACTGCTGGAAGCGGTCGAGGCTGCGCTGAGCGCCGAAGTTGATTTCATCGCCACCGTCGGTGGTACCGGTATCAGCCCGCGTGACATCACGGTGGATACTCTCAGGCCTTTGGTCAAGACCCCGTTGCCCGGCATCATGGAAGCAGCGCGGCAGTTTGGCCAGCACCGTACGCCGTTCGCGATGATGTCAAGGGGTATTGCCGGTCTGGCTGGCCCGGCAGGACGCAGTCTAATCATGACCTTCCCCGGTAGCCGCCGAGGGGCGGTGGAAACGCTAACTTCGGTCCACGCCGGCCTGATTCATCTGTTTGATTGCCGTGATGCCTTCCAACACGCAGGTGGCTATACATAGAGCCGGGGGATGCTGGCGTGCCAACCGGGGACTGATCTGGCAACCCCCGCGGACCCGCAGGCGGCAAACGGGTGAACAGGCCCGCGTACAGGGTTTGAGCGGAAGCGGCTGCGAAGCCGAATTAATTCGTGCTTCTCAGACGGATGGCTCTCGCTTCGGCCGGGTTATGAATACTGACGTTCAGATCCCGCAACCGGCCATCATCGAGTCCGTAAACGAGCCCGTGAACGGAGAGCGCCTGCTTCCTGCTCCAGGCCTCCTGCACTACGTGTGTCTGGCCGACGTGGTAGACCTGTTCGATAACATTCAGCTCGCACAGACGGTTGATCCGTGCGTGCTCGTCCAGCCTGTGCAGCTCATCTTCGAAACGCAGGGCCAGTTCACGGATGCTGCGTAACCAGTTTGCAGACAGACCGATATTTTCATCGTGCAGAGCGGCATTGACGCCGCCACAGCCGTAGTGCCCCGTGACCAGGATTTCCTCGACCTTGAGCACGTCCACCGCGAACTGAATGACGGAGAGCACGTTGAGGTCGCTATGACTCACAAGGTTGGCAACATTCCGATGAACGAAAATCTCACCGGGTAGTAGGCCGATAATCTGGTTTGCGGGTACTCGGCTGTCAGAGCAACCGATCCAGAGAAAGCGTGGGCACTGCTGCGCCGCCAGGCTTTCGAAAAATCCTGGTGTTTCCTGGGTGATGCTGTGTGCCCAGTTCCGGTTGTTCTCCAGAAGCCGCTGAAGCTTGGTCATGAATGTGCACTTGGAAACGGTGATTGTGCGCCACAAGCAAGACGCCCACTCGCGGGGGAAGCCGCAGGGTGTTGCGAAAACAATTCAACAGCGACTGTAGCGTATTTGGAGTCCCTTTCTGTGGCGGGCTGCCGTTCAGGATGACGACTGCCCGCATCTGATGTCGTGACAAATGTGAAGTGATGAGTCTTGGGCATGGGCAGAATTTGGCCGCGCAAAAGATGTTTTTCAGTCGCCATTGGAGAATTCGTGATGAAAGCAGCATTAACGGCAACCCGCCACGCTTGCATCGGGCTGTTGCTGGGGGTGGCCATGATGGCAACCGAGTGTGTCGCAAACACCCAGAACGGTTTTGCATCAACGGCTGTGCACCCGCAGATCCGTAAGACCCAATTGCGCAGTGCAACAACCGGTGCGCAACTCGTGGATATATCGATATCTCAGACCATTAGCATCTCTGATCTCGATCTGAGCCGCAAAGTAGATGTGGCGACACTCACCGAGCGCATAGAGACTCTTGCTCTGAGTTTGTGTCGGGCCATCGATGAAAGCTATCCGTTGCTGGCCTCTGCTCACAAGCGCAAATCCTGTGCCCGACGCGCCGTGCGTGAGGCATTGGCACAGGTGACAGTTGCGTCAGTTGATTGATGCCAGTTGTGTGCGTCGCCATAGGGACTGCCCGAGATCCCTCCATCGGGCGGACATGCCAAGGGTCGGTACGCTGTCGCTTCCATTAGCGATCGGCATGAAATCTGATTGACGGTTACCCCAGGCTCTGTATGACACGAGGGTACCCGAACGCGACAGATGGCTGCGCCCGTCGTAAGAACTTGCATGTGGGCTGGCTGTTCCCTCGAAAAGCGCATGCCCTTCCGGTGGCAATAACGAGCAACAAATGCTCGTCGCGCCTTGACCTTTGTCATGGAGCGCCTGGTGCCGCGAAGTAATGTGCCCGCTAGCACAGATCATCAAACCGGGAGAAACCATGCAAACACAGAGTCCTATGGCGCAAATGCTTACTGCGGCAATTCTGCTGGCCGGATGCCAGGGGGCGATCGCTAAGCCATTTGACGATGCCCTAACACAGGGGCGGACGAGCCTGGATGCACGGCTTCGGTATGAGCAGGTAGACCAAGATGTCGCCGGTCGGGAGATCGGTCAGTCGCTGAGCCTGCGCGCGCGCCTGGCATACATGACCGATTCCTGGCACGCATGGCGTGCTCTTGGTGAGTTTGAGGGAGTCTGGTCGCTGAGCGACTATGACGGCTATAACAGCTTGCGTAACGGGGCCGCAGACAAAGGCGTGATTGCCGATCCACGTGGCAATCAATTGAATCAGGCCTGGGTGCGCTACGACGGCCTGCAGAACACGGTCCTAACCTATGGACGCCAGCGTTTGGTTTATGACAACGCACGATTCATTGGCGATGTTGGATGGCGACAGAATGAGCAGACATTCACGGGGTTCAGTGTGCGCCATGCCAGTTCCCGTGGTGGCCTGTTTGAGTATGCCTGGCTCAGCACCGTGGAAACGATCCTGTTTCGTAGCCAGCCGTTGCAGGCCCATCTGCTCAATTTGCAGCAGGATTTCCGGGAGTCGCTTCGGCTGGGTGTTTACGCTTATCTGCTTGATTTTGAAGCTGCGGCGCCGGCGGACAGCCAGACCCTGGGCATACGGGCGAGCGGGAAGCACGGCAGACTGCGTTATGCACTGGAGTTCGCCCAACAATCGGACTACGCCGAAAGCAGCAATGCAAGCACACGACCTGACGCCACCTACTACAGCGGCGAGTTGGGCGCCACTTTCTCGAAGCTGGAACTGAGTGTCGGCTATGAAGTGTTGGGTGGCGATCAGAATCCCTCCACAGAACCGTTCACCACGCCGTTGGCTACACTACACAAATTCCAGGGCTGGGCGGATGTCTTTCTCACCACCCCCGATGCCGGGGTACGGGATGCGTGGATAGAAGGCTCGTTTGCGCTCAAGCGCAACATCACTCTGACGGCGGTTTTTCACCGCTTTGATGCGGATGCGGGTACGACAATTTATGGCAACGAGGTGGACGCGATGCTCAGTGCGCCGCTGGCTTCGGGCCTGTCGGGTCTGCTCAAGTATGCCAATTATCAGGCTGATGGCTTCGGGGTCGACACACAACGCATCTGGGGCCAGCTTACGTATTGCTTCTAATTGCCGCCCGACTGCCCTGACATCCAAGGCAGCGGGCTGTTCGCCGGCGTTGGGCGGAAGCGAAGCATTAACCACATTTGCTGTATCCGCAGTTGATGCAGGTCGGGCAATTGTCGATGAGCAGCATGTCGCCGCGACAATCCGGGTCCGGGCATTCCCCCACCACACCAAGTGGGAATTGCCCGCCATTTTCGGGCCTTGGTCCCGCGTCAGTGTGCGCTGGTGGAAGCGATGCCAAACGGGCGGAGTGACGATCTCTGAGTTCGGGGAGTGCACGGGTTTGTCCGGTTGCGCTAAGGAAGCCTCGGTGATGCAGCATTTGTTGTATTGACCAGGCAATTGCCGCGACTTCACTGTCGTGAAAGCGCGGTTTTCCCGAGCTGGTTGTTCCGCAACGGACCGGGCCCTGTGTCCAGGTCACCTTGCGCAGATCGGCCAGTGCCTTGGCTACAAAACCACCGCGGGCTGCAAGACTGAGGCTGCGCATGGTCGCGGCAATCCATTGGTGCTCCCCGCTGGTCTGCCCGGCAGGAATGAAAAACTCCAGGGGGCGCTCGATGCAGACATGTTCGCCATTCATCACCCCCTCGACAGGGATGTAACTGATCGTGAGGTAGACATGGTGTTTGCCGCTTTGTGTCGACAGGCCGATTTTGTTGGTTTCGCTGGGCAGTGTGATGTCGGGGCGGCGCTCGATGCGCTTGTCCAGGGGGTTTTCGTTGATTGCCGCGGCGTTTGCAGGAATCGAAGTTGCCTTGACTACATGAGCGCTGAGTATCGGCTGACTGATGATGTTTGCAGTATGCATGGGGTGTTCCTTGGTTCAAAAAACTCAGAGACGGCCGTAGTAGCCTTCCTTGATGGCGTCAAATAGGTTGGCGGCGCTATGGGTTTCGCCCTCGTACTCGACGAGTTGGTCGCCGGCAAACTCGACCTGGGTTCCGTCCCGCAGCGTGAATGCATACCGTGTCGCCTGGACGTCGTCTTTGCGGACCAGGACACCCTGAAAAACTTCGGGGTTATAGCGGAATGTTGTGCAGCCTTTGAGTCCCAGTTCAATGCCTTGCCAGTAAATGTTTTTGAAGTCAGCGAAGTCGATATCCGTCGGGCAGTTGATGGTTTTGGAAATGGCCGAGTCCACCCAGCGTTGCGCGGCTGCCTGGACCCGCAGATGGTCGATGGGTTTGACGTGCTCGCTGCCCACAAAAATGTCGGGTAGCGCGTCGACATCGATCTCTGAATCGATGTGTTGACGGTAGCTCAGCAGCTCGAAAGAAAACACGTCGAGTCGCTCCTTGGCCTTGCGGCCAGGGCGTACTACGTTCCGGTAGTAGTGATGGCTGAATGAAGGTTCGATACCGTTGCTGGCATTGTTCCCGAAAGATAGGGCAATGGTGCCCGTAGGCGCGATCGAACTGTGATGCGTATAGCGCGCTCCCCAATCAGCCAGCTCGTCAACCAGTTGGGGATCGTGCTCGGCGAGGCGTTGCATGTAACGGCTGTAGCGTGCGTGCAACACGCGGCCCGGTACCATGTGCCCAACGGTGTAGCCGTCCTGGCGCATTTCAGGGCGCGCGTGCAACATGGCTTCGGTCACTGGGAATTCGCGCAGCAGAATCGGGGCGGCACCTTTTTCTTTGGCCAGGACCAGCGCCTGTCGCCAGCCAGTCAAGGCAAGCTCCCGCGCAACCTTTTCGGTGAACTGACAGGCGTCATCATCGCCGTAGCGCATGCCCAGCATGGTGAGTACGGAACCAAGGCCGAAAAAGCCCATGCCATGGCGACGTTTGTCACAGATTTCCCGTTGCTGTGACGCCAGCGGAAGACCGTTGATATCGACGACGTTGTCCAGCATTCTGCTGAAGACTTCAATGCAGCGCTGATAACTTTCCCAGTCAAAATGGGCGGTAGGCAAGAAGGGGTCCCGAATATGGCTGCACAAGTTGATGGAACCCAGTAGGCAGGCCCCATCTGGTGGCAGTGGCTGCTCCCCGCAGGGGTTGCTGGCACGGATCGTTTCGCAAAACCAGTTGTTGTTGAACTCGTTTACCTGGTCGATCAGGATGAAACCCGGTTCGGCGCGTTCGTAGCTTGAATGCATAATCAGGTCCCACAATTCCCGTGCCGGCTTCCTGTCGTAGACCTTTAGCGCTGTGCGGCCTTGCTCGTCCTGCTGGTCGGATTCCCCGGTAGCCGGAAAATGCCGATAAATGATTTCCGTGGTGGTGTCCTCCCGTTCAGCCTCGCTGGCGGGAAAGGCGAGCGCCCAATCGCTGTCGTCACGGACGGCTTGAAGGAATTCGTCGCGAATCAGAACGGATAAATTGAACTGCCGAAGCCGGCCGTCAGTCTGTTTGGCGGTAATAAACGCTTCGATATCCGGGTGGCTGATATCCATGACCCCCATCTGGGCGCCGCGTCGGCCGCCAGCGGAGCTGACGGTAAAGCACATGGCGTCGAAAACATCCATAAACGAAAGGGGTCCGGAAGTCTGGGCTCCGGCCCCGCGTACCACGGCTCCACGCGGTCGCAGGGTTGAAAAGTCGTAACCAATCCCACTACCGCCTTTGAGGGTGATTGCTGCCGCGTGAATCGCCTTCATGATTCCATCCATCGAATCGGGAATGGTCGCGGCAACAGTGCAGTTGATGGTTGAGGTCTCGGGTTTGAACGCTTCAGCCCCCGCGTTGGACCAGATGCGGCCCGCCGGTGTGGCACCATTTTGAAGTGCCCAGAGAAATTGTTGGTACCAATGTGCCTGGTCTTCGGTTGTCTCCAGTGCGGCAAGTGCACGCGCGACACGCTCCTGGCACGCCACTATGTCATCGTCGACTGGCGCACCGGTGCCATCCTTCAGGCGATATTTTGAGTCCCAGATGTCCAATGAGGCCGGTTGCATCGGGACCGTCTTGTCTGAGGGGGGCAGGCGTACCGCGGTGTTCTGTTGCATTGTTACTCCTAACATTCAATATTCAATATGTTGTGCTCTGCGGGTATAAGAGCCACAACATGTAGTTGTTGAGTAACTTATCGGCAACGGGTGAAGTGGGTTTGACTTTTATCAAGCAGCAATGCTCGGAGTGCGCGCATCACCCCGCTGATTTCATGCAGCCGGAGTTAACTAGCGAAGCCTCCAAGTGGTTCAACTCACTCATCGTTGCTGTTGTCGAGGATTGCAGCGCGTCTTCTCAGCGGACTGGCTGTCCGGCGGGAAAGTGGGCGCTCCGCATGTCGCGATCGTTAGGACATCGGCACTTTTGCGGGATATATCAGTAATAGCTAATTGACATATATCAAGTGTCTTTATGTGGTGATCGAGGAATATGGCCGGGTCTTCACCACACGTGCAAATTCTGTGAGCTTTGACCGAAGAAAGCAGATACAAGTACTGGCCCTGAGTACCCTGGCTTTTGCTGCGAATTTTGCAGTCTGGACCGTATTTGCCGTCATTGGGGTCAGGATCAAAGCGGAGCTGGGTTTGAGCGAGACCCAGTTCGGTGTGCTTGTAGCGACCCCGATTTTGACCGGATCACTGACCCGGCTGCCCCTGGGAATCCTGACAGATCGCTACGGGGGGCGCCCCGTATTTATGAGCCAGATGTTGCTCACGGCAACAGCAACATTTGGGCTGGCTTTCGCAACTGAATATTGGCATTTCCTCGCCACGGGACTATGCGTCGGGCTGGCCGGCGGGTCGTTCGCGATCGGGATTGCCTACACCTCCGCGTGGTTCGAAAAGGAACGCCAGGGAACGGCCATGGGGATTTTCGGGGCCGGTAATGCAGGGGCTGCAATCACCAACCTGGCTGCCCCGATCATCCTGGTGGCCTACGGCTGGCAAATGGTGCCAAAAGTCTACGCCGCCGGATTGGTTGTCATCGCGGTTCTGTTCTGGTTGTTCACCTATGACGATCCGGCCCAAGCAAAACGGCGCGCCAGCGGTGAACACCTGGCCCTAGCCGATCAAGTTGCTCCGTTGAAAAACCTGCAGGTTTGGCGGTTCGGTCTCTACTACTTCTTCGTGTTCGGCGGGTTTGTTGCTTTGGCCCTATGGCTGCCCAAGTATTACGTCGCGGAATACGGGCTGGACCTGAAAACGGCTTCCTTCATTACTATGCTGTTCACCTTGCCTTCCGGTGTGATTCGTGCGCTGGGTGGGTGGGCCTCTGATCGCTACGGCGCGCGGATTGTGAACTGGGCGGTGTTCTGGACCTGCCTGGTCGCCCTGTTCCTTCTGTCTTACCCACCGACCACGATGACGATTCACGGCATCGAGGGCGACATCAGTTTGAACATCGGTCTGAACGTCTGGAGCTTCACCGTTCTTGTTTTTATCGTCGGTATCTCGATGGGGATCGGCAAGGCCAGCGTTTACCGCCTGATTGCGGACTATTACCCGAGCAATGTGGGGTCGGTCGGTGGCATGGTTGGCGTGATCGGCGGTCTGGGTGGTTTTTCGTTGCCCATCATATTTGGTCTCGCCGCGGATCTGTTTGGCATCCGCAGCTCCTGTTTCATGGTGCTGTTTGGTCTGGTGGCGATTTCCATGATCTGGATGCATTTCGCAATCCGGGAATTGCAAGCGCGCAAGCAGCTGCTGGTGGAATTCGAGGGGCCGGAATTCACCCCGATGCGCCGCTGGCGGCCGGATACAGAAGTCAGCAAATCACGCCCGTCAGGGCATTTAATGGAGAACTGAGATGGGCATGACCATTTCGCATCAACCACCCCCACGCATGGGCTCAGCCAAGGGTTATGTACTAACGGATTGGCGGCCGGAGGATAAGGAGTTCTGGAATGCGCAGGGGCAACGCATCGCGAGTCGCAACTTGTGGATTTCGATTCCCTGTCTGCTGCTGGCGTTCGCGGTCTGGCTGGTCTGGAGTGCGGTCACCGTACGGTTGAACAGTATCGGTTTTGGCTTTAGCACCAACCAGCTGTTCTGGCTGGCCGCCCTGCCAGGGTTGTCAGGGGCCACTTTCCGCATCTTCTATTCCTTCATGGTGCCCATCTTCGGTGGGCGCAAGTGGACCACCCTGAGTACGGCGTCCTTGCTGATTCCGGCATTGTGGATGGGATTTGCCGTGCAGGACACACATACGCCTTATTGGGTGTTCGTAACGATTGCGCTGCTCTGCGGTTTCGGTGGCGGTAACTTTGCCTCGAGCATGGCCAACATCAGTTTCTTCTATCCCAAGTCGCAACAGGGTACGGCTCTGGGCCTGAATGCGGGCCTGGGGAACCTGGGCGTCAGCGTGATGCAGTTCGCGGTGCCCGCAGTCATCACCATGGGAATTTTCGGTGGTTTTGCCGGTGACCCTCAGCAGGTGGCAGGCAGCGACACCCAGCTGTGGCTGCAGAACGCCGGCTTTCTGTGGGTTCCGTTCATCGTGATTTTTACCTTGGCGGCCTGGTTCGGCATGAACGACATTGCCGACGCCAAGGCATCGTTTGCCGAGCAGGCGGTGATCTTCAAACGCAAACACCAATGGTTGATGAGCTGGCTCTATACCGCGACCTTCGGTTCTTTCATCGGCTACTCCGCGGGGTTTCCAATGCTGATCAAGACGCAGTTTTCCGGCATAGACCCCCTGCAGTATGCATTTCTCGGGCCGATGGTGGGGGCCTTGGTTCGCCCGGTCGGAGGTTGGCTGGCGGACCGTATGGGCGGTGCACGCGTTACCTTCTGGAACTTCGTGCTGATGATCGCCGCGGTCTTCGGGGTTTTGCACTTCCTGCCCGGCGAGGGTGGCGACGGTAGTTTCTGGGGCTTCTTCGCGATGTTCATGCTGCTGTTCACCACGACCGGTATCGGCAACGGTTCCACCTTCCGCATGATTCCCATCATCTTCCGCACGCAGCATGAACGCTGGTCTGCGGGCGGTGACAGCGCGGCCCGGGCTCAGGCGCAGAAGGATGCGGGCAAGGAAGCGGCCGCCACCCTGGGCTTTTCTTCGGCGCTGGCCGCCTACGGTGCCTTTTTCATTCCCAAGGCCTACGGCACCTCGATTGCGCTGACCGGTGGCGTCACCGGCGCGCTGAACGTATTCATCGCTTTCTACCTCAGCTGCTTGGTGGTGACGTGGTGGTTTTACTCACGCAAACAGGCCGAAGTACCCTGTTAATCGCGACTGAACAAGGAATTCATAATGAGTCACTTTCTTGATCGCCTGAGTTTTTTCAAGCAGCGCGGAGAGCCCTTTGCGGATGGCCATGGCCAAACGACGACGGAGGATCGTCGTTGGGAAAATTCCTATCGCCAGCGCTGGCAGCACGACAAGGTTGTGCGTTCCACCCATGGCGTGAACTGCACGGGGTCATGCAGCTGGAAAATTTACGTAAAAAACGGTCTGGTGACCTGGGAGACCCAGCAGACCGATTACCCACGCACCCGGCCCGACCTGCCCAACCATGAGCCGCGCGGTTGTCCACGCGGAGCCAGCTATTCCTGGTACATGTACAGCGCCAACCGGCTCAAGCATCCGCTGCTGCGTTCGTCACTTGTCCGGCTGTGGCGTGAAGCGAGGGGCCAGTATGCCGACCCGGTTGACGCGTGGACCTCGATCGTCGAGGACGAGAGCAAAACAAAGCAGTACAAGGCGCAACGCGGGCAGGGCGGATTCATTCGCAGTGACTGGGAAGAAGTTAACGAGCTGATTGCGGCGGCCAACGTCTATACCGCCAAGAAATATGGCCCCGACCGGATTATTGGTTTTTCACCGATCCCGGCCATGTCCATGGTCTCCTATGCCGCGGGCTCTCGCTATCTGTCGCTGATTGGTGGCGTGTGCATGAGCTTTTACGATTTCTACTGCGATCTGCCGCCCAGTTCACCGATGACCTGGGGCGAACAGACTGATGTGCCGGAATCGGCGGATTGGTACAACGCGGGCTTTATCATGATGTGGGGTTCGAACGTGCCACAGACTCGCACACCGGATGCCCACTTCATGACCGAGGCCCGCTACAAGGGCACGGAGATTGCGGTTGTTTCACCGGACTACGCCGAGGCGACCAAATTTGCCGACCAGTGGTTGGCGCCCAAGCAGGGCACCGACGCCGCGTTGGCCATGGCGATGGGCCATGTGATTCTTAAAGAGTTTCACATTGACACCCCCAGTGCCTATTTTCAAGACTACTGTCGTCGTTATACCGATATGCCCATGCTGGTTCGTCTTGAACAGGGCGAACAGGGTCTGGCAGCCGGGCACTTCTTGCGTGCTTCCGATCTGGCCAATGGCCTGGATGCGGGACAGAAAGCCGAGTGGAAGACCATCGCTTGGGATGCCGCAAGTGACTCGCCGGTCGTGCCCAAGGGGTCGGTTGGGTTCCGCTGGAGCGAAGGACAGAACTGGAACCTGGAGCAAACCGACTGTGACGGTCGGGAGCTGGACTTGCGTTTGAGTTTGCGTGATGTCGGTGATGCCGTCGCCGACGTGGCTTTCCCGTATTTTGGCGGTGTCGAACATGAACATTTCGCGTCCAGCGAACATCCCGAGGTACTCAAGCGACGGGTGCCGGTGAAGACCCTCACCCTCGCGGACGGGAGCACGGCGCAGGTGGCGACGGTCTACGACTTGATGCTGGCGCACTACGGGGTTGAGCATGGTCTGGAAGATCCGGCTCTGGCGAAGAGTTTTGACGATGACGCGCCGTACACACCGGCCTGGCAGGAGATCATTACCGGTGTGCCCCGCGATGCGGTCATCCGTGTCGCCCGCCGTTTTGCCGAAACCGCGCACAAGACCGAAGGTAAGTCGATGGTCATTCTTGGTGCCGGTTTGAACCACTGGTACCACATGGACATGAACTACCGCGGCATCATCAACATGCTGTTGATGTGCGGTTGTATAGGCAAGAGCGGTGGGGGCTGGGCGCACTATGTCGGCCAGGAGAAGCTGCGTCCGCAGACCGGCTGGCAGCCGCTCGCATTTGGTCTGGACTGGGCGCGACCACCGCGGCACATGAATTCCACCAGCTTCTGGTACGCCCATACCGATCAGTGGCGTTATGAAAAGCTGAACGCTCGCGAGATTCTGTCACCCCTGGCCAAGGCCGAAGACTGGCCGGAGCACATGCTGGATTACAACGTGCGTGCCGAGAGGATGGGCTGGCTTCCTTCCGCACCGCAGCTGGATCGCAACCCGTTGACTGTTGCCAAAGAAGCCGCCGAAAAGGGTATGACGCCGAAGGACTACGTGGTCCAGAGCCTCAAGGACGGCAGTCTGAAGATGGCCTGCGAAGATCCGGATGCCCCGCAGAACTTTCCGCGGAACCTGTTCGTCTGGCGTTCCAATCTGCTGGGTTCCAGCGGCAAGGGCCATGAGTATTTCCTCAAGCACTTGCTCGGTACCAGCCACGGTGTTCAGGGCAAAGATCTGGGCGATGACAAGGCGGCCCAGCCCAAGGACGTGGTCTGGCACGAAGAAGCCCCGCAAGGGAAGCTGGATCTGCTGATCACGCTGGATTTCCGGATGTCGACGACCTGTCTGTATTCGGATGTGGTGCTACCCACCGCGACCTGGTACGAGAAGGATGATCTGAACACTTCGGACATGCACCCCTTCATCCACCCGCTGTCCGAAGCGGTGAACCCGGCCTGGGAATCCCGCAGCGACTGGGAAATCTACAAGGGCATTGCCAAAGCGTTTTCCAAAGCTTCCGCAGGGCACCTGGGCGTAGAAACTGATGTGGTCACGCTGCCGCTGCTGCACGACACACCGGCCGAGTTGGCCCAGCCCTTTGAAGTCGCCGACTGGAAGCAGGGGCAGTGCGAACCCGAGCCGGGCTTGACCATGCCGAACATCATTGCGGTCGAACGGGACTACCCCAATACCTACGCGCGTTTCACTGCGCTCGGACCGTTGCTGGATAAGCTTGGTAACGGCGGCAAGGGCATCAATTGGGACACCAACGAAGAGGTTCATCATCTGGGCGACCTGAACGGCCGTATCGCTGGCGATGGACCCACCGCCGGACGGCCGAAGATCGAAACGGCCATTGATGCCGCCGAAACCATCATGATGTTGGCGCCGGAAACCAACGGGGAAGTTGCGGTCAAGGCCTGGCGGGAACTGAGCAAGGCAACCGGGCGGGAGCATGCTCACCTGGCCCTGCCCAAGGAAGACGAAAAAATCCGCTTTCGTGATATCCAGGCGCAGCCACGCAAGATCATTTCGTCACCAACATGGTCGGGCATCGAATCCGAGAAAGTTTGTTACAACGCGGGCTGGACCAACGTGCATGAGCTGATCCCCTGGCGGACCCTGACCGGGCGGCAGCAGTTCTACCAGGACCATAGCTGGATGCGCGCCTTCGGTGAGGGCTTCACCAGCTACCGCACACCGGTCAATACACAGACGGTGTCACCGGTGCTGGGCGCTCAGCCGAATGGCAACAAGGAACTGGTCCTGAACTGGATTACCCCGCATCAGAAGTGGGGTATTCACAGTACCTACAGCGACAACCTTCTGATGCTGACGTTGTCACGCGGCGGGCCGATCGTCTGGTTGAGTGAAGCCGATGCCAAGGCGGCCGGTATCAGCGACAACGACTGGATCGAAACCTTCAACGTGAATGGTGCCTTGGTAGCCCGCGCGGTGGTCAGCCAGCGGGTCCCGGCCGGTATGGTGATGATGTACCACGCGCAAGAACGCATCGTGAACGTCCCGGGTTCGGAAATCACCCAGCAGCGCGGGGGTATCCACAATTCGGTGACGCGAATCGTGCTCAAGCCGACCCACATGATTGGCGGCTATGCCCAGCAGAGCTACGGCTTCAACTACTACGGTACGGTGGGTTCCAACCGGGATGAGTTTGTGATCGTGCGCAAGATGAACAATATCGATTGGCTGGACGGCACACCCAGCTACCCCGCCACGACGGAGGTCGCCCCATGAAAGTGCGTGCACAAATTGGCATGGTTCTGAATCTGGACAAATGCATTGGCTGCCACACCTGTTCGGTGACCTGCAAGAATGTCTGGACGTCCCGGGAAGGTGTCGAATACGCCTGGTTCAACAATGTTGAGACCAAGCCGGGTATCGGCTATCCCAAGAATTGGGAAGACCAGGACAAGTGGCAGGGAGGCTGGAAACGCGAAAAGAACGGCAAGCTCGTTCCCCGTCAGGGCGGCAAGCTCAAGACCCTGGCCAACATCTTCGGTAACCCGAACATGCCAGCGATTGACGACTACTACGAGCCATTCAATTTCGATTACCAGCACCTGCACAAGGCGCCGGCCGGGAAGTCACAGCCGGTGGCGCGGCCGTACTCGGCATTGACCGGCGAGACGATGAAGAAGATCGAATGGGGGCCAAACTGGGAGGAAATCCTCGGCACCGAATTCGAAAAGCGCAGCAAGGATACGAACTTCGAAAACGTACAGAAGCAGATGTACGGGGAATTCGAAAACACGTTCATGATGTATCTGCCGCGTCTGTGCGAGCATTGTTTGAATCCGGCATGTGCCGCAAGTTGCCCGTCCGGGGCCATCTACAAGCGCGAAGAGGACGGTGTCGTGCTGATCGACCAGGACAAGTGCCGCGGCTGGCGTATGTGTGTCTCCGGTTGCCCGTACAAAAAGGTTTATTACAACTGGAAAAGCGGCAAGTCCGAGAAATGTACCTTCTGCTATCCGCGAATCGAGTCCGGGCTGCCGACGGTGTGCTCGGAGACCTGTGTCGGTCGAATCCGGTATTTGGGCGTGATTCTGTACGACGCCGACCAAATACAGGCTGCTGCTTCGGTGCCGGATGAGAAGGATCTGTACGAGGAACAGCTGAAGATGTTCCTGGATCCGCATGATCCGGAAGTCATCGCCGCGGCACGGCGTGACGGTGTGCAGGACTCCTGGATTGAGGCGGCACAGAATTCGCCGGTCTACAAGATGGCGATTGACTGGAAAGTGGCATTTCCACTGCACCCGGAATACCGCACCCTGCCGATGGTCTGGTATGTACCGCCGCTGTCACCCATTTCCAATGCGGCGCAGGCGGGAGCGGTGTCCAACAATGGCCTGATTCCGGATGTGAAGTCCCTACGGATACCGGTACGTTATCTGTCCAACATGCTGACCGCGGGTGATGACGAGCCGGTCATCGCGGCACTGGAGAAGATGCTGGCCATGCGGGTGTATCAGCGCGGCGTGCACATCGACGGTGAGCAGCGGAATGAACTGCTGAGTGAGGTGGGGCTGACACCTGAGCAGGTCGAAGACATGTACCAGATTATGGCGATCGCCAACTACGAAGATCGTTTTGTGGTGCCCACCGCACACAAGGAATTGATCGACGACCCCTACGGTGAGAAAAGCGGTTGCGGGTTCACTTTTGGTGACGGTTGTCATGGAAGTAGTTCCCCCAGTCTGTTCGGCGGTAAGCCCGCTACGCAGCGGGATGTACCCATTCCGCTGAATGCCCTCAAGCCGCTGGGTGGGGGAGAATAAAATGCAGACGACTCTGAAAATCCTGGGGCTGCTTCTCGACTACCCGCGACAGGAAGTGCTCGACCACGCGGCGGACATGACCGTGTTGCTGCAAGAGGAGCAGGCGCTCACACCCGAGCAGCTCGCACCGGTCCTGGCGTTCATTGAACAGTTACGAACGAGCGACCTGCTGCGGCTGCAAGAGGACTATGTGGCCAGTTTTGATCGTGGACGCTCGCTGTCCTTGCATCTGTTTGAACACGTGCACGGCGAGTCGCGCGACCGGGGCCAGGCGATGGTGGATTTGCGCTCCGCGTATCACCGGGCCGGGCTGGAGATGGATGCGCGTCAGTTGCCTGACTACCTGCCGGTATATGTCGAGTATTGCGCACACCCGGATGGCCCTCCTGCGCGGGAGGGGCTGGCTGAGGTTGCACACATTCTGCGTTTGCTGCATGCCCGGATGCAGGAGCGCGGGTTGGCGTATGCCTGCGTACTTGTTGCCTTGCTGCAACTCGCCGACGAACCCGTCGTGGATCAGACCGTACAGGAACAGGTGCGGCAGGAAGTGCCAGACGACACACCTGAAAAGCTGGATGCAGCCTGGGCCGAGAAACCGGTGACGTTTGGCTGCGCCAGTGCGACGTGTGCGACCGCCCCCGGCGACGGCGTGATTCCTCTTCACCGAATGCCGGCATTATCACTCAAGGAGAATCGGGCATGAGCTTTTTCAACGAATTGCTGTTCGGGCTGTACCCCTACCTGGCCGGTTCCGTATTCCTGCTGGGTAGTCTAGTCCGCTTTGATCTGAACCAATATACCTGGAGAGCGGGCTCCAGCCAGCTTTTACACGGCGGGCGACGGTTTGTGCTGGCCAATGCGCTGTTTCATGTGGGCATCCTGCTCCTGTTTTTTGGCCATCTGGTCGGCTTGCTGATGCCACCGGAGCTTTATCACGCCTTTGGCCTGTCGACCACCGCCAAACAGCTCATGGCAATGATCGCCGGTGGAATATTTGGCAGCATGTGCTTTATCGGGATGACCTTGCTGGTCCGCCGGCGATTGTTTGAGCCGCGCGTACGCGCGACCAGCAGTCGGATGGATATCTTCATTCTGCTGCTGCTCTACGTGCAGCTGATTCTGGGGCTGATCACCATTCCTATATCAGCGGGGCATATGGATGGTTCGGTCATGCTGTTGCTGGCTGAATGGGCGCAGCGCATCGTGACTTTTCGCGGTGGCGCGGCCGAACTGGTTTCCAACGTGCACTGGGTGTACAAGCTGCATCTGTTTTTGGGGCTGACCATGTTCCTGGTATTCCCGTTCACCCGTCTGGTACACATCTGGAGTGCGCCGGTCTGGTATCTGGGCCGCCGCTACCAGGTTGTTCGCGCGCGCGCACGAGCATGAAACGGAAGGGGCACGCGTGATCACCCTGGAACAGGCGTGGGAACAATATGCTTCCACCATCCAGCCCTTGCCCGCCACCATGCAGGTGTTCGAAGTGGGGGCGGGGCAGGTGCTCGCACAAGAGTTACGTAGCAAAATCGACCTGCCACCATTCAGGCAAAGTGCCATGGATGGCTATGCGCTACGAAGTGCCGATCTGGCGAAGGCCGCTGACGATTGCCCCGTGCATTTGCCTTGCCAGCAGTACATACCGGCCGGACGGGAACCTTATGATGAGGCGCTTTCCCCCGGGCACTGTGCGCGTATCTTCACCGGGGGTGCAGTTCCATCGGGTGCCGACGCCGTTGTCATGCAGGAACGCTGTGACGCACAAGGTGAACAGATTGTATTCAGAGCGCCCGTAGCCATCGGAAACAATATTCGCGCGCAGGGTGAAGAGCTGCCGAGTAACAGTTTACTGGCTCCCTCAGGGCGGCCCGTCGATAGTCAGCTGCTGTCCGTGGCCAGTATTGCGGGGTTGGCCGGTGCCGTTTGTCGATCTCCACCGACGGTCAGCGTGATCGTGACGGGGGATGAACTTGTTTCCCCCGGGCTGCCGCTACGAACAGGTCAGGTCTATGAGTGCAATGGCCGATTTCTGCAGGCTTGGTTGCAGGCGCAAGGGGTCCCCACACGCGTCGTACAGGTTCCCGATCGGCCACCACAAATCAAGCAGGCATTGGAAGCGGCGTTGCATTGTTCTGACCTGGTGCTCATGAGTGGTGGAGCGTCGGTCGGTGATCGAGATTTTGCGCGGGAGGTGGCCAGTGGTTTGCGAGTGCGCGAGCATTTCTGGCGTGTCGCCCAAAAGCCGGGCAAACCTCTGGCTTTTGGTATGGCGCAAGCAACACCTGTGCTCATGCTGCCTGGAAATCCCGCTGCTGTTTTTGTGTGTGCCTGGTTGCACGTGTTGCCGGTGCTAAACCTGTTGCGTGGCATGACGCCCGCGTTGCCGGTTTGGAAGACAGGGAAGTTGGATCAAGCGCTGAATGGTTCACCGGGGCGCGACCGCTTCCTGCGCGTGAGCTGGGATTTCGACGCCGAGGGGGCAGCTCGGGTTCGCGTCTTGCCGGGGCAGGCCTCGCACATGCTCACGAACCTGGTTCAGACAAATGGTCTTTTGAGGGTCGCGGCGGGTGATGCTCTGCAAGCGGATGAGGTCGTGCGATTTTTACCATTGTCGAACGCGGACTTCAGATCATAGCGCCGATCATCCCTGCGAAAAGATGGTGCCAGGCGAAGCCTGATCTAGCGTTGACGCATCAAGTTGGTTCAGTTCGGTGATGCCAATCAAGGCCATGGCAATCGAAATTTCACGCCGCCATTGTTCAAGCAAGGATTCCACGCCCGTCTGACCTCGCGCAGCGAGAGCATATGCCCACGGGCGGCCGATCATCACGGCACGCGCACCCAGGGCTATGGCTTTGATCACGTCAATACCACTGCGTACCCCGCCATCCATCATGACTTCAAGCTGATCGCCGACCGCGGCGGCAATCGCGGGCAGCTTGGTGAGGCTGGCCCCCACACTGTCGAGCTGCCGACCGCCATGATTGGATACGACGACGGCATGGGCACCGGCATCGGCTGCAGCACGCGCGTCGTCAGGCTCCATTATTCCTTTGATGATCAACTGGCCGGGCCACTGATCACGCAACCAGCGAATGTCATCCCAGGTACAGCTGGGGTCGAACTGGTCGTCAATAAAGGCCTTGTAAGCCGTCAAATCAGTAGCATCATTCAGCTTCTGGCTGAGGTTGCCTAAGCTGTGTGGCTTACCCCTGATCCCTACATCGCCAATCCAGGCTGGGCATGTCAAAACTTGTGCTGCATAGCTGAGTTTGGCGAGCGCGCCACTGCTTAACAGACCGTTGCGGAAGTCCCGTAGGCGCATTCCGGCCACCGGTAGGTCGACGGTAAAGACCAGGTGACGGCAGCCTGCGTTTTGCGCGCGGCGCAGCATTTCCTGGACAAAATCGCGGTCCCGCAACATGTACAACTGAAACCAAAAAGGGGCAGCGCCGGCATCCTGGATTTCCTCCACCGAGCAGACACCCACGGTAGATGCTGTGAAGGGGACGCCGATGTGTTTCGCCGCGTTGGCGGCCTGGATCTCACCCCGGCGGCGAAACATGCCGGCCATGCCGACAGGTCCCAGCACCAGTGGCAAACTTGCCGTATTACCAAGCAGGTTTACCGACGTATTTCGAATGGCCACATTGCACATGACACGTTGACGTAATCGCAGCTTCCTGAAGAAGTCTTCGTTGTCATGCAGGCTGCGCTCCTGGTTGGCGCCACCATCGATATAGTCGAAGAGGAAATGCGGCAGGCGCCGCCGCGCCAGGCGACGGTAGTCCGCTACGCTGACCGGGGTGATGTCATAGGCACTCATGGGTATGTTCAAGGACGAAAGCGTTGACGATACGATGATCGTCTGCTGATTCCTTGATTTAAGTCAGGCCTGGCCACGGTCGTGTTCGGCCGAATCTCATGACGTGACTGTAGATCGGGCACCAATACGGAAACCGTCGGTTAGATGCGTGTATCGACAGGTATCGCGCAATTCGCGGGAACACGGGTGCGATTAATCTTCAAGCATAGGCGGGATATGGTCAAGCAGTGCAGATTCTGGTTAGACGCTTGTTTGGGAAGCTGTGTGTGCAGCGGAAGACCACAAGCAACGTATGTGGCGGAGGGCGAAAACGGCAAAAGCAGCTGACCAGCAGAGCGCGCTCAAAGTCAGATACATTGCCGACATCTGGGACTGAAAAACGTATACCGACATCCGCAGAAAACCCGCTAAAACAACAAGGTAGAAACTCGTCACGATCCAGCCATCAGCGGCTATCGCCCGTCCCGAGTGTCCCAGCGAAACCCGATTGATCATGCCGAGCCCAAGGCAGCCCAAGCCACCGGTTAGCAACGCATGAATGCTGGCCGTTTTTGGCCAGGGAAGCAGCTGTAGTTCAATTAGTGCCATGAAAGCGTAAGCGAGGACCAACCAGAGGTAACCGAGGTGCAGAATCCAAAGCATGGGTTCACGTATGGATCGCCAGGGTGACCACAAGAGCCACCGGACGGCGGTGCTAAGCGCAGCGAGCATTGCGAAGAAGCCCAACACCACGGGCTGATTCAAAGATATGAAAAAGGCGCAGGCTAGCGCACTCAGTGTTGAAACCCAGTTCACGGCTGGGAATTGTTTGGTGCCATAGGACAACCGACGTCCGCTAAAGAACGGAATAACGCGACCGCCCATGAACACCATTAAAAACCCGACCATCCCAGCAGCACCATGCAAAAGCGCTTTAGCCCATTCCGTATTGCCGGTCCACAAGCTGTAGTGAATTGTGAGATTGGCGAGTGCCAGTCCTAGTAAGAACGGGATGAACATCAGGTTGCGCGTGTTTTTGGTCCGGATCAACACACGGGCAACGTAGCCCGTTCCCAGGAAAAGGACGGGAATGTCACATGCAGCACTGAGCAGCTGCGCATTTACCCCCGGCCAAAGGCCAAACAGCCGCGCCGCTAACCACAAAAAGATCAGAGCGCCCAAGCCGGACCGAGTGATCGGTTGTTGCCCGGTCCAGTTTTTTGCTGCCGTCAGCACGAAACCCAGTATCACGGCCGTGGCAAAACCAAAGAGCATTTCGTGTGCATGCCACAAGGTGGGGTGGGGTGGTAGCGGTACAAATCCGTTCAGGCTGCATATCCAGGCCAGAACAGATACTGCGCTCATCAGTGCGGCTAGCGGAAAAAACGGACGGTAGGCTTGACTGAGGGTCAGGTGGGTATCGAAATACATAGGGCGCTCGGTCAGGTAGCGTGGAAATAGCGGCTATTAATGAGAATATGCAACGCGATACCGGCGGCATATCCAAGTGCAATGGCCCAGCTCCAGCGCAGATGAGCAAAGAAGGTGTAGACACCGCGTGCCGAGCCCATGACCGCAACCCCGGCGGCGGAACCAATGGAAAGCAGAGAGCCCCCAATTCCGGCGGTCAGGGTGACCAGCAGCCATTGACCATCGTTCATGTCCGGAAACATGGAAAGCACAGCGAACATGACCGGTATGTTGTCGATGACCGCAGAAATCAAACCAACGAGAACGTTCGCGGTTGTGGGCCCGAGCCCGTCGTACAAAAGGGTTGAACCCAACGCCAGATACCCGATGGTTCCCAACGCGCCGACGCACATGATGATGCCGTAGAAAAAAAGCAAGGTATCCCATTCCGAGCGGGCCACCTGATTGAAGGTGTTGAGGCGACGCGGGGTCAGCTCATAAGGATCGCTGCCGGAGACACCACTGATTCCACCCTGATCGAACATCTGATGGGATATGGCCCGCGCCCCACGAGCACGTGGTGTGCGGTTGAGTCCGTAACTCACCAGCATCAACGCACCCAGGCCACACATCATGCCGAGCACGGGTGGCAGGTGTAGCCAGGTGTGCAGCGTCACGGTCAGTGCGATGGTGCCCAGAAACATGAAGATGACAATGAGCCCGCCGTACTGAATCTGTGGGCGCGCTGACAAAGGCTCAGGCTGGGCGGAGGGGATGCTGAAGGACATGATCAGAGCCGGTACGAACCAGCTCACCAAGGAGGGAAGAAACAGGGCGAGAAACTCCTGTGCCGGAAATACACCCTTCTGCCAAACCATCAACGTGGTGATGTCGCCAAACGGGCTCCAGGCCCCCCCGGCATTTGCGCCGACAACAATATTGATGCAGCACACCACGATAAAGCCCGGATGTCCTTTACCTACAGCGATTGCCACCGATGCCATGACCAATGCAGTGGTCATGTTGTCGGCGATCGGCGACAGAAAGAATGCGATGAGGCCAGTTAGCCAGTACAGGGTGCGCAGCGAAAATCCGTTTGACACCAGCCAGCCACGCAGCGCATCGAAGACCCCGCGCTCGTTCAGGGTGTTGATATAGGTCATCGCAACGAGCAGAAACAGGAACAGCTCCGCGAATTCGAGCAAACTGTGCCGTACCGTAGCGGAGACGGTTTCGGTATCACCCGACTGGGCATAGATGGCTCCAATGAGTGACCAGATCAGTCCGGCGGCAATGAGCACAGGAATGGACTTGCGCAAGTGCAGCCACTCCTCGAGTACGACGAGGATGTAGGCCAGTGCAAAAACCCCGAGCGCGATGAAGCCGACCCAGTGAAACGTCAGATCGGGCAGCGCGGCGGTGTGTGCGAGGTCCGCCGCGTGCGCCGAGGGTGTGCTCGCCGCAAAAAGCAGGCACGCAATTCTCGCAACCGGGTTGGGGAAGTTTCTTGTCATGGTCTCAGCAGGGGGTTGGTGGGGGAGTGGAAGCGTGAAGAGGCCCGCAACTGTACGCGGTTCTAGTGCCCCCATAGCCAGCGCACCCGGACAGAGGCCGCCCAGATGCGGGGGGGCTGCAGCGGCCCACTCACTCGATGGCCGGAAAGAGGCTCGGTCTCATCCAGGCGATCAGCCCGGATGTGCGTATACGTAATCGCTGTGTCTGCAACCCAGCGGTTTGTGATTTGCCAGCCGGTGCCCAGTCCGAGGTGGACGCGTTGCCCATCCGGAGCACGCGCAAGTCGCTTCTGAGGGTCAGTGGTGCCACTTTCATAGGCCAAGCCGGCGCGGATCTGCCAGTGTGCAGGGTGGCGCCACTCCAGCCCCGCAGCAAGCATCAACGTATCAGCGAGAGACAGTGATCGCACGAGGTCCGGTCGCTGGTCGTTGAATTCTGCCCGCAGCTCATTCAATTCGCCCCAGGGTGACCACGTGGCACTCAGCATCAGCATCAGGTGATCGGTTCCATGTTGTTGCCAGCCCACGGACAAGCGGTAAGGAAACTGGACCTGGCCGCCAGTATGACCGTCCATGCTGTTCTCCAGGCTGGGCTGGATGACGGCAGAATCGAAGTCGGGGTCATCGCTGAGCACTGCGCGAATGTTCATGTATTGCCGGAGGACGGCAAGGTTCGGGTCATTGCGCAACTCGGTTGCATTCCACCCCGGAGTGCCGTCCCAGCCGGGGCCGAAGCGGGTCCGGCTGACCTTGCCGGACAGATTGTGGGTAATGGTTGAGTGGAAACTCAGGCCTAGCCAGCTACCCCGGGTGGGGGACCACTGGAAGCCGATGTGCCAGCCCAGCCCGATGCCTCTGCCAGTCATCCGGTTCGAAAAATCATAGCGCTGCCCCAAGCGGTTTTCGGGCACCAACAGGCGGCAACTGGCGGTACTCAGCACGGGGGCGTCAAGAACCGAAAGCGGCATGCGTTCAGGTAGCAACGATGTTGTTGCGCAGGAGGCAGCGAGTTCCGCTTCGATAATTTCGCCCAAATCCACATGGTCAAGCATCGCATATTCAAGCCGTTGCAGACGGAGACCGACACCCGCTCGAAAGCGCGAATGGAAATGCATGCCCAACGCAACGCTGAGCGTAGGAATCTGAATGTCGGTCGAGATACCGTGGTAGCGACCGACCCAGTCATCGGCATACTGGAACTGCAGCCCGTCTGCGTGGATCGACATGCCCAGGGTGAGCTTGTCGCCGAGCGGGGCCGCCACCGCCAGATCTGGCAACGGCGGATAGAACCCGCCGGGGTTGCCTCCACGGCTACCGCTGAGCGGGCGCGTTGTGTCGCCAGCTTTATAGGCGCTGCCCTCGAAACCCGTACGCATGTGGATCAGTGTCATCCCGATACTGGTCTGCCCGCGGCGCAGGCTTGCCAGTCCTGCGGGGTTCAGGAAACTGGCTTCGGCTTCATCCGTCAGGTTGGGTCCCAGTGAAAACCCCAACGCCGTATCGCGAGGGCTCTTCCAGGGTAGGTCCACCGCGCCGGCGTGTACGGCAGGGCACGCCAGGAGGCCGGCCAGCAGGAAGCTTGACAATTGCCACTTGCCGACAATGACGCGTGAACAGCAAGATCGGTACATGGGGCGGGGACGCCGTATTATCCAAATGAGCAGCTACGGTAAAAAAACGCCGTGGATCAGCCTTGACCTATGTCAAGAGGTGACATAAATCACGGCGTTATAGTTGGCTAGTTCGAGGGAGTTCCTCCGGGGGGATCCCCGCAACATTCCCTGTGTTCTTGATCGGGGGTTTTATGTCAATTCGAGAAAACAAGCTGGCCGAAGCCGTTCAGCGGGAAGCCAACTGGACTTCCGGCCATAGCTGTGATCACTGTCCGATCGGACATTACTGCCTGCCACTCGAGCTGCCGGCTGAACAGGCCGCAGTACTGAGCAAGATTATGTACGTGAGCCGCGCGTTGGATGCAGGGCAATCCCTGGTTCATGCGGGTGATCCGCTGGACGCGCTCTATGCGGTACGAGCGGGCTGTCTGAAAAGCGTGAGCGTGGACGAAAACGGGAACGAGCAGATCATTGGGTTTCATCTGCCAAGTGAGTTGATCGGCTTGGACGCAATCTATTCGGGATTCCATTCGGCCGATGTCAAAACCGTGACGATCGGGAAAGTCTGTGTCTTTCCCTACCGGCCACTGCTGAGTCTCGCATCACGGTCTCCCGAACTAATGCAGAACTGGCTCCGGATTTTCAGCAAGAATCTGCTGGACCAGTACGCCCACGGAGTCGACAACACTGCGGACCAGCGGCTGGCTGGTTTCCTGCTCAGGGTTTCCCTGCGTCTGCCGATGCGCGGCGAACTCAATGACCGTTTTCTGTTGCCGATGTCACGAATAGATATTGCCCGTCACTTGCGGCTGGCCAACGGAACGCTCAGCCGGATGATCGCCCGGTTGCAGGATGCCGGCATGATTCGGGTGGACGACCGGCTCGTGGAGATCGTGGATTTCGATAAGCTCAAACGTGCGGCAGGAGCGCTGGCGAACGTGACGCTCTGATCGTCGCCAACGGTACCAATCAGCGGGGGCGTGCTGGGCCAAGAGGTGCGGTCATAGTTCTCGTTGATGTTCGATCTTGTCGGCGGCGACGGCGAGCAGGCTGCGCAGCGGCCAGGCGAGCTGCTCATCATCAACGCTATCCAGCAGGTTTTTGCAGGTTAGGGCGAGATCCGTATCCCCGTAAATTTCGATCCGACGCTGAAAGAACAAGGTGTCCGGATCAACCCTGCGCGCAGCCAGCAGCAGATAATCTTCCAGGAGTCCGCTGAACTCGGCATCCGCTGGGAACTTGTCCTGGGTAAGGACCAGGCCGTGGGTTCCACAGGAGACTGACCATAAAAAACCCGCATCCTGAACCCGGATGCGAACCCAGCGGTTTTTAAGAAAATCCAAATCGCCACGAGAAAACGCATCGCCCAATAGTTTTTCCAGCAGTGTCTCCAGTACTAGGCTTTGCAGCGGGAAGGGGATGATGCGTGCCGGTGCGCCGGAACGGACAAATGCCTCAATCAACCCGAGGTGCCTTCTCATGCCTGTTGCGGCTTTTCGGTGAGGTCTTTGCCGGCGGCGCCGGTCCAGTAGCCGTCGCAAGGTTCTTCAACGGGCTGAGAAAATTCGGGGGTGGTGCCCTGCTCGAGGGCATGCGCGAGGGGTTCCAGCAGATGTAACTGGTCGGGTCGGTGCACCGAGAGGCGCAGGCTGGACACACCGGCCCGCTGGATTTCCTGCAGGCGGCCCAGCAGATTCTGGCTGCGGCCTGACTGCGTTTGTATGCCGTTGATGGTGAACACATGTTCTCCATCCTGGGTGTGCACCGGCAAACCCTCGGGATAATCGATACAACGGAACTGGCACTGATCTTTGGGCAGGTTCAGTGCCCGTGCCGTAAAACAGCGGGCCGAGAACGCGAGGGGCAGACGCCCATAGGCCCACACTTCGACCTCCAGCGCATCGTCGCCGGTCAACTCTCGGTAGTGTGTGAGGGCGCTCTGAATGTCGGTACCGGAGAGCTCGACCGGAGGCACCCAGCGATACATGCCGCACTGACGCATGAGCTTCAGGCTGACGCCGTTGTAGAGGTTCAGTGTGGGACCGGCGACGAAACGGATTCCCCATTCCTTCAAGGTTTCCACCGCAGCCATATCGTTTGCTTCAATGCGGTATTGGCCGTTGTCCAGAATGCGTTTCAATGTCGATAACTCGGACTCCGCCTCAATCAGCCCGAGGGTGGATAGCACGACCTCCTTTCCTGACTGGCGAAGCATTGTTGCCGTGTCGATCCAGTCTTGCAGTTTGTACTCCCGGCGCTTCGAGCAAACGGTTTCACCGAGATAGACAATGTTGACCGGGGAGTCGGCGACCCGTGCATAAAAGTCATCCAGTGTGGCGCGCGACCAGTGATACAGGCAGGGGCCAAGTGAGATACGCATCTGCATATTCCGCATTATTGCCAGGGCCGGTGGTACGCACCGAGTGTGGTCTGGTGCCCTTCTGAGAGGTTGGACAGTTGCCGCAGCCAATCGTCCTGCGCTACGAAGCTATCCGGGTTGTTCTGCAGTGCATCCAGCGCTTGTCGCCAAACGCGAGTGACCTGCCGAGTGTAGGAAATCCCCCGTTGTCGACCTTCGAGTTTGATCGCGGCGATACCCGCTTGGTGCAGGGCGGGCAGGAGCTCCAGAGTGTTCAGGCTGGTGGGTTCCTCAAGGGCGTGAAAGGTGGCATTGCCCACGTGAAAGCGGCCCTTGCACAGTGTCGGATAGCCAGCACGCTCGTCGTTTGAAAAGCGGTCGATCAACGAGCCGTTCAAACGCGACTCGAGATGGTCGTCGCGTTTTTCCCAGCGGACGGCCCAGGCCGGAGAACAGACTCCATTCTGATTCGGTGAGTCTCCCGTCAAATACGAACTGAGGTGGCAGCGACCCTCGGCCATGATGCACAGTCCCCCAAAGCCAAAGACCTCCAGCGGAATGTTGGTACATTCCGCGAGGTTTCGAACCTGGGCCAGCGAGAGGACCCGCGGCAAGACGGCACGCTGGATGTTGAATTGCTCGCGGTAGAACTTCAATGCCTGACGGTTGGTGGCAGAGGCCTGGACCGAGAGATGCAAACGCGCATCAGGAAAGCGTTCCCGGACCAATTGCAGCAGACCAATATCCGCCAGAATCACGGCATCGGCTCCGATCTCCAGTGCGGAATGAGCGGTTTCTAGCCAGCGGTCAATCCCTTCAGGGCGCGGATAGGTATTGAGTGCGACAAAGACCTTTCGGTGAGCTCGGTGGGCGTACTGAATTCCCTGCCTGGCGGTCCCTTTGTCGAAATTGAGGCCCGGAAATGCTCTTGCGTTCGTTTCGTTGCGAAAACCGATATACACAGAATCCGCACCCGCATCGACGGCTGCTTTCAGGGAAGGGAGATTACCAGCCGGGCAGACCAGTTCCATGGATGCTCCTTAGGTCAGTGAACGGGAAAAGGCCACCGGGCCGTCCTGATGACAGCTTAGGAGGTGGCGAGGAGGGCGGCTTCACAAAAGTCAAGGAGCCGAGAGTCTGTACGCTCTAGTCTGCCGTCTCCCCGTTGCTCTGGTTATTCATGCCTTCGATGCCGCTACGACGCCCTTTGCGTGACCTACAGGACTTCGCGGCCCTGCTTCAGCAACGAGGCGACCTGCTGCGGATCAGCCAGCCGGTGGATCCAAAATGTGAAGTCACCGAGTTGTGTCGCCGCTCATTGCGTGAAGATGGGCCCGCCTTGCTTTTTGCAAACCCCGTCGGTGGGAATATGCCGATCTTGGGCAATGTGTTCGGTTCAACCCGACGTATTGCCTGGGCATTGGGCTTTGAGGATGTCGGCGAACTGCGTCAGCTCGGCGAACTCCTGGCGTATTTGAAAGAGCCCCACCTGCCGCGCGATCTTTCCGGGGCTCTGGCGGAATTGCCCCGTTTGCGCCAAGTGCTGAACGCCCGTCCGCGGCGAAGGAATCAGGCCCCCTGGCAGACGCGTGTATACCGTGGAGCGGATGTCGATTTGAGTTGCTTGCCGATACAGACATGCTGGCCGGAGGACGCGGGTCCGTTGATTACGTTCGGCATGGTCATCACCCGTGGGCCCAACAAGGAACGCCAGAACATCGGTATCTATCGGCAGCAGGTCATCGCCAAAAACAAGGTTATCATGCGCTGGTTGGCGCATCGCGGAGGAGCACTGGACTTTCGCGAATGGTGCGAGTCCAAGCCGGGGAAGCCTTTCCCGGTTGCCGTGGTCATCGGTGCCGACCCCGCGACGACGCTAGCGGCGGTCACTCCGATCCCCGACACGCTCTCGGAATTTGAGTACGCTGGCCTGATCCGAGGTGCGCGCGGGGAGATCATTCCGGACGGTAGCCTGGACATTCCGGTATCTGCCGAGATTGTTTTGCAAGGCTATATTGATCCTCAGGAGACGGCACTGGAAGGGCCATTTGGGGATCATACGGGCTACTACAATGCCCAGGGCCATTTCCCGGTTCTCACCATCGAATCCATCTCGATGCGGGAGCGGCCGTGGTATCAGGCTAGCTACATGGGGCGCTCGCCGGAAGACGAGCCTTCGGTACTCGCCATGGCACTGAATGAAATCTATGTGCCGTTGCTGCAACGGCAGTTTCCGGAAATTGTTGATTTCTACCTGCCCCCCGAGGCGTGTTCTTACCGGGTGGCCTGCGTCAGTATCCGCAAGGGATACCCGGGGCATGCCCGGCGCATCATGCTGGGGATCTGGTCCTACCTTCGGCAGTTTACCTACACAAAATACGTCATCGTGACCGATGACGATATCGACGTACGGAATTGGAAACAGGTTATCTGGGCGCTCTCGACCCGTGCCGACCCGGCGCGGGACAGTTTGATCCTCGACCGGTCGCCAGTTGATTACCTGGACTTCTCCAGCCCCGAGCCTCAGCTTGGCGGCAAATTGGGGCTGGATGCCACAAACAAATGGGCGGCGGAAACCGACCGCCACTGGGGCCGGCCAATCGTCATGCCGGCCGCATTGGAAACCCGCATGGGGAATCTCTGGGCGGAGGTAAGAACCGCAGATCGTTCGTCGTTTCAGGAGAAGGGCATTTGAGTACGGTGTCCACCGACGAGATCAAGACCGATACGGTGGTTGTTGGCGCCGGTATTGCCGGTATCGTGGCGGCGCTGACATTGCTTGATCGTGGTGGCCGCGTCGTATTGCTGGATGCCGGAGAGCCGGAGAATTTCGGCGGGCTGGCGATACGTGCGTTCGGCGGAGTATGGCTGGCAGAGAGCCCCATTCAGCGGATGCACCGAATCAAAGACGATGCTGACGTGGCGTTACAGGATTGGATGCGTGCGGCAGAGTTCGGTGCGCACGATCTGTGGCCGCGGCGCTGGGCCGAGCACTATGTCGCTCGCTGTATCCCCGATGTGTACGAGTGGTTGAAAAATTATGGTGTCGGGTTCCTGCCCGCCGTACAGTGGCCGGAGAAAGGCCTGTTTGTGCCCGGCAATTCCGTGCCCCGATATCACGTGCTGTGGGGCTGTGCCCAGTACATGACGCGACGGCTGATTGCCGCACTCCAGGCTCATCCGCGCTGTGACCATCTGGAGATTCGCTTTCGGCACCGGGTGGTGGGGCTGGACTGCCACGACGGTCGGGTATCCGGTTGCAGCGGCGTGAGTGGTGCGGATCGTCGTGACTTCCATGTGCAGGCAGGGCACGTCGTGCTCGCTTGCGGTGGCATTACGGGAAATCTCGAAATGGTGCGACGCCACTGGCCGGCCGATTGGCCCGAGGCCCCCCGGGAGATTTTCAATGGTTGTCACCCCAACAATGATGGCGTCTTGCATACGGCCGTTGGCCGCTTGGGTGGGCAGGTTACCCATCTGGACAAGCACTGGAACTACGCGGCTGGCGTCCGTCATCCCCGCCCGCACTACGAGAATGAGGGGCTCAGCCTGATACCTTGCCGCTCGGCCCTGTGGATGGACTATCAGGGGCGCCGCATTGGACCGCAACCGCTCATGACCGGCTTCGATACGCGTTTTCTTTGCGAGCAGGTGACAAGACAGGAGCGGCCCTATACCTGGCAGGTGATGAACCGCAAGATCGCGCTGAAGGAGCTTTCGGTGTCGGGCGCGGAGCACAACCCGGCGATTCGTGATCGCAAGTGGTTGTCCTTCGTATGGAGCATCTTGACGGGTGATCGGTGGCTCTATCGCGAAATGACCGAAAACTGCGAGGATTTCGTCGTTGCTGATACCGTTTCGGGGTTGGCCGGGCGCATGAACGAGCTGACCGGAACCACGGATGTCCAGGCCGCGGTGTTGGAGGAGGAACTGTCACGCTACGACCAACGAATTGCAGGAGGCCGCGCATTTCACAACGATGATCAGCTACGGCGAATCGCCCAGCTCCGCGGCTGGAGCGGGGACCGCGTGCGGACTTGTAAATTTCAGAAGCTGCTGGATCCCAGTGCGGGCCCGCTGGTCGCCATACGCCTGCGCCTGATCACCCGCAAAACGTTGGGGGGGATGCAGACCGACCTGGACAGCCAGGTGCTGGACGCGATGGGCAACAAGATCACTGGTCTATACGCAGTCGGTGAAGCCGCCGGCTTTGGAGGTGGCGGGATTACCGGCCTGCGTTCGCTTGAGGGCCACTGTCTTTCCGGCGGGATACTGAATGCACAAGCCGCAGCGCGATCCATTCCGGCGTCCTAGGGGAGCTGGTGCAAACCGCTGCGCAGATATCGAGTTCAAAATAGCTTTACGTAAAAAACCATGAATAACATGAATGGCGCTCAGGCGTTGGTGCAGACATTGTTGAATTGCGGCGTTGACACCGTTTTCAGCAACCCGGGCACTTCGGAAATGCATTTTGTGGCGGCGTTGGATGCGGTCCCGAAGATGCGTGCTGTACTCGCACTTTTCGAAGGGGTGGCGACTGGAGCGGCAGACGGCTATGCACGAATGACCGGGCGTCCCGCTGCCACCTTGTTGCATCTGGGGTGTGGGCTGGGCAATGGTCTGGCGAATCTACACAACGCGCGTAAGGGCCGAACCCCGCTGGTGAACATCGTGGGTGATCACGCAACCTACCATGTGCAGTACGACGCTCAGTTGCAATCTGATATCGAAACGGTGGCCCGCAACGTGTCCAAGTGGGTCAGGACGTCCCCAAGCACGGCCACGCTGAGCCGCGATGCGGCAGAGGCGGTCGCAGTGGCCATGGGCACACCAGGTGAAGTTGCCACGTTGATTCTGCCGGCAGATGTTTCCTGGGGCGGTGGGGCAGAACCTGCCAGGCCCTGTGTGCCCGTCAAGCCGCCAGCGGTTGAACCCGCAACCATTGAGGCGATTGCAGATGTGCTACGTGGAAAAGGGAAAACGGCGCTGCTGCTGGGTGGGTGTGCATTGCGGGAAGAAGCATTGCTGGCTGCCGGTCGTGTTGCTGCGGCGACCGGGGCCAAGTTGTTTGCGGAGGTTTTCCCCGCACGTATCGAGCGTGGTGCCGGGCTGCCATCCGTTGAGCGAATCGCTTATTTCAGCGAGATGGCGTCGGTACAGCTGGCCGCTTATGACCACCTGGTACTGGTGGATACGAAGCCGCCGGTGTCGTTCTTTGCATACCCTGAAAAAAAGAGCGACCTCGTACCCGACGGCTGCACCTTGCATGAGCTCGCGACACCGGAGCAGGACACGCTGGCCAGTTTGCTGGCGCTGTTGGAGGTTCTGAACGCCGCAGAGTGCAAGCCGGCTTTGCAACCTCCTAAACGGCCTGGCCTGCCCCAGGGTGCGTTGACTGGCGACAAGGTGTGCCAGGCCATCGGCGCGCTGTTGCCCGACGGGGCGATCATTTCTGATGAAGCCCAAACGTCCGGCGTCATGCTACCGATGCATACTGCAGGCGCACCACGTCATGATGTGCTGACCCTGACGGGGGGCGCGATTGGTCAGGGACTGCCGGTGGCTCTCGGTGCAGCTGTGGCTTGCCCCGAGCGACCAGTGATCGCGTTGTGTGGCGATGGGTCAGCGATGTATACCAATCAAGCCTTGTGGAGCATGGCTCGCGAAGGAGCCAACGTCACAGCGATCATCTTCAACAATCAGTCCTATGCCATTCTCAACGTGGAGCTGCAGCGTGTGGGGGCGGACAAGGTTGGCCGTGTGGCCAAGTCACAGCTCGACCTGGCCAACCCGCGCCTGGATTTCGTACGGTTGGGGGAAAGCATGGGGGTACCATCGGTACGCGCGGAGACGTGTGAGGCGTTTGCCGACGCGCTGCAGCACGCTTTGACTGAGCCCGGGCCGCATCTCATTGAAGCGATCGTGCCGAGTGCCTTCAAAGGCTTGAGGCTAAAGGCTTTGCCACACCTGTTGAAGGCGTTTGACCATATGCCGCAACCGGTTGCCAGCGCCATCAAGCGGCGCATAGCTCCCTGATCAATCGGTCAGCTGCTTGACTATTGTCAAGAACCTGGTGTGCGGCGTGGGTAGATTGACTGCACGTTCGTTTTTAGTAGGTGAAGCAATTGGCTGGCTACATGCGACTCGGTGCGCTCCGCTCCTCCCGTGGCCGGGTCGGTGCGTTACCCCCCAGTAAACGGGTGACGGCCCGGCGCAAACGCCGGGGTGCCCCGGGTACTGCGCTGCCGCCACCGATACGGACGTGGGAGCGGTCCGATGGTCGCGCCTAGCGCCGCGGGCAAAGCCGACTGCGTATCAAGCAAGCGGCCGGTGGTGTTTGCCTGTGCGGGATGTTCCTTCAGCGCACACCTTGCGTGGCAGCTCGCCAAAGAGCTGGAATCGCGCGGCCATGCGGAGATGTCGTGTTTGGCCGGAGTGGCAGCCCAGCGACCTGCGTTTCGTCGTTTGCCGGACACGCGTGAGTGCTGGGTCATTGATGGGTGCCCCATTGACTGTGGCCATGGGGTCTTTGAACAGCTTGGGCGTGTCCCCGACCGGCATATTCGTCTGTACGAGGCAGGAATCAGCAAGCACGAGGCCCCATATGGCGGCGTGAACTGGACGAAGTTGGTTGACCACGCACTCAGGGTTCCAGAGGAAGAGGCGGCAAAGTGACACCACTACGTTTTAGCCAGGCAGATGTCGAGTTGATCCTCGATGAAATGGATCGGTTCGTCGCAACACGATTGCATGCAGTGTTTCAGAAGCACGAAAACGTGCCCGACCTCGAGGCTGTACAGGGGCTGCTGAACGAGTTGCAGGTGCAGGGACTGCTTGGTGGCGGGGAGGACGCGCCCCGAGCCCTGTGGTCAGACCCCGATGAACCCACCGGTGTGTACATGAGCTTGCAGATCCTGCGCCGACTTGCAGGCTGCAGTGCAGGTTTTGCGTATCGGTGCCATCAAATCGCTGTCGCGGCTTGGCTGCTGGACAGGCTGGGATTGGTGACGGGTCGGCTGAAATCACTTGCGCTGATCAGTCAGGGCTCTTTGGGCCTGGGGCAGGGCGCTTTGGCCGACTGGCTTGGTGGGAGGAGCGAGGCCAGCCTTCAGGATTGGCTCAGTCCGGATCAGCCGATCTATTTTCACACTGGGGAAGGTTGGGAGCAGCTTCTGCTACCGATCTGGCAAGCGGATCGGGTCCAGTGGGGCTTGGCGTCCCGCGCGTCGCTGCAGGTCGAAAGCGTTCCTGCGGCCCCCGGTTTTGACGAAATAGGCTGCTTCGCCTTACGGGCGCCGGTACGGCGATCGCAGACGGAGCTGAGCTGCCGTGAATCCCGCGAGGTGCTGGCCGAGGTTTTGCGTATGGATGCGCTGGCAATGATTGCCATCGCCAGCGGTAGCTTGAGGCGGGCCCGCGAACTGGCCTGGAGCTACGCGCGTGATCGTCGGCAGGGTGGCTGCAAGATTGTGGAGCACCCGGCGGTAAGCCTGATGCTGGCTGACATCGACCTGGCGCTGTCCGCGACAGAAAATTGGCTGGAGGTGGCTCCAGATCGGCCTGGGGTCATGGATTTGCGCTGGGTATTGGCGGCCCGTGCGTCGTTGCACCCCGCCTGCTGTCAGGCCGCCGATCAGGCTATCCAAGTGCACGGAGGAAATGGCTATATGCGTGACTACGGGTTGGAGAAAGTTTGGCGCGAGCAGCAGCTCCTGAGGCGCCTGGGAGGCACCGGCATGGAGATCAAGCTCTATCTCAGCCAATGTGAGCGCAGCGCGTGACCGCCCTGGCCCCCCTCAACGGTCATCTGGCACCTGGCCACCGGCTCTCCCCACAACCGCAATTCGGCGATTTGCGCGCTTTGGGACGTTGGCTGTCCGCCTACGCAGATCCGACCCAGGATTTGTGGTGTCTCGATACCCAGCGTCTTCCACGAAGCCTGCGGCGGGCACGTCACCGCTTTCGGGCGTTTGCAGAAACGCAACTGCGACCGCGAGCCATGCAACTGGATCTGGCCGCGCATGTGCCAGCAGGGGAGACACGGGAAACCGTTCAGCAGCTACTGGTTCAGGCCGGCAAGGCGGGCATGTTCGGCGAAGCACTGCCGCGCCCCCTGGGGAGCGCAGCCTGGTCTGAATTTGCGCACTCTCTGGGTTGGAAGTTTTCCTTGATGACCGAGGAGTTCGCTGCCGTGGATGGTGGCCTGATGCTTCTGCTCTGCGCGCACTACCTGGGGCTGATGCCGGTGATGCTGGCCAGCAATGCCAAGCCGATCATGCGTGCGGTGCTGCCGGCGATGCGGGCCTGTCGTGCGGGGGATCCGCAATTGTTCGCCTACGCCATTACGGAGCCTGCAGGGGGTTCGGATGTCGAAGACGGTCATGGGGCGCAGTCGTACAACCCCGGTGTTGTGGCCCGCCGTGTCACCGGAGGATGGTCGCTGTCCGGCCGAAAATGCTTCATCAGTGGTGGAGATATCGCGGAGTATGTCGTGGTGTTTGCCGCGCTGGCCGGCGAAGGCCTGGATTCGTGGACAGGATTTCTGGTCCGACGCGGGTCACCGGGGTTTCGCGCGGTGCGCACGGAGCTGAAAATGGGGATGCGGGCATCCTCTGCAGCCGAGTTGGAGTTCGACCAGGTCTTTGTTGCCGACTCCGATCTGATTGGCCGGCCGCGGGAAGGCTGGACTCTCAATCGAGCGACGCTCAATTTGTCGCGGTTTCCTGTCGCCGCCATGGGGATCGGCCTGGCTCGCGGTGCTTGCCAGACGGCACTGGAGTTTTGTCAGCACACGTCAATCGGCGGACGCCGTCTACTCGACTACCAGGAAATTCAGCTGCAGATCGCCGACATGGTGGCCGCGGTGCGCAGCATGCGCGCGGCGCTGTGGCAGATGGCACGGCACAACCGCAGGCCACGTCAGCTTGAAGCATCACTTTGCAAGTTTCATTTCACGGATCGTGCGCAGCAAGTCTGTGAGCAGGCTTTGGAACTTGTGAGCAATGAACAAGGGCAGGCTGCGTACTGGATTGAAAAAGCGCTACGCGACGTGCGCCTGACCCGCATCTTCGAGGGCACCAATCAGATCAATCGTTTGGCACTGATTGAGGACTGGCAGCCCCGCCTTCTACGGTCCCGTGACGGGGCCGACACCTGTGGAGTATGAACGTATGCGGAATCTCGACGATCCATTTTTTCAGCACCCGAGCACGACATTCAGCACCACAGCCGGTGAGGTGGAGTTGCCGATCCTGTATTTCGATACTCGGAACTTCGTGGCCTTGTTCTGGGTGGATTACGAGCGTGCCGAAAAACGGCTCGGGGATGACGGTCTGAAGCTTGTCCGCTTCCGCGGAAATCGGGCACTGGCCACGGTTGCCTGGTTCGAATACCGCGAAACGACCGTCGGTGTGTACAACGAGGTGGGAGTTGCGCTGGCTGTCGTGCCTGATGGGGTTCGACAGCCAAGCTGGCCGCTCGTTTCCTTGTACCGAAACCCCGACAAGCGGCAAATTGGTTTTCATATTCTTGATCTGCCGGTGACGACGGAGGCGGCATGTGCGGCGGGACGAGAGGTGTGGGGCTATCCAAAATTCATTACGCCGATTCAGTTTGCCCATGCGGGGAAGGCCTTTGACGGTGTGGTGGAGGATCCTGCAGGTGATGCGCCGATCGTGCGCATGATGGGAACAACAGGGCTGGGAGTTCCCGCACCACCGATGGATTTGGTGCTGTATTCACGCCGCCCCGATGAAGCGCTGCTCAGGGCGGTGGTGAACGTGCGTGGTCGCATACATTGTCGGCTCCCCGGGTCGGTGCGGCTTGATGTGGGCCGGGGCACCCACCCGATGGCCGAGCGATTGCGCGCGCTGGGACTGCATGGTGCTCGTCCGATGCTCATTCAACATACAGATGCTTTTCAATCGCGTCTGAATGCGGGTGTCCAGATGCAAGGCAAGGGCAGCAAGGTGACGGTGTTGCGAGGTGTGGCTTGAATCGCGGTCCGGCCGCTGATTCGGGAAAGCTATCAAAGCAAGAGTGGCGCGTCATGTTGACACCGAGGCGCAACCGGTCTGCGGATCAGCACGCCGCAACATGCCCGATGTGTTATCGGGTTGCCGTCCCGGTGCGGGAAAAGATCCTGCAACGCTGCCTTTACGGTAGCGGATAAAAACCAGCAGCGTCGATCGTCCATCTAGCGGTGCGGAGGTGAACCCGCGCGTTCAGAAGCGGCACCTTGTAAGGAGTAGCCAATTGTCTCTAACCAATCGGGAGCATGTCGCAGCGAACGCGCTGCGCTACCAACCCGGAAGCAGTCGGGGCCACTATGAAAGTTATTTTCTGCGCGCGAACCACCCGCAGCGCCCCCAGGCATTCTGGATTCGCTACACCATATTCAGCCCGCGAAAGCGTCCGAGTGCTGCGCTCGGCGAACTGTGGGCGATCTACTTTGATGGTGAAAGCGGGAAGAAGGTCGCGGTGAAACGCGAATTTCCGTTGGCGTGCTGTGATTTTTCCTCGGACCGGTTGCGATTGCGAATCGACACAGCGGAACTTGATGAGTCGGGGTTGCACGGTCGGGTCAATTGCGATGGCCATGACGTGGCTTGGGATCTACGTTATGGCGGTGGTGCAGCGCCTTTGTTCCTGCTACCGCAGTCGTACTACGGTAAGGCTTTCCCTAAGGCCAAGGCGCTGGTCAGTCAGCCCAATGCGCATTTCGGCGGGCAGCTGCAGGTGGACGGGGAGGCGGTCTTAATTGACGACTGGGTGGGCAGCCAGAATCACAACTGGGGCAGCAAGCACACCGACCAGTATGCCTGGGGGCAAGTGGCCGGCTTTGACGGAGCGCCCGACAGTTTTCTCGAGTGCAGTACAGCACGGGTTCGCGTGGGGCCGTTCTTTACACCCTGGATGACGCTGTTGGTCCTGCGTCTGGATGGGGTGGAATATGCGATCAACGGTTTGTTCGGTGCCATGCGGGCGCAGGGTCGCTACCAGCCCTTTGACTGGCATTTTGAAGTTGCGCGCGCGGGCATCAAGGTTCGCGGTCGGATTCATGCCCTGCATGGCGACTTTGTCGCTTTGCGCTACTACAACCCGCCTGGTGGGGCCAAGATCTGCCTGAACAGCAAAATTGCCAGTTGCGAACTCGTACTTGAACGAGAAGGTCAGGCAAAGCGACTGCTGCGCTGCCGTCGCCGCGCTGCTTTCGAGATTATTCGGGATGAACCCGTAGCGGGTGTGCCACTGGCGGCTTGCAGGTGACATTTATCAAAAAGGGGGGGCGGTCGGCGTGCTGAAATGCCCCCATGAAAACATCGTCTGCCCCACCTGAGATGCGCGTATCAATTCGGCACCGAGTTTGCCGTTTTTGGGCCGTTGTATTTGTCTTCGCCTTGGTGTGTTTTGCTACGGCTCCTTCCGTTGTTGCGGCGCTCTTGAATTCGTTGGCCGGTGTGCTCGGTTTGCAGGAAGGGGTGGCGGCGGGGCCGTTGACGCTGTGGTACCCGCTGGCGTTGTCGCTGATGGCAACGATCACGTATCTGGCCTGGGTCGCCGGGACACCCGGTGCTCCACCGCAGGCATGGCGGGCGTTGCTTCTGTCCAAGTTGTGCAGCTCGGCAGGTTTTGCGGTATTGGCAGTGACGACAATAGGTGCGTGGTGGCTGGCGGTCGCAACGGATGGATTCATCGCACTCACCCTGGTGCTAAGCGCCCGTCGTGGCGACTAAGGCCATGCCTGCCACTGCATTTGCCCGTCGCTGGTTAGGTGCCCGCGGTATGAATGGACCGCAGACGGAAGTCATCCTTGCGCGAGCTGCCGCACGCATCCAGCGTTATCCGCGGCCTGTGGTATGGCTGCAATGGTTTGCTGCTGTTTTTGCCGAATACCTGCTGCCGTTGCTTCTGTTGCGACAATGGCGCCGTGCCAGCAGCCTGGATGACGTGTCCTTCGATCTTCTGGAGCAGCGCACTCATGGGCACCCGGCGCTCGGGCTACGCGGAATGTTTCTGTTGCTGCGGCTGCCTCTATGGGAGCAACTGTACGCCGAGTCGCGGCCGGCGCGACGCGCGCAACACCCGCTTGCAAAGGCGATACTAAGCCGGCCAATAGCGCCACGCAATACGCACTATGACGTTGCGGTTATCGGTTCCGGAGCCGGCGGAGCACCGCTCGCCTGGGAGCTCAGTCGACAGGGTTACCGTGTCGCGGTCATTGAGCGGGGCGGACTGGTCAAGGCGCAGACAGCTCCCGGCGCTTTGGAACGCTACTACACGCAACAGGCGCTGCTGGCCGGGGTGGGTCCCCACGGGGCGATGGTGGCGGTGATGCAAGGGGAGAATCTTGGTGGAACGACACCCATCAACTCCGGTACCAGCCTCACTCCGCGCGTTGAATTTCTGCGAAGTTGGGATTGGAAAACGGGGTTGCCGTTTAGCCAGGGTTTGCTCGAAAGTTCACTGGAACGCGTTCAACAGCTACTCGGTGTGGATGTCCCGGATGAGGGATTGTTAGGCCCCTCCGGTGCGTTGTTTGCTAACGGTCTTGCAGCACTCGGGTGTGAGGGCGCATACGTTCTACCAAGGAACACGCCGACATGCGTGGGACTAGGGCGCTGCCCATTCGGTTGCCCCGGATACCACAAACGCAGCACGGACGTCGCATTTCTGCCCGCGGCGGTCGAGGCCGGCTGCGAGTTGTATGTGGCTACCAACGTGAGACGTATCCGCGAAGTCGCAGACGGTGTGCGGCTGGATATTGTTGGGAAAAATGGCCTGGAGCAGATACACACCAATCTGTGCGTACTTGCAGCGGGCGCGCTCGGGACACCGCGCTTGATCCGCGCCAACCGGTTGGGTGCGCGCTGGCGGCGGGCAGGCGACAATCTCAAACTGCATCCGGCAAGCAAGGTCCTGGCGATGATGCCTGACCCTGTGCACGGCGAGCGGGGGGTTGCTCAGGGAATGGGCTATATCGACCCCCACCTGGAGCGGATCGTTTTCGAGGGTATATTTACGCCGCGAGCCACGGTCGCGCCGGTGCTGTCCCGGGCGGGCCGTAGTGCGGACTTCTGGCTTAACAACTACGACCGTGTCGCAAGTTTCGGCATGATGGTTCTTGATCGCTCGAGCGGTTCAATACGCTGGTGTGGTGGCGTCCCGATTATTCGGTATGGCCTGCACCCCGATGATGCGAATGAGTTGGTTCGGGGTATGCAATTGATGGGAGAGGCCTATCTGGCAGCAGGTGCCGAACGTATTCTGCTTCCGCTTCTGGGCGTCGACAATGAATTTAGCGATGTCGCGGGTCTGAATAAAATCAGGCCGGAAGACATTCACCCGTGGCAGATTCTCAGCAGCGGATTCCATCCTCAGGGGACGGCGGCAATGGGCCGTGTGACAACCCAGGAGCAGCAATTGCAGGGCAGTGAGCATATTTATGTGAGTGACGCCTCGCTGCTACCCGATACGCCGGGAGTGAATCCGCAGCTCACCATCATGGCGCTGTCACTCCGGTTGGCGGGCATCTTGGATCAACGTCTGAGCGGATAACGTGCGGGGTTACCGAACTGGCAGACCAACTGCGGTTGGCGATGGTCGATTTCACTGCGACTCGATCTTCACAAATCCGCCGGGTGCCCACGGTATGGGCAAACATGGTGGCCAACGATTTTAGGGAGAAACCGCAGGTGCTCCCCTGGCTGTTTCGGCGCGAGTACGGACCGAAACTGAGTGCAGGGGGACGGATAAAACCGCATCCCTCAAGTGGGTGTCGATAGTGGCAGAGCGCGTGGTAATCCGTGCATCAAGTGGCGCGTCAAAAGGAATTGACATGGCTTGATCAATGGGTATACGAATAGGCAGTGCGAACTTGAGAGGCACTGAAAGCACCTGATCAATGACAGCTGTAACCGGCGCATCTACCGCGACAGCAACGTCTTGGTCTAGTGGAATGTCGAGTGAGACCGGAAAACTGCCTTGAACCGGAAACGTCATGGGAATGCCAAAAACGCGGGTTGTCAGTCGAGTGTCTATTTGAACAGGTCCAGAGTATCGTACGACCGTACGGATGGGGACTTTTTGTTCGAGGCGCACACGCAGTTGGAGAGTGTCATTCAGGCGAACCGGCACATTCATATCAATGGGTACTTCGGTATCAAGCGTTGTCTGCAAATGGACAACGGCCGGATGCAGGATTTCGACGCTGACGGGAAGTTTGGGTGGCAACTCAACCTGTGCTGTCACACTGTGCAAGGTTGTTCCAATCTGCAAGTCGGCATCGCTGATCCAATGCAGACCGGCCCCGCTCGCGACAACCAACGCCAGCAACATTAGAACTAACCGCATACGTTGTTTTCGCTGGTTTTCAAGGTCGGTGTCATAGGTGCGCGACTACGCCGCATGAACACCGAGCAGTGCTACGCGAAACTCCCGGCGTGACTTGAGGAAGTGGTCGAGTGGAAAACGGATAGGTACACCGAGCAGCGCGGCAAGCATCATCTGCAGATGGGCATCCCAACCGGCGGCAGCCTTGGCGATGTCCTCCTGGGCTGGTATGCGCAGTGTCAGTTCCAAGCGCGTGCCTTTTTCCAGGGGGGACAGCTGCCAGCGCAATGGCCGGATAGGCTCCGAGCCAGAGCTCCAGGAGTACTCCAGTAGTGACTTGGGTTCGATCTTGCGCACGACACTTTCGATCGTCGTCCCACTATCCATGAAGTCGATACAAACTCGCCCACCGACCTCCGCATCGATGAAACCCGGCGCAAGCCACTGCACCAGCCAGTTCGGATCTGTCAGTGCCTCCCAGACGGTGTCAACCGAATGGTCGAGATAGTAGAGGGCCTGAAATTCCGACTCGTTATCGATGTGACAGAGGTGATAATCAATTCGATGGGATGGAGGCATGGTTTATGGCCTTTCGTTACTGAAATGCAGACCAAGTTACTGCGCTATGTGGTTGTGCCGTTTGACGAAAGTCATGTGCCGCCCTGCATGCCAGGCATAGCCTGAATATCAGGCGAGCAAGGCTGCTCGGAATAGGAAAAGAACCCATCTGGACATCTTGTGAGCAGCGTGCCGCGACTCCAGTGGAATTCTTCATTCATCCATGAGCGGTACGTACCATGCCCTGCGTAAGGGAAGTTGGCGCAGGCCGCAACAGTGAGACCCAGATGACGCAATGACAGCAACGACGAGCGCAGCGCAATACCGCCCAGACCAAGGTTCACAAAGCCGCAACAGTGGGGGTTTCGGCAACAGGCCAGATAGCGACCATCGACTGGGTGGCATGGAAGCATCCGAGTGAGTCAGGAAGCGGACGTGACAATTATTGGCGCAGGACTGCTGGGCTTGGCTTCGGCTTGGGCGCTTCAGGAAAAGGGCTTTGCAGTCGAGGTCATCGAAGCCGAGTCGGCGCCAGGTCTTGGAACCAGCTTCGCAAATTCCGGAATGCTGACGCCATCCATGGCCGATCCCTGGAATTCACCGGGCATTCTGTTTCGGGTACTGCGCTGGCTCGGACGTGAAAACGCACCGATGTTGTTGCGCCCCTCAGCCTTGCCGGTCTATTTTTACTGGGGGCTGCAGTTTTTACGCAACTCCCGCCGAGATCGGCACGAGCATGCAACCCGGGCCAACTTTGCTTTGGCGTCTGCAAGCATGGAGGAGTTCTCTGCTCTGCAACGCGAGCTGGGGTTGCAATACGACCAGGCCGCGAAGGGCACATTGCAAGTGTTTCGTTTTCCTGGCGAATTCCGTGCGGCGCAGGGAGTTACGGCCCGGCTGCAGCCGCACGGCCTCCGGGCACGCGTGCTCGGTGAGAAGGAATTGGTGCAAGTCGAGCCCAGCCTGGGTTCATCGCACGCACCTCTTGTGGGCGGAATACTCTACGAGAATGATCAAACCGGCGATGCGCATCTCTTTTGCCAGGCGATGGAAAAAGTGCTGAGTCGCCGTGGAGTGATTGTTCACTATGGCCGCAAAGTCAGCGGTATCGAGCGTATGGAAGGGAACAAATATGTACTGAAAACAAACGAACATGATTATCGGGCGCGGCGATTGGTGATCGCGGCGGCTTCCGCGTCGGTGGGATTGGCACGGGTGCTGGGTCTAGCGCTGCCTGTCCGCCCTGTGAAGGGTTATTCACTGACGGCAAGTTGCTCAGAAGTTCCAGAACTACTCCCCCAGCGGGCAATAATTGATTCACACCTTCATGGTGCGATCACCCCGCTAGGTTCACGCTTGCGGCTTGCGGGTACCGCTGAACTCGCGGGATGGAGCACACGATTGCATCACTCGCGGCTTGAGAATCTATGGAGCATGCTGGGCATCATCATGCCGCAACTGCAGGAAAACCTGAGCCGTGCCGAGCTAGAGCCCTGGGCCGGGTTGCGACCGATGTCCGCTGACGGGCTCCCGTTCATCGGCTCCACTCATCTGCACAATGTTTTCTTAAACACCGGGCATGGCCATCTCGGTTGGACACAGTCGTTGGGTTCCGGTCGATTGCTGGCCGACCTGATGGCGGGCGATAGGCCTGTTCTGGACGCAACGCCCTATCGGGCAACGCGTTAGGAGGCTAGCGTCTCCAAAATAGCCGATTCTAAGATCATGGACTTTCCGCAGCAAAAGGACTACCGGCTGGCTTACACTCAGGCTCATTCGGGTGTGGTCTACCTCGCGCATCGTTACAAGCGACGGTGCGGGCAGTATGTATCTCAAGCTGCGTCAGCAAGGCCAGCGGGTGGATCACCCCCGCGTTGACCGGCTCTATGCGGAAGCTCAGCTACAAGTGCGCCGTCGCAAGCGCAAGACAGTGTCTGGTAGTGACCGGCAGCTGCCGGTTCGCCCGAATGCCCCCAATGCGGTAATTATCTGCATGGATGCTGGTGGCTGGGATCATCACGAAAACGAGAACTGTTATCTGCCGGCGTCACTGAGTGGGCGGCCTGCCGAAACAGGTTTGCGATTCGCGTTATGTCGACCAACGAGGAACCGTTGTCATTGAACTCGTCGTTACTCGGTGCGATGAGCTTAGGCACGATAGGGGCGCAGATACCACCATCCCGACGCAGCACACTGATATCACAAGGTATTTTCAACAATATCGACCGTTTTCAGACATGCAGCATCCGGCACTCTGACAGCGAATGATCCAGAAAGCTGACGTTCGGGCGCAGTTGAACGCGTCCGGGTAGCTCCAAGATTCTCGTTGCAACCCCTACCGAGGAAGGCAAGGGTGAAGCGAGATCGGATCAGCATGTGCGGCGAAGGCGAACGGGTATGCGCACAGCCACTTGCGCCACGGTCCCGAGCAAACGCTGCTGTACAGGCTCGTCGAGGAGCACTATTCGGCGTTCACGGAGAAGATGGCCTGTGAGGGGCGGCCGCTGCCGGATTACGTACGCCGCGAGTTTGACGAGTTTCTACGCTGTGGGCGGCTGGAGCATGGGTTCCTGCGCGTGCGCTGCGATAACTGTCACGCGGAGCGGCTCGTTGCATTTTCGTGCAAGCGACGAGGTTTCTGCCCCAGCTGCAGTGCTAGGCGCATGGCCGAGGCAGCCGCGTTGCTGGTTGACGAGGTTTTTCCCGAGCAGCCTGTCAGGCGGTGGGTGTTGAGTTTTCCGTACCCACTGCGCTTTCTATTCGCCAGCCGGAGGTGATGGGGCGCGTGCTGGGGATTGTCTACCGCGTGATCGCCACCCACCTGGTTACATCGGCGGGTTTCGCACGAGACCAGGCGAAAGCCGGTGCCGTCACGCTAATCCAGCGCTTCGGCAGCGCGCTGAATCTGAATGTCCACTTCCACATACTGTTTCTGGACGGTGTGTACGTCGAGCGGCCGGATGGCCGACTGCGCTTTCGATGGGTCAAGGCGCCGACAAGCGCGGAGTTGACCGGGCTGGCCGACACGATTGCCCGCCGGGTCGGTCGCTTTCTGGAGCGACAGGGGCTGTTGGAGAGTGATGCCGAAAACAGCTGGTTGGCCGGTGACGGTTTCGACGATGACTCCATGAGAAATGAACGGTCACTCGATAACGTACAGAATTGCGGTCGGCCCCAATGCTGGGCGCAAGGTGATGACGCTGCAGACGCTGCCAGCGGACGACCCTCCATTTGGTGAAGAGGCAGGGAAAGTCAGCGGCTTTTCCCTGCATGCCGGCGTTGCAGCCCGTACTGATCAGCGCGACAAACTGGAACGACTTTGCCGCTATATCAGCCGACCGGCCGTGTCCGAAAAGCGGCTGTCACTCACAAACAGCGGTCTGGTGCGTTACAAGCTGAAGACCCCGTACCGGGATGGAACGACCCATGTGTTCTTTGAGCCGCTGGATTTCTTGGCCCGACTGGCGGCGCTGGTGCCAAAGCCGCGTGTGCATCTCACGCGATTCCACGGAGTCTTTGCGCCAAACAGCCAATGGCGTGCGCAAGTGACGCCAGCGAAGCGGGGGAAGGGGTGCAAGAAAGCAGTGGGGGAAAATGAAGAGAAAACGCCCGGTGAAACGCACGCGGCGATGACGTGGGCGAAACGACTCAAGCGCGTTTTCGACATTGATGTTCAGACGTGCGAGTCGTGCGGCGGCACCGTGAAGATCATTGCCGCCGTCGAAGACCCTTTGGCCATCAAGAAAATTCTGGCTCATCTGGAAGGTCAGGGCGCGATGCCGCAGGCTTACCATCGACCGGCCGTGCGTGCCCCACCGAAGATGAAGCAGGAGATGGTTCCGAATCAGCCTTGATGGCTGTCGCACACCGCTGGCGAGCAGGACGGCAGGGCTTCGTTCGTCCTGATGTCAGGAAAAGGCCCTGCAGCATGGCACCGGAACGCAAAACCATCTGATCCGAGCCGCACTGCGAGTCCAAATTGCTTGACTAATCCCGGAAATTCGACCGACAGCAGGGGTTCGGCTACAGCTCGATACTCGTCGGAGGGCGTTTGTTCGTCCTATACGCTCGTCCTATACGCCTCCCTGCGGTGGCATACAGGCTCAATCGTCCCCGTAACTGTCGTATCCGTCCCGCTGGCAGCAACGCAGCATCGAGTCGTTGCAGCGTGAACTCGGTTTCTTCCAGCAATGCCAGAGTACTTGCCTTTTTACCCTCGGTTTCAACTCCTATCGTGAAACCACTGCTGGAACTGTCAAATAACCGGTCTCTGTTCTAACCGAAGGTGGAAATCCAGTAGAAAAATCACATCGAATGCCCGTGGGAGGAGGCTCGATGTCATGCGACAACCCGCCGTGGCAAAAACTCAGGAGCGGATATTCACTCTGGCGCGTCGTGGCGCGCCGAACACCTTCGCTCAGCGTTGGCAGGCTTGTCACACACGTTCCTGCCCACTTGACTTCTTGGTTGAACTGCCCTCAGACTTTGTAAGTGAGTACTCGCTATCGACATACATGACTGACAGCCCCAGACAGCGCGCATCCGGCACCGAGCGCCGAGCGCAAATCATCGCTGCAACCCTGGATCTATCCGCGACGCAGGGGCCAGCGAGGGTCAGCGCCCAGGCCATCGCCGACAGAATCGGCGTCGCGCAGCCGACCATATTTCGGCATTTCCCCAGTCGTGATGCGATTTTTTCGGCCACGCTGGACTGGGCATCCAGCAATCTGTTTCTTTTTCTGCGTGCCCGTGATCGACCGGCAGCACCTGCCGACGAGCGTCTGCACGACATGCTGCGTGGGCACCTGGAGTTCGTCAGCCGCCATCCCGGTCTGCCACGCTTGCTGTTCTCCGACAGACTGCATGGTGATGACCCAGCCCTGCGCAAGGCGGTCGGCCGAACCATGCAGCGCTACGTGGACCACATCGCCGGCCTGTTGCAAGCCGGTGCTGCGCAGGGGCGGTTTCGTGCCGACCTGCTGCCCAAGGAGACCGCGGCCCTGATTCTGGCCTTGGTTCAGGGTCTGTTGTTGCGCTGGTCGGTGTTCGATTTCAACGATTCCCTGGTTGATCAATTTCCATCGCTTTGGCGTCATCTGAGCCACGTGCTGTATGCCGATGACGCCATGGGAGTGCGCCCATGAAACCCTTGCTGTTTTCCCTGATGATGCTGGCCGGCCTGACGGCATCCAATCCGTCCCTGGCCGATGGATTGAGCCTGCGCGAGGTCATGCAACAACTGGGGCAGGACCTGCAGCAGCTGCAGGCGGCTCTGGTCGATCTGGACTTTCCTGCGGTGGCTGCGGCAGCAACCACGATTGCCGACCACCCCACGCCGAGCATGCGCGAACGCGGCCGCGTCATCTCGACGCTGGGGTCGGACATGGGCCACTTCAAGGCGGCGGACGGGCGAGTGCACGACGATGCGGTGGCGTTGGCGGCTGCGGCGACGGCCGGTGATGCCGCCCGCAGCCGGGAGTTGCATCGCGATCTGGTGGCCGGCTGCATGGCTTGCCATGCGGAGTTTCGTGACCGCCTGAAAGCCGCTGCCGAGACAACACCCAAGCCCGTGGTGACACCGTGACGGCGCGGCCCTTCAGCCGGTGGCGCTGGTTGGCAATCCTGGCCGGTCTCGCGGCGGGTTTGGTCGTGGCCTTCGTGCTGGTCGCCAATCGCAACACGCCTCTGCATGGGGTCAGCGCGAAGCCGGCACCCGTCCTGCGCTTCATTCAGGCTCAGGCGCTGCCCTTTCGCTATGCCGCACGTGGCTACGGGGTGGTACGACCCGCCGAGACCTGGCAGGTGATCGCCAACGTCACCGGCCGCGTAGTCGAGCGCCACCCGGCGCTGGAGAGCGGTGCCATTCTGCGCGCAGGGACTGCACTACTCGCGCTGGATCCCAGCCGCTATGAACTTGCCATTGCCGAGGCCGAAGCCGAACTGGCTTCGCTGGCCGCGGAACTACGACAACTGGATACCGAGCAGCGCAATACCGAGCGCTTGCAAACGCTGGAGCAGGAACGCCTCGTGCTCGCGCAGAAAGAGCTGGCGCGTATCGAACGGCTGGCTGCCGATGGCTCGGTGTCGCGTTCGCAGGATGATGCCCAGCGGCGCGCCACCCTGGCGCAACAGCAGGCTGTGGCGGCACTGGACAACTCCCTGGCACTGATGGAGCCGCGCCGCCAACGCCTGGCCGCACAGCGGGCGCGAACGGCGACGCGGCTGGAGCAGGCGCGCCAGGACCTCGCCGACACCCGGTTCGTTGCACCCTACGATCTGCGCCTGGGCCAGGTGGCGGTGGAAATGCACCAGCAGGTGGGTGCCGGCCAGCGCCTGTTCGAGGCGGATAGCCTGGAGGCCGCAGAAGTCGAAGCCCATATCCCGCTGCCGGCATTGCGGCGCCTGCTGCGTGGTGCCGTTCCCGAGCAGGTGCCGGCCGATGCGCTGGATATTGCAGAACGGCTGGATCTTTCGGAAATCGGAGCGGCAGTCGAGCTGGTGGGAGCAGACGATGTGTTCTGGCCGGCCCGTGTGAGCCGTATCGCAAGCGGGATGGAGCCCGGCACGCGCACGGCGCGCGTGGTGGTGCGCGTGGATCAACCCTACCGCAAGGCCGATCCGCCGCGCCGACCGCCATTGCAACGCGACATGTATGTGCAGGTAGCTCTGCATGCGAACAGCCCCCAGCCACTGCTGCTGGTGCCGGCAGCCGCTATCCATCAGGGCGAAGTCTATCTGCTTGACGACACGGACCGACTGCAGCGCCAGCCGGTCGACGTGGCTTTTACCCAGCAGGATCTGGCTGTCATCCACGCCGGCCTGGAAGACGGCGCCCGCGTCATCATTGATGACCCGGTGCCCGCGCTCGGCGGCATGCTGGTGCAGCCTGAACGCGACCTGGCCCTGGAGGCGCAGCTGCGCGTAGTCGCGGCAGGCGGAACCCCATGATCCGCTGGTTCGCCGGGCATCCGACGGCGTCAAACCTGCTGCTGATTCTGCTGCTGGCCGCTGGGTTATTCGCCGCCCCCGGGCTCAAGCGCGAGACCTTCCCCGACTACCGGCCTGTCGAAGTCAGCGTGGAGGTGGTCTACCGCGGTGCCGCCGCGGCCGATGTGGAAGACGCCATCTGCCGTCGGCTTTACGACGCGATCAAGGGCGTGGACTTCCTCGACGAGTTGGTCTGTGTGGCCCAGGACAACCTGGCCCGGGCCACGGCGACGATGCAGGCGGGAGGCGACCCGATGCGTTTTCTCAGCGACATCGACACCGAAGTTACGGCACTGAGCGACCTGCCTGCTCGGGCCGAGGCGCCGGTCGTGCGCGAGCTACACCGCAGCGATCCGGTCGCCGCGGTGGCGGTGGCCGGCGACATGCCCCAGCATCAGCTTGAGGATTACGCGCTGCAGCTGGAAAGGCGGCTGATGGCTCTACCCGGCGTGGCCGCTGTGAGCATCCGTGGCCTGTCGCAGCGCCAGTGGCAGGTGGAAGTGCCCGGCGCCGTGCTGGCGCAATACGGGCTGAGCGCGCGCGACCTGGGCCTGCGGCTAGCACGGCAGAGTGTGGACGTGCCGCTGGGGACACTGGAAACCGATACCCGCGATGTGCTGCTGCGTTTTACGGACCAGCGCCGCTCCATGGAGGCACTGGCCGGGCTGGTCGTCGTTTCCGACACGGCTGGCGGCGAAGTAACGCTGGGTGAGATTGCCACCTTCAAGCAAACCGGAGAGCGTCGTGAGGAGAAGGTCCTGTTCAACGGCGAAGCCGCGCTGGTACTGGAGGTGAGCAAGACGCTGCGCGACGATTCGTTGCGGGTGATGCAGGCCATGCTTGACCTGCTCGAGAACGAACGCAAACAGTTTGGCGACAGTGTGCGCCTGCACCTGACCCAGGACATGACCAGCAACGTGCGTGACCGCCTGCAGATGTTGCTGGCCAACGGCCTGATGGGGCTGGTGCTGGTTGTCATCGTGATGAGCATTTTCTTTCGACCACGCCTCGCATTGTGGGCGGTGCTGGGGCTACCCGCGGCGTTCATGGGCGCGTTCGTACTCATGGCGCTGACCGGCCTGTCGTTGAACATGATCACCCTGGTTGCGTTGCTGATGGCAATCGGTATCGTCATGGACGATGCGGTGGTCATCAGCGACAACATCGCGGCCCATGCCGCCGAGCAACCCAACGCGCTGGAGGCCGTCACGCACGGAACGCGCCAGGTGCTATCGGGCGTGCTGTCCTCGTTCCTGACCACGGTCGCGGTGTTCGCGCCGCTGTCGTTTCTGGCTGGCGAACTGGGCGCGGTGCTTGAGGTGCTGCCGGTGGTGCTGATCGGTGCTTTGGCCGCCAGCCTGCTGGAGGCCTTCTGGATTCTGCCCCATCACCTCAAGGGCTCCGTTGCCAGGCTGCAGGGTGAACAGAACTCACGCTGGCGGCAAGGCTTTGACCGACGCTTCGAAGACTTTCGTGAGCGCGTGGGCCGTGCGGCCGATGCCGCCATCCGCTGGCGTCACGTCGTGCTGGGCCTGGTGTTTGCGGTGATGCTGGGCACGGCCGGCTTCATGGCCGGTGGTCATATTGGCAGCGAGGCGATGCCGGATATCGACGGCGACACGCTCGAAGCGCGCATCCTGATGCCGCAGGGCACACCGCTGGCGCGTACCGAAGCGGTTGCTGAACAGGTCACGGCGGCCATCAGGCGACTGGATCAACAACTCACCCCCCAGCAGCCCGGGCAGGCACCCCTGGTGGAAGCGATACTCGTACGCTTTAACCACAACGCCAGTGCCGGCGAGGCTGGCCCGCACGTAGCGACCGTGAGCATCGACCTGCTCAGCGCCGAACAGCGCAACATCACGCTGGATGAACTGACCACCGCCTGGCGTGAGGAGATTGGTGCGATCGCTGGCCTGCACAGCCTGCTTATTCAGGAGCCAGGCTTCGGCCCGGCGGGCATTCCGGTCGAAGTCCGCCTGCAAGGCGAAAACCTTGCTGCGCTGAAGGACGCGGCACTGGACCTCGCGGAACACCTGAACGGTTTCCAGGCCACCTACAATGTGATTGATGATCTGCGACCCGGCAAACCACAGCTTGGCTTCACCCTGGCACCCGGGGCACACGGTCTGGGGCTGAGCGCCGAGGACGTAGCCGCGCAACTGCGTGCCGCCTGGCTGGGTGAAATCGCCGACAGCCTGCGCGTGGGTGACTGGGACATCGAGATCCTGGTACGGCAATCGCCGGAGGACCGCGACAGCCTGGATGACCTGGCCGACCAGACCATTCGGCTACCGGATGGGCGCCGGGTTCCGTTGCAGGTTGTTGCCAACCAGCGTGAACAGCGCGACTGGGCGCGTATCACCCGCGTTGATGGACAGCGCACCGTGACTGTCCAGGCCAATGTTGATGCGCGGCTGAGCAGCGGGCAGGCCATCGTCGACAGCCTGCAGGGCAGCTGGCTGCGTGAGTTCCAGACGCGCCATCCGCAGGTGCACGTAGCTTTTGAGGGTCAGGTTGCGCGCTCCGCGGAAACCGGCCGTTCCATTGGCCGCGCGTTGCTGATCGGCCTGATCGGCATATTCGTGATTCTGTCCTTCCAGTTCCGCGGCTACCTCGAACCACTGATCGTGATGCTGGCAATCCCGCTGGCCTTCATCGGCGCCATCTGGGGCCATGTGCTGATGGGGTACTACTTGTCCATGCCCTCGCTGATCGGCGCGGCGTCGCTGGCGGGCATCGTGGTCAACAATGCGATTCTGCTGATTCAGTTCATCAACAGCCATCGCGCCAAGGGCCTCACGGCTGCGCAGGCCGCCGGGCAGGCCAGCCGCGACCGGTTGCGTGCGATCCTGATTTCCTCATCCACCACCATCGCGGGCCTGGTGCCGCTGCTGGCCGAAACCAGCACCCAGGCCGCCGCGGTCAAACCCCTGGTCATTGCGGTAGTTTTTGGCCTGCTCACCGCCACGGTACTCGTTCTGCTGGTGATTCCGGCGCTGTATGTACTGCTGGATGAGTGGGGCTGGACAAGCAATGCGGACTGATATTGACGCCTTCTTTATACACTTCCCGCATTCACCACCTCACCGGTGCCGGGACCATGGCTGACCGCCTGGATTCCGTATCAATGCAATACGTTGGTGAACAGGACGCCACCGTCCAGGCACACAGCGGAGAAGGTGCCATTCGCCGTCTGGTGAACAGCTTGCAGGTCGACAAACCACCAAGCTCCGAGACGGCGCGTGGCTGAGCATGCGCCCGCATCACCCTCCATCAGCGAACCCGTTCGACCGACATAGCCTGGCACGAACCGCACTGGCGCTGAGCGCTTTCTTTCTCACGTCGGCCTGGGCGCAAGATGTCAACCAGGGCATTGTTGACACAGAGCAATGCGTACAGGAACAAACATTCAGCCTCCGCGGAGGCACGGCCCGGCTGGAAAACGATCTGTTCGCCGGCACCGACCAAAACTACACGAGCGGCGTCGCGTTGATGCTGGTTTCACGCGACATCCCCGGCAGGCTGCAATCCGAGTGCCTGCCGCCACCACTCCGGCTGCACGCCGAGCTCATCCGGTTGATGAACCCGGGATTCTGGGCCGATGCGGCTCACTCCATCGGAACGCATAACGCGGTGGTGAAGTTCGGCCAGTCCATGTACACGCCGGAAGATCACACCAGAACCGTTCTGATCACCGATGACAGACCCTACGCCGGGTTGCTCTACCTGGGTTTCGCGTGGAACCGGCGAAAAAACGAACCCGAGTTGCATCGTGAAATGCTCGACACGCGCGAGGTCACACTCGGCGTGATCGGCCCCTGGTCGCTGGCGGAGCAGTCGCAGAATCTGGTCCACGATGCGATTGGCTCGGCCCGGTTCCTGGGCTGGGATCATCAGTTGGATAATGAGCCGGCCTATCAGGTGGCGATGGATCGCAAGTACAAGGCCTATCGTGGAATGGGCGCGATTGCTCCCGGATTTTCCACCGATGCAATCCGCTCGGTGGGTGTACGCCTGGGCAACATCGAAACCTCGGCCAGCGTGGGCATCGAGGGGCGCATCGGCTGGAACCTGCCGAATGACTTTGGTAGTTACCCCATTCGGCCGGGTGCCGAGAATCGCCCGCCTACGGCAGGCTCCCTGCACGGCAATTCGGCTGAAGCTATCTCGCCCGCTAGCCGGCCGCGTTCGGGATTGCACTTCTTCGGAACATTGCAAGCCAAGGCTGTCGCCTGGGACTTTTCCCTTGATGGCAATCTTTTTCGTTCCAGCCACAGCGTGACCCGACGGCCCTGGGTCGCGCAGGCGGCGTTTGGCATGAGCACACAGGGTGTCTTCACAGGGCGCGGCTACAGATTGGCGGTCATGCGTGTTTTCCGCACGCGCGAGTTCGAGGAGCAGCGCAGAACCCAGACCTACGGCTCCATTGCCCTGAGCATCGAGTTCTAACGCAGTGGCACCGCAACGCATCGGACCAGTCGGTGAAGGAGGTTGTGATGTTCAATTACTCCAGGTATACCCAACCGAACCGATACCGGAAGGCTCGAGCAATGAAGCTGTAACCGCCTTCTCCACGTATTGAATGACGACAGACACATGCCCCGTAAAATTTCGATTTCCATCGTTCTCATCGCCCTTTTGGCTCTTCTCGGTTTCGGCGCATGGACGGTGTTGTTCAAGCCATCCGGCCTGCCGCCCGAGGGTTTTGCCCGCGGCAATGGCCGGATCGAGGCGGACCTCATCGACATCTCGCCACGCCTGGCCGGCCGGGTGGCCGAGATCCGGGTGCGAGAGGGTGATCGTGTGGCCTTTGGGGATGTGCTGGCGATCATGGACACAGCCGAACTGGCGTCGCAGCTCAGTCGCGCCGAGGCGGCGGTGGCCAATGCCAAAGCGGCGGTCGGTGTGGCATCGGCCCAGGTGGCCGAGGCCACGGCGAAGCTGGCTCTGGCGCGCAGTGAACAGGCCCGCGCCGAGGCGCTGCGAGCGCGAGATATGGTCTCGCAGCAGGACCTCGACATCAGCCGCACCCAGACGCAAGTGGCACAAGCAGCGCTGACGACCGCCGAGGCCAACGTGGAGGCCCGGCGACGTGGCGTCGACGCCGAAGACGCCGCGAGGGCCGAGATCGCCGCGCGCATCGCCGACAGCACGCTTGTTGCACCGGGCGCGGGGCGGGTGCTCTACCGTCTGGCACAGCCGGGTGAGATCGTTGGCAGCGGCGGCAAGCTGCTGACACTGGTCAGCCTCGAAGAGGTCTACATGGAGTTCTTCCTGCCCGCTACTGAGGCGCCACGCGTTAGGATCGGGGACGAGGCGCGCATCGTCCCCGATATCCTGTCGAATACTGCCGTTCCCGCAATTGTGTCCTTCGTCTCACCACAGGCCCAGTTCACACCCAAGCAAGTGGAAACGGTGACCGAGCGTGAGAGCCTGATGTTTCGCATTCGCGTGAGCATTCCACCCGAACTGATCGCCACCCGGCTGGATCAGGTTAAAACCGGCGTGCGCGGTGTTGCCTGGGTACGGCTGGTGGGGGCCGATGGCCGCCTGCCGGACTGGCCGGAAGGGCTCATCCCGCCGCTGGTTATTACACCGACCCATGCGCCCATAGATCGGCCATGACGCAGGCAGCGTACGTCGCCCGTCTTGAGGGCGTCAGCCACCGCTATGGCAAGGTCGCTGCACTTCGCGATCTGACCCTGGCGTTACCGGCCGGCCGGATGGTGGGACTGATCGGCCCCGATGGCGTGGGAAAATCCACACTGATGGGGCTGGTGGCGGGGGCCAAGCGGCTGCAGCAGGGCCGGGTACAGACACTAGACGGCAACATGGCCGATGCGCACCACCGATCCGCCGTGGGCGGGCGCATCGCATATATGCCGCAGGGACTGGGGCGAAATCTTTATCACGACCTCAGCGTGCGCGAAAATTTGGAGTTCTTCGGCAAGCTGTTCGGTCTGAGCCGGGCCGAGCGTGCAGCGCGTATCGAGCGGCTGACGCGCGCCACCGGCCTGTACGCCTTTCTCAACCGACCCGCAGGCAAATTGTCTGGCGGCATGAAACAGAAGTTGGGGCTGTGTTCTGCACTGATCCATGACCCGGATTTTTTGCTGCTGGACGAGCCTACAACCGGGGTCGACCCGTTGTCACGCCGCCAGTTCTGGGACCTGATCGACGCGATCCGCGCTGACCGGCCGGGGATGAGCGTACTTGTATCCACGGCTTATATGGAGGAAGCCGCACGCTTTGACTATCTGGTGGCGATGAATGCCGGTCGCGTGCTGGCCGAGGCCAGCCCCACGGCATTAATGGCGCAGACCAGTAGCGGATCAGTTGGTGATGCTTATATCGCGTTGCTGCAGTCGGGCGACACCAATACCACTGCTGCTGCGAATCGCACACCTGAGACCACCGCGCCTGTCGCAAGCGGTGAACCAGCCATCCGCGCACGCACCCTGACCCGGCGCTTTGGTGATTTCACGGCCGTCGACTCGGTCAGCTTCGACATCGCACGGGGCGAGATTTTCGGCTTTCTCGGCTCCAACGGCTGTGGCAAGACCACGACAATGAAGATGTTGACCGGGTTGCTGCCCGCATCGGAGGGCGAAGCCTGGCTCTTTGGTCAGCCGGTCGATGCGCAGGATCTGCAGACCCGACGTCGTGTCGGCTTCATGTCGCAGGCATTTTCGCTCTACGGCGAACTGAGCGTTCGTGAAAACTTACTGCTGCACGCACGGCTCTTTCACCTTGGCGCTGTGCGGACCGCTGAACGGATGACCGACCTGGTGCCGCGCTTCGGCCTCGAGCCCTACCTGGACCAGCGCGCCGACGCGCTGCCACTGGGTTTGCGGCAGCGGCTGTCGCTGGCGGTGGCAGTGATTCACGCACCGGAGATCCTGATCCTCGACGAGCCGACGTCGGGTGTCGACCCGCAAGCACGCGATGACTTCTGGCGGCTCCTGCTAAATCTGTCACGCAAGGATGGCGTGACGATCTTCATTTCCACGCATTTCATGGACGAGGCGCTGCGCTGCGATCGCATATCGCTAATGCATGCCGGCCGGGTGCTGGTCACTGACGCGCCAGCGTCGATCACCCGTTCGCGCCATGCCGCAACACTGGAAGACGCCTTCGTTGACTACATCTCGGCCGAACTCTCGCCCGAGCCCAGCGCCGACGAGGGGCTTGCTCCCGAGTCTGAAGACACCGGCAAGGTGCGCGATGCCTCCGGCTTCAGCCTGCGCCGCCTGCTGGCCTTTACTGTCCGCGAGGCGATGCAGGTGCGCCGTGATCCGGTGCGGCTGGCCTTCGCCTTCCTGGGCAGCGCCGTGCTGCTGCTGATCATGTCGTTTGGCATTTCCCAGGAAGTGCGCAACATCCCGTTCGCAGTGCTGGATCAGGACCGCAGCCCCGAAAGCCGCGCCTATCTTTCAACCTTCGAGGATTCGGTCTGGTTTCGGAGCCATGCGCCGCTTCTCGACGCCGATGAGCAGGAGCGCCGATTGGCCAGCGGCGAACTGGCGCTGGCGCTGCAGATTCCGCCCGGCTTCGGCGCCGATCTGCGACGCGGGACCAATGTCGAAGTGGCGGCGATGATCGACGGGGCCGATACCGGGCGCGCGGGTACCATCGAAAGCTATGTCTCGGGCGCGCACGCACATGTGCTGTCCGCGGCTGCAGGTACCGCACCCGCGCTCGACATGCTCGCGCAGTCCGCAGCGGCCACTTCGGCCGCACCCGTGGTTCTGGAACCGCGCTTTCGCTACAACCCGGCGATGGCGAGCCTCCCTGCCATCGGCCCCTCGATCCCGCCGCTGCTGTTGCTGCTGTTTCCTGCGATTTTGATGGCGGTCAGCGTGGCACGTGAAAAGGAGATCGGGACGATCACCAACTTCTACGTGACCCCCACAGGGCGAGCAGAATTTCTGATCGGCAAGCAGCTCGTGTATATCGGAATCACCCTGCTGAATTTCGCCATCTTGACGGCACTTGTGGTGCTCGTACTCGGGGTCCCATTGCGTGGTTACCCACTAGTGCTCGCACTGGCGGCGCTGGTCTATGCGGTGGCTGCCACCGGCTTTGGCCTGATGGTGTCAATGCTGACGGCGACCCAAGTCACGGCGGTATTCGCCAGCACCATCCTGTCGGTGATGCCGACCCTGCAATTCTCTGGAATGATGGAGCCGGTCTCTTCGCTCGAAGGCCCCGCGCGGGTGATGGGGACGTTCTGGCCAACGACCTGGTATATGGCGATCAGCGTCGGCTCTTTTACCAAGGGGCTGGGGCTGGCGGATCTGAGCGGGGCGCTACTCCGGCTGGCGGCCTTCGGCCCGGTCTTCACGGGACTTGCCATCCTCATGCTGCGTAAGCAGGAGCGGTGAGCGTGCAGCGGCTGGCTAACGTCTTCTGGCTCTTCGGCAAGGAGCTGAAAAGCGTGCTCGGCGATCCGGTGATGGTGATCCTGATCCTGTGGTCGTTCGTCGTCGCCGTGATGCTGGAGGCCAACGGCGCGGGCGATACGGTGCGCAACGCCGCCATCGCGATCATGGACGAGGACCAGTCTTCCCTCAGCAGGCAAATCTCCTCGGCACTGGTGCCACCCTGGTTCCAGACGCCCGTTGCCATGAGTCCTGATCAGGCTGCGGCGGCTATGGATCGGGGTCAGATCATGTTTGTTCTGTCCTTTCCGTCGGATTTCGCGGCCAACGTGATCGCCGGCAAGGCACCCTCTGCGCAGCTGCAGGTGGATGCAACCGCGGTGTCGCAGGCGCAGCTCGGCACCGACTACATCAGCAATATCGTGCAGTCGGAAACCCGCGCCTTCCTCTCGGGCAACCCCAACCCACCCGATCCACCACTGCGGCTGGAACTGCGCCGTGCCTTCAATCCCAACGGTAATCCGGTCTGGTTCAAGGCGGTGTCCTCGTTGCTCAACCAGCTGTCACTGCTGACCATCGCGTTGACCGGCGCGGCGATGCTGCGCGAACGGGAGCACGGCACCATCGAACATCTGATGGTGATGCCGCTGACCCCGGTGGAAGTGGCGCTGTCCAAGGTACTTGCGACGATGGCGGTGGTGCTGGCGGCCTTTGTCGGCTCGCTGCTTTTTGTCGTGCAGGGGGCGCTGCAAGTGCCGGTATCCGGGTCGGTGCCGCTACTGGTCGGCAGTGCCGCGGTCTACCTGTGGGCGGCCGCCGCGATTGGTATGTTCCTGGGCACAATGGCGCGCAGCATGGCGCAGTTCGCGCTCTTGGTGATCATGGTCATCATTCCGGTAATCATGCTCTCGGGCGGCATGGGTGCCGTGGAGAGCCAGCCCGACATTGTCCAGCGTCTGACATTGGCTTTACCTTCGCGCCATTTCCTGGCTTTCGCCAATGCGGTGGCGTTCCGCGGCGCGGGTATTGAATCGGTCTGGGTCGAACTCGGACTGATGGCCGGGCTGGGGTTTGCATTCTTCGCCGGGAGCCTCGCACTCTTCCGCCGCTCGATGAGCTTGTAACGCATCGTGATGTCGTACCCAACATCGTAGGCGCCATGCTGGGCGAGATTCTTGGACTCACCCGGGTGCCAGACGGCTTGTGCGTGCCGAATCGTGACTTGCGGCATGGGATCGACAACTGGCTACTCCGGGCTACATGCTCACTGAATCGCCCCGGGATTCCCGGAGACCTCTAACTTTGAGAGGATCTCATGATGAAGGGAAAGTATTCACCGGAAGTCCGGGAGCGGGCGGTGCGCATGGTGCTGGAGCATCAGGCCGAGTATCCGTCCCAGTGGGCGGCCATTGGCTCGATTGCGGGGAAGTTCGGCTGCACAGCCCAGACGTTGCACAACTGGCTGCGTCAGTACGAGCGTGACCACGGAGTGCGCGATGGCATGACCACCAGCGAGCGCCAGCGACTGAAGGAGTTGGAGCGGGAGAATCGCGAGCTCAAGCGAGCCAACGAGATCCTGCGCAAGGCATCAGCCTATTTTGCCCAGGCGGAGCTCGACCGCCGAGGCAAGTGATGCAGTCGTTCATCGACGAGCATCGTGATGATTACGGGGTCGAGTCAATCTGCAGGCAGTTGCCGATTGCCCCATCGACGTATTACGCACACAAGGCGCGGGAGAACGATCCGTCGCTGTTCCCGCCACGACTGGTGCGCGACCAGTCGCTGCGCCCGCAGATTCAGCGTGTCTGGAACGAGAATCTGCAGGTCTACGGCGCGCGCAAGACCTGGAAGCAGATGAATCGGGAAAGCATCCCTGTCGCCCGTTGTATCGTGGAGCGGCTGATGCGAGATATGGGCCTGCGCGGCGTCGTGCGCGGCAAGGTGGTCAAGACCACCTTCAGCGACCCGAAAGCACCTTGTCCGCGTGATCTGGTGAATCGAGAGTTCGCGGCCTCGCACCCCAACCAGCTCTGGGTCTCGGATTTCACCTACGTGTCGACCTGGCGGGGCATGGCCTATGTGGCCTTTGTCGTGGACGTCTACGCCCGCCGCATCGTGGGCTGGCGAGCGTCATACTCCGCCAAGACGGATTTGGTGCTGGACGCCCTGGAGCAAGCCATCTACGAGCGCCGCTGCAAGCACGGCGGTGATCTTGTGCATCACAGTGATCGCGGGGTGCAGTACGTGTCCATCCGCTACACCGAGCGCCTGGCCGAGGCTGGTATCAAGCCTTCCGTGGGCAGCGTCGGTGATTCCTACGACAACGCCCTGGCCGAAACCATCATTGGCCTGTACAAGACGGAAATCATCCGCAAACGCGGTCCTTGGCGGAATCTGGACCAGCTGGAATACGCCACCTTGGAATGGGTGGACTGATTCAACCATCGCAGGCTGCTGCAACCCATCGGCGACATCCCACCAGCCGAACGCGAGGCCGCGTACTATCAGCAACTCACTGAGTCGGCCAAAGCGGCATGACTCAAAACAAATGGTCTCCAGGTTTCCCGGGGCGATTCACTAGGGTTGCCGGCCGTCAGTTTTGGCGGTCGGCTTTCTGTCGGATGGCGGTCATTACGCGGTGGCGGGGTAGGCCCGCGTTGTGCCATCAGCAGTCAGCCCGTTGCCCTGACTCCCGCCTTTCAGCCTATTTGAAGCGGACTTGGTCCGTACAGCCGCATGAGCAGCGACGTTTCCTGTTAGCCGCCATTCCCGTGCAATCACGGCATAGGATGGGGTGTTGCTCGATATTCTAATAATCCTTAGAATATACGTATGAAATTCCGACACATCAAAAACCATCTCTACGAACAGGTGGCCATCATAGGTAAGGCCGTTTCCAGCCCGAAGCGCCTAGAAATGTTGGAGGTTCTCGCTCAAGGTGCAAAGACGGTTGAGTTGCTCGCCGACGCAACAGGCATCGACATCAAACTGGCCAGTGCGCATCTGCGCGTACTCAGGGAAGCCCGCCTAGTCACGGCGCAACGCGAGGGGCGCTTCATGAGCTACCAGCAAAGCGGTCCAGATGTCAGTGCACTCTGGGTACAGCTCCGCTCGGTTGCCGAGGAGCATCTTGTCGAGCTGAAATTGGCACTCGATCAGCTTCTGGCTGGCGCCGAGCCGCTGGATCGGGAGTCCAGTCAGCAGCTGTTACAGCGTGCACGCGACGGCGATGTGATCATTCTGGACGTTCGCCCACAGGACGAGTACCACGCGGCACATTTGCCCTATGCTCGATCGTTGCCCTTGGCCCAGCTTCGCCAGCGGATGGCGGAATTGCCGGTGGACAAGGACATCGTCGCTTATTGCCGTGGGCCATTCTGCGTGTTGGCAAGTCAGGCCGTCGAGCTCCTGATTGCGAATGGCTACCGCGCCGCGAAGTTGGCTGACGGTATGCCGGAGTGGCTGGCTTCGGGGTTACTCACATCAGAGGAGACCGCCTGATGGCGACGACGCTTTTTATTCTCAACGATGCGCCTTACGGCAATGAGCGACCCTACAATGCGTTGCGCCTAGCCGGAGCCCTGTCAGGTCAAGCTGATGAGAATGTTCAGGTATTTCTGCTGGGTGATGCCGCGTTGTGTGCGAAGCGCGGACACAAACTGCCCTCTGGTTGCTACGACATCAACGTGATGCTGGGCCAGATTATTCGATCCGGGGAAGTTGTCGTGTGTGGAACCTGTATGGACGCACGTGGTATTGCGGGCAGTGAACTTATCGATGGCGCGCGGCGTTCGACCTTGGATGAACTGCGCCAGTGGACGCAGCAGGCTGACAAGGTCCTGGTGTTCTGATGCCCATGCCGACTCCGGCTGTACCCTGTGGCGAAACCGCATGCCGCTGACTATCGCCAACGATTTCCGCTATGGCATTCGCGACAATGCCGCTCAGTTTTCGCATCAGCTCGTTCAGGTGTTCCTGGTCGGCTTGACGATCGGCATGACCCGCACGGTGGTGCCCGTCCTGGCCGAAAGCGAATTCGGCGTGGCAAAGGGCTCGTTTTTGCTTTTAACGGCCTTTGTCGTGGCGTTCGGCTTCGTCAAAGGTGGCCTGAATTTCGTCGCTGGACGTTTGTCCGAGCGTTTCGGTCGTCGCCAGGTCCTGTTTTGGGGCTGGCTGGCCGCAATCCCTATTCCCTTTCTCATTCAATTTGCCCCGAGCTGGAACTGGATTGTTCTGGCCACCGTGCTGCTCGGCGTGAACCAGGGCTTGTGCTGGTCGATGACCCAGACTGCCAAGCTAGACCTCACCCGCCCGGATCAGCGCGGGCTCACAATTGGCCTGAACGAGTTTTCCGGGTATCTCGGCGTGGCTGTGGCTGGCGTGATGACGGCCTACCTTGCTGATGGTTTAGGGGCGCGCCTTGGTTTGTTCGTATTTGGCGCCGTGACGATTGCGCTCGCCCTAGTGCTGTCCCGAATCTGGGTCCAGGACACTTTGCCTTGGGCGCTGGCGGAAGGCCGCCAGCAGACAAGCGATGCAAGTTCCGGCCCGATGCCACGCTACCCCGAAAATATCGCCAGCCAACCGGGAACCTGGGAGGTCTTCACCCTGATGAGCTGGCGCGACCGCCGGATGTTTGCCTTCAGTCAGGCTGGGCTGGTCGAAAAATTCGTGGATGCGCTCGTTTGGGTATTCCTACCTGTTTTGCTCTATCAGCGAGGTTTGTCGCTGACTGACATTGGCTGGGTCGTTGGTCTGTACGGAGTTGTGTGGGGCATCTCTCAGTTTCTGACAGGGCATCTATCCGACCGTATCGGGCGCCTGATACCCATCGTACTGGGGATGTGGGTCTGCGGCGCAGGTGTGGCACTGATACTGCTGGGCGCACAGGAATGGCACTGGACGCTGGCCGCAGCCGTGACCGGTTTCGGCATGGCCTTGCTGTACCCAAACCTGTCTGCGGCGGTGGCGGACATCGCCCATCCCCACTGGCGTGGCAGTGCGATCGGTATTTATCGTTTCTGGCGTGATCTTGGCTATGGAATCGGCGCACTCCTTCTTGGCGCTGTCGCCAGCGGCTTCGGACAGATCGAAGCGGGCTTCTGGTTGACTGCAGCGGCCATGTTCGTGTCCGGCGGCATCGTCTGGTGGCTGGGAGAGGAAACCCTACCCCGAATCAATCCGGCATCACCTTGATTCGAGAAATTTCAATATGACTACACTCATACGCGCATTCGTTCTCGGCCTCGGCGTGCTTGCATTGCCTGCTCAGGCCGCGGAGTCGGAGGACCTGGCACAGGCTATCCAGGATTACCTGGATTTCGAGGAGTACGGCAGCAGCCTGATTCTGCCGGAGCAGATACCGGCAGCTGACTGGCCGCGACTGCTGGTCATTGATGCACGTGACGCCGGTCAGTTCGAGCGTGAGCATATTCCCGGCGCCCGTAATATCGAGTGGCGAGAAATCCCTGCCCGCCGCTCGGAGATTCCTGCCGACCAGATGGTGGTGATCTACTGCAATTCCGGGACTCTGTCCGCGCAGGCTGTGTTCGCCTTGCGCATGCTGGGCTGGGGTAACGTCAAGGTTTTGCAGGGCGGCCTTGAAGGATGGAAAGTCAAAGGCGGCTTTGAAGCCTATGCGCGTGCACAGCGACGACCCGCTAAGTAGGGTCCGGTGACTGGACCTGTTATTTGAGGCAATTTCCGGCACTGCTCGGTGTGGCTCGGTTCGTGCTGTACATGAACCGTTTCCAGATACCCCCTGAAGAACGGCACCTGCGCGAGCGATTCGTCAAGGATTTTGACGCTTACTGTGAGCAGGTTCGCCGGTGGATTGGATTTCGCCGGTAATGTTTGCTTAAAGACTTCGTCCATTGAATTCGGAATGACGGGACGCGAGGTGCATAGATCACCGATGCTCACACCGGCATGCTGAGTCCCAATTTTGCGAAATCGTTTTCTTTCTGGTTGCTGGCATTCAAGGGCTTAAATTCCGCTTCTATTAGGCCGCACATTCCCGGCCCAAGGCCGGCGCCAGTCGGCTTCTGGCCGATCTCGCTGGTTCAAGCCGGAGTCGTCACTGACAGCTTTGTTCTGAGAGCGGCAGTCGAGCCAGTGACCCGTATCTGGCTTGAAGCAGACGGTCGGCATGCCAGCCTGTGTGCTGGAAGCTGGGCTTTCGATTGTTTTTAACGTGAACGTCCGGAAGCTGGCAGGTAGCGCGCGTTCGCCCGATGGCAGAGAACAGAACAAAGGAGCCAATCCTGTTCCGGGACCAGTAGTACTCCGTACCCCTGAAACCTGCCATTCAAACGCGGTAGCGGGCGTCCGGGCGAACGCAAGAATCTTGTTGGAACCCTTATCGAGGAAGGCAAGGATGAAGCAAAATCGGATCATTATGTGCGGCGTGGGCGAAAGGGCATACGCTCAGCTACCAGCCACATCGCCCCGATTGAACATTGTTCTACAAGCTCGTTGAGAAGCATTACCCAGTTTTTGTGGAACACAGGCTTCTCAGATTTAACCCTCCACAGGCAAACCTCCGCGCAATAAAAGTAAGGCCGCCCATGATTCTGGTGATGTCACCGCGGCTAAATCCAGCTCGTAACTGTGCTTGAGTGATGTAGGGCGGAGCGCCGACATCAAAGTTGGCGATGGCAGCACCGTCGTAATCTGAGCCTAGAGCGACATGCTCGGCACCAACGTCACACAAAGATTGTTCGAAAAGGTTATCTGGTGACGTATGTTGGTTGCAAAAATATCACAGTGTGATTTAATGTGCTGTTGGTAAGCGCTACCGACGGTGCCATCTTGCTTGAGCCATTGCTTAAAAGGCCGGGTAGGGCGTCGGTTTGGGTGCCGAAAGTCATAGCTGAGAGTCTGAGTCTCAGTAACAACATGAGGGCTAATCGCCCTTCGAAACCCAGATACTCATTCCCCTATTTTGCGGCGGCGCTTGGCCTCGTCCATCAGCGCCACGGCTACTTTGTGAGGTTCACTATGTCTAATTCACCGAATATCACTGTGTCCAGCCATGATGTTGATCGACTGGAGCGTCTGCTTGAGAGTCAGCATTCAACCCATGCTGTTGAGGTGAATGCCTTGCGTGCCGAACTGGATCGAGCCGATGTGGTGGAATCGAAGGACATGCCTTCGAACATTGTCACGATGAACTCGACTGTGATGTTTCGGTTCGTCGCGTCGGGCGAGACGTTCTGCAAGACACTGAGTTACCCTCAGGATACGGGTGAGGATCGTCTGTCGATATTGGCGCCGGTTGGAAGTGCGCTTCTGGGGCTCGCGGTGGGAGACACCATTCAATGGCCCTGCCCTGGAGGAAAATCGCTGGATGTTCAAGTCGACGAAATACTCTACCAGCCTGAGCGTGATCGCCCTCGAATGGCTGTGTCGGACATTCAGACGCCTACCAATTCTTCGTAGATAGGTGGTTGCGCCATGCTGGTGGAAGTCGTCTACTGGTTCGGTGTGCTTGCTGTGGCCAGTATGGCAGCTGCGGCGGTTCTCGAGGCCGGTCATCGAAAGTTCGATCTGTTCGGCGTCGTCATCATCGCTCTCACGGGTGCGCTAGGTGGCGGTTCCATCCGTGACATGCTGCTGAGTCGGCCGGTCTTCTGGGTGGTGGACCAGATGTATCTGTATGTGGTCTTGATCGCAGCGTGCGCCACATTTTGGCTCGCGCGCAAGGTACGCATGCCGAAGGATTTGTTCTTGATTCCCGATGCGCTGGGCCTGGCACTGTTCGCGGTTATTGGAACGCGAGCAGCGCTGGGTGAGGGGGCGCCCTGGTTCGCGGCATCGTTTCTCGGCGTAGTGACCGGGGTGATGGGCGGCATCATGCGGGACATCATGTGTAATGAAATACCCTTGGTGTTTCAGGGCACCTTGTATGCAACAGCAGCTTGGCTGGGTACGCTGATTTATCTGCTGTTGCTGCACGTGGGTATCGCTCCCGGGGTGGCTGAATTGTGCGGCGGCACTTTCATTCTTCTTTTGCGCCTGGCAGCGATCCGCTGGTCTTTCAGTTTGCCGGTGTTTCGTACCCGTATTGATAGTGCCTGATGGTGGCGTCCGCGAGCACTGAGCCTGCGCAGCTGATTATTTCCGGCCTGGCCGGTTTGCTGGGTGGAATGCTGAACGCGGTGGCGGGTGGAGGCAGTTTTATAACTTTACCGGCATTGGTGTTGACGGGGCTGAATCCGGTAGTGGCCAACGCCACGGGTACAGCGGCCTTGTTACCGGGCTATCTCGCCAGTGCCTGGCGCTTTCGACATGATATCGAGTTGCCTCCAGGACTTGGGTTTGGCTTTCTGATGGCGCTGTCGCTGGCTGGTGGGCTGATCGGGAGCGGGTTGCTGCTGGTCACCAATGCGCAGGTGTTTGATCGTCTGGTGCCGTGGCTTATTACCATTTCGACACTGGTGTTCGCCGTTTCACATCGATTGCGAAGTACCAGGGTGGCGGCTTGGCCCGCTTCTGTCACGGCACTGGTTCTGATGGTTGTGTGTGTCTACGGCGGCTATTTCAATGGTGGGCTGGGGATTATCTTGCTCAGTGCATTGTTTTTGGCCGGGCAACGCAGCCTGGCTGGAATGAATGGGCTGAAGAACCTAATTTCAGCCTTGCTGACCAGTATCGCGGTACTGGTGTATGCATTGGGAGGCTTGATCGAATGGCGGGCCGGCTTGGTGATGATGGCTGCGGGCGTATTTGGCGGTTATTGCGGGGCGGCAGCTTCATACAGGTTCAGTGATGCGGCACTGCGAGGCTTTATCGTGTTTATTGGTGCATTGATGGCCGCGGCGTTTTTCATGGGTTTGCCGGCACAAATTGCTAGCTTATAGCGTTATCTTGAGAATCGACCGCGTCTTTCGTGCGAGTTTGGTATGGGGCTTTCGAAGGTTTCACGTCAGGTGGAGAGTGCGTGGGTCTAGGGAAAAAGGTCTCGGTAAATTCCGCCATCATGCAAGGGGACGAACTGACAGTGATGTCCTCAAGCGGCTTGTTATCTGCTTCAGGCGCGTGAGCCTTCTTGTCGCTGGATCGCATGACTGACAATGGCGAGGGGCTACCCCTTGCCCAACTCGCGCGGCCCCGGGACTGCGAATTGACCGCCCAGCTTCAAGAGTTGCTCTCGGTGCTGAATCACAAGATCCTCCAGTATAGCTCGCCCCTTATCCGTGAGATGAATGCGAACCTGGCGCCCGTCATTGGGGCAGGGCACGCGTTCAACCAAATTGGCCTCAACACACCGATCCACCAGCGCTACCACGCCATGATGTTTCGACTGCAGGCGTTCCGCCAACTCTGAAATGGTCGCCCATTCGCGCTCAGGCTGTCCGTGGGTTTGCAGCATCAGCTGATATTGCAATGGGGTGATACCAGCGCTACGTGCCAGTTCTTCACTGTATCGAACGAACTTTCGAAGCTGGTAGCGGAAGTCCGCCACAGCAATGAATTGGGATTTGGTTGGAGCTGAACGTTTGGGCATGGTGGCGGAGCTCTTTGGGTTAAAGTATCACAATATGATACTAAGCATCTTCGGGTGGAAACGTGACGAAAATGGCTTGCACACAGAATACCCTTATGCGCGAATTGGGTTTATCCAGGCCCATTATATTGGCCCCAATGGGCAACGTTTCAGGTGGTGCGTTGGCCACGGCCGTCACTGGAGCCGGTGGATTGGGGCTTATTGGCGCCGGATACGGTGATTTTGGTTGGGTTTGCCAGCAGCTGGATCTGCTCGAAGCGAAGCGCCGTGAGGGCCCTTGGGGAATTGGGTTTATTGGCTGGTGTCTGACGGACAACTTGTTGAAGGAATGCCTGGCCAGGCGGCCAGATGTTGTCATGCTGTCGTTCGGAGATCCTGAACCCTGGATTGATCAGTGTCATGCAGAAGGCGCCCGTGTTTTCGTGCAAGTCCAGTCCGTGCTGGCGGCGGAACAGGCCGTGCGTGCTGGCGCTGATGTGATCGTGGCGCAAGGTTCGGAAGCCGGCGGTCACGGCGGTGGGCGAGCGAGCTTGTCGCTGATCCCGGCCGTTGTCGATGCGGTGGCACCGGTGCCCGTGATCGCCGCAGGCGGCATTGTCGATGGCCGCGGGTTGGCGGCGGTCTTCATGCTGGGTGCGCAGGCGGCTTTGATCGGTACGCGTTTTGTTGCCAGCCTTGAAGCATTGAGTCATGACGAGGTCAAGCAGGCGTTGCTCAGGGCCAGTGGCGATGATACCTTGAGAACCCGTGTCTTCGACATTGTGCGTGGTCTGAATTGGCCAACGCCCTATACCGGCCGCGCGCTGGTCAACCGGTTCACCAAACGCTGGCATGACCATGAAGATGAGCTCCTGGCCACAAGGCTGGAGCACGATGAAGCCTTTCGCACGGCGGTTGAGTCGGGGCAAATAGAAACTGCGATGGTTTGGGCGGGAGAAGCCGTCGATTTGATAAAACGCATTGAGCCCGCCGCGCAGATCGTTGAAACGATATGCCGGCAAGCCGATGCCTGTTTTCAAAACGGTATGCCGGCGGGTAGGGTGTGAAATCGCGGGCGCAGTTCTCAAGCTGTGTCCACCTCTGTGTTACCGCCAGTGAACACCACCTGTGCGCGGCGCCTCCGGGTCAGCCACTCTCGGATCGTGGAAACCGGATTGGTCAAGCAGTACCAGTAGAAGAAGAGCTTGAACCAGCGCAAACGCATCAGCACCTCGTTATTGCGGTCGATATCACCGGCCAGTAGCGAGATGACGGCTTCCTTGACCCTCAATGGGTTCGCTGGGTGCATGAACATATGCTTCATCGCTGGCGAGTTGAAGCGGTTGATGGTCCAGGAGAATTCCTTGATGGACTTACGCGTGATGTGTTCAAAATTGTCTTTCAGCGCCTGCGCTTCCGGCGCATTGCGCAGCAGCGCATCCACGTAGGCCGCCCCGCGCAGTGCGCTGCGCATTCCGAGCAGCACTCCACTGGAAAACACCGGGTCCACAAAAGAATAGGCATCCCCGATCAGCACCGCACCGGGCAGGCACATTTCGTCACACTGGTACGAATAATTTCCGGTGGCGCTCACTGCATTGATCAACTCGGCATTCTGGATTCGTTCGCGCACTTGCGGAGAGGCGCGTTGCAGGGTTTGCAAGAGAAATTCTTCAGGACTGGTTTGACGTGACTTGAGGTAAGCAGGGTCACACACAGCGCCCATGCTCATAATCCCATCGGGTAGCGGAATCATCCAGATCCAGCCATGGTCGAACCAGGCGATGCTGATGAGCCCGGCATCTTCACCCGGATGACGTTGCACTCCGCGAAAATGGCCATACAGTGCGGCACTGCCATGGCGCAGATTTTTCCGTTTGAAGCCCAGCTTGTTGGCGAGTAAGGTGTCGCGGCCACTGGCGTCAATCACATGGCGAGCTTGCCAATGCTGCAAGTCACCGGATTTGGTCTTGATACGCAATTTGGCATCCTGCGTATCGCTGAGGTCCACCTTGCGCACACGCATCTCTTCCAACACCTGGGCGCCTGCGCGTTCACAGTTGCGCAGCAGCAGTTCGTCCATCTGATCGCGGCGAATCTGGTAGGCGAAAGGATGATCCTTGTCCAGTGCATCGCGGAAATAGAACCGCTGTGGTTCGCTCATGCCCTTGGCGGCATAGAACTCGGCGCCCGACTTGTAGATGCCGATCGATTTGATCTGTTCGCTTACGCCCAGCTGCTCGAAGATCGGCAGCACCATGGGCAGCATCGATTCGCCGATATGAAATCGTGGGTGCTTGTCTTTCTCGAAAAGCGTGACCTTCCAGCCTTTCTGGGCCAGAACATAGGCAGCGGTCGAGCCAGCTGGCCCGCCACCAATGATCGCGATATCGCATTGGTGCTCAGTCATGTTGTGCTACAGAAGATGAGAGGTTTAGCCCGCTAAAATATCACAACATGATGTATGGTATCCGCCCCACTCACAGCCATTTCACAACCATGCACCCAGAAACCCTTGCGTTGCACCACGCTTATGAACCGGACAATCAGCAGGCTGTCGCCGTGCCGATCCACCAGACCACATCCTATGCTTTCGAGAGCGCGCAACACGCTGCGGATCTTTTTGATCTGAAGGTTGCCGGAAATATCTACAGCCGCATCATGAATCCGACCTGTAGTGTGCTGGAACAACGCATGGCCAGTCTGGAAGGTGGCGTTGGTGCGCTGGCGCTGGCCTCGGGAATGGCCGCGATCACGGCCGCCATTCAGACGATTGCCCAAACCGGCGATAACATCATTTCGGTCAGCGAACTGTATGGTGGCACCTACAATCTGTTTGCCCATACTTTTCCGCGTCAGGGTATCGAAGTGCGGTTCGTCGACAAGGATGATTTTGATGGTATGGCCGCCCGCATCGACGACAGCACCCGGGCTATTTACTGCGAGTCCATTGGCAACCCTTCCGGTAATGTGGCGGATGTCGGTCGCTTGGCCGAGATCGCGCATGCGCATGGCCTGCCGCTGATCGTCGACAATACGGTGCCGTCGCCGTTTGTGCATAAGCCTATTGATTTTGGCGCCGACATTGTCGTCCATGCGGCAACCAAATACATTGGTGGTCATGGCACCAGCATCGGGGGGCTCATCATTGATGCCGGTCGCTTCGACTGGATGGCCCATGCCCAACGGTTCCCATTGTTGACCCAGCCGGATGTGTCCTACCACGGTGTCAATTACGCCAGCGATGTGGGCGAGGCGGCATTTATTACACGCGCCCGCGTGGTGCCGTTGCGCAATATGGGGGCCGCTATGAGCCCCTTTAATGCGTTCCTTTTTCTCCAGGGCTTGGAAACTCTCGCGCTAAGAATGCAGCGCATCAATGAAAATGCGCTGGCTGTGGCTGGCTATCTCGGCCAGCACAAGCACGTCGACTGGGTCAGCTATGCCGGCCTTCCGGATCACCGTGATCACGCACTGGCGCAGAAGTATTTTGGTGGGCAAGCCTCAGGGATTCTGAGCTTTGGAATTGCCGGCGGGCAGCCCGCTAGTGTTCGCTTCTATGACGCCCTGAAGCTGATTCTTCGGTTGGTCAACATTGGTGATGCCAAGAGCTGTGCGGCCATTCCGGCATCGACCACTCATCGGCAGCTTAACCCGTCAGAGCTCAAGGCGGCGGGCGTCACGCCCGATATGGTGCGCCTGTCAATTGGCATTGAATACATCGGGGACTTGATCTCAGATCTTGATCAGGCGCTGAGCCAGACGGCTTGAGAATTTACTCTCCGTCATTCAGTTTGGGTGTGTGGGGCGGTCCGTCATTGCGGTGTTGCCCCACACCATGAACATAAACCAGTTGTCCACCAAACCAGCCGCCCACAAGCAAACAAATCATGCCGGCCGTATCCAGGCGCAGCACCGTGGAACTGGATGGATTCGTGCCGGTGGATTGCGAATCAACAAGCAGGCGGGCACCGAACAGTAAAAAGGCCAGCAGCACGCCTGACATGTGCCAGTAGCCAGCGCGCATGGCTGGGCCCTCCGGCACCTTTGAAAATTCCATCAGCCCCGCAGCCGTGGCCATCAGGGCCATTCCGCAACCTACCGATAGCAGTAAGGTCACGCTGATCCCGAGGTCGATGCCCAGCCCGATTTGGATAAAGTCAGCGGCGACCGTCAGGCTCCAGCAGCCGATAGGAAAATGGACCAGTGCGGGGTGCAGGGGGTGGTGCACAGGGCTTAGAGCAAAAGGCTCAGCAAGCTGGCAAAGCCAATGACGGCAACCACGGCATGCACGATGACAACAGGTTTCGGAGGCAGCTTCTGACGCAGATGAAATGAGGCCAGAAAGAAACCGCCGAGCGCCGCCACCACGAGCAACGCGAAGCCGATGATTAACACTTGGGGCGGAGATCCTTGCAGCAGGACCAACAACAACAGTACCAGTCCGGTTGCGCCCAGCAGGGCATGGATGATCGATAGTGCCCAGGGCGCCAGTGAATTACGCAGGACACTGGCAGCCAGTACAAGGCCGCCAAGCGCTGCGATTGCGAATGACAAGATGGCCAGTTTCAACATGATGGTTTCCTTGGATGCGTGGAAGATCTGCGGGTGTGCATCTGCGGCACCCGCATCAGCGATTCGGATTAATGCAGGCTGGCTAGTTTGACGGTGGTCATGCCCAGGGCTTGGGCGACGTCGTACATGGCCTGATTCAGGATTTTGTGAGTGATCAGGTCTGCCTCGTAGCCCGCGGTTTGGTTGATATCCACCATGACTTGATGGTGAATCTTGTTGGAGACCGCCTTGTCGAACAGGTGACCGCTCCAGAACGTGCCATCTGGCGTTGTCCCGGCGCTGACCAGGGTCCTGGCCAGCTCGATGCCGGTGAGTTCGGCGGCGGGTGGCAGAACAACGCCGGCTTGGGTGGCATGTTTCAAGCTGAGCGTGACAGCCAGATCCATTCCGCCCAGAAAGGTCTTGACCTCCTCCGCGCCATATTGATCTGTCAGTTTGGCGACTTCGGCCTGCACAGTGTCCTGCCCGAGCATGGTCAGAAGTGCCTGCGCGAAACTGAACCGCTCGCTTCCGCCGCCCGCCTTCACCAAGGCTGCGGTGACCGCCAGTGCCGGTTCACCTTGATAGGAAGCACCGCCGAACATGTTCATTGGGACTTCCTGGCTGCTGCTTTTGCCGGGATGGTGATGCTCGTCAGCAGAAATGCTGGCGACACAGGCCGTGACCGAAGTCATGAGAGCTGCGGACAGCAGGAGCCTCAGAGAGCCCCGTCGTTGACGACGAAAAAGAAACGAATGTGATGCCTGCGATTGCCTGGACATGAAGCTCTCCGGAAACTTGGGTGATTGAAAAACGAAAGTTGAGCCAACGCTCGATCATCAGATGACACGAGGGCCAAGCGCGTTCCCGTGATGCGCCTCAGCGAGATGGCCCGCTCGGCGCGTTCCTACGGCTGAGGTAAATTGGCGAAATGCTCCGCCAGGTTTTCGATATCCGCGTCGCTCAGGGTTCTGGCCACGCCATTCATTGCCGCGCTGGTCCGCTCGCCGTTTTTGAACTTTTGCAACTGAGCTTGCAGGTATAGGCGCTTCTGGCCAGCCAGATTGGGCCATTCCGGATGGCTGCTGATACCTGCGGAGCCGTGACAACCGGCGCACATTTGAGCTTTCTGCCGGCCGGCATCTGGATCGGAGCCCAGTGCAGGCAGGCTGGAGACCAGAAACGCAAAGCAATAGATGAATTCACGCATGGGAAGAGCCTCGTGGCCAATGTCTGAAGAACGACCGTTGCGGGTGGGGTGATCAACTGTGTTCGGCGGTCATCTGACATGTCCGCCGGTCGTTGATTTACCGCGTCGGACTTTCCGGATGGGCGGCGATGCGTGCCAATACCGTATCGACGATCCGTACGCAGCGATCGCCGGCGAAACTGAATGCATCGTCCTGACTGATATCGATTTCACGAGCTATGGCTTCGCGCATCAGTCCGCGTGCCCGAAAATATCGAGAACGCACTGTGGCTTGCGGAATATCAAGACATTGAGCAGTTTCCTCAACCGAGCGCTCTTCCAGGGCTCGCAGTACAAAGACGCTACGAAAGCTATCCGGCAGGTTGTCGATACTGCGCTCGATCAGGCGTCGCACTTCGGCGCGCTGGGCTTCTCGCTCAGGCGATTGGGTCGATTCGCTGGCCATGGGCAGGTCTCCGGCCGTTGTTGCGTCCAGGGATGTTGTGGAGTCAATCGGAACGATGGCGGCGCGTCGCTCCTGCTTGCGGCGCCGTACCAGCGCCTCGTTGATCACAATGCGCGTCAACCAGGTGGATAACTTGGCCTGGCCCTGAAACTGGTCAATACAGCGAAAGGCTTTGAGGTAAGTGTCCTGGACCGCTTCCTCGGCTTCCTGTTCATCTTTTAGAATGCTGCGGGCGGCGCGATATAGGGATTGGTTGTAGCGACGCATGAGGGCTTCCAGCGCTTGGATTTCGCCTGCGATCAATGCAGGAACCAGCGTGGCGTCTATGCTTTGCGGGGCGGAGTCAGCAGCGTTGCGCAGCATTTGCGGGCCTCAAAGTTTTCTGGAATCAGCAATTGGATGACGTGACGAGTAAGCGCGTTCCCGAGCTAATTAAAATTCAACCCCGCAAGTAAGCCCCGGTTGGGGCTTAAGCGTTGAAAGAGCTGGTGGGCCAGATTGTGCGGCCGGCCCCCAGACAATAGACAAGCTACTCAGCCCACTAACGAGTTGCCGGGCGTGCGTGATTGACTCGACCAGGTAGCGAGAGATCGCCGGAGGCGATGTCGTGGACGCCGGTCACGCACAGCAGCGGCGCTTCAGTTTTGCTATTGACGGTCAGTTCGGCAGTAACGGCGTCGAACGATGACTTTTCCGTACTCCCGACAGGCACCGTAATTCGTGCCGTTTTTCCGTCGAGAATCGGGCTCATGCCCGGGCTGTCCAGTGCGATCGGCAGATAGGGCGCAGTAGCGGGCAGCACATCAACGCCCGGCGATACATCGCGCACCTTCAGGCCGGCTCCACAAGCAGTGTCCTTGACCAGGACTACCCAGTGCGAATGCCAGTCGGCGCCGTCATTGGCCGGATCGCCATCACCGTTCTCGTCAAACAGCGGCGTGTCGTCAAAATCCGGATGAGCGGTAATGGCCAGCGACAGTATGCCGGAGGCCTTTTCGAAACCGACCACTTCAGGATCAAGACTGGTCGGCCAAACATAGGCTTCAACCCTGGCGCCAGCCAGCTGGCCGGTGGCCTTGGGTTTTAGGCTTCCTGCCTCGCCGGCCAGTTCCATTGCGAACGTTGTCAACCGACCATCGGTCGTGGCTGCGGCATGGGTAATGTCGAACGCGGGCGATATGGACGGGTCCTGTGCACTGCTGATGTCGTGCGCCCAGACTGTTGAAAAAGAACCAAACAAGGTGAGTAAGAAAATGAGGTGGTGGTTCATGGTAGCTCCGAAAGGTATCGAGTCGAAACTAAATGCTAGGCTCATGTCTTGCAGATTGCAACAGTAGTGTTGAGTCGATACCATGAGGGCTATGGAAAACAACGAAACCGAGCGCCTGGCCGCGTTAATCGAGCGCCTGGGGCGATTGATCTACACGCAGGCGCACGCCGAAAACCTGCTGCCCGTGCACTGGGAGACCCTGCGTTTTCTGCATCGGGCCAATCGCTTTTCCCGAAGCCCCGCAGCGCTTGCGGCGTATCTCGGGCTGACCAAAGGCACCGTATCTCAGTCTCTGAATTCACTGATCAGTAAAGGCTTGCTGGAAAAGCGGACGCATCCCAGGGACCGCAGAAGCAGGCAGTTAGCCTTAACTTCACGAGGCAATAAGCTGCTTGAGCAAGATCCCCTGGTGCAGCTGTGCACCGCTTTGCACGGCCTGGACGCATCTCGACGCAGCGCACTGGTGCAGGATCTTGAGCAGGTGCTGTCAGGCAGCCTGATCGCACAGGGCCGGACGCCTTTCGGACAATGCAAAGCATGTCGGCATTTTGCAAGAACGCACCGTGCGGGCCAGCCGCACTTTTGTGAATTGCTGGGTGAACCCTTAAGCGAAATCGACGGTTCGCAAATCTGTCAGGAACAGCAGCCCGCGGCATGAACACTGCGTTGGGTTAGCTACACGCGAACTAGGAATCAATACTGATGCTGCAGCCCATGGTTGGTTTCGCACAGGATGGGCACGACGACTGGGTTGCCGAGTTGGGCTGTGGCCATCGCCAGCATGTTCGCCACAAGCCACCCTGGACGCGGCGCCCCTGGGTCGTGAGCGATGAGGGGCGCGCGGCGATGCTTGGGTTCCCGTTGAACTGCAAATTATGCGATTCCGAGGGGCCGCTGGTTGATCTGGCTGACCGCTACCAGGCTTTGCAGCTGCGCATCGCACGGGCCGCGCGCGAAGCCGGCCGGGAGCCGCAAACGATTCGCCTGTTGCCGATCAGCAAGACCCAGCCGGCTGCGGTGGTGCGTGATGCAGTCAACGCGGGCATGCAGCGCTTTGGTGAGAACAAGGTGCAGGAGCTGTGCGCCAAATCCGAAGCGCTGCATGACGTGGCGCTGAGATGGGTGCTGGTTGGCCATCTGCAATCCAACAAGGTTCGTCATGTGGTGCGTCACTGCGCAGAGTTTCAGGCGCTGGACAGTCTCAAACTGGCAGCGGGCCTGGAGCGTCACCTGCAACAGGCAGGGCGTGCGCTCGACGTTCTGGTGCAGGTCAACACCTCAGGGGAGGCCAGCAAGTACGGATTGGCTCCGGATGCAGTGCCGGCGTTTGCCCGTGAACTGACGGCGTTTTCATCACTGCGGGTTCGTGGCCTGATGACCCTGGCGCGTTTCAGTGCGGACGAAGCTCAGGTACGGCCGTGCTTTCAACGCTTGCGCACGCTGCAAGCGCAATTGCGTCAGGATGGCCCCGCCGCATGTCAGTGGGACGAGCTTTCCATGGGTATGTCAGGCGATCTGGAATGGGCGATTGCTGAAGGCGCCACCACGGTGCGTGTCGGTCAGGCCCTGTTCGGTCCAAGGGCGCTGCCAGACAGTCATTACTGGCCTCAAGGCCGCGGCCCGGTTTAGGCGTTGGCGTCAAATGCTCAGCTGCCCGCAACGCGTCCAAAGTAAGTGGCGTTGCATAAAAAGTGAACCGCAATGCCTGCGGCATAACCCAATGCGATTGCCCAGCTCCAGCGCAGGTGACTCATAAAGGTATAGATGCCACGCGCGCTGCCCATCACAGCAACGCCCGCCGCTGAGCCAATCGACAATAGCGATCCACCAATGCCGGCGCTTAGCGTGACCAGCAGCCACTGCCCCTCACTCATGTCCGGGAACATGGTCAGCACCGCGAACATCACCGGGATATTGTCGATGATGGCTGACACCAGGCCCACCAGAATGTTGGCCGTGGTGGCACCGAGCACGCCGTACATTAGCTCCGAGCCGAGGGCAAGATAGCCGATGGTGCCCAAAGCACCGACACACATGATGATGCCGTAGAAGAACAGCCGGGTGTCCCATTCTGAGCGCGCAATCTGATTGAAGGTATTCAGGCGGGCCGTCGGGTGCTGGTGCGGATCGCTACCCGCGGCATCGCTCAGGCCGCCCTGTTCCAGTACGTGATGGCTGATCTCGGGCGCATTGCGCCGCCGCGATGAGCGATTCAGTGCGTAGCTGACCAGCATCAGGCTGCCCAGCCCGCCCATCATGCCGAGCACCGGCGGCAGATGCAGTGCGCTGTGCAGGATCACGGTCAAAGCGATGGTGGCCAGAAACATCAGCATGACCACATAGCCTCCGTAGAGGATGACAGGCCGCTCGGCTAAAGGCTCGGGGCGGGCTGCAGGAACACTCAAGGACATGATCGCGGCCGGGATCAGCCAACTGACCAGGGCGGGCAGAAACAATACGAGAAATTCCCGGGCATGAAAGACACCTTTTTGCCAGACCATCAGCGTGGTGATGTCGCCAAACGGGCTCCAGGCGCCACCGGCATTGGCGGCTACTACGATATTGATGCATGCCACGATGACAAATTGAGGATAGGCCTTGCCCACTGCAACGGCGACCGAAGCCATGACCAGTGCCGTGGTCATATTGTCCGCAATGGGTGACAGGAAAAAGGCGATCAGCCCGGTCAGCCAGTACAGCGTGCGCAGCGAAAATCCATGTGCCACCAGCCAGCCCCGCAGCGCTTCGAATACGCCGCGCTCATCCAGGGTGTTGATGTAGGTCATCGCGACCAGCAAAAAGAGGAACAGCTCAGCAAATTCCAGCAGACTATGGCGCAGGGTCTGGCTGACCGAATGCGTGTCGCCGAGCTGAGCGTACGCCCAGCCCAGCAGCGTCCAGATCAGGCCGGCGGCAATCAGCACCGGAATGGACTTTCGCAGGTGCAGGTGCTCTTCCAGGATCACCACCACATAGGCCAGCACAAAGACCACCAGTGCAGCGATGCCGACCCAGTGCAACGTGAGATCCACTGGCATGTGCTCCGATGCACTCGCCATCGTTACGTGTGGGAAGGCGAATATTGAAAAAACAAGCGTGAATAAAAACTTGCGAATGGCTTGTGGCATGTCAGGAAGGGGTATCGGAGTAGGGTGGCGTATAAGCAATGGGGTTTACAGCTGGGCGCCGCTGTCATCCAGTGGCTTGTTTTCAGGAATGATTAGGTCGTCGCGTTTCAGGCCAAGGGCGATTGCGGCGTTACCCGCTACGAATATCGATGAATAGGTGCCCACGCAAATCCCGATAATCAGCGCCAGGGAAAATCCTGCCAATGCCTCGCCACCGACGGCATAAAGCGCAATTAGCACCAATAATGTTGTGCCTGAGGTGATGACCGTGCGGGAGATGGTTTGGTTGATCGACGTGTTCATCGTGCTGATCACATCACCATCCGACTTGCGTCGGAAGTTTTCCCGAAAGCGGTCGAAAACGACGATGGTGTCGTTCAACGAGTAGCCGATTACGGCCAACAGCGCGGCGAGTACGCTTAAATCAAAATCGATCGCGAACAGCGAAAAGGCGCCGATTACGATAATGACGTCGTGGGTCAGGGCGGCGACAGCGCCAGCCGACAGCCGCCAGTGAAACCGAAAAAGCACATAGGCAAAGATCGCGATCAGGGTAAACAACACCGCAAGACCGCCGTCAATGGTGAGATCTTCACCCACCTGCGGGCCGACAAATTCAATCCGCCGCATCTGCGCTTCCAGTTGATGGGCAGCCAGCAGCGACTGGACCGACTGGCTGACATCTGCATGGCTGGCATTTTCTACCGGCAATCGGATCAAGACGTCTTGGGACGAGCCAAATGGCTGCACCAGCGCTCCAGGATACTCATTAGACAGCGCGCCGCGTACGGCATCCAATGGAACGGGTCTGGAATAAGCCATTTCCAGCAGCACCCCGCCGGTAAAGTCTATGCCCAGCGCCAGGCCGTTCCATGCGATCGAGATCAGCGAAATCAGGACCAACACGGCCGAACCTAAACCGGCCAGGCGTCGAAAACGCAGAATGTCGAAATGGGTTTCTTTTGAGAGTGCGCGCATGCAAAGCCTGCTGGGTGGCCGCCTTCGGCATCCTGCTTCAGGCTACGGCATGCGTATCATGTTGTGATATTAAAGAGTCTTTCAAGAGGGGCGGTCCGCTATTTTTAAGATTTGCGAGGTACAGCCCTGAAATTTAGGTGTTGCAGCCCTCGGAGGTACAGCCCGTGCTCGCCAACTCTTGGCGTTTAGCATCCAGGCTGGTTTCGCTATCTTCTGCAAGAAGGCGTGAAATATGGGCGCCCAGTTCCAAGTCGTCCATGCGTCCAAAATGATGGAAGCGAATGCGGCTCTGGCAATCAATAAGAATCATCGATGGCGTCCCGCGCAGACCATAGGCTTCCATCGAAAATGGAATCCGTTCACCCGGTCGTTGCTGATCGACTCCTACGGGAAAGCTATAGCGATACTCGTGCAGGAAGGCGGCCAGAGCATCCGGTCCCATCACGTCGTGGTGTTCGAATACGGTGTGCAGACCAACGACCGCGACATCGCGTGAATCGAAATATTCGTGGACCCGCTGGGCTTGCGGCAGGGCATGAACGGCGCAGCCGGGGCATAGCATCTGAAAGCTATGCAGAACCACGACTTTGCCCTGCAAGTTGTCAAGACTCAGGGGCGTATCGGTGTTGAACCAGGCGCTGACTTTCCACGCTGGAGCGGGCGCCGGTGTTCTCATTAATTCATTCTTCATGTTCGTGATACCTCGGTTGTGCGTTGGCGAAAACGCAAGCTTCAATAAAACATCATAACATGATATAAAATCCAAGCTTTCCTCAGATCAGAACCGCATTCTGAAATGTGATTCTGAAGGGCCGCCGAGTTACAGGGCGGCCTGGACTCACTCGCCCCATCATCAGGAGCTTCACAATGTATTGCGAACGCAAGGCACCCCCGTCTTTGGGTGAAAAATCCACGCGACACGACACGTTGCCTGACACCCAGGCGGAAAAGGACGCACGCAACCTGGCGATTACAAGCGCGGGCGTAGCTGGCGTGCGTCTGCCCTTTGAAGTGATCGATGTAGATGACACGTCGTGGACAACAGTCGTCACAGCTGATGCGGGTGTTGAAGTGCCTGCCGAAGAACGAGGCACCCACATGTCGCGGTTTGTAGAGTTTCTCAACGAGCACGCAAGCGCACCGCTGCAATTGCAGCGGTTGCCGAGGTGGGCCGAGCAGTTACAAGCTCGGTTAAACGGTCATGCCGCCAGGTTGGACATGGAGTTTTCCAGTTTTGTGGCCAAGTACGCACCGGTGTCCAAGCGTAAATCACTCGTCGAAGTGCCCGTGAAGTATCAGCTTCGAACGAATGCTGAACCAGGTCTTTGGCAATCAGCCCGTGTGCTGGCCACGACTGTTTGCCCGTGTTCACGGGCGATTTCCGAGCGTGGCGCCCATAATCAACGCTGCACGATCCATCTCCAGTTGGAAGTGCTGGATTGGGTGCCGGTTGCGGAACTGGTCAGCGTCGTGGATGGCTGCGCGTCATGCGCCGTCTATGGGGTCCTGAAACGAGAAGACGAAAAGTCTGTGACCGAAACCGGCTATGACAATGCCAGGTTCGTTGAGGATGTGGCCCGTGATATTTATCTCGCGCTTCTGCAAGACAAGCGCATCGTGTCATTAACGGTCGAAGCGCGCAGCCAAGAATCGATACACGGGCACGATGCGGTCGCACTGATTGAGTCATAGCGACCTATTGGCTTCTGGAATAGACGATAGCTGACTGACGGGCGGCGATGCTAGTGGACAAGACCACTAGGGCCGTATGATGTGAAAAATGGCTCGTCATGCAACCGAGCTTTGTGTCCGGTCATCTTGCTGGGCTTCGATCATGATGCCTGCAAGCAGGGCGTAGGCGCCTGCCCAGGCAGTCTTGTGGTCCGGAGTAAACGCAGTACCGAGCCCTTGTTCCAGTGTCCAGAGCAGAGTTTCTCCGACAATCGGGTAATGTTCCGGTTTGGTACCGTAGGCATTGTGGCGTTGCCCCAGGCCTCTGACGACAGGAACGATTTTCTCCGGATTTTCAATGTTTTTGATGACCATGCCAATCGTGCTCATCAGCATCTGACCCTGCTTGTTGATGTCGTTCTTGAACAGAGGTTTGACGCTTGGCGCGATGTCAAACAGACGCTTGTAGAACAGTGCGGCCGCCTGTTCCGCGATGGGTTCCACTTTGGCGAATGAGGTTTTAAGGAGCGCGATTTGTTCAGGTGTCATTGGCTTGGGCCCGGATGGCCGAAAAAGCAGCATATGAAGTGCCGGTTAAGTTTCTGTGAACCTGGGATCGCGTGTTGCTCAGGCAATGACGGGACTGGCTTGGCGTATAGTTTGCTCAGATAAAAGAGGAAAAGGGCCCTGGGGGGGCTTGACCCGCACTCATGCAACTCACTCAATTCACCGATTACGCGCTGCGCATTTTGATGGATCTGGCGCTGCAACCGGGCAAGATCAAAACCATCGACGAACTGGCGGCTCGACATCGTGGATCGTCACACCATTTGGCCAAGGTCGTGCAAAAGCTCAACAAATTGGGGTATGTACGGTCGATCCGTGGCAAAGGTGGTGGTGTTGAACTGCAGCGGGATCCAGCGAAAATCAATATTGGAATGTTGGTGCGAGAAACTGAATCCTTTGCCCTGGTCGAGTGTTTGAAGCCCGGAAATCAATGCCGACTAACGCCGGTGTGCCGCTTGAAAGGCGTGCTTCAGGATGCGATGCGTGCGTTTATGGCCGAACTCGATGCCTATACTTTGGCCGATGTCATTGATCGACCGGAAGGTCTGCTCAACGAGCTTTTCCCTTGAGTGTTTTGTGATGACATTTTTTTGTCTTCAAACAAGTAAACTATATGCTTGTTAAAAGCATCTCAGAAACGGGGCTGCGACGGAGCATGTTGGTAATGGCAGAGCAGTTGAGAAAGGCAAACCGAGGCCCGATGCCTTGGGTCGCTTCGGGCCGCGTTTCGTGATCGAGTTTTATCCCCAGATCAAATGCCTACACATCGGCTGCGTGATCGTGTCCGGCCTGATTTTTACCGCCAGAGGTGGCGCCATGCTGTTGGATTCGCCCAACGCAAACCACGTTTTGGCCCGTTATGTTTCCTATGCCAACGATACGGTCCTCTTGCTGGCAGGCGTGCTGCTGATGCAGCTGACGCAGCAGTATCCTGTTGCGCAGGCTTGGCTCAGTGTCAAATTCGCTTTGCTGCTGGTGTACATCGTGTTGGGGGTGTTCGCATTGCGTCGAGGGCGGACCAAAGCGCATCGAGCCGGTTTTTTCGTGGCCGCGCTTATGGCGTATTTGTTCATGTTTTTCGTGGCTCGAAATCACGACCCAGCGGGATTTTTCCATGCGTTTTGATCCGGCGCTGATCTTCAGTCAGGCCTTTCGGCCCCTGTTTCCACTGGCTGCCGCTTCGTCTGCCGTTTCGGTGTGTGTGTGGCTGCTGGGCCTGGCGGGTGTTGTGCCTTTGCCGCCGCACCCAACGCTGTGGCATGCGCATGAAATGCTTTACGGATTTGCGACTGCGGTGGTTTTGGGGTTCGTGCTCACGGCGGTTGAAAACTGGACTGGGCGCAAGGCCATCAGCTCGCGCACACTGATGCTACTGGTCGGGCTCTGGCTGTGTGCCAGAGTTCTCGGTCTGATACCGCTGGCGCAGGCTCACTGGTTGAGCGCAGGCTTTGATGTGCCGGTGTTGTTCATCGGTGTGCTGTGTATGGGCCTGTGCCTGATCCGCACCGGCAATACGCGCAACATGATATTCATTCCGTTCCTGTTTGGGTTGGGGCTGATCAATCTCGCTTTCCATGTTTGTCTGTGGGGCGGGCATGAGGCCTGGGCTCGATCCCTGCTGCACGGCACCGCCTGGCTGTTAGGGTTTCTGATGGTCTTCATGGGCGGGCGAGTCATCCCGTTTTTTTCCGGTCGACGACTGGGCTACCAGCCGAGGCAGTTCGCGGCCCTGAACTGGCTGTCGACCCTGTCGGCGCTGGCGCTGGCAATTGTGGTGATGTTGAACGTCGACATCGCATTGCCCGGGTTGGCGCTTGTGGCCGGTTTGGCGAGCGCATTGCGCTGCCTGCTCTGGTCACCATGGCGTAGCTGGCGTGAACCCATGCTATGGATTCTGCATCTGGGCTATGCCTGGCTGATTGTGGCCATCGGCTTGCTCGCCGGTATAGAGGCGGGCTGGCTGCTGTGGCCAAAAACCGCGCCGATTCATGCTCTGCTGGTGGGCGCGCTGGGTTGCCTGGGGCTGGGGATGATCAGCCGGGTGTCGCTGGGGCACTCCGGTCGCCCGATACGGGCTGATGGCTGGATTACGGCCAGTTTCGTGATGGTTGTGTTAGCCGGCGTGCTGCGTATGTCGGTTTATTTCGCGTATGCGGACGGTGCCTGGGGCCGCATGGTGCTCAGTGCGCTGCTCTGGGCAGCAGCCTTTGCAATATTTGCGATTCGCTACGTTCCCTGGTTGTGGATGAACGATGTGCAGCATAGTAGGGTGACCGCATGAATGGGCTACGGATGTCGGTGCAACCATGCCGCTTGGCGGGCGTCTTGATGCTGCCGCAACAGGGGCGTGGTTTCAAAGGTGACCATTCGGGGCGATTCCCTGGTGGGATATTAGGTCTTACGAATGGGCATGGTGGGCTGCGATGCGCTCGTGGCTCGGGGCCGGAAAGTATGCGAGACATACCCTGATGGACAAGCAGCTCATCGCAGCAATAGAACACCTGCACGACTGTCTGCGCGAAGCAGAAAACCGGGGTATTTCCGAAGCCAGGGCCGCCACGCTTTCCACTGTCGGGCAGAACGGCCTGCCAAGTTCCTGGATTATCATGCTGACCAGCATCGACGTGAGTGGGCTTTTGTTCTTTACCAATACGCGCAGCGGGAAAGCGGTGCAGATGGATGAAAATCCGCAGGCCGCACTGTGTTTTTTCTGGCGCGCATTGCGTCAGCAGGTCACGCTCGAAGGGGCGGTGCAGTTGCTGTCGGAGGAAGAGTCGGATCAGCATTGGAAAAGGCGCTATCGCGATGCCGCGTTGGGCGCCTGGGCATCGGAACAGGTGTCAGACTTTCAGGGTACGGCTCAACTCAAAGAAGGGCTTCGCCGCTATCGGCGTGAATTCAGTGATGAGTTTGTTCCCAGACCGGCACACTGGCGCGGATACAAACTTATGCCTCGGCGAATCGAGTTCTGGCAAAGCGGGTGGGAGCGGCTGCGTCCGCGCATTCTTTATTTCCAGGACGACAATCGCGTGTGGCAACGGGCGCAGGAAAACCCATAAGCGAACGCGCCCGGCATCTGATAGAAATTGTCATAACTGACAGGAGGAGACAAGCATGAAATTCCTACAAGGCGTGATACTGGCATGTTTGCTGTTGGGGCTACAGGCCTGTCAGGGTGTGGGGACGAACTCGCCGACGGGTGAGTCAGTGAATGCGGCGGCGAGACCTTGGGTGCCGCCAGCTTTGACCGAAATACGGGGCGAGGAGCAGGCAATCCTGACTTCACCTCCTGAGGTGCCTCCACCGATTCAGCGTGACTATCCGACCAAGGTTATCGTTCACCTTGAAGTTCAGGAGAAAGTCATGCCCATGACCGATGGCGTGGATTACACGTTCTGGACGTTTGGTGGCACCGTGCCGGGCAGTTTCATCCGCGTCCGGCATGGCGATCTGGTCGAGTTTCATCTGGCCAACCGGGCGGATTCCAAAGTGCCCCACAATATCGACCTGCACGCGGTGACCGGACCTGGCGGTGGCGCGGTGCCGTCATTCACGCCACCCGGCAAGGAAACCGTTTTCAGCTTTCAGGCGCTCAATCCGGGGCTGTATGTGTATCACTGCGCCACCGCGCCGGTTGGCATGCATATCGCTAACGGGATGTACGGGCTGATTCTGGTTGAGCCGGAAGAGGGTTTGCCGCCGATGGATCATGAATATCAGGTTGTTCAAGGGGACTTTTACACCCGTGGCTCATTTGGTGAGCCGGGTTTGCAGCCCTTCGATATGGACAAAGCTTTGCGCGAGCAGCCGGATTATGTGGTCTTCAATGGCCGGGTGAACGCGCTGACCGGGGATGCGGCATTGCATGCCAAAACCGGGGATACCGTGCGACTGTATGTGGGTAACGGCGGGCCGAATCTGGTGAGTTCTTTTCATGTCATCGGCGAGATTTTCGATCGCGTGCTGGTCGAAGGCGGAACGTTGGAAAATCACAATATTCAGACGACATTGATTCCGGCCGGCGGGTCTGCGATTGTCGAATTCAAGACGGAGGTGCCCGGCGAGTTGATCCTGGTCGATCATTCAATCTTCCGGGCGTTTAACAAAGGAGCACTAGGCCGCATTGATGTGGCGGGTGCCGAGCAATCCACCATTTACTCAGGGCAGCAAAGCCAGACCGTGTATCTGCCTGAGGGGGGCGCGGTGCAAACCATGCCCGAGCCTGCGCCGACGCCGAAAAAGGCCTTGTCGCCGCAGGAACGCGTTGAACAGGGTCGCAATATCTATGCGGCCAATTGCGCGGCCTGCCATATGGCGCAGGGTGAAGGTATTCCCGGAGCATTTCCACCGGTGGCTGGCGCAGACTATCTGAACGAGGATGTCGACCGTGCCATACGTGTGGTGGCTCAGGGCTTGTCGGGCGAGATCGAGGTCAACGGGCAGAAATACAGCAATGTTATGCCGAAGCTGAATCTCTCCCACGACAAGATTGCCAGCGTGCTGACTTTTATCTACAGCCAGTGGGACAACAATGGCACGGTGGTTACGCCGGAGATGGTCCAGGCCGCCCTTGAGTGACAAGGCGACAAAGTTGGTGGCGCTGCTCATGGGCATGTTGTTGGCTGCCCCTGCTGCCGGTGGCGAAATGCGCACTGTGGCTGGAGGCGGGTTTCTGCCGCAGTACAGCGCCAGCAAAGCGCCGGTCATGGTTTCGGCTTTTGCACTTGCCGGCCATGCAGTGACCAACGGTGAATTCCTAGGTTTTCTGAAACAGCAACCGCAATGGCGGCGCGATCGCATCGTGCCGCTGTTCGCCGATGAGGCCTACCTTTCCCATTGGGCTGACGCGAATCATCCCGGTGATCTTGCACCGATGGATGCTCCGGTCACCAATGTCAGCTGGTTCGCGGCCCGAGCCTATTGCGCATTCAAAGGATGGCGACTGCCGACCATGAACGAATGGGAGTGGGCCGCTTCGGCTGGCGAGGATGCGCCGGCGCCACCGGATGTCGGTGCTTTCAACCGCAAGATCCTGAACTGGTATGCGAAACCCACGCGTCTGCCACTGGATCCCGTTGGCAGTGTGGCGCGCAACTACTGGGGGCTGTGGGATATGCATGGCCTGATCTGGGAGTGGGTGGAGGATTTCAATGCGCTGATGTTGACCGGTGAATCGCGCCAGGATGCCGGCGGGCTTGATCGTCAGCTTTTTTGTGCGGCCGGCAGCATTGGTAGTGCCGACCCGAGCGATTACGCCGCGTACATGCGTTATGCCATGCGCAGCAGCGTCAAAGCACGGTATGCGATGCAAAATATGGGTTTTCGCTGTGCGCGAGATATTGATACACCGAAAATGGAGACACCGTGATGCCAGGATCTCGCAGACGACGCGGAACCGGCCAGAAGACCGTAAACCTGTTCAGTCTCAGTTTGGTTTTGGTCGCGTGTTCCAGCCCGGCCGACCAGGCTTTGAACGCACCAGCGGCGTCAACAGCTCGAAGCCAAATACAAGAACATGTCCACGAGCATGCCAGTCTACCTGCGGCCGAGGCGGTTCACGGCGCTTCACTGCATCAATTGGAAGGGATCTGGCAGGATCAGCAGGGTCGCCACATTCGGATGGCGGACTTTGCCGGTCAGGTGCTGGTGCTGGCGATGGTCTACACCCACTGTGACAACGCCTGCCCACGCATCATCGTGGACATGCGGCGTATTCGCAAAACGGCTGGGGACGAAGGGGTTCGCTATGCGTTGGCGTCCTTTGATCCTGAGCGAGATACCGTGGCACACCTGAAGCAGTTCGGCGCAGATACGGGGCTGACCCAACAAGGCTGGCAATTGTTGAGAGCGCCGGAATCCACTGCTCGCGAACTCGCGGCGGTTTTGGGGGTGCAATATGCTCAGACATCGGCCAGCGACTTCGCCCATTCCAACGTCATTACCGTGCTGGGGCCGGATGGCGTGATTGCACATCAACAAAGTGGGCTCGGTGTGGCACCCGAGGCCAGTATTGAAATGATTCATACCCTGCTCAAGCAAGGGGGGCTCGTGCACCATCCGCATCACTAAGCGGCAGACTGCCGCCCATAAAAAGCATACAGAATACTTGTTATACTGCCGTGCATGGGCGGTCGCTTCGTTCCAACCTCCTGAATGCATGAAGGTCAACACGTGAGTCCAGTACCCAGCTCGTCAGACAAGCCCACGGGCGAAACCTATAACGACCAGATTGTTCGCCTGTTTCTGATGGCTGCAGCGGTCTGGGGCGTCGGTGGTACGGCCCTGGGCGTGTTGGCGGCGGCGCAGTTGGCCTGGCCGGTGATGAATCTGGATATTTCCTGGCTGACCTTCAGTCGTATCCGTCCCAATCACACTTTCGCCATTATCTTCGCCTTTGGTGGTTCAGCACTGATGGGGACTTGCTACTACGTGGTGCAGCGTACCTGCCATGCGCGGTTGGCTTTTCCAAGACTGGCCAGTTTCACCTTCTGGGGCTGGCAGGCCGCGGTGTTCCTGGCTCTGGCCACGATTCCATTTGGCATTACGCAAAGCAAGGAATACGCCGAGCCGGAATGGCCGATTGATATATTGATCGCGGTGGTCTGGATTTCTTTTGGCACGGTGTTTTTCGCCACGCTGGCCCGCCGCCGGATTCAGCATATATACGTGGCCAATTGGTACTACGCGGCTTTTATCGTCGCCGTTGCGCTGCTGCATGTGGTGAATAATCTGGCCATACCAGTGTCGCTGACCAAATCTTATCCGGTGTATTCCGGGGCAGTCGATGCGATGGTGCAGTGGTGGTACGGACACAACGCGGTTGCGTTTTTCCTGACCGCCGGTTTTCTGGGCATGATGTATTACTTTGTGCCGCGTCAGGCGCAACAGCCTTTGTGGAGCTACCGCTTCTCCATCGTCAATTTCTGGGCGCTCATTTCAGTGTATATGTGGGCCGGGTCGCATCATTTGATGTACACCTCATTGCCGGATTGGGTGCAATCAGTAGGCATGGTGTTTTCCCTGATTCTGTTGATGCCCAGTTGGGGCTCGGCGGCTAATGGACTGCTGACCTTCAATGGCTCCTGGCATAAACTGAAAACCGACCCTGCTGCCAAGTTTATGGTCGTGTCGCTGGTGTTCTATGCCGCCTCCACTTTTGAAGGCTCCATGTTGGCGATCAAAAGCGCCAATGCGCTGAGCCACTACACCGACTGGACCGTGGCTCATGTGCACTCCGGCGCGATAGGCTGGGTGGCGATGATTACAATCGGATCGGTTTACGCGATGGCGCCGCGGGCGCTAGGCACGCCGATGCATTCAGTTGGGGCCATGAACCTGCATTTCTGGATGCATGTCAGCGGCCTTTTGATTTATATCGTATCGATGTGGATTTCCGGCATCACCGCTGGAAAGATGTGGTTTGCCACCGGTGCGGATGGCCAGTTGCTATACAGTTTCATGGATAGCCTTCGCGCGATGTATCCGTACTATGTGGCCCGCTTCATCGGAGGCACGCTGGTCATGGGCGGAATGATTGTCATGGCCTGGAACTTGTGGCACACCGCCGCGCCGGCGCGGGCCCACCTGATCAATCCGATCCCTATCCCGATACCAGAGCCGGAAGAGGATCAGACTCCACCACCACTACCAGCTGTGGGGGGCTGATCATGGCAGCATACAAATACATCGAGCGTGTCGAGAAAAACCTTGGGCTATTCGGTATTTTGCTGGCGCTGGCGCTGACCCTCGGTGGATTGGCAGAAATCGTGCCGCTGTTCTACCAGGCCAATACTGTCAAACCATCGCCGGGGGTCAAGCCGTATCCGCCGTTGGAACTGGCTGGGCGGGATATCTACGTCAGCGAAGGCTGCTACGCCTGTCATTCGCAACAGATTCGTCGCCTGCGGGCTGAAGTGCAGCGTTACGGACCCTTTTCGCTGGCCGGAGAATCGGTGTATGACCGCCCATTTCAATGGGGCAGTAAACGCACCGGGCCGGATTTGTCCCGCATCGGCGGCAAATATTCAGATGCCTGGCAGCGCCAGCATTTGATCGACCCGCGATCACTGGTGCCCGATTCCAATATGCCGGCGTATCCCTGGCTGGCGGAAAATGAACTTGACCCGCTGGATATTCGTGCACGCATGGAAGTTCTGCGTCTGCTTGGCGATCCGTACAGCGACGAGGACATTGCATCAGCCTGGGATGCAACCTACGACAAAACCGAGTTGGATGCCCTGGTGGCCTATTTGCAGCAGCTTGGTGTGGCTTACGCCACTCATGCGGAGCAGACGGGAGCTGAACATGAGTGAAGTCTGGGGGCATGTGATCGGTGTATTGATCATTCTATTGATGCTAGCCTTCGTTGGTGTCTGGGTCTGGGCCTGGCGGCCTCGCCATAAGAAAACGTTCGGCGAAATGTCGCGCATCCCGATGCAGGATGATGCTGATGCGATCGGCCAGGAGCTTGCACGATGAATGGCTTCTGGAGCGGCTGGGTTATTTTCTTCGTGGTGTTCAACTGGACCCTGGTGACCGTTTTACTCATTGTCGCCAACCGGGTGCGCATTCCCACGCGCGAGGACGGCACAACCGGCCATGTCTGGGCGCACGGGGTCATCCGCGAAGGCGTGCGCGCACTGCCAATGTGGTGGATCATTTTGTCGGCGGGCAGTCTGATTTTCGGCGTGGGCTATTTGTATCTGTATCCAGGATTCGGTAAAGCGCCGGGATCCTTGGGGTGGACATCCGTGCAGGAACTAAGATCGGCGGTGGAATTCAATCAGCAGCAACAAGCCACACTGCGTGAGCGGGTAATGGATTCCGACATGGCGACGCTTAGCCAGCGATCCGATGTGCTGGCCCTAGGCTCGGTGCTTTATGAGGAAAATTGCGCCGCCTGTCATGGCCCGCAGGCCCAGGGCAACCAGCTGATTGGTGCGCCCAATTTGCGCGACGACATCTGGCAATACGGCGATGGTGAGCAAATCAGACACAGTATTGTGCATGGGCGCAACGGCGTCATGCCCGCATTCGGCGGCCTGACGGATATTCAGGTCCATGAGTTGGCGGAATATGTCTATGGTTTGAATGGTCGTAAAGTCGAGCATGCGTTTCTGCAAGCGGCTGGCGCTCGTCGTTACACCGCGCAATGTGCGGTCTGTCATGGCAACGAAGGGAAGGGCAATCCTCAGCTGGGCGCGCCGCGTCTGAACGATGATGACTGGCTTTATGGCGGCAGCATGTCTGCGATCAGCAAGACGATTCGCCAAGGTCGCAACGGCCAGATGCCGGCCTGGGAAAACCGTTTGGATGAGGTTGAAATTCGCATGCTAATAGCGTGGCTGGCAGCACAGAAAGACGATCGTGGTCATGCCTCGCATTGAGCCCGACACTGGCCTGGCCTGGTACCGGGTGCCGGTCCTCTGGCTGGCTGCCCTGTGTCTGCTCGCATCGCTGCTGGGTTGCTGGATCAATATTCGGATCGCTCTGGAGCACGCTGAAGGGCCTTTAAGCCCTGTCGCGCCGACCTCAAAATTTCAGCTGTCGATGCCGTCTGACGATGGCTGATGCAGCGATCTGGCAGCGTGAGGCAGTGCGCCGGCATGTGGTGAAACCGCAAGATGCCGAATTGGACGAGGTGATGCTGCTGGTTGACGGGCTACGGTGTGGTGCCTGTGTGTTACGTCTGGAAACGGCCCTCAAGCAACTGCCTGGCCTGCGGCGGGTAAGGGTCAACGCGGCGTCGAACCGGGCCAGTATCCTGTGGGCACGTGACTCACTCAGTCTGTTCGAGATCCTGCGTGGGGTTGAACAGGCCGGTTTTCAGGCCCGTCCGCTGGACGCGCGAGCGCTGGATGACCAACGCCGCAGCGAGGCGCGCAGCGCCCTCAAGCGCCTGCTGGTGGCTGGGTTCGGGGCGGCGCAGGCGATGATGTTCGCTTTGGTGCTGTATCTGGGCATGGTCGATCCGCTGGATGAACCGACGCGAAATCTTTTTCGCTGGCTGGGTTTTCTGGTCGCAACACCGGTAGTGTTTTATTCGGCCAGCCCGTTTTTCAAAGCCGCACTGCGCAGTTTGCAGCGACGACAACTGGGCATGGATGTGCCGATCTCGCTTGCGATAGCCATCGTTTACGGCGCCAGCTTGGCGATTGCAATGACGGGCGGTCACGAAGTGTATTTCGACTCGGTCAGCATGTTCGTGTTTTTTCTGTTGTGCGGGCGCTATCTGGAAATGCGGGGCCGCCATCGGGCAGTGGACCTCTCCGATGCATTGACGCGCCTGTTGCCGCCCGTTGCCCGGCGCTATGGCACCGGCCAGGCGACTGAAGAAGTGGCGGTTCTCGAGCTTGCCGTCGGCGAGCGTATTCAGGTCCAGGCCGGTGAGCGGATTCCGGTTGATGGGCGTTTGCTCAGTGGCGTGTGCTCGGTCGATGAAGCCATTCTGTCGGGCGAATCAGAGCCAGTTGCCAAATCCGTGGGTGATGATCTTCTGGCCGGCAGCCTACTGCTGCAAGGACCGCAGGACCTTGAAGTGCTGCGTCTGGGGTGTGATACCCGTATGGCTGGGGTTCTGGAGATCGTCGAGCGCGCCCAGAGCGAACGTCCTCGCGTCTCACGAATGGGTGAGGCCATAGTCGCGCACTTTGTTGCACTGGTGCTGGGGCTGGCGGCACTGACGGCGCTGTTCTGGTTGTGGCTTGATCCTTCGCGCTGCTTCCAATCGGTGGTCGCGGTACTGGTGGTCTCCTGCCCCTGCGCGTTCGCGCTAGCAGTACCGGTCGCTATCACCCGGGTGCTGGCCTTACTGGCCAGGCGCGGGGTACTGGTAGCCAAACCGGATGCCATCGAAAATCTGGCCAATGCCGATCATATTGTATTTGACAAAACTGGCACCTTAACTAGCGATCAACGTTTGGCATCGCTGCGGCTTTTTTCATCAGCCGGGGCTGGATCAGCCAAAGCCGTCGACGCGCTAAACGACGATGAGCGGTCCGTACTGGCTTTGGTAGCAGCACTTTCAAAACACAGTCAGCACCCAGTGGCCCAGGCGTTTACGCCATTTCTGAGCGGCCATGAAACCATGCCGGCCTTCGAGGGCATCAAGCAGCACGCGGGACAGGGCATCGAAGCCTGGCTGGGTGAGCGGCACTTGAAACTCGGCCGCTCCGCCTTTGTCGGTCTGGACGAGCGCGCGCTAAAGTCGGAGCAAAGCACTGAAATCCTACTGTCTGAACAGGGTATGGTAGTGGCGGGCTTTGCGGTTCACGAATCACTGCGATCTGAGGTCCCAGAGGGCATCAAGGCGCTGCGCGGGCAGGGGTTGAGCATCGAATTGCTCAGCGGGGATCACGCGGACAAGGTCCAAGCGATTGCTGAGTCTTGCGCGATCAGCCGCTGGCACGCGCAGGCTACACCGGAATCCAAGCTCGAGCATCTTTACGATCTGCGCACCGATAGCGCGGGTGTGGTGGTCGTCGGCGACGGTGTCAACGATGCGCCGATTCTGGCGGCTGCCGATGTGTCGATCGCGATGGGCAGCGGCAGTGATTTAGCCAAAGCCAGCAGCGATATCGTTTTGGCCAGCAGTGATATTCGGCACATCGCCGAAGCGCGAACACTGGCCCGTCAGGCGCTGGCAGTCATCGCGTCAAACCAGCGCTGGGCCATAGTCTACAACGTGATCGCCATTCCGCTGGCTGCGGCGGGCTGGGTGACACCTTGGCTCGCGGCGCTGGGCATGTCCGTGAGTTCCCTGGGTGTGGTGCTCAACGCCATGAGAATTGGCCGTGCTCAGGAGTGTAGTGCCCAAGATATGGTGCTTGCGAAGCAGAGCGCGTGAATATTCTACTGGTCATGATTCCATTGACGATTTTGGTGGCTCTGGTGGGTGTCGCGGCCTTCTTCTGGGCTGTTGATCATGATCAGTTTGAGGATCTGGACAGCCCGTCACATCTGCCTTTGGAAGATGCCGACGAGGGCATTGAGCTGTCAGAGCGCTAGTCTTACTTGGCGCTCCGGAAGCAGCTGTAAAGATTGAGTGCGAATGTGACGGAATTGTGATGTATTCATGGATGAATTGATGCAACAAGATAATTTGTGATGAGCAGTTTTTCCCTATCTGAACTTTTGATTTGCGCTTGCTCTGATGTTTGGAGAGGCGATGGCGAAGTGTTGGCTACAGCAATCGGGGTCATACCACGCCTCGCGCAAGGTCTGGCCAAGCTAACCCACAGCCCACAGCTGATGATCACCGATGGTGAAGCCTACCTCACTGAAACGCCGGTTCCACTGGGTGCCGACGACCATGAAGGCCGCATCTATGCAGGTCATATGCCCTATAGCCGCGTGTTCGACGTGCAACGGCATGGGCGTCGTCACACGTTGGTCGGGCCGGTTCAGATTGATCGATGGGGGCAGGGCAATATTTCATGCATTGGTGACTTTGCCCACCCAACGCGGCAAATGCTGGGTATGCGTGGTTTTCCCAGCAATAGCATTAACCACACTAATTCCATGTTCGTTCCAAAACACTCCACGCGCGTATTCGTCGAAGGCGAAGTCGATGTGGTGTGTTCGGTGGGATACCGTGATAAAAACTGGCCACAAGGGGCTAACAGGGATTTCGCCCGTGTCAAGAGCATCGTCACTGATCTTTGTGTGATGGATTTCGATGGAGATAATCATGCGGCGCGAGTCGTCAGCCTGCACCCAGGTATTAGCTTTGATGAGGTTCAGGAAAAGACTGGTTTCGAACTGCTCAATGCGGGTAGTTGTGTAGAAACAGATTTCCCAACGGCAGAGCAGCTGGAACTGATTTTTCGGCTAGACCCCAATAATTTGCGAGCCACGCAGATTCAGGGAAACCCGCCGGGAATTCGGGTCAGCTAAGAGTTGGATTCTCATGGGCGGGCATATCCACGGGCAGCATCGGATTGATAGCGGTAGAACGTCGTCCGCCAGGACATTGCAGGCCAATCAAGCACAGCTCGTTTCCCACTAGCTAAGTCTAATCACCCGGTTTGAGTTGAACTTCACGCATCGTGAGTTCTACAAAACCGGGTAGGTTTAAATTTGGCACCTGTCGAACAGGGCCTTTAGAGTCCAATCTGAGATGATTTTGCCCAACAAACAGAAGAATTTCTTGCTTTTGGCTGCCGTGTTTGTCTTTTTTGAGGCGCTACGTCAAACCGGCAATGCCTCAGTGTTGAAGTCGTGAATTCCGCTGTCCGCTTTACGCAATCCTTGGTCTACAGGCGAGGAGGCGATAGCGCGGAAGGCGCGATTTCGGTTCTGGCGTCGGGGAATTGGCATGATGCTCGGCCTGCGCGGCGGGAGTCGATCGATTGGCCCGCAGCGGACAGTCGGATCTTGACGGTCATGATCGACTAGATAATTCGTCAACCTGAACGGTCAGGCGAGCTGCGATGGTAAACGATGCATGGTGCGCACGAGTGCGCGGAATGTGGCCGGCCCGATGTCCGCTGCTGCGAAGCTATGCGCCATCGCATCATGACTTCAGGCCCAGACGTTTGGCAAGCTTGTGAAGGTTGCTTGAATTGATGCCCAGCATGCGTGCGGCGGCTGACCAGTTGCCATGATGGCGGCTCAGCGCATGCCTGATGGCAGCACGTTGAGTCATCTCGACCTGTTTCTTCAGTGGCAGCGTGAGTGGTGTGGGGCGTGTTGTTTCCGGAACGGGTTCTTCGCCCGCTAGAATCCCTGTTTTGGCACCGAAATCGAGGCCTAGCCAGCGGGCATCGATAGTAATGATCTGGTTGCGGTCCTGCACACTGTTCGCCGCTTTCAGTGCGGCGCGGCTGATCGCGTGCTCCAACTCGCGCACGTTGCCCGGCCAGTTGTACGACAGCAAGGTCTGCTCCGAGTTTTCGTCCAGTCGTAAACTCCGGACGCCCAGTCTGGTTCGATTGATCTCCAGGAAAGCGCCGGCCAGCAGAAGTACATCATTGCCACGTTCTCGTAGGGGTGGAATCAGGACGGGGTACACCGACAATCGGTGGTACAGGTCTGCGCGAAAATGCCCTTGACGGACCAGGTCCTGCAAATCGCGGTTGGTTGCGGCAATGACCCGAACATCCACGGTGCGCGGATGGTCGGCGCCCAGCCTTTGAATTTCGCCATTCTGAAGTGTGCGCAGCAGCTTGGCCTGTACCGAGAGCGGCAGTTCGCCCACCTCGTCGAGAAAAATCGTGCCCTTGTCCGCTGCGTCGAGCCGGCCGGCGCGATCGCCGGTCGCGCCCGAGAATGCGCCTTTGATGTGGCCAAACAATTCGCTTTCAGCCAATGATTCGGGGAGCGCGGCGCAGTTCACATGAACCAGTGCGGCATTTCGTCTGTTGGATAGCCGGTGCAGGCGGCGAGCAAACAGTTCCTTTCCGACCCCTGTTTCACCACGCAGTAGCACCGGCAGGTCGGATTCTGCCACGATTTCGAGCTCCTTCAACACGCCTTGTATCGCACGACTTTGGCCGACGATCTCATCAGAATCGCTCAGCTCTTCGTTCACCTGCGCTGGGGGCGCCGCCAAGCGGCGGCTCAGCCGTTCCTGCTCCAAATCCGCCAGCCGAACGGTGGCTTCGATGTGGCTGCGGTAACTATCCAGTTCGCGGATGGCGCGGTCATCCAGCGTGCCGGCGCTCAATGCGTCCAGGGTAAGCAAGCCCCAAAGTTCGTTTTCGACATGATTCTGTTGAAAAACTCTCACAAAATCAGTCGGTTGATTGACGGTTGATGTATAAATAACCCATTGAATCTGAAGGGTTTATCGGAATGATGGGTTGCCAGAATCGAGATCAGGGCCAGCTGTTCTATGCCTTTGATCTC
>JBFIER010000013.1:0-105141 GCA_041603255.1 Oceanococcaceae bacterium | reverse complement strand
TGTAGCCGGGCGGGCCTGCAGCCCCGCCGCTGCGCGGTGCCCGAACCCCGCTGGTACTCGGTGGGGTCGGGTCTACACGACGTCCTGTCGTGGAGACCCTCAAACGGACTCCTGTCCGTTTGCCCCCATTCGCACCAGCGGTGCCCGGCGGGTCGCCTGATGGCTCCGGTCAGCGCCCCGGACAGCGGACCCCACACATCGTTGCTCCCGACTTCAGGCTCCTGACTCCCGATGTTCACGCCAATCCGCGATGAGCCTTTTTTGCCTGCGATTTCTGGCCTCGGGGCCCGGGATTTGCACTCACTGGCGGTAGGAATTTTCCGACGCAATAAACCGGTTTCGCCGTATCACGGAACGGCGGCCCGAGGCGCAGAGTAGTGATGTAAGTGCGCGAACGCTTTTACGCCACGAGACTGGGAGCAGCACCGATGGATCAACTCGTGCCTACCGGCAAACCCACCACCCCGCAGCTGCCCGGAGTTTCGGCCTTGCATCAAGCCCGCAAGCAGTTCCCGCTGACTCTGCTCGAGATTCGAGCCATTCGAAAATGGCTGGATAGTCAGAGCCGGGAGGCCCATCTGCCACCCACTCAGCAGGGCCATGTTTCCCTGGTGGCCAGCGAACTGCTGGTCAATCTACTCGAGCATGCCGAGCCACCGCCGTCTTCGGTAGAGCTGCAGTGCCGGATTTCCCGGGGCCGGATCACGGTGGAAATTGCCGCTCTGGCGCACAGTTTTTCCGGCGAAGAGGCTTTCCTTGCCGCCAAATCAACCCCGGAAGACTTTGACAGCCTCGCAGAAGGCGGTATGGGTTTGTATTTCGTCGCCCAATTCACCTCCGAGCTGCATTACATCCCCGCCAAAGGCCGCAATCAGCCCGAAAAATTCATCTACTCGGTGGAACTTCCCTAACCGGTGGCGGGCACACCGCGAAACTCCAACAGCACAGCGGTGATGTCGTCGCTGAGGTGGTAGATCGAATCACTGCCGATCAGCTCCTGCAGCAGGCGCTCTCGAATCTCCACCAGACTGGCCTGGGCATTCACGCGAAACCAGGCTTGCAAACCGTCTTCGCCCATGTGGAGACCCAACGAATCCTTCAACTCGCTCAATCCGTCGGTGTACATCAAGAGCTTGTCGCCTACCGCCAGCCGCAACTCCTGGACACGGTATTCGTCACCGACATCATCGAACATCCCCAGCGCAAACCCGGCCCCGTCCATGCGCTCGATCGTCCCGTCCTGCGACCGCCAAAGCATGATCGACGGTGCTCCCGCGCTGGTAAAAAATGCCCGCCCGTTATTGCTGACGTGGAGATGGGACGCCGTCGCAAACGTGACCTGGGCACCGCGGAATAGCGATTCATTGATCCGTGCGAACAGCTCCCGGCCACCTGTTGACACGGCGAGCCGGGAAAACTCTGTCTGCACTACCTGGGTGACCAGCGCGGCCGGAACGCCATGGCCCATGGCGTCGGCCAGCACCAGACTGAACTCTGCCTCGTTGGAGGCATACATGTAGGTATCTCCGGAAACCTCCGCAAAGGGCCGGTAAACCATTTCCAAGGCACAGAAACCCGTGCTCCTGATCTTTGGCAGCAGTGCTTTCTGCACACGCCCCGCCATCGCCAGCTCCCGTTCTTGCTGCTGATTCCAGAGGTGAAGCTTTTTCTGCACCGATCGCCGCTCGGCAATTTCCTTGCGCAGCGACTGGGTTCGCTGAGCAACCAGCGTCTGCAAACTCGATTGATGGTCGTGCAGTGCTCGTCGAAGCTCCATTAGCTCGTCCTGCCGCTCGTAACCTTCATCGATGATGAGCGCGGCAAGACGCACGGCGACAAGCAAACCCAGAATCACGAAGCTCATGGCGCCCCCCACCAGCAACGACACCGGGGTGGCGGGAAAGCGACCTGCAATAAACGCCACAATCGCGCTGGTGGCGGCCAGAGCACCTGCGGCGTAAAAGATAATCCACCACAAGGTACGCACATGACCCTTTGCCCCTCTGCGCAGGCGGATAAGCGCCAGCAGTGAGGCGACAAAGGAGAGACTGAAGCCGGCAATAGCAAGTACGACCTGTAGGTCGACCAGCAATGGTCGTGAGCCCATCTCCTGCACACCGCCCCCCAGAGTGCGTAACCTGTACTCACACTGCGCGGGCAGGGAGTCTGTTTCGTAAATTCAGCGACTTATGCTATCAAAGCCGCCGCCATTTGCGTAGAATTCGCGGTTTTTTGGGGGGGAGAACGCGACATGCGGCTGTCGGCGCTTACAGACCAAATCGCCGACTCGGAGCGCGCCGCGATCGAGTACGGGTTGCGCCGGCTACGCGTCACTCTGATCGTGTTTGCCGCGGTCGACTCGCTGGCCGCGCTGTTCGCTTTCCTCCTCCTTCATCGGTCAGGCCATGCCACGTGGCTCGACTACGTGCTGCAAGCGATGATCTCGGCAAGCCTGCTGATGATGCTCGCGTGGTTCACGATGGGGGTCGCGAAGTCCCTGCGCCGGGCGGCGCTGGTCAGCGGGATCGTGGTGGGCAGTGCATATGTCGGTCGAGTTCTGGCGTCTCTGTACCAATTGCATGTCAATGAGCTGAGCCTCGAATCTGATTTTCCGCCGATCACCTGTTACTGGCCGATTACGGTGATTTTTCTGTTTGCGGTACTCACGCGTGACTCGGCAATCCGGCTGGGGACCATTTTCATCGCGATTTCGGCCATTCTGGCGCTTGGCTATGCCGCCTGGCATCCGGATCAGTTTCTCAATACGGCGCGCGGGCTCGAGATTTTTCAGATGCTGCTGTTCGTGAACCCGCTGGTCCTGGTTCTGATGGTCATTTCATCGGAGGTTCACGCCCGGGTTGGCCAGGAACGGCTGTCCGACGTCACAAACCGATTTTTCGCCATGCGCGGAGAGGTCAGCCAGACAGACCCGGTCACCGGTCTCCTCAGGGTACGCAGTTTCATTGAATTGCTACGCGAACACGCCGTGGAATGCCGCAAGTCCGGAGAAGAGCTGACACTGGCATACCTTGACCGCCCAGGCAGCAACCGCGCGCAGAGCCCGCAAGCAGAACGCACATTCATCGCCGAACTGCGTGCCGCCTTTGGGGCAGAGTGCGACATGGCACGCTTTTCCCAGAATCGTTACGCCTTCGCCTGGCGCGGCAAGGGGATCGGTGATGTCATGGATGCGGCTCTGGATCTGGTACTGATCCACAATGAAGACACCGAAGACCCGAACCAACGCGTCGCGGTGGGTCTGGCGAGTTGGCGCGCCGGTGAAATGATCTATGCAACGCTGGAGCGATGCGATGTGGCGGTGGTCAAAGCCCGCCAGCCGAACAGCACCGGCGTCAGCTTTTCCATCGACGACCTGGAACCCGTCTAGCGCCCGCCATGCACCTTGCCTACTCTGTCAACAATGCTTCCCTGGCCTCGTTGACCGATGCATGTACCGGGATTCGCTGGTCGATTTTCAGAAAGCTGATCATTTCTGCGGGTTGGCCTCGCAGCTGCGTCAACGCAAACCGCTTGCCCTTGGCGGTTGCCTGCTTGAACAGGTAAACGAGCAAACCGATACCGCTGGAGTCGATCATGCTTAACCCCGACGCATCCACGGTGATGAGCCGCGGCGGTTCTGTCAGCGCGTGTTCCAACTGCGGCCTAATGGACTGGACTTCAAACGCATCCAGCTCACCGTCGATGCGCAGCACCAGAAGATCTCCATCACTGTCAATAACCAGCGCCATGCTCGTGTCTGCCTGAAACCGGCGCGTATTTTAGCGGGCTTGACAAGCCATCACCGCCGGAAGCCAGCAAGCTCGGATATAAATGCGGAAAATGCCGATCTGCAGGCCGGATCAGGACAGATACGTCGTACTGGTCAGCGCACCTTCAACCGCTTCCAGGATGACCGCGGCCTGCGCCGCGCCAATACCGACTGCAGCGATTTTTTTGCGGTACGCGGCCCGCAGGTCTGCTGCCGGTATGTGCACGTACTCCAGCAACTCTTCGGCACGGTCACCGTGCTCGATATCGACCAGCTGGAATCGGCCCTGCGCATCGAACATCACATTGGCCACATCGGTATCGCCGAACAGGTTGTGCATGTCGCCCAGAATCTCCTGATAGGCACCCACCATGAAGAACCCCAACAGATAATCCTCGCCAGGCGCAATCTCGTGGATGGGTAGTGTGGATTCCAGCCCATCGCGGTCCACATAGGTGTCCACCCGACCATCGGAATCGCAGGTCAGATCGCGGATCAGGCCCATCCGACCGGGGCGTTCGTTGAGGCGCTGCAAAGGCATGATCGGGAATACCTGATCAATCGCCCAGGCATCTGGCAGGGACTGGAACAGGGAGAAATTGCAGAACAGCTTGTCGGCCAGCTTTTCGCGCAGGTCATCCAGCGCGGCCCGCTGGCTGCGGCTGTTGGGATCCAGACGATCCCGAATGATGTACAGCAACTGCAACCACAGGTTCTCGGCCTGGGAGCGATCCATCAGGCTGTACTCGCCCCGCGCGAATCCAGCGTGAACCTGATCCATCATGACCCGGCCTTCTTCCAGGCATTCCAGCGGCTGCACCGGCACTTTGAGCAGCTCCGCCATTTCATGCAGGATGGCCGGCGACTCCGGCCCGGGGGTGACGGTGGTCGGGTGGGTGGGGCCCTCGCTGTCACTGACATCGGTGACCAGCACGGCGTGATGCGCGGTCAACGCACGACCGGATTCGCTGACGATATCCGGCACCGGTAGCTGGGCCTGTGCGGCCGCGTGTGCCAGCGTCGAAACCACAGCGGCGGCGTAATCCGCCAATTGATAATTCATTGAGCAACTGGAACGCGAGCGGGTGCCGTCGTAATCCACGCCCAGTCCGCCGCCGACATCGACCACCCGGATCGGCGCACCGGCACGGCTCAGCTCCACAAAAAACCGACCGACTTCACGCAACCCGGTACGAATATCCCGCAGGTTGGCGATCTGTGAGCCAAGGTGACAGTGAATCAGACCCAGGCAGGACAGCAGACCGTTGTCCCGTAACTGCTGCAGGGCGGCGACGATCTGCGGTGCCGCCAAACCGAATTTGGATTTTTCTCCACCGGTGTTCTGCCAATGCCCTTTGGAAACCGAGGCCAGTCGCACGCGTAGTCCCAGCCGCGGTTTGACCCCCATCTCCGCGGACACCTCCGCAATGCGCGGGATCTCGGACATTTTCTCGATGACCAGCGTGGTGGGGTGCCCCAACTGCTCGGCGATCAATGCCAGCCGAATATAGGCCGCGTCCTTGTAGCCATTGCAGATGATGGGGCGCCCTGCGGGCAACAAGCCCAGCACGGCCAGCAGCTCCGGTTTGCTGCCCGCCTCGAGCCCCAGCCGTGGATGCTCCAGAAGCCCGCGCACCACGCTGCCCTGCTGATTGACCTTGATCGGATACACCGGTGTGTACTGGCCGGCGTAGCCCTCTGCCGCAATGGCCTCATCAAACGCCGTGCACAGCATGCTGGCCCGGCTTTGCAGGATATGCGGGAACCGCAACAGCAGCGGGGTCTTCAGACCCTGCGCGCGGGCCTGGCGAATGATCGCACCCAGCGGAGCTGCGGCTGCTGCATCCGGCGTCACCGCCAGCTCGCCCTGCGCCGTGACACCAAAAAAACCCTGCGCCCAGGCATCCAGGTTGTATAACCGAGCGGAATCTTCAATTCGATGGCCAGTGCCGCGCATAGAGTGCCTGCTGCATAATTCGTGGCGTCGGCCGCATTTCTGGCGGCGCCACACATTCAAAAAGGGCGATGGTAATGGAGCAGGACTGGTTTCTGGAGAAATTTGAGCCCGCGGGCACGGCCTTTGGCCTGCGTCTGGGAGAAAAGCTGCACAGCGAGCGTAGCGACTTTCAGGAAATCGAGATCTATCAGACCGATACCTTCGGTCGCCTGATGGTCATCGACGGCGCCGTCATGCTGACCGACCGCGACAACTTCCTTTACCACGAAATGCTGACCCACCCCGCGTTGTGCCTGCATCCAGACCCCAAACGCGTTCTCATTATCGGTGGCGGCGACTGCGGTACGCTGCGTGAGGTCCTGCGACATGAGGTGGTCAGCGAAGTCACCCAGGTGGAAATCGACGAGCGCGTTACCCGCCTGGCCGAGCAGTATTTTCCGGAGCTTTGCGAATCCAACGCCGACCCGCGCGCCACGCTGCTGTTCGATGACGGGATCGCCCACGTGCGCAATGCGGCGGATGCCAGCCTGGATCTGATCATCATCGACTCCACCGACCCGGTGGGGCCGGCCGAAGGCTTGTTCAATCGCGCCTTCTATCGTGACTGCGTACGCACCCTGGCGCCGAGCGGCATGCTGGTTCAGCAGACTGAGTCCCCGTTGCTGCACATGGGTCTGATTCGATCCGTGCACGAATCGCTGAAAGCGGAAGGCTTTGCTGAAACGCACTTGCTGCATTTTCCGCAGCCGGTATATCCCTCCGGATGGTGGAGCGCGACGCTGGCTTTCAAGCAGGGCCCCCGTCCGGAGCCTGTCAGCGAGCGTGTGAGCGCCTTGTCCACGGGTAGCAAGTATTTCAACGCCGGCACTCTCGCAGGCAGCCTGGCCTTGCCCAACTTTGTGCGCGAAAGTCTGGCGGAATAAGCATTCGGCCGGCCCGGGTTCATCGCGATAGCGACACCGTAACCGGTGTCGCACATTCGTTACATCGTTTGCTGTAAAACTAGTCCCCAAGTACCTTCCGGGGACACACATGAACAAACCGAAACGTGACATCCAGGGCTTTGGCCTGTCGCTGCTGAATCGCTTTGCCGGCTCGGAAACAGTCGACAAGCTCGGGCTGCGCAAGCCCGCGGAAAAAGCCTTGTACACGGCCTCCAAAGCCAGTTTTGGCGCCGCCAATCTGGCCAATCAGCAGTTCCGCGCGGTGCGCAATCTGCTCACACCCGAGCGTCTGCAGAACGCGCCCAGCGGCGGCCTGTTCGACCTGACCCCGACCGACGAGCAGGCGATGATGCAGGAGGCCACGCGACGCTTTGCCGATGAGTTGCTGCGGCCATCGGCTGCGGATGCGGAAAGCCACCGGGAACCCAGCGAGGAGATCTGGGAACAGGCTAACGCCCTGGGCCTGGCGCAACTGGCGGTTCCGGAAAAGCTGGGCGGTGCGGCATCGGAGCGCAGCGTCATCACCAGCGGCCTGGTCGCCGAAAGCCTTGGCTGGGGCGACATGGGACAGGCCTGCGCGTTGCTGGCCCCGGTTGGTGTCGCCAACGCCCTGGCGAACTGGGGCAGTGCCGAGCAGCAGATGAAGTACCTGACGGCGTTTACGGGCGAATCACCGCCGGACGCAGCGTTCGCCGTGGTCGACACCGAAGTGACACCGGACCCGATGCGCCCACGTTGCCTTGCCCGGCAGGACGGAGACCAATGGGTCATCAACGGCGAGAAACGACTGGTTCCGCTGGGTCGCTTTGCGGAACTATTTATCGTCAGCGTGGACACCGACAAGCTCGGGCCGCGGCTGATGCTGGTGGAGAAAGGCGCCGAAGGGCTCACCCGCCATGCGGATGACAGCATGGGACTGCGCGGTGGCGGTCTGGGGCGCGTGCGCTTCGACAAAGTCCGTGTGGACAACAGTGCGCTGCTGGGCGATGACAAAACCTTCGCCGATGCGATCCACCTGGCGAGATTGATGTGGTGCTCCCTCGCGGTGGGCTGCTCTCAGGCCGTGCTGGATACGGTCACCACCTACGTAAACGACCGCAAAGCCTTCGGTGAGCCGCTATCGCACCGGCAGGCCGTGGCTTTCATGGTGTCGAACATCGCCATCGAGGTGGACGCGATGCGCCTGATGACCTGGCGTGCTCTCTCACGTTGCGATCAAGGCCTGGACTTCCATCGCGAAGCGGTCCTCGCGCACCGCTTCTGCGCCGAACACGCCATGGACATCGGCAGCAATGGTGTGCAGTTGCTGGGCGGCCATGGTTTCGTCACCGAATTTCCGGTGGAACGCTGGTACCGCGACTTACGTGCCGTCGGCGTGCAGGAAGGAGGGCTCATCGCATGATTCAGCTGGAACAACCACGCAAGTTCAAGGCGTTGATCAATCAAGCGCAGCAGGTGGCCAACGAAGTCTTTCGTCCCATCTCCCGCAAGTACGACAAGGCCGAACATGCCTATCCCAAGGAGCTGGACATGCTGGCGGCGCTGCTCGACGGGCTGAATGCCAGCGGCCGCGGCGCTGGCGCCGCCGGACTGGCGCAATCTTCCGGTGATGCAGATGCCGAAATTCGAAACGGAGCCAACATGAATACCGTGTTGGGCCTGATCGAGTTGTGCTGGGGCGATGTCGGGCTGGCGCTCTCGCTTCCTCGCCAGGGCCTGGGTAACGCGGCGATCGCCGCCGTTGCCAGCGCCGAGCAGAAAAAGCGTTTTGCGGGCTGCTGGGCCGGCATGGCCATCACCGAACCCGGATGCGGATCTGACTCCGCGGCCATCCGCACCACGGCGATTCGTGACGGTGATGACTACATCATCAACGGCGAGAAGATCTTCATCACCGCCGGCGACCGCTGCGATCACGTGGTGGTCTGGGCTTCGCTGGACCCCAGCGCAGGCCGGGCCGCGATCAAATCCTTCGTGGTGCCCAAAGGTAGCGAAGGAATGGAGCTGGTGCGCCTGGAACACAAGCTGGGGATTCGGGCGTCGGATACCGCCACCATCCGCTTCAGCAACTGCCGGGTACCGGCAGAAAACCTGCTGGGCTCGCCCGAAGTGGATACCCGCAAAGGCTTCGGCGGGGTGATGCAGACCTTCGACAACACCCGCCCGGTCGTGGCCGGCATGGCCATAGGCCTGGGTCGGGCGGCACTCGAACGCACCCGGGAACTGCTGAACCGGGCGGGCATGAGTACCGATTACGGCACCAACCGCTGGACCCAACCGGCGGCGCTGGCGGAATTGACCCGCCTGGAGGCCGAATGGGAAGCGGCGCGGCTGCTCACACTGCGTGCCGCCTGGATGGCCGACAACGGCAAACCCAATTCGCTCGAAGCGTCCATGGCCAAAGCCAAGGCCGGACGCATGGTGACCGAAGTGACGCTAACCTGCGCCGAAATGTGCGGTGCCCTGGGGTATGCCGAAGACGAGTTGCTGGAAAAATGGGCACGCGATGCGAAGATCCTGGATATCTTCGAAGGCACCCAGCAAATTCAGCTGCTCATCGTTGCACGCCGCGTGCTGGGACTGAACTCTTCCCAGCTCAAATAACCGTTTGACGCAGTGCAGCATTCCCTATATGCTGCACCACCATACGCAGGTGTACGGACGCTGGTCCGACGCCGTCCGTTGCTAAAACAAGGGCTCGCTCCGGCGACCCACTTTTCCACTGATTCGGGGGACACCTCTCATGAGCGACTATCTCGTCAAGCTGGCGGAAAACCCGGCTGCGCGTGCCATCATCAAGAACATCGGCCTGCCCACGCCGCCTTCGCTGGCCCGCGCACGCAGCGCCTACCAGGCCGAACCCCTGGCCGGAAAAACCATCCTGCTCGGCAGCGCCGCCAACGGCTACGCCGCCAAATCCGCACTTGCTGCCCTGAAAGCCATGGGCGCGACGGCTGACCAGTCCAGCCCTGCGACGTTGACCGAAGGCCAGAAGTTCGAAGGCTTCGTGTTCGACGCCACCGGTTTTGCCGAAGCGTCGGACATTCGTGCGCTGTACGACTTTTTTCACCCGATCGCCCGGCGCTTGAAGAACAACGGTCGCATCGTGCTGCTGGCTCCAGTCCCGGAACTGCAAAAAACGGTATCCGCGCGCACGGCGGCCCGGGCTGTCGAAGGCTTCACCCGCTCGCTGGCGAAGGAAGTCGGCAAGAAGGGCTCCACGGTCAACTTGCTGTATGTGGAGAAAGGTGCGGAAAACCGTCTGGAAGGGCCATTGCGCTTTTTCATGTCGAATCACTCCACCTACGTTGATGGGCAGGCCGTTCGGGTGACCACGGATGCCAAAGCACCGACGAAAGCCGCCGCGTTCACCGAAGCCCTGAAAGGCAAAGTGGCCCTGGTCACCGGTGGTGCCCGCGGTATCGGCGCGGCCACGGCCGAGCGTCTGGCGCTGGAAGGCGCCCACGTCGTGGTTCTGGACATCCCGCAGGACGCCGAAACGCTGAGTGCCACCGCCCAGAAAATTGGCGGAACGGCGCTAGCCATGGACATTACCGACCCGCAGACGCCGGAGAAGCTGGTCAAGTACTTCATGGATACCCATGGCGGTGTCGACATCGTGGTGCATAACGCCGGTGTCACCCGCGACAAAACGCTGGCCAACATGAAAGAGCAGTTCTGGGACATGGTCCAGAACATCAACCTCGCCGCCATCGTGGCGGTAGACGATGCGCTGCTGGCTGCGGGCGCGATCAAGGCCCAGGGCCGCGTCGTGTGCCTGTCTTCCATCGGCGGCATCGCCGGCAACATGGGTCAAACCAACTACGGGGCAACCAAAGCCGGCCTGATCGGTTACGTCGCCGCTCGTGCGATGGAGAACGCCGGCAAAGGCATCTGCTTTAACGCCGCGGCACCCGGCTTCATCGAAACCCGCATGACCGCCGCCATGCCGTTCACGATTCGTGAAGCCGGCCGGCGTCTGTGCTCGCTGTCCCAGGGTGGAGAGCCGATTGATGTCGCCGAGTTGATCACCTTCCTGTCCACCCCGGGTGCCATCGGCATCACCGGCAACACCATCCGGGTTTGTGGCCAGAGTCTGGTCGGCGCCTAAACCGGCATGCCGCCCACAAAAAACCCCGGTCATGGCCGGGGTTTTTTTATGTCTGTTACCTGATCAGCCGGCGCGGAAATGGCTTCGCGCAAATCCCAGCTGCTCCGTGGTATCCCGCAAACGACCGGAGAGGTAATGAGCAAGCGAGCGGTAGAACTTCGCGCCAATTTCCGGCCTTGCCTCAAAGAGTTGGCGCAGACCGGCGTAGGATATTTCCAGCAGCTCGGTGTGCTCCATCGCCGTGGCGGTCGCCGAACGGGGTTGATTATCCACCATGGCCATCTCACCAAAATGCGACCCCGTCGCCAGCGGTCGGATCACCGTGTCACCGCCCTTGCCTTCCTGGCTCAGGCGAATCGATCCGTAAGCGATCACGAACAGGCTCTCGGCCTGCTGACCCTGGCTGAAGATGTCCTGGCCCGCTTCCACATTGCGCTTGGTCACCACTTGATCCATGACGCTCAATTCGTCATCGGAAAAGTCTTCAAACAGATAAATATTTTTCAGCAGCCCTTTGGCCATCGTTTTCCCCCTTGGTGATTGCAATCCATGCAACATGAATTTCGGTTCAGCATACATAAAAAACCCCGGCCAAGGCCGGGGTTTTTCTTACGTTCGTCACGGGCTATTTCTGTTCAGGCTTGAGCTTGAGCAGGAAGCGTGCGAGCGCCGGCAGGATCATGATGGCGCCGAACATGTTCGCGGTAAACATGAACATCAGCATGATCCCCATGTCGATCTGGAACTGCAGCTCGGACATCAGCCAGGTCGCGACCGAAAGACCCAGCGACACCCCGATGAACACCACGGCCTTGCCGGTACGTCCCAGGGTATAGCGGAACGCCTCCTTGAGCGTGCGCCCTTCGTTCAGCGCCGCGGCCGTCTCGGAATACACGTAAATCCCGTAGTCCACACCGATACCAACGGCCAGCGCGACCACCGGCAGCGTGGCTACCTTCATGCCGATATCCAGCACCGCCATGACCGCGTAGGCCATGGTGGAAACCAGGGAAAGTGGCAGCACGACCACCAGCACGCCGGCCACGCTGCGGAAGGACAGCCACATGAAGACCAGAATGACGGCGTAGACCCACAGGACGACCTGCAGTTCCTGTTCATGCACCACCTCGTTGGTAGCGGCCATGACCCCCACGTTGCCGGACGCCAGTGCGAACTCGACCGGACAGTTTTTGTCCATCGCGTCGTACTGTTCACGCACCTCGTTGCGTTTCGCCTTGGCCTTGTCGATTTTGGCGTCTTCGGAACCACTCTTGGCCAGATCGAAGACCTCGCCTTCGAGATGGCGGAATTCCGAGAACAGCTCCCGCTTCTGCGCGCAGTACTCAGGCGTCACGTCCGAAGCCGCGTAGAAGCTTGCGGAGTTGTCGGCGTTGAAATCCTTGATGACCTGCACCAGCCGCTCGATCGTCTCGGCCTTATGGTCGGTGGTAAAGATGAACACCGCCATCGCGTCGCAGTCATCGTTCAGGATGCCCGTCGTCGTCGGCACCAGCGCGGTGGCCTGGGCCAAAGCGAACTTGTTGCGCGGCAGAACCAGAGCGTTCAGACGGCCTTCGGACAAACCCTGATACACCAGCTTCGCGTAGGTCAGCAGGCTCATCGTCGAATGCACGCCATCCTGTGCCTGCATCAGCCATTCAAAGTTATCGATCTGCTTCATCAGCTCGTAGTCCACACAACCGTTAGGCCGTGTTTCGGCAATCACCTTGAGCTGATCCACACCGATCTCGAAGTTGCCGATGATCTGTCGGAAATCCTGGTTGAAACGGGAATCCGGTCGCAACTCGGGCACGCCTTCAATGGCATCCCCGATCTTCAGCGCCGGCTTCATCCACACGGACCAACCCAACACCAGACCCGAAATCAACAGAATGATGATCGCCGGGCCGCGGTCGGTTGCCCGCGCCAGGAAGTTCCAGATGGGGGAAAGCAGGTTTTCCCGCATTTCCTGGCCACGCTTGAAACCTTCGAGGTCTTTGATCTCGATGAAGGTCAGCAAAATCGGCATCAGGATCTTGTTGGTCACGATGATCGCGGCCACACCAATGGCCGCGTTGATCGACATCTCGCGGATGACCTGAATGTTGATCAGGTAGATCGTTGCGAAACCGGCAACGTCGGTAATCAGTGCCACGGTCCCGGGGATCGCCAGACGGCGGAAGGTTTCCAGCGAGGCGTTGAAACGGTCCCGCCCGTGGTCGATTTCCGCCACCCACGCGTTGGCGTACTGCACACCATGCGAGACCGACACCGCGAGCACCAGGAACGGCACCAGGATGGAGAATGGATCCAGGCCGTATCCCAGCGCCGATAGACCGCCAAACTCCCAAATCACCGCCACAATCGAGCAGATCATCGGCAGCATGGCCAGCTTGAAGTTTCCGGTGTAGGCCCAGAGCAAGGCCCCGGTCATGAACAGCGCAAGCAGGAAGAACAGCGTCACCTGCAACGCCGCGTTGGTCATGTCGTGCACGATCTTGGCGAAGCCAATGATATGAACCTTGACCCCGTCCTTCTCGTACTTCGCACGCAACGATTCCAGGTATTCACCAACCTGGAAGTAGTCCAGCTTCTCGCCGGTATCGGGGTCGTATTCGAGCAGCTCCGAGACAATCAACGCACCGCGCTGATCCTCGGTCACCAGACGTCCGATGACCTGGGCCTTACCCACATTGGATTTGACCTTCTCCAGCATCTCCGGGGTAGGCGCATAGTCGGCAGGAATCACGTTGGAGCCTGCCAAACCCCCTTCGATGTTCTCCACATAGGTGACGTTGGGCGTAAATATCGACATCACCCGTGCGCGGTCGACACCGGGCATGAAAAAGATATCGTTGGTGGCCTCCTCCATCTTTTTCATGAAGTCGGCTTCGTAGATATCGCCGGTACCCTTGTCTTTAATCAGTGCGAACAGAACCGAGTTCGCCCCCCCGAAGTCCCGGTAGTACTTCTGGAAGGTCTGCATGTACGGGTGATCCAGCGGGATCGATTTCAGCCACCCGGCATCGGGATGAATCCGCGCCGCGTTGAAGCCGAAATACAGCGTGAGCAGGACCAGAATGCCCAGCGTCAGGAGGCGGGTTTTGAAAATCGGCGGCTCAACAACGCGAAGGATGCGCGCAGTCCAGTCGTTGCCTTCAACAGGTGGGTAATCGTGTGCCTTCATAGTGTTCCCCAGCCTTATTTACGGAAAGGCACGCGTGTCACGCCGCCCAGACCTACGGTGACCAGCCCTTTGTCGGTGACCAGGGCGTCGGCCAGCGACAGCTCGAGGTCCGTCGACATCGCCTCCATGCGGTCCCCTTCATTGCGCACGATGGCCCCATTCACGCCAACCAGCATGACGTCGTTCCCGCCGAGGCTGTCACCGCCGAACAGGCTTTCCTTGAGCTCGTTGTCGTAGTAGCGATACCCCAACGGGGCCAGCTCATCGTTGTCGGTGATGGTTTCCAGCGAAAACTCATCCCATTCGTAAGGGTCAATTGCTGCGATGCTGCTGACATCCCCCACCGCGAACACGGTGCCGCGCAGACCAAACAGATAAGCGCCTTTGTCACCGAGCGGCAGCATTCCGAAGAAACTGCCGGAGTATGGCGAGTAGATTTGCTCCCAGGTTTCTCCACCATCGGTGGAACGTCCCAGAATGCCCTTCTCACCATGCACGAACAGCGTGCCATCCGCGAGTCGATCAATGCCGTAAAAATTGGTGCCGTTGACCGCAAAATCTGGCTCGAACAGCTCCCAGTTCTCGCCCCCATCGCTGGTGCGCAGCATCCGCGCGTTGGCGCCAACCGCAATACCGTTTTCCAGGTCCGACATGACGATGTCGTACAACGGCTTGCCCCATTCGGGATCCCGATATTGAATCGCCCAGGTTTCACCGCCATCGCGGGTGACCAGAATGTTGGCGTCGTGTCCTACGATCCAGCCGTGCTGGTTGTCGACGAACACGCTTTTATTGAGCATGACCGACACCGGTGAGGGTTTCTGCACCCAGGTTTCACCACCGTCGACACTTTTGAGAATGACGCCCCAGTCGCCGATTGCGAAGATGGCTGTGCCCACCTTGTCGAGATCGATGAGATTGGCATGTACCGCATGCGGTCGCATCGGAGCGGGCTGCGGTGCCAGTGAGGTGTTTCCGGCCGTTGCGGCCGTGGTCCCGAGCAGGCTAACCGCCGCACCCAGCACGACAACCGCCCGTCGCCATATCGGCTTGGTTCTCATTTATCCCCCTGTTCAAACAGGCCGGGCAGCATGATCGCTGCCCGGCTGTATTGATTTTTGGTGTCCTCGGATGATCCCGACGTTTTACTTACGACGCGCCTTGCGCTTCAGGTTTGCTGGCGTGAAGTAATTGTCCTTGTACTCGATTTCGAAATCGGAGGTTTCGTCTTCGTTGGTCAGCGCGGTCAGGAAGTAACGACCGGTCTGCAGGTCATAGATCGTTTCCGGCGCGCCCGTTACGGTCGGCACGAACGGAACGGTGATCAGGTGGGCTTCCTGCACTTTCCACATCTGGTCACGGTTGTCATAGCAATCCACCACGGCGATCGACCAGCTGTCTTCATCCACGTAGAAAGTCCGACGCTTGAACTGGTGCCGGGTCCCTTCACGGACGGTGGCATCGACGACCCACACCCGGTGTAATTCGTAGTGCGTCAGATCCTGATTCAGGTGATTCGCACGAATCAGATCGGTGTACTTGTGCTCCGGCGAGTTGATCTCGTAGGAGTGGTAGGGGATGTACATTTCCTTGCGCCCGACCAGTTTCCAGTCGTAACGGTTCAAGGACCCGTTGAACACGTCCACCTGGTCGTTGAACTGTTCACCGTCGGTGCCGATGTAGGGGTTGTCGTAACCCACGTCCGGCGCCCGGTTCACGCGCCCCAGACCCGGGTTGAAGATCCAGGCCAAACGACCACCGGCGCCTTCGTCAGCGGTTTCGTGCACCAGCGTCAACTGACCGGCCACCCGGGCAGGCTCGATGACTTCAGAGAGGTAGAACGCCAAAAGATCGGTGCCTCCCGGCTCTTCGATGTTGGCGTATTTGAATTTCACATCCTCAATCAGCTTGGAGATTTTGAAATCCCCATCCGGCTTCACGATGGCCTGGTTGTTGAAACGCTTGACCGAGCTGCCACGGAACTTCAGCTTGTGGTTCCAAATAACTTCGGCACCGGACTTGGGAATCGGGAACGGGAAACCCAGAGCGGCGCCATTCACGTCGTCCGTTCCTTCGAGGGAGGCGCTGGTCGCGTTCTTTTTGGTCGCTGCGTAAATTTCCTCGGGGAAGAACCCGGTACGCACCGTTTTGTAGACCGGCATCGTGTATCCGGGATACTTCTCGAACATCGCCTGGTGGCCGGCGGTGAGCTTGTCGGCGTACTGCTTGTAATTCTGCGCAGTAATCGTGAACTGCTTGGTGATCACGTCACCGATTTCGCCCTTGCGTTTTTCCAGCTCGGAATACACCAGGTCGCGCACTTTCTTGGGATCGTTCTTGCGCCATTCTTCAAGTTCGGCGCGGCTCAGATTGATTTGCTGATCCGTGAACAACGACTGGCCTTTCCACTCGGGAATGCTGCCATCGGAATTCGCCGCGCGAATGGCGCCAATCGGCGTCAACTCGTTACCGAGCTTGGCTGCCTCCGCCGCTGAAACACCCGCTGCTGCGGCACCTGTAACACCGGCGAGCGTCGCTGCCAGTGTCAGTTTCCAATACTGCATTAGTCACCTCAAAGTGAAACGATGATTTTGGTGCGAGCGGGTTCCCAGAACATCGATAAGTCTCCCCGCGGTCGGCAAAACTAACGTGCGACCCATGACCTCGTCAAGCAAGGAAACATGCGGGATCGCGCATATAAAGGACATTGAGTACTGTCTAGGTCCAACCACGGGACTCGACAATCGTCAGTTTGTTTCGAGGTGCGTATACTCCTCCACGCGTGCACGGTTCAGCAGAGCCTGTGTGGAGATTGCACGACTAACAATTCATCTGGGATCAATGCGATGTCGTACGGAAGACAGCTTATTCTGGGCGCGGCCATGCTGGGCTGCGTCACTCTGGACGCGACCGCTCTCGAGTACGACCTCGGCGAGTTTGGTATTAGCTTCACCAACCGTGTCAGTGTGGGTGCGGCGTGGCGGATCGAAGACCGCGACCCGGCGCTGATCGCAAAACTGAACCTGAATCCCGGTCTCTGCGATGGCGACGACTGTATTTCGTTCACCAACGACCCCGCCGCAAACCAAAAGCTGGTCGACGCCCCGGGCGCGTTCTTCGGGCACATCAGCGATGACGGTGACATCAACTACGGCAAAGGGGACATGGTCGCGGCTGTCGGCAAGCTGACCACGGACCTCGGTATCAGCTGGCGTGATTTCAATCTCAAAGCGCGCGCCATCTCGTTCTACGATGACACCAATACGGATTTCGAGGAAACGCACTGGAATACCAACTATCAGGCCGCAAAAACGCTGCGTGATGATGGCGTCGAAGAGCTGGTCGGCAATGAAATCGCGGTGCTGGATCTGGTGCTCTCCGGATTCTTTTACCTCGGAGAGCGGGGGCTGAGCGTATCCGTTGGCCAGCAAAAAATCCGCTGGGGGGAAGCCAACTTGTTGGCCTTGAACTCCATCAACGAAATCAACCCGCCAGATGCCCGTCGGTTGCACCAAACGGGCGCGCAGATCAACGAAGTTTTTCAGCCCGTACCACTGGCCGTCATTTCCGGCGACCTCTTTCCCGATCAGGGCATTACGGCCGAAGCGTTCTATCAACTGCAGTGGAAACCGGTCATCGCCGACCCGGGTGGCTCCTTCTACGGCACCATCGACCCCCTGTATCGCTCCACTGACAGTGCCTACCGCTACGCGCTGATTTCGCTCGGGCAATTCAGCGAAGATCCTCTGGTGGAAGGAGAAAATCGGGGCGCCGCACGATTCCAGAACCCGCTGGCTTCGCTGCTGACCGACACCTCGTTTTCGGTCCCCATATTCAAAGATGACTTCGCCTACCCGCGCGATGACGGTCAATTTGGCGTGCGTCTGAACTGGTTTGCGGATTCGATCAACAATGGCACCGAGTTCGGCTTTTACTACATGAGGTACCACAGCCGTCTGCCTTATCTCGGCTTGTTCGCGGCAGATCGCACCCCGCTGCGGGGCGAGCTGGCGACCGGATCAGGCCTGGATGTGCTCACCAGCTGCCAGCTCGCCGGCAACGACTGCCTGCCGGTGGACTCGATGCGGGTGGTGATCGACTACCCCGAAGACATCCAGATGTACGGCGTGAGCTTCAACACGAACATCGGCAAATGGTCGGTCGCTGCGGAATACTCCTTCCGCCCGAACCTGCCGGTTCAGGTCTCGGTGGCGGACGTCACCTTTGCGGCATTACAGCCAGCGCTTCCGGAACAGGACATCGTCATCGGCGCCCAGGCCGTAGGTGATCTGGTGGCCTCCCTGGGCTCAGACCTGCCGATACCCGTCGCCGGCGCGCTGCTGGAAGGCCTGGGCGTCACGGTCAGCGAGCTGACCAATCCTGTCGACCAGCTACTGGGCGTGCTTGTATCGGGCGTTGGAGGCGACTTGCCGCTGGACCTGGATGCGGGGTTCCCGATCATTGTTCCCGGCGCGCGTAATGGCACACCGGATTTCGTTCAAACCCGCTACCGCGGAGTGGACATCGGCAACCGCGATGACAACCCGTTCATTCGGGGCTACGAGCGCCAGAAGGTTGGTCAGTTCTCGATGACCGGGATTCGGGTGCTGGGTAATTCGCACTGGATCTCCTCGCTGATCAAAGCCGAGCAAATCGTCACATTGATGGAAGTCGGGTTTACCCACATTGTGGATATGCCCAAGCTCAGCGAGGTGCAGTTCAACGGCGGCAGCCCCAACCAGACCCACTATTCGCCCGGCGCCGATGGCACGGGGCAGGGCCGTCACCCCGACGGCGTCGACGTTGACCCCGGTGCTCGCACCCTGAACCCGACCTCGCAGAGCGAAGCCTTTGCGACAGAGTTCAGCTGGGGGTACCGCATTCTGTCGTTCCTGGAATACAACGACGTCATCTTTGGCCTGAACTTCAAACCGTTCTGGTCCTGGTTCCACGACGTCGAGGGTTACGCACCGACGCCGATGCAAAACTTCCTGGAAGGGCGCCGGGAATGGCAGGTCGGCACGGAGATCTTCTACGGTCAGAAGTGGGCACTCAAGCTGCAGTACAACGGCTTGGGTGGCACCCGGCACAACCCGACTCGCGACCGCGACAACGTGCTCGCCGAAGTCAGCTTTACTTTCTGAGCCTTGCCGGGTGGCGGGTTTTTCCGCCACCCGGCTCTTTCCTAGCGGGCCCGCTCAAACTGGCGAAACCCCAGGGCCTCGGCAAGATGCGGCCGGTTTATCTCATCGCAGCCGGCCAGGTCGGCAATGGTGCGAGCCACCAACAGAATCCGGCTGACGCCACGGGCGGAGATCTGCAAATGCTCGACGGCAGCATGCAGAAATGCCTGATCCGCAGTCACCAGCTGTGTCGCCGCGCTGTTCAGCAGTGGTGCGTACCGCGCATTGATCACGCCCTGGCGCTCATACATTCGGTCGCGTGCCCGCCTGACGCGCTCCGCAACCATGGCACTGGTCTCACCCGGCGTGGTTTGGGTCATTTCCTGCGCGGCAATCCGCGAAACCCGCACCTGCAGATCGATCCGGTCCAGCAGAGGGCCGGACAGCTTGGCCCGGTACCGACGAACCTGATCCAGAGTACAGCGACACTCGCGCGCCGGATCCCCGAGAAATCCGCACGGACAAGGGTTCAACGTGGCCAACAGCTGAAACTGCGCCGGGAAACGCTCCTGCTGCGCCAGACGGGACAACTGAATCGCTCCGGATTCCAGAGGCTCGCGCAGTGCCTCCAGAACCGCGCGTGGGAACTCGGCCATTTCGTCCAGTAGCAGGGCACCGTGATGGGCGCGACTGGCCTCCCCCGGGGTCAGGCGTGTTCCCCCACCGCCACCGATGATCGCGGGAACCGAAGTGGCGTGATGCGGTGCGCGTAGCGGGCGTTGACCAAATCGGCGCGGATCGAAACCTTCACGCGTCAACGACTCGATGCACGCCAATTCCATCGCCTCGTCCGCAGTGAGCGGTGGCAACAGCCCTGGAAGACGGGCCGCCAGCATGGACTTGCCGCACCCCGGGGGGCCGAACATCAGCAGGTTATGTCCTCCTGCCGCCGCAATTTCCAGCGCGCGCTTGGCCACGGCTTGACCACGCACATCGGATAGATCTTTAGCGATATTCCGGCAATTGGCAGGCCGCGTGGGCTGCAAGATCGGCCACTCCCGCTCACCCTGCAAGCTGGCACAGATCTCCAGCAGATTGCTGCCCACACCGATCGTGAGCGCCTCCACCAGGGAAACCTCATCGACCGACTCCACCCCAACCAGCAAACGACGCTGGGCCTTGCTGCAAGCCTGCGCCGCCGGCAACAAGCCGGGCACGCCGCGTACACTGCCATCCAGACCCAGTTCGGCGGCGCACTCTACGGCCTCAGCATCAATTGCAATGAATTCCGAGGCTTGGAGTATCCCCAGTGCAATTGCAAGATCAAATCGGCTCCCCTGCTTGGGCAAATCCGCCGGCGCCAGATTGATCGTGATTCGCGACGGTGGAATCGTGAAACCGCTGCTTTGCAGGGCCGCACGAACGCGGTCCCGAGCCTCGCGTACGGCGGCTTCCGGCAGACCCACAATGGTCATTCCTGGCAGGCCGCCAGCGATGTGAACTTCCACCCGTACCAGCGGGGCATTGATCCCCCGAGTCGCGCGGCTGTAAATCGTGGCAAGTCGGGTCATGAAAGCACGGGAGCATCGGTATCAGGGGGCGTACGAACTGTTTACGCAAAATGCCGGTTTGCACGGACAATTGGGTTAAGCTTTGGGTTAGGTGAGGTCATAAACCCTCGAGGGAGAGAGAATGCTCAAGAAAGTCGCCTGTGCCGCTTTGGCCGTCTGTATGACACCCGTGATTGCCGCAGAAGCTCCGGAGTACTACCTCGGCTTCATCGGGTCGTTTGTGGATCCGGACGATGCCCGAGACACCGACCGTGAAGGTCTGGGGCTGGATGTATTGCTGGGTCGCACGATTGGCGACAAATTCGCCGTGGAAGGGCGGCTTTCCGCGGAAATCCACGACTCCACCGATGCCAAGATTCAGGACAACTATCGCGGCGCCCTCGGGGTGGATGCGCTGTTCCTGCTCGGTGATCGCAGCGCGTTCTCAGCTTTCGCGCTGGCGGGTGTGGGTGCGAGCTACTACGACACCCGAGAAAGCGCCCGCAACAGCGAGGCCTACTATTACAACCTGGGTTTGGGTCTGATCAGCGAACCGATCACCGATGCCCGGGCCCGCATCCGCATCGAAGGGCGGTTTCGCGAAGAAACCTACGGCCCGGATGTCCAGGATTACCGCCTCGGAGTTGGGGTCATGATCCCCTTGGGCGAGCGCGCTTCTGCCAGCACCCCGGTCGTGCTGATGGCTCCGCCGGTCCCGCAGGCTCCCGCCCCCATCGCGGCTCCCACGCCCATACTGCAGGGCGAAACCTACCCGCCACGCCCGGTAGATCGTGATCAGGATGGCGTGCTGGATAATTTCGACCGCTGCCCCGACACCGTGAAAGGCGCGCTGGTCGACGAAACCGGATGTCAGGTGAAGTTCCAGGCACCGGATCTCAGCCTGGAAGGAATCGGCTTTGAATCCGGTTCGGCGGTGCTCACACCCGCGTCGGTCAAAGTGCTGAACCAGGCCGCCGAAGTCCTGGCCAAAATGGAAGACAAGACACTGACCATTGCCGGCCATACCGACAGCCAGGGCCCTGAAACACAAAATCTGGAGCTGTCGCTGGCACGCGCCACCGCAGTAAAACGTTTTCTGACACAGCGCGGGGTCGCCGCACGACGTCTACGTGTCGCTGGATTTGGGGAATCCCAACCCATTGCCGACAACGCCACCGCCGAAGGCCGGGCACGCAATCGGCGGGTCGAGTTCCGCCTGGATTCCGGTTACGACCCGAAATAGGCGAAGCCTGCAGAGCAAAAAAGGCGGCCCAAGGGCCGCCTTTTTTCTGTCCGCGCAGGAATCTGGATTCAGGCTCTGCCCAGGAAGCTGCCGTCTTCCGTCGACACGCGAATCACCTCGCCCTCGGCAAGATACTCGGGTACCTGCACTTCCAGCCCGGTGCTCAACACAGCCGGCTTGGTGCGTGACGTCGCTGATGCCGATTTCATCGCCGGGGCCGTTTCGGTGATCGTCAGGTCCACTGCGGCCGGCAACATGATGGAAGCACACACATCCTCGATAATGACCGCGGACATGCCTTCCAGCGATTCCGTTAAGTACGGAAGCACTGCTTCCAGTTGGTCGTCGGACAGCGTGTACTGGGTGTAGTCTTCGCGATCCATGAACGTACAGCCGTCACCATCGCGGTACAGGAACTGAACCGCCCGGCGCTGGTAAGCCACATCCGGCAGCAGGTCATCACCCTTGAACGAGGCATCCAGCTTCTGTCCACTGATCGCATGGTTCAGACGGGCTTTGTACAGCGTCGCAGCCCCTCGTGCGGTGGGGTTGTGCGCCTGGACCTTGCGCACGATGTAAGGCGCGTCCTTGTACTGGACGACCATGCCTGATTTCAGTTCAGACGCTTTGGGCATATCACTCACCTGAGGAAAAACCGGCGCAGGATGCCTGTCGCCCGGGCCGGTGTAAAGCGATACGTAATTTCCCACCTGACAGCGCCACCGACAAAACCCTGACGGTTTCTCGTTGCAGTGCACTGCTGCCATTGAGCATGACAAGTTCTTGACATGCGGAACCGTAAAAAGGCCCCTACGTTTTCAATCTTCCCCCGAAAACGATTACCCGTATCTTTCCCAGGAGAAACACCGAATGACTCTGAACAAGCTGCTGCTGGCCGGTCTGGCCAGCTCTTCGTTGCTGCTGACCGCCTGCGGCGGTTCCAACGGCGTAAGCTCGAACTCGACCACGCCCACACCGACACCCGCTCCGACCTCAAACCCTACCGCCACTCCGGCTCCGACGGCGACACCTACGCCGACTCCGACTCCGACCGGCACCGCTGGCGTCACCAAAGTCGAAGGTCCGTTGGATCCGGTTCAGGATGAGGTCATCGACGGTGTTGTCGTCGGTGAACTGGGCAGTCAATTGCCAGCCCCGCTGGACGGTGTTGTGTCTTGTGTCGCCTTGAGCCTGAACTACCTCATCGACGCACCGGATGCCATTCTCGCCGGCGCTGAAGGGCTGGCCAGTGGTGCTGACCCCTATGACGCGTTCAACAGCTCCGCTGCGGATGTTCAAGCATCCCTGGAACGTTTCGCCGGTTCACTGCAAGCCAGCCTGACCGATCTGGTCAACCGTGGCGAGTGCTCGGCCGATCAGGACACGACCGCTCAAGCGGGCAACCCGCTGTCCGGTACGCCGCTGGCTAGTGTCGGTACCGCTCTGCAAGGTTTGATCAGCAGCTTTGCGACGGAAAATGGCGCCGACCCGAATCTGACCAGCGTAACTACTGTGGTCGCTCCTGCTCTGGCAGCTCTGGCTGTAGAACTGGGCAACTCGATCCCGGCTGAAATTTCGAATGCGCCGGTTCTTGGCGGTTTGGTTTCAACCATCGAAACAGCGGCTACGGATATCGCTGATCTGCTGACATCCTTCGGCGCCTACGACGCTGCGGGAACCACAGCCGATGCACAAATGCTGCTCAACAACCTGCTGACCGGCTTGCTGATCAACACGCTTCCTGTGGGTGAAATCGACCCGGCTGTTGAAGCGCAGCTGCAAGCCGGCATCGTCACGCTGACTTCGACATTGGGCAGTGGCCTGGGTCAAGTGGTCACACCGCTGTTCAACGAAGGCTTGAACGGTGTTGCTAGCCCGCTGCTGGATCCTGTCGAGGGCTTGTTGGCCGCCATTCTTGCTGAAGGAAACCCACTGGATGGTGTGCTGGCAGGTTTTGCTGGCGACAACAACAATACCCAAGCCGACGTGCTGCTCGGGTTGATTCTGGCGCATGCTGCCGGCACTCCGCTGGACAATCTGATCACTGCTGCTGGGGGCGTGGTCGTGAAAAGCGCCTCACCTCTGGCTCTGCTGGGTCAACTGCAGGGTGTACTGAACTCGGGTGGTCTGGATTCAATCCTGGGTACCGCGGTCACTCAGAACCTGAATCTGGGCGCCACGCTGGGAACCATTCTGGACAACCTCCTGGGTGGCGGACTCCTGACAGGGTTGCTTGGATCCTGATCAGAGCTCGTCTCCTTCGCTCCTGACGGAGCGAAAACTGACGGCGGCCTCCTTTGGGGGTCGCCGTTTTTTTATGCCTGCGGTGTCACACCGGGCTGCGCGAGCATAAAGTCGATCCGCGCATCTTTGGCCCGCCATACCTCCGCCATCCAGCTCTGGGCTGCCGCACGGAACTCCCGATCCTGCGCGTAGTCGCCATCGCGCCAGCCATCCGGTATCGGCAGCTCGCGAATATCCACCGAAACGTGGCGCATCTCGCCGCACATGAATTGCCAGAATCCCTTGGCCCCATCGTGGTAGGCAATGGTGATATCCAGCAGACGAATCGGCTGGTCTCCTAAAGCGGCAATCGCCAGGGCCAGGCCGCCAGATTTCGGCTTGAGCAAGTGGGTATAAGGGCTGCCCTGTGCATCATGCTTGGCCGGGGTGAAGCGGGTGCCCTCAACAAAATTCAGCACCGTTACGGGCTGGCGGCGATACTTTTCACAAGATTTCCGCGCAGTTTCCAGATCTTTTCCTGCCAGCTCGGGGCGCGCGCGCAACTGCGCTTTTGAATAGCGCTTCATGAACGGGTAGTCCAAGGCCCACCACACCAGGCCCAGTATCGGAACCCAGATGAGCTCCTGTTTGATGAAAAATTTGAAGAAGGGGACGTCCGCTCCGATCACACGCATCATGACGTAGATGTCATTCCACGACTGGTGGTTGCTGACCACCACGTACTTACCCTGTGTGGACAGATCGACATGCCGGTGGATATGCCACTTACGACGCTGCAGATTCTCCGCGAGGATCGTGTTCATCGATTGCCAGCACTTGCACAGAAAGTGCATCAGATCGGTGCACCAGCCCTGCCAAACAGGAATCGGAATTAACTTCATGAAGATCGCGACATACACCGGCACCGCCCAGAACACGAGGTTCAGAACGAATACCAGCGAAACGATCACCCCGAGCAGGGGCGCAGGCAGAAAACTCAGCATTGGTGATCAAGGTGTCCGAATCCACCCTTGAGTTTACTGGGGCTGCGAGAGCTGCTGTCGGATTGCGTTTTCGATTTCCTGCGCCCGGGCACTGCCTTCGAGCACTTCCCCGGCCCAAATATCCTGGATGCGACCCGAACCATCCAGCAAATAGAACGCCGGCCAGTAGCGGTTGCCCAATGCGTTCCAATAGCTCATGTCGTTATCGAGCATGACGGGGTAACTGATCTCGAAGGCCTCAACCTTGCTGGCCACCGCGTCGCGTCCGCGTTCATAAGCGAACTCCGGCGTGTGCACGCCGATGACCTGCATCTGCCGTCCAAAACGGCGATACACGGAATTCACCCACGCGATGCTGCGGCGGCAGTTCTGGCAACCGAAGGTCCAGAACTCAATCAATACGGGCTGCCCGCGCAACAAACTCAGCTGCAGCGGAGGAGAGTTGATCCAGCTTTCGGCCCCCAGAGCCGGAAAGTCCGGAGCTGTCGGCATGGCGGGTCTGGCCTGCGCAGGTACAGTCAGCAGCAGACTCAGGGCCATCAGGCCCGCACGGCTCAGTGCGATGGCAGAATGTGAATTGCGGCTCAGCATGTTGCGTGGGACCACAGGGAGAGCCCGAGGTTCGCGCCGTACCCGCGGGCTAGGGTTCTTCGCGCGACCAGACGGCCCGCGTATTACCCTTCCCATCTTTGAGCTCAACCTGGTTATACGGCTTCGGCGGTAGCTGCACCAGCACGCAAAGGCTGGTCAAAATCTGTATCTGCATTCGATCCGGTGCCGGTTCAATCCAGTCGGCATCCAGCGTCAGCAGGCCGTCCTCATCGACTGTGGCTTTGGGCCGCAGTTCCAGACTGTAGCCACCGGTTCGGCGCTGGCCCTGCTCCACCACGATATAGCTGGATTCCTCTGTGAGGTTGTCGAGTTGATCCACCTGCAGCAATGCTGCAACCGGGCTGGCCAGCAGGGCCTGCGCCCCATCAAACACCTGCAGGCGTGAAGCCTCGGTCGGTGTCTCACACACCAGCGCCCGCCGCAGCTCATTGACCTCCAGCGTTTCGGATTGGAAGTTGTAACTTCCCTGCCAGAACATCAAGGGCTCCAGGGTCGCGCACCCGCCAAGCAGCAGCGCGACGGTGAGATAACAGAGGCGGGTCAGCACGGAAGGCATGTCCACTCGAATACACACAAAACCTGCCGCGCATGGTATCAAGCCTGCTGGTACTCGCGCCGAGCTTTCATGGCTGCATCTGAATTTCCCCCGAAACTGACTTCGCGCTGGTTGCTGCAAACCCTCGAAGCCGACGGACGGATCGATGCCGCTGCACGCGCCCATGCGGAGGTGGTCACCAGCAAGTCTGCGATGGACCCGATCACGGCCGTGGCCGACTGCGAACTGCCGGATCAAACCGCTGCCGGCGTCATCCTTGACGGTGATCGCATCACCCAGTGGCTGGCCGAAAAAGCCGGCATCCGCTACCAGCACATCGACCCTCTCAAAATCGACCCTGCGGTGTCGGCCGATGCCGTCGCTTACGGCTATGCCCGAAACGCCGGCATCCTGGTCGTGCGCCGCGGTCGTGACTCCGTCACCATCGCCTGCTCGGACCCCTTCTACCGGCCCTGGGAAAGCGAACTCGCCAGTGCGCTGAGCGCCGAAATCCAGGCTGTCCTCGCCAATCCTGCGGACATCCGCCGTTACCTGCTTGAGTTCCACAGCCTGCGATCCGCCAGCAAATCCACCGATAACATCCGCAAGGGCGGGACTCAGGTGCTGGAAAATCTGGTCCGGCTCGGCAAGCGCGAAATCGTCACCGAAGACGACCAAAGCGTGATCGGCGTGGTGGACTGGCTGCTGCAATATGCCTTCGACAATCGTGCCAGCGACATCCACCTGGAGCCGCGTCGTGGCACCGGCAATGTTCGGCTGCGGATCGACGGTGAGCTTCACGAAATTTACCGCTTCCCGGAAAACGTCTTCGCCGCGGTATGCAGCCGACTCAAAATCCTCGGTGGCTGCAACCTGGTGGAACGCCGCCGACCCCAGGATGGGCGCATCAAATCGGTCACACCCGAAGGGAATGAGGTCGAATTGCGTCTTTCCACGCTGCCGACGGCGTTCGGCGAAAAGCTGGTCTTGCGGATTTTCGATCCCGGACTGGTGCAGAAGAATCTGAGTGACCTGGGTATGGAGAAAGACCAGGACGCGACCTGGCGGCGACTCTGTACCTCACCGCACGGTCTGATTCTGGTCACCGGCCCCACCGGTTCCGGCAAGACCACCACGCTGTACGCCACGCTGCACAATCTGGCCTCACCCCGACGCAACATCTGCACTGTCGAAGATCCGATCGAATTGATCGAACCCCGGATCAACCAGACTCAGGTCAACCCCCAGGCCGGTTTGACCTTTGCCGGCGGATTGCGCGCCCTGTTGCGGCAGGACCCGGATGTGCTGATGGTGGGCGAAATCCGCGACCATGAAACGGCCGAGGTTGCGCTGCAGGCCGCCCTGACCGGCCATCTGGTGTTGGCCACCTTGCACACCAACACTGCGATCGGGGCCGTCGTGCGCCTGCTGGAATTGGGTGCGCCATCCTATTTGCTGCGCGCCACGCTGCTCGGCGTGCTGGCCCAGCGCCTGGTCCGCAAACTGTGCCCGCATTGCAGAACCATCGAGGTTCCGGATAACCTGGAGGAACGCTGGCATGTGCTCGGTAGCAGCCTGCCTCCGCCCAAAGCCCTGCCTGTTGCCGTGGGTTGCCTGGCCTGCCGGGAAACCGGTTATCGCGAAAGGATGGGGCTGTACGAAGTCCTTGAGGCGGATCGTGCCTTTCGGGACCTGATTACCGACACCACCGAACTTGGCGCGCTGGAAAAAGCTGCCGACTCCGCGGGAATGCGCAGTTTGCGTGACGCCAGCGCCGCCGCCATTCACGCCGGGCTGACCAGCCTGGATGAAGTCGTTCACAACATACTTTTGTAAATCCGATGCCCAAACTCTCCGAATTCGATACCGACATCCTGATCGCCTACGCACAGACCTTTGGTCTCAAACTCGTGTTGGCGCTCGTGACATTCCTCATCGGGCGCTGGATCGCACTGGCGCTGGTATCCGGGATGCGTCACGCCATGCAACGGGCCAAGGCGGACCCCACGCTCAGCAACTTCCTTGGCAATGTGGCGTACGGCGTCATGCTTGCGGTGGTGGTCATCTCCGCGCTCGGGCAGCTCGGCATCAACACCACATCCGCCGCCGCTTTGCTGGGTGGTGCCGGGATCGCCGTTGGCCTGTCGTTGAAGGACCAACTCGCATCCTTTGCCGCGGGTGTGATGCTGATCATGTTCCGGCCGTTCCGTCAGGGTGACTTCATCGACGCCGGAGGCGTCGCGGGCACCGTGGAGGAAATTCGCATCATCGCCACCGTGCTGCGGACACCTAACAACCAGCAGGTCACGGTGCCCAATGCGTCGATCTGGGGGTCGACGATCACCAATTTCAACGCCAAGGAAACCCGGCGCATCGACATGCCGGTCGGCATCAGTTACACCTCGGACATGCGCCTGGCGAAAGAGATTGCGACGCGGCTGTGTGGTGAAGATGAACGGGTGCTGGCCGATCCTGCGCCCTGGATCGGCATCACCGACCTTGCCGACTCCGCCGTGATTGTCACCGTCCGCCCCTGGGTCAAGACACCCGACTACTGGCAAACCCGCAGCGATTTACTGGAAAAGATCAAACGCGCCTACGACGAGGCCGGTATCGAGATTCCGTTCAATCAGCTGGACGTGCATCTGCACAAAGCCGACGCGACCTGAGCCGCTGCGCCTCAGCGCAGGGCTTCAACGGTTTTGCGCAGGCGCGAGACTGCGTCCGGCATCTGGCCCTGCAGCGCGGCCTCGATGCTTTCCAGGTCCTCGGCGTCGGCGCGAACCATCACCTCGGCCAGCGGCTCCCACAGGCCGAGGTCAGCGACGCACTCCAGCAAACCGGCGCCGATCTGGGGATCGGCATCTGCCAGCAGATGAGTCATGCGCCGGGCCGTCTGGATATTGGCCCGCGCCATGATGGACAGCGATTGCGGCCACCATCCGTTTTCAGCCGCGGCGCGCATGGTGCCCAGCACGGCCTGATCCTCCAGCATGGCCATCAACTGTGAGAGGCGTTCGCCGGACTCGATGTAGAAGCCAATCCACAGCAGTGCCTCGGCATCGAGTATTGCCGAGACGGCCTGGATCTGCGTATCCAGCAAATCGTCCACAAACCGCGCCATGGTGATGTATTCCTCGCGGGAGACCAGCTCCCGGGAGGTTTCCACCACAACCGACACGGGCATGGCGCGCAACACGGGCCCGGCCCGACGCGGGTCCAGAAACTGGCACAGGTCGGCCTGAAACGGCGTGCTCACATGTTTGGACAGATTGACCGCCAACTCTGGCTCGAGCAGACCCGTCACCTGGGCGGCTAGACGCGGCCCCAGCGCCCGTTGCGCGATGAGTCCACTGATCTTGCCCGGCAGCAGGCGCGATGATTTGGCCAAACCGGCGAAACGCTTGGCGCCCCGGTCGAAGATATGGGCCTCCACCGTCGTCCGTATCTGGCGCATGCCATCAACACCGATGGCATCCAGGACCTGGAGCTCATCCGCGGTGGTATCGAGCAAGCGGCCGAGTTTTTCCCGTTCCGCCTGCAGTTCCAGATCCAGCAGCCTCATCCGCTGACCAACTTCTTGACCGCACCCCGCAGGAGGCGCGGCACGAATTCCAGCGCCGATTCCAGCGCCGATTCCAGCGCGTGGGCCTCGCGGCGGATGGTGTCGGAAACCCAGTCATGCAACTGCTGGTGATGCTCTGGTGGCAGTTCGTCCAGGTCCGGCAAATCGTCAGCGTGGTGCCGAAGCAAATGTTTCCAATCCGGTTTCATACTTTTGTCGCCTCTGTGCAATCCGCATTTTAGCCTGTCGTGAGTCGTGTAGAACTAGCGTCAAGGCCCGGCCTACGTTAGCGTGGGCGTATGCAGCCACCACAGCTACTGATCTGCTGGTATTCGGCCACCGGCACCAATGCGGCGCTGGCGCAGGCCGCCACCCGCGGCGCCCGCCGGGTGCAAGAGTGTCAGGTCATGCGACGCGCGGCCTTGCGCGTGACGCAGGAAGAGTTCGCCGCCGCAGACGCGTGGATCTTCGTGGCACCGGAAAATTTCGGCCAGCTCTGCGGGGGGATGCGGATGATGTTTGAGCGGCTTTATTACCCGCTGGAAACCACGCTGCAAGGGCGCCCTTATGCGTCCATCACCGGCTGCGGCAATGATGGCCAAGGCGCCGTGCGCGACATGGATCGCATCTGCAATGGCTGGCGTTTGCGACGCGTTGCCGACCCGGTGATCTGCCGGGGAGAGCCGCGACCAGAGCATCTGACCGAGGCCGAGGAACTCGGCCAGGCGCTGGCAGAAGGGCTAGCTAGCGGGATTTTCTGAGTTTCACGGCGTGAAAATCGCCAGTAATTGCCCCTGCGGCTGCACGGGTGCAAACAGATACAGCAACACCGTATTGAAGGCGAAGGTTCCCGCCACCGGTGGGGAGAATGTGCCATCCCATTTCACGGTTTCAGGCTTGTTGCTCAGCCCGGTGCCCCATGCCGGGTTCTGCTCATCATCAGCCTGGGTGACCAGCGCCATCTCGCTGCCCACGAGCAGGCCGTACTGACCGCCAGGTGAAATCGAGAAGTCGCGGATCTCACCAATATCCAGAAGCAAGTCCAGGCGATCTTCGGCAATTGCCACCTGCGGGCTTTCTTCGCTGAACACCGGCGCCAAGCGGTAAAACCGGTTGCCACACAGCAACCACACGTCATTGGCGTTCTGGCTCTTGGCCGCACCCAGTGCCAGGCAGCTGCTGACATCCGCATCGGGCAGCGTGAATGCCAGCGTATCCAGCAACGGCTGCGTGCCCGAAAACGGCGACGGATTGCGTGGTTCGTCGTAACGGTGGACATAGCCCACGCCGCTCACGGCTCGGAGCAGCAGAATCTGTTGATCACGCACCGCCAGATCGAGCCAGCCTTCACGTTCCACGTCCTCCAGCCCGAACCCGCCCTGACCGCTGCCATCCTCGTCAAAGGCGACGATTTGGGTCGTCCCGCTGACGCTTTCGGTGGCGTACATAATGCCCGGATGCCGCTGGCTGGCTGTGGCATCCTCGAGATTCGCCAACTCCACCGGTTCCAGCACGGTCACCTGCCCGTCATCGAAGGGGCTGGGGAAATTGCCCTCGTTGTCGCCGAAGAAGGTATTTTCACACCCGGAAAGTAAACCGGCAGTCACAGCCAGGACGAAGAGTTTCAACATGTTCAGGTCTCGTTTACTGGCACATTTGATCCAGCACAAATCCCAAGTTGTACCAGGTACCGCCGCTTAACAACTCCAGCTCTTCCTTGCCGGGGCACAGCATCTCGCCAGAGCGCTTGTCGATCTGCACGTAGTTCTTGTAGTTCACCCTGCGCTCTTTCGCGTAGGTGCCTTCGGAGAAGCGCAGATACATTCCGCTCTTCCCGTCGCGCTGCAGGAAGGTGCCATGGAAAGCATCACCGGCCGTATCGAAATACAGGTAACCCTTGTTCGCCGCTGAACTCATGCCGGCATCGATCACCAGATTCTGCAGATACAAATCCCGCACCGCGGTCTCGCGCTTGCCATCGGCACTTTTCTGCTGGTAGTTCACCCGCATCGGCTCGCTGGCCTGGAAATTGATCGAGGCAATCGTGCGGTCGCCGTGGCTGCCACAGGAATCATCGCTGCTGGCGCACAGGCTGAACGACGCGGGCAGTGGCTTGATGTTGGCCACGGTGCTCTCTTCCAGGTCCTGCTTTTCATAATGCAAACCCGGCCCGGCCTGATCGGCTTCATAGGAAAACCGCAGCTGCTTCGAGTCATCCGGGAAGCGCACGGAGAAGCTGCCCGGCAGCATTTCCAGACGCGCGTCGACGAAACCGATATCGGTCTCTTCACGGAATTGCAGCGGTGCGGAACGCAGCGAACCATCCAGCGCCAGATCGGGCTCAATGGCCGCGGTCAGATCTTTCAGGCCCGCCAGTCGCACCTGCAGCACGTCGGTGCCGTCTTGTCTTGTTACGAAGCGGAGCACATGCTCCTTGAACGGCTGCTCGGGGTCGGTGTCCTGGCTCCACACCACCGGCGTGTTCACGGACTGCCCGAAGCTGATGTCATCAATGGCGTCGCTGGCATTCATTCTCAGGTCGCCGTTCGCCGCCTGCACGATAGCCAGAGACGTGGGCAACGGGCCCATGCTCGCTTCGGCAAAGCGCTGTCCACCGCTATCGCCATCGGCCAATTTGACGCCGACCCGGTTGATCGGTGCATCGGTGGACAGCTCGTAGCGCGTATCGATGCCATTCAGCGTTTCAAAACCATCCACGCCCGTCAGCAGCAAATTGAAGCTCTGGTTGATCTTGTCCAGGGTGACATCCACATCGCGATAACCCGTTGGCTCATCGGCCAGGCCGTTGGTGCTGTGAACGTTGACGGACAGTGCGGCGGGCTCGCTGACGCTCAGGGCCAATGACGATTCCTCGGAATCCGGCGTCAGCACCACGTCGATGGAGGCACTGTCAACCGCCGGACGCCAGGTGGTGGCAAGCTCCAGCGTGTCCTCGCGTTGCCCGGAACGATCAGCAAACATCGCCAGCGTGGCCGCTACCGCCTCGCCACCGTCGCTGGTGGTGACGTTGTACTGGGCCGAGGTGAAGCGCGGCAGAAATTCGAACAGCGAGTCGACAATGATGAGCTCGCCGGTGTACTGGCTGGGGATGCCCGCTTCCTGCGCATCCACGCCCATGGCAATGCGCAGATCCGGATCCACCACCCCGAGCAGGCCCGGCAAACCCAGCAGGTTTCGGGGATCCAGCAGCGTCACCTCCACTTTCAGGCGCATGTCGTCAGCCGCACCATTCAGCACGTCGACCTGGGTACGGGCGTACAGCAGCAGGGTGAAGAAGTGCACGGATATATCCGCGCCGAGCAGGTTACCGGTTCCGGCATCGCCGTCCACATCCATGCCCACCGGTAATCCGTCCACGCCGTAGCCGGTCTGGTGTATGACTTCGGTATCGGTTTGTAACCAGGTATCCACCCGGTAGCCGAGACCTGTGGGCTCCAGCAGCTCTCCTACCGGATCAATAATGATGTCGGGGTTGGATTCATCCGGTACGGCTTCGGGAGCTGTGTCCTGCTGGCGACTGTCAGCAGAAGACCATTCGCGACCCCCTTGGCCGCATGCGGACAGAGCGACGAGAAGCGTCGCGGCGAAAATTCGAATTAGCATGGCGAGTCCGGCGGTAGGTTACCGCGGCCGGTCAGGAAGACCATTGTACGCCCTGGCCTCTGCAAGGCAAAAAAAACCGGCCGCGCCATCCATGGCACGACCGGGGAAGTCGACTTAGCGGGAGGCGTTGCTAGACGTCGACATCTGCATCATGCCTGCCGGCGCCAAGCCAACCAACTGCAATCTGGCGTCGTTTTTTGTCAGAAAAATCCTACACCGGGGCCGGTTTAGGTCGCGGTGAAATACCAGTACGCCAAGCCGGCAACAACCAGCAGGAGTACGGCGATTTTCAGACCGCGCCGCCGGGGTAGTTCCGGGGGAACGCCGTCCTGTTCGTCGAGCCAACGCTCGACCAGTACCCGGTTGCGTGAATGCGCCCGCCAGGTCACGTCGAACAGGTCTCCGAGCAATGGGACAAAGCCGATCACCGCTTCCACCCCCAGGTTGCGCAGCATGCGCTGCAGCACTGCCCGCGGCACGCCGCCCGCACGGGCTTCCAGCACCATCCACAGTCCCATGGCGTAACCGGCCAGATCCCCGACCACGGGCACCAGCCCGATAATGGCGTCAAAACCGAATTTCCAGCGCGTTCCGGGTAGCGTGAAACGCTCGTCCATCCAGTACGCCGTGCGCTCCATGTGCTGGCGCAGACGTTCACGGCGTTGCTGGCTTGGCGCCTCGGACGCGGTCTGATTTCCTGGGCCTGATCTACGCATGCTGTTAGAGAGAGATCCTTAAACCGCTAGAATGACGCGAAACGGGTTTGGGAACTCAGGTGCTACGGCAACTCATTTGGCTGCTTACATTCTGGCTTAAGAAGCCTCTGCTTTGGTGGGTGCGCATCAATCTGGCGCCGTCGCGTACAGCGGAAACCTTGCAGATCGATCCCGGCAAGTCCGTGGTGTACGTCCTGCCAAACCGCTCCTATGTCGATGCCTGGGTACTCGAGGATGCCATTCGTCGCGCCGGGTTACCGCTCATTCGCAAATCCGACCAGTTGCCGGAACCCGGTAGCGCCGCCGTTTTGTACCTCCCCGCGGTCATGGATCGCAACAAGTCGCTGATGGAGCTGTTTCGTCAGCTGCTGCAGAACCCGGATCCGCAACTGCAACTGGTACCGGTTTCCGTGTTCTGGGGCCGCGACCCCGGCTCGGAAACATCGGTGTTTCGACTCCTGTTTTCCGATGCCGAATCACCGGGATACGTCCGCAAGGCGCTGATTATTCTGGCCAACGGCCGCAATCTGGTCGTCAACTTTGGGCAACCGGCGCAGCTCAGCGAGTTGACCTCCAACGCCAAGGCCGATGACTACGAGCGGGTGGCTCGCAAGCTGGTGCGGGTGTTCCGGGTGCACTTCCGCCGCGCCCGCATCGCCACACTCGGTCCCAGCCTGTCACGCCTGAACAACACGGTGCGCGCGGTGCTGGCCAACCCGGAGGTGCGCGAAACCATGAACCGGATCGGGCAGGCCGAGGGCCGCGGCCGGGCCGAGATGCAGGCCCAGGTTCGCGCGATGGTGACCGAGCTGGCCGCGGATTATTCCACCACCACGCTACGGGTTCTGGCCATCATTCTGAGCTGGATCTGGAATCGGGTCTACGACGGAGTCGAGGTCCACCGCATCAGCCGCTGCCGCGAGGCAGCCAGCCAGGGCGGCGTGCTGTACATGGCCTCGCACCGAAGCCACATGGACTACCTGCTGATGTCCTATGTGCTCTACAACGAAGGGCTCGTACCACCCCATATCGCTGCAGGCATCAACCTGAATTTCTGGCCCATGGGCCCGATTCTGCGTCGGGGCGGGGCCTTTTTCCTGCGCCGAACCTTCAAGGGCAATCCGCTTTATACCGCGGTGTTCCGGGCCTATCTGGATGTGCTGGTCAGTCGCGGCTATCCGATTTCCTTCTACCCGGAAGGTGGTCGCTCACGCACCGGGCGCTTGCTCAAGCCCAAAACCGGCATGCTGGCCATGCTCAGCGAGAGCTGGCTGCGCAACCCGGACAAGCCGTTAACGATCATTCCGGTGCACCTTGGTTACGACAAGGTCATGGAGGTCAACAGCTATTTCAAGGAATTGCGTGGCACCCGCAGCAAGGCCAAGGAATCGATCTGGGAGTTGGCCAAGGCCAGTCGTATCCTGTCGCGCAAGTACGGCAAGGCCCATGTGTCTTTTGGCGAGCCGCTGGACCTGCGCAGCTGGATTACGCAGAACCACCCGGACTGGCTCACGCAGGGCGAAGAACAACGTGAGCAATTTGCCGAGGGCGTGGGCATCCTGGCCGACACCGTCATGCGCCGGATCAATGAAGCCTCGGTGTTGGGTTCCGGTGGTTTGTGCGCACTCAGCCTGCTGACCACGCCGCAACGGGCCATCGATGAAAACGAGCTGATCGAGCAGATCGATCAGTTCCGGGAACTGCAAAAGCTGGCTCCTTACAGCGACCAGCTGATCACCATTGACGAACCTGCAGCCAACCTGATTGCGGAGTACGAGCCCATCGCACCGCTCGATCGGGCCCATCACGAATGGGGTGATCTGCTGCTGGCCCAGGGCCGCGCTGGCGTGTTGATGACCTACACCCGCAACAGCGTTGTGCATCTGTTCGCCGTCCCCTCGCTGCTGGCCAACTTCTTCCGCAGCCCCCGTCTGCGGGACCGCGAGCAGGTACTCGCCGATGCGGCCGACTATTACCCGTTTCTGGAAAACGAACTGCACCTGCGCTACACCACCGCTGATGCCAAATCCGCCCTGGTGACTCAGCTGGATGCCCTGATCCAATGTGGGCTGGTGATCGAAACCGAGCAAGGCCTGCATGCACCCAGTATTGATAGCCCCGCCTATGCCCGGCTCATCCGTCTGGCCAATATTGTTCGCGAGGCCCTGGAGCGCTACGCGTTGACGGCTCTGCTACTCGATCAGCAGCCGCACGACACCCCCATCGACCGTGACCTGTTCGTAAAAACCAGCCGCAGCATGATCGAACGCATGGCCATACTCACGGGCCGGGATGCGCCGGAGTTTTTCGACAAAGCCCTGCTGGCGAATTTCTTCGACACCCTCGAGCGTGTGGGGCTGGCGTCCAGCGACACGACAGACACCAACACCACGAGCCATCCCATCCGCATTGCACCGGAAATTTCCGAGATGGCTCGTGGCGCGCTGAAGCTGGTGGGACCGGACATCGGCCAGGTCATCGTGCAGCTTGTCCGCCATGTGCGTAGCGGAACCGGGGAACCCTTGGCGACCGATACGCACTAAGGGCGCTTTCGCGTGTGTATCTTGCGGCGATTCCGCGCAGTCGCTAAGGTGTCGCGCTTTGTTTCCATTCAACCAGGGTCCATCCCGACATATGAATATTCGTTATCTTCTGGCCCCCGCAGCTCTGCTGCTGGCCGCCTGCCAACCCACAACGCCCGCATCCACGGCGAACACGGAAGTCACCCTGAATGACGACGCCACCAAGTTCTCCTATGCCGCCGGCTATGAAATCGGCCAGCGTTTGAGCAGCATGGGCGGAATCGACATCAGCAGCGCCGCCATGATGGCCGGCCTGGAAGATGCGCTCGCCGAAAAGGACGCCCGTCTTGACGCCGAAGAAATGAACGCGGTCAAGTCCCGTGTTTACAAGGCTGCAGCCGACAAGCGCAATGCCGAACGTGACGCCAAAGCAGCTGACGCGACCGAACGCGGGGCCAAGTTCCTGGAAGACAACAAAGCCAAAGACGGCGTCCGCGTCACCGAATCCGGCCTGCAGTACATCATCGAAACCGAAGGTGAAGGCGATGCACCGGCAGCCACCGATACCGTCACCGTGCACTACAAAGGCACCTTGATCGACGGCACCGAATTCGACAGCAGCTACAAGCGTAACCAGCCTGCCAAGTTCCGCCTCAACGGCGTGATCAAGGGCTGGACCGAAGGTCTGCAGTTGATGAAACCTGGCGGTAAAGCCAAGTTTTTCATCCCCGCCGATCTGGCCTACGGCTCCCGTGGTGCAGGTGCGCTGATCGGGCCAAATGAGACGCTGATCTTCGAAGTCGAGTTGCTCGAAGTGGAGCGCGCTGCCGAAGCCGACAAAGAATAAGCGGTCGCGATGACAAAAAAGGCCACCCTCGGGTGGCCTTTTTTTATGCGTTGAACAGGATCATTCTTCCTGTTCGATTTTCAGCACGCAGTATTTGGTGTAGTCACGCGTATCGTTCATGGACCACTCCCCTTTCGGAGTTTCCTTCATTTTCGCGCACCACTTTTCGGAGCCGACTTCAGGCGCACACGCGCTCAGCAGGCTCAGCATCGCAGCAACGGAGACCAGTGGAATCATTTTCATCGCAGGAACCGTTCGGGAATGGATCTCAGATACTGCCAGCTTTCTGCCCCCGCGCGAGCATCGATGCTTCTTCAGGGCTTGGTGGCCGGGCTGACCGGTCTGTATTCACCATCAAACACCACTTTCCAGGCCTTTCCGTCGGTGGACTGCTCCCAGAGCTGACGCACGCTGTGATCCGCATTTTTTGACCAGCGGATTCGCTCCCAGGTTTTCTCACCCTGTGCGTTTTGCGTGGTGCCGCTGAGCTGCATGACCTCGCCATCCCAACCGCCATCCAGTTGCAGCAGCGTGCCGGCATTGTCCACCCAGGTTTGATGCCACACCTTGCGACCCGGGTCGTAAGTATTCAGACTCTCGCCGCGGTATTTTCCCATGGCCTGATAGCGTTCATGCAGAACGCAGCCGCCATATTCGATGGAAATTTCGTTGTGGCCGGCCTGACGTCCCTCCGGCGTATAGACATCCCAGCTGCCGACCCAGAAATCAAACTGGCGATATTCCGGCGCGGTACAAGGTGGCGTCGGGGCCTGGGCCTCGGCGACCGAAGTCAGCATCAAAACAACCGAAACGAGCAGGATTCGCATACGCCATACCGTGTGAAAGCACACGGACGATGATGGCACAGTGGCCCGGCGCTGTAGAGACAGCGCCAACCGCCAGCCGCGGCTCTGTCCGGGCTGGCGGGGCGTCGTTTCGATCCCTGTGGTTTAGAACCGTTTGGTAAAGCCGACCATCAGCACGGTGGGATCGATTTCCACATCCACGCTGGTCCGGCCATCATCGGATGCATCGTTCGGGTCACCCTGAAAATCGATCGTGCCTTTGGTGTTGATATCCACCCACCACAAGCCAATGTTGAACATTACGTCGCTGCCCACATCCCAGTCCGCACCCACCTGCACGGCGAAACTCGCCGATGGGTCCAGCTTCACGTCGGATTTGCCCAGTGCGCCTTCAAGGCTGTTGCTGGCTTGCTCATCGAAAAACATCGTGTAGTTGAAGCCCGCCCCGATGTAGGGACGGAACACCCCACCATTGAACATGGGCAGGTGATAGTTGACCAGCAGGGTCGGCGGCAGCTGTTTGGTATCGGCAATCGTGCCGAGGGCACCCAGGTCAGGACCCGTAGCCTTGATGTCGTGGCTGAATGGCGATGCGCCGAGCAGCTCGATCCCGATTGAAGGGGTCACCATGTAGGACAACGAAATACCGATGCCAAATCCATTGCTGACGCTGACACCATTGCCCGGGAATCCGGCCACGTCGCCGCTGGAGTCATTGGGAAATATGCCGGCCAGACCGCCGCGCACAATCCACTCGCCGGCTTCAAATGCGGAGGCGGAGGTGACCGCCGTCGTTGCCAGCAGCGTACCCATCAGAACCGCGCGGAGTGGATTTGTTGAATTCCTCGTTTTCATTGTGTCGTCCCATTTCTGCAAGATTGCGGCGAGCACAATACGACCGCGCAAGGACCGACAAATTGATCTATATCAATTCCTTCTAATTTATTTTTACCCCTGGCAGCGGTGGCTGCGGCCGCTCGTCCGGCAGGTACACGTGGAAGGTACTCCCGCCTCGCTCATTAGGGCTCACCCAGATCCGCCCTCCATGCAGCTGCGCGATCTTGTGGCAGTGCGTCAGGCCCATGCCGGTGCCGGCGTATTCGGTACGGCTATGCAGTCGTTTGAACGGGAGGAAAATCTTTTCCGCCAGCTTGGGATCGATACCGATGCCGTTGTCATCGACCTGAAATTCCCAACCCGCATCGCCGCGCTGACTGCGAACATCGATTTCCAGCGGCTCATCCACACGCCGGAATTTGATCGCGTTCGAGATCAGGTTCTGGAACAGCAGCTGCAGCTCGGCGCGACGCCCATTGACCCGCGGCAACTCGTCCATATGGACCCGGGCATGGGCCTGCTTGATGGCCGCGTGTAGATCCTTAAGGACTTCCCTGACCAACTCGTCGGTATCCACCGGATCGAATGCCGAGAGATGACCAATGCGGCTGTGCTCGAGCAACTCGCGGAGCAGCCGCGACATCCGCTGCGCACTCTCTTCGATGTACTGCAGCGCCTGCTCACTTGAGCCCCGCACCGTGTCGCCCAACTCATCGCGCAACAGACCGCTGAAGCTTTCGATGGTTCGTAGCGGTTCCTGCAAATCATGTGATGCCAGGAAGGTGAACTGCTCGAGCGCACTGTTGCGCGCGCGCAGCTGATCCGACACGTACTGCATGATTTCCTTGGCCTGCTTGGCCTCCGTCACGTCGCGAATGGCGCTCAACACCATCGGGCCTGCCGGGGTCAGCATCGGGCTGAGGGAAACCTCGACCGGAAATTCGGTGCCATCGGCGCGCTGCGCGAACAACTCCCGGCCGGAACCCATGGCCCGGATTTGCGGATTGTCGAAATACTGCGTGCGTTTGGCCACATGCCCACCGCGAAAACGGGGCGGCAGCAAGACTTCAATGGATTGGCCCACGATCTGCTCGCGGGAGTAGCCAAAGAGCTTCTCTACCTGCCGATTGGCAAGCAATATGTGACCCGACGCGTCGATCATGACCATGGCGTCCGGCGCCGCCTCGACAATGTCGTGGTAAACATCCTCGCCAAGCGTCACTGATAACGAACGGCTGGGTCCCGACACCTTGGACTTCCCGTCCGGTGGAGTTGTCATCAAGAGCCTTGAAAGTTTTCCGTTAGATAACCGCTCGAGGCTCCTCTTGTAAAGCCATCGCTGTCAATAATTCGTATGCAGCCTAGTGCCTGTGCGGTTGACGCTCTCCGGCCCCTGTTGTATGTTGCCGCGCACAATACGCATGCGTATGGAAATGAAGTCCATCAAACTTTCCGCCGACGACTGGGCCCAGGCCGCTCTGGATGCCATTACCCGTGGTGGCGTCAGTGCCGTGTCGGTCGAAGCCATTGCACGGGAATTGAAAGTCACCAAAGGCAGCTTTTACTGGCACTTCCGAAATCGCGCCGCTCTGGTCAATGCTGCCATGCAATTGTGGGAACAGCGGGAAACCGATGACATCATCGCTTTGGCCGATTCGATTGACGACCCCCGCAAACGCATACAGGAGGTATTCCGGGCCGCCACTAATTCGTCGAACGCCGGGCGCTTGATGCTCGCGCTGGCTGCTGCCAGCGACGCTCCGGAAATTGCCGACTTCATGCACCGCGCCACGGCCCGACGGCTGGATTTTCTCACCGAGTGCTACGCCGCACTGGGGCAACCGGCTGCGGAGGCGCGGCGTTGGGCCACATTCGCCTACTCCACCTTTGTCGGCAGCCTGCAACTGGCACGGGACAATCCGGATGCCCTGCCCCAAGGGCAGGACATGACCGAATATCTGCGGCTGTGTATATCCACGTTGATCCCCCGGCAGCCCCAGCTTTCTGCCGCCTGACCCGAACCGCGGATTAGTGGTTCGCGCTTTTGCGGCCCACAACGCGAGCATGGTGTTCGCGTATTCTGAGACCTTCTGTTCGGCTTCACGGGAGACAACGCCTTGCCGCCGCTTTACCGTTTTTGCGCATGAGCGTGCAGCCCGGCGCTCTGGTTTCGACGCTGTCGTTGCGGCCATTGCTGGTCGAGCTGCAGCACCGCGGCGTAGACACGCGACTGCTGCTTTCCGCTCATGGTGTTCAGGCGGCGGATGTCACCGAACCGCTGACCCGGGTACCCGAAAACGTGCTTTGGGAGATCTGGTCCGATGCCGTCGAGCAGACCGGAGATCCTGCGCTTGGTATTACGGTGGGCTGTCACTTTGAGCCCACCAGCCTCGGCATGCTGGGTCATATCATCGCCAATAGCGCCACTGTGGGAGATTCGGTGCGGCGCTGGCAGGAGTTCACCGGGTTGATCGACGATCAGCCCTTCATCCAACTCACCCGGCAGGGCCCGAGAGCCCGTCTTGAATTCCGGCGACGCCCGGATGTCAATCCTGAGCACAACCGCGCGCTGGTCGAATTCACCGTATTTTCGGCGCTGCGGCTACTTGCCTATCTGCAAGGGCGCGGTGATTTGCTTCCCACCACTATTCAACGCCTGTGTTTTCGACACCCACGTCCGCCGGAACACCAGCTCACGGCGTACCGCGAACACCTGGGGGAGACGGAGCTGGCGTTTGGCCAGCCCGCTAACGCGATCGAAATCGATGCGGCGATTCTGGATCAGCCTGTTGTATATGCCGATGCCGAGATGCTCGCCCTCATGTCCGAACGGGCTCGGCAGCAGCTACGGAACCAGCATCGGGGGCACTTCGTCGTGCTGCGGGTGCAGCAGGCGTTACGCGCACATCTGGGTAACGGACAGCTCTCGCTGGAAGCTGTTGCAGCCGACCTGGCCATGAGCCGCAGTACCTTGCAGCGGCAGCTTAGCGAGGCCGGAGTCAGTTTCCGCTCGTTGCTGGAGGATGTTCGCAAAAACCGAGCTTTCGAACTGCTGCGAAACCCTGCAGAACCCATTGAAAATGTGGCCATCGCCCTGGGTTATGCCGAAACCGCAGCGTTCAACCATGCATTCAAACGCTGGACCGGGCTCACCCCGAGCTCCTGGCGTGAGCAAATCGCTTCCGCGGACTGATGCAAATTATCAATCGGTTGAGGTAATCCCGCATATCCGGCCGCGGGCTGCATCCCTACAGTAGCGTCATCGATTCACCACAACGGATGAGACACCGATGCAACTTCACGACCTGCTCCAGGAATACCGCCAAAGCCACGGGCACCCAACCAACAAACTGATCCACATGATCTGCGTACCGATCATCGTGTTCTCCACGCTGGCGCTGCTCTGGAAACTCAACTTCGAACTGCTCGGGATGACCGGACCCGCAGCGTACTGGATCAATGGCGGCACCATTCTGGCGGCCGTTGCCACGCTCTACTACGCAAGCCTGGGCACGCGCCCGCTGCTCGGCATGGGTGTCATCGCCGGCTTGGTTCTGGCTCTGATTATCGCGATTGAGTCTGCCGGATTACCGTTGCTGGCGATCGCCGGCGGTGTGTTTGTCGCCGCCTGGGCCGTGCAGCTGTACGGGCACAAACTCGAAGGTGCCAAACCTTCGTTTTTCAAGGATCTGCAGTTCCTGTTTGTTGGACCGCTGTTCGTACTTGATGAGCTGGGTTTTCATGTAGAACCCGCACCCCTTCGTCAACCCTCCCACTGAGCATTCGCTGATGGCTCAAACAAACGCCGGCCATCGCCGGCGTTTTAGTTTGCGCTAGCGGTTGCCAACGCCCCCACCATAATCATGCGCAGCATGCAGACGGTTTCCTCTGCCAGCTCGCGGCGGTGCTCTGGCCCCATATCCAGGGCGCGGGTGCCCATCGCAAACACCAACCGGGTCATTGCCCGAGCGGTCGCTTCGGGCCGGTGAACCCGCCCGCCCGCCGCCGCCGACAGCCGGATCAGATCGGTCTTTAGTTCTTCTTCAAAGAAACAAAGCTGGCGCTCAACCGCATGGCGAAACTCCCGTGAACCCACGCAGCCCTCGCGCAGAAGAATGTGCAGAAACTTGTCCTGGGCATCGAGCTGTTCAAGGAACACCTCCACGGAGCTTTGAATCACGCTCCCTTGCTGACCCACCCGCTGACGGGCCGCACCGATAATGACCCGTAGCGAACGCCCCGCGCGTTCGATCAGCGCGACAGCCAGTTCATCCACGTTGTGGAAATGGCGATAGAAGCTGTTGGGAGCGATGCCGGCCTCGCGGGCGATTTCACGTAACGATAATGTGGCCACGCTACGATCCGGGCCGAGCAGCTTCAGGGCGGCTTGAACAATGCGCTCGCGATCAATCTCCGGCCTTCTGCCGGGGCCACGGGTGATCGGTGTGGACTCCGACACTGCCGTCACGGCATCCATCTTGTATGTCATCGCACAGCCGTTGGTCTTTTGTTCAGCATTTATTATACACTTGTATATATGAGTATCCGAAAAACCAGCGGATACGTCGTTGTCAAACCCAGAGTGACCGCATGACTCAAGCCACCCGCTACCCCATCAACTGGCCTGCTGCCCTGATGTTCTTCTTCACGACCCTGCCGGTCGTGTTCGTCCTGCCCTGGTATCTGTGGACGCATGAAGTCAGCACCGGCGCCTGGGTGTGGGGGGTGCTGCTGCTGGCAGCCAATGGCATGTCAATCACCGCCGGGTATCACCGCCTGTGGGCCCATCGCGCTTACAAGGCGCACCCGGTAATCAAGTGGTTCTTTGCCATTTTTGGCGGCATGGCCGTGCAGAACAGCATCCTCTACTGGGCAACCGGGCACCGCAATCATCACCGCCATGTGGACGATCGCGATCAGGATCCGTATGCGGCAACGCGCGGCTTCTGGTTTTCGCACATGGGCTGGATGCTGCGGGATTACCCATCGTCGGCACTGGATTTCAAACGCGTGCCCGACCTGCTTGACGACAAAGTGGTGATGCTTCAGGACAAGCACTACCTGTGGTTCGCCTTTGGCCCCAACCTGGTCATTCCGGTGGGTCTGGGTCTGCTGTATGGCGATCTCTGGGGCTTTGTGCTGGTCGCGGGTTTTCTGCGCCTGGTGGTGTCGCACCACTTCACGTTCTTCATCAATTCGCTGGCCCACATCTGGGGTCGCCGCCCCTACACCACCACCAATACTGCCCGGGACAACGACTTCCTGGCCTTCTTCACCTGGGGTGAGGGATATCACAACTACCACCACATCTTTCAGTACGACTACCGCAACGGCATTCGCTGGTGGCAGTGGGATCCGACCAAATGGCTTATCGCCGGCTTGTCCAAGCTCGGGCTGACGCAAGACCTCAAGCGCGTACCCGAAGTCAAAATCCAGCAAGCCCGCGTCACTCGTGAATTGGAGCGTACTCATGCGGCTCTGGAAGCACGCAAGCACCACCGCAGCGTGGCGGAAATCAAAGAGCAGATGGACGCCGAGTGGGCGCACTTCAAAGATACGGTGGCCCAGTGGGCCGAACTGCAAGGTGCGCGTTTTGACGCGGCGCGTGAGCAGATCAAGACCCAGTGGGAAAACAGCGAGATCAAGCACAAGATCGATGCGCTGCACATCGAACAGGCATTCCGTGAGCAACTGACACGGCTGCAGGCCATGCAGCGTCAACTCGCGCTGAGCTGATCCAACAGGCGGGTCCTGCCTTTGCGGTCAGGACCCGCCGCCGCCTAATCCAGAGACTGGTGGCGCAATCGCAACGCGTTGCCAATTACCGAGACGGATGACAGGCTCATGGCGGCCGCCGCAATCATCGGACTGAGCAGCATCCCGAATACCGGGTACAGCACACCGGCCGCCAGCGGAACTCCCGCGGCGTTGTAAGCAAAGGCGAAGAACAGGTTCTGGCGAATATTCGCCATCGTTGCGCGCGACAAACGCCGGGCCCGGACGATCCCCACCAGGTCCCCTTTGACCAGGGTGATCCCGGCCGATTCCATCGCGACATCGGTTCCGGTACCCATGGCGATACCCACTTCCGCTTGCGCCAGAGCCGGGGCGTCATTGATGCCGTCACCGGCCATCGCGACGCAGCGCCCGGCCTGTTGCAATTTGCGGATCACCTCCGCCTTGTTATCGGGCAACACCTCGGCGACAACTTCTTCGATGCCCAGGCGCTGGGCCACGGCTTGTGCGGTCGCCTGTGCATCACCGGTCAGCATGACGATGTGCATCCCTTCTTCGCGTAGCGCGGTCAGGGCTTCCTGGGTGGAATCCTTGATCGGATCTTCTACCGCCACCAAGCCCAGAAGTTCCGCATCGCGCGCCGCAAACATGACGGTCTGGCCGGCTTCCCGCAGCTCTTGCGCCCGGCTGCTCAGCGACGACACATCGATACCGGCGTCTTCCATCAGCCGGGCATTACCCAGCCGCACCCGCACACCGTCCACCGTCGCCAGCACGCCTTTGCCGGTGATCGCCGCAAAATCCGTCGCCACCATCGTTGCCACCTGGCGCTCGGCGGCCGCTGCGAGAATGGCCTCCGCCAGCGGGTGCTCGCTGGCGCGTTCGACCGCAGCGACCAAAGCCAACAGCTCCTGCGCATCTGCGCCTGCAACCGTTTCCAGCCTGGAGAGTTGCGGTTTACCCACGGTCAAGGTGCCGGTTTTGTCCACCACCAAGGTATCCACCTGGCGCAGCACCTCGATGGCTTCTGCATCCCGAAACAGCACGCCCTGAGAGGCGCCGCGGCCGGTGGCCACCATGACCGACATGGGGGTTGCCAGACCCAACGCACAGGGGCAGGCGATGATCAGCACAGCGACAGCGGCCAACAAGGCATGTGCCATCCGCGGTTCCGGCCCCACCAGCGCCCATACGACGAAGGCCAGCAACGCCGAAATCATGACGGCAGGCACGAAGTATCCCGAAACGGAGTCCGCCAGCTTCTGGATGGGTGCGCGGCTGCGTTGTGCATCGGCAACCAGCGTGACGATGCGCGCCAGCAAGGTATCCGAGCCGACTTTTTCGGCCAGCATCACCAGGCTACCGTTGCCGTTCACCGTCGCACCCACCACCGGGTCACCCTCCTCCTTGGCAACTGCGAGCGGCTCGCCGGTGACCATCGATTCGTCGACCAGACTGTGGCCCTCGACAACCACGCCGTCCACGGGGATTTTTTCGCCCGGGCGGACCCGCAAACGGTCGCCCACGGCGACCGCGTCCAGATTCACGTCTTCTTCCTGCCCATCCGGGTTGATGCGACGGGCCGTCGCTGGGGCCAGATCCAGCAAGGCCCGAATGGCCGATCCCGTCTGCTGGCGAGCACGCAATTCCAGAACCTGCCCGAGCAGCACCAGCGTGACGATGACGGCGGCCGATTCGAAATACACCGGTACCCGCCCCATCGCGCTGTGGAAGGATGCCGGGAAAATACCGGGTAGCAGCGTGGCCACCAGGCTGTACACAAACGCCACCGACACACCCAGTCCGATCAGCGTGAACATGTTGAGGCTGCGATTGATCACCGAGCGAACCGCGCGCTGGTAGAACGGCCATGCGGACCACAGACAGACTGGAGCCGCCAGCCCCAGTTCCAGCCAGATGCGCAGGTCATGGCCCAGCATCTGACTGATCGGTTGACCCGGCCACATGTCGCCCATGACCAGGATCAGTAGCGGCACGGACAGCGCGGAGGCAAAGACGAATCGGCGCGTCATATCCCGCAATTCCCCATCGTCTGCCTCGGCGGTGACGGACGTCGGCTCCAGGGCCATCCCACAAAGAGGACAGTCCCCGGGGTCGTCTTGCAGAATTTCCGGGTGCATCGGGCAGGTGTATTGCACCTTCAGCCCCACCGGAGCGACCGGTTCCAGTGCCATTCCACAGATCGAGCAATCACCCGGGGAGGGTTTGTGTTCCTCCGGATGCATGGGGCAGCTGTAGCCAGCCGAAGGTTTGGGGGCCGTGCGCGGAGTGTGCGCGTGGTCGTGATGACAGCAAGCGGCTGCAGGCTCTTTGCTACTCATGACGCCGACCGCGAGGACCAGTGGATGTGCCGGATGCGCCACTTCCCATCGACATGGTGCATCCACAGCGTTTCGTTGCTGTACAGATCCATGGATTTGTCCTTGTAGGTTCCCTGCACCCGCGTGCGCGCCCAGTACACCGCCTGATCACCAAACACGCGGGTCTGTTCGTCCAGAACTTCGTGCTGCATCCCCTGCAGGAACGCCATGTCCGCTTCCAGGTGGTGGGATGCATACTCGGCGAAACCGGTTTCCACACCCCCGGACTCGTAAATCACCACCTCCGGGTCCAACAACTGCGCCACGACCTGGCTGTCGCCTGCCGTCAGCGCCAGCCGTAGCTTCTGACTCATGTGCGCGGGTTCCTGCGTCTGCCTGTGCGGCATCATCGGAGCGTGCGCTCCTTCGCCCATCATGGGCATGGCTCCGTTCCACCAACCGACCTGATGGGCCGTGAAAAATGCCGCTGGCGCAGCGATCAAGCCGGCCAGCAGGCCGGCAAAAAAAGTCCCGTTCATTCTCGGTCTCCCTGTTGTGCCATAGCCGCTCGTGCCGGCAGTTCATCTGCGGGCATTGCGGCGATGGATTCGATGATGGGGCAGCCCTCGGCGGCATCCCCGCAGCCGTCACAATCCGTGACCAGCTCGCTCAAAACAGATTCGATGGCGTGCAGCGAGGCCAGCTTGGCGCGCACATCTGCCAGATGGCGGCCCGCAATCTCCCGGACTTCGGAGCGGGTTCCGCCTTTTTGCAAGCGCAGCAACTCACGGATTTCCGCCAGGGAAAAGCCCAGGGCTTTGGCGTGCACGATAAATCGCAGCCGCGACTCGGCCGTTGCGGGATACATGCGGTAGTTCGCCGCCGTGCGGCGTGGTGGCTCCAGCAACCCCTCCCGTTCGTAGAAACGAATGGTTTCGATGCCGACACCGGTTACCGCAGCCAGTTTGCCTATGGTTTTACTCATCATGGGAGCCAGTAAAACACTGGAGCACACTACAGAGTCAAGGGTTTGTGCGGGAATTTGTTGCTATGTTGCGCGGTAGACACCCGCGGACGTGGCCCGCATGCGCACTGCCCCCATCACGCCGATTGCCGAGGACCTGGACGACGCCGGTCGACGGCTGATCTATCTGCTGACAATCACCGCAAGCCTGCTCTTGCTCCTCGCGGAACGCGCCACCGAAGGCGAATGGGAGTGGTTTGCGCCCCTGCCCCTGCGTTTTGCCTGGTACGCCTTCGCCATCAGCATGCCACTGAGCATGGCGTTACTCTGGACCCCTGCCGTGCCCCGACGCGCGCTGGCCCTCGCCATCGGAGTGATCGGCGTGGTGACCGGCTTGGGGGCCTATACCGGGACTGCCTACGCGCCCGATATTCACCTCAGCCGCGCCCCCATCTTCACGACCTTCACCTTCAGCACGCTGCTGGCGTGGATTGTGGTGATGCCCTATCTGCAAGGTTTGCGCGACAGTCCGCGGCAACTGGATTACCCCACACTGTTCGGGCGCGCGTGGCACAACCTGCTCACGCTGCTCATCGCACTCGCCTTCACACTGCTTTGCTGGCTGATCCTGTGGCTCAGCGCGGGCTTGTTCAAACTAGTCGGGCTGGATTTTTTGCAGCAGCTCCTGGAAGAAGATGCGTTCTCCTTCCCCGCTACCGGTCTCATGCTGGGTTTCGGGCTCACACTGAGCCGGGCCTATTTCGACGCTGTCCGCAGCGGGCTGCGCATCTGTCTGGGCTTCTCGCAGATTCTGCTACCCGCCGTGAGCGGCATCACGGTGCTGTTTGCGGTGGCCTTGATCCTCAGTGATCTGACGCCCCTGTGGAATACCGGCCATGCCACCTTCCTGTTGCTGTCGCTGATATTCCTGACCATCGGCCTGGTGAACGGGGTATATGCCGACGGGCTGGCGTACCAGCCCTATCCACGCGGCGTACGGGTCATCGTCATCGCCGGGTTGCTGGCATTGCCGGCGCTGGCCGCCATTGCCGCCTATGCGATGGGATTGCGGGTGGGCCAATACGGGCTGACCGTTTCCCGCCTTTACGGGATGGTCGCCATCGGGTTCGCCTTGTTGTACACCCTCACCTATGCCGCAACAGCCCTGCGCGGGCTGAAATCCGAACCCGACTGGCTTCCGGGTCTGGGCGGAATCAATCGCATGCTTGGCGCCCTGCTGGTATTGGTCCTTGTGCTCAGCCAGAGCCCGGGCTTCAACTTCCGTGAGCGTGCCCTGGCCTACCAGTTAAGTCAGATTGACCCGGGTGCGGACAGCCCGGGCAAAACCGATTGGATGTACCTGCGATTCGAGCTGGGCACGCCGGGTTACCACGCGGTTCAGAGGTTGGCGGCGGAGGCCCGTTCCCAGCAGCGAAACACGCTGGCGGCGCATCTGGACCGCGTCCTTGCTGCAACCTACCGCCACTATGATGGTCGTCTCGGCTTCTCGCTGGCCCAATGGCTGAACGAAGGGCGGCTACGCGTGCTGCCGGAAGGCACCACCGTGCCCCCGGAGCTGGCGGCAGAAATCGCCGTAATGCAGCACGAAATTCCCATGCTGAGCATGCCCAATGTCTGCGCCCAAGCCGAGCCTGCATGCCTGCTGATCGCGGTGGAGCTCAACCGCACCGCACCGGAAGAATGGGTGCTGGTGCCGCCTCCCGACCAGGGCTGCGAATACCCGGTATTCGCACGCTCTGGCGATGCCTGGGAACTGAGCGGCTACCTGCGCCCGGACAACTACTGCATCAACTCAGAGAACTTCGATGCCGTAGCCGCCGGTCGCTGGTCGACCCGGCGGCCCCTCTTCGACGACCTCGCGACCGAGACCGACGACGCCACGCTGCTCTGGCATTTTCAACCCCGCTAATCCACCAAATCCCGCAGACGACCGCGGTGGACCAGCACATACACCGCGGGCAGCACCACCAGCGCCAACAGCAAGGTGGTCAGCATCCCGCCCACCATCGGCGCGGCAATCCGGCGCATCACTTCCGACCCGGTGCCACTGCCCAGCATGATCGGAATCAGGCCCGCGATGGTGGCCACCGATGTCATCAGCACCGGCCGTAATCGGCGTTGGGCGCCCTCGCGGACGGCAGCGGTCAGCGCGGCAGCCGAGCTTTCCTCGCTGGCCAGATGGGCATCCCGCGCCTGATTCAGGTAGCTGAGCATCACCACACCGATCTCGACCGCGACACCGGCCAGCGCAATAAAGCCCACCGCCACCGCAACGGACAATGCATAGCCTTGCAGGTACAGCAACCAGATCCCCCCGGCGAGCGCCACCGGAACCGTGCCCAGAATGATGCCGACCTGCAGCAGATTGCCGAAGGCCAGGTACAGCAACAGCGTGATCACCACCAAGGTAGCCGGCACAACCAGGGCCAGCCGTTGCTTGGCCCGCTGCATGTACTCGTACTGCCCGGACCAATGGATGGAATACCCGGCGGGCAGGTCGACCTGTTGCAGAACCTGTTGCTGGGCGTCGGCCACATACGAGCCGACATCCCGTCCCTCCAGGTCCACGTAGACCCAACCGCTGAGGCGCGCGTTTTCGCTCTTGATCATGGGCGGCCCATCATCCACCCGGATGGTGGCCACATCGCCGAGGCTGATCTGACGACCCTGGGGCGTGATGACCGGGAGCTCACGCAGAGCATCCGGGGAGTTCCGCCAATCCTGTGAGTAGCGCAGATTGACCGGATAACGCTCCAGCCCTTCCACCGTCTGCGTGACATTCATGCCACCGATGGCGCCCTGGATCACCGCCTGCAATTCGGCGATGTTGAGGCCTTGTCGACCGGCCCGTTCGCGGTCGATGTCCACCGTGAGATAGCGCCCACCGACCACCCGCTCGGCATACACGCTGGTGGTGCCGTGCACCGCCGGCAGCACCTGCTCAATTTGCCGGCCAATGGTTTCGATGATGGCCAGATCCGGGCCATTGATCTTGATACCCACCGGGGTTTTGATGCCGGTGGCCAGCATGTCGATCCGGGTCTTGATCGGCATGACCCAGGCATTGGTCAAACCGGGGATTCGCACCCGCTCGCGAATTTCGGCCCGGATCTTTTCCAGCGTCATTCCCGGCCGCCACTGGTCTTCAGGTTTGAAGGTGATGGTGGTTTCGATCATGCTCAGCGGCGCGGGGTCGGTGGCGGTATCCGCCCGCCCGACCTTGCCAAACACCGTCGCCACTTCGGGTACCGATTTGATCAGCTTGTCGGTTTGCTGCAACAACTGGCGGGCCGTGCCAATCGAGATGCCGGGCTTGGTGGTGGGCATGAACATCCAGTCACCCTCATCCAGCGGGGGCATGAATTCACTGCCCAGATGACGCGCCGGCCAGACCGCGCTCACCGCGACCAACGCGCCCGCCAGCAACGCCAGCGCCGGGTGAGCAATCGCCCAGCCCAGCACGGGGCGGTAGGCGCGCGCCAGCACCCGGTTCAGCGGGTTGGCCTCTTCGGGTCGAATCCGTCCGCGGATGAAATATCCCATTAGCACCGGAACCAGGGTCACCGCCAAACCCGCTGCGGCGGCCATCGCGTAGGTCTTGGTATAGGCCAGCGGGGCGAACAGGCGACCTTCCTGGGCCTGCAAGGTAAACACCGGCACGAAGGACAGCGTGATGATGGTCAGCGAAAAGAACAACGCCGGACCCACTTCCTGGGCCGCAGCACGCACCCGCTGCCAGTGGGATCGCGCATCCCCGCGTGCCATGTGCGCATGCAGGTTTTCGATCATCACGATCGCGCCATCCACCATGGCGCCGATGGCGATGGCGATTCCCCCCAGCGACATGATGTTGGCGTTCAGCCCCTGGCCGCGCATGATCAGCATGGCCACCAGAATGCCCACCGGCAGGCTGATCACCGCGACCAGTGCCGAAGGCAGATGGAACAGGAACACCGCGCAGATCAGCGCAACAATCAAGAGCTCCTCGATCAGCGTTTTTTTCAGTGTATGTATGGCCCGGGAGATCAATAGCGAACGGTCGTAGGTCGTCACCACCTCAACACCGGCTGGCAGGCTGGTTTGCAGTTGCTGCAAGCGCTCCTGCACCCGGGCAATGGTGGCTTGCGCGTTGGCTCCATAGCGCATCACGATGATGCCGCCGACCACCTCGCCTTCCCCGTTCAGCTCGGCCACACCACGGCGTAACTGCGGCCCCAGGCGGACATCCGCCACGTCCGACACGCGCACCACAATGCCGGCCGGAGTGGTCAACAGTGGCACCGCGCGCAGGTCATCCAGGCTCTTCAGGTAACCGGTCGCCCGCACCATGTACTCAGCCTCGGCCATCTCGATGACCGCCCCACCGCTTTCCTGATTGGCCCCCACAATCGCCGCCTGCACCCGCGACAACGGCAGGTTGTAGGCACGCAGACGATCCGGGTCCACCACCACCTGGTACTGGCGCACCATGCCACCCACCGTGGCGACCTCCGCCACACCTTCCAGCGTTTGCAGCTCGTACTTCAGGAACCAGTTCTGCAGCGAGGTGAGCTGCGCCAGATCGTGGTTCCCGCTGCGATCAATCAGCGCGTACTCGTAAACCCAGCCCACCCCGGTCGCGTCCGGCCCCAGAGCCGGCCGCGCGCCGGCAGGCAGTGTCGGCGCGACCTGCGAGAGATATTCCAGCACCCGCGAGCGCGCCCAGTAGGGGTCGGTGCCATCTTCAAAGATCACGTAGACGAAGGAATCCCCGAAAAAGGAATACCCGCGCACCGTTTTTGCATGCGGAACCGACAGCATCGCGGTGGACAGCGGATAAGTCACCTGCTGCTCCACCACCTGCGGCGCCTGGCCGGAGTACGGGGTTCGAATGACGACCTGGACATCCGACAGATCGGGAATGGCATCGACCGGTGTCGAGCGCAACGCGAGCACGCCGGCCACCACCACCGCGATTGCCAGCAGCAGCACCAGCACGCGATGCCGCAGCGACGCGGCGATCAGGGCCTCAATCATGCGCGTGGCCGCTCATCAAATCACTCGGCATCGTGCCTTTGGACATGGCGTCATCCAGCATGCCGTGGTCTGGCATCGGTTTGCTCGGGCTCATCGGCGAACCGCCGCCCATTCGGTGCAGTTCACGCACGGTGTAAATACCCGGTCCAGGGTTTTCCACAATGACGTGAACTTTTTCACCGGGCTCCAGGCCGCTCAGATCCACGCCATCCGCCACGCCAAAACCCATGGTCATGCCCGGCATGCTCATCCCCCGCGCGCCCATGGGGGTGAAATCCCCGTGCTGCAGCAGAATATTGCGACTTTCGGTGTTGACATCGATGACCACGCCTTCGGCCATCCCCGCCGGGACTTCGTTTGCCGTCAAGCGCAGTGCCTCCGCATCAACGTTGGCTTCGGAGTCGATCAGAAACTGCCCCGAAGACACCACCCGGTCCCCCAGGGTCAGTCCCTCCATGACCTGGGTCTGGTTGTTTTGCGTATGTCCCACGCGAACCGCCACCACATCGAACTGCCCGTCTCCCAGAGCCTTGACCACACGGTCGCCCTGGCCACCGCGAATCACCGCACTGGCCGGAATGACCAGCGTGGGCTCGGACTCGGAGGCCTCGATCAATGCCGCAGCGTACATATTGGGTTTGAGCGCCTGATCCGGGTTCGCAAATTTCAGGCGCACCCGCAGCGTACGGGTCACCGCATCCAGCTCCGGGTACACCCGGTCCACCACCCCATCCCAGCGGCGATCCGGCCAGGCAGCCACCCGAGCCTGAGCCTTCATCCCGGGCTGAATGCGCGCGGCATCGCGTTCCGCGACCTGTACCGTCAGCCACACCTGGGTGGGGTCGGCCAGCACCATGATCATGCTGCCGGGGGTGACGTATTCACCGGCGCGCACGCCCAGTTCCACGACGGTGAGATTGGCCGGCGCCTTGGTTGTCATCTGTTCGGTGGGCGTGGCCCGCTGACCCAATTCCTGCACCTGTTCCCGGGTATACCCCAGCGAACGCAGGCGGCTTGCCGCAGCCTCACGCAACAAACGATTGCCGCCCGCCGCCAGGTAATCGGCTTCTGCCGCATACAGCTTGGGCGAGTAGAGCGCGTAGACCAGGTCACCCGCGGCCACCGTATCGCCCGCGGTCGCGACACCTAACTGCTCGATCCAGCCTTCCGCACGCGAATGCACGTGCAGCAGCGTTTCTTCGTTCCAGCCGACGGTACCCACGGCGCGGATGGTCTGCCCCAGCATTTCCCGGCTGACGCGGGCGGTGCGCACCCCCAGGTTTTGTTCCACGGTGGGGGAGATGCTCACGGCCGCACTCCCGGCAGCCGACTCGCAATAGGGGACCAGATCCATCCCCATGGGCGACTTGCCGGGCCCGTCGCGACGATAGCTCGCATCCATCGGGGCGACCCAATACGCCGGTTGGTCGCCATTCGGGCAAACACCCGGCTCACCGCCCGGTGTCGGCATGCTGTCCGTCGCCAGATACGGGGCCAGCAGCACCCCGGCGGAAAGGCCAATCACAACGCTGGCCGCAGCAACAAGGATGGATTTGTTCATGGTTGGTTCTCACTCAAAATTTGGGTATCCCACGCACCCCCGGTCATCCAGGCAATGCGTGCATGTTGTTGGTATTCATTCCGGCGGGCGCGCTCAGCGCCTAGACGGGCTTCCAGAAGATCGTTCTCCGCTTCAATGACTTCCCGAACACTGCCCGCACCGGCGCTGTATTCCGCCCGCGCCGCTTGCAGGTTTTGCCGGGCCAGCGGGAGCAAATCCGCGGTGTAAAGCCGGCCCGTTTCCGTCGCCGCCTGGGCCTGAGCGACGGCCTGCTGCAATTTCGCCCCGAGCTGGGCCAGAACATCCCGGCGCTGGGCCTGCAGCTCTGCCCGCTGGGACTTCTCCACCGCGCGCGCATCGGCACGTTTGGCCTGACCGAAGGGCAGGTTCAGCGCCAAGCCAACCTGCGTTCGGTTTTCCTCGCGCGGCAGCGTGCCCAGGTAGTTGGCCGTGACTCGCAAATCCGGCCATGACGCCAATTCGGCCAGGCGCAGCCGGGCCCCGGCGGCCTGAATCTGTGCGTCCAGTGCGGCGACCTGGGGGTGGGTCACCAGCGCCGCTTCCAACTGCTCAACGGCGGGCAGCATGGCCAGCACCGGCAGGGGCGCGGGAGATGGCAATACCGCACTGGCGGGCGCCTCACGCAATGCATTGATCTGCGCGCTGGCGCTGGTCAGCTCCGCCTGGATGGCCAATGCTTCACGCCGACGCTGTACCAGCCGCAATTCCGCGGCCAGCACGGCGTGCTGCCCCCCGATACCGTTGGCGTAGTGGGAGCGGCTGGTTTGCAGCAAATCCTGTAGCAATCGCTGCTGGGCCAAATTCGCGGCCAGGGCCTGATGCACATAGAACCAGTTCGCGAACGCACTACGGGCTAGGTAGGCCGCCCAACGTTCGCCTTGCTGGCGGTTGAAATCCGCCGCGTCGGCCATCGACGACGCCGCGTCGCGCTTGGCCGCACGTTTGCCGGGCCAGGGTACCGGCTGCGCCAGGCCCACGATGTGCCCCTCATCCAGACCCGCGACACCAATCGATTCCGGCGCCAGAGCGTAGCTCAGGATCGGATCGTCCCAGGCGCCGGCCGGGCGCACACGGGCTTGCGCCGCCATTTGCGCGTGTACCAGGCTTTCAACACGCGGGTTACGCTGCAGAACCTCCGCAACCAAGGCTTCCACCGCCAATGACGGGGGCTCGGCCGCAGCCGAAAAACTGGCCGCAAGGAGCATCGCGGCCATGCATCGCTTCGAAGCACTCAAACAAACATTCACGGGATATCCCTGAAAAAGACACGGTGCGAAAGCACCCGAGCCGCGCGCGGGCGCGGCGTTCCTCCCGCATCGATGGAACGCGGGTCCTTTTCAGCAAATACTGGGGGGTCGCAGCAGCGTTTCCGGGTGTTTGGTCAGCGGGGCGTACTCGGGCTGCGGTGCGCGGACATCCGCCAGGCCAATCACCAGCAGCGGGTGGAGATCGACCACCAGCGCCGCCACCGCGCCGCAGCAATCCACGGCGTGTCCACAGGACGTTGCGTGATCCGAAATTGCTGGGGCTTCGGCGGTGGGCTCGCCCATGCTCATCCCGGCGTCGGCATGGCAGGGTGGCGCCTCCGGCAGGGTGTTCTGCGCCATCTCCATCGCCGCATGCGCCATCTCCGGGCAACAGCCGGCCAGCGCTTTGGCCGCTGGAGAAACCAGCAGTACAAATGCAACCAGTGATGCCAGGAAACGGGTCATGGGGCGAAAGCTAACATTGGAGTGAGGTACAGGGTCAAGTCGGGTCTAGACGACGCCAAACAGCGTACGCAGCGCCCAGCCCGTTACGAAGGCCAAACCGGCTGCCGCCGAGCCGGTCATCAAGGTGCTCAAACCCGAACGCCAGATGGGTTTGCCAAACACGCGACTCTTGGCCATACCGATGCCGAGGAACATCAAACCGGCAAGCACCGCGCTGCTCGCAAATTGCTGCGCCGTGGGCAGGCCCCCAATGAAAAATGGCAACAACGGCACCAGACCCACCGCGACAAAAGCGGTGAAGGTCACCATCGCCGAACGCTCCGGACGCAGCGGTGCTGGCTGCACGCCGTGTTCTTCGCGCAGCATGGTGTCCACCCACAGATGTGAATCGCGGCAGATCGTCTCCACGATGGTCTCCAGCGTGTCTCCCGCGAAACCTTTGGCCGCGAATATCTGACGGATCTCCTCGCGCTCGCCATCCGGTATGGCCTGTATGTGCATCTGCTCCTGGGCCCGCAGGCTGCTCACATGTTCCTGCTGCGCGCGATTGGCCTCGTAGTTGCTCACGGCCATGCTGAAACCGTCAGCAATCAAGTTCGCCAAACCCATCACAGTGGCGACGCTGGCCGGCAGGCCGGCGCCGACCGCACCCGACACCACCGCAAATGTGGTGACACAGCCATCGATGCCACCCAGCACGGCGTCGGATACGTGCTCGCCGCGCGGGCGATTCTGCAGACGCGTGCGAATGGCCCGTGGCTCATGCTCGGCGATCAACGCATCGTGGTCTGGGCTGTTGATATTTTGCTCCTTGACGCGGCGGCGACTCGGCGGCTTGGGAATCCTGTCAGCAAGACTGCCAGATTGCGCTTTGGGCTTCGAAGATGCAGGCGCAGCCGGGGCAGCGGATAATTCGCACATGACCACCGATACCGACCCCCGCCGGGCTACGCTCGAAGCCAACAAATGCGCCAAACGCCTGCGTCGCCAGGTCGGGCAAGCCATCGCCGATTACAACATGATCGAGGATGGCGATCGGGTCATGGTCTGTCTGTCCGGCGGCAAAGACTCCTACACCTTGCTCGACATGCTGCTGGCGCTGCGCGAAGCCGCCCCGGTGCATTTCGACATCCTGGCAGTCAACCTGGACCAGAAGCAGCCGGGATTTCCCGCGCATGTGTTACCGGAGTTTCTGCAGGCCCGCGGGGTACCGTTTCACATTCTCGAGCAGGACACCTACAGCGTCGTCAAACGCGTACTGCCGGAAGGCAAAACCCAATGCGGGTTGTGCTCCCGACTGCGCCGCGGAGCGTTGTATCAGTTCGCCTTCGAGAACGGCTACAACAAGATCGCGCTGGGTCATCACATGGATGACATCGTGGAAACCTTGTTCCTGAACCTGTTCCATGGCGGACGCATGGCCGCGATGCCACCCAAACTCAAATCCAACGATGGCCGCAACGTGGTCATTCGCCCGCTGGCCTACAGCCGCGCGGCGGACACGGAAGCCTATGCGGCGGCGCAGGGCTTCCCCATCATTCCCTGCACCCTGTGCGGCAGCCAGCCGAATCTGCAGCGGGTCACGATTCGTCGCATGCTGGCCGAATGGGATCGGCAGGCACCGGATCGGGTGTACAAAATCTTCCGTTCGATGCAACACGTCGCGCCCTCGCAGCTGGCCGACCCCCAGCTGTTTGATTTTGCCAGTCTGCGCACCGACGGCAACCAGGGCGAGCTGGATGCCTGGATGGACTCCGACGACAGTACGGTCACGACCAGCGCGGCGGAAGCACCCACCTGGTTCCCCCTGAAGGCCGTCTGAGTCCGGCTTCGCGACCCCCTCGTTTCCGCTCGAAGCCGTGAGCGACAGCAACCCGTCGCCCACTGCAGGTGTACAGTGATCACTTAGGCCGCCACGGGGTTGCCCCCGTTGTTGCAGGCTGAACCGATGTCCAAAGTCCGATTGCGTTACCAGACCGTTGAGGTCCAGGACCTCGACATTCACCTGAAAACTCTGCGTGATCGACAGCAGTTTCAGGACGTCGACGGTGTGGCGGAACGCGCCGGCGTATCCCCCAGCAGCTGGCCGTTGTTCGGGGTGGTCTGGGATTCCGGAGTGGTGCTGGCCCAGCTGATGCATCGATTCGACATCGCCGGCAAACGCATACTGGAAGTGGGCTGTGGCCTGGGACTGAGCAGCCTGGTGCTGAGTCAGCGGCAGGCGGACATCACCGCCACCGACTACAACCCCGAAGCTGGTGCTTTCCTGCTGGCCAATGTGGAGCTGAACGGCGGCCCGGCCATTCCGTTTTATTGTCAGGACTGGGCCAACCTGGATCAGACGCTGGGTCGATTCGACCTGATTATCGGCTCGGATTTGCTCTACGAGCCCGACCACATCGCCCTGCTTTCAGCATTTATCGGCCGCCACGCCGAACCCCGGTGTGAGTGCATCCTGACCGACCCCGGCCGGGGGCTGCAAAACCGCTTCAGCCGCGAGATGGAAGCCTTGGGATTTAGCTGCGCCAGCAGCCGTCCCGATACCCGCGATTACCTTGACCTCCCCTACAAGGGAAAAATCTTCCACTACCAACGTACTGCTGGAATTGACGCATGAACGACATTCGCGACATCCACATCAGCGGAATCGACCCGACCCGGCTACCCCGGATCCGCAAAGAACCCTATATCGACCTCTACTTCACGCTGGAGCCCCCGGCCCCTCCGGCGTGGTGCGAAGCCTTCAACGACCTGGCGGGTGGTGCGGAATTTCCCGCTACGATTGACCCCAAAAAGGGCCTGATCATCGAAACCTGGGTGCGCACGCCGGATGAAATCGTCAAGGCCCTGAAGGTGCTCAAAGCCGTCGTCCGCAAAGCAACCGCCGCCACCATCGCCCGCGCCGAAGCCGAGGCGGCCGCATTGCTGCAGGCGGATATCCCTGTCGAAGAACAGGGCGAACAGGGGCGCTTGAATGCCGTCATCGCCTCGCTGGACTTCAACCCCGACACCCCCTGATCCTTCCGTGACGGGTCCCTGCGCAACGCCCGGACAGGCGCGATCTCGGTGACCTTGCGCAGACTCGGTAAAATGCCGGGTTTTCCCGTGGCTCCCCGCCCCATGTCCCGCATCGCCCAAGAGGCCGCCAAGCGGCGAACCTTCGCCATCATCTCCCACCCGGACGCCGGTAAAACCACCGTCACCGAAAAGCTGCTGCTGTTCGGGGGTGCGATTCAGCTTGCCGGTACCGTGAAGGGCCGCAAAGCCGCACGGCATGCCACCTCCGACTGGATGGCGATGGAACAGGAACGGGGCATCTCGGTGACCACCTCGGTCATGCAGTTCCCCTACAACGGGCGCATGGTCAACCTGCTGGATACCCCGGGGCACGAAGACTTTTCCGAAGACACCTACCGCACGCTGACCGCGGTCGACTCGGCCCTGATGGTGATCGACGTGGCCAAGGGCGTGGAATCGCGCACCATCAAACTGATGGAAGTGTGCCGCCTGCGCACCACGCCCATTGTCACCTTCGTCAACAAGATGGACCGTGAAGGGCGCGAGCCGATGGAAATCCTGGATGAAGTCGAGGAGGTCCTCAACATCAAATGCACGCCCATCACCTGGCCGATCGGCATGGGTCGCGGCTTCAAGGGCGTTTATCACCTGCTCGAAAATCGCGTGTATCTGTACTCGGGCAAGGGCGACAAACTCAGTGATATCGAAGTGCTGGAAGGCCTCGAAGGCCACGGCGACAAACTCGGTGACAGCCTGCAGACGGTGCTCGATGAAATCGAGCTGCTTACCGAGGCCGGCACCCCCTTCGACCTGGAGGAATACCGTGCTGGCCGGCTGACCCCGGTATTTTTTGGCTCGGCCATCAGCAACTTCGGGCTGCGGGAGCTTCTGAATGGCTTCGTGGAATGGGCGCCGCCACCCGCCCCGCGCGAGACTCAGGAGCGCCCGGTGGCCATCGACGAGGACAAGCTCACCGGCTTTGTGTTCAAGATTCAGGCCAACATGGACCCGAACCATCGCGACCGCATTGCCTTCATGCGGGTGTGTTCAGGCCAGTACAAAAAGGGCATGAACATGCACAGCGTGCGCCTGGGCAAGAGCGTGCGCATCTCCGATGCGGTGACCTTTTTGGCCAGCGAACGTGAAGCCGCCGCCGAAGCCTTTCCCGGCGATATCATCGGCCTGCACAACCACGGCACCATTGCTTTGGGCGACAGCTTCAGCGAGGGCGAAGAGCTGCACTTCACCGGCATCCCGAACTTCGCGCCGGAACTGTTCCGCCGCGTGGTGCTGGCGGACCCGCTCAAGGCCAAAGCGCTGCACAAGGGCCTGGACCAGCTTTGCGAAGAAGGTGCCACCCAGGTATTTCGCCCGCTGATCGGCAACGAAGTCATCCTCGGCGCGGTCGGTGTGCTGCAGTTCGATGTGGTGCAATCGCGTTTGCGCGACGAATACCGCGTCAACAGCAAATTCGAGGGCGCAACGATTCATACCGTACGCTGGGTCAATGGCCCGGAGCGCGAGATGGACAAGCTCTGCGACAAGATGCCTGAGCGCCTGGCCCGCGACCATTCCGGCGCCCTGGTGTATCTCGCCAATTCCCGGGTCAACCTGGAAATGACCATCGAACGTTGGCCGGATCTCAAGTTCACCGCCACCCGCGAGCAATCCTTCAACTAGCCCCGCGGAATCGAGCGGCCTGCGGTTATTTCTGCCCGGCCCAGACCTGAAAAGCCCCGCCCGTATTCCCGGCAACCAGGCGATAGCGGTAGGTTCCGGCGCGGGCATCGCTGAGCGCCAGTACCTGATCATCGTTGCCGAAGGAACGGGCCACCACGCGCCAGCCGGAACCTTCACGGCGGTCGAGATACAGCACGGCCAGTGCATCTTTCTCGGCCAGCTTCAGGTAACCGTAGAAATCCTGCTCGGCGGTCGTGGTGACGCCCTCTTCCACCGTCAACCGCAATTCGTCGCTGGCGCGGATAACTCCCTGCGCAGCCACGCACCCGGTGCACGGAGAGGCCGACTCCTTGCCCAGTTTCAAGGTGAACGCCGCGCCCAGAGTCGTATCCGGAGCATCCACACGCAAGGTGACACCGTAGCTCTGAAACTCCGAGTAAAGGTGGCTGGCGAGCGCGTCGGTACTGGAAAAACCATCCCCAAAATCCCACCGGTAGCGGGCCTCTTCCCCGCTTGCGGGCGTACTGAACATGCAGGACAACTGCTCACAACGGGCGAGGATGGAAGCGGCGCCGGTGGCCGGGGGTTGCGCGCCGGGATCGGGCTGCGCCGGGCTTTCCGGGTCGGGGTTCGCGGTGTCGGGATCGCCGGCGCCGGGCGAACCACCCCCGGGCTGCGGAGCACCGGTTTCCGGAGTCGATGCCGAACTGGCCAGCTGCAACAAGCGGTTGGGTGAACCTGCCGGATCCTTCACCCGATCCGCCTGGCTGGCCGCCAGCACGGCCTTGTCCACCTCTGCCGGTGTTGCGTCCGGGTGCTGCCCCAGATAGGCCGCAACCACACCGGCGACGTGTGGTGACGCCATCGAAGTTCCGCTGATCGTGTTGGTTGCGGTGTCGTTGGTGTACCAGGCGGAAAGAATGTCACTGCCCGGTGCAAACAGGTCAACGCACTTTCCTTTGTTGGAAAAAGAGGAGCGCTGGTCGGTTTTCGTGGTCGAGCCCACCGTGATCGCCGCCTTGGCCCGTGCCGGCGAGCTGCCACAGGCATCGGCATCCTCGTTTCCGGCAGCCACAACAAATACGACCCCCTGCTTGATCGCGTTATCGACGGCCTCGTCCAGGGCCGAGGACGCACCACCCCCCAGGCTCATGTTCGCCACGGCGGGTTTTTTGGCGTTCTTGGTCACCCAGTCCACGCCCTCGATGACGCCGGAGTTGCTGCCGGAGCCGTCGCACCCGAGCACCCGCACCGCGTGCAAAGTCACCTGCGGCGCCACACCGTACTGCGCGCCGCCCACGGTACCTGCCACGTGGGTGCCGTGGCCGTTGCAATCTTCGGTGTCATTGGGGTCCCCGCTGTTGGAGCCACCATTCAGCAACCCACCCAGTACCGGTACACCGCTGAGGATTTGCAGTAACCCCTGGCTGGCGCCGGCAACGTTGTAGCCGTCGCCCATGCGACCTTTGAATTCCGCGTGAGTCGAACGAATTCCGGTATCGACCACATAGGCGTGCACACCTTCGCCTTCACCGCGGGGGACATATTTCCCGTCCAACGGCAGATTGGGCTGATCGATACGGTCCAGGCCCCAGGGCGCGGCCGACAATTTGACCCGCCCGTCCTGCTCCACATATTTGACCGCGCGGTTTGCGGCCAGCTGACCCGCCTGCTGCGGGCTGAGATTGGCGACAAAACCCTTCAATACGGACTCGTAAATCAGGTCCGGCGTGACACCCAAAGGCGCCAGCAAGCTCCTGGCCAGAGCACTTGGCGAACCGGCGCGATCATTCAGCACCACGATGTAGCGCCCGGGGATCGGGTTTGCCACCGTCTGAACCGGGCCCTGCGCAACCGCAGGTGACGCCGGCAGTGCCTGTTTGAGCTCGGTCGCCCCCGGCAACTTCAGGGCCCAGACCGAACTCTGGAATGTCAGCAAACAGCAGAAAGCAAAAAGGGTGCGCATGGTGATGTCCTCCGGTTGCCCACCAGTTTGTCACGGACGACCCCGGTGCTACAGCCTCAGACTTTGTGGCGCAGCAACTCCAGAAGTTCGGCGCTGGCCGCTTCCAGCTCCGGCAACCGCTTGGCGATTGCTTCCATGTCATGCGCCCAGCCGAACTCCTCCATCGACGCGGCGATATCCGCGACCTTGCCCGCACTGATGCTCAACGCGGCGCCTTTGACCGCATGCGCAGCCTCAGAGCTGGCCTCGACGTTTCCGCTGGCAATGGCATCGCGCAATCGCTGCAGCGTATTCGGCGCATCGTTCAGGTACATGCTCAGGATTTTTTTCACCAGCTGCTCTTCGTCAAACAGACGCTCGAGCAAGGCGGGCTCATCGAATACCGCGGTGTCGGTGGCGACACCGGCTGTGGATTCCGCATCCCTCCCTGTGGCCGTCGCTGCACCCGGCTGCAACCAGCGCGCGATGGCTTTTTCCAGCTTGCTCAGCTCCACCGGCTTGGGTACGTGGTCGTTCATTCCCGCGGCCAGACATTTTTCGCGTTCGCCGGATACGGCGTTCGCTGTCATCGCGATTACCGGCACGTTGTGTTGCCGAACGCTCGAACCGGGGTCGCGGATGATCGCGGTGGCGGCATAGCCATCCAGTACCGGCATATGGACATCCATGAACACCAGGTCGTAGTCCTCAACGCTGAGCATGTCCACCGCCTGCTGGCCATTTTCGGCAACGGCGACAATCAGACCGAACCGTTCCAATTGACCACACGCCACCAACTGGTTGGTGGGATTGTCCTCCACTACCAGCACCCGCCCGGCAAATTGTGTGCTCCCGGATTTTGCACGACCGCTTTTCGGGTGGATTGAAGCAGGCCCTGCCTCGCCGAGCAGGCTGTGCAACACGTCATACAGGTGCGCTTGATTGACGGGTTTATCGAAGAAAACCGTGCTTGGATCGGCCGCGCTTTCGTCAGCCTCCGATGTCCAACCCGGGGAACGCAGCAACAGGCAGCGGATGTCGCGGAATTTCGCCTCGCTGCGAATGGCCTGTTCCAGCTCCAGCCCACTCATGCCTGGCATGTGCATGTCGATGATCACCGCATCCAAGTCCGTGCCGGACGCGTTGGCATCTTGGAGTTGCTTCAACGCGTCGGATCCACTGCTCACGGCGGCCGCTACCACACCCCAGTGGGTCAGCAGCTCGGTCAGCAACCCCCGGTTGCCATGATTGTCGTCAACGACCAAAACCCGGCGGCCGGCCGGCAGCGCCTCCCGCGGATGGGGATTGGCAGATACCGTGGCCCGTTCCAGATCGAGCGTGAACCAGAAGGTTGAGCCATCGCCCGGCACGCTGTGCACACCAATCTCACCGCCCATGATTTCAACCAATTGGCGACAGATGGCCAGCCCCAAACCGGTGCCGCCATAGTTGCGGGTGGTGGAACTGTCGGCCTGGCTGAAGCGCTGGAAAAGGCGGGCCTGCTGCTCTGCTGGCACGCCGATCCCGGTGTCACGAACCTCGAAACGAACCAGCGAGCGACCCACGTGTTCCGGCTCGGCGCGGAAGGAAACGCTCACTTCACCGGCATTGGTGAACTTGATCGCGTTGCCAATCAGGTTGACCAGAATTTGTCGGATGCGCCCGGCATCGGCTTTGAAACACACCGCCTCAGGTGGCAACAGATGATCCGGGCAGATCAGGTCCAACCCTTTTTCATGAGCACGGATGGCCAGCGTGGCGGCAAGGTCGGCGAGCAGTTGCTGCATATCGAAGACGATGGGCTCGATATCCATACGCCCGGCTTCGATTTTCGAAAAATCGAGGATGTCGTTGATGATCGTTAGCAGGGCATCGGCGCTGCTGCGAACGGCCTGCGCCCGCGTTCGCTGCTCTTCGGTCAACGGGGTATCCAGCAGCAGATCCGTCATCCCGATGATGCCGCTCATGGGTGTGCGAATTTCGTGACTCATGTTGGCCAGGAAATCACCCTTTGCCCGCGAGGCCAGTTCGGCCGCGTCGCGCGCTGCCGCGGTGGCGACCTCCGACTCCTTCCGCGCGGTAATGTCGAAGTTGATACCCACCGCACGCATTTCGGTCTTGCCGGGTTCGCCACTCAACAGGGCATGCGCCAAGACCCAACGAATCTCGCCACCGGGTTGAACCACGCGAAACTCGGTCGCGAAACGCCGGGTCTCGCGAATGGCGGTATCCCACAGCTCATCGACCTGGGCTGCATCATCGGGGTGAACTCCTGATCGCCACACTTCGAGCAATGGCTCATCGCGCAGGCTGGTATCGACCCCGTACATCTCGTACATCCACTTGTTCCAGGTCAGTTCGCAGGTCGTGAGATTGAAACTCCAGATGCCCATTTGAGCGGCATCGGTGGCCACCTCGATCTGCCGCCGCGCTTCTTCCAGTTCCGCGGTTCGCTCTTCGACGCGACGCTCCAGACCGGCGTTGAGCTGACGAACTTCCTCCTCGGCCTCAACGGTTTTGGTGATATCGAGCACCGTGGCGATGGTGAACCGGTCACCCCCCTGCTGCATCGCACTCAGACCCAGCTCGATGGGAAACTCGGTGCCATCCTTGCGCCGGCCACGAATCCCTCGCACTTGCCCAAACGACCGTGCAACGCCGTTGGCCGTGAACTTGTCGCGCATGGCGGGATGTCGGGGCCGCACATCGTCTGGCACCAGCAGATCCACGCACTGGCCATGCAGTTCTTCTTCCCGGTAACCAAAGTCCCGGCATAACGCGGCATTGGTCCGCATGATGGTGCCCTGGCGATCAACTACGGCCACGCCCTGGGCGATCCCTTCCAGAATGCGGTCCAGGAACTCGTGGCTGTCGCGCAAGCCGCGCTCACGCGATTGCACTTTTTGCACCAAGGTCGAAAAGGCCCGTGCCAGACGGCCCACCTCGTCGTTGTCTTCAACCTTCGGCAGCCGTACCGCATAGTTCCCTGCGGCGACCTGACCGGCGGCTTTGGCGATAACGCCCAAAGGCTTCATCTGACGCGAGATGAAAATCAGGATGATCAACATCAGCCCCATTCCCAGCGCCAGCGGAAAAATCACCAAAGGCCACACATGGGCCTGCAAGGCGCTCGTCAGGGAGGCTTCCGGCAGCACCTGAAACAGTTGCATGTAGCGCTGATCCACACCGTCGCCGGTGGGGATGCGTACCAGATGCACCAGGCCGAGCCCCGGTATTTCCGCTTCGTGGTCATACAGGTTCGGGTTCTGCGAGACCGCCCGCTCGGCGAAAGCTTGCAATTCCGGGAAATCCGCCGACAAACTATGGCCGCTTTCCAGATCCGAACCAAACAGAAATTCCGGATCCGGGTGGACCAGCCAGGTTCCATCAGGCGCTACCAGGTAGTTCTGCACCTCCAGCTCGCCCATCTGCCGCGACTGCTCGGCCAACCCTTGCAGGAAAAACTGCACATCCACATTGATGATGATGATTCCAAACACGGCCCCGGTGGGGGTATATAGGGGGGCGGCCACCCGCAGCGTGGGTCGGTAGGGGATTTCGACAGCCCCGAACTCGCGGTTCAGATTCAAAGGCGATAGATAGATCTCGCCGGCTTGCCGGGTAATGGCAGCACGAAAATAGTCCCGGTCACCTTTTTCCTGCAACTTGTGATCGGCAACCACCTCAAGAGCCGCTTTGTCTTGATTGATGCGGACCAGTTCGCGCCCATTGTTGGCCACGCCGATCAGGCGTACTTGCATGAATTCCGGATTCACCTGCATGAATGCGGCAAACATTTCGATCACGGACCGGCGCCAGTAATCCGCTTCTGACGCGGTTGCGCTGTCCTCCCCGAGCGCGGCGATGTATCTCCGCACCACCGGAACATTGGCCATCGTCAGCACATCACGCCTCAGGCGTGAGACTTCCGCCTCGATGCTGCGCGTTTCGTTGATCCCGACGATGGTCATGTCGCGAAAGAAATCTTCGCTGATCCGCTCGTGTTCGCGTTGATACACCTGCACAACGACAATGCCCGTGGCGGCCAGCACCACGACCATCACGGTGAGCAGCAGACGAGCACGAAGAGTCATGCGACAGAATCAACCAGGTTGTGCGCAACAGGAGCGCACATCATGCAAACATCAGTCCGCGCCAGAGGCTGATGGTGGCAGAAGTTCACGGCAGTTATTGAATGCTCACGGGGCCTACCACTTCATCATCGGTGCCGGGTTCAGCGGATGACGCAAAAACCAGCCACCGGCCAATTGCATCAGACGCTTGTGAAAGCCCGCATTGGGATAGGTTTGCTTGACTTCGCGAACCCGCTCCCTGGGCAGCCCGGCTTTCACCAGACCCAGGGAGAAATCCACCAAATCGCCCCGTCGAAACAGCTCCACCAGTGGATACGCCGAATCCGTGATCGGTCGCAGCCGATGATGTTCCGTGATCATTTCTGCAATCTCGTCACCCCAGTCGGATAACCCCGCCTCCTCCAGGTAGGCGCGGGCAGGCGGTACCGAAGGTTCCAGATAATCCAGCGTGTTGTCGGTCCAGATGCCGATATCGTGAAAACAGCCGGCGATGGCCAATTTGCGCTTCTCCTCGTCCGTGCACGGCTGCAGGTCGCAGCAGAACGTGACCATGCGGCAAACATGGTTGCGATAGGCCTGGAAATCGTTGCCGATGCGGGTCTTCCAGGACGCCAGAATCTCGTCCACCAGAGCAATGGGGTCTACCGTCGTCGTCATGGTCTTACCTGCGAAATGATTAGCACGGCCAGCATGGCCGCAATAGCGACGATATCCGCAATCACCACCCGGCGCAGCGCCAGGTTGTAACCACCGACCCGCTGTGCGATCAATAAAAACGACACGGCGCTGATCAATCCCACCAGCAAGGCCACGGGCCGCCAGGAGGGCTGCACTGCTGCGAATATCAGGATTCCGCCCACCATTCCGAACAGAACAGCGCGGTGCTGGAGCAGGATGCGCAGGCTGGGGTCGCGAATCTCAAGCCCGTATAGCGCCGCCAATCGCCCGGCTCCGAATAGCCCGGTGAGCGGAATCAGATGAATGATTCCGGCAACCAGTAATAACCCGGTGCTCAGTATGTCCACGGTGTCTTCTCCCCTGTCACCAACGGCTCCACGCTATCAGAACCAGCCAGGCCTGGGCATGGCTTTGCGCACTACCCCCTAGTACGGGGTTCCGTCCCGGTGGAAGAACTGCCAGCCGCCCTGTTGGTCCAGCCGCGCCTCCAGATCATCGTCCGGATACACCACGTGATCGCCAGCGCTGCGATCCCCGATTTCCAGGTACACCAGATCCTCGGTCCCACGGTTCAGCAGGTGATGGGCGTCGCCACTGCCAGCTGCGAAGCCCGCGCACATGCCGGCGGACACCACGGTCTCTCCGTCATCGGTGACCAGCACTCCATGACCCGACAGTACGTAAATGAACTCGTCCTGGGTGCGATGCGCGTGACGCAGAGCGGACATGCCGCCGGGCTCCAGCCGGGTCAGATTGATGCCGAAATTCTGCAATCCGAACAGCGCACCGAGCACTTTTTTGTGCCGGCCCCTCACACGGCGGGCAAATTCGGGCGGGTAGAGTGAACCGCGGGGTCGATCTGGCACTTCGTCAGCCACAACAGCAACGGGGTTCTTGGCAGGGGGCATGCATCATCTCGGCGGGCCGGGTCAGTCATTCTGTAAAGGTTCGCGGACTTCGCGCAAGCTCGAGGGCGCAGCAGACGCCCGTAGCAACCTTGCTAGGATGTCGCAGCCAATCGTCGGGAGACAGGAATGAAATCACAGCGCACGGACTTTTCCAGCCATGGCCTCCATTGCGCCGCCGACCTGCTGCAACCCGATGCCGCAAAGAATCCCCCGCTGATCATCATGGCCCATGGCTTTGCCGCCACGCGCGACATGGCCTTGCCCCGGTTTGCGGAGCAATTCGTGCAGGCCGGCTACGCCGTCATGCTGTTCGACTACCGCAATTTCGGCGACAGCGAAGGCACACCACGGCATTGGGTCGACCCACAGCGGCATCTGGAAGACTGGGAATCGGCACTGACCCATGCCAAGAATCTGTCCGGAGTAAATACCCAGCGAATTGTGCTCTGGGGAAGTTCCTTTTCGGGCGGCCACGTGCTGGCAACCGCCGCGAAGCACCCGGAGCTGGCCGCGGTGATCAGCCAGGTTCCCCATGTGGATGGCCTGGCCACACTGGCAGCAAATCCGGTGTCGCAGCTGCTCAAGCTCACAGCCGCCGGCTTGCGTGATGCTGCGGGCGGCGTTTTCGGTCGCCCCTTTTACAGCCCGGTGGTCGCGCACCCCGGCGAAGTCGCCGCGATGACCAGCCCCGAAGCCTATGACGGCTACCTGGGCCTGCTGCCCGAAGGCAGTGACTGGGAGAACAAGGTGCTGGCGCGGGTTTTTCTCAAAATCAGCCTGTACAGCCCGGGCCGTCAGGCCCGCAAGGTCAAGGCGCCTACGCTGGTTGTAGTCGGCAAACACGACACGGTGACGCCGCCCGAACCCGCGCGCGCCGTCGCAGGTGCGCTTCCGCGCGGAGAATTACTGGAACTGGACAGCAACCACTTTCAGCCCTACACCGACCCCATGTTTGAGCAAAACATTGCCGCACAGCTGGACTTTCTGCGCCGGCACGTACCGAATGGCGCCGCCTAATCGGGAGCGTCAATCCGGTAATGCAGATAGGGCGTCGGCACCCCGTTCACATCCATCAACACGTTATCTGCGATGTGGGCGCCCAGTTTTTCCACCGCCCGCCGGGAGCGAAAATTGGATTCGCCGACGTGAAACCAGACCACGCGCGCCCAGCGAAAGGCGTGCGCCAGCATCAGCTGCTTCATCTGACTGTTGACGCCCGTGCCCCACTGATCACGGCGCAGAAAGGTGTAGCCGATCGCCACGGCACGCGTCTTCGGGCAGACATCGTAATAGCGGCTTGAGCCGACAATCTCTCCGGCATTGCTGATCACGGCGAAAGCACCACCGGATGCCATGGCCCCGCGGAAGAAACGTTCCTCGAAAACCGTGCGCTGGTAGCGGTTGGGGTCGGGATGTTGTTCCCAGATCAACGGATCTGCCGCCGCGGTGTACAGGGCGTCAAAGTCATCCGCTTGCAGCGGACGCAACCGGACAGCGGCAGCCGTCAGCGTGGGTTGCCAATCAAAACTCGGCATCGGATGTCGGGGCGATGTGCGCGGTGGGACGGCGGGACGACGTGACTTCGCGCAGCAGCTCCGCCAAATGCTCGGTCGCGAGCCCCGCGTAGTCGCGGTCACGATACACCAGCTCCAGCGTGGCACGTCGCCGCCCGCCCTCGCGCAAATTCAAGGGCTTGAGCTTGTCGCTACGCAGTTCGTCGGCGATCCGGTGCTCAGGAAACCAGGCAAAGCCGAGCCCTGCCGCAACCGCACGTATCGAAGTACTCATGTGACTGACCGTCCAGCGTTGTTCAGCGCCGAGCCAGCCCGCGTTCTTCGAACGATTGACCCCGGAATCGCGGATCACAATCTGCCGATGCTGACGCAGATCCTTGTAATCGATCAGTTTGTCGTCGGCGTGCAACGGATGGTCGGGATGCGCCACGGCCACGAAATCGAATTCCATCAGGGGTTCGCCTAGAAACCCCGGGGGCACGCTGGGGATCACCGCCAGATCCACCTCGCCCCGAAGCAGGGCTTCGTCGCCACCACTGAGCACCGTTTCCTGCAAATCAATCCGGGTCAGCGGCGCCCGCCTGGAAAATCGGTCAAACACGTGGAACAGGCAATCCACCGGAAACAAGTGATCCACCGCGAGGTGCACCTCCGCCTCCCAACCCTGGCTCAGCTTACGTGCGGCGGACTCCAGCTCGCCGGCCTCGCCCAGCAACAGGCGCGCACGCCGGACCAGCATGTGGCCGGTATCGGTCAGTTCGGCCTTGCGCCCGCGGACCTCAAACACTTTGAGGCCGAGCAGGTTTTCCATTTTGTGGATCGCATAGCTGACGCTGGACTGGCTCTTGTGCAAAGCCTCCGCGGCCTGGGCGTAGCCGCCAGAATCAACGACCGCCAGCAAGGCGCGCCATTGCTCCAGGGAGATGCGGGGATATGTCGGCATCAATCGGATTTGTCGATGGGTATGTGCAATTAATAGCGCTTTTCTTTTGGTTTGGCGAATAGATAATGGCGATATCCCCACAATTTCCGGGCCTTCCCGATGAAAAACCCCACCGAACAGCCCCTCCATTCGCTGCTGCGACAACGCTGGAGTCCGTACTCCTTCAACCCGCAACGCGAGGTGAACGAAGGCGACCTGCTGGCGATATTCGAAGCCGCGCGCTGGGCGCCTTCCGCATTCAATGCCCAGCCCTGGCGCTACATCGTGGGGGTCAAAGGTCAGGACGACGGCCTGTGGGAGAAAATCCACGGTCTGCTGGTCGTGGGTAACCAGGGCTGGACCCGTTTCGCACCGGTACTGGCCCTGGGCATCGTGAAGACGACCTTCGACCACAACGGCAAGCCCAACGCCGCGGCCCTGCACGACCTGGGCGCCGCCTCGGCTCACCTCACGGTGGAGGCGACGGCCCGTGGACTGGCGGTACACCAGATGGGTGGCGTGCAGACCGAAGCCGCGCACCAGGCCTTCGAACTGGGGCCAGAACTGCAGGTTCACACCGCTCTGGCCATCGGTTACGCCGGCCCGGCGCCCGAACTGGACCCCGACATCGCGCAACGTGACCAGCGCAACCGCGAACGCCAGCCGCTGGAAAACATCATCCTCGGCGGCTCCTTTGTCGCTGAGATGAGCTGATTCCGAGCTGTTAACGCGCCATTCCGACCCCGCGAAACGTCAACATCAGGAGCAGTACTCATGAGCACCGTTACCGCCCACCGCAAAATCCAACGGATCATCCCGGCCATGCATGCTTCCGACGGTGCAGGTGTCCGCATCCGGCGCAGTCTTGGTGCCGGCCCGACCAGCCGTGTCGACCCGTTTCTGATGCTGGACGAGTTTCGTTCGGACAGCGCGGCCGATTACATCGCCGGCTTCCCGCCGCACCCGCACCGGGGTTTCGAAACGGTGACCTACATGCTGGCCGGACGCATGCGGCATGAAGACCATCTCGGCAATCGCGGCGATCTGGGCCCGGGTGACGTGCAATGGATGACCGCGGGCCGCGGCATCATCCATTCGGAAATGCCGCAACAGGAAGAGGGTCTGATGCATGGGTTCCAGTTATGGATCAACCTGCCCGCCAAGGACAAAATGCAACCGGCACACTACCGGGATATCAGTGCCGAACTGATTCCCGCCCTGTCGCTGACCAATGGCGGCACGATCCGCGTGATCGCCGGTCAGCTGACGCTCGAAGGTCAAACGGCACAGGGCCCTGCCACGGCGGAAGCCACCCAACCCATCTATCTGGATATCGAGCTTCCAGCAGGTGCACGGCTTGATCTGCCGCTGCCGACGCAACATCACGCATTCAGCTACGTCTACGACGGGGTCGCGCGAATTGGCGAAGACATGGTGTCAGCCCAGAATGCGGCCGTGCTGGGAGAGGGCAACCGTCTCACGCTGGAAAACGCCGCTGACGTTCCGCTCAAAGCCTTGCTGCTGGCGGGCAAGCCCATTGGCGAACCGGTGGCTCAGTACGGCCCGTTTGTCATGAACACGCACGAGGAACTGGAGCAAACGCTCCGGGATTATCGGGATGGCCGGCTGACCGCCTAGCGGCGAATGATCCCCAATGTCGATGCGGGCGCAAAACCCGGGAAGACATGCCCCAGATCGGCAGCGGCCAATCCCATGTGCTGGCTGAGGATTTCGGCCAGCACGGTGCGGTAGTCGGTGGTGATCGCCAGATCACCAGTCGGGTCCAGCTTGTCCGCGGCCAGACCGGGCCACCGACCATAGACCCGCCCCCCATTCACCGGGCCACCCATCACCATCATCATGTTGGCGCGACCGTGGTCGGTACCGCCGGACGCGTTTTCATCCACGGTGCGACCGAACTCGCTCATCAGCACCACGACCGTCCGGTTCCAATGCGCACCCAGGTCGGTGCGCAATGCATCCAGGCCCTGTGCCAACGAGGCCAGATTGCCCGGCAACACGGCGTTTTCGCTGACGTGGTGATCCCAACCGTCGGAGTTCAGCGTGATCACATCAATCCCCATATCGGCTTTGATGTACTGCGCGGTTTGCCGCAACCGGTTTCCCAGATCATTTCCCGGATACGTCGCGGCCGGGTCGGTCGTGATATCCGCAGGGCGCGCCTGGGCCAACAGCTCCAGGCCGGCGAATACCTGCTGCTGCACCCCTTGAAAGCTGAACCCCACATCCGCATGCAGGGGTGGCAGTCCAATATCCCAGGCTTCCGGGCTGGTCGTGTGCAAGGCATAACCCGCGCTATCCGCGACCGCGATGGCGCTGCTCGCCCCGCTGAGCGACTGATCCAGCGCCACACCCACCGAGATTCCACGTACCACTTGCTTGCGGCTCATTGCGCTGGCGCTGAGATAACGTCCCAGCCAACCACCCGCCGCGCGGCCACCGTTACCGGCGACCTCCATGCTCAACTGGGAAGAGAAGTGCGAACGGTCCGCCCCCGGATAACCGGCGGCCTGCACCGCAGCGAATTCGCCGGCGCTGTAAAGCGGTTCCAATGGAGCCAGGCTGGGGTGCAGGCCGAAAAACCCGTCCAGGTCCAGCGCAACCTGGCCACTGCCGCCAATCAGCGGTAACGAAATGGGCAGTGGCAGCCCGCCACTTTCCCCCGGTGGTGCGATCGCAATGCTGGGCCGCAGGTTGTAGTACTCGGGATCGCCGTAGGGCACGATCAGGTTCAGGCCATCGACCGCACCGCGCAGGAAAACGCAGACGACGACCGGATCGCCTGAGCTGTTTTTGTGCAGGTTGTTCATAAGCACCTCAACGCAGGCTGAAATAGGGCGAAGCCACCAGCAAACCGGCAATCAACTTGGCCTGCTCCGCCGTGGGCCCGGTTGCGGAGGGCAGGGCGGCGGCGGCCAGCATGCTCAACAGGTTGCGATCTGAAGCACGCAACGGGCGTTGCACCAATTGCTCGGCCAAGGCATCCACCAAATCATCCAGCGAATTGACGCCACTCGCGGCAACGGCATCGCGTCCCAACACATCGGCATTTTCGATCAGATTCGCGGCCAGGTTCCAATACTCCAGCAGCACGCTGGTGTTCAGCCAATGGCTGGATCGATCGGGGAATCCATCCGGTGGGAACCAGCGGTGGGGAATCTGGCCCATCCGCGAAAGGGCCTCCAGCATCAGTGGGCCATCGAATCCCAGATGATCGTTTCGCGTATTGCGGAGCAGGTGCGCAACGAACTCCAGCGGCCGGCGGAACTTGTCATCCGTGGCGGCAAAAAACTCGTCGGAACGAAACATCACCCGCAGCACCGCCGGGATGTCGCCCTGCGTATTCGCAAACTCCGCCGCCATTTTGTTGACCAGGGACGCTGGCGGGTTGTCGCTGACAAACCGGCGCGCCAACTTGGTGCTGACGAAGCGAGCGGTGGATGGGTGATTCGCCAGGATCTCCAGTACCCGTTCACCATCGGTCACGCCACCGCCGGCGGGAATGGTCTGCCCCAGCACGCGTTTTTCCCCATCGTCGTGGTTCGCCGCCTGGAACTCGAACAGGCGGGTGGCGCCGCTGATGGACCAGCCCGTAAAGCAACGGGCCACCTCGCGCACATCCTGCTCGGTGTATCCACCGTCGACACCCAGCGTGTGCAGCTCCATCAACTCACGGGCGTAATTCTCGTTGGGTCCGCCGGCGACATTGTTAACGCTGTCCAGGTATTCCAGCATGGCCGGGCTTTGCGCGCTGGCGAGCAGCAAAAGTCCGAACTTGCCAAACGCATGTGCTCGGATCACATCGCGGTCGTCATACAGCTTGTGCAGCCACAGTTCACCGGTGACGTTTTCGACATTGAAATGATTGGTCCAGAAGTCGACCACCATTTCGTAGAGCTGTGAATCGCTATAGGCGGCGAGAAACAGGGTGCGCTCGGCCAACTGCTGCGTCGCCTGCTCCGGTATCGCGCCAAATGCCGCGGCGACCTGCGGTGGCAGTATCGTTGCGGGGTAACGGACATTGGCTTCCAGATACACCACATCCAGACCCGATGGCGCCTGCAGTTGACTGTCGAGATAGGCATCCAGGCCCAGGTTTTGCGCCGCGTCCAGATCCGCTTGCGTGGTCGCAAAGCGGGTTCGGCGCACCAGGTGGGTGAGGGGATCGGTCGCGGGCAAGTTTGCCGTGGCCACCACGGTGCCTCCGCTCCCAAGGCCTGTATCGGGGCGCCCACCCTCCTGACAGGCTGACAGCAGCGGCCAACTGAAAAGTGCCGGCGTTCCGCCGACGATGCGCAAAAAGCGCCGACGATCCATGTTCTCCATTTTTCCCCCACGTGGCGTGCTCAATTGTGGCCGGCCTACGCGCGGATCATTTCACCGATAACCCGGTGAAAATGCAAGTGTCCGTGGAATTACAGCTCGATGTGCTGCCATTTCCGGCGCTGCCAGATCCAGACGAGCACCCCGGTTTGCAGGCCGCGGTAGGTCATCATCAGCAACCAGATCGTAACCAGGCCAAACCCCAGCACCGGGCCGGCCAGCCAGGCGGCGGGCAGGAACAGCAGCCACTGAAAACCCACGCCCACCAGCATCACCACACGGGCGGCACCTGCGCCCAGCAGTGCCTGCATCAGGATCAAGCCGGCGCCGTCCACAATCATTCCGGCCCCGACCAGTTGCAGCGGCAAGCGCCCCATGGCCACCAGCTCGGCATCGTGGAGAAAAACCGTCAGCACCGGACCGGGTAACAGCAACATGAGAGCGCCCAGGGTGCCGAACACCCACGACGCCAGACGAATGACATCCCAAGCCCAGCGGTGTGCATCTTCCGGGTCCTTGGCGCCCATGGCCTGGCCGACCAGGCTGGCTGAAGCAATCCCGAATGCCATGCCTGGCAGCACGGCCAGCAGGGTGAGATTGATCAGGACGTTGGCGACTGCCAGCTCGTGCGTTCCCACCTGTCCGATGATCCAGAACAAGGTGACGAAGCCGCCGGCGAAGAGCACCTGCTGGATGCAGGACGGCCCCCCCAGCCGCAGCAACCCTTGTATCTGCTCCCGTCCCGGGCGGGCCGAGAGATAACCGTGCGGACGCGCATGACGCCAGGCAGTCACCGTGTAGATCAGGGTACCCAGACCAATCGAAATGGCGGTGCCCAAACCCGCACCCTGGGTGCCCAGCGCCGGCAATCCGAAGTGGCCGAAGATCAACCCGTAGCTCAGGATGATGTTCGCCACATGCATGATCAGCAACGTGCGCAGATAAAACCGCGTTTGATTCACCGCGGCGAAATAGCCGCGGTAGGAGAAATTCATACCGACAAAGGCGACCGCCAGCGCGCGGGCCTGGAAATAGGGCACGCCTTGTTCGACCACGGCCGGGTCACCGATGACGGCGCCCAGGATCGATTCCGCCCCCACCAGCAGCAAGCCGATCAGCGGCACGCCCACCACCAACGAGAGCAGCAGCCCGGCGTTGAGGGGCAGGGCGGTCAGATGCAGATCACCGGCGCCGAAACGCCGTGAGGCCAAGGCCTGTACCGCGCTCGACAGCGCCGTCAGCGCGGCCACGGAGAGAAACATCAGAAAGCTGACCATGCCCACACCGGCCAGCGCTTCCGGTCCCAGCGCGCCCACCATCGCCGTGTCGACCAGATTCAGCACATTCTGCGAGGCCATGCCGCCGATGATCGGCAGGGCGAGAGCGAGTATCCGGCGCCTGCGCTCGGCTCTCACTCAGTTGCCTCGGGCGGCGGAATCAACCAACGGGCGATCTGTGCGCGCACGCTGTCCAGGTTGAGGCCACTCTGCGCGGAAAACAGCTCGGCAGTCACCTGATTGCCGTAGCTCTTGAGCTCCTTACGCGCCTGCTGCAAGGCATTCCCGGCCGCGCCGCGGGACAATTTGTCCGCTTTGTTGAGCAAACACAGGACGGGTAAGCCGCCGGCCGCAGCCCATTCGACCATTTGCTGATCCAGCGGGGTCAGGGGGCGCCGCGCGTCCATGATGACGACCACCCCGACCAGCGCCTTGTGGCGCTCGAAGTAGCCCTGGACCAGACCGGCCCACTGGCGCCTGACCGCCTCGGGTGCTTTGGCAAAGCCATAGCCCGGAAGGTCCGCCAGACGAGCGTTTTCACCCCAGGAGAACAGGTTGATCAGCTGCGTGCGCCCGGGTGTACGGCTGGTTCGGGCCAGGGATTTCTGGCTGCACAGGCGATTCAGTGTGCTGCTCTTGCCCGCGTTGCTGCGACCGGCAAAGGCCACCTCACGACCGGAGTCTGGAAGCTGATCCAGGCGGCCAACCGAGGTGTCAAATGCCACCGCGCGCCATTGCGCCGTGTAGTCCGTGTCCGTCATCCGCTAGAATGCGCGGCGAAGCATGCAAACCGGGGGGTGACGCGAATGATCGCGTTGCACACTGCCCTGCCGATACGGCGTGTCGTCATTATCCGAATTCCTAACCGTCACAGCCGTTGAAGAGGCCGAGACCATGAAACATACATTGCTCCTGCTGTCCTTGCTCAGTCTTTCCATTCCCAGCTTCGCCGCTGGCGAAAATAGCGCCGCCCCCAGCGCCGAGGCGGGCAAGGCCAAGTCAGCAGCCTGCGCCGCTTGTCACGGTGCCGACGGCAACTCCGCTAACCCGGCTTGGCCGAAATTGGCCGGGCAGCACGCCTCGTATCTCGCTGGTCAGCTGGCCGCGTTCAAATCCAATGCGCGGGTCAACGCGTTGATGGCTGGCCAGGCGGCCGCGCTATCTGACGCCGACATGCAGGATCTGGCCGCGTATTACGCTGCGCAGAAGCAAACCCCCGGCGTCGCCGACCCGGCGTCGGTTGAAGTTGCTGAGAAAATCTGGCGCGGCGGCAAGCCGGATGCAGCGGTGCCGGCGTGCGCGGCCTGCCATGGCCCGAGCGGTCTGGGCAATGCCGGTGCGATGTACCCGCAGCTCTCCGGCCAGCATGCCCCCTACACGGCAAGCAGCTTGCGTGCTTATCGCGATGGCAGCCGCGCGGGAACTGATCAGGCCAGGATGATGTCGCAGGTGGCCAACGGGCTCAGTGACAGCGAAATTGATGCGCTGGCCTCATACATTTCCGGCTTGCACTAAAACCGAGAACGAATAACACCATGTTGCGATTCCTCGCCCTGCTTATGCTGGTCGGCACCACTGCCTGTGGCGCTGCCGAAGCCCCGTCTACCGGGACGAACTACCAGCTGGAGAAGCATTTCAAATCCGCCCGTCAGGAATTTCCCGATCCGCACGCGAACAAGCCGGACGTGATCGAAGTGTTCTGGTACGGCTGCCCCCACTGTTATGACTTCGATCCCAAGCTCAACGCCTGGCTGAAGAACAAGCCTGAAGACGTCGAATTCCGCCGCGTACCAACCGCACTGGGTCGCCCGATCGGTCAGCTGCACGCAAAGGCTTACTACACGGCGGAACTGCTGGGCGTGCTAGACCCGATGCACCACGCATTGTTCGATGCCATGCACAAGCAGCGCAAGCGCCTGGGTAGCGAAGCAGAAATCGAAGAGGTCTTCGTTGCCAATGGCGTCAGTGCCGAAGATTTTCGCGGGACATTCAACAGCTTCGCGGTTGAAAGCAAAGTCTCCCAGGGTGAGAACCTGATCCGTGCACTCGGCATTCCTGCGGTACCCGCCATGGCTGTGGACAACCGTTACTGGACCAGCGGTCGGGAAGCCGGCGGCTTCGACGGGATGCTCAAGGTCGTCGACCATCTGGTCGAGGAATCGCGGAAACGCTAGGCCTACGCCCCGTGCGCAGCATTGCGGTCCTGTTACTCGGGGTGCTGTGCAGCACCCCGGTTGCTGCCGAGCGTAGCGTTCAGCAGGACTGCCTGGAATACGCCCGCCGTCTCGGGAGCGTGAAGCCGCATCATTGCGACAGCACCGGCTGGTATCGCAGCGGCGGAGTCAGCGTCAATGGGCGACCCATTCTGCTGCGCGACATACCCGCGGATGCCATGGCTCCGCGGGTGCTGATCGTTGGCGGAATCCATGGTGACGAACTCGCCGCGGTGAGCATCGTTTTTGACTGGCTGGATCGGCTGGATCGGGACAATCCGCAGCGGCTGCACTGGCGAGTCACCCCCGCCATGAACCCTGATGGTCTGCTTGATCGGCCCTCGCAGCGCATGAACGCGAACGGCGTAGACCTGAATCGCAACATGCCCACACCGGAGTGGGAAAAATTCAGCCGAATCTACTGGGAACAGCACACCCGCCGCGACCCTCGTCGTTATCCCGGCGTCGCCCCGCTGTCCGAGCCCGAATCACAATGGCTCGCCAGCGAAATCAAACGTTTTCAACCGGATGTCATCGTCGCCGTGCATGCACCGCTGGCCATCATCGACTTTGACGGCCCGGCTCAGGCGCCCCGCAAAATCGGCCATCTTCACCTGAACCTGCTCGGTACCTACCCGGGGTCGCTCGGCAATTACGCCGGCGTGCAGCATGGTGTGCCGGTGCTCACCGTGGAACTGCCCTCTGCCGGCATCATGCCTACCGAAAAGCAGAAAGCCGCCATCTGGCGAGATCTGGAAAACTGGCTGGAAACGAAAATTCAGCGCAAGAGCGAACCACTCGTCACCGATGCCGCGCCCCTCGCGCGCTGATACATGAAACTCCTCCGCCGCACGCGGGTGACGCTGTTTTTGCTGCTGCTGCCGGCTGCATTTGCTCAGGCTGGCGAGGTTGTCTTGAACGGCGTGGAGGGCGATCTGGCCCGCAGCCTGCGCGCCGGGCTCAGCATCAACAGCCTCAATCCCAACGCCAGCACAGTGATGGTGCGGCGCCGACATGCGATGGCGGAAAAAGAGCTCCGCACCGGATTACAGGCCTTCGGCTACTACCAGCCGGTTATCAGCGGGAACCTGAATCTCGCAGAAAACAAAAAATGGGTCGCGGAATACACCATTGACCCCGGCCGACGGCATGCATGGAAGGTCAGTGAGATCCACCTGACGCGGGAAACGGAAACACCTCCGCCGTGGTTGCTTAGCGTTCGCAATGACGCGCAGAAGCTGGTCGGGAAGCCGCTAGACCACCGGGATTACGAAAAACTTAAATCTCGGCTGATCGAAAGCGCGGAAAACCAGGGTTATCTGGATGCCAATTTCCGCATTAATCGCCTGGAAATCGATCGGGACGCCGGTACCGCTCGGGCGGTGATCGAGCTGGATCAAGGTCCACAATATCGCTTCGGGCGGATCCGCATCGAGCAAAAAATCCTCGACGATGCGTTCCTGCAGCGCTTTAACCCGATCACCGAAGGGGAGTTGTTCAGCACCGACAAGTTGCTGGACCTGCGCTTACGCTTGTATGACCTGAACTACTTCCGCTCGGTCAATTTTCGATCCGCCCGGCAGGCAGAGAATCAGACAGTCGACGTGGACATCGTGGCCGAAGAGCGCAAACCACAGCGCTGGCAGATCGGTGTGGGTTACGGCACCGATACCGGGCCGCGGATTTCCTCCGCCGTCGAGTTCCGCTACCTCAATCGCCTCGGGCATTCCGCGGATGCAGAGGCCCGGCTTTCGGAGGTCAAAACCGAGCTGGGTATCCGCTACACCCTGCCAACCGGCCCGGAGCCGGGTGCCAACTGGGCGTTTCGCAGTCAACGCCTGACCGAACAGTTGGGCGATACCGAAACGACCACGTTGCGCACGGGCCTGTCACGCAACCGGGTATTTGGTCAGCGTCTGTACAACTATTATCTGAACTATGAGGGTGAGCGCTTCACCTTCAGCGGTGACCTGACACAAACCGATCTGGTGATCCCCGGAGTCAGCCTGACGCTGCGGCAAAAAGATGATCTGCTGCTGCCACGGCGTGGTTATTCCTTTATCGCGGATGTCCATGGCGCCTGGGATTGGTTGTTTTCCAGCACCAGTTTTGTTCAGGCCCAGATCAATGCCAGCTGGATTCATCCGCTCTCGGCACGCTCACGCTTGCTGCTGCGCGGTCGAGCTGGCGCCAACTGGCTGGATGAGCAGGAGGATCTGCCCGCCACCCAGCGGTTCTTCGCTGGCGGCGATAACAGCATTCGCGGATACGATTACCGGCGTATCGCGCCGCGGGATAAAAACAACGATGTGGTCGGCGGAAAATATCTGCAAACCGCTTCCATTGAAGTCGATCATCTGGTGTGGCGGGACTATGGTCTGGCGGTATTCCACGATCTGGGTAGCGCCAGCGACAAGTGGCTGCAGGACCTGGTCTCCAGCACCGGTGTCGGTTTTCGCTGGGCCACTCCGATCGGCATGGTACGTATCGATTTCGCGGTTCCACACGACGATCCTGATACCCGGTTCCAGCTGCATGTCGGCATCGGGGGTGAGCTATGAGCCTGAGCCGGTGGGCGGTTTATCGCTTCAGTCCGTGGCTGATCTTCTGGAGCACCTTGGTGTTCGGCCCAATCTGGCTGTTTACCGAAAGCGGTTTGCAGTGGCTGGTATTGATGGCGCGCCCGCAGCTCCCGCCCCAATTGATCGTTCAGTCCGTGGACGGCTCGCTGCTACGCGGTATCCGGGTCCACGATGTTCGCTGGGAGGATGGGGAAACCCGGGTTTCGCTGCGTAGCGCGGCGGTGAACTGGCAATTGCGCTCGTTGCTGCAAGGGCAAATTCATCTCGATCCGCTACGCGTCACGGGGTTGTCCATCACGCTACCCAAACAAAGCCCGGCCTCCGAAAAACCGACCGCACCGACGCCAGTTCGCATTCCCGCGCTACCGGAAATCGTGTTGAACAACCTGGAAGTAACGGATCTGCGCTGGCGGTCCGGTCAGGAGCCCTTTCAGGTGATCGATCAGGTCCGGGCTCGGGCGACGCATCGCGACGGTCGCGTGCAAATGATCGTTCGGGAGTTCCGGAAGCCTGACCTGCCGGTCATGGTCGGGCGTATAGATGCGCAGCTGCGGGAAACCGGCGTACGGATTCAATCCCTGGTTGTGGGCCCGCAGACCGGTGGCTCTGCCAGCGTGCAGGGCGATGTGGACTTCACCGACGGTGTCGCGTTGACCGCGGCTATAGTGCTGAATGATTTCGACCCGGCATTCATCGCTGAAAACCTGCCGTCGCAGCTCAACGGGCAACTGCAGGTTCAGGTCCAGCTTCCGCTGACGCAGGCGGCGCCAACCGTAGCCGCCTCGGACGTCCGCATCACGGGATACTGGCAACAACGTCGATTGCTGCTCAGCAGTTCACGGCTGAACTGGCAGAACAAGCAATTGGAGATACAGAATCTGGTCCTGGAACACGGCGACAGCCGCGCCAGCGCCGCCGGCCGTGTCGGAACCGACATCGATCTCCAGGTGTCGGCAAATGTCGCCGATCTGGGTTCGATCTCCCCCGATTTCTCGGGTAAGTCCCAGGTTAATGCCCACATAACGGGGCGCACCCAGGCGCCCGTGATTCGCCTGGAAGGCCAGGTCGATCAGCTACGCCTGAGTACCTTCGAGCTCGCGCATGCCAACTGGGCCGGGCAGGTCTCCACACAGGCCGGGATGGCATCCAGCTGGAAACTCAACGCCCGCGGGTTGCAAGGCGCCGGTCTGCCGATCAATCGCATCCAGCTGAACCTGGCCGGATTACCTCGGGCATTGCGCAGCAACGTTGTGGTTGATGGTGACGATTGGCAGGTCCAGGGTGCTGCCACGGCCAATATCCTCGACCTCAAAGCGATTCGCGTGGTCCTGAACCAACTTGAGCTGCATTACGCCGGTATCGAGAACTGGAAGATGGATCAGGCCGGCGTGATCAAAACCTCTCCGGATGGCATCGACATCAGCGAGCATTGCCTGCAGGGGGACGTCGGTCGTTTGTGTGGTCGCTACAGGAAAAGGGCCGCTGAGCAGAGCGGCGCTCTTGCCCTGCAGGGGTACTCGCTGCAAAAGCTGCTACGGCATGCGGGGGACCCGGACACTGCGGTGCAGGGTAATCTGTCACTCCAAGCGCAGCTCACCGCGGTAACGGCGCAAGCGCCTGTCATTAAAGGGGAAATCGATACCACCCCCATCGTGATTGATGGTTTCCGCAACGGCACGCCGTTGACGCTGCTCGAGCTGCTCCCGGGAACCGGCGAGTTCCGAATGGATAGCCAGGGCATTGCCGCCAAGCTGGATCTGCGAACCATCGATGCCCCCGGTCTGTCGGTTCGACTACAAACCGATAGTGCTTATGACATCCAAACCGGCCGTATTGCACTGGATCTGGTGGATCTGGAGGTGCTGTCGCTGATCAGTCCCGAAATCGTAACCGCTACCGGGGAACTGCACGGGGAAGTTCAATTGGACGGGAATCTGTTGCAGCAGCCTCGGGTGCAGCTCGACGCCCGTCTGGAGAATGCACAAATCCTGCTGAATACCCCGCAGATTGAGCTGGATAAAACGGCCCTGCGTATCCACGGCGACCTGAATCGGTTGACACTGGTTGGCAGCAGCCAGAGCGGGGACGGCGTATTGCGCCTGAACGGGGACTACGAGCTGGCGCAAAGCCGCGGCGCCCTGCGGCTCATCGGCAGCAATTTCACCGTATTGAATTCGGACCTTGCCAGAGTGCTCATCAGTCCCGATCTGCAAATTGCCATCGCAGATAATCGACTCGATGTGGGCGGCACGGTGGTCATCCCCTTTGCAGATATTCACCCGGAAAACCTGCCCGAAGCTAGCAGCAATTATGTTGCGCCAAGTGCGGATCAAGTCATTCTGCAGGAGGAGGGTCTGCCACGGAACACGCCTCTTCGGTTGTACAGTGATATCGACGTCAAACTCGGTGATAAGGTCAAATTCACCGGCTTTGGTTTGAAGACCGGAATCAGCGGAGAACTGGAGATTCACCTGGAACCGGAGAAGAAACCGGTCGGAAACGGCATGCTTGCACTGGTGGATGGGACGTACAAGGCCTACGGTCAGGATCTCACCATCGAACGCGGTCGCATTATTTTTTCCGGAGGTCCCGTAGACACCCCCGGCATCGACCTGCGCGCCTTTCGCAAACCCAGCCCGGACGTGACCGTGGGGATTCTGGTGCGCGGTACCGCGCAAAAACCGCAGATCAGCCTTTGGTCCGAGCCCGAAATGGCGCAAACCGACCAGTTGTCCTGGTTGATCCTGGGACGCAGCGCCCAAGCTGGTTCCGACCAGGATCAGGCCAGCTTGCAGAACGCCACTCTGGCTTTGGGGCTGAAGGGAAGCGACTTTCTGGCCAAGCGGGTCCAGGGCAAGTTGGGTCTGGATGAAGTCAGCATAGGCACCCGTCCGGGAGAGCAGTCCAACCAGGCCGCTCTGGTTCTGGGAAAATACCTGAACCCCCGTATCTACGTGAGCTATGGCATCGGACTCTTTGAACCGATCTACACCTTCCGCATGCGTTATTCCATCTCTGAGAAGTGGACGCTGCAAACCGAATCCGGTGTGGAGTCAAGCGGTGACGTGGTTTACACCGTCGAGCGTTAGCCATTCTCTTTGCCGGCTCTCGTTCGCTGCGTTGCTGATCGGCGTTCTGGCCGGCTGCGGTCAGACTGGCGACTTGTATCTCCCCGATGATGCTTCGGCACCAACACCCGTGGTCAGTGTCACCCCTCTTCCTTAGGTCTTGATTGATGGATCACTTTGAATACCGCGATGGCGTACTCCATGCCGAAGAGTTGGCCCTGCCAGACATCGCCGCGGAGTTTGGTACGCCCACCTTCGTCTATTCGCGCGCTACGCTGGAGCGCCACTACCATGCCTTTGACGAATCACTGCGCGGGCTGCGGCATCGGGTGTGTTACGCGGTCAAAGCCAATTCCAATCTGGCCGTGCTGGATGTGCTCGCACGTCTGGGATCGAGTTTCGACATTGTTTCCGCCGGTGAACTCGGGCGCCTGCAGAAGCTGAATATCCGCGGTGATCGGATTGTCTTCTCCGGTGTAGGAAAGACCACATCCGAGTTGCAGGCAGCCCTGGCCTACGATGTGTCCTGCATCAACGTCGAATCGCGTGCGGAATTGCTGCGATTGCAACAGGTTGCCGAGGAAATGTCGGTAACGGCACCGATCTCGCTGCGAATCAACCCCGATGTTGACCCTAAAACCCATCCTTATATTTCTACCGGATTGAAGGACAACAAGTTCGGCATCGCGATGGATGACGCACTGGAGGCCTACCAGACCGCTGCCGGGTTACCCAATATCCGCATACACGGACTGGATTGCCATATCGGGTCGCAATTGACCGATCTGGCACCGTACAAGGCCGCGCTGGACCGCCTGCTGGTACTGATCGATCAACTTGAAGAGCGCGGGATCCACATCGAACACCTGGATCTGGGCGGCGGCCTCGGGATCCGCTACAAGGATGAAACGCCGCCGCTGCCAATGGCCTGGGGTGATGTTTTGCGGCCAACCTTGGCGGGGCGAGATCTGGAAATCCTGATCGAACCCGGACGGGCCATTTCCGGCCACGCCGGCGTACTCCTGACCCGGGTGGAATACCTCAAGCCCACCGCGCATCGCAATTTTGCAATCGTTGATGCCGCCATGACCGAACTGATGCGACCGGCGTTGTATCAGGCCTGGCACGACATCCTCCCGGTACAACCGCGGACAGGGACGGAACCCGTGACATGGGATATCGTGGGCCCGGTATGTGAATCCGGTGACTGGCTGGGTAAAGACCGGCCGCTGGTTCTGGAACCGGGCGACCTGCTGGCCGTCCGCGCGGCCGGTGCTTATGCCGCGGTCATGTCGTCACACTACAACTCGCGTCCATTGGCCTGCGAAGTGCTGGTGGATGGCGACAAGGTTCATCTGGCGCGCCAGCGGGAACCACTGGAATCCATCTGGGCGCGAGAGCATCCTTTGCCGGAGAGGCTCTGATGTACTACATCATTGATGGGTCCGGTTGGCTGTATCGTGCCTTTCACGCCTTACCGCCATTAACGGCGCCAGATGGCCAGCCCACACAGGCGGTGCTCGGTTTTGGGAACATGCTACGCAAACTTTTGCGACAGCACGACCCGCAGCACCTGGTTGTGGTGTTTGACGCGCCCGGAAAAACTTTCCGCCACGCCATCCATTCCGAATACAAGGCCCATCGTCCTCCGGTTCCCCCCGAGCTCAAGGCACAGTTTGATCCCATCGTCGAGCTGATCGGCATCATGGGCCTGCCCATGCTGCAGATACCGGATGTCGAAGCGGATGACGTGATCGCGACCCTGTCGAACACCACTTCCGATCCAGTTCGGATTATCAGCTCTGACAAAGATCTGGCCCAGTTAGTGACAGATCGCGTCCAGATGCTGGATGTTTTCAAGAACAAGCTGATCGACCCGGAAGCGGTCGGCGAGAAGTTCGGTGTCGGTCCGGCTCAGGTCGCCGACTGGCTCGCATTGGTGGGCGATACCAGCGACAACGTGCCCGGAATCCCGGGGGTGGGCCCGAAAACCGCGGCAAAGTGGCTGCAGACCTATGGGGATTTGCAGGGTGTACTCGACAACGCAGACGCCATTAAAGGCAAGGTGGGGGATGCATTGCGCGACCATCTGGATCAGATCCGGATGGCACACACGCTCACCCAGCTGAAAACCGAACTGGATCTGCCGCAGAACTGGGAGACGCTTACCCGCGGTCCGATTGATGACGATGCGCTCGACAGCTTCGCGCAGCGTCTGGGTTTTCGATCCTGGACACGTGACAGTAATGGCTCCAAAAATGCGCCTGATGAAAAGATCGCGCCAGAAGGAGCTTCGTCTTCCGTCGTTCAGGGTCAGCGTGCCATCCGCACCACTTTGGTACAAAACCACGCCCAATTGGCGGAGTTATGTCAAGAAATTACCGCTGCACCGCGCTATGCGATCGATACCGAAACCAGCGGTTTGAACACGCGCCACGCAGATCTGATCGGCATTTCCATCGCAACTGTGGAAGACCAGGCCTGGTACATCCCGGTTGGTCACAACACCAACGAGCCGCAGCTTCCGCTCCGCGACGTGGCATCCGCGCTGGCACCTTTGCTGGCCGATCAAGCAAAACCCCGGGTGCTGCAAAACGGCAAATTCGATGCACCGATATTGTCGCGTCATGGAATGCCGCTGGCGACGCCCTGGGACGACACCCAACTTGCATCCTATGTGGTCGAAGCGCACGAGCGTCACGATATGGACACGCTGGCTGAACGCTGGTTGGGTCATACGACGACGCACTATGAGGATGTCGTCGGTAAAGGTAAAAAACAGCTCAATTTCAGCGACGTTCCCATCAATATCGCGGCAGATTACGCTGGCGAAGACGCCGCGATTACGCTGGGCTTGTTCCACGCCATGCAGCCTTTGCTGGATGCCGACGTACAGTTGAAAGGGATTTATCAGGATCTGGAAGTACCGCTGGCACCGGTGCTTGAACGCATGGAAGCGCGGGGAATTGTGGTCGACCGGGACGTGCTTGCAGCCGCCGATCGAGACTTCAGCGCAGAAATTGACCACGAGGAAATGCGCTGCCACGATCTGGCTGGCGAAACCTTCAACCTCGGCAGCCCGGCTCAGCTGGGCGTCATCTTGTTCGAGAAAATGGGCCTGCCGGTACTGCAGAAAACCCCGAAGGGCGCCCCCAGCACCGCTGAATCCGTGTTGGAGGAAATGGCAGCAGAGTACGAGTTGCCACGGCGCATTCTGCGTTGGCGGATGCTTTCCAAGCTGCGCAGCACCTATACGCGGGCTCTTGATGCAGCCGTCGATCCCGATAGCGGGCGTGTGCACTGTCGCTTTCAGCAAGCCGTTGCCAGCACCGGCCGGTTGTCGTGCGCAGATCCAAATTTGCAAAACATTCCCATACGACGACCGGAAGGACGCCGCATACGCGAAGCATTTGTCGCTGCAGAAGGGTACAAGCTGGTCGCGCTGGACTATTCCCAAGTGGAACTCCGGTTGATGGCGCATTTTTCCGAAGATCCACTACTCACATCCGCATTTGCCGACGGGGTGGATATTCATAGCCGGACAGCCGCTCAGGTCTGGGGCCTGCAGGAGGATGCGGTCACTCCGGACCAACGTCGCGCCGCCAAAGCCGTCAATTTCGGTTTGATTTACGGCATTTCCAGTTTCGGGCTGGCACGGAATCTCGGGATCAGCCGCAGCGAATCGGACGACATCATGCAGCGCTTCTTCTCTGCGTTCCCGCGTGTCAAGGACTACATGGACGCGGTGCGCAAGGAAGCCACCGAGAAAGGGGAAGTGCGCACGTTGCGTGGTCGCAGATTGATGCTGCCCGATATCCGCTCACGCAATGCCGCACGGCGTCAGGGCGCCGAGCGGGTTGCCATCAATGCGCCTTTGCAAGGAACCGCTGCGGACATCATCAAGCAAGCGATGCTGGATATCGATCACCGGATTGGTGAGAACCCGGATATCCGGATGTTGCTGCAGGTCCACGACGAACTCATCTTTGAAGTCCGTGAAGGCCTGGAACACGATGCCGTCAGCCAGCTCTCCGAGCTCATGGCCAACGCCGCGAAACTGCGGATCCCTCTGGTTGTTGACAGCGGTGTGGGCCACAGCTGGGCAGAAGCACACTAACCCGCTGTTTATAAAAGATATATTTTTCAGGAATGGGGTACGGGAACTTAGTCAGGAAAGCCCTGTCCTAAGTACCGAGTGCTGCAAAAGCACTCCCTCCTAGGATCCATCTCCCCTCCCTGGATGGATCGAACCCGGTACCCCCAACCGGTGACCTCTGCCCCGACGGCGTTTAGCCGTCGGGGATTTTTTTAGATGTCGATATTGGCCGCGTTCAATGCGTTCTCGACGATAAAGTCACGCCGCGGCTCCACTTCATCTCCCATCAAGGTGGTGAAGATGTCTTGGGCCGTTTCGGCATCTTCGATACGCACTTGCAGCAGACGACGCTGAGCCGGGTCCAGAGTGGTTTCCCACAGCTGCGCCGGGTTCATTTCACCCAGACCTTTGTAACGCTGGATTGCCAACCCGCGGCGTACCTCTCTGTCCATCTGCGAAATCGCATGCTGAACACTGGTTGCGGGAATCTGACGTTCCCCCCGATACAAGGTTGCCGCTTCGCCCCAACCCTCAACCAAGCGTTTTCCACCAGCAACCAAACGGTCATATTCCGGGCTGGCGAAGAACTCCTGGGGCCAGATCACCGTAAATTCACTGCCATGCGCTGTACGGGTTGTCAGGATTTCCATCCCTCCATCGGCCGCAGCAGGGTGGCTGCTGACCAGGTAACTGACACCATCGTCCGCATCGCGGTTCAAGACATCCTGCAGCGACGCGGCCCAGCCGCTGAGCTGATCGGCATCACGCCACATGGCCTCGGTCAGCGGCGGATGCTCGCGCATCGAGCGTGCCACGGTGGCATCGTAGCGCCGCCCCAACCGGCTGATCAGCGTGCTGCTACGATCGAAATCACGCAACCAGGCCACCAGTTCATCACCGGTGAGCGTGCCATTGGCGGTGCCTTCGATGCGGAAGTTCTCACCAATCATTTCCAGCAGGAATGCAGACAGCGCGCCATCATCCTTGACGTAACGCTCGCTCTTGCCATGCTTCACTTTGTACAGCGGCGGCTGCGCAATATAGACGTGTCCTCGCTCGATCAGCGGTGCCATCTGTCGATACAGCAGTGTGAGCAACAGGGTCCGGATGTGAGCACCATCGACGTCGGCGTCAGTCATGATGATGATGCGGTGATAGCGCAATTTGTCCGGGTCGAACTGATCCGGCCCGATGCCACAACCCAGTGCCGTGATCAGCGTCGCGATTTCCTCGGATTTGAGTATCCGTTCGAACTGCGCTTTTTCAACGTTCAGCGGCTTGCCCTTCAACGGCAGAATGGCTTGGAAATGACGATCGCGCCCTTGCTTGGCGCTGCCGCCTGCGGAGTCACCCTCCACGATGAACAGTTCGGATTTAGCCGGGTCGCGCTCGCGGCAGTCGGCCAGTTTCCCGGGCAAACCCGCCAGATCCAGAGCACCTTTGCGCTGGGCCAATTCGCGCGCTTTGCGCGCGGCATCGCGGGCTCGGGCAGCCACCATGATTTTTTCCGCGACGGCCTTGGCGTCACGCGGGTTTTCATCCAGGAACTGTTTGACCTTCTCATAGACCACGCTTTCGACCAGCGAACGAACGCCGTCGGAAACCAGCTTGTCTTTGGTCTGAGAGGAGAATTGCGGCTCAGGAATTTTCACCGAAATAATCGCGGTCAAACCTTCTCGGGCGTCGTCACCGGTCGGCGTGATTTTGTCGCGCTTGGTGAGCCCTTCAGCTTGCAGGTACTGGTTCATCACGCGCGTCAACGCCGCCCGGAACCCGATCATGTGGGAACCACCGTCACGCTGCGGGATGTTGTTGGTGTAGCACAGCACGCCTTCGTGGCTGCTATCACTCCACTGCAGGGCCACCTCAACTGTTTCGTCACCACGCACTTCGGAGAAGTAGCAGATGTTCGGGTGCAGCGGATTACGCAGACGATTCAGGTGCTCAACAAAAGCCTGGATGCCACCCTCGAATGCGAATTCTTCGCTGCGATTCGCCGTCTCATCCGAAAGCTTGATGCTGACACCAGAGTTCAGAAAGCTCAGCTCGCGAAGGCGCTTGGCAAGGATGTCGTACTGAAAATCAATCCGACCGAAAATATCGATCGACGGCAGGAAGGTGATGACCGTACCGCGTCGATCGGAATCACCGAGGCGATCCAGCGTGGTTGACGCCACACCGTCGCGGTACTCCTGGCGGAAGTGCCCACCATCCCGGTAGACATCCAAGCGCAGCTCGGACGACAACGCGTTGACGACAGAGACGCCCACGCCGTGCAAACCACCGGAAACTTTGTAGGAATTGGAATCGAATTTGCCCCCTGCATGCAGGGTGGTCATGATCAGTTCCGCAGCGGGGATGCCTTCTTTTTCGTGCATGTCCACGGGGATACCGCGGCCATCATCGGAAACCGTCACGCTGCCATCGGCGTTGATGCTGACTTCGACGCCTTTGCAGTGGCCGGCCAGTGCTTCATCAATGGAATTGTCGACGACCTCAAACACCATGTGGTGCAGTCCGGAGCCATCTTGCGTATTGCCGATGTACATGCCCGGCCGCTTGCGAACCGCCTCCAGACCTTCCAGCACCTGAATGCTATTTGAATCGTAGTCCGAAGAAGGCTTTGGCGCTGAGCTAGTCATACGTGTTTCGGTCGGATAAACGTCGAATTTTAGCACTTTCAAGGGTTTGCCGGATTATTGCGCTAGTTCCTCCGATCAACCGCCTTCGATGTTTCAACCCGAATGTTCCACGTGAAACATGGTGTCGGGAACGGCCTCGCGTTCTGGCCAGGAATTCTGTGGCGTAGTCAGGATGACCTGGCATTCAAAGCGTCGCAGCGTGCGCAACGCGGTGAGCTGGGTATTCTCCGACAGCTCGGATTGCCAGTCGTCCCACAGCACTATGGGCTTCAGTCCCCGCTGCTGAAGCAACGAAACCTGGGCGAGCTTGAAGCACAACACGGCCAGTTTTTGCTGACCACGGGAGAGCCAGTCTCGCGCCTGGCCATCCGTTGTTTGCAGCACGATATCGGCTCGCTGCGGGCCGGCCAGTGTGTGACCGCGCCGACGCTCGCCATCACGCGTCCGCTCCAGATGCGCAGCCAATCCTTCATCCGCGTTCCAGCCCCGACGGTAGGACAAGGTCATTCCGCCAAGCACGCCGTGATCAAGTGTGTTGCGAATGTCATCAAACGCCGCTTTCAGTCGTTGAAACGCAGGTTCGCGAATGGCGTGCAATTCTTCTGAGCAGTCGATGTACACGGAGGTGAATTGCTGAATCTGAGCAGCCCCCATCGAAATTGCGGCATTCCTTTGCGCCAGCGCACGCTGAAACTTTTGCCAGACGGGTAAAAAACGATGTTCCACGTGAAACACCGTTTCATCCAGCCAACGTCGGCGTGCATCAGAGTCATGAAAGAAGTCCGCGCCATGCCGTGGCTCGAGCAACACTGACGGAAACGTGCGAACCAGATCCGAGCGTACGGGGTCGGCTTGATCTCCCCATTTCATCTGCAGCTCATTCCGGCTCACGATTGCCGCGAGACGTTCCTGACGTGTTTCGTCACGGGCATGCAAAACCACAAGTGCAGCCTCTGCACTTGTGTTAATCAGCTGCGAGCGACGGTTGGTTCGAAAACTGCGCTTGTTCAGCAGCAGGGCAACCGATTCAATAAGTGATGTTTTTCCGCAACCATTTGGCCCGCAGATCACGTTGATCGTCGGGCCAAATGTCAGCTCGATAGCATCAAAGCAGCGAAAGTTTTCGAGCTGGAGCTTTTCGATCCACAAATTACAACCGCATGGGCATGACGACGAAAACGGATTCGTCTTGTCCGGGCACTTTGACGACGCCACTGGCGTCCGGGCCGCTTAAGCCCAAGTTGTAGTTTTCGTTGTCAATGGCGCCGAGTGCATCGAGCAGATAGGAAACGTTGAACCCGATTGCGAGCTCTTCTCCAACATAGTCAATGGAAATTTCTTCTTCGGCTTCTTCATGCTCGGGGTTGTGTGACTGAATCGTCATGGTGTCATTGGCCAACTTCAGCCGAACGCCCCGATATTTTTCGTTCGACAGAATTGATACCCGCTGCAGTGAACTCTTCAACGCTGCGGTATCGCCGGTAATCCAGTAATCGCACTGACCAGGAATCACACGCTCGTAATCGGGGTAACGTCCTTCCAGCAGCTTCGTTGTAAATCGGGTTGAGCCCACATCGATTTGCAGGTTCCGCTCGTTGAAATGAATCTGTACGGGTTTATCACCGGCTTCCTGTACCAGGCGCATCAATTCGGTGATCGCTTTACGCGGAACGATTAACTGGTGTTTGCCAGATATCCCTGGCAAATCGACATTGATGTCGTGGCGTGCCAACCGGTGGGCATCGGTTGCCACACAACGCAGGCCTCCGGCGTGAATTTCCCACAACATCCCGTTGAGATAAAAACGAACATCCGCGACAGCCATGGCGAAGTGGGTTCGACTCAAGGCTTTGCGTAATTCCGGAGCGGGAATGACAAAGCCTGTGCTATCGGCAACTTCGTCCGTTGTCGGGAAATCGTCTGCCGCCAAGCAGGACAACACGAATTTACTGCGCCCGCTGCGGATATTGAGTCGTTGTTCATCTAATGAGCAGTCGATGCGAGCGCCTTCAGGCAGGCTTTTGCAGATATCACTGAACTTGCGTGCAGGAATCGTGATGACACCGTCGGCTTCACCGCTGACATCCAATTGGGTTTGAACTTCAAGTTCAAGATCCGTACCCGTCAAGTGCAGTTGATTGCCCTCGACACGTGCAAGCACGTTGGACAACACGGCCATGGTTTGACGTCTTTCAATTGCTGAGTTGACGGTCTGAAGAGGTCCTATCAGTTCGTCGCGTTCGCAGCTGAATTTCATAAAAATGTTCCTTGTCTCTTCCTAGTAACTGTGTTGTTTGTAGGGGGTGTGTACAGTGTGGAAAAGCCGATTTCAGCCTTTCTTTACAGGGACTTGCGGGTAACTATGCCACGAATTGAATGAGGAATCTGTGGGGTCCTAAACTGTGGATAACCCGTGTGTATCTGTGGATGAATTTGACGACCACAGTTTATCCACAGCTTGCCAGGGGTGCTGTACCGTCATGGACTCAGAGCTCTTTCCAATGAGGTGATGTCGCTATCGATGGCACTGTCGGTCCTCCGCAGCTCGGTAATCTTGCGGCAGCCATGCAAGATGGTTGTGTGATCGCGTTTGTCAAAGGCCGTTGCGATCTCGGGGTAGCTATGTGAGGTCAATTCCTTGCACAAGTACATGGCGATATGCCGCGGCAGGGTCAGCGTCTTGGTGCGTTTTTTCGAGCTGAGGTCTTCGCGGCGAATTTGGTAAAACTCGGCAACACGGCGTTGGATGGCCTCGATGGTGATCATCCGTTCGTGACTCATCAGCATGTGGCGTAACGCCGTGCGAGCGAAATCCACCGTGATGGGCCCGCCGGTCAGTCGATACTGAGCATTGAGCATGCGCAGTGCTCCCTCCAGCTCGCGGACATTGGAGCGGATCTTTTCGGCAATGAAGAATGCAACGTCTTCATTCAGCTCGAGCCCTTCGGTCTCGGCCTTGCTGAGAAGGATGGCGGCTCGTGTTTCCAGCTCCGGGGGCTCAATGAAGACGCTCATGCCACCGGCAAAACGGTTTTTCAGGCGCTCGTCCAGGCCGTCGAGCTCCCGTGGGTAGCGATCACAGGTCATCACGATCTGACGACCCTCATCCAGCAAGGCGTTGAATGTGTAGAAGAATTCTTCCTGGGTTTGGCGCTTGTCGGCGAAGAACTGGATATCGTCGATCAACAGTGCCTGTTGCGACCGATAAAACTTCTTGAAGTCATCCGTGCGGTTATAGCGCAGAGCGCTGACAAGATCGGCAAGAAATTTCTCGGCCGGAATCAAGGTGATGGATGTTCCCGGATGCTGCTGGCTGATGGTGTAGGCCACGCTGCGCATGAGGTGCGTTTTACCCAGTCCGGTATTGCCACAGATCAGCAGGGGGTTGTAGGCGGTCCCTGGTGAGTTGGCGACCTGCTCGGCTGCCGCTTTGGCGACCTGATTCGACTTTCCCTGGACGTAGTTGTTAAAGGTCTGGCGTCCATCGATGACCTGTGAGTTGCCACCGTAGCGTGATTTCGACGCGACACGAGGGCTACCGGCATCCGTCGCTTTGTCGGCAGATGCGGATGGAGGATCACCGGTAAAAACGTCCACCTTTTGCAGCCGGCCCTGACTGGATTGCCGAGCGGCCTCAACCAAGGCGGGTAGGAAATTTTCCTGGATTCGATTTCGAACGATATCGTTCGGGGTATACAGCTGGAGGGTATTCCCGGATTCGGCAGCCTGTACGGGTTGCAGCCAGGTTGCGATATCCAGTTCGTCCAGTTGACCATCAAGCCAGCGCAATACCCGAGACCACGCGTTTTCAGTCATTACACTCATTCTTTCCGTCAAGGTTCTGCGGATCTAGTGGGCCACGAAGCTGCTGACTTCGTTCCCGGGGGCCGCACATTGTGCGCCTTGTGGATAACTCCTGCATCCCTTGTGATTACGGTTATTTGGAAGTTATAATGCGGGGTTCTCTATTCACATTTATTAATGTCATGAAGCGCACATTCCAACCCAGCGTGATCAAACGTAAGCGTACGCATGGTTTTCGGGCCCGCATGGCCACCAAAGGTGGTCGCCGTGTACTGGCCAACCGTCGTGCCCGTGGCCGTCATCAGCTGACCGTTAAGTAAGTCGATTCCTGCGGATTCGACGGGGCGCATTGTCCCAGCAAACAAATCTGAGTTTCACCCCCGACCAGCGGGTTCGCCTTGCGGCGGACCACGGTCGGGTGTGGAAAACAGGTAAGCGATACTACATCGGGCCCATCATCGTGGTGTGCGCGCGTCGTGATACCGACTTCGTGTCTAATCCGGCGCGAATGGGCATGGCCATCAGCAAAAAAGTATTGCGTCGGGCCGTGGACCGTAACCGGGTGAAACGTCTGATGCGGGAAAGCTTCCGCCACAATGCGGCACGGTTACCGGCCGTAGATGTGGTTCTCAGCCTTAGCCAGCGCAATCGCATGCGTGACGAAGCCAGTTTGCTACGTGCTCTGGAAAAGACATGGGCTACGCTGAGCGCTTGCTGATAGCGATTCTGCAGCTGTTTATCCGGCTATACAGAATGCTGATAAGTCCCCTGCTGGGGCCGCGTTGCCGTTACCATCCCTCCTGCTCGGCTTATGCCGCGGAAGCTTTGCAGACGCATGGCTTGTTTCGTGGTTGCTGGCTGGCGCTTCGTCGTGTCGTGCGTTGCCATCCCGGTTATCCCGGCGGCTTCGACCCGGTACCCCCAACCAAGACCGCGTCCACCTCATGTGGCTGCACCCAGGATTGACCTGCTGATGGAACAACTTCGTCTGATTCTTCTCGCCGCACTGGCCATGATCGGTGTGCTGATCTATCAGGATTGGAAGGAGCTATCTGAGCCAGCGACAGAGAGCATCGTGGACACCAGTCCGGCGTCGCCGTTCGACGCTGCGCCGGAAGCGATGACGGAGGCCAACAGCCCCGCAGCAACTGCTGGTGCGATCGATGCGCCGCCAGTGGTTCCTGTAGAAAAGAACACCACGTTGCCAAATCGGCCGGAAATCGTCAGTGCGGAATCCCCCGACGACATCTGGGTACGAACCGATGTTCTGGAAGCGCGAATCAGCCGATTTGGCGGTGATATCAAGCAGTTGCGCTTGCTCAACTACCCCATTTCCATCGAGGAAGGTTCCCAGCCGCTGAGCTTGCTGAGCAGCAACCCGCAGCAGTTCTTTGTGGCCCAAAGCGGCATTGTCAGCACCAGCGGGCCGGCGCCGCTGCACACCACGCGCTGGGACTACGCGGGCCCGCAGGAACGCAAGCTGGGCGCTGGCCAGGAGCAATTGCCCATCGTCCTGACCTGGACCGATGCGGGTGGCCGCCAGGTGCAGCGGACCTACCATTTTGCCCGTGGCAAATATGAGGTCGAGGTCAGCCAAACGCTGGTCAACCAAGGGCAGGAGCCGTGGGAAGCCAGCCCGTACTGGCGTTTTGTGCGTGATATGCACAAAAGTCGCTCGGAAACGCAGTTCGTCAAAACCTACACCGGCGTGGGGACCTACGAACTCGACGATGATCGCTATAAATTCCGCAAGCACACGCTGAAAGATCTGCGTGACGAGCCGCAGGCGATTACCCAGATCGGTGGCTGGACTGCGATCATCGAGCACTACTTCATCGCAGCGGTGCTGCCGCCGGAACAGGAAAACAACCGCTTCTTCTCGCGCCCGAGCGCGGTCAAGGATGACGCCTTCCTCACAGAGTATGTTGCCGAACCGCTGACTGTCGCCGCCGGCGCCAGTGTGGAACACAGCGTACGGCTGTACATGGGGCCGAAACTGCAGAACAAGCTCGGCAACATCGCGCCGGGCTTGGAACTGACGATTGATTACGGGCTGCTAACGCCCATTTCCGAACCGTTGTTCTGGGTCATGGCCAAAATTCATGGTCTGGTGGGCAACTGGGGTTGGTCCATCATCCTGATCACGCTGCTGATCAAAGCGTTGTTCTTCAAGCTCTCCGAAGCCCAGTACAAGTCCATGGCGCGGATGAAGAAATTCGCCCCGCGAATTCAGCAGCTCAAAGAACGCTATTCCGACGATCAGCAGCGTCTGCACCAGGCGATGATGGATCTGTACAAGAAAGAGGGTTTCAACCCGCTTGCCGGTTGTTGGCCAATGTTGGTTCAGTTCCCGGTATTCATTGCACTGTACTGGGTGCTCCTGGAATCGGTTGAACTTCGGCAGGCCGAGTTCGTGCTCTGGCTGAACAACCTTTCCGCCCCGGACCCGTACTACGTCCTGCCGATTTTGTTCGGTATCTCCATGTTCCTGCAGCAGAAAATCTCTGGTCAGGCGGCGACGATGGAGCCGATGCAGCAGAAGATCATGAACATCATGCCGGTGGCGTTGGGTATCTTTTTCACCTTCTTCCCCAGCGGCTTGGTCTTGTACTGGTTTGTGTCGAATGTGATCGGCATCGTGCAGCAGTGGGTGATCACCAAGCGACTTGAGGCCGAAGAGGCCTGAGTCGTAGGTAGCCAGCGGGCCTACGCCCAACCCTGACGTGTCCAACGATACCATCGCTGCCATTGCAACCGGGCGCGCCGCGGCGGCGGTGGGTATCGTGCGTTTGAGTGGCCCCGAGGCCCTGAACATTGCGCAGGCGCTGTGTCGGCGCTCGAGGCCGCCAGCGGCGCGTCAGGCAACCCTGGTCAAGGTGTATGCCGCGGACGGTGAAATCATCGATGAGGGCTTGTTGCTGGGTTTTCCCGGGCCGGCAAGCTATACCGGTGAGAACTCCGCGGAGCTGCAGTTGCATGGCAGTGCGTTTGTCCTGGATGCGGTGCTACGGCGGTGTCGGCAATTGGGTGCGAGGCTGGCCGAGCCCGGGGAATTCAGCCGTCGCGCCTACGAAAACGGGAAACTCGATCTGGCCCAGGCCGAAGCCGTCGCGGACCTGATCGCCGCGGAGAGCGCGGACGCGGCGCGCGCGGCACAGCATAGCCTGCAGGGTGTTTTCTCCCAGCAATGTATGGAACTGGCTGACGATCTGCTGAGCCAGCGTTCGCTGATCGAAGCCTGGCTGGATTTTCCGGATGAAGACATCGGTGAGTTGCAGCTGCGGCCTTGGCGCGAGCAACTGGAAACGACGCGAGCCCGATTACAGGCACTGGTGGCGGATGCACAAAACGGTGTGCGCCTGACGCAGGGTTTGACCGTGCTGATTGTCGGAGCGCCAAATGCCGGGAAGTCCACCCTGCTGAATGCTCTGGCTCGTCGGGAAGTCGCGATTGTCAGTGATATCGCCGGAACCACACGCGATGTGCTGGGGGAGCACTTGACCCTGAATGGCGTGCCGATTCGACTGGTGGATACTGCGGGTTTACGCGAATCATCCGATGATCCCATCGAGCGGGAAGGCATGAAACGCGCACGCGATGCGGCGCAAAGTGCGGACCGTATCCTGGTGCTGGAAGCACCGGATACCCCGGTGATTGACCTCCCACCGCAGTGGCAGGACCGGGTGCTGCGGGTTCGCAACAAAACCGACCTCGAAAATATGCCCGCGGGCCAGGAGGGCGACAGCATCCGCATCTCCGCAAAAACCGGTGCGGGGCTTGAGCTTTTGGTCGAAGCTTTGGTGGGGCAGCCGCTTCAGCAAACGGCCTTCTCGGCGCGCCAGCGTCATGTGGATGCGTTGCAGGATGCAATGTTCCACGTGGATCATTCCCTGCGCCACATGACAAATGTCGCCACACTGGAACTCGCTGCCGAAGAGCTGAGGCTGGGCCAGGAGTCGCTCGGCAGGATTACCGGTGAAAGTACCACCGAAGATTTGCTGGGAAAAATTTTCTCCTCATTCTGTATAGGCAAATAGTAGACGGCCTCATGACCCACACCTGTCGGTCAAGCTAGACTGAAGGCAACCACAACAGTTGGGCCGGTCATGAGCGAAGACGCACTGCACGACAAGGACCCCGAGGAGACCCGGGAATGGCTTGAAGCTCTGGAAGCGGTAATCAACCGTGAGGGGCCCGAGCGCGCGCACTGGTTGCTGGAACGACTGATCGAAAAATCCCGTCGCTCCGGGGCGTACATCCCGTTTCAGCCCAACACGGCGTACTGCAACACCATTCCCGCGCACGCGGAAGCGCGTTCGCCGGGCGACCATGCCCTGGAATGGAAAATTCGTTCGCTGGTGCGATGGAACGCGATGGCAACCGTGATCACGGCCAACCGTGAACACGACGGCTTGGGGGGGCACATTGCCAGCTTTGCCTCGGCGGCAACTTTGTACGATGTGGGCTTCAATCACTTTTTCCATGGACCGGATCACCCCGACGGTGCCGACCTGGTCTATATCCAAGGTCATTGCGCACCCGGGATCTATTCGCGTGCCTATCTCGAAGGGCGGTTGAGTGAAGACGATCTGCGTCGATTCCGCCGCGAGGCATCCGCGCCGGGCCTGTCTTCTTATCCGCACCCGTGGTTGATGCCCGATTTCTGGCAATTCGCAACCGTCAGCATGGGCCTGGGACCGATCATGTCGATCTACCAGGCACGCTTGATGAAATACCTGCAGAACCGCGAACTGGACGACCGAAAGAACCGTAAAGTCTGGTGCTATTGCGGCGACGGGGAAATGGACGAGCCGGAATCACTGGGTGCAATCGATATCGCGGCGCGCGAGAAACTCGACAACCTGATCTTTGTTGTCAACTGCAACTTGCAACGCCTGGACGGGCCGGTTCGTGGCGACGGCAAGATCATTCAGGAACTCGAGGGCGTCTTCCGCGGCGCCGGCTGGAATGTGATCAAGGTGGTGTGGGGCGCGGCGTGGGATCCTTTGCTGGCGGCGGACAGCGAAGGCAAGCTGCAGCAGCTGATGGATGAGACCCTGGACGGGGAATATCAATCCTACAAAGCCCACGGCGGCGCTTATACGCGCGAAAAATTCTTTGGCAAGTATCCGGAAACCGCACGCATGGTTGAGCGGATGTCCGATGATGACGTCAGCCGTTTGAATCGTGGTGGCCATGATCCGCACAAGGTGTACGCGGCCTACCATCGTGCCGTGAATAATGCCGATGGCCGGCCCACCGTCATCCTGGCGAAGACCGTGAAGGGCTACGGCATGGGTGAAGCCGGAGAAGGTCAAAACATCACCCACCAGCAAAAGAAAATGGGTGAAAAAGCCCTGCGCGAGTTCCGTGATCGCTTTGATATTCCGATCTCGGACGAGCGCATCGGTGAAGCGCCGTTCTACCGTCCGCCCGACGACTCCCCGGAAATTCAGTACTTAAGGGCGCGTCGTGAGGAATTGGGCGGATTCCTGCCGCAGCGTCACGGCAAGTGCGATCCGCTGGAAATACCGCCGTTGGAGGCCTTTAAAACCCTGCTTGAGGGCACAGGCGAGCGGGAAATCTCCACCACGATGGCGTTCGTGCGTCTGCTCCAGGCGCTGGTGCGCGACAAGAACATCGGTAAACGAATTGTGCCCATTGTTCCCGACGAAGCACGTACCTTTGGCATGGAAGGCATGTTCCGCCAGCTGGGCATCTATTCGCCGGTAGGCCAACGCTATGAGCCGGAAGATTCCGAGCAGCTGGCTTTTTATCGCGAAGACATCAAAGGGCAGATTCTGGAGGAAGGTATCACCGAAGCCGGGGCCATGAGCTCCTGGATTGCGGCAGCTACCAGTTACGCGAACCATTGTGTGCCGTTGATTCCGTTCTACATTTTCTATTCGATGTTCGGTTTCCAACGGGTCGGAGACCTGGCCTGGGCTGCCGGTGACATGCGTGCGCGTGGTTTCTTGCTGGGTGGGACGGCGGGTCGGACAACCCTGAATGGCGAGGGTCTGCAACATGAGGACGGACATAGCCATATCACGGCCGCCACGGTACCGAACTGCCATCCCTACGACGCGACCTTTGCCTACGAAATTGCGGTCATCGTTCAGCGCGGTATGCAGGCCATGTACGTGGACAACGAGGACCACTACTACTACCTCACGCTCGAAAACGAAAACTACGCGCATCCCCCGCTGCCCAAAGGCGTGGAGGACGGAATCATTCGCGGTCTGTACCCGTTTGATCTGGCCAAACGTCCTGGAAAAGCCCACGTGCGTCTGATCGGTTGCGGCGCGATCTTCCGGGAGATTCTCGCGGCGAAGGAGATGCTCGAAACCGAGTGGAAATGCACCGTCGATGTGTGGGCAGCACCCAGCTTCACGATGTTGGCCCGCGATGGCCAGGATTGCGAGCGCGCCACGCTGACCGGGGCGAAATCTGACAAACCCTATGTCGAACAATGTCTTGGGAAGCGTTCCGGGCCGGTAATCGCCGCCAGCGATTACGTGAAGGCATGGCCGGAAATGATCCGGGCATTTGTCCCCGCAGACTATTACACGCTGGGCACCGATGGCTTCGGGCGGTCCGATACCCGTGAAGCCTTGCGTGACTTCTTCGAGGTGGATCGCCGCTGGATCACCGTAACGGCATTGCGGGCCTTGGTTCAGTCCGGCGCCAAATCGGCAGCGGATCTCACCAAGGCGCGGAAGACCTACGGTATCGATGCCAACCATAAAAACCCGCGGCTGAACTAGGACAAGGACAATCACCCCATGGAAATTCGTATCCCCGATATTGGTGACTTCGACAAGGTTCCGGTGATCGAGATCTTGGTCAGCGTGGGTGACGAAGTTGCGCCCGAAGACCCGTTGGTGGTGCTCGAGTCCGACAAGGCCACCATGGAAGTGCCGGCGCCCCAGGCGGGAAAGATCACCGCCATACACATGAAGGTGGGTGACGAAGTCGGCCAAGGTGATCTGCTCGGAGAATTCGAACCCGCAGCTGATCCCAGCGAAGAAAAACCGGCCGAAGCGGAGAAACCCAAAGCAGAAGATGCTGCCTCTGAGTCGACACCCGAGCCGACCCCCGAGCCCAAACAGGTTGAGCAGGCCCCCAGGGAGGCGTCGTCGCCAGCACCACAAACGGCACCGAATGCGTCGACCCCGCCTGTGCCCCGAATGTCGGAAACGGACCAGATTCCCTACGCGAGTCCGTCCATTCGCCGGTTCGCCCGGGAAATCGGGGTCGACTTGGCTCAGGTCACCGGGACGGGTCGCAAAGGGCGCATCATTCGTGAGGATGTGCAGGAGTTCGTCAAAGGTCGACTGAAAAACGGCGGCGGCAACGGCGGTAGCGGGTTGCCGGCAGCGCCGCAGGTGGACTACAGCAAATACGGTGCGGTTGAAAAAATCGACTTGCCGCGCATTCGCAAGCTCTCCGCGGCGCACCTGCATCGATGCTGGTTGCATGTTCCGCATGTCACCCAATGTGACACGGCGGATATCACCGAGTTGGAAGCTTTTCGCAAAGCCGAAAATCAACGCGCGCAGGGCCCCAAGCTGACCGTGCTGCCGTTCATCATGAAGGCCTGCGCGCAATTGCTGCGGGAGTACCCGGACTTCAACAGCGCGATGACACCGGAAGGCGACGCCTTGATTCGTCGCAGCTACGTCAATATCGGTTTTGCCGCGGATACGGAAAATGGGCTGGTGGTGCCGGTGATTCGCGACGTCGACAAAAAAAGCATCGGGGTCCTGGCGGAAGAGTGCGCGGCGCTCGCCGCCAAAGCCCGCGACGGCAAACTAGCGCCGGGCGATATGCAAGGTGGCTGCTTTTCAATCTCCAGCCTGGGCGGAATCGGCGGTGAATATTTCACGCCAATTGTGAATAGCCCCGAGGTCGCCATACTGGGCGTGTCCCGCGCCAGCATGCAGCCCGTATGGGATGGATCAGCTTTTCAACCTCGGCTGATGGTGCCGCTGAGCCTGTCCTACGACCATCGCGTTATCGATGGCGCTGCCGCCGCTCGATTTACCACCAGACTCGGCGCATTACTAAGTGACATACGTCGGCTGTTGCTATAAATCATCCCGCTCACGCCAGCCGGCCAACCGGTTCGTGCCATAATTGATCCAGACACGCCTCGCTTTTTACGCGAGGTCAGGCCGTTACTTTAGGAGACGTCATGATAATTCGCCGCTTGCTCGCCGCAGCGCTCATTACCAGCGCGGGGTCCGCGTGGGCCCAGCCCCCGGCAGATGAAATTGCCAAGCTGGGTATTGAAGGTACCGAATACACCCCACTCGGCGCCATCCGGGCCGGAACCGCGGACGGCAAAGTGCCGGAGTGGACACCTTATACCCCCAATGGTGAAGAGCTGATCAAGGAACCGCGTTGGATTGAAGACCGGTTTGCCAACGAAAAGCCCTTGTTTACGATTACCCAGGCCAACATGGCGCAGTACGCAGACATGCTGTCTGAAGGTCATAAACGCATGCTCGAGCGTTATGACACCTACAAGATGAACGTGTACCCGAGCCACCGTGATGCGGCCTGGCCCAAGGCCATCTACGAAGCCACCATCGCCAATGCATCACGGGCGACGCTGGAAGGCGGAGACCCGGACAAGATCCGCAACGCGACGTTGGGCTTTCCATTCCCCATTCCGACCAGTGGCGCTCACCCCTGGTGGAACCACCGCCTGAAATGGCGTGGTGAAAACGTCACCCGTTACAACAACCAGGCCATCGTGCAGGACAACGGTAGCTTCCAGTTGACCAAGATCGTCGAGGAAGTGAAGTTCAAGTACGCCAATATCAGCGAGCCGGGAACCATGAATGGTCCGGACGATATCTTCCTGTGGTATCTCTCCACGACTACGGCGCCACCGCGTATTGCTGGTCAGTTGCTGTTGGCGTGGGAACATGCGGACTACCGTTCCGCGTGGCTGTACAACCCGGGTCTGCGTCGTATTCGCCGCGCCCCTTCGGTGGGTTACGACAACCCATACGAAGGTACGGACGGTCAGCAGTTCTATGACCAGGTGGACATGATCAACGGCAAGCTGGATCGCTATAACTGGAAGCTGATCGGCCGCAAAGTCATGATCACCCCGTACAACAGCTTGGCCATCAACTCGAACCAGCTCAAGTACACGGACATCCTGCAAGGTCGCCACATCAACCAGGACCTGCCGCGATACGAAATGCATCGCATGTGGATTGTTGAGGCCAACAACAAGCCGGAAGTGCGCCACACCTTCAAGAAGAAAGTCATCTACTTCGATGAAGATACGTGGACGGCCACGATGCTGGATAACTACGATCACCGTGACCAGTTCTACAAATTCCAGGAAGGCCACCTGGCTTGCGTAGACACGATGCTGACCTGCTCCACCGTGCCCGAGTTGATTTACGACCTGCAGTCGCGTACGTATTTCGCGACGGCCATGATCAACGAAGACGCTCCGAACGACTTCACCGAAGAATTCAACGAGAAGCACTTCGACCCGAACAAGGTCGCCAAGCGCGCCAAACGTTAATTCATGAAGCAACGAAAAAGGCCCGGTTTATCCGGGCCTTTTTTATGGCTCATCGCGGATTAGCGGGAACATCGGGAGTCAAGGGCCTGAAGTCGGGCGCAACGATGTGTGGGGTCCGCTGTCCGGGGCGGCAACCGGGCCTGTAGCCCCGCCGCTGCGCGGTACCCGGTCCCCGCTGGTACTCGGTGGGGTCGGGTCTACACGACGTCCTGTCGTGAAGACCCTCAAACGGACTCCTGTCCGTTTGCCCCCATTCGCACCAGCGGTGCCCGGCGG